>NZ_LXYG01000013.1 GCF_001650905.1 Balneola sp. EhC07
AATCAAAGAATAGAATATAATTTTGGAGCTATTCATTTTATCTAATTGCTACAATATTGATTTGATGCTGCTAATATAGAACTTTAAATCTCATATCTCTTTCAGAGGATCCAAAATGACAACTTTCTTACTTAATTAAATAATTCAACCTCACTCCCCCAAACCAATTAATTCGCGGAGCAGGTTGGTAAAGCCCCTTATTCCTCAAAAAGAAGTTTCTTCCAGATTACCTCATAAATAGTAAACCTATTATTTTTCTGCTCTATAATATATACTTCTTCAAATATTGATTGAGGTTCTTTGAATGCAGCTTTATCGACCAATATTTTATTTAAATCATCAATTGAAGAAATTTTCAATTCACTGAATCTTTCCTCATCAATGTTCTCCTTGCGACCATATTTTTTGTCATAAGTAAATTGATTTATCACACCGAGAGTCTCAAGGCCAATTGAGAACACAATTTTATTATCTGTAATGGTTTTTTCAGTATAGTTTTCATTAAGAACAATCGTATCCGATAAGTTAACAAGGATGTAGAGCGGTTCTCTGTCTTGCCCTTCTAATGAAAAAGAATAGAAGGATAGCAAAATTAATACTATTGATTTAATTACAATTTGTACTCGCATTATTAAATGCTGTCTTTGGATAGATGATTAGTCTTAATACCATTTATATTCTTTTCATAAACCTTGGCTATTATCACCGACAAAACAAACAAGGAACAGAGATTAATAAGTAGTGTTCTGATACTAAAACTATCAGCTCTCCAATAAATAAATAGTGGAAACAAAGATAAGGTGAACAGAATTAGATTAATCTGGAATCTCCTGATTATGATATATAGAATAATTGCACAAGAAAAATATATAGTAGATATGAGTGTATAATGATTGACTCCAAAATCAATTATCACAATAAATGCAGAAAATGCAATCAAGAAGTATAAAACATATTTTAGCTTTAAGTGTTTTTTTATGTGATAATGGTACAATATCATTACAATCAAGTATACCCAGCCCATCATAAGTGTATGGATAAGTAGGGTTCCTGATATAAAGCCAATAGGGTTTAAACTTAACAAATAAGTATCTGCACCCTCGAATGATACATCCCAAAAAACTCCGAAAACATAACCCAGCAATACATTCAGTAGAATAGCTAATAGTGTAAAAAGTATAATTTTATAAGATATTTGTATCACTTGTTTCATTATTCTGTGCAACCTATAGTTTTCATATCAGCTTTTACACTTAATCATTTTTTGAGGTCGTGAATTAATTATCAATTGCTTGAGGAATTAGCAAATCATATGATTCCAATTTGTACTAAATCTTTAGATTTCTCACCTCTTTCAGAGGACTCGAAATGACAACTTTCTTACTTAATCAAATAATTGATCTTCACTCCCCCAAACCAATTAATTCCCGGAGCGGGTTGGTAAAGCCCTTCTTTATTCATGCAGTGGCTCAGGATCATCTTTTAAGTAAAATTTAACTAATACAGAATCACCTTTTCCTACTTCAAGAGCATTTAACGCTACTTCTTCTTTACCAATAAAACCGGCTTCGATTTGATATAAACCTTTTTTAACTGGAACAATAAAATATTTTTCAAAATCTAAATTTTGAAAAAGAATACCATTTATCCTGTAGTACGCCGGAAGCTCCTGTTCTTTAGATTCATAACTAAAGGTATTTATTTGGATATAGCTCGAAAAATCATCGTAGCTTTGTAATTTAGTAATTCCTATTTCTTCCATTCCTGAATCTTGTTTTCCCGAGGAAGCACAAGAAAGGATGCATGTGAACATAAATAACAGATAATATTTCTTAGCAGTTAGCATGCATACTCTCTTTAGCATTATCAACAGCTTATTTGTGCATCTTTGAATGTGCCTTCACAATTAGAAATCTTTAAATTTGGCTCTGCCAAGTAAGCTTTTAAATAAACATCTTTACCGTCAAGCAAAATCGGTTGTGTTTCAATTGAAAAATATCCAACAGATCTAATAATAATTTGTATAGGATAATTTGATCTCTGGACTTTAGTTTTAATGACTTTCTTATCTGTTTTGAAAGTACAACACCCCACTTTAACATGAGAGAAAATATAAGCTGAATCAGAGTTTACATCTTCTATTTCAATTTTAATGGTAACACTGTCGGGTTGATTTGGTTCTTTTTCGCTGTTCAAATCACCATATGTTAAGCTGTAAGCACTTTTGTTATAAGTTGAGAATAGGGTCTCATTATTCTTACAGCTCAAAGATACTAGCATTGATAAAATAAGTATATAATATAATTTCATAGTTTTAGCAGTCAGAAGGAGTACCTTATGCCGTTTTCTTAAGCGGAGTGAATGCTACTCCAACAAAGGAAACCATATAGATTTGCAGAAGCAATTAAAATCATGGTATAAGAGTGCTGAACAATAACCATTATCTCTTCAACCCCTTAATCATTGTAATAACTCACTTCATGAACACTACCTGTACCAATAACTTCCCATGGGGCATTTTTATTTCTTCTTATATAAAACCTAATGGTGATGCCTAATCCTTTTTCGCCATAGCTGTCTATAAAAATAATTCCCCTGTTTTCAGAAATAATTGGAGTGGATAAAAAATAGACATTATTAAAACCTGAATAATTAAATGGCGGAGGAATTGATGAATCTTTTAAAAAATCTGGGATTTCTTTCTGTTCTACTACTTTGTGGCCGTCTGTCAACTCTTCGGTAATAATTATTTTTTTGTAGTTCTTAATACTTTTCGAAAATCCAGATATAACCTCTTTGGTAAAATAAATCTCCAAGCTATCGGAGGGCTCGGATAGAAAAAATACATGATCTAAAGAGAAGCCCTCACCCAAATAGTCAGCAATCTTTTCTTTTGGTAAAGTTTCATAGTAGATCGGATTATCATT
>NZ_LXYG01000014.1 GCF_001650905.1 Balneola sp. EhC07
TTAAAATCCCATTCATAAATATATGTGCTATCAGCAATCGAATTTTTTTCATAGTAAATAATTTTCGATTCGGATAAAAAATCCAATATGTTAATTTCTTTTTCTGAATAATTATAATTAATGGTTTTCTGTACCAATTCTTCTGTTACATAATTAATGACGCAAAAAATTAATTCTCGACTTCCTGTTATTTCATTTCCATAGATATCAGAGAATCCGATTAAATTATTTTCAGGTGATGGGCTAAAAAAATTTGTAGAAATAAAATCTGAGCCGATATCTGAGTTGTCAATTTTTGTATCATATTTTGTTAAAGTTCTCTCACCAATATTATACACTTCGAAATTAGAATCATGTAATTTTTTTGTGAAAATCAATCTTTTATCATTGCTAATAGAAGAATACTTAACATCATTAAAAGAGAAATTATAAGTTTCGGACTGTGAAAAAGAAAGTAGATTAGCAACGTTCATAATTTTAACAGTAGAACTATTGTAAGTTTTAATTCTAAATTTGTAATTATTTTGAGAAACTAAATTATTTACTATATAGCTTTTTTGTGTAGGGGGTAGATTAGCTATTTGAATAAATTGTCCTTCATTTATGCTTACTTCTACTTGAAAAGAATGTGTTGAGTAGGTATCGTTAGGATATTGAGCATTAATATCTTTCCAATCGATTCTAACTTGAGTTTCAGATAACTGTTCAAGGTTTGTAATTTCTGGAGCATAGCTAAGATTGTTTTCAGTCAGAAGATTGGAAAATCTACTTATTTGGTCATTAGTAGTGCCTCTAACTCCAAATTGATGGAACTCATTAAAAGACGAGTCGATCTTTATTACCTGTGAAGCAAATAGAGTATCGATTTCGACCCATTCACTTAAGTGCATGTTTCTATCATCTCCAGTTCGTTGATAAATAATAAAGGTGTCATTAAAGTTGGAATTATCTTTCCATGAAAAAGAAACTGTTGCTTCATCAATAAATGAAATGGTCAGATTTGTAGGATAGTTTATATTGATGTTTCCTGTTTCAATAGTTTTAATGCTGTTAAATGAGTCTTGGTAATCAAGTAACAATGCTGAGATTCTTAGATCAACTTTGTAAAGGATACTGTTTTCCTTGAAAGTGTAATTTTGTGTTTCATTGTTAATTGTGTCTAAAACTGCCCAATCTCCACTACCCAATCTTTTTTCTATCATAAAAGCATCAGCATATCCCCTAGAATTAGTTTCCCAAGCGATAGAAACCTGATTACCAGGAGTGTTAGGGGCACTGACCGATTCTAAGGGATCTAAGACTAATTCGTCAATTTCAGTACTTCCTAGAGAATCAGAGCTTTCAGAAAAAGAACGAACTCTGTAAAAGGTATCTACAGCTAATTTTTTTGTGCTGTCAATATATTTGGATGAGTTAGCTGGTAGAGTATCTAAATCAAAAAAACTTTCCTTATTTCCATAAGACTTTTGAATAATAAAGCCATCCTCAAAATCTGATATATCATTCCAGATAAGGGTAACGTTCTTCGAGGAGTCAATTGACAAAGCCAGGTTTCCGACATCAGGTGTAAATTGTCCATTCTCTGGATCATTCAAGTTATCCCTTTCAAACTCAGGTCCGGTACTGCAACTAAGTACAAATCCGGTTATCAATATTAGTAAAAGGCTTATTCTAAAAGTCATATCGCAAAGAGAGTGTGGTGTAACGATTGTTGTCTACAACTTCATTATTTAAATAAAAATCAATATCTGTATTTGAACGGTAACCACCTTCGGGCTTGGAAGACAAAGCATCATAGATATTAAATGCATAAATAATTGCTGTTAAACTAAATAAAGCAATTCTCTGATTGTCTTGTTTTTTAACAACACTTTGTTGACGCTCTATCTGATCACCTAATTCAAGAGCAACTTGTTCATTGTTAGTATTGTTGTACTGCTCTTTGAGATCATTAAACGTATTTAACTCTGAGTTGTATTGTCGCTTTTTTTGAATAGCAAAATATCCGGATAATAAAAAACTGCTTGACAAAAGATAGCCTTTCATTTTCTGTCTTTTATAGATCTGACTTGTACCGGGGATTACACTCAGAAATCTTGCAGCACTTTGCATAGGCTTGGCATATCCATCTACTACTAGAGCATTATCATTTTCGTTATTAAGGATAACGCCTGTCTGAGTATGCTCTCCGGTGTATTGATTACGTATATTTATTTCGTAGGGACCTGTTCTCATATTTACTTTAGCGGCTCCGAATCCATAATACTCACCATTAATTATGATCTCAGAGTCTTCATCCGAAACTACGATCAAATTCGATTTGTACTCCGGTTGTGTCGCAATATTATCAGTTAATGTATACACAGTTGGATCTGAAAGCTCAAAATCATGATCTATTACAATGGTAGTTGAGTCCTTGAAGTGTCTCCTGTATTGTATTTCTCCTGCTTTTATATGAGCAAGCGTTATCATGCGAGCACCGGGTTGAATTTTTACAGAGTCGCCGTTTGCAATTTTATAAGTGGTTCTTGTCTTATTCAGCATACTTATATAAAGCGAATCGACATTCGTATTTACTTTTAAGTAAGAAGAGTGTTTATCTGTTACACTGTTTTCTCTTGCTTTGAATAATGAATCACTAAGTATATCGAATCTGTAAAAATTGTTTGAACCGGGTAGGTTCTTTTTAACTGATGGAAGAGCTTCATTCCTTAGGAGTTTCGAAAACAGATCGCTGGGAGATTTTAGTATTTCTCTAAAGTTGATACTTAAGATATGTACCGAGTCTGAAATAAAGTTTTCTCTGATTTCAATTTCAGGAGAAAATTCCGGTATAACCCTGATTGCTCTGTCACCGGGTTCGATTTCAAAAAACTCACCTGAGCGTGCCTGTTTGGCAGATTCCAGGTTATCATCAATTAAAACATAGAAAAATTCATAGTTAGAATTGATCTGAATAGTTGCTACTGAATCAGGATTGGATTGAGCAGATAGAGTAACTGAGTAAGCCAGAAAAGCAAAGCTTAGAAAGGCTACCTTGCGTAGATAATTAGCGTTCATTTAGATAAAAAAAGCATTATTTTAAGATGAAATAATATAGTTAAATACATTAAGTAATAATAGAAACTTACTACTGAATTCCTAAATGCATTCATACAACCCATCTGCCATAGAAACCAAATGGCAAAAGTACTGGCTAGAAAATAAGACCTTTAAAACACCGACTGACACTTCTAAGCCCAAGTTTTATGTGCTGGACATGTTTCCATATCCTAGTGGGTCGGGACTTCATGTAGGTCACCCGGAAGGATATACGGCAACCGATATCGTTGCAAGATATAAAAGAATGAATGGCTTTAACGTGCTTCATCCAATGGGTTGGGATGCATTTGGTTTACCTGCAGAACAGTACGCAGTAAAGACAGGAACTCATCCAAAAATCACTACAGAGAAAAACGTAAATAAATTTCGGGAGCAGTTGCAGGCTATTGGCTTCAGTTATGACTGGGACAGGGAAATCAATACGACAGATCCTGATTATTTTAAATGGACTCAGTGGATCTTCCTTAAGTTATTTGAACGGGGTTTAGCGTACGAAGATGAAGTAGCTGTGAATTGGTGTCCTGAGTTGGGAACCGTATTGGCTAACGAAGAAGTAATTGACGGAAAGAGCGAAGTTGGTGGTTATCCGGTTGTAAGAAAGCCAATGAGACAGTGGGTTCTGAAAATTACAGAATATGCAGAACGACTTTTAAATGATCTTGAAGATCTGGACTGGCCGGAATCGCTGAAAGACATGCAGCGAAACTGGATCGGGAAATCGATCGGGGCAGAAGTAGATTTTCAGATCAAAGATCATAACGAAAAACTAAGAGTATTTACAACCCGTCCGGATACAATTTTCGGTGCAACGTATATGGTTATTGCTCCAGAACATCGACTTGTAAATGAGATCACAACAGATGATCAGAAAGATGCAGTTGCAAAATACAGAGCTGAAGTTGAGTTAAAGTCTGATCTTGAACGACAGGAATTAACCAAAGAAAAGACCGGAGTTTTTACAGGTGCGTATGCGATCAATCCGGCAAATGGTAAAGAAGTTCCCATCTGGATAGCCGATTATGTATTGGTGAGTTACGGAACCGGAGCCATAATGGCGGTTCCTGCTCAGGACGAAAGAGACTGGGAATTCGCTGAGAAATACGATCTTGAAATAGTTAGAACAGTTCAGCCGGAAGAAGGCTTTGAAGGGAAGGCGTATACCGGTAACGGACCTGCGATAAACAGTGACTTTCTGAATGGCTTAAAGATCAAAGAAGCCAAGCAAAAGATCATCAGATTTCTGGAAGAAAAAGGAGCAGGCAAGAAAGCGGTTAATTATAAACTTCGTGATTGGTTGTTTTCAAGACAGCGATACTGGGGCGAACCGTTTCCAATTATTCATGTGGACGGGGAAGCAAAAGCTATTTCTAAAGATGAATTACCACTGCAACTTCCGGAAGTTGAAAAATATGAGCCAACGGGTAATGGCGAGCCTCCTTTGGCAAATGCTACTGAGTGGGTAAAAACTACCGATCCTGAAACAGGTAAGGAAGCCATTCGCGAAACCAATACCATGCCGCAGTGGGCAGGTTCTTGCTGGTATTATTTACGATATATTTCACCAGATTTTGATGGAGGACCGGTTGATCCTGAATACGAGAAATACTGGATGCCTGTGGATCTTTATATAGGTGGCGCTGAACATGCGGTTCTTCATTTATTGTATGCCCGCTTCTGGCATAAAGTGCTTTATGATTGTGGGATATTATCTACAAAAGAGCCGTTTCAAAAACTTGTGAATCAGGGAATGATTCTTGGGGAAATGGAATACACATCCAAAGATGGAAATAAGCTTTCTGACGATGAAGTTGAGAAAAAAGGCGATGGATTTGTTGAGAAATCTACGGGCGCAAAAGTAGAAGCCAGAGCTCATAAGATGAGTAAAAGTCGGGGGAATGTAATTAACCCGGACAATATCATTGCTCAATACGGAGCAGATTCTTTACGATTGTATGAGATGTTTATGGGACCTCTTGAACAAGTTAAACCTTGGAGTACGAAAGGGGTGGAAGGGGTAAACCGGTTCTTAAACCGAGCCTGGAGATTGCTGATCAATGAAGATTCAGGAGAATTAAATTCAAAAATAAATGATGATGAGCCAACTAAAGATCAGCTGAAAGTATTACATGAAGCTATCAAAAAAGTAACGGAAGATATTGAATCACTCAGGTTTAATACGGCGATTTCTTCATTAATGATCTTCACAAACGAAGCCAACCAATGGAACACTATTCCTAAGTCAATAGCGCAGGATTTTGTGATCCTATTATCACCATTTGCACCTCATGTTTGTGAGGAATTGTGGAAATTATTGGGTAAAAATGATTCTATCGCATATGCTGAATGGCCTGAATTTGTAGAAGATTATCTGAAAGAAGATTCAATTCTATATCCGATACAGATCAATGGAAAAGTAAGAAGTGAGATAAATATCCCTTCAGATAAAGCTGTTGATAAAGAATTTGTATTAGCTCAGGCAAAACAGGATGAGAAGATAAAAGAGTATTTAAAAAGTTCAGAAATAATAAAGGAAATTTTCGTTCCAAAGAGGATAATTAATCTAGTTGTAAAGCCACGATAACTTCATTTAATTAAGCACATTTAATTAAAAAGCTTCATTTAATAATGTTATACTTTTACCGGTAATATATTTTACCGGATACAGTAGCAGTTATATTTATGAAGTATTTAAGAGTGCTTTTTGTTGAGGACAATCCCAATGATGTTGAATTATTATTTCGGCATATCAAAAAAGCTAATTTTGAGATTGAATATGATATCGCAACTTCCCTCGAGGAGATAGGCGATCTCACTGATAAATACAGATATGATATTTGTATTTGTGATTATAAGCTTCCCGGCTTTTCCGGTATTGATGCTGTAAAGCAAATCCACGAAATGGATAAAGATATTCCGGTTATCCTTGTTTCTGGTACCATTCCGGGTGAACAGGCGATCGATGCCTTATTATCCGGAGCTAAAGATTATGTTCTCAAAGATAATCTTCAAAGACTATTGCCTGCAATTGAAAGAGAATTGGATGCTCTTACCCAAAGGAGAGAAAAAAGAAAAAGCGATAGACTTTTAAATGCAATAGTCGATGGACCCATTGGAGTTAGAATTTCTGATAAAGATGGTACCATCATAAAAGTAAATAATGCATACTGTGATATTTTAGGATACGCTGAAGGAGAATTAGTAGGCAAAAATCTTTCGTTAGTAACTCCTATTGAAAGTAAAGAGGAAGCAGAAGAAGCTTATAACACACTTATTGATGGTGATGAATCAACGCTTTCTCAAATAAAAGAAGTCAAGAAAGACGGGGCTTTTGTAGATATACTAGTTAACTACAGTGTTGAGAAAACAGAAGATGAAGTTTTAGTCATTTCAACAATACAGGATGTATCAGATCTGTTGATGAATAAATCCTTTCTTGAACAAACAAGTAAAAGTGCCGGTGTAGGGGGATGGGAATATCATATTGAAACGGATGTTGTAAAAATGAGTCCTAAAATATTTGAAATATTCGAGATGGATGATATGACTGATAAAAACGCTGAACAACTTATTTCCATCTATCATGAAGACGACCGCCAAATTATCAGAGACGCATTAGTAGATTGTATTGCAAATAAAGTAACCAAAAGTTTGCCACTTCGAATAAATGGATTAAAAGGGACGGAAAAGTATGTAAGGCTTACTTTTGATCCTTTTGTAGTGAATGATGTAACCATAAAATTATATGGTTCCTTAAAGGATGTGACAGAAGAGAAATTACTTGAATTGGAAATCGAACAAAGAGAACAAAGATACAGGTTTTTATTCCACAACAATCCCAATCCTTTAATGATTGTTGATGATTCAGGATCAGAAACTATTATTGATGTAAACCATGCGGCAACGGAGCTTTATGGATATACCAAGGAAGAGTTTGTTAGTATGACCACATTCGATCTTAGGCCACCAGAAGATCATGAGATGTTTCAGAATATAGTTAATGGTCTGAGTGAGAAAGAAAAAGAGGGGATTAAAACAATAAGAACTAATCATTTAAAGAAGAATGGTGAATTGATCATTGTAGATGCTCATTGGAAGAAAATTAGCTTGGGAGGGGAAAGAAGCAGGCTGATACTTTTAATTGATAATACAGAAAAGGCAATGTTTGAACAGGAACTGATTAAAACAAACTCATTGCTAAAAACACTGATTGATTTAGCCCCAATTGGTGTGGTTACAGTAAATACGGAAGGAATTGTGGACAAGGTTTGGAATGCAGAGGCTGAAAATATTTTCGGGTGGACAAATGAAGAAGCTGACGGTAATTTCCTGCCCTATGCACTAAGAGACAAGAAAAGAGAAGCACAAAATAACTTAAAGAAGGTGGCAGAAACCGGCAGGACGGAATTAATAACTATCGAGAGAGAAACAAAAAAAGGAAAAGAAATCGTTTTAAGGGAGTATTTAACACCAATAATAGGCAAAGATGGTAAGGTTGAAAAGGTAATGCTCTTGATCGAGGACATCACCAATACTATCAAAGTGGAAAGAGCCTTAGTAGATAGCGAGCAAAAGTACAGGAATCTGGTAGAAGCCTCTCACGATCTTGTTTGGAGAATTGATATTGAAGGAAATTTTAGTTTTATCAATAATGCCAGTTCATCAATTCTGGGTTACAGGCCTGCCGAAATGATCGGAAATTCATTTGCTCCATATATAAATCCGTCAAAAGTAGAAGAAACAGTAAGTGTACATGAAAGTGTCATTAAAGGCGATGTTTTTGAAAGTTTTCCACTTGAAATGGTAACATCGGAAGGAGAACTCAGACACCTCTCTGCAACTGCTTATCCAATAGTGGATGATAATGGAATGATAGTTGGTTGCTCAGGCACAGCAACTGATATTACATATTTAAAGAACTACCAATCTCAGTTAGAAGAATCCTTAGCTGAAAAAGAAATTCTTATTAAAGAGATTCACCATAGGGTGAAAAATAATTTAGCGGTTATATCAGGATTATTTGCTTTGCAGGCTATGCATGTGGACAAAGATGACAATGAGACCCTAACAATTTTACAGGAGAGCCAATCCAGAATTAAATCTATAGCTGCAATTCATGAAAAGCTCTACCAGAATCATGTTTTTAGTAGCATAGAGATCAAAAGTTATTTAACCGATGTTGTTTCAGAAATAGCTGAGACTTATGAAAGAAATGATAAGAATATAGAAATTGAAGTGTTGGGAGATGAAGTTTCTTTAAACGTAAATCAAGCTGTTCCATTCGGTATTTTGGCAAACGAACTAATTGTAAATGCTTATAAGTATGCTTTTGATGGAAAGGACCTTGGAAAAATCAATGTAAGTTTAAATGTAGTTGGGAAAGAATTGATCTTTTGTGTTGCTGACAATGGTATTGGCTTGGCAGAAGGTTTTGATATCAATGAGTTGAACTCACTTGGAATGACATTGATAAGAACTTTGGCAGAGCAATTAAATGCGACATTTGATTGGGACACTAAAACAGGAGAGGGAGTTAATTTTAAAGTTAGTTTTGTTCCTGATACACTTATTAAATCCACTTGGATAAAAAAAAAGCCTGAAAACAAAATAATTTCCAGGCTTAATAAAAAGAGATGATACAGATCTTATCTGTTTTCTAAAGGAGTCCAGTCCAGATTCTTTTCACCTACATACAGCGCGCGTGGACGAATTAATCTGTTGTTAGCAGCTTGTTCCATAACATGGCCGGTCCAGCCCGAAACTCTACTCATTGTAAAAATACAAGTATATAGATCCGGCTCAATACCAATAGAATAATAAACGGTAGCTGAGAAGAAATCTACATTTGGGTCAATGTTTTTTTCTTCTTTCATGGTGTTGAGCATATCCATACTCCAACGGTACAATTCTTCATGTCCTGTTTCTTCAGAAAGAGCTTTCGCCATTTTTTGAAGGTGATATCCGCGTGGATCAAAAACTTTATATACTCGATGACCAAAGCCCATCATTTTTTCTTTGCTGTCCAGTTTTTTCTTTGTGAAAGCAACTGCATCGGCATCTTTACCTTGTTCTGAAAGTTCAAGAAGAGTATTCATTACAGCAGTGTTAGCACCACCATGTAAAGGGCCTTTTAAAGCGCCAATCGCTCCGGTAACAGAAGAGTACATATCAGCCATAGTAGCAGTGATAGTTCTTGCCGTAAAAGTAGAAGCGTTCATCCCGTGTTCGGCATGAAGGATCAAGCAAAGATCCATTGTTTTTTCAGCTTGCTTACCCGGCTTTTCTCCATTTAACATATAAAGGAAGTTAAAAGCTGTACTGCCTTCTTTCAACGGAGCGATGATCTCTTTTCCTTTTCTGGATCTGTCAAATGCTGCAATTATAGAAGGAATACGGGCAGTGATTGAAATAGCCTGATCCATGAACAGGCTTTCGTCGAACTTACCAAAGGTTGAGTCGCTGTCTGCCAACATAGAAACCGAAGTTCTCAATACTGCCATTGGCTCAGCATCTTTACTGGTAGATTTAATATAATTAAGAACAGCTTCAGGTAATTCTCTGTGATCAACCAATTCTTTTTTCAGGTTTTCTAACTCTGAACTGTTTGGCAGCCGATCATTCCAAAGCAAAAAACAAACTTCTTCAAAAGTAGCATTTTCCGCTAATGTGTCAATATGATAGCCAGAGTAAATAAGATCTCCCACTTTACCATCTATAAAACTTTTGGTAGTAGAAAAAGCTACAATACCATCAAGTCCCTTGTTAATGTGTGGATATTCTTGTTCGTCAAAACCAGTATGTAAATCAGAAGACATTCGATCTCAAAATTTAGTGTTTAATAATTTCTTGTGCGTCCTTCAGTCAGGTATCCAAGCACTAAACCTTTTTTAAATCTCAATCGTTTAGTTTGGATTAAACTCTATCCTTTTTTGGGAAGAATAATAAAATAAGATTATCTGGAGAAAATTGTCGAATTAATTTATTCTTTTAACATCTGTAAGCGCTTTTCTGCATTTAGTGATCAAGCAGATTTGTGCGTGAAGAAATGTTAATTACTTTTTTGCTTGATTCCACAATTCATCCATTTCTTCAAGAGTGGCTTCTTTCAGTGTTTTGTCTGATTTCTTCAGTTCCGACTCTATAAATTTAAAACGCTTTTCAAATTTTTTATTGGTTTGTCTTAAACTATCCTCTGCTACTAAATTGAAGTATCGGGCTACATTTACCATAGAGAATAAAACATCTCCAAATTCCTCAGATGAAGCATTTACATCGTTTTCCTGAAGCGCTTCTTTAAACTCATTTAGTTCTTCATCAAGTTTTTCCCATGCGAGTTTCCATTCAGGCCAATCGAAGCCAACATTGGCTGCTTTTTCCTGCATCCTTTGAGCTCGTATTAAAGCCGGGAGATGATTGGGCAATCCATCAAGAGTAGATTTTTTACCTTCTTTCAACTTAATATTTTCCCAGTTCTCTGCCACTTGTGTTTCGCCGGAAACTGCTTCTTCACCAAAAACGTGTGGATGTCTTCTGATCAGTTTTTCCATCAGCGTGTAGATTACATCACCAATATCAAAAGTATCAGTTTCGCTGGCCATATTACTATGAAAAACTACATGCAATAAGAGGTCTCCGATTTCTTTTTTGAATTCATCGAAGTCGTTATTGTCTAAAGCATCTATTGCTTCATAAGCCTCTTCTACCAGGTTGTCTTTAATGGAATGGTGTGTTTGTTTTCTGTCCCAGGGACATTCTTTTCTAAGTATTGAAACCAGTTCAATCAGATCTTCAAACTTTTTGCTAGGCTGCATAAAAAATTAAGAATTAAGAATTCAAGATTAAGAATAATGTACCAATCTTTAATTCTTAATTTTGAATTTAACTAAGTTTTTTTCTTTTTCTTCTTGGCCGCAGGGAAGAGTATGTTATTTAGTATTAAGCGATATCCAGGGCTGTTGGGATGAAGATCCAGATCTGTAGGAGGATCATTTACCCGATGAGTATAATCTTCAGGATCATGACCGGCATAGAATGTCCACGTTCCCTGTCCATAGTTGCTGTGAATATATTTCACCTGATTTCTACCCGGTGATTCTGCCAGTATTACTACTGATGATTTAACTTTTTCCTTTCTGAAAGCAGTTGTTTGTCCATAAAAGCCTTTTACGGAACTTACATGATTTTGAGTGAGCATGGTTGGCACCGGATCCCACTTGGCTGAAAATTCAAAAAGTGTAAAGAAGTCTAATGATTGATCCACCTCTCTGATCTGCACAGGAACATCTATATCTGCGTGTTCATATTGGTAAGGATCTATAATGATATTGAAATCTTCGAA
This sequence comes from Balneola sp. EhC07, assembly GCF_001650905.1. GTDB lineage: Bacteria > Bacteroidota > Rhodothermia > Balneolales > Balneolaceae > Balneola. Next base: position 11,438 of record NZ_LXYG01000014.1, read on the forward strand.
TGCCAGAGTTTTAGAATAGTCCAGATCGTTTTGAGCATTTGGGTCAACAGCGTCGCCATCAAATTGATTAGGAGCGATGTCAATACCCTCTGCTGCCAGTGCGATGTCAAAAGTATCTGTTCCGGAACACATCGCAAATAGGAATCCACCATTGCCGACATATTCTTTGATGGTTCTTGCTACAGCTTTCTTTTGCTCACTAACTTTAGAAAAACCCAACTCTTTTGCCATAGCTTCCATTTGCCTGACCTGTGCAATATACCAGGGAACGCCATTGTATGAAGCCCAAAACTTTCCATACTGTCCGGTAAAATCCTCATGATGGAGGTGAAGCCAATCATATTCATTCAACTTTCCTTCCAGTACTTCAACATCCCATATCTTATCATATTCTACTTCAGCGTATGTTAGGGCTAGGGTCACGGCATCATCCCAAGGCAAAGCTTGATCAGGCGTGTAGACGGCAATCTTAGGCGCTTTTTCCAAGTTAACAACCGAGGTGTTAGAACCGGGACGCTCTACTTCCTGAACAATGGAAGCGGCTTTTGCTGCACTGACATTTTCTAAACTTACGTTTCTTAATCTGCTTTTTCGAACAATATCATTATCAACTGTTACCAAAAAACTTCCACCGCGGTAATTAAGCAGCCACTTTACCGGATACCCGTCTGTGACATGATTAAAGATAACTCCATATGCTTTAAGGTGATTGGTTTGTGAAGCATCCATTGGGATCAGTACCTGTTGCTGTGCATTCAAACTGAATCCAAGTACAAATACAAATAGAATGGAAGATGTTATCTGCTTGATCATGTCAGGTATTTTTTTCTGATAATTTTGTAAGTCTTTTTCGTGCATAAGGAGCGTAAAATCCTTGTGGATATTCAAGAATTAGTTCTTCATAAAATGAGATCACTTCGCTGATAGAAATTTGAACCTCCGGATCAAAGCTTTGGTCCGTCTCTGATTGTATAAAAGCTTGGTCAGCAAATTTAGCTCGTTCCCACATCAATCGTTCCCGATTAGAAACTACTTTATTCTGAACCAGAACTTGATTGGTCAAATTATAGGTTGATTGTGCATTATGCGAAGGATTTTTAGATAGAAGTAAAACCGCATCATCATATAACGGAGCTTCCGGTGATTCTTCCAGATAAGTTAAAAGCATATTTTTTGCATCTTCATAATTTCCGGTCACCGTATTAAAGTAGGCTTCAGCAAATGGTTGAATTGATTTACCGGAAGAATCAGCACTTAAGCCTTCCTGAATCCACAATCTTAGTTGGAGGGCATCATTCGCATAGTAGGAAGTATTTTGTCGGCCTAGTGTCTTTAACTGGATAGTTGAAAATTCATAGTCTGATGAAAAGAAATCAGTAAGAGCGAGGAAATATCTGGTTTTCTCTGCCAGTTCACCAATTCCGGCTAGTTTATTGCTTTTTGTTAAAGAGATTCGTGCTTGTGAATACTCCTTTGTTGCGATATCAATTCTGCCTTGTATATAAAATTCTTCGGCAGTTTCTTTTTCCTGATTTATCTTTCTAAGATGGTTGAGGATATTTTCAGCAGCATCTATATCGTGAATATGATCAAGTACGATCTCGGACTTCATCAAAAGTACTCTTGATATATACCTATAGTTTGGGGCGCTTTCGATTATTGAATTTGTTTGCGCTAATGCTTTGGTAAATAAAGTGTCTTTATGATTGGTGAAGTCCAGATTAAAATCTTCGATTTGTTTAGCCCATTCAGAATATACTTTTGCTAATTCTTCCTGACTTTGCCATTTAACATTCCCTTCGGCTTTATTTATATAATATTCAAAAGCACTTGTTGCCAATTCAAATTCTTTATTTCTCCTCAGACTTCTGCCAAGTTGGAAAAGAGAATAATTAAAATTAGACGTTGAACTTTCAAATGCGGTGGCGGAAGCTAAGGCTCTGCGATACAATTTATTTTCCTGTAGCAACCATATTTGAAATCGAAATAGCGTATTGTATTCAGGTTTGTTGATCGGTATTTCATTCAATTTATCTTCAATTTCAAGAATGGTAATATCATTAAGTAATGGATCGTCAAATCGTAGAAGAACTCTCTGTATATTTGAAATTTGATCCGGTTGAGCAATTAGCCAATCGATCCATTCCTGCACGGCACCTTCGTAATTCCCTGCCTGGAGTAGTGTTTTAGAAATATCATTATGAAAGAGTTGAGGATTATTAAAAGCTACTCTGGCTTGTTTTAAAACATTTACAGCTTTTTCAAACTCATTTACATCAGTCATGATATTTGAAGTTGATATATAGAGCTGAAGATTGCGTGGATTGCCGGCTATATTATCATTCCATATAGAATAAGCTTTCGCTGTGTCACCTTTAAAATGATAAAGTTTGGCTTTTAGAATATTTACTTGTGCAGAAATATTAGAGGAGAACGGAGTTTCAGAAATGGCATTTAACCCTTCATCATATTGTTTTAACTGTATAAAACATTCTATATATCGATCTGCAAAATAGAACTCAGATGGATTATTTTGGACAAGCTTTTTAAAAACAGGTAGAGCAGCTTCGTAATTCTGTTGCTGCATAAAACGATTACCCAATTGGAATTCATTACCAACCTGAGCTTGCGTATTTACAGGCAAAATCAGCAATAAGGATATAAAAGAAAATATGTATATGATCTTACTCAACAGTTAATGGGCAATGTTTTAACGATTTCAGGAAAATTATTCTTTAGTTCTGAATATAACTTGTTAATAGGTAAACCTACTACATTATAAAAGTCTCCATCAATTTTCTCTACAAAAGTAGCTCCCCAGTCGTCTTGTATACCGTAGCTTCCTGCTTTATCCATTGGGCTTCCGGTTTTTATATAGGCATCTATTTCTGCTTGTTCAAGAGTTGAAAAATGCACTTTTGTAGCTACTGAAAATTTGACTGATTTTTTAACTGTGGATTGCTCATCAGTTACTAACAAAGAAACTCCGGTATAAACGGTATGTTGTTCACCGCTTAGTTTATTTAACATTTTTGAAGCTTCATCATGATCTTTTGGTTTCCCAAGGATTTTGTCTTCGAATACAACTATAGTATCTGATCCAATTACAAAACTATTAGAACAAGACGTCCCGACACTTAACGCTTTTTGGTCTGCTAAATCTTCAACGATCTTAACAGGATCAGTTTCAAGAGAGTGTTCTTCAATGGCACTTGGGATTACTTCAAACGTTAGGCCAAGCTGTTTTAATAATTTTTTTCTTCTGGGGCTTTGTGAAGCCAGGATTATTCTCATTCTGTAGGATATCGCCTTTGCAGTTAAAAGATAATTAAATAACTTCTGGTTCCGTTTCAAACTTAGAAAACGTTAAGGTTTATAAAAAAATAAATGGCAAAAAAGAATCGAAAGAATACCGACAATCATCCAATGTTTTTCTCATCGTTTAACTATAAGCTTATAGGAATAGCGATATTTTTGATTATCACAGGTTTCACAGCTATGTATATCGAAAACGAAATTCATGGATTTATTTCTTTATTTATTTCACCTATAATGATAATGGCCGGCTATGTGATTGTTATTTTTGCCATTCTTAAACACAACAGAGGCAAACAAGAAGAATCCGGACAATCTTCTTAAAGTGACTCATCGTCACGTAAATATCTTTTTTTTATTCTCGCTGATCTTCATTTTTTTCATTTTTGGAGAACTCGATGATCATCTCAGGATATTACTCGCACTACTTCTTGCGATTATTTTTGGAATAACAGCTTTTTTGTTGAACTGGTTAACTTACGATGGAGCTCTGGCAGCCGGTATTTTTGGGGTGATTTCCTTTGGGTTTGGAGGTTGGCCGCTGGCGCTCATTGCTTTATTCTTTTTTATATCGGCATCATTACTTTCCAAAGATATTGCAGCTACCGATGAATCGTTTTCAATAAAATTTAGAAGAGATGGTCGGCAAGTTTGGGCAAATGGTTTTTGGTTGTGTTTGTGGATATTAATTTGGTTTATCACAGGCAATACAATTTTTTTAGCTGCATCTATTGCCAGTATAGCAGCAGCTACTTCTGACACATGGGCTACAGAGCTGGGAAGCGGTAGGAACAACAGAACTTACCTGATCACTAACTTAAATCAGGTGTCAGCCGGAACTGATGGAGGTGTTAGTATAAAAGGAACTCTTGGAGCTATGTTTGGTTCAGCTATTGTAGGGTCTTTATGTTGGTTGTTACTAAACGAGATCAATCTAATAACAGCTGTTATAATTTCAATAACAGGTTTTTTGGGATGTTTTGTAGATTCTTTTCTTGGAGTTAAACTTCAGGGTAATTCTCTTAATATTCCTTTTCTATCAAATAACGAAAATGGAACCATAACAGTTAGCAATAATATTGTAAATTGGCTTTCTACTGGTTCAGCATCAATCTTAGTACTTTTAATAACATTAATTATATAATATGAAGTGGTATAAAAAATTACATTGGCAGATAATTCTTGGTTTGGTACTGGGGTTGATATGGGGACTGGTTTCAGCAGTAGCCGGATTTAATGAATTTACCTTAGATTTCATAAAGCCATTCGGAACCATATTTATAACACTTCTTAAACTCATTGCTGTTCCACTGGTTTTAGCTTCATTGGTTGCAGGAGTCACAAGCCTGAATGACACCGCTTCTTTGTCGAGAATGGGGGGGAAGACAGTTCTTATCTATCTTTGTACTACAATTTTTGCAATCACCATTGGCTTAGTTTCGGTAAACTTATGGGAGCCAGGAAAAGCACTTCCTGAAGAAACCAAAATAGAGCTTCAGGAAACATATCGGGATAATGTTGGAGAGAAAGAAGAAGGGGCTATGCTTGTTAAAGAGCGACGACCGCTGGATTTCATTGTCGGAATTGTGCCGGATAACTTTTTTAAATCTGCGAGTGAAAACTCAAACATGCTTCAGGTTGTGTTTGTTGCTATACTTCTTGGTATTGGGATAATTAAAGTTGGGGGAGAAAAAGGAAAACTGCTGGTTAATGTTTTCGATTCATTTAATGATGTAATTATCAAGATCGTGGATCTTATAATGAAAACGGCACCATATGGTGTTTTTGCGCTAATGGCGGCACTAATTGTTGATCTGGCAGGAGATGATCTGGGAAAGGCAGGAGACCTGCTCTACGCTCTTGGAGCTTATTGTTTAGTAGTTGTTTCGGCTCTTATTTTACATGTATTGCTGGTTTATACCGCGATGTTTAAGATCTTTACGAAAGTAAAACTAGGTACATTTTTTAAAGCCATTCGCCCGGCTATGCTTCTTGGTTTTAGTACAAGTTCCAGTTCGGCGACGCTTCCGGTAACTATGGAGAGAGTAGAAAAGAATCTTGGGGTAGAAGAAGAGGTCTCAAGTTTTGTTCTGCCGATAGGCGCAACTATCAACATGGATGGAACTAGCTTGTATCAGGCTGTTGCGGCTGTTTTTATCGCTCAGGCATTAGGGATGGATTTGACTATAATTCAGCAGTTGACCATTGTTCTTACAGCTACATTAGCGTCCGTTGGTGCAGCCGGAGTACCCGGCGCAGGAATTGTGATGTTAGTTGTTGTGCTCCAGGCAATTGAAGTTCCAGTAGAGGGTATCGCTTTAATACTCGGTGTAGACAGGATTCTAGACATGTGTAGAACTACAGTCAATATTACCGGAGATGCAGCTGTTGCGCTTACCGTGGCTTCATCAGAAGGAAAACTTGGAGAGCCAAATTTAGATGACTAGAAAATTCAAAAAAGTTGAATTTTAATATGCCTTTTAGTCCAGAAATAGTTTAATTGTAATGTATTATCAGTATTCAGATAAAAGGTAAAGCCTATGGCGGAACCGCTACAAAACAAAGCACTTTTTAGAACACTACATATCGCCCTTTTCTTTTTTGTGATTCTCATCACAAAATCTTCTTATGCTCAATCCCTATTGTTGCCGGGAGATATTGTATTTGTTTCAGTTAACTCTACTACCAATCAGTTTGAGCTGGTGCCATTGATCGATCTGGAGATTGGTACAGAATTCAATGTCAGTAATGGTTTATGGGATAACTCTGATTTAGTGTTCTCTCAAGGACAGGAAGTAAAATTTACTGTTAAGAAAAAGATAGAAGCAGGGACTCCATTTAAATTCACTTCTAAAGAAACCGAATATTTAAAGAAGGATGGTTCAATAATATTATCTGAAGAGAGAGAACAACTTTTCATTTATCAAAAAGATAATGAACAGACTCGTTTTGTATATGCATTGGGATGGGGTGAAAAAAAGGGAAGGAGAGATCGTTCGTTCTTCGGTTCTGATATACCAGAGGTTTTGAAGGATAATAAAAATACTGTTCTGAGACTCGGCACAGAGAATAATTATCAATACTACATCAGAAACGGAGCTAGTGGTACTCAGAAAATGCTACTTTCATTTGTCTCTAACGCTGCCTATTGGAGAGGAAACAATGAAGCAGATTATTCAGATTTCGGAACTTCTTTTAATCTTTTGAAGGCACCGGTTATACTTTTTGATGAAAGCCTTTCAAGTGTTAAGGAGAATGAAAAGAAGACAATTCTGAACGTCGCTATTTATGAGCATGACGGTTCAAAATTGACAGTAGATGTTGTTTTTGATTCTTTATACAGTTCTCTGTCTCGAAATGAAATAAATGGGTTCAGATCTAAAAAAATTAATTTCACCGGATTAATTGGTGACGCTGTTTACGAAGTAGAAGTACCCTTAGAAGATGATAAAGATTATGAAGGTTTTGAAACCGGAATATTTAGTCTCCAGAATCTAAGCACCGGAAGGTTTGGCGATTTTATATCTCATACTGTAATGGTAAGTGATAATGAACTTCCTGAGATCAAATTTGAGATTATAGAAAACTTGAATAAAAAGGTTTTGGTACTGCATAATCTCGAAAGCAGAGAGTTAGATCTTAGAGATTGGGAATTAGTAAAAGGAGATGTAAAGGTTGTATTCCCAAGAAATACGAGCTTAAAAGTTGGAGAATCCATAGTAATTCTAGCCGGAGAAGACCAAGGATTATTTTCAAACTCTTTGCTATTAGACAATGAAAAAGCTGAGTTGCTTAATTCTAACGGCACTATTCATTTAAAAAATTATGAAGGAACTAAAGTTGCAGAGGTAAGCATCTCTAAAAAAGAAGAAAACTCTAATAGCCTTGTTTCTTCAGGTCAGGTAAACACAAATTCCCCGGAAGGCACAAAAGGCGAAAATCCTAATGTAGTTAGCGCAATCTCTGAAACAGTAAATCCCGGGTGGAAAACAATATCAAATACTGCATTAAATGTAAGTGAGTTTCCTTCCACAGACTTTTTTTATTGGAATAAGAATGAAAGAAGTTTTAAGAACGTTAGTGAGTCTTCATCAGAAGAAATCGAGAATAATATTTTGGTAGGTTATTTTGATGAAGCTTCAGCAAAAAAATTTGCTGAAATAAAGAAGAAAAGTTTAGAATCTATTTCCGGTAATACGCTGGATTTAAATATAGAGGCAACTGATGCAGATGAAAACGGAATTATTCAATCAACAGAGGGATTAAATCTAGTCAGTAATAATACAAGCGGAACTTTTTCTTCAGTACAATTGACAACGGTATTAAAAAGCAGATTAGAATTAACAGAAGAAATAAGTGTTTTTAAAAGTTCACCTGAATTCGGAAAAATTTCAGCACTTAAAGAAGATGAATTAATTTTTCCAGGAGATATTTTTTGGCTCAAATTCAATGTACAAGTTCCCGAAAGAAAAATTTCATTAGAGCTTCAGGAGTTGAACATAGATCCAATTATTGAAGAAAGAGAAAGAGGGATATTTGAGCTTGAATTGAATGGTAGTTCCAAATCGTCAAATCTTCAGGTTTCTTTTGTCGAAGAAGAAGCATCACTTAATAAGTTGAATCTTAAGTTAAATGAAGAATTATACCTTTCGGACTTTAATGAACTTGTTCTTACAGCTAATTTAGAAGGTAATCATTATGATCAATTAGATATAGAGAAGGACAGTAAGCATATAACTACTCTGCCATTAGATATTTCCAGCGATAAAAGTGGGGAGTTTGAATTTAAAGTTAAAGAATGGACTGATATTCCTGATGGATGGGTTATACAAATAGAAGACCTGAAAGAGGAGAAAATTTATGAAATACATGACAATTGGTCTTTAAAATTTAACTACTCAAACATGAGCGCTACGGAAAGTGATAATGTATTCTTTCCTTCTGTTGAAGATAGATTTGTGCTAAAAATGATTCCGAAAGAATTGGTAGATACAGGCGATGAATTACCAATCACAGTTGAATTACATCAAAATTACCCGAATCCATTTAATCCAACCACTACAATTTCTTTTTATATGCCTGAAGAGGGATTAGCTAAGCTTTCAGTTTTCAATATTGTTGGGCAACCTGTTGCAGTATTACTTCAGGAAAATAAAGCCCAAGGAGAACATTCCTTTGAATGGGATGCATCTGATATGCCAAGTGGAATTTATATTTATCAATTAGAAGTAGGTACAAAAATAATGACAAGAAAAATGACTCTTGTCAAATAACAATAATCAAAAAACTAAAACGAATACTTCCATCATAAAATGGTAACTAAGAATATTCAAGGTATCGATGTTCCCGAAATCGGACTTGGCACTTTTAAATTGATCGGGAAAGAATGTGAACAAATCGTAAAGCTAGCTCTTAATCTTGGCTACAGACATATTGATACAGCTCAGGAATATAAAAATGAAAGAGAGATAGGAGAAGCTATAAAGCATGCTCACATACCAAGAGAAGAGCTCTTCCTGACTACAAAAATTTCTTTGCTGAACATGGAAGCTGATGATGTTATTAAATCTACAGAGCGATCTCTTCAGGACCTGGATGTACCATATTTGGACCTACTGCTGATTCATTGGCCAAATCCGGATGTGGATATTGAACAAACTATTGAAGCAATGCTTTCCATTAGAGATCAGGGAAAAGCGTTAAATATCGGTGTGAGTAATTTCCCAATGAAGCACCTGAAAGAAGTAAACGATGAATTAGCCGCTCCTATTTTCTGTAATCAGGTAGAATATCATGCTAATTTAGGGCAATTTGATCTGTTAGATTATGCTGCTGAAAATGACCTGATGGTAACTGCATATAGCCCGTTAGGTCAGGGAAAAGTGTTGGAAGAACCATTGATAAAAGAATTGGCTCTAAAATATGATAAAACCCCTGCTCAAATTGCATTGCGCTGGTTAATTGAACAAGAGCAAGTTGTTGTTATTCCAAAAGCTTCAAACAAAGCACATTTAGAAGAAAATATGGACATCTATGATTTTGTTCTGGAAGATGATGATTTCTATGCTATTGACGAATTACCAAAAGATCAACGAATTGTGACCCCGGATTTTGCCCCGGATTGGGACGCTGTTTAAGATCTTTCTACGAGTGAGAAAATCTGGCTTGAGCTATGATCTCATCATTCTGGTTTCTTAACTGATGTAATGTTGATTCATGTTCAGAGGCTTTTACTTGAGATAGTATAACGTCTCCGTACACAGCTTCACGTAAGAATAGAATGTCAACAGCATTTACTCTGGAAATTTGCCCTTCATTTAAGGGCTCACTCATCCATTCTAAATAACGGGTATTATTTACATGCTGATTCATATCCAGATCAGAACGACGTACTGGAATTTCTTTTTGAGAAGCAGGTTCTTCAATTCTCGGGATCTTATCTGAACGAACAGCCAATACATTATCTCTGTCAGATAATCTGGTATTTAAAATATCTTCTGTCATCCGAACTGGACGTCTAGTTTTCATACTGATCATCATCCAATAGCTCAAACAAACGACAAGCTCGTTATTTTCCTCATCCAAAATTCTATAGTTTCTGTATGCTCTCAATGCATCACCGGCAGCAGGCCAGGTTTCAATTGTGATGGATTCTCTCCATTTTGGAAAGCGTTTTATCTTGATGTCCATTCTGTGAAGTACCCAGGTTAGGTCCTGTTTATGAAGATCAGTGATATCAAAATTAAGCAACAGAGCGTGATTTCCGGCTACTTCCTGGAATAGGCTACAAATTGAGGAAAGAGTGATCTTGCCATTTGTATCAACTTCGCTTGCTCTTACTTCAAAGTGTTCCGAATAAATAGAGGTGCTGTCCATAGATATTATTTAATTTCATCAGATAACTTAAAAAAAGTGAATACAAGTTCCCTCATAAAAAAAGAAACCTTAACTTAAAGCATGTTAACAAAAAGGATTATCCCTTGTCTGGATATAAAAGAAGGCAGAACAGTTAAAGGAGTAAACTTCGAAGGGTTGAGGGATGCAGGTGATCCTGTTGAACTGGCCCGAAGATATTCTGACGAAGGAGCTGATGAGCTGGTTTTTCTGGATATTACTGCGACCTTGGAAAAAAGAAAAACTCTGATAGAGCTAGTAAAGAGAATTTCGACTGAGATCAATATTCCATTTACGGTTGGTGGCGGAATAAGATCAGTAGAAGAAATTGAAGAGCTACTAAAAGCGGGAGCTGATAAAGTATCTCTGAACAGCAGTATAGTAAAAGATCCTGAATTGATAAACAGAGCTTCAGAAGCTTTTGGAGCTCAAGCGATAGTAGCTGCGGTTGATGCAAAGAAGGTAGATGATCATTGGGATGTATTTATAAAAGGTGGAACAGAGAATACCGGTAAAGATGCCTTGAAGTGGATGACAGAAGTGGAAGAAAGAGATGCAGGCGAAATTATGCTTACAAGTATGGACAGGGACGGCACTAAAAACGGGTTCGATCTGGAGCTGTTATCGCAAGTTAATAAATGTGTAAGCATCCCGGTAATAGCAAGCGGTGGAGCAGGAACTATTCAGCACTGTATTGATGCAATCAAAGTGGCAAATGTAGATGCAGTTCTCGCAGCAAGCATCTTTCACTTTAAAGAAATTGAAATTTCAGAACTCAAGCGAGTTTTAGGGGCTGAAGGAATCCCAATCAGACCAAGTTAAAAAATTAATTAAAATTTATTTTATTACGCATAATTATTTATTTGCCTAAATAAATTAAATTCCGATAAATCAACGGAAGCGCTTTTCTAAAATACTGAGCAAAATAGACCGCTGTTAATTCATGACAAAAAAGCTTCCTAATGCTCTATTAGCCTAATTTTTTAAGTAAGTGCTCTGTCTCTTCATTTTCGGAATATTTGAAATAGTGCAAAAAAATCGTCTTTTTTGTGCTTGTCCATTCTTAAAAACAATTAGTGCTATCTGTAAAATGTCTAATAAATTTAATTACTGTTCTGAAGAGCATTCGGCTTGTGGCGTAGGTTTTATCACAAGTAGAAAGAAAGAGTATTCACATCTACATTTAACAGAAGGTTTGCATGCATTAAGATGCGTGGAACACCGGGGAGCTTGTTCAGCGGATGGAATTACCGGTGACGGAGCCGGAATAATGACCGATATTCCTTTTGATATGCTTGGTTATGAAAAAGATACTGTAGCCGTTGCAACATTATTTTTGACAAACGATCAGGATAAGCAGAGAAAAGCGTTACATATTTTTGAAAATACATTCAGCTTTTTTGGGTTGGATATTTTGAACTATAGAGATGTTCCTGTAAATCATTCTGTATTGGGTAAAGATGCTTCAGTTAATGTTCCGGTAATTAAGCAGGCAATTATAAAGCGACCTGAAAGAAGTAAAACCAATTTTTCGTTTGATAAGAGGTTGTACAATGCAAAACAATTAACCAGGTCAAAACTTTCAGCTGATTCGTTAATTCAAAGTTTACATTTTGCGTCGCTATCAGCTCAAACGATCGTTTATAAAGCATTAACAAAGGCGGAAGCATTAGACGAGTTCTATCCAGATCTGAAAAACGAAAAATTTACAACACGTTTTTGTCTTTTCCACAGGCGGTTTAGTACAAATACGAAAACATCTTGGGACAAAATTCAGCCACTAAGACTTATAGGGCATAATGGAGAGATCAATACAATAGCCGGTAACCGATCATGGGCTAAATCAAGAGAAAAAATGATTGGCGCAGAGCGAAATGAAATACTTACAAGATCCAATATTAGTGATTCAGGTAGCTTAAACGAAATGGTGGAGGCTTTGCGATATCGTAGCAGCATTCCTAATGTAGAAGATATTTTGGCAATAATGATGCCTCCTGCTACAGAAGCGAATCAGTTTTATACATTTTGGAGCAGAGCTATGGAACCATGGGATGGTCCTGCTTTTATTACATATGCGAACGGTTATACTATTGGGGCACGGCTTGACAGAAATGGTTTTCGTCCATGTAGATGGGTTCGTACTAAAGATCATTTTTATCTTTCATCAGAAGCGGGAACCTTTCATATCAAGGAAGATGAAATAGAAGGCAAGGGAACTCTTTATGCAGGAAGAGGAGTTACAGTGGATCTTAGTTCCGGCGAAGTGTTATTCAGAGATCCAAGCCATTCGAAAGATAACCATGATGCTAATTTTGATTCCCGATTAAAACCTATTCCCAAAACCATTAGTGATATTGAGGCACGGTATGACGAAAAATTAGCTACTTTTAGCTATACCGATGAAGAGCTTTCTAAAGTAATATATCCAATGGCTGAAACGGGTAAAGAGCCAATCGGATCGATGGGAGATACAGCTCGTTTGGCGGTTCTGTCAACTGAACCAAGATCCTTTTTTGATTTTTTTTACCAAAATTTTTCACAGGTAACTAATCCTCCTTTGGATTATATAAGAGAAAAGATTGTAACCGATCTGACAGTTCACTTAGGAAAAAAGCCTAATATTTTTGAGCCGAAAGAACTTATTCCTGCAGCGCCTGCATACGAATTAAAGAGTCCTTTCTTGAGTTTAGCACAGATGGAATTTTTAAGAGATTTGATCATTAAATATGCTCCATCAGATCGTGTTGTTCCATTCGAAATCGAAACAACCTTCAAAAGAAGTCATGGATCGGTTGGTTTTAAATCCAGACTTAAAGCCATTGGAAAAGAAGCAATAAGAGCAGTAAGAAGTGGCTATTCTATTATAATTTTGAGCGACAGAAAATCAGATTATGATAACCCGGCTATCCCTTCACTATTAACTTTAAGGAGAGTTGTTAATGCTCTTAATGACGAAGGTCTGAAATTGAATGCGTCGGTGGTAATAGACACAGGAGAAGTGAAAAGTACACATCATGCTTCTGCTTTAATTGGTTTCGGAGCCCAGGCAGTATGTCCTTATTTAGCTTTGGATGTTGCAAGGAATGTAGATCATCGTTCTCTCAAAGATCTGGATTCAGATACTAAGGAAAGAAATCTGCTTAAAGCGTTTGATACCGGATTACTGAAAATAATGGCAAAGTCCGGGATATCGGTTGTTAGAAGTTATCAAAGTGCGAAGCTGTATTCGATATTAGGATTAGGGCCTAAAGTTGTGAACGAGTATTTCCCTCAGGTTCAAAGCCCGATTGGTGGACTGGAAATCAATCAGATTGCTGAAAGAGTGTTGGCAAGAACAGAGGATAGATCATCAAAAGAACAGGAAAGATATAAACCCATCAAGAGCTATCAATATAAAGAGCATGCGCGTGGTAAAATGGGTGAGAAGCATTCAATGACCAATTCACGATCTAAAATTATTCACGAATTAGTTCGGGATAAGAAGCTCGATCTAACAGATATGTCATTATTTGATGAATATCTTAAACTTGGACTAAATGATGAACCTGTTGCATTAAGACATCTTTTTAAACCTAAATATTCTTCCCAAAAGTTACCGCTGGATAAAGTACGTCCGGTATCTCACATCCTTAATAAGTTTGGGTCAGGTGCGATGTCTTTTGGAGCAATAAGTGCTGAAGCTCAGAGAGATATATTCCTTGCGATGAAAGAAATAGGTGGGCGTTGTAACAGTGGTGAAGGAGGAGAAAACCCATATTACTTCACTGAGGGGATTTCTGCTTCAGTAAAACAAATTGCTTCAGGAAGGTTTGGTGTTACAGCGGAGTATCTGGTTTCAGGAGAAGAGATCCAGATAAAAGTATGTCAGGGAGCTAAACCCGGTGAGGGGGGGCAACTTATGGGCTTAAAAGTAAATGAAGATATAGCCAGAGCCCGATACGCAAATCCCGGTTTTGATTTGATTTCTCCTCCTCCTTTGCATGATATTTACAGCATAGAAGACCTGAAGCAATTAATTCACGATCTAAAGCAACTGCATCCTGAGGGAAAAGTGAGTGTTAAATTAGTTTCAGGAGTCAATATCGGAACTATAGCAGTTGGAGTAGCAAAAGCAGGTGCTGACATTATACAAGTTTCCGGTGGGGAAGGAGGGACAGGAGCGGCTTCCCTAAGCTCGATGAAACATGCAGGTCTGCCTTGGGAAATAGGCTTGCTGGAAGTGCATCAATCATTGATAGAGAATGACTTAAGAGATCATGTGATCTTAAGAACTGATGGCGGGCTCTCAAGCGGAAAGGATATTATTTTAGCTTCTATTCTTGGAGCAGAAGAATTCGATTTCGGTAAGTTACTTTTGATTGCTGAAGGTTGTGTAATGGCGAGAATTTGTGAAAAAAACACATGTCCGACAGGTATTGCAACCCATGATCCCAAATTCAAAGCCAAATACAAAGGAAATAAAGATCATATTGTAGATACGCTAACCTATTTAGCAGAAGATGTACGAAGAGAGCTGGCAAATATCGGAATAGAATCTCTTCAGGAGATTATGGGAGATACCGGCTTATTGTCAATTGATGATAAGCACCAACCACTCATTAATGAGCTGGGATTAGATCTGAGTTTCTTTACCTCCGCTCCAAAATATAGAAAAACAGAAAGTCTGAGATCATTATCAGATGCAGTAAGTCCATTTAATTCTAAGATCATTCATCAACTGGAAGAAAAAATAAGCAAGAATGAATCTATTGATGCAGAATACAAGATTTTTAACACAGATCGTTCTGCTTTAGCTACACTCATCGGGCTTCTGGCAGATAAAGAAAGTAAAAGCAGATTGGCATCCATAAAAGAAGCCGACACTACAGTTCAACCATATAGTAAAAAGATCAATTTAGTTTTCAGAGGTAGTGCAGGACAGAGTTTTGGTGTTTTTCAAACCGATGGAGTCAACATTCGATTAATTGGTGAAGCTAACGATTCAGTTTGTAAGTCAATGAGTGGTGGAAAAACGGTAATTGTTCCTCCTGAAAATGTAAAGTATAAACCTGAAGACAACGCAATAATCGGGAATTGTGCATTGTATGGAGCTACTAATGGAAAATTCTATGTATATGGTCAGGCCGGTGATAGGTTTGCAGTTCGAAATAGTGGAGCTACAGCTGTTGTAGAAGGCACAGGGATGCATGCCTGTGAATATATGACAAATGGTAAAGTTGTTATTCTTGGACATACTTCAGATAATGTAGGAGCGGGGATGACCGGAGGTGAACTATTTCTTTATGAAGATCCTAAAACCCGGGTCAATACCGATTATATAGTAAAAGCTGAAATATCTAAATCAGATAATGAGAAGCTTAGAAAAATAATAGAAGATTATTTCGAAGAGACTAATTCTTCCAAAGCAGGATATATATTATCAGATTGGGAAAAAGTATCTGGTAATTTTAGCAAATTTATACCTCATTCAATGGTCGAAAAGAATAATATATCAAAAGCAGAACCTGCTAATTAGATCGATTGTTTAAATGGGCTCTTCAGTTAATTTCTTTTTTAGAGTAGCAAGCTCATTTCTTCTACGAACGTAGCACCTATGTTCCCATCGTGATAAAAAGCTTACTCCTATAAAAAGAAGTCCGAAAATTATTGAGTACCATATAGGTTTATCGCTCATAATCAGGCTGAGAAGTGATATAAAAAAAACAGCCGGCCAAAATCCGTACAACATACCTTTAGATAAACTAACCTGGTATTCAGAAATAGATAAGGCATGTTCTAGATCACCGAGAACTGACCGGTCAAAATTTTCAGTTTTATTCTTTCTAAGAATTCTGTTGATCAATCCATATACAGTAATTAACGAGAATAGCACAACAGAAATAAATGAAAAGGTATTGCCTTCATCTTTTATAAAGTCGAAATAAACAAGTATTCCGGCAGCTATTAATCCGGTTAAAATTAATATCCATTCCGTAGTATTTGCAGTTCGACCTGCTTTTCGGGCTTTAGCGAGAACTTTTTGATGAAGAACTTCTTCCCTTATCACATACATAGGTTTATTGTTTTGAGAGTCCCATATTTTTTGAAGGTCATTAAATTTCATGGTGCTCCTCTATTTCTGATTGATTAGTCAGGTGTTTTTTGATCCTATGAATCTTTACACCGATATTACTTTCTGAGATCCCAAGTATTTCTGCCATTTCTTTATAACTGAAGCCGTCTAACATAAGCAGGGTAATAGAGCGATCAACTTTATCCAGTTTTTCTATCTCTTTGTACAACCAATCTAGTCGTTCATCAACAGGCTCATTTACTTGTTCCAGAATATGTGTCACACTTTCAATATTCTGCTTTCCATCTGTATGCTTTCTGTTGTTTCTGGTCCAGTTCAATGCCACATTTAGAGCAATACGATAAAGCCAGGTACTTACTTTTGATCTTTCTTTAAAATTTGGAATAGACCGCCATATTTGAATTGAAACCTCTTGAAACAGATCATTTTGATCCTCATGTGTAAATGCATAGGCACGAACCACTTTAAAAAGAAGAGGCTTAAATTCTGTGATCCAACGATCAAATATGTCTAATTGTGTTTTATTTCTCATAAAAGGGTATCCAGGTAATTAGTACCCCGGGCTAACTTATTTCTTACAACAATATTGAACTTTTTCAGAGGAACTGAACTTTCTAAATATGCTAATATTAAATTTTTTCGAAACTTTGATTAGCGTTTCTAAAATGCAGACCTTTGTTTCAGAAATTTAAAATGTATAAGAAAACTAAATGGGCGTTTCTAAAAAGTTAACAAAGAAAGATTATAAGTTTTTGATCGAATTAGAAGAACTTTTATACGAACGGAAGGAAGATATGCCAAAAGGCTCATATACTACTTCCATGTATAAAAAAGGGTTAGATAAGATCGCTCAAAAAGTAGGAGAAGAAGCGGTGGAAACTGTAATAGCTTCAAAAAATGAAGGCGATGGAGAAACTATTGCCGAAGCTGCAGATCTGATGTTTCACTTAATGTTATTACTGGCAGAAAAAGAAATTCCTATGCACAAAGTGATAAAATTGCTTCGCAAACGTCACAGTAAAGGCGATCATAAACATATTGGAGAATAAAATAAAAGCCCGATTCAATTAAGAATCGGGCTTTCTCTCTCTATCACACATATAGCTTATCAGCTATTCGCTTCTAGTGTAATATCTTCATCAAGTTCATTTCTAGTCTTGAACATGGTGTGACTCAATAAGTTCCGTGTATTAATGTGCCGATTCAGATTTCTTTCCCAAACATGATTCGGTGTCCGTCTATGGTTTTGATACCAAACTCCCGTTGTCCCCATGGTTTGTCAGCAAGTTGGGATGTGATTTCTATTTCTTTGGATGAAAATTCATTATATAACTCGTCTATATCTTCTACATCCACGTATGCAAAGTACTGGTGATCTCCAAGTTCATGGGGAGGGATAGCATCTTTACATTCTCCCAGCATCACATAAAAATTATCTCTGTACAAAAAGCACCAGTTTTCATCTTCCCAATCAACTGAAAAGCCAAGTTGGGTTTTATAAAAAGCAGATGAAATTTTCAGGTCAGGAACAGCTAGAACATGTCTTGTTTTATTCAATTTCATAATTGTTGCTTTAAATTATTTCTTTAACAAATCCCTTATTTCTGCTAATAAAACTTCTTCTTTAGAAGGCTCAACCGGTTTGGGATCTGGCTTTTTCTCTTCTTTTTTCATGAAGTTATTATAGACTTTTACCAGACTAAAAATTGCTACGGCTACAATGAAGAATGTAATAATGGTATTAATAAAAGCACCGTAATTAATTGTAACAGTTTCAACCGTGCCATCTGCTAAAATCTTTTCAGAAACAGTAACTGTAAGCTCACTGAAATCAACTCCGGCAATCAAATATCCGACGGGCGGCATTATGATATCATTCACAAATGATTTTACGATAGCTCCAAAGTAAGTAGCAAGTATTAAACCTACGGCTAATTCTATTACGTTTCCTTTGGATACAAATTTTTTAAATTCCTGAATTAAGTTTTTCATCTTGCCTGTCCCTTTAATTTGATAATAACTGTTATATACAAAACAACTGATATACCGTTATGAAACATTCATTATTTTTATTAATCCTTTTTTTAAAACTGAATTCCTTTCAGGGATTAGAAACCAGTCAGGCAGAAAAACAGATTCGCCTATTTGATATCAATGATTACTCCTGGCTTGTTGGCTCTTGGAAGGGAGATGGGTTCGGAGGTATTTCTGAAGAAATTTGGTCTAAGCCTGAAAACGGAGTTATGATGGGAATGTACAGACATCTGAAAGACGATAAACTTGTGTTCTATGAGTTTCTGATCCTGGATAAAACAGGATTGAGACTAAAACATTTTCATCCCGATTTAAAAGGATGGGAAGAAAAAGATGAAACTACATTCTTTGAAATGATCGATTACTCCCCCACTAAAATAGAAATGAAGGGTCTGATCTTTGAAAAGAAAACCGATAACCTGATGGAAATAAGATTAAAGTTGAACAGAAACGGCAAAGTAGAAACAGAAGTATTTACAATGTTACGCCAAGAATAACTTAATTCCCCATGAATATATTCTTAGGCATGTGCATTGTAACGAGCATGTGAGGTACGTCCACTACTTCAGCTATTTTAAGGTCGCCGGCTAGTGAGCAAAGTGCATAGGCGTCTTCTCTGGATAATCCATGCTCATCCACCAGATAATCTATCATATATCGGGTTGCTTTTTTAGCTGCTTCATCAATGGTTTCTCCAAAACCGGTTACCGCATAATACTCATCAGTTTCATACTGGGGTTCCTCAATGGACCTGCCGTTTTTAATTACCTCAACTTCATAAACAATTTTCATTGGTGCTTCTATAGCTGTTCCGCAAACTTCACCCAGACCCTGAGCAGCATGAGTATCTCCAATTGAAAATAAAGCACCTTCTACAAATACAGGAAAATACACAACGGTTCCTTCCACAATATTCGGATCGTCCATGTTCCCACCATTTGCTCTGGGAGGTATGGTTGATAAAGAATCTGAAGTGGCAGGAGCGACTCCCATCACTCCCGGAAATGGTTTTAGAGGAATGGAGATATTGTCACTAAACTTAGCTGCAGATTTATCCTTCGAAAAATCGAAGGTTTTTAAGTACGGATCGGTAAATTCATCTGCAAGAAAGCCAAAGCCCGGTACGATAGCTGTCCAACCCCAGTCTCCCATTTCTATTTTATGAAGAGTGACTTTCAGTACATCGCCCGGTTGTGCGTTTTGCACATATACAGGTCCTGTTAAAGGGTGGATGGGGTCAAAGCTGAGATTATTAAGATCATTAACGTCAGAGTTGGTGCTGAGTTGTTGATCGGACGCTTCCTCTGTTGCTACTTCAATTACTGAACCGGACGGCACGGAGATAATGGGTTCTATTGAATTACTCCAAAGATTATGAGTTTGGTCCTGGTTTAAATAAAACTGAGGAGTTGGATAATCAGAGTAAGTCTCATTGTTTTTAGTACAGGAAAACAATGTTGCCAAAACAAGAATTGCGAGGTAAATTTTCATAGCGTTTATTTTAATTATAACAAAGATCTCGGTATTTCAACAATATGTTCCTCTAAGTTATATATTTGTCGTAAGATCGAAATCAGTTAATAAAAAAAATTATACATGAATATTACAGTAAACTGGCTACAAACAGATTTTCACATGGAAGCGGGAAATGAAGAGGGCGGAAAGATCCGTATTGACGGGAATACTCAAATCGGAGGCTTGGAAGGTGGAATGAGTCCGATGCAATTACTACTTGCCGGAGTGGGTGGGTGCAGCGCAATAGATGTGATCTCTATACTCGAAAAGCAAAAACAAGATCTCAAAAGCCTAACGGTTGAGGTAGATTCAGAAAAAGTAAAATTGAAAGAAGGATATTCAGAGTTCAAAGAAATCCACCTTCATTTTAAGCTTTCCGGAGATCTGGATGTAAAAAAAGTAGAACGTGCTTTAGAGTTATCAATCACCAAATATTGTTCTGTATCCAAGGCTTTAGAAAAGGGCTCTGAAATTAGTTATGATTATGAAATCGTTTAGAACTGTAAATACTACTTTTTTAAAAGTTGCTTCAGCATGTATTGTTATTCTGATAATAAATTTGATTCCGTATCAACAAACATTTGCCCAAGATATAAATAAGAGATTCGACAGTCTCATTGAATATATAGAGAAGAAGTATTCTGAGGAATATGATCGTACTTTTGATTTAACTATGATCACAAACCCTGAAGTTCTTGATACGATAAGACCAAATGAAAAAAAGATACTCACATATAGTCGGGATGTCTGGGATGATATTATTAATGGAAGATTTGATTGGAGGATGTCATATCCTGAAAGTAAACATAGAGTAGTATTACTTGCAGTTTCTGGAAAAGGAACTACTGGTTTATACACGAGTCATAGCCTTCCACAGGAAACAGATAATTCAAATAATGGATGGTGGAGTTACCATATTTTAATGCTCGATGATATAGATAAAGAGTTTAATTTAGAAATTTCTCTAAGTGAGGAATCGATCTGTAGTTCTTGTGAAATAAAATATGGAGTTGCCGTTTTAAACTATTCTAAATCTAAATAACCAACGTAACAGTTAAGTCTGTCTTAGAGATACGAGTCATTCAGAAGTAGTTGAATGGGTATAGATTTTTTGAAAGTGATGGGATGGTTTTTGCCACTAGGTGTCATATTTAGTACATTGGGGATTATAAAGTTCAATAAAACAGATACTTATATATGGCTAAATGCGAGTTATACCAAGACGTTAAAGAAGAATGGAGATGGAGAAGAGTTGCAAAGAACGGGGATATAGAAGCGCATTCTACACAGGGTTTTGAAACTGAAGAAGAAGCAAGAAAAGACGGTAAGGATTGTAAAGAGTGTACCAGTTACCTAAGAAAATTCTACTAAAGTTATAAAAAACAGGGTCTGATTATTTGAGTAACAGGAGGGGGATTACTTAACTCCTGTGCTACCGAATCCGCCTTCTCCTCGGTCGGTTGAGCTGAGATCATTAACTTCTTTTACCGGAAATTGTGTAACCGGTGCAATAACCATTTGCGCTATGCGATCTCCGTGTTCAACAGTAAAATCCTCATTGCCGTGGTTAATTGCGATTACTTTAACTTCACCTCTATAGTCAGCGTCAATAGTTCCAGGGGAATTCAGCATAGTAATTCCATTACGGATAGCTAAACCACTTCTGGGGCGGATCTGTGCTTCAAAACCATCCGGAATAGACATCTGGAGACCTGTTGGTATCAAAGTCCTTTCACCGGGTTTAAGAGTAACAGGGGTCTCTAATGCGGCTCTGATATCCATGCCTGCTGCTGATTTACTTTCGTATTCAGGAAGTGGAAGGTCTTTAGCGTGGGGAAGTTTTTTAAACAGGATCGAGTTCATAAATCTTTACGTGAATATTCAATTAATCGTACAATAGTATTGCCAAAAAGAACTTTTACTCTCGCTTCAAGAGGTATTCTGAGGTCATCGGCTAAAAACCAAGTTCTGAAATCACCTGAAAATCCAAATGGTCCGTCAATATTTTCAGTAGAACCCTGACTTAGGTAAGTTTCAACTTCTCCATCAAAAGGTGCGTAGTTCCTCATTTCAATATTAGATGAGTTGGTCATGTTAATATAGCCGAGTTTTTTTGTTACATAAACAGGCAAGCGGGAATTTCGATCACTCCCGGCAAATAATCTGGAAAAATAGAAAATTTCCTGTCCTGAAGTAGCGGGTTCAACCAAATCAAGAGTATCACGAGTATCATCTTCCTCTTTGTAACGCACTACATTTTCAGTACGATCGAACTCGTACACGATCTCTTTGAATTTTTCTTCATCAACATTGTCTTTCCAGTAGTAGGAAGAAACAGGTATGCCACTTTCATTAACAAAAAATAAAGAATGAAATAAGTCCAGTTCTTTGCCAACCAAAGGGATCCTGGAGTTAGATCTTATTGTAGTGACCAAATGCTTATTCAGTGTTCCGTTATAAAGAGTGTCTGAAAGCAACTCTACTTCAACCCATCCAAGCTTTAGGAAACCGTATTTTACTTCATACCTAAATGTTTCCTTAACAGAAAACAGGTCTTCCATTGTAGGTTGGTCAGCAGAATTATTCGGGTAAGAGTGCTGACCGGACGCATTAGAACTTAGGAAAAACCAACCTAGAAAGAGAAGTGAGATATATTTCATGTAGAATTAAACGATCTAGCTTTCAGTTGAGTCTTCCAGTCCGACGAAATTTTTAAAAGCCTCTTCATCGTATCCAACAAGAACTGCTTCATCGAAAACCAAAACAGGTCGTTTGATCATAGATTGATTTTCCTGAAGGGTTTGGATCATGTCCTGATCAGAAAGGTTCTTGTCTTTTAAACCCAGATTTCTGTATGTGGTGCCTCTTTTATTTACAAGAACATCCAACCCAACCTTATATTCCAGTTCTTTTATCTCATCAATTGTAAGCGGCTCTTTTTTAAGATCGATGAATTCAAATTCGATCTCATTTTCGGTTAACCATTTTCTGGTTTTTTTTATGGTATCACAGTTTTTTATACCAATTACATGCAACATAGCATTTCAACAATTAAGTTTTGTATTTTCAGTTAAAGATAAGGTTTGCATCGCCAATAATGAACCCCAATCCTGTTTTCACACAAGCTTAAAATGAAAATCATTCCAACTTTTTTACTAATAACTATTTTTCTGTTTCTGAGTTGCACAAGTAACGACGCACAGCGTGAGTTTGAATCGGAAGCTTTCCGTGATCCTTCAGGAATAACGCAAGTATCTTCACAAGGTGAGGTTTTAAGTATAGATCCTGATGATTGGAGAACGTCACCTTTTTTTCAAGGGGTAATAGAAGTGAAACCAGCTTATCCTAACCCCATTGAACTGGGGGGAGTTATAGAGTTCGAATATTATGTTTCAAGTGTACAACCGGTTAATGGTCTACAAGTAGTTATCCGGGATGTGAATGGGCAACTTTCAAATCAAATTTATATGAGTTCCAACAATCCTTTACCTAATGGGGTAGATAGTTTTCGATTAGACTCAAAATCTTTAAGTCCTGATAATTCGGACGCATTAGCGCGAGGCTTACACCGAGTTTTCTTTTTTGATTTCAATCAACGATTGATTTCTTATGGGGATATTCGAGTAGATTAAAGCGAAGAAATTCTGCTATTTCAAATGTAAAATAATTTAAGTGCGCTTTTACTATTTAGATAGTATTAGTATTTAGTTTCTGTTCCCACAATCAACTAATTCTTTTTACTATGAAATCTCGAATTACTACACTCAGTTTAGCGCTGGTTTTGGTAGCAGTATTCGCTATCAACACAACCGTAAAAATACATCATGATGAAGATGCAATTAAAGAAGTTCTTGAAACTGGGTATGTTCATGGAGCTTTTAATGAATTGAACCCCGAAGCCATGACCAAAACTTTCCATGAAGACTTTGCAATATTCTCGCCCGGAAGAGAAGGAAAAATAAATCGATATCCGATTGCAAACTGGGTAGAAGGAACAAAGAAGAGAAAGGCTGATCCGAATTTCGATCCCGCAGAAAATAAGTGGGAGCATACATTTAAGAGAGTAGATGTTTCCGGAAAAGCAGCTCATGTAGAATTAGAGCTTCATCGAAATGGCAAGCTTGTTTACACTGATTATTTGTCTCTTTTAAAATTCGAAGATGATTGGAAAGTGGTAGCTAAGGTGTATCATCAACATGAAACTCCCTGATCATTCATTCCTGAAAATAGTATTTCAAATAATGATCTAAACTATCCGGAAAGCCGGGACCTCGTAAATTTTTGGCAACTATAATTCCATCCGGATCAATAAGGAAAGAAGTCGGATATCCGGTTATTCCATATTGATCAGGAATTTCATTAGAAAGAATTTGATTCCACTGAACATTAAACTCTTTGATGGTCTTTGAAAGCCTTTCCTTATTATCGTTACCTGCTATTCCTAAAAACTCGATTTTTGATTTATCAATAGCATTATATGTTTCAATATGCATGGGAAGTTCATCAATACAGGGAGCACACCAACTTCCCCAAAAATCCAGAAATACAAACTTTCCTTTGTAGTCATTCAAGCTGATCTCTTGTCCTGTTGTAAATTCATTTCCTGTGATTGGCTTTGCCGGGAAACCTACTTGAGTTGAAAACAGCACACTATCTTCAGGAAACTCCTTAAGCCGTAATACCATTTTATTAGCATCTACGCCCAGATTCTGAAAAACTCTGTTATCAACCCTTAAGTATTCGTTTAATTCAATTGGGGTGTATACAAGAACAGAATCATCAGGATCGATGATAAGTGAAGTTATATCTCTGAAATCAGTACTTTCAAAGCCATTGCTTATCTGAATGATGTGATCATTCATTGAAGCAGTATAATGAACAGGGAAATTATAGATCAATCCAAAAGGGAGGTGAGATATTTTAAGCTTTGTTTCCTGCTGCTCAATTTTTCCATTCCGGTATACTTCTAATTTAACAGAGTGTGTTTTCCCGGATCCAAATATTCCGGTTTCATTTTTCGTTTGAAAGGTTTCTTCATCACTGAAGTCAAGATCATTATCAGTATCTAAGCGGTAGTAAATGTTACCATCCGGAGTTTCTGATAAAGCAATATGAGTAAATGATTTTATTGGCTTGCTCGAAAACGATTTATCATCAGGATTAAAATCCCAGCTCTCTTTTAATCCGGCAAACATTAACGAATCGATGTTGCCTGCTATAAAATTTTGATAAGCAAACTGACGAGCATCAAACCAAATTTGTTTTACAATAGATTTATTCCATTCCTCAGGCACTCCTGAAAGCTCTTTTTTGGTTTTTCTCCATGGATTATTCTGACTTCTTGGCTCTAAAGAAATTACACTTGATAAGGGATTAAATGCGCCATAGCCTTCCTTAGCTTCCAGTGGTAGTTCAATAACTTTATAAAATTCTTTTTCAATATCATCAGCACATGAAAAGAAAAAAGGGAGAACTATTAAGAGAATATATTTATTCAACACTTGGCTTATTTTATATCTAAATAAGTACTTATAAATAAAGAAGCAAAAACTTCAGCTCAAGCTCTTGACCAATACATCCACAACCTGGTCGATCTCCTCTTTTGTGATCACAAGAGGAGGTACAATTCGTATCACATTTCCACCGGCTGCATTTGAAAGAACCCGATGTTCAAACATTTTTTCTACTACCGGTCTGGCAGGTTGATTGAGTTCTACACCGATCATCAATCCAAGTCCGCGGACATCTACTACAGAATTCAAATGAGCAGTTTTCTTTCTGATGAGATTCATCATGTATTCACCTTTTTCAGCAGCATGTTCACAGATATTATCCATTTCTATGGTTTTAAGGCAGGCATTGCCAACGGCACAAGCAAAAGGGTTGCCACCAAAAGTAGTTCCATGGTTTCCAAAGGAAAGGGCAGAGGCAACTCCTTCTTTCGCCATTACCGCTCCAATTGGAATTCCACCAGCCAGAGCCTTAGCAGAAGCAACCACATCCGGTTTGACATCAAAATGCTGATAACAGAAGAACTTCCCTGTTCGACCAACGCCGGTCTGAACTTCATCGATAATGAGCAGGATGTTCTTGTCATCACAAAGTTGTCGGACTTTCTTCAGAAACTCTCCATCAATTACATGGACGCCACTATTTCCCTGAATCAATTCAAAAGCAATAGCAATGGTTTGATCATCTACTGCATTTTCAAGAGCTTCAAAATCGTTGTATGGTGATTGAATAAATCCCGGAGGTAACGGCTCAAAATCTTCCTGATAAACCGGCTTACTCATGGTGATGGTAGTTACTGACCGACCGTGAAAGCCATCACTTAACGAAATTATATTTCCTGATTTTCCATTTTTCTTACCCCATTTACGAGCAAGTTTAATACAAGCTTCCATCGCTTCCATTCCGCTATTACAGAGGAATACTCGATCCAATCCGGATAAATAAGCCAATCGTTCTATAAACTCACTTTGTGGTTCTGTATAATAGAAATTAGAAACATGAAGTAATTTTTCAGCTTGATCTTTAATAGCTGAGACTATAGCAGGATGACAATGCCCAAGATTATTTACCGCAATTCCACCTAAAATATCCAGATATGCATTCCCTTCTGTATCCCACACTTTGGTTCCCAAGCCACGATCAATAGTGATAGGATATCTGCTATATACCTGAAAATGGTGCTTCTTCTCGAGTTCTTGAGCGTGATTCATGTAGATTTTTTAAATAGAAGTTAAGATGCGGTATAATAATGAGCTTCTAAGAATTTAGTTGCAGGAGATACATCTTTCTTGTCCTTTTTTAACTCTTTTAAAATTCCGCCAATGGTTATTCTTTTTTCAGGAAGTATTTCAGCATCTCTGGAGTGAGCGATTAAAAAAGTTTCCGAAGAATTTTCATCTCTTAATTCATACACGTTATAATGGTCAATAATGGGGATCATAGTGAAGGTGGTAACTTTTCCGGTCATGATCGGGATCATAATAAAACCATTGAAATCTGACTTTGATTCTAAAAACTTCGGAATTCCTTCTAAAATCGCATTTTGAGAAAGAACTCCTTTTTTTGTCGCTTCTGATGGTAACAAATACTGAGCGGAGTATTTCTTAATAGCAGACTTTAAATCAGAAGACAAGGTTTTAAGTATTTCTTTTCTTGAAAGCTCCGTAAGATTTGCTAGTGATAATTCTAAATAGAGAACCATTTTTTGCTTGTCAGACATAATCCCGGCTACTTTTCCAAGTTCAGCAGAATTAATTTCTCCATCGTTAGCTTTGGTAATCAGGTTATAAAACCTGCCACCATTATCTAAAACAGTAAGAGCCTCCTGGGTAGAGTTGAAAGGAGTAATTTGTTTCATAAGATTATTAAAAGATCAGTTATTGCCATTATCCATATCCGAATGAATAAGCCATTTCCCATCAATATTTTTCAGAGTCAGTGTGTATTTGCCCATATCTTTAACTCTGGAACCATAAGTATATCCACCAATGATATAAGCTAAATTTCCCTGAACAGAATAATCATAAGCCCTCAGGACAAGATCTCCACCACCCGCATTTTCGTAAGAAGTTTGGATATTTTCTCTGCCTTTCACAAGATCGTAGCCCGGACGTAGAATAAATCCATCTTCAGTAAAAAGAGAAGCCAATGCTTTTGCGTCACTGTTTTTCCAATGCGTTTCGTAGTTGGTGAGAACCACTTTTAATTCGGCTGGGAGTTCAATTTCCTGAATGGTTTGAGCTTGAACCGATGCAACAGACATAATGATTAAAGCTAAACACAAAGTTAGAATTCGATGATACTTCATATGATCAGATTCGTTTTATAAAACCGAATCTAATCAATATTCGTTAGTCCAACAATGGTTTAATTGACTGATTATTTATTTAAGTAATTAAAAATTTACCAATCAATAGGTCTGTAATCTTTTAAGAATTTACCACACCAATGTTTGCCTGTGTTAATTCCATTAAACAGAGGATCTAACACTCTGGCCGCACCATCAACGATATCAAGTGGCGGCTGAAAGTCATGGACTTCTTCTTTTCGTTTTGCTAACTCAGCCGGATCCTCATCTGTTACCCAGCCGGTATCAACTGCATTCATGTAAATGCCGTATTTAGCGAAATCAGAAGCTGAAGTATGGGTCATCATATTTAGAGCCGCTTTTGCCATGTTGGTATGGGGATGGCGGTCTTCTTTATGCCAGCGATGGAATTTTCCTTCCATTGCAGAAACATTGATGATATGTTTCTGACCTGTGTCTTCTTTTTTCATCAAAGATGATAAACGATTACACAACACAAACGGCGCAACTGAATTGACCAGCTGAACTTCTAACATTTCGTTAGTATGAATTTCACCCAGTTTTAATCTCCAGCTGTTGGTTTTGCGAAGATCCACTTGCTGTAAATCTGCATCCAGTTTTCCCTGAGGAAATACCTCTTCAGCTGTTAAAGAATTGTCTATGCTGTACGGAATTTGAGAGAGTTTAGCAGATGCCCGAAGTCCAATTCCCAGTTGTTTTCCATGCCAGGTTACCGGGAGGTTTTTATTCTGTCCGTCTTCAAATCTGGAGCTCAATGATTGTAATTCTTTCAAACATGCATCATGATCAGAGAGCAATTCCTGAGCAAGCGGAGGAAGTTCGGAAAACGAGCGTTCTTCGTTTGGCATTAAATGTTGGTAGAAACCTGCCGGACGTCGAACCGTTTGTGCAGCATTATTGATAAGCACATCCAGCCGATCGTATTCCTGTTCGATGAAATTGCAGAAGATCACCACACTTGGAATATGACGAAGATCCAGCCCATGAATTTTGAGGCGATGTCCCCATTTCTGAAAATCATCTTCTTTAGCATACCGAAGTGCTGAATCTACTGGAAAGCGAGTCGTTGCAATTACGGTCGCTCCGGCGCGTAGCATCATCAAAGTAATGTGGTAGCCGATTTTGAGTCGCGAGCCTGTTACAAGAGCAACCTGATCAGTTAGATCAGCAGATTGGAACCTTTTGGCGTAATTGAAATCGCCACAGCCTTTACACATCGTATCATAAAAATGATGCAGATTGTGAAAGATTTCTTTACAAACATAGCAGTTACGCGGAGATTCTAACGGAATTTCTTTCTCCGTTTCCTTCCCAGTTAGACCAATCATTTTGGGAGCTTCAAAAACTACAGCTTCTCGGGCACTTCTAATTCCTGTGGAATTTCGAGCGTGGCGATCTTTCTCTTTTAGTTTTCTCTTATTTGCTCGCTTAGCATCTTTCTTCCTCTTTCTGAATTCCTCTCTACTTGGTCGGGATAATTTCCCAGCCGCCATGATAAGTTCAAGCCTTTTATCCTTTTCAATTTCAAAGATTTGATTCGGATCCTCAGTTAATGTTTCCAGAACGGAAATACACAGATCGATCTCTTCCTGACTTAATTTTTTTTCTTCTTCGATGTGGGTTTCTTCCTTCCAAATTTATATTAAAAACAAAGGTACGGAATAGTTAAGAGAGTGGAGTAATTGATTCTAATATTCTTGTCTAAATTTATTGAAGTATCAAAGTGGTGAAAGTTACATAGTGACAGAGTTGCAAAGTAGTCAAGAAACCAACTTTGAAGCTCTGTCACTAAAAACACTTTGTCACTTCTTAAACCAACTCCAACCCAATTCTTCCGCGTTCCAGATCCAGTTTTGTGATTTCTACATTGATGATATCACCGACTCCAACAACATCATGAGGATCTTCGACTTTCTTGGTTTTGCTCATGCTTGAAATATGAAGCAATCCATCTTGTTTTACACCGATATCCACAAAAGCACCGAAATCAACTACATTGCGTACGGTTCCTTGTAATTTCTGTCCTTCTTTGAGGTCTTCCATCTTTACAACATCGGTTCGTAAAATTGGTTTTTGAAGGGATTCTCTTGGATCACGTCCCGGCTTCTGAAGATTCTCGATGATGAGTTCCAGAGTAGGTTCGCCAATTCCCAGTTGTTCAGCAACTTGTTTGGTGTTCAAATTCCCAAGCTTTGACGCGATCTTATCTTTTTGTGAAGACAAATTCTCCAGATCTATACCAAACAGATTACAGAGCTTTTCAGCGGCTTCATAACTTTCAGGGTGAATGGCGGTATTATCCAACGGATTCTTTGACTCCGGAATACGCATAAATCCTGCTGCCTGTTGAAAACGAAATTCTCCCACACCTTCAATTTCTTTGATTTCGTTTCTGGATGTAAAGATTCCAGAAGTTTCTCGCTGTTTAACTATTGCTTCAGCAACTCGCTTTCCCAAACCGGAAATATGAGTTAGGAGTGGAGCACTAGCGGTATTAAGATTTACCCCCACTTCATTCACACAACTTTCAACTACATCGTCCAGTTTCCCTGAAAGTTGATTCTGGTTTACATCATGCTGATATAAACCTACACCAATTGATTTCGGGTCGATCTTCACCAATTCTGCCAAAGGATCCTGAACCCTTCGGGCGATGGAAATATTTCCACGTTGTGCGGCATCCAGATCAGGAAATTCATCTCTGGCGATTTTGGAAGCAGAGTACACTGAAGCTCCGGCTTCATTCACGATCAAATAACTGACATCAGCGCCACTTTTTTGGATGTAATCTGCTACAAATTGTTCAGCCTCACGACTTCCGGTTCCATTGCCAATCGCAATGAGTTCGACATTATGTTTTTCGATCAACTTTCCCAGAACAATCTCAGATTCAGCGATCTTATTTTGTGGAGGAGTAGGGTAGATGGTGGTTCCGTCCAGATATTTTCCGGTTCCGTCAACTACTGCCAATTTACACCCTGATCTGTAAGCAGGATCTAATCCAAGAACGATCTTCTTTTCCAAAGGCGGTTGCATTAACAGGTTTCCAAGATTGGTTGCAAACGTTTCAATAGCATGTTCGTCAGCTTGATCTGTAAGTGCGTTTCTCAATTCCCGCTCTAAAGAAGGAGAGAGCAATCTTTTAAAAGCATCTTCAACAGCATCCTGAATGCGTTCCGTAAAAATACTCATATCATTGGTGATCACTATGTCGTCCATGGTTTCGAGTGTGCGTTCTTCCCAAACCTCTGTGCTCACGAATAATACATTTTCTCTTTCACCACGATTTATTGCCAGAATCTGATAGGGTTTTAAACGATCTACTTTGGCAGCGAATTCATAATAATCTTCAAAGTTGGTACGCTCTTTTACCGTAGGATTTTTCTTTGTCTTGATAGTAGCGTGCTTCATAAAAATATCACGCAGTTTTTCTCTCACTTCAAGGTGTTCGTTGATCCACTCTGCAACAATATCGTTTGCTCCCTGCCACACATCTTCCGGAGTTTCTACTTCTTTTTCTTTGTTGATGTACTCTTTGGCATAATCATCAGGATTTCCGGCTTCGATTTCCTGATCCCAAATAAGTTGAGCCAATGGCTCCAATCCTTTTTCTTTAGCTTTGTCGCCACGGGTTTTACGCTTTTGCTTGTACGGTAGATACAAGTCTTCCAATACCGTAAGATCAGTACAAGCTTTTATTTGAGCTTCCAGTTCAGGAGTGAGTTTTTCCTGTTCTTTAATGGATTTAAGAATGGTTTCTTTTCTTGAAGCCAGTGTTTTCTGAAATTCCAATGCATCACGTACATCTCTGAGTTGTTCTTCATCCAAGCCTCCGGTGGCTTCTTTACGATAGCGCGCAAGAAAAGGAATAGTTGCTCCTTCATCGATAAAACCGGCTACCGTGCTAATTTGTTTAGCTGAGATTTTGAGGTCTTCAGAAATTCGTGCAAAAATTTGGGTATTGGTCATTCTTTAGAAAACTTTTTGGTTGATTAAATTCCAAAAATAGGAAGTTTTTCATCTAATATTCGAATTCTTATTGCTTAATTCTGAAATAATCATTAATCTAATACAGATATTAGAATATGAATATTAGAATTAATGTTTTTAATCACTTTATTCACATAATCTTCATATTCGAAATCTAATTTTAGGTAAGCACTTAGATAGATTGATCAATCTTCAATGTGACGTTTTTCAATAATGAAAACCTTTAACCCAAAAGGAGTTACTCATGAAGATTTTAGCCATAATACTAATCGGGTTTTTAACCAGCTTTTCTGTAAAAGCTCAATCAGCGTACACTCTTGATACAGAGAGTAGCACTATTCTAATCAAAGGAACTTCATCCTTGCATGATTGGGAGGCTAACGCCGAAGCTTTTGAAGCTAAATTGACTACACAGTTAAATGAAGAAAACCCGATCGTTTCTATTAATGATCTCATTTTTAAAGTAGATGTAAAATCCATCAATAGTGGAAAAGGAGTGATGGATAAGAAAATTTATTCAGCTTTGGATGAAGATAAACATCCACAAATACTTTTCAATTTAGCAGAAATTACCACTATGTCTGAAGACTCTATATCTGCAAAGGGAATATTAAATATTGCCGGAAAAGATCGAGAGATCGTTTTAAAGGCAAGCTACTCAATCGCTATCGACCAGAGTTTAATAATTAGCGGAACTAAAAAACTACTAATGACGGACTTTGGCGTCAAGCCTCCAAAAGCCATGCTTGGAACCTTGAAAACCGGAGATGAAGTAGAAATAGTATTCAATGTAATCCTCAGTAAAAACTAATCAAACCATAACAAAATCTAATTTCACAGCCATGAAAGCTTTAACCAAAAACACAACATTTGTAATTGTAATGTCTCTTTTCGCAGGAG
Organism: Balneola sp. EhC07; assembly: GCF_001650905.1. Taxonomy (GTDB): domain Bacteria; phylum Bacteroidota; class Rhodothermia; order Balneolales; family Balneolaceae; genus Balneola. The sequence continues at coordinate 43,999 of NZ_LXYG01000014.1, forward strand.
TTAGCGTAATGGGGCAAGCAAAGAAAAACCTTCAAAACTTTAGAAGTGTTGATAAATCTGGAATCAATGTATTTGAAGCTCCGAAGACTCCAAACACTGAGTTTGATGGTCTTTATGTTTGGGTTGGAGGTGATTTCGCTCTTCAATTCCAAGGGTTAACCCAAACCAACTCAGGGGATTCTTTAGCAGATATCAGTTCTAATTTTAACTTGCCAACTGCCAATCTAAATATAGATGTACAACTTGAAAAAGGGTTGAGAATGCATTTGAGAACCTACTTATCATCTCGTCATCATACCGAAGCGTATGTGAAAGGAGGTTATATGCAGATAGACAATCTTGATTTTATTCAAGAAGGCTTACTATCAGAGTTGATGGAAAGTGTTCGTATTAAAGTTGGTATGGATCAGATCAATTACGGTGATGCTCAGTTCAGAAGAAGCGACAATGCATCAGCATTATATAATCCATTTGTAGGAAACTATATTATGGATTCTTTCACCACAGAACCATTCATGGAAGTCACTGTGCTAAATTCAGGCTTCATTGGAGTAATAGGTGCAACTAACGGTAGATTGAACCAAAGTGTAGCCTCAACTGATGATGGTTTTGTAGTCTTCGGTAAACTAGGATTTGATATTCAGCCACAAGAAGATCTCAGACTTCGATTAACAGGTTCACTTTATAATAGTTCAGATAAGGGAACCAGAGATTACATCTACGGCGGAGACCGAGCAGGTTCCCGATACTATGCCGTTGCTGAAGGAAGTGACTTCTCAGGCAGATTCAACCCCAGATATGCTTACCAAACCGCATTCCAAATTAACCCATTTGTTAAGTATCAAGGTCTTGAGTTCTTTGGCTTAATAGAACAAGTTAATAATGGTGCCGATGCAGGTGGTGGGTTCACTCAACTGGGTGGAGAGTTAATTTACCGATTCGGAGCTGACGAGAACGTCTATTTGGGAGGTAGATATAATACGGTTACAGGAGAACAAACTGATGCAGCTTCAGAAATTGAAATATCAAGAATCAATTTTGGCGGCGGCTGGTTTTTAACCGAAAATGTTCTTACAAAATTAGAATATGTGAAACAAAGTTATGATGGTGATGGCTATAACGGGTCACTCTATCAAGGTGCTGAATTTAGCGGAATTATGGTTGAAGCAGTGATTAGCTTCTAAGTAATGACAGATAAAGAGATCAAAAAAGGTGAGTCGTGAAACACTCACCTTTTTTTATATGGTTTTTAAAAGCAATTCGAATTTAATGGTTAATTCATCCCGAACTTTTATTAATCCTAGTAGTGCTCTTGGTGGGGTAATATTAAAGTCTGACATTGTTAACTTTTGTTCTCCTTCAATTTTAATGAGCCCATTTTCTAAATAAGAAGATGTGAATTCTAATTCGAAGATCTTTTCTGAGCCAGCTAAAGAGATGAGTACATTTACTTCTTTTAAAAGCCTATTAGACTGCTTAAAACTAATCAGGCTTATATCTATGGATGGATATTCATCACTTTTTAAAGAACTACGAAAGTCTTTATTGATACCTCTTTTGCCACAGTCAAAATTTTCTATTTTTAATTTAAGTGTATCACCTGATACTTTTATTATTCCTTGATCTAAAGTCAGGTAATGTGAAAGTGTATCAATTCGAAAATCATTGTCATATAAACATTCAAAATCAGTTACATTAGAAGTCCCAAGAATGCTTAACTTACTTTCATTCATAATTGTTGACTTGATCGCAACAATTTCCTGAGCATTTATTTCCCCTGAAAATGAACAAGCAAGGTAAAAAAACAGAATTATATACTTTATAAGTTTAGTCGGAATAGATCTTTGGATCACATTTTTAAAATCTTCATTCATAAGATAAAAGTACTCACTCAATTAACAGAACTTCAACTCAAATGAATATTAATTTTCTACTAGAAGCGGCAATAGAAATTGCAAGGCTTGGCGGTGAACATACGCTCAAATATTTTAAGAAGGATTTTGATGTAATTAGTAAAGAAGATGATTCTCCGGTTACCATTGCTGACAGAGAAACAGAACAGCTTATGAGAGCTGAGATCCAAAAACGGTTTCCTGGTCACGGAATCATTGGTGAGGAATTCGGTAAAACAAATGAAGAAAGCAATATTCAATGGGTTTTAGATCCAATCGACGGAACCAAATCTTTCATTCACGGAATCCCATTTTACACAACACTCGTTGGAGTGATGATCGACAACGAACCTGTTGTTGGGGTGATCAATTGTCCGGCGTTAAATGAACTATGTGCAGCAGGAATTGGTGAAGGCGTATTTTTTAATGGTGAACCGTGCAAAATGAGAGAAACACGATCTCTGGAAGATGCAACTGTGTTGGTAACCGAGATCAATCGCTTTAACAGAATGGGAATGCAGACACAGTTTCAGGAACTTTTAGATAAAACCAAGATACATCGTACCTGGGGCGATGCTTACGGGCATATGATGGTGGCAACCGGACGAGCAGAAATTATGATCGACCCAATTTTAAGTATCTGGGATGCAGCGGCATTGCTTCCGGTTATGAAAGAAGCAGGAGGTATGTTCAGTGATTTTGACGGCAAGGAAACCATCCATACCGGAAACGGATTTTCTACCAACAAGCATTTATATCCGTTAGTAAAAGAAATTTTTGAAGGATGTAGTTAGATACAATTGGTCATCCTGAACTTGTTTCAGGATCTTACGATTCGATTTGAAGCTTTGATAAAAATCGAAATAATTTTAAGAGAAATACCTCTACAAAGATCCCGAAATAAATTCGGGATGACGTAGATTTTAGAATATTTTTTAAACAGCATTATTAAATGAAATCAATAAAACTTAGTTCTTATCTAAGCCTAGTTATTCTCCTCATCACAGGTGCACAGGATTGCACAGTTGAAGTGTGGGATTATGAACAAAATCCGAAGCTCACTTATGATTTCAATCATCTGGATCTGGATATGACCATTGATCCTGTGAACGAAACGGTAAAAGGAGTAGCAATTTACAGCATCAGCGCTAAAATCCCTGCACAAACAGAAGTGATACTACATGCTGCTGCCCTGGAAATAGATGCAGTTACATTTGATGGTACTGAGAAGGAGTTTTTAGTCTCAGGAGGTTCGCTGATCATTGATCTGGCTGACACTTTAAGCATGACAAACGAGTCTGAATTGGCAATTACCTGGCAAGGAAGATCAATCTACGGAACGCATAAAGATCGTTTTGGTACGATGTGGTCAAGTTTGAATCCTAAAACACAAAGGCATTGGCTACCGGTATTCGATCATCCGAGAGTCGCATTTTCTGTGGATGCCGATATTACCATTCCTGCAAATTTAGATGTGGTTTTTAATGGAAACTTAGTCTCCGATCAAGTAACATCTGCAGATACCAAAACAGTAAGCTGGAAGGTAGATACTGCTATTCCGGCTACAGGACTTAATTTTGCAGTTGGGAAGTTCGAATCTTCTGAAGCACAATCCGGGATCAATAAAGTGAGAGTTTTTGGTGAAACAGGAGTTGTTACTGCTGAAGAAATTCAGGAAATATTATCTGAAGCGATTCGAAGTAAACGAGTTCTGGAAAATGAGCTGTCGTTTGAATACCCTTGGGAAGCTTTGAACGTCGTTGTTTTGGAAGATAATTTTTGGGATGAAAAAACTGATGCAGCCGGAGTGATCTATCTGGCTAAAAACAGAGGAGCTTTAAAAACTCAACTTCAACGAGGACTCGTTGCTCAATGGTTTGGTCAATATCAGCGCACTGAGAATGTAACTTCTCAATATGAGGTTTTTGAGCTCATCCGAAAGTCAGCGTTTAATATTTCCGGTTTCGAATCTAAAGAAATTGGGAATAGTGATAGTTTGTTTAGCTTATCAATATGGAACGAACTAATCAAATGCTGTGAAATTGAAGATCCTTTTCTAAAGAATAATATAGAGCAGTCACTTGCCGGATTGATCAGGAAAGAGTCAGGTGTTGTTTCCGGATCGTTCTATAAAGACTATTGGTATGAACAAACAGGTATTCCATTTCACCTGATCGATTTCGAAGCTTATAAAGAATCAGAAATACCTGACAACCAAAAACCGGTTTATGGATTAGATTTAGAATTCGATGAGATCAACTCCACAGTTACTGCCTACTTTACAAATTTATCAGGAAGTGGGGAAGATCTGCAAAGCCTGGATATGACAGTACTTACTTTTGATGACAGCACTACTTCAGAAGTTACTTTCACCGGAGAAAGAGATTCTGTGAAAATAGCAGTGCCTGCAACGGTTGAGTATGTCAGATTCGGCTCGGGAAGTACAGATATTGCGGAAATAGGATTCGGAAGATTTCCGGTTATGTTTTTGTTGGCACAATTGAGAAGTAGCAATGTTGAAGACAGAAGAGTAGCAGCTGGTTTATTAAGCTATCATACAGATAATCCCGATCTGCAATTAGCCTTGAAAGATGCACTCAATGCAGAAACTGATGTGCAAACTAAAGCGAATCTATTAAGCACCTTAGGAGCGTTCACAGCCGGTGCTACGGGAACCGAGATCCAGTTTATGCAGGAAGTAAACAGTGATCATGAAGAAATTCAGATAGCCGCTTTAGAAGCACTTTCAAACTATATAGAAGATGAAAATGTACCCGGAGTGATTCAGCAAAAAATGGAGCGAACATCATCTGATGAAGTATTTACAGTGGCGAAAACAAGCTTTTTGGAAGTTGCGGATCATCCGAGAAAGATATCAGCAACAAGGAGAATGATCCGAATTGATACGACCGGTGCTCGTTCGTTGTCATTGCTTAAGGAGATTATTTCTACAGATACAACAAATCAGTCACAGCAAATTGCTGAAGAACTGATTTCGACTGAGTTTCCATACTCTACGCGAATCGGAGCATTGAATTTATTGCTTGAACATGTTGAAGATGGCGATTACTGGGGGAGTAAGATCGTAGAGCTTTCAAGTGATTTCGATCCAAGAATAAGATTAAAAGTACTAGAAGGTTTGGAGTTTTTATCTGAAACAGATGCTGAAAATATTGTAGATGCTGTGATGATTTCGGAATTTGATCTAAGGATTTTGATGAGCGGTGAGGAATTATAGAGTTAAGAATTCAAAATTAAGAATGGGAATAAGTAGTTTGCTTTACTTCCTATTCTTAATTTTAATTCCTTGGACACATGTGTGAGATCTGAAGGGTGTGACTAAAAGAGCGGCTGTTTTAACGCGGGATAAATCCCTTTCTAGTGTACTTGATTCTAATCTGAGTTCCGGCAACATTCCTGACAAGTTTATCAAAGTAGAATTCAATCCGTTTAAACTCTCAATATCAGAAAATACGGATTAACTTTTAAATCAGATTAGAAGGATATTCGGTTTTTAGGGGTGTCAGCTATATATTTTACTGGGTATTTACCATTCTAATGTTCCAATATTAATTTCGATGTAATCGAAATTCGAGTCAGATTTCGCTTGAAAATTATCCTTATTTACAGCAAGTTTAAATTTTCTTGTAGAACCTTCCGAAATTAAAACAAATTTATAGCTTTTATTTTCTCCAATAAAAAAATCATTTATTATTTTTTCTACACTTAAGCAAAATATTGAACTCAGGTGAGATTTGAACTTTTTTTTAAAATTATTTTGATAGGCATCTATTTCAATTTTTGAATGAATTATTTCTTCAGCTTCATAACCCGCTAAATTATAGGTATGAGGTACTTTTATTATCACTTTAGAAGAATCAGAAATTTCAACTCTTTCTAAAACACCTGTGAATTGATATAAAACAATACAATCAGCTTGCGAATAACCCAACATTGGTAAAAGTGTTAATGTAAATAGGATGCAAGATTTTTTGAACATTAGAAATGGGTTTAAAAATTAATTGAATGTATAGGAATTGGATAGTTATGACAAAACTAAATCTCCATTTTAAGGGAGACCGATCGAGCAATTGTGTGAGATCAGAAGGATGTTATGTAGTTTCTGAGCTGGTAAACTTCACAACATCCTCCGTCCGCAAGTCGGCAGACACCTCCTTTGAAGGAGGATTTACATATGCCTTTTTTATTAATCCTCTAGCCTTATCGTAGATCACTATTCATTGTACTCATTTCTAAGAAACAGAATGTCTTCCTCTTCTCCAATAAAAGCGAGTTCATCATTAACCTGAATAATGGTGTCACCATGAGGTATTTTAGTTTTTCCGTTTCGATTGATAATTGCGATCAAGCATTCGCCCGGTAGATCTATTTCCTTAATCTGCTTACCTGCCATGGGGTTATCAGCTGTAATAGTGAGTTTGATGAACCGGTCGTCTCGTAATAGAATTTCCCTTATTTCATCTTCATTTTTGGCTTTTTTCCATCTTTTTATAAATCTATTATCGTCAAATATTTCAGCTAAATGTGCGAGAATCCGTAAATGTTGACGGGGTTTTTCAGATGAACTAATCAGAAAGATTATAGCACGAAGATTACCAATTTCGTTTTGTTTATTCTTGCTCAATGATTCAAAGCCATCCGATTTTAAAAATACTGAGTCTGGAATGCGTGCTAATATAATTTCAGAAGAAATATCTCCTTTTAGTTTAATATGATTGAAAGCGATAGATGGAGCGAACGGAATAGTGTCTATATCCTGACTTTCCCAAAATAAGTCGAATATTTGTTTTTCATCCATATTAAAAGAAGTCGCAAAATTTCCGGAAGCCTTTTTAATAATATCTCTGTAGCTGATTTCAGAATCTGATATGTCCAACACAACGGATCTGCTTATTATTCTTTCATAAGGATCTTCTTTTCGCAATCCTTTTTCACGTAATATGCCTTTCATTTCGCGCTCTAATCCGTAGTCTTTTCTTCGACCCAACCGTTCATGAATGTGAAAAATAGCACCATGTCGTTTTATCTTGTCAGAAGCGTAAAAGAAGTACCAGATTAACGCAAAAAATGAAACGGCCAGAGTGAATAATATTGACAGGAAACCCATTTCGAGAATCAGAACAATGGATAATATTATTCCTAAAATTTGAACCCAGGGATACCAAGGAGAATTAAAGCCCGGATCATACCCTTCGATTCTACTTTCTCTCATGACAATCACACATAAATTAAGTAATGCAAAAAGTAATAACTGGAAAGCACTTGCAAGCTTTGCTACTTCAGCTACATTGAATGAGACCAGGAAAAGTATCATCAAAAAAACAGTAGCAACAATAGCCCAAAAAGGAGTGCCGGTTTTACCAATTTTCGAAAACCTTTTGGTGATCAAGTGATCTCTGGCCATGGCAAGCGGATATCGGGAAGCAGACATGATTCCTGCATTTCCTGTTGATGCAAAAGCTGCAACCGCTGCAACAACAACCAAAAGTAAACCTAGGTCATTTGGTAGCCAGTCCATAAATACTTTACCGGCTGAAGCCACAGGGGTTAAGTCTTCGCGAAATGCTGAAGGCTCTAACAAAGCTACCATGATATATACACCGGCTACATATACAATAATTGCAGTAATTATAGACAAAAACATACCGTAAGGAATATTTCTATCCGGGTTTTTAACCTCTTCAGCAATGCTGGCTACTTTTGTAAGTCCTGCATAGGAAACAAAAACCATACCCACTGTAGCAAAAAAACCTTCAGCTCCATTTGTAAAAAAGGGCGTAAATTGTTGATTAGTAACTTCAAAAAAATCAAGCGAAAGAACAGCAAATACACCCTGTGTTATATAGAAAATCATAATTGAAATTAATGTAGCAACTAGGATTTTTTGGAGTGTTGTTGTTTCTTTTGCCCCAACTACATTTAGTACACCAAAAACTAGAGTCAGAATTATAGCAACGGGCACAATTGAAATGTCAAAATAAATGGCCAGGTATGCACCCATCCCAATTAAAGCGAAGGCACTTTTTAATACCAATGCAAGCCATGAACCATAACCTCCGATAGTTCCAATAATAGGCCCCAAACTTCGATCAATGATGTAATATGTACCTCCGGCTTTGGGCATAGCTGTAGCTAATTCTGCTACGCTGAACATAGTGGGAAGTACGATAAGTCCCGAAATAAAATAGGCCAGGAATACAGAGGGGCCGGTTTCAGCTGCTGCAAGGCCGGGTAAAAGAAAGAAGCCGGAGCTAAACATTGCACCTGTGGCGATAGCATATACATCCCAAAGTCCGAGTTCTTTTTTTAATTTTTTATATTTCATTTGATGTTTATTGCTGGGTTAAATTATTTCTGTGAATTTTTTCCATTATTGGAAAGAAGATTTTCTAAGTCGAAGAGACACCATACTTTATATCCGATATGTAAAACAAAAGCGATATATACTACCGCTAATATCATTTGTGCTTTAAAAGTTAAAATTGGTTTTGAACTCAAAAAGGTGATGATCAAATATTCTAGAATGGATGCAATTACAGTTGCCAGTAAAAGCTTTAAAAGTAATGTGATAACATTTTTGATATATGGTTTCATGATAAACCTCTGCCATGAAGCGTTAGACTTTAAATAGTGATCGAATACAGTTAGCCCTTGAAATAAGTATGGCTTAAAGCGCTACTATTTTTAACGGAAAAATAGTCTAATCAAGTAGTTGAAATTATTTTGGAGTGGATGGAAACTTGTGATGATTCCAAAATAAAAAGCGTCGTAAGTTGAATAAAGGGGAGGAGTTTTTATGTATCATAGCTAGAGGCTGTTAATTGTTAATTGCAGTTTAGCTAAATAGAAGGGGACGTTTCAAAATGACGCTTAACCATTTAAAGAATTATCATGAAACACCCTTTAATTAGTACTTTGAAATATAGTTTTTTTAAGATCTATAATTGTTAAAAAGTGTAAAACAGATTTATCTAAATAGTATTCCAAATCTATAAGTACAACAAAAAAGGCTCCATTGTTTTACAACGGAGCCTTTTAATTTAATCAAGTCTTAGTGGCGGATGACCATCCTCCTAGACTGTTTTTACTAAGATTGTTTAATCCATTTAGCAAAATCACCAAAGGATGCTTTTTTCCCGTACATCAAAATACCAACACGGTATATTTTTGCACTCACCCACATTACTCCAAAGAAGCTTACAACCAGCAATGCCAAACTTGCTCCTATCTGCCAAATAGGAACGTCTGTTGTAGCTATTCTGGTAATCATATTTATTGGTGAGGTCAATGGAAACATGGAAGCTACAACGGCTAATGTTGAATCCGGGTCAACCATAATTCGGGTATTTAGAATATAAGCTCCCATCAATGGGATCATCAAAATAGGCATAAATTGCTGAGTATCCTGTTCTGAATCCACTGCAGAACCTACAGCTGCAAAAATAGAAGCATACATGAAAAAGCCCAGTACAAAGAATAGAAAGAAGTACACAAAGATCATTGGATCAATTGACAACACTTCCAGTGAAGCGGGATCAAAACCGGCTTCAGCTGCCACTTGCTCAATATCCTGAGTGTCTGCCATTTCAGAAATCTGATCCTGCATCAATGCACCGGCGATAGGCACTGCTGCCATCGAAATGCCGATATACATCACAGCCCAAATGGTGAATTGAGTAAACCCAAGTAGACATACACCCGCAACTTTTCCAATCAACAGTTCTATAGGCTTCAGTGATGAAGTTATAACTTCCACAATTCGATTGGTTTTCTCTTCAATAACGCTACGCATTAAAACGGCGCCATATCCAAACAGTCCAATAAAGATCAGCAAGCCGAGTACAAACCCAACGCCTGACATAAATCCGGCTTTGTCGTCTTCAGACTCTCCTTCAGCAGTAAGCTTCTGAGAGTCTATATTTGGTCGTCGAGCAAAGAGCTCTTTTACTTCATCTGAAACGTTAGCTCTGGAAAGCCGTTCTTCCTGAATTACTTCTCGAACGTCACTTCTTACACTTCCGGTAAAAGCTAACCCGCCGCTTTCTTTATATATTAATTGGGCATTTTCATTGGTTTCGATATGCTTTTCTTCCAGAAGAAGATAAGCGTCCAGATCTTGGCGAAGAACCATCGCCTTTACAGTATCTATCGGTAGATCAGAAACATTTGAATATCGAACACTATCAAGAGCGATCAGATTTTCTACTAATACACCTGTCTGATCGTAAACACCAACACTTTTATCAGTTTCGGTTTCACTAGTCATAATCCATGCTAAAAATCCAAAAAATGCGATAAGCACAATCGGAGTTAATACAGTGGAAAGAATAAATGACTTTGATTTAGCTCGGGTAAGGTATTCTCGCTTGAGTACTAAAAATATTTTTGAAAAATCCATTATTGAGCCTCCTCTAATCGTTGAGCTTTTAGATTATCTTCACCTACCGTTGAGATGAAGATCTCATTAAGAGAGGGTTCAATGCGTTCAAATTTATGAATTTCAGCGTGTTCCATAGCCAGTTTTAAAATGTCCTGCATGTTTTGTCCGTTTAAGACTCTGATCTCAGCAAAATTAGTAGAACGGTTATTCAGACGAACACCTTCCAGTTTGTCTAAGAAAGATCCATCGCCATCAAATTCCAGATTGATAGTGTTTTTACCGAAAGATGCTTTTACTTCACGAAGCTTCCCTTGAAGAACGGCTTTTCCTTTATTAAAAAGGCAAATATCATCGCACATTTGTTCAACTTGTTCCATTCTGTGCGTTGAGAATAATATGGTTTTACCATTATTCTTGAGTTCAATGATAATGTCTTTCAACATGTCGCTGTTGATGGGATCCAGGCCACTGAACGGTTCATCAAAAATATAAATGTCAGGATCATGAGCAATAGTAGCGATGAACTGAATTTTTTGTGACATCCCTTTGGATAACTCACCAACTTCTTTTTTAGTCCAGTCAGAAGCATCAAAACGATCCAACCAATAATGAATGGCTTCTTTGGCCTCTTTGGTTTTCATCCCTTTAAGCTGGGTGAGATACAAAAGCTGTTCTCCAACCTTCATTTTCTTGTACAACCCGCGCTCTTCCGGCATATATCCGATCATCTTTTGAGTAAGAGGACTTGCTATCTGACCATTAATAGTAATGGAACCTTCATCAGGTCCAAGAATATTATTGATCATCCGAATGGTAGTTGTTTTACCGGCTCCGTTTGGTCCAAGTAACCCAAAAATACGCCCTTTTTCTACATCGAAACTGACATCATCAACCGCTTTGTTTTTGCCAAACGATTTCCTGATGTTTTCAACATGAATTATCGTCATTATCCCTAAATTTAAATTTTAACCTTATGTAAATCTTAGTGTGGTAATTCTTGATTACCTTGCGCTCAAAGATTCTTGTTTTGTTAGTCGCAAGCAAGTACGCATTTATTACAAATCAGTTTCAGAAAAATGAACATTATTCATATTAGTGCAGAATGCTACCCAATTGCAAAAGTCGGAGGACTGGCTGATGTTGTTGGTTCACTACCAAAGTATTTAAATGAGGAAGGGGAGTGTGCGGAAGTGGTCATGCCGAAATATGAAAATAATTGGGTATCAGATCATGAGTTTGAAGAAATTTATTCCGGCTCTTTTAACTATTGGGGAGAAGTAACTGAATTTTCAATAGAGCGTTTGAAGGATAATGAATTCGGTGTTCCGATCTATATGATCAGCATTCCGGGAAGATTCGATCGACCGGGAATTTATATTGATCCCTGGAGCAGCAAACCTTATTGGGATGAAAAAGAACGGTTCGTAAGTTTTCAGATCGCTGCACTTGAGTGGATATCAAACAGATCAGAGAAACCCGATATTATTCATTGTCATGATCATCATACCGGATTGATCCCATTTATGACTTCTCAGTGTAATCGATACAGAGAACTATCCCAGATACCAACTGTAATTACCGTTCATAATGCGGAGTATCAGGGTAGATTTGATAAGGAGAGCTATAAATTATTACCAGCCTTTAGTTTTGATAATGTTGGCTTGCTGGAATGGGACGGAGCCATGAACTCATTGGCGGCAGGACTAAAAACAGCCTGGCAGATCACGACCGTTTCCAAAAATTATATGACTGAATTGAGAACAGAAAGCAAAGGATTGGAAGATCTGTTTAAAAATGAAGCCGCAAAATCCATAGGTATTATAAATGGAATCGACACCGAAGTTTGGGATCCGGCCAAGGATGAGTTGCTTGCTCATAATTTTTCTTTCCGAAACCGAAAATCCGGTAAAGCAAAAAATAAGAAAGTGCTTTGTGATGAGTTTGGTATCAATCCGGATCTCCCGACCATAGCATTTATCGGCAGGTTGGTAAGAGAAAAAGGAGCGGATCTTCTTCCCGATCTGATCGCTCATTTCATGGAAAAAAAGAAGGAAGTAAATTTTGTATTATTAGGAACAGGCGATCCCCAACTCCATGATATTTTCGAAAGGATGTCGAGCGACCATGTTGGATTTTTTGATGCTACTTTGGAATACAACGAGAAGCTGGCTCATCAAATATATGCAGGTTCAGATTTTATTCTGATGCCGTCCAGAGTGGAGCCTTGTGGACTGAATCAGATGTTTGCCATGCGTTACGGAACTATTCCGATAGTAAGAGCTACCGGAGGGCTAAAAGATTCTGTGAAGGACATTAGTGAGCAAGACGGATACGGAATTTGCTTTGACGAGTTTAATCTGGAAAATGCAGAGTATGGAATTAATCGGGCTATTGATTTATTCGAAAATCAGAGCTTATTTAATCAGGTAAGATCAAAGGTCATGAAACTGGATTTTTCATGGAACAGATCTGCTAAAGAATACATTGATGTTTATAGAAAACTAATCAAGAAGGTAGGTTGATGAAAAGTTCAGTAATGGCAGTAATTTTAGGTGGTGGACGGGGAACGCGTTTATTTCCACTAACGGATCAGCGTTCTAAACCGGCCGTTCCAATTGGAGGTAAATATCGATTGGTTGATATTCCGATCTCAAATTGTTTGAATTCTGATATCAGAAGAATTTATGTGCTCACACAATTTAATTCAGCCTCACTGAATCGTCACATCAAAAATACATACAACTTTGATGTATTCAGTAGTGGTTTCGTAGATATTCTTGCGGCAGAGCAAACGGCTTCCAATCCTGATTGGTTTCAGGGAACCGCAGATGCGGTCCGGCAATCTCTTCACCACATGACCAATCATGACCATGAGCATGTTCTGATATTATCCGGTGATCAGTTATATCAAATGGATTATCGTAAACTGCTCCAAAGGCATAAAGAGAATAATTCTGATCTAACAATCGCCACAATTCCGGTGAATGCTGAAGACGCGACAGGTTTCGGTATCATGAAAACCAATAAAGAGGGATTGATAGACAGTTTTATAGAAAAGCCGGATGCGGATGTTTTGGGAGAATGGAAATCGGATGTACCGGATCAATACAAAAAGCAGAACAAAGAGTATTTAGCGTCGATGGGGATCTATATCTTTAACAAAGATACGCTGAAGCGATTATTTGATGAGAACCCGGATGCTACCGATTTTGGAAAAGAAATTATACCAAAAGCGCTCAAAGAAGGATTGCGAGTAAGTAGTTATGAATTCGGAGGGTATTGGACAGATATCGGAACAATTAAATCTTTTTTCGATGCCAATTTATCCCTAGCAGATACGGTTCCTGAATTTAATTTATACGACAACGAAAATTTCATTTATACCCGTGCTCGTTTACTTCCCGCATCAAAACTGATGGGAACAACTTTGGAACATGCACTCATGGCTGAGGGTTGTATCATTGAAGCGAGCCGTATCGTTCGATCTGTGATCGGTATTCGTTCCAGAATAGGGAAAGGAACCACCATCGAAAATTCCATTATTATGGGTAACGATTATTTTCAGGATAAGGCAACTATCGAAGCTGCTTCAGCTGATCGACCTGTCTTTGGAATAGGACAACGTTGCTATCTCAGTAACTGTATAGTGGATAAAAATGCGTGTATCGGAAATGACGTGCGAATTGTTGGCGGAGATCATTTGGAAGAAGGAGACCATGAAAATTACAGCGTTAAAGACGGAGTTGTGATTATCAGAAAAGGGGAATTCATTGCCGACAGAACAGTTATTTAAAACAAGAATATCCAACAAGGAACATTTTGTCATTTCGACCATAGGGAGAAATCTATATCAATCAGAAGTGCATATAAAATTTTTAGATGTCTCATATTCATTCGACATGACAAAAACGGTTGTTCTGATTAAAATGAAATAAAGTCATCTCGAGCCGAAAGCCCGAAATATAGATACTTTAAATACTAAGATTTACATCAACAGATCTTGAGATATAAACTGACGATAGAATATAATGGAGCCGGTTTTTCCGGATGGCAAATTCAACCGGATGCCCGAACGGTGGAAGGAGAACTGGAGAAAGCATTTTCAAAGATCCTGCAACGGGATATAGATTTGATCGGGCAGGGAAGAACTGACGCCGGTGTTCATGCCAGAGGTCAGGTTGCACATGTTGATATAGAAAATGTAGCTGATGTTCAAAAACTGATTTTTGGAGTGAATGGTTTGGCAGGGAAAGAAATCTATATCAAAACTATAGAGGAAGTTCACAGTGATTTCCATGCCCGTTTTGATGCAACTTCCAGAGAATACGCATACACTATTCTTAAAGATTCCTCTCCATTACAGGAGCATTTGGGATGGTCGCAGAACGGAGATTTAGACAGCACAAAATTACATGAATGCGCAGCTTTGCTAAACGGGGAGTTCGATTTCTCCGGATTCTCGAAATTCAACGAAGAAAATTTTACTACGCTTTGTACAATTCAGAAATCAACATTCGAAGAGTTTGATGATAAATGGGTATATCGAATCAGTGCCAACCGTTTTTTGCGTAATATGGTAAGGCGTATTACGGGCACTATAGTAGAGGTTGCCAAAGGGAAATTAACGGTTTCAGAGTTTTCTGAACTGTTGGAAAACCCGGATGCGGATGTGAAATCATTCACGGCTCCTGCAAAAGCATTGGTGCTCGAAAAAGTTTTTTACTAAAAACCGAAATTAGTATTGATAGTCACCCCATAATCTCTTTATATTTGTCGCCCCTTCAAGGGAACATTCCTCGGTAGCTCAGGGGCAGAGCAAGCGACTGTTAATCGCTGGGTCGTAGGTTCAAATCCTACCCGGGGAGCACTTAAAAAGCTCTAATACTTTGATAAATAAAGTGTTAGAGCTTTTTTTATTTAGTGCTGTGTAACAATAGTGAAACTTTTCTTGTTTTATTAATTCCATTCTAACAAATAATCATCATCTATTTTCGCATCAGAAATGTTAAAAGTATATAGAACTGATTTGTGATTTGTTTCTTTTTCGGAAAAAATGAAAGCATCTTTTACTTCAAAGCCTGAAAATTTTTTCAATTTTATATTCTTAGGTTTGCATTTAGAGGGGAATTCAATTTGTATCTGAAACTGTTTAAAATTATTATTGAATTTAAAATGCCAATATTCTTCAGCGTCTAAGAAAGTATTCTTTAATTTATAGTTGGTTTGAATTTTGAATTCCTGTCCTTTAATCAAATTATTCATATAAACATCATATTTGATGTATGACATACTACCATCTTTTTGGTTGTATATTTTGCTAGAATTTGAAGAGCTTATATTAAAATCATGAATTTCTCCGCTTGCCTTGATGGTATCTGAAATTATACCAGAATAATTTTTTAAAACTGAAAAGTTATGAATCGAGCTTACCTCAGCAGCTGAGCCATTACAATCATTTAATTTAAGATGAAAAGTTCCACTGGTACCGAGTATTGCTTCGGTATGTGATTCAATATTTTGGATAGCTTTTTGAAAATTATCTAAAATCGTTTCTTTGAGAATTATATTTTCTTCTCTGGATCTATCCTTTGGTACTTGTATTGTTTTTTCATAGTCTTTCAGCCTAATCTGAATAAATTCTTTAGAATAGCTACTTTTAAATCTCTGAAAAAAAAATACAAATAAACTTATCAGGAATGATACTAATGCTATGATTATTTCAAATCTCATATTCTTTCCTTAATAAAAGTTAGTATGATTGAAATAAAATATGTTGACAATCCTAACCATGCTGAATAAACTAATTTTTCACTTTCAAGACTAAAACTAAGGTGATTACATGTATACCAGGTTATAGTTGCGATTATCAGTACCACGTAAGCGAATGAAATAAAATTCGAATCTCTTTTATTTGTAACAATTGTATTCCTTGGTATTGATTTTTTATCAAGTTCAATCTGTTTTGGTTCTAGCAATGGGAATAATAATCCAAGTGCGCTTGTAGAAAGAGTTGGTCCGATAAAGTGTACAGTATCGGCTCCGAATAAAAATCTGAAACCGATACCAATCATTACAATGAGTGACGGAAAGAAAATTGTTATAATTCTATGTATTGACAAAGAAGTTATTTTTAATGAAGAAAAAACAAAATTTTACTTATAAACACAATTTATACTGCAAGGCTATGAATTCCTTTCCAAGAAGTGAGTATTCCCTTGAACTCTGAGTAGGGTATGAGCTTTTGTAAGTGTGCCTTTTCCGTACCGGTTGTTGATCTGATCAATGGCTTTGAATCTCTCCAGTTCGCGGGCTTCTTCTGAAAAGAACAGATTGAGCTGATCTGTTTTGTCAATCTCTTTAGTGCCAATGATAATATTCCGGATCTCCATGTTTGCTCTGCATGCTCCCTCAATTGCAGGAAGTATTCTACTCATACAAGATTCAAACACAAACTTATCAATATTGGTGTATCCGTCTATTCCAAACTTGAATCCCACTCCCGGCTGATCAGTACTGTTGAAGCCAAACATTCCGGTAAAAGAATTCGCTTTAATTCCATAAGCCCGCAGCCTGTAGCACACATGTTCTACTGCAATCGCAAACTCTCCTTTTATACGTTCTACATCACAAGAACCTTCAGAAAACGTGTGACCATAACTGACACCCCATTTAGGTACATAGTTGTCATTTTCATCCAATACCCTTGCTTGATCTTGTCCGGTAATGGTTTGATATAACATCTTCCCAAAGTTAGCTCCAAAGAGTCTCATAAAAGTTTTATCAGTTCCTCTATCAACTACATCTCCAATCGTTCGGAAACCTTCAGCTAAAATGTGTTCGTATCTTCTTCCACCTACTCCCCACACTTCATCCACATCTAAAGGATAGATAAAGGCTCGTTCATCTTCTCCGGTAATGATAGAAGTAATTCCTTTGGGTTTATCTAAGCTGCTGGATAGTTTAGCGTAGGTTTTAGAACGTGCAACTCCTATTGAGCCATACAGATTAGTGGCTTCAAAGATCTTGCCCTGTATACTTTGTGCAAACGCTCTGATCTTGGACTCCGGCTTGCCAACCAAGAAAGAGATATCCATGAAGTACTCGTCCATAGAGTAACGCTCCACGGTATCTGAGAACTGTTGGAATACATAATGAACCTGAGTAGATATCGCTTTATAGGTATCGTAATCTACCTGAAGCATACAAACATAAGGGCACAAATTATACGCTTCAAAAGCGCTCATCCCTGTTTTGATTCCAAAAGAACGAGCTTCATAGGAAGAAGTAGCTACAATTCCTTTTACTTGCCCATTGTCCTTTCTCCATCCACCAATAATTAGAGGTAAGCCATACATTCTGTTTCTGAGTTGTTCTACCTGAGCATAGAAACAAGCAAAGTCAAAGTGGAGATATAACCGTTCCTTCTTTCCCCGGTGTTGATGCTCAGGATAAACCGTGTTGTACAGCGTGATTCTGTGTACATCATTCTCTGGTTGGTAAGAAAAGGTCTTTTTGGTGGACATAAATTTTACTTACATATTGATATGTATAAAATATGTGTATAGTTTAAAACGACCAAATAGAATTGGTCATGAATAAATATCCACTCATAGAAATATTAGTCTTTTTTTGCAGGCATAGCAGGCTTGATAAGCCCTCCTGGAGAAAAGAGTATACGTACCAATTAAAGAGAGTGAGATCTTGCCACAGTAAAGTTATCGGTGGCATTAAAAAGTCCTACTACAGCATTGAAACAAAGAACGGAAAGATCTTTGATTTAGAATTCGATCAAGAAGAACTGTTGTGGTCTTTAGTACAAAATGATACCCAAAATAACGTGGTCATTGACCGGGTATTAGTACATATGAAAAGACACAAGCACCAACCTTCTGATGCTCATAGAATGACCCCTATCCGTTTTGAAGTGTTTCCAAAAGAACTGATAGAAAGAACTACTCCCATAGAGTTTGCACTAATTGAAAGATTACGTCCTTACCGCTTTAAAAGAAGTAAACATGGTTCTATTCAGGTAAGTCAGATTGAGACGAATCATTTGGAGAATACTATGATCACCAAGCACCTTAATTATTTAGTGGAAGATACCGAGCAACGTTTCTATCATTTAGTCTATACCTTAGATCAGTTAGACTGGAGATTCATGCAAGAAGTGGATCGAGAATTTTTATTTGTACGATGAACTAACAAACAGAATAATGAGTAAAGAGCAAAATCTTACCTTTCGAGACTTGCTTTTAGTATTGGTCTCAGAAATTGAAACGATTAAAAGGCTTTTCTATCAACAGGAAAAATATAAAGCCCTCATACATAGGTTATCTCAATACAATATTCATGAAAGGAGTCCGCTCCCTTCACAAAAGGAATTACTTGAAATTTTGGATTTGAATAGATCAAAACTCATGGGTTTGATGCAAGACCTATATGATGAATTCAGAACAGAAATATCACATTGGTATCCTATAAAAAAGACGGATGTGCATATTGCCGGAAAACAAAGAAACGGAGACTTTTTCCAAGTTGCCCCGGACGAAATAAAGCATATTCCTTCCGAAGGTGATCACATCAGTGTACCCTTTATTCGCAATGAGTATGGGAATGGAGGGTATTTTCAGGTAAAAATGGTAAAACATACGATTGAGGAAAACACCCATTCGATTGTAGTGTTTGTTGATGAAGACTTCAGCTTAGATGATCTTTAACCAACATTCTTATTCATCGAACTTGCACCAAATAGAGTAGAAGGCTCTAATAGTTCAGGACCATTATTCCTTGAATTACTGACTTTATCAGATGCTATATAGGTTTCCATGTCATCTACCGGATAGGGCTTCAACATATCTAACAAATATTCAGCAGAATGCTCAGGGTTTAGCCAATCTTCAAATTCACTTGGATGTAAAAAAGCAGGCATTCGATCATGTGCTTTTTCTACCATTGAATTAGGATCAGTAGTTATAATTGAAAAAGAACTCATTCCATCATTTGGGCTCACCTTAGAATAAATACCTGCTGCACCCCAAAAGTTTGTACTCTTTGGATAGAAGTAATGGGCAGATTTACTTCCCTTCGCCCCGGTAAATTCATAGAATCCATTCATAGGAACAATGCATCGGATCTGTTTCTCTTTAAAGTCTTTCCCCCACATTTTACTGTCTAAAATACGGTCGTCTCTTGTATTAAAGGTAGAATACTTGTAGTTCGGCTTACCATCCTTAGGCAACCATTTCATGTACCACCAGTACATAGAATCCAGTACTCTTTTGCCTTCATCATTTACTCTACAAACAGGCATCACAGATGTAGGTGCTACATTGTAGTTAGCAAATTCAAGCTCACCTTGCTTTCCGGGAGCTCGGTAATCCCCTCTATCCACAATGGCTAAAAATTCATCTATTTCTAACCGCTTTTTATATGAAAGATGATATCGTCCGCACATAATTACAAATGTTTTTAGGTTATAGAAAGGTATAAAATTTATAAAAATCTCAACAGGTTTTGACGCGAAAGTCAACTTTTATAACGAGGTCGGTCTTCAATAACTACTCCATGGTCCAAACTTTTTTCTTGAAAAGATATATAACTAGATGTAGCGCCGGAAATTCTATTGTAAATTTTCTCACTTAGATTTTCAGGTTTTATAACCTTTACCTTCTCCCCAAAAGATAATATTAAAGTTTCTAATTCATAATTTGGTATAACTTGAATCTCAACGATCAGGTATTCCTCTACCCATTGGGTTTTTTGGGTTGGATGAAGGGGTTTTGTAATAATATAAGGAGCCTGTTCCTTAGTGAATTCCAAAACTATCTTTTCAACTTTTCCCTCAGAAGGTCGGGTTACTCCAATGATATCGAAAAAGTGTTCATTCCAATCAATTTTAGATAGGCGATAGTCTCCCTGAATTTGTTCAATTTTTTGTATACGATCTAAAGCTAAGTTCCAAGTTGGTATTTCTAACTCTTTATTCAATCCAAATACAAACCAACGGTTATTATATTGCTTCAGGAAATGTGGGTGAAAGGTGAGTTCGAAACTCTCTTCAGATTTAAAATCTTTGTATTCTACTTTTAAAACTAATTCATTCACAATAGCATCGTATAAATTTCTTAAATGTTCTAGGCCAATTAGATCGATATTAGACTCAAGACCAATGACTTCTTTAGATTGTTGTTTGAGTCCCAATCTATCTTGAATTACAGGTATTAATTCTTGAACCCATTCAAATTGTGGTGCTCCGGAAAACCTAGACAGTACAGAAATGGCAGAATCTATCTGACTTTTTTCATCTTCATTTAGCGGTTGATTTGAAATAGAGAAGTCTTTTTCAGCGTATCGGTAATACACCTTTCTTCCGTCTTTGTGCCTTTCTAATGGAATTGACCAGCCCTGATCACTTTCCATAAACTTAATATCATCATATAGCTGACGACGTTTTATTTCTGACTCTTTACCATTATACTCTTCGAGCGCTTTGTTGATTTCATTTAGTAAATCTTGCCAGTAAAAATTTCGCCCGGTATTACTAAAGCAACGATCCAAAACTTGATAACGAAGTAAGGCATTTTTGTTAATAGACATAAGAAGAATTTAACTGTGCAGATTGAGTGCATAGTATAGTTATATTTTTGAATCGAATTAAAAATTTCAGATATGAAAAGAGAATTAACCAAGATTTATAACTATTTAAGAGAAGTAAAGTCGAGTGGACTAGACAGCTTATTTGACTCCGAATTAGAATGGCGAATTGTATATTTGTTCTTGAGACGCTACAAAGCTTTGATGAATGAATTTACTTTAGTTGACTTTGGTTTTAAAGTCGAAAAATATTTATCAGTAAATTCGAATGATCTAGATCCTTATAATGATTTATTTGAGCCTTTTTTCTCGTTTCTAAAAGAAAAGAATCCTAAGACTTTAAAGTCAATTGATTTACAAGCTTATATAAAAAAGGATTTGTATCAGTTAGCAGAAAGTGAAGTAATTCAGTTTGAAAATAAACTTAAAGAGTTTGAGGTCAATGATTTTTCTATAAAATCATTTTCAGTAGAAGAGTTTGATGAATTTTTCATTTCTGTTATAGAATTAACAAAATCAAGAGATCGACATTCGTATTGGGAAAGATCTATCCCTAAAGAACTCTCTAAAATTATAAACAAAACAATAGCTGACACAAAGGTTGAGCTTTATGTTGGTGACCATACTGGGCAAATAGCATTTGATGGGAAAGAGGATAACAGCAAGAAAATAATATCAGGTGATGATGATACAATTCTATGGTATTATTTGAGGGTTATTCTTTCCGGAAATGTAAGTCTTGAATTCAAAATTTCAGAGTTTTCTGCACTTTTGAATGAAGAAGCTGACTTCAAATTTGTTTACCCACCTATTGGTAAAATTGATCTTACTAAATTGATTGGTAGGGATAAACCAAATTCAGGGAGAATGGTAGATTTTGAACTATTTTATGCAAACCAAGCAATCGATACTTCTAAAAGCAAAAGTAGGATATTGCTGTTAATGCCAATACATACATTATATAGCAATACAAAAGATTTTAAGGCATTCAGGAAAAAGGTCATTGATAATAAGTATTTGAAGACTGTTATTTTGTTTCCTCAAGGTACTTTTAGTCCAGGGTCTTCTATTAGCTATTGCCTATTAGAGTTAGATACAAACAAAGAGAACCAAAATATAGTATTTATAAATGGACCAGAGATAGAGCCATATATCACCCCAAGTCAAACTGATAAGTATCAAAACTTCTTTAATGAAATAGGATCAAATTGGATCGATAAATTTGGATTCTATCCCTACGTAACAAATGCTTCAATAAATGAAATAAAGCATAATAATTACTCATTAGCATTTTCCTACTATATTAATGCTTCTAAAAATGAGGTAATAAATACAAGAAACAGGGATGAAGAACTTGTTTCTTTGACTGATGTACTTGATGAGATAAAAACAGACTTAGTTAATGTAGTTAATGAGCCATTTATCGGAATGTCTCAGTTAGGTACTAATAGCACGGATTACAAACTCTCTGATAGCCAGCTACCTAAATATTCAGGTAAAGAAAAACTTAGACCATTAAATCGGTCAGCCGTATTACTTGGAACAATTATTGGAAGTATTAAACCTTCAATATTTAAATACACAGGGCAAACTGTTTATACAAAATCAAATGTCAAAGTGTATGAAATACCTGAACTATTTGATGTGGACTATCTAATGTTGGAGTTGAGGTCTGAATTTGTTTCTAAACAGTTTCTAAAAATTCAAAGTGGTACAACTATACCGAGTATTAGAACATCAGAACTAAAAAATATCTATTTGAGACTGCCGCCTCTTGAAACACAAAAAGAGATTGTACGTGAGTCGTACCAAGAGTTTGCTCAAGAAAAGTTAGAAGAGATAAAAAGTCTTAATAAAGATCTGGAATATATTGAGAAAGATGTGTTTTCATCTTTTGCTCATGATTTTGGAAAAATATTAGCTAATGCCCGAGCATCCATAGAAGTAATTGAGGGATATATTCAAGAATTAGCAAAAAGAAACATCATTTCTATGCAGGATTCTATCTTTTTTGATGAAAAACCAACCGATGGGGAACGAGTTATTGATTTATTAAAAATCATGATTCAGAACCATGATCGTATCCAGGAGTCCCTACAGGAAGAAGTTAAATTCTTTACCTCAAGTAAAGTTGACCAAGTTGAAGAAATAGAATTGATTCCGATTATTTTAGATTGGAGTAGTAGACAGGTTCAAAAAAATTATAAAATATTTTTTCATGATGCCTTAGGGCTAAACTTTATCGAGCATAGTGGAAGATTACCATTATATAAAATAGAAGGTAATAAAGAGTATCTACTATCAGTATTAAATAATTTTCTTGATAACGCCATAGAACATGGATTTAAAAAAGGATCATCCGATAATCAATTTATTATAATATTAGATGGTATTACTAATAGAGAAAGAGGAATCCTTAAAGTTCATGTAGGTAATAATGGACTCCCTTTCCCTTCGGATTTTACCTGTGAAGATTTCTTTAAGTTGAATCACAAAGGACCTCAAAGTTCAGGCCAAGGAAAAGGAGGAAATAGTATTAAAAGAAAACTAAATAAAATGGGGGCTTCTATCGATTGTAGTTCAAGTATATTAGATAAAAAGACTTTTCCAGTTCAATTTGAAATTAAATTTAAAGCAGTAGAAATAGAATGAATAGACCTATAAAAATACTCTTTCTAGATGACGAAGTTGATGATTTACTACCAGATATAACCTTAGTAGCTAAGCAAAACCGTGTCATTATAAAAAAAGCGATCAGTAACTTTGAAGAAGGGAATAAATATATAAGAAAACATTACAAAGACATTGATGCAATAATTTTAGATGGCTTTTTTCACGTAAAACAGGATTCATCGGATAAAAAAGATATAAGAGCTTTAAAGGAAACTGTAGACGAATTAACTAAGCTTCTTTATAGGGAAAAAATTAGAATTCCCTTTTGTGTTCTTACCGGATACTTGGAAGATCTTAGTAAAGATTCATTACTATCTAATATTAAAGTCTTTAAAAAGGGTGGTTCATTTAAAGAGATGTTCGATTACCTAAAAAAGCAGGTAGCCAACAACGAAGATTATCAGATAAAAAGTGAGTACAATGAAATTTTTGAGCTTTTTGATAAGGGATTATTACCTGATGACAAAGAAGAAGACCTAGTTGAAATTCTGAAAAAAGTAAATAGTAAGGCAAAGTATAATGACGATGCTGCTTTCACACCAATCCGAAAAATGTATGAAGCAATGGTCAATGAAATGCATGATCAAGCTTACAACAGAAATAAAAATCAAGATATAGTACCGGCAGGGCTATATGATAGAGCAGATAAATTGAGCATCAGTTGGTCT
Organism: Balneola sp. EhC07; assembly: GCF_001650905.1. Taxonomy (GTDB): domain Bacteria; phylum Bacteroidota; class Rhodothermia; order Balneolales; family Balneolaceae; genus Balneola. Next base: position 68,226 of record NZ_LXYG01000014.1, read on the forward strand.
TGGTTTTATTTGTCAGGTTACGATGTAAAGCAAGGAAACGAGGTTGTTATAAATGCTCGTAGTGAAGCAGTTTGGCCATCTCATATTGCAAACTTGTCGAAAATGATGATTGAGATTACACAAGAAGGTTCGCATGATTATCCAGAAGATGTCCATCACTATGCATATAAAAGTACAGTATTTGCTCTGCTAGAATTATTACTTTGGTATAAAGAATTCATGCAAAACTATTCATAACCCATGCCCATAAAAAAATCAGATCTTTACGCCTCCATTTGGAAATCCTGTGACGAACTTCGTGGAGGAATGGATGCTTCGCAGTACAAGGATTATGTGCTCTCTATTCTCTTTATAAAATATGTGTCTGATAAGTATGCTGATGCCGGAGAATATGCTCCTATTGTAATCCCGGATGGTTCCTCTTTTCAAGATATGATAAAGTTGAAGGGACAAGTGGATATTGGAGATCAAATCAATAAAAAGATCATAGCTCCTTTGGCAGAAGCGAATGACTTGCGTGGGGTGATTGACCAAACGGATTTCAATGATGATGAAAAGCTGGGCTCCGGCAAAGAAAAAGTAAACCGCCTCAGTAATCTGATTGGAATTTTTCAGGATGCAAATCTGGATTTTGGTGGAAACAACGCCGGGGACGATGACCTGCTTGGTGACGCTTACGAATATCTGATGCGCAATTTTGCTACCGAGTCTGGTAAGAGCAAAGGACAGTTTTATACACCGGCAGAGGTATCCCGGATATTAGCGAATGTTATTGGAGTGGAAAAAGCAGACAATCCGTCTTTAACCGCTTATGATCCTACGGCGGGATCAGGTTCGCTGATTCTTAAAGTTGCCGATGAAGCACCTGTTGATATTACTATTTACGGGCAAGAAATGGATGTAGCCACGACCGCACTTGCAAAGATGAATATGGTACTGCATAATCGTCCTGAGGCCGTTCATGACATTATGAGAGGCAATACTTTAGCCGATCCGAAATTCTCAGAGAATGGTGAGTTGAAACGCTTTGACTATGTAGTAGCCAATCCGCCTTTTTCTTATAAATCATGGACCAACGGACTCGATCCTAAAAACGATCTATACAATCGATTTGAAGGCTTTGGAATTCCGCCAACTAAGAACGGCGATTATGCTTTTTTGCTCCATATTGTAAAGTCGTTGAAAAATACCGGAACAGCGGCTGTTATTCTTCCCCATGGAGTTTTGTTCAGAGGAAATGCTGAAGGAAAGATCAGACAGAACTTGATTGAAAGAGGATATATAAAAGGGATTATTGGCTTACCTGCCAACCTGTTTTATGGAACGGGTATTCCCGCTTGTATTTTGGTGCTGGATAAAGAACAATCCGGCTCTCGTGATGGAATTTTTATGATTGATGGAAGTGAAGGCTATATCAAGGACGGAAATAAAAACCGACTTCGGGAACGGGATATTCACAAAATAGTGGATGTGTTCCGGGAGCAGAAAGCCGAGGGTGGGTTTTCACGCTTTGTGCCCAATGATGAAATCCAAAAGAACGAGTTCAACCTGAATATCCCACGCTATATTGATAACAGCACCGAAGAAGATATTCAGGATATTGAAGGACATTTGAAAGGCGGGATTCCGATGCGGGATGTGGAAGGTATGAACCAATTTTGGGACGTATATCCTGGATTGAAAGACGAATTGTTTTCCCCACTTCGGGAAGGTTACCTGAAATTGAAAACAGAAAAGGATGTCATCAACGAAGTGATTTTCAGCTATCCGGCATTTGTGAGCTACAGCAAGGAATTGGCTAAACTCTTTACTGAATGGAAGCAGGCACATTACGATTCTATGAAGTCCATTGATGAAGACGTTCGCCCTAAAGCGCTTATAGCAGAAATTGCTGAAGACCTGCTAAAACGCTACCGGGATAAAGCATTGATCGATCCATACGATATTTACCAGCACCTGATGAATTACTGGTCTGAAACCATGCGCGATGACGTGTATATAATTGTTGAAGATGGATGGACTGCCACGCTGGAGCCTGTTCGCAACAGTAAGGGGAATATCAAAAAGGGAGAATTTACCTGCGAGCTAATTCCTAAAGAATTGGTGATTAACCGCTACTTTCCAAAAGAACACCAAGAGATTGAACAACTAAAGCAGCAGCAGGAAGAGGCGGCTCAGGTTCAGGAAGAGTTAGAGCAGGAACATGCGGTAGAAGGTGGATTGCTGGAAGAAGCGCTCAGCGACGCCGGCAACGTGACGAAAGGAGAACTCACCAAACGCATGAAGGAAATTAAAGGCGATGAAGATTTTTCAGATGAATTTGAGGTGATGAAAAGCTACAAAACCGCCTACGATAACGAACGCAAAGCCAAGAGTTCAGTTAAAAAGGCGGAGAAAGAATTAGACAAGCAGGTAATAGACAAATACAAAGAACTCACCGAAGATGAAGTGCAAACTTTGGTAGTAGATGACAAGTGGCTGCCCACCATTAAATTCCACATCGATGGCGAAGTAGATGCCATTTCTCGAAGCCTTACCCAGCGGGTGAACGAGTTGGCCGGGCGGTACGACAAAGCCGTTGTGGAAATTGATAAAGAAGCGGATGAGCTGGAAACCCGTGTTCAGTCTCACCTGGAAGCGATGGGGGTTGTATAGAATTGATGACCGAAGAGAAGAAGGATTATAGACAAACCGAGATTGGGTTGATTCCAGAGGATTGGGAAGTTGAAACAGTGGGTGAAGCATTTGAAATAAAAAACAATTTAAGATTACCCATTAGTAGAAATGTCCGAAAGTCAATGCAGGGAAAATATCCTTACTATGGGCCAACAGGAATCCAAGATTACATTGATGAATATAGGGTTGAAGGTAAACATGCTTTAATAGGTGAAGATGGTGACCACTTTCTCAAATGGGATAGTATGTCAATGACACTTTTGGTGGAGGGGAAGTTTAATGTTAATAACCATGCTCATATCGTTAAGGGTGTAAAAAATTTAACCGAGTGGTTTTATTACTTCTTTGGTCATCGAGATCTTACATCTCATCTGAAGAGGCAAGGAGCAGGACGTTATAAATTAAATAAGAGTACTTTAATAGAGTTGCCTTGTGCTGTTCCGCCACTTACCGAACAGGAAGCCATAACCAATGCCCTCAGCGATGTGGACGACCTGATCCGCTCCTTAGACCTGCTCATACAAAAGAAAGAAGCCATCAAAAAAGGCTCCATGCAGCTGCTCCTTACCGGCAAAACACGCCTGCCCGGGTTTGATGGGGAGTGGGAGGTGAAGACGTTAGAGGATGTTCTAAATTATGAGCAACCTCCAAAGTATATTGTGAAAGCTGATATTGAAGATCAAGAGGTTGGTGTGCCTGTTCTTACGGCTAATAAATCCTTTATTTTGGGTTATACAACTGAAACTTTCGGGGTTTATACTGATACACCTGTTGTAGTCTTTGATGATTTTACAACCCTATCAAAATATGTCGATTTTAATTTCAAGATAAAGTCTTCTGCTATTAAACTATTAAAACCAAAGTCATCTGCAGTTAACTTGAGGTTTATATATGAATTGATACAGATTTTGAAGTTTTCTACAGGTGATCATAAGCGATATTATATTTCAGAATACCAGCACATTGAAATTGAGCTACCTCCAAAGGGAGAGCAAGATGCAATAGTAGAAATCTTGTCCGACATGGACCTGGAACTCCAAACTCTCCGCCAAAAGCGGGAAAAGTACAAGCAGGTTAAACAGGGAATGATGCAGGAATTGCTAACCGGAAAGACGAGGTTGGTATGAACATTTGGCGACTTAACATTAAAACAGACTCGGTTGATATTAATCCAAGACAGTTTTGTTTTAATCAAAGCATTATGGGGTTAGGTTGGTCAGTGGAATCAAAATCCAAGCATTTAGAATGGGATGAATATTATGAAAAGGCACATAAGAATTATAAAGAAGAAAGGAATGATAAAGGCTGGTGGCGAGCTTTAAATGCCATTAAAAATCGGGTTAAAATTAATGATTTGTGCTGGTCTAGGGATTTAAATGGAATTTACTATCTAGGAAGGATCACAGGAGAATGGCAATATATTAATGAGGAAATAAACCGAAAGGCAGATATAGTAAATGTTAGACCTATTGAATGGGTAAGAGTAGGGGAAAATGATTCAGTACCAGGTACTATCGTAAATAGATTCATAAGAGGCGGTACGCTAGAAAAGGTGAATGGTGCAACTACTTGTGAATTTTCTAAGTTTTTATATAATCAGCTTACTGATGATGAATTTTACGAATTCAAACATATAGAAGCGGATTTCTTTTCCTTAATACATTCAGATGATTGTGAAGATATTATAGGATTACTTCTTCAAGATATGGGATACCAACTTATTCCAAGTTCGTGCAAGAAAAGCACAGTGAACTATGAATTTGTTTTGAAGCATAAAAAAGATGGGCATAAAGCAGTTGCTCAAGTTAAAAAGGGGAAAGAAGATTTAATTATTGAGAATTATAAAAATCTTGACTGTAAGGTATATTTATTTACAACTAAAGGGCGATATATAGGCAAGTCTTTATCGAATGTATTTATAATCGATATTGAAAAAGTAGAAAGGTTTATTCGGAGTAACTGGAAAGTTTTACCTGATAAAGTCCAAACTTGGATAAATATTAGAGAATCATTGAATTAAAACACGAAATATAAATGACCGACATTGGCCAAATAGAACGCAGCTCCCAGAATCGAATCGTACAACTATTCAGAGACCAATTAGGTTACGAATATCTCGGTGACTTTCAGGATCGCTCAGGGAACGCCAATGTTGAGGAAGAATATCTGAGACCGTTTTTAAAGCAACAAGGTCATTCCCAAGCTAAAATTGATAAAGCATGCTTTGAGCTAAATAAAGCTACGGTTATACAAACCGAAGATTTATACGACAGTAATAAAGAGGTCTATAACTTACTTCGGTATGGAGTAGATGTACGAGAACAACAAGGAGAGCATAAAGAAACGGTAAAACTGATAGATTGGGAACATCAGGAGAACAATCATTTTGCCATTGCCGAGGAAGTAACGGTAGAGGGCAAAAACACCAAAAGACCGGATATTGTACTTTATATCAATGGAATTGCCGTTGGCGTGATTGAATTAAAGCGTTCAAAAGTATCTATTGCAGAAGGAATTCGGCAAAATCTGGACAATCAATCAGAGAATTTTATCAAGCCTTTCTTCAACACCATGCAGTTGATAATGGCAGGCAACGATTCCGAGGGTCTCCGTTACGGTACTACCAAAACACCGGAGAAATACTATCTGAAATGGAAAGAGCCTTTTGACGGTGAAGCAGATTATGTGCTCGACAAGCATATCCTTCAGCTGTGCAACAAAGAACGCTTGCTGGAACTGATCCATGATTTTATCCTGTTTGATGGTGGTACTAAAATTATTTCTCGTCCCCATCAATATTTCGGAGTAAAAGCCAGTCGGGAAAATATTCGAAAGCGGGAAGATGGAATTATCTGGCACACTCAGGGAAGTGGTAAAAGCTTAACCATGGTTTGGTTGGCGCAATGGATTCGTGAGCAGGTGGAAGATTCAAGAGTGGTGGTAATCACGGATCGTACCGAATTGGACAAGCAAATTACTCGGGTATTTAATGATGCGGAAGAGCCCATGATCAGAGCAAAAAGTGGTTCCGATTTGCTGGATAAACTGAACAGCCATGAGTATCCGCTTATATCATCATTAGTACATAAGTTTGGTGGAGGAGAAGACGGAGATGTGGATCAGTTTCTAAACGATATTCAAAAACATCTTCCGGCAAATTTTAAAGCGAAGGGAGATATCTATGTATTTGTGGATGAATGTCATCGTACACAATCCGGGAAACTCCACCGGGCAATGAAAGCCATTCTTCCCGATGCTATGTTCATTGGTTTTACCGGAACGCCTTTGTTAAAGCGAGATAAGAAAACAAGTCTGGAAGTCTTTGGTCCATATATCCACACGTACAAGTTTGATGAAGCGGTGGAAGATAAAGTAGTGCTAGATTTGAGATACGAAGCCAGAGATATCGATCAAAGAATAACCGATCAGGACAGTATTGACGAGTGGTTTGATGCCGAGACGCGCGGACTCAACGATTACGCAAAAATGCAGCTCAAAAAACGCTGGGGTACGCTCAGGCAAGTATTGAGCTCAAAAGAACGACTGGCGAAAGTAACACAAGATATTTTTAAGGATTTCAGAGTACGACCAAGGTTAAAATCCGGCGAAGGGAACGCTATGTTAGTGGCATCATCAGTGTTAGAAGCGTGTAAGTATTATGAGCTGTTCCAACAAACCGACTTGAAAGATCATTGTGCGGTTGTTACTTCCTTTGAGCCGAATATCAATGACATCAAAGGAGAAGAAACCGGCGAAGGTGAAACCGAGGAGCAACTAAAGTATCGGATTTACATGGATATGCTGGGCGGAATGAAAACCGAAGAGTTTGAAGAGGCTGTCAAAAAACAATTTATCGAAGAGCCGGCGCGAATGAAGCTACTAATAGTGGTGGAGAAACTGCTAACGGGTTTTGATGCTCCACCGGCTTCCTATCTGTATATCGATAAATCCATGCAGGATCATGGTTTGTTTCAGGCAATTTGTCGTGTAAACCGATTAGACGATGACAGCAAGGAATACGGATACATCATTGACTACAAAGATTTGTTCAAAAGTCTGGAAGAATCCATCGAAGCTTATACAAGCGGTGCTTTTGAAGGCTATGACAAAGATGATGTAGAAGGATTATTAAAAGACCGCTATAAACAAGCAAAAGAACATCTTGACGATACACTGGATCAGGTTGAGGCGTTGTGTGAGCCTGTTCATCCACAAACTCAGAAAACTTTTTATGAATTCTTTGGGTGTGATTTTGAGGGTAAAACGGATGAAGAGATTAAAGAGGACGAAGAAAAAAGAATTAAACTCTACAAGATAGTTTCCAGTTTAGTAAGAGCGTATGCTGATATCGCCAATGAAATGAGCCGGGCAGGATACACCGATCGGCAAGCTGCTCGCATCAAACAAAGAGTGAAGTTTTTCTCAGACCTGAAAGAAGAAATAAAACTAGCCAGCGGAGATTACATTGACTTGAAGATGTATGAACCCGGTATGCGTAATCTCATTGACATGTATATTGATGCAGATCATAGCAAGAAAGTGAGTAAACTGGATGATTTCACCTTGGTAGACCTTATTGTGAATGAAGGTTTGGAAGGAGTAGATGAGGCTACCGGAGGAGAAAGTAAAAAAAATCCGGAAGGTGTATCAGAGAAGATTGAGAATAATATGAGGAAAGTAATTATTCAGGAGCGACCGGGAAATCCGAAATACTATGACCGAATGTCGGCTTTGCTTCAAGATCTGATTGAACAGAGAAAGCAGGAAGCAATAGCTTATGCCAAGTATCTTGAAAAACTTGCTGAACTAGCCCGAAAAGTTAAAAGAGTGGATGGCCAGGAAGCGTACCCGACTTCAATTAATACAGATGGAAAAAAAGCTATTTATGACACTCTTGATGGTGATCTGGAACTTTCTGTTACGGTAGATGAAACCGTTAAATATAATAGTAAAGACGGCTGGAGAAGTAATTCAATTAAAGAGCGTCAACTTCAAGGAGCGCTTTATAAGGTGCTTCCTGAAAATATTGAGTTAGATATGGTGATGGATGTAATACGGAATCAAGATGAATACTAGAAACTATCAGTTCACAGTATCCGATATTCTTGTAGATGTAGTTCAAAAAGATATTGGGAATATGCATCTGGCGGTTTATCCACCAACGGGCAGAGTGCGAGTGTCTTCTCCATTGACTTATAGCAAAGAAAACATACGCTTATTTGTAGTATCGAAATTGACTTGGATCAAGAAGCATATCCGCGCTATGAAAAATCAGGTTCGGGAGCCGAGAAGAGAATTTATTCAAGGAGAAAGTCACTGGGTAGAAGGAAAGCGATACCTGCTGAATATCATTGAAAAGGATGAAAAGCCCTGCGTCCATATTCGAAATAAGCAATATCTGGATTTGCAGATTCGCCCGGGAACAGAACGAGATAAGCGGGAAGAGATAATCCAGGAATGGTACCGGGAAAGACTTAAACGCAAAATACCTGAGCTAATTGCAAAGTGGGAAAATCGCTTAAAAGTTGAAATTAGTGATTGGGGTATAAAACTGATGAAAACAAAGTGGGGTTCTTGCACGGTTGAAAACAAAAGAATCTGGATTAACCTTGAATTAGCTAAAAAGGAGTATGAACTGCTGGACTATGTAGTACTCCATGAAATGGCTCACTTGATTGAGAGAACACACAATGACCGATTTAAAGCAGTACTGGATAATCATATGCCATCATGGAAAGGTAAAAGAGAGCTATTAAATGAGGTTGTGTATTAGCTTTTAACTCACCTTATCTTAACATGGGTTAAACACTCTTTATATGATCATATATTGATTTTATGTAATTATTAGTATGCATGCTGGGTTTTTGAACTTCTTCATGTTTAAGATCTGTTAACCCCGCTTTATCTAGGATGATCTTAATAGCTTTTATTTTTTCACTAATTAATGACTTCTCACCATTATCTAGAGAAGTTACATTTGGCATCAATGCAATCTCCAAAAGTTCCTCGACAGCAGAATCTAGATGACGTAGTAGTTTAGCTTGGGCAAGCTCTATTCTTTCTCGTCTGTTTTCTAGGATTCTTACTCCTATACTTTCGTCATAATCAGAAGCTCTAGTAATCCAGTTGTATTTAGAGCTCCATCTCTTTAATTGTGATACATAACTCTCAGGTTTGGTATACATTTGGCATACTTTCAGCATACTTCTAGAAGGACCTAGTTCTAAATAAGTAACAAAGAATTTATAAGCTAAGGATGACTCACTAGGGTATTTATTCCATGAATTCATTTTAGTTAGGGTTGGTTGTTAAAGTTTTCATCAAGTATTTTTATGAACTTATTCCAATCGTGTGTTTCCCAATCAATATTTAAAACTAATTCACATCCTACTGTTACAAATTGATCAATCTGTATTCTATTTTTTTTCCTAATCTTTTCTAATTCGGCAATCAATACATGCTCAGGATATTTTGCAATATGTTTTGGTATTCCTTTTAATACCTTTTCCATAGCTGAGCTAATGCTATTGTTATCGGTATTGTTAGTGTTATTGGAAATGTTATTGTTAATGCCCCCTGACCTGGGCCTGGTCTGGGGCAGAGGAAGACCCGAGTAACCTTTCTTTTCTTCTTTGATAGCTTTATAAAAGGAAGGAATATTGATATGATTAGGATACGTTTCTATAAACTCTTCGAGTAAATTATGATATACGAGCAATTTATAACATGAGAGACCTAGATTGTTATTACCAGCTATTGTTGTCCAAGTGACTTTAATAAAATCCTTTATCCAGATACTATTGTTATTCAGACTCCTTATTCTTTCTTTATCACAATTAATTTTATCTAAAAAGTTATTAATATCGATAACTGAATTACAATGAAATTCAGACAGTTTTGGACTATGCTCATATACTCCAGCGTTGTCACAATGGCAATTAATAAACCAATAGAATAGCTTTTCTGAAGCATCTAGTTCATTAAAATATCTGTAATCCCATACTTTGATCTCAATCATTCTTCGTTTGGTATCCATTACTCGACCTCTCTAAATTTAAAATAGGCTTCATAAAAGCAATAGATGTCGATATAAGTGAGATTTGGAGGTAAACCAGTAACAATTAGTCGAATAATTTCATCACTAATCATTAATTTATTCTCTAATTCAGCTATACTTTTGCCTAGATTATATAGATTGAAGAGTGAGTTAGAATTAGCTATTTTTAAAGCTTTATTAAATGATTTTTTTCGATTACTAAGAGGTTGTACTTTTGCGGGCGCAACCTCTTTTTTTATTGGCTCCATTTTATTCTCCCATTTTATTTTTTGATTTAACTTTATGGGAGTTGAGAAAATTTTCTACTTCCTCAATATCATATCTAATAGTCCTTCCTGACTGAGAAAAAGTAATAAGCTCTTCATCTCTTAGGTATTGAATATGGCGTCTTGAGCACTGAAGTAATTCCATTACTTCTTCCGTGTTAAGCCATTTTTTACGTGTAGCTTTTCGTATAGCTTCTGGTAGAGATTTGGTTACAGTATGTTTAACAGCTTTTTCTATGATCTGTTCAAGATCTTCTTTTGTGGGTATGTAGGCATTCATTGCTTATATATTTGTTTCGAGTTATCGAATACAAATTCATAAATTGAATGCATCAAAAACAGACAATAAGTATTACAAAATCAGTAATACAATGTTACTTTTTTGTATTATTCATATGATCGGTAGCGTTTTTTGCATTTTTAAAAGATTGAAAAGAGGAATATTTCTTATCCAAGCCTAATTCATTCATTCTTGTTGTAACGAAGTTGTATACCTTTTCCCAAGTATTATAAGACACCTTGTCTGAGTTGTATAAAGATTGACAAGTATTCCAGTAATTTTTGTTATTAAAACTCTGAATCTCATTTATCAACGCGTTTTGTTCTGAACTTAATAATGATCTTAAATATTCAACTTCAGCATCAACACATTCATCAAAATTTGGTGTATCATTTAAATATTTTAAATGCTGAGAAAGAAATTCAGATTTCTTTTTTAGCCAATAATTGATCTTATTTTCGACAGAATCTATTTTTTTGACTTCATCTCTATGTAAATCAAAGTTAAATAGGGAATTGTTTTTAATATTCATATCAACTAATTGATTAAAAAATTTTCTTCATTGCTTTATCCGCAAGTTCTTCATTTAGGCTTTTAAGATATTTTTGAGTTGTTTCAAGTTTACTATGTCTTAATGTTTGCATTAGCTCGTAAATACTTAGTCCGGATTGAACAGCATGTTGTGCAAAAGAATGTCTTGATACGTGAAATGAAACATTAGCATTTATTTTAGGTGCGCTAATATTACCCTTATCAATTTCATCATTTAATTTTATAACTATCTTTTTTAGGCTTTTATTAACCATCATATTTTTGGAGCTGATATCTTTCCGAAGTTTGATGGGATCTGAATAGTCTTTATGATTATTCAAAAAGGGAAAGATGAATGAATCGTCTTGTCCAGAGTACTTGCCTAATACTTCTTTCTGATAATCATTCAATTCTGTACTAAATGCTTTTTCATTCTTGTTCATTTGATAGTTTAGACGACCATCTTTAACGTTTTCCCATTTAAGGCAGCAAATATCACCAAATCTAATTCCGGCTGAGTAAAAGCTAAATAGAAATGCATTTTTTGTGTTCCAAAGCCATGTATTTTTTTCTAGTTCTAATGCTTTAATACCCTCAATTTGTTCAATAGATAGTTTTATTTTTGAAGGAGGGTTACTATTAGTTACCATTTCAAAATTGAGAAAGGGGTCTATGTGAAGGAGGTGTTCACTAATAGCTCTTTTTATAACTTTTTTAATAGGTTGAAAAGTTTTCTTTACTGTAGATGCTTTATTCTTATGATCATTGATTAAAAAATCTTGGAAACTTTTAAGGTATTCAGAATCAATCTGATTAAATCTTAGTAGTCTTTCTCCCTCAAACTCTTCAATTTTGTTAAATGCTACTACACCTTGTACGTACTGAGAGTGCTTACCATTTCTCTGTTTTAATTTGAGGTAATCTTCAGCAAATGAAAAGAAGTCAGTTTCATCAATAACCTTCAAACGGGCTTTTATTGATTTAGCATTATCCTTTCCATAGGTAATTAATTCGGCTTGGGCATTCTTAGCTTCGGATAATTTTATACTTAATGTTTTATTAAGAGCTTTATAGCTAGGATGAGTTTTTCGTATTACTTCTTTATCTGAGTTCCAATGTTTTTGAAAAACTGAAATACCTGTACTTAAATATTTATGTTTCCTGTTAGAAGTAATTCTAAGGTAAATTGGATACTCACCATTCTTTCTAGGCGAGTCGCTTCTAAGGTATAAATGAAAGGAGGTAGACAAATGAAAAGATCGAATTTATTTTTACTGTGTAACAAATGTAAAACAAATTTCAGATATAGTCACTTAAATTTGATAATCTAATATATACATTATTGATCAAATAGAGCATATATTGATATTGTATCACACTTAATGAGCAATCATATGAATGTTGTTGTAATCCTACCCGGGGAGCCAAGCGCAAGCGAAGTGCGAACTTTGAATCTTTTTTCAGAGTTCGCCTTTTTTTTAAGCCCCTGCTTTATGTCTTCCCATTCTGAAATAAGGTAGTGATCACATATATAGTCGATCCTAAATTCACCACTTCCATTATTAAAGGATGAAATTTTCGACTCAGCTTCCCGTATAAGTGTTCGGATTAGGTCCTGTTGGACATTTTTTGGCTTGTCTTCAAGAATCTGATTGAATTCAGTAAGGATTTTATGATACTGGTCACCATTTAGTTGTTTTGAATTTTCTAAGGAGACTAACTCTTCCAGTTTTTCTTTAATTACTTCGTCTATTTCAGTAATCTGATTCAATAGGGTTTCTAATTCCTCTTCCCAATGTTTTTTGAGAGCTGGATTCCTATTTTTTATTAAATCTTGACTAATAGCATCCTTACTTCTTATTAATTGAAGTCTATTATTTCTAATCTGTTTTAATAGCTCTTTAGTTTGTTTTATTCGATGGCTCTTGGTTAAATGTAATATTACAGATTCATAGTACTGAATTGTTTGGTATTCATTATGTAGCTCCATTTTCATATTGGAAGCTGGAGCGTCCTTGACTCGGAAACATTAGATAGTGATTGAATGACTTTAGTTCATGAGTCGAATAAGGCGTTCAAATCGAGAATTGAGATCATTTGCAATGTCAGCAGTATGAATTCCAAGCATTTTGCCATTTCTTTTTACAGGTGTACCATCCACATATACGGAATCGATGTCACTGGGATTTGCCGTATTGGTTAGTGCCCTGACAGAATCTTTTGCTGGAGCCATTGCAAGAGAATCAGTTTTAACTAACATAAAGTCGGCTTGTTTTCCAGGCGTAATAGTACCTACATCATCAGAAATTCCAAGTACTCCTGCTCCGTTTTTTGTAACTAATGAAAGCAGCTTTGAATCTGATATTTTTTTCTTTCCTAATTGCTGGTTGATACGAGCCGCAGCCATCATCTTAAACATATTAGGTCCTCCTGATCCGGCATAGTTATCAAATGAAAGACCGCATTGAACCCCGTTTTTTTGGGCAGAAGTCAAAGGTATTATTTTTCGCATTCCATTTGCTGTAGAAGGAGAAAAACTGACTGGCGTTTGATGGTCAGCCAGCACTTTCCAGTCTGCATCATCCCAGTGATAGCCATGGATGATCAAATTGTCTGAATTTAGGTAACCGGCTTTTGCATAATATTCTGCATTACCTTCATTGAGTACGTGCATACTGATCGGAAGCCTGGCCTCACGTGCCATTGCAATTTCTTTTTTAAGTAACGCAGGCGCTACATTAAGAAATTTAAAGAATGGGAAATTGGGATCAGGAGTTACATCGTTTCTTAATCCAAGCCTAAACGTCATTCGTTTGCTGGCAGAAGAATCTCTTAACCGAATAGCATCCGCAACATTCATAGGTTCCTCAGGTGACAACTCGTAATGGTAGCCGTAAGTGAATTGCCCCCTGAGCCCGGCATCTTCCATAGCCTGTAGTTCAGCATCTGCGTGTTCGGGGCTTGGCAGGTTATGCGCCCAGTTATTCATAGTTGTTACACCCGCTGACAACGCCTCAAGACTAGCTGCATACACCGCGGCATAAGAATCTTCAGGGGTGAAAAGTGGTCCCATTTTTCTGCAAAGTGCTTCATAACTCAATCCTGTAGCCGTTCCAAGGAAAGATTTCCATGGTGAATTCCACATGTGGGTATGTGTATCTACAAAACCAGGCATGGCAATATAGCCTTTGCCGTCTATTTGTGGGAGATCTGAATCAAGCTGATCCGGGATTTCATTTTCGGAGTATACCTTTGAAATAACCCCCTCATGTACTGAAAAAGATGCTTTAACAAGATAGCCAACATCCTGATCCATGCTTATCAGTCGAATGTTTGTGAGTATGAAATTCTTAGTAATTTGGTCAGTAGTTTTCATCATTTTCTACGTCTATTGTTTGAAGTTGTACCACGATTATCACCGGAGAGATTTATTGCTCCATTTCATTTTTAAGTTCATTCGCAGTTTCTGAATCCGGGTCGATCTGTAAACTTTCTGACAGGTACTGTTCGGCTTGTTTTATATCACCATTCTTATAATGAATTCTTGCCAATTCCTCTAAGATTTGAGGATTGTTCGGTATCAATTCTGAAGCGATTTCAAGCAATGGAATTCCCTTGTTTTGGACTTCCTTACCCATGTAGCCACGGCTACCATAAATACTTAGTTCCGCGAGTAATCGCTCATCTAACAGCGAATCAGAGTCATGAGAATCAATGAATTGATACGTCTTTGTTTTGCCGTGCTGAACGGCATTTTGCACAACACTGACAGTAAAGCTTAGTTGATCCCAAGGTCGTTGAGGTGGTGTTTTTCCCATTAATACTATCATATCTTCTGCTACTGAATAGGTGGAAAGAGGGTTTTGACCGGTAACCAAACGTCCATCAACAACAGACTGGTCAAATAGAGGCGGTGCTTCCTGATACGTTGCTCCTAACCGTGTCAATTCATCCTGCAACATAAATGGATAAAACTCTGCGGCCTTCGAAAATAACTGCTCTTCCAAATTCGTAAATGAGCTTATATTTTTACCTTCGATTAAGCGATCCCCATTGGATAGTGTAACGTTTAAAAGCGCACCTGGTCCATGACAAATGGCACCAACCACTCCACCTTGTTCATAAATAGAAGCAGTGAGTGAAGCGAGCTCGTTATTATTAGGAAAATCCCAGAGTGTTTTTCCTCCGGCGAAATAAATAGCATTGTACTCACTGGCATTAATCTGCTTAGGAGACAGAGTATTCTTTAGCTGAGCCATGATTTCAGGATTATTAATGAATGCTTTGTCAAGGTCACTAAGCTTTTCTTCAGGTTCATATTGAGTCATTCCACCATGTGGGCTCATGAAGTCCACAGTAAATCCACTTTTAATGAACACATCAAAGGCTTGAGTTACTTCTGAAAGGGTGTATCCACCGGCAATCGTAGAATCTTTGCCGTCGATAGTAGCCTGAACCACTGTGTTATTGGTTACTACGATTAAGATCTGTTCCTGAGCTGCAACCGGAGAACTGTATAGAAGTGAAGTGATAAATAAGATGAATGGAAAAACGTACTGTTTCATGAGATTTTCTGTTTGATTTAAGATTTCATTTGAAATATGTGAACTGAAAATGCTTACATCGTCCGAATGTATAGATTCGGACTCATGCCCATTCATCCCATCTTAAATCCTGACTCAATCAATTTCTGTCATTGGATAGTTAATACCTGATTACCTATTATCATTTCTCTTGTAATCTCAAATTGTGTCTAAAGTTCTGATGACCGACAAATCCGTTGCCATATTACCCTTTATCAATTTAAGTCCGGATAAGGATAATGAATATTTCAGTGATGGAATTACCGAGGAAATCATTCTGGCTTTGTCAAAAACAAAAGGACTGAAGGTGATAGCACGAACATCAAGCTTTATGTTTAAAGACAAGCATACAGATGTTCGGGCGATAGGGAAGCAACTTGGAGTAGCCACCATTCTGGAGGGAAGTGTCCGGAAATCAGGGATGAATGTGAGGATATCAGTTCGATTGGTTCGAACGATTGATGGATTTCAGATTTGGAGCACGAAATTCGATCGCCAGCTTGATGATATCTTTAAGCTTCAGGATGAGATTAGTTTACTGGTGGCAGATAAAATCAGAGAAAATTTTGGTCACATTGAATTTCAGTCATCCTTAGTTTCTGTAGACTCCAGTAACTTTGATGCCTATGACTACTATCTGAAAGGTCGGTATGAGCAACTTAAATGGACAAATGATGCCTTAGTAAAAGCCATAGAGCACTATCAAAAGGCCATTCAGTTAGATCCTGAATTATTCAGGGCCTACTATGGGATTGTTCTCTGCTATACTTATATGCTTTTCTGGAGTTCAGGAGAAGAAGCCAGATCTGAAGTCTATGAGTATCTGGAAAAAGCTATGGAAGTGAACAGAGACTCCTTAGATTATCATTTAGCAAAGGCATCAACAGAAATGATGATTGAGTGGGACCACAGCAGTGCCATTGATCATTTTAAACATTCGCTGGAGCTTAACCCAAATAATGCCGAAGCTATTGAGGCCATTGCCGGGATGTATATCATGGTAGGGCAATTTGATGAAGCCATGATTCACATTGAGCACGCGTTGGAGATCAATCCTCTATCCCTTAATCATACCTTTATGAAGGGGAACATCTTATACTTCTCCGGGGAGTATGAGAAAGCCATTCAACAGATGAATAAGGTGTTGAAACAAGATCCTAAATGGATATTTGCTGTACAATTGAAAGCTGCTGCTTTGATTTTGACAGATAACAAGGCAGAGCTTGAAGAGATATTGGAAGAGTTTAGCGAGTTACCATTTATGGGGTACTATACTACTCTTAATCACTTGTACCATGATCAACCAATTTCAGAATATGAGCAGCCTTTCCTGGCTGATGAGAATATCCATCCCTGGCGGTTATATTTTCTTACACTGGAAGAAAATTATGATCAGGCTTTTAAAATGTTAGAAGAGGGACTGAATCAAAAGCATGGAAAATATATCTGCTTTAACTACGATCCTTTTTTAGTAAAATTAAAGACTTGTGAAGAGTATAATAACCTTCAAGAATTTCTTCCCAAAAAATTCCCTTTACTTAGCGATATCTACGAAGATACGAGTGATTCCAAACCACTCATTACGGATGAGGAAGAACATAAGGAACTGATTGAAGCTCTTGATAAAAGCATGGTGGAAGAACAACTTTATCTTGATCCAAAACTTTCGCTCACCAATCTGGCGGATCATATAAATACGAGTTCCAATAAGCTATCCTGGCTAATCAATCAGGATAAAAAATCAAACTTCTATCACTACATCAACTCTTACCGATTGGAGCATTTTAAGAAGATGGCTGTGCTGCCGGAAAATCAAAATCTGACCTTACTGGGCATTGCCTACGAATGTGGGTTCAATTCAAAAAGCACGTTTAACGATTATTTCAAAAAAAGCACCGGCCTTACTCCCTTTCGTTGGTTGAAAGAACAGAAGTAACTGCCTGATCTAAGGAACCTGGATTTTACTAGCCCAATTATTCTTCCCTCATTAAAGCAATGGTGACTGTATTTAACACCTGATCCACAAGTTCGGTTGCACAAATAAAGTCCGACTAGGTACATCCGAACGATTGGTGGAAGTAAAGACTCCATCTTATCACCGTAGATAAACTGAAATTAACTCTCTCGGTATGTATGGTCCTGATAATGACACTTTATTTCCTTTAGCACATCATAAAAAGCTGTGTTTTCTGAAGAACCTTATTAATACTCCCGGTATTGAAGTAGGCGATTACACGTACTATGATGATCTGGAAGATGTTCAGAACTTCATGAAAAACGTGAAATATCATTTCGATTTCACTGGAGATACATTAAAGATCGGCAAGTTTTGCATGATCGCTTCAGGAGTCTCATTCATTATGAATGGAGCCAATCATCTCACCGATGCTATATCAACGTATCCCTTTGCCATTTTCGGTAATGGATGGGAAGATGCTATGGAGAACAAGGCCTATCCAAATAAAGGCGATACGGTGATCGGTAATGATGTTTGGATTGGACATAATGCTACAATAATGGCCGGGGTAGAAATTGGGGATGGAGCGATCATAGCTACGAATGCTACTGTAGTTAGCGATGTGGAACCCTATAGCATAGTGGGTGGTAATCCCGCTCGTCTAATCAGATATCGATTCCCGGAAGAAAAAATCGCTGAGTTACTCAAGATAAGATGGTGGGATTGGGAAATATCTAAGATCACACAGAATCTGACCTATTTGACCGGTAATGACTTTACAAAGATCTCATCGATATCCGAATAAGCCATCATTATATACTAATCCGATAATAAGAAACACTATGAAATCTATAATATATGACACCTACGGTAGTCCGGATGTTTTGAAGCTGATCAAGACTAGCATCCCTAAACCCGACCGAAATGAACTGTTAATAAAGGTTATAAGTAGTTCAGTTACTGCAGCTGATTGGCACTTGAGAAAAGCTGATCCCATTATGGTTCGATTTATGAATGGTCTATTGACTCCAAAAAAGAAGGTTTTGGGTCAGGAATTTTATGGGGAGATCGTTGAAACAGGAAGGAGTGTAACCCGATTTAAGCCGGGAGATAAAATTTTTGGAAGTACCGGACTGAAGACCGGAGCTCACTCCGAATATATAGTAATGAGTGAGGATAGTGTGATCTCCAAGGCTGACGGAAATATTGAAAATGAATCACTGGCAGCTATTCCGATCGGGGGGATGACATCATTGTTCTTTCTGAAACAGGGGGGACTGAAAAAGGGGGATCGGGTATTAATAAACGGGGCATCAGGAAGCGTGGGTAGTTATGCTGTCCAGATAGCCAAAGCATATGGTGCTTCTGTTACCGGAGTTTGCAGCACCCGGAATGTGAAATTAGTGCGCGAGATCGGTGCAGATCAGGTTATTGATTACAAAAAAGAGAGGCTCGACAACCATCCCCATAGTTATGATATCGTTTTTGATACCGTAGGTAATCTAAGTTATAAAAGTGTTAAGCCGTTACTAAGCTCCGATGGGCACTTCATATCAACTGCATTTAATCTTGGATTGATGCAGGCAATGATGATGAACACTTTTCGGAAAGGTCATAAAGTGTATACAGGTGTCACAAAAGAATCCCGGGAACTTTTGGATGAGATCAAGAACCTGCTCAAATCAAAAAAGCTCAAGGCGGTCATTGAAAGAACATACAGCATGGAAGAAATAAAGGAGGCTCATATACATGCAGAATCAGGTCATAAACAGGGAAATATCATACTGGCAATTCAAGGAGGAACCACTCATGTATAATGAAAAGAAAATCGGCCGAATTACCGGAGTGCTCTATCTGATCGTAATATGTTGTGCGGGATTCGCTCAGGGTGTGGCAAGAGAAACCGTATTTATTGCCGACGATGCGATCGCCACTGCCAATAATATTCTGGCTAATTCAGCATTGTTCAAATGGGGATTGGTTACTGACCTGATCGCTTTTTCTACAGATATTGCAATCTCAGTATTGCTATACATGTTGTTGAAGTCGGTGAATAAACCGCTCGCATTGATCATGGCATGTTTCAGGTTGATAGCGCATCCGGGAGTAGCAACTGCAAATTTACTTAATCATGCGGCGGCTCTTAACGTTTTGGAAAGTGATGGACTTGCCAGTCAATTTTCTCAGATTCAGCTAAGTGAATTATCCCTGTTTTTTATGGAAGCCCATCATTTGGGATATATTCTGGCGGGAGTAGCGTTCGGAATTCACTGTTTCCTGGTCGGCTATTTACTGATGAAATCAGTTCACTTCCCAACAGTTCTGGGCATACTCATGATCGGCGCCTCATTCGGTTACCTAATCGAAAGCTTTGGATTTATTTTATATCCTGAACACAAGGTTATTTTTGGGTGGGTCGTTGGGTTATCGGCAGCGCTGGGCGAAGTGACACTTTGTATTTGGTTGATGATCAAAGGGAGAAAAGTATGAGCATTCCAGTGAATAGTTTACATCATACATCCTGGTTTGTAATAATCATCTTAGCGATCATGACTTTTACAACCTGCCCGGTTTTAAGTCAGTCGAAGCAGCCAAACTTAGAAATCAAGGTTCATTTTGATGAAAGTGGGGATGACCTCACATATGCAGAAAAAACGGTCATTCAACAAGTTATTAGCTCTCAGGCAAAAGAGGCTGCTGCAATCCTTGAGAAATTACCGGCTAGTGTGATAATTAGAGTGCAAATTATTGACCGTGACCTACAGACAGTAGATGGAGTTACAGGCTGGACCAATGAACATGATCCTATTGGGAGAATAGTCGTTTTAATTTCGAAGGTTTATCCAGGTGGACCATTACAAGCTGCTAAAGATGGAATGAAAACCCTGATCTTTCATGAATTTCATCATCTTACAAGAGGATGGAGCATTAAACAAAACGAGTATGCCCAGGGGATTGACAATGCGCTCATAAACGAAGGATTGGCCGTGGTTTTTGCAGAAGAATACACAGGAATCCATCATGAAGTAAATGCTTATCCTGAAGAAGCACAGGAATGGGTAGAGGAAATTCTGGAACTACCCAAAGATGCGAATTATAGTCATTGGGTTTCCGGGGAGCACCCGGACGGAAGGAAATTTATAGGTTACCGTACTGGTAATTACGTGATCCGAAAAGCCATGAAGAGATCGGGCAAAAGTGTATTGGAATTAAGTGAACTGAGTCCGTCTGAGATCTTTGAAATGGCTGGATACAGTTAGGAGGTTTCTGGTTATCAGAAAAGCGTGGTTTTTCGCCAGCCGGCGGATCGCATGATTCAAAAAGGGTAGATTTCGAGCAATTTTAGCCAATCAATTTCGAGTAAAAAACCAAAGCGACCTCTGAATATATCTTTAATAGGCTATTTTATCTCAAAATGAATTAGCAAGTTTGCAACTGCTGGGGACCTTTAAGAGCATTTGTCAGCGGCTTGAGGAATCATTATTATCATCATCTACCCGATGAAGAAGCCTTGGATTATGCTGCTCAGATTATTATGCATTCAAAACCATAGTAACCCATGCCCGGCTCACTCCAAACTTTCGAGCTAGCTCGGCACGACTTTTCACTTTCCCAGAAGCCAGTAATTTTCTATACAACTTAGCCTGCTCAGCAGGGGAGAGCTTCTTCTTTTTAGGCGGTTTTGAGTTAACAGAATTAACCGGTTTACAAAAGTTCACATTAGCTAAAAAAGGGTGGATTTCTTTGAATTTTAGCCAGTCAATTTCGAGAGAGTATCCATGAGAACCCTTATTTAACGCATTAATAGGCCATTTTATCTCGAAATAAATTCGCAAGTTTGCTACTGCCGGGGAGCACTTAAAAAGCTCTAATACTTTGATAAATAAAGTGTTAGAGCTTTTTTTATTTATTCGAGTAAAACAGTTGTGAAACAAATGATGCTTTTACTAAAAAATCTATCAAGTTTATCTGTTAGAGTCTAAACTATTTTCGATAGTATAAATAGTAGTTGTGTTGGATTTTCCCTGTAACAATATCTTGCCTAATGGTTTAATGGGGTTTTCATTTTGCTTATAAATTAGCCCATTAATATCTTCCGAAAATATTAAATCAGCGGAATATTCTTTGCACAGGTTTTGTAATCGTGCAGCAGTGTTTAGCACATCTCCGGTGTAAACTATTTCTTTTTTTAAGGCACCAATTTCTCCAGTAGTAACTTCTCCCACATGAACACCTGCTCTAAAATCAGGTGTAACCCCGAACTCTTTTTCAAAAGAAGATCTAAGCGCGTTTAGGTTTTTTTTCAGTTCAAAATAGCATCTCAACCAATGGTTGTTCTGTACTCCTTTTTTAAGTTCCCAGGTAAGCACAATTTCGTCTCCTACATACTGATACACTTCCCCCAAATGGTTAATAATTGAATCTGAATGTGATTCATAATATTTCCTTAGAAACTGAAAATAAGTTACATGCCCAAGTTTCTCGGCAATAGCAGTTGAGTTTTTCATATCTAAAAACATGAAAATTCTTTTTTCTACTTTTGGGGTGTGATACCGACCGGTAAAAAAGTTTTTAAGAATGTTGTGTCCTAGATTTTCACTAATAGCGGCATAGATTAAGCTCAAAAATAATTCAAAGGAAAGCTGTAATGCCGTATTCAAAAAAACAAGACTACTTAAAAAGCGCCCCATCTTACTTAATACTATTGGATGGAAAGGAGGTAACCCTTGTTCAATGCTTCCGGCAATAGGAAAGGTGATAAGAATTATCATTAATAAAATGGTAGAGTAAATCAGGAATTTAGCTGCAATTTTTGATGGTAAACTATAGTTAGTGAAACGTTTTTCAAATACGATCATCTCCATTGTGCCGATTATTAAACCCACCAAAAAAACTGCGAGACTCGCAAAAATAAATATGGGTACCGAGATAGTTATCGCAGAATCTGAATTCACATCTTGGTTACCGATCAATGATAAATCGTTTATTAAAAAAATCCAGCCAAGAAATAACCAGATCAAACCAAATGGAATGATGCGGGATATATTACGCCTAGTTTTTGGTGAGAGTTTAGATAAGATCATATTTCTTGATTGAATAGAAGAATTATTCGACCCCAATTATAGTCTGATCTTATAAAGTATGGCCGGATTTGGTAAAGATTAATATCAATTTTTGAGGCGTGGCATGAGGGTGTTTGATTAGTTGTTGAATTCCAGATGTACATATTGAATAAATGCTTGTTGTAAATTGTCTGAATTTAGAAACTATCAAAGGTTTGAATACTTTATTCTTTGGGCCGTATTCCAAAAATGAGCAAATACCCGATCATCCAGAATTCGCCGACAGTAGCAGGAATGGTTAGGTATTCAGTGAAAGAAGACTCTATTCCCGAATAATTGAAAAAAGTACTCAGCATATAACCAAAGCCACCGATGATAAGGGTATATCCTAACCAAACAGGCATTCTGCGTGAATGGGTAACGATATATCCCATTGGAATAAGCCATAGTCCAAAAAACAGACTTCCAACAGCCCAGGCATTACTTATTACGTTGTGAAAAACTGAAATTAACAGGATCTGTTCATCAGTCACCAGAGAAGAAGAAGCAACATTAATCATCGACCCCATAGCTATAGCACTGATCATAATAGCTACTGCATTAACGGTACCCCAGATAGCCAAAGACCAGGCTGCCCATTCATTTATGTTCCTAAATAATTTATAAAACCAAACAGCAGCCAGAACTTGTGATAAAACTATCGCTAATTCCAGCAACAGACGGGTTCGGATAATCGATTCATTTTCAATGATATTTTGAAGGGTCGCAGCAGGGTCGCCGGTGATAAACACTTTGGGATGAAAAACAAGAAATCCTAGTACTCCGAAAACTGCCAATGACAAATACCAGATACCCGTAATTCTGGCATCTTTTTTAAGTGACTGATGTGATGAAGTCATTATTAATTATTATGGTTTTGAATATTTGATTAATTCTTCTACGTATAGAAAAAAACCTTGATTTTGAGTGAGTTTTATGAAATTTCTTACAGAAGGAGTGTAAACCATTTGATTTAAGCAAGAATATTCCATCCTGCAAAACCTACAATAGCGTAAAACAAGTTGCTAAGAATATGAATAAGGACTGCCATTTTTAAAGAACCAGTACGTAATAAGATCCAACCCCAGGTAACACTATACAAAAAATACATGGGCCATAATATCATGGGACTATGGCCAATGGTGAAAACAATCGAAGTTATCAATATAGCAGCCCATGCAGGTATTTTCTTTGCTAATGAAGACTGCAAATACCCTCTAAATACAACCTCTTCCATAATAGGTCCGACGAGGAGTGCCAGCAGTAAAAAACCAGACATTTCTAATGCTTCTCCATTTGTTTGTATGAAGCTAAACATTTTGGAGCCGCCCCCAATGATTCCTTCGTGACCTAAGGCAGGTAACATCACCGATCTATATATCCACGCTAAAAAGTGTGTTGATGCTAATGCACCTATAACCAATAAAAGACCTTTGCTCTTTTTAATCTTACTTGGTTGAAGTCCTATCTCAGGATAAAAAGGTTGGCCTGATCTATGGATATCCCACCAGAAGAAAGTCAATATCATAATTCCACCGAGCAAAGCAGAAGTGAGCCCCAAGATCTCGAGAGGAACTTTATCAGTAGGTGAAAAGAATTTGAAACCATAAGAGATAGCAATTCCAGCTAGGAGTTGACATGCATACATGATCACAATGGCCAGAATACCCCTCTTTATTGTTAATGACTTGTGTTTAGTTTCCATTTCTATCATTCAATTTTAAATATTTTCATCTTTTTAATTAGCGCTAATAACTATTTATGCGCTGTGTGAACCATAGCGGTATAGTCACTTACATGGGTATTGGCATTTGTTCCTTATTTTGGTTTCGAATATTCGATCAGCTCCTCCACATACAAAAAATCACCTTGAGACTGAGTCAGTTTAATAAAGGTTTTTACTTCCGGAGCATATAACCAAATTTCCTCTTCATCCGCATTGTATCCTCTGGAGTTAGTAGTTTTACCGGTATATTTGATGGTATAAGCCATGAATGTGCCGGCTTCTACTGTTTCCTCCTGATAAGACAAAACTTCCGCATCTTGATTTTGAGCCCCCGTAGTACCATCCTGACTGGTCCAATTATTTTCGTATTTCCACTTTTTACCTACTTCTAATGGCCAGTCATATTTAGGTGTTTCGCTTTCATCCAGCTTAACAATTTCGGCGAGCGGAATGGTGTCATTGCCTATGGTCATGCCCAAACCCTCATCCATGCGCACTATCGTTCTTGTATCTGTATCGTCTGAGCGTACTTCTCCTTCCGTAGTTACCCCTTTATACTTCCAAACCCATTGTTCGCCAAGTTGATAATCCTCAAGAATCGGTTGTTGAGTAAGGTTAGATTTTTTTGGGCTATCACAAGCACTAAATATGATTACAGATAAAAGTATTGTGAATTGAAATTTCATATTTTTTTAATGGTTAAAGCTGTCAGGGTTTTAGTTTTTTTAATCAAGTCAGAGAGCCAATACGTCTTCTTTTAAGTATCATGGACAGTGACCATAACGGTCATTGTATATAAAGGTTACACCGTTTTGAAGACTATGGACTTAGCACGCCTTATCTCATGATCTCTTGTTCAATCTGTTCATTTTGTTCTTTGTTTTGAACATGTTTCGAATGTTCAAGAAGTGTGCTTTTTTTAAGCGATGGAAATATCTTTGCTGCCCGTTTTATCATTTTATTTCCGGGAAACAGAATGTCGTTTTGAGCTGCGAAAATGGTAATGGGTGTTGTGATTTCATTGGCTGCCTTAGCATCTATGAAGGGAACCGGGGTAAAGTCCATTTCAAATTCTAAAAAGACTTTGGAAAGAAATTTGATAGCAAACTCATCCCGATCGGTGAACAAGTGGGACAGAAACTTCTCGACATACTTTATTTTTTTAGTCTTCATATACCTCTTCATTGGGATGAAAACTTTGAAAATGGCTTTCAATGGATTTCCATTTACGATATAAGCCGGCGCTGATAAATATACTTCTTTGATTCTGCTCTCATTATATTCCAGTGTTTTCAGAATGATTAATCCGCCAAAAGAGAATCCTGCCATCGTTACTGATTCAATCTTTAGGTCAGCGATGATTTCATTCATCCATTTTCCATAGGAATTATCTTTCATACTTAAGCGCGTATCGGCACTTTTATTGGGTTGAGCCAGTACATCCACCGCAAAAACTCGAAAGGTTTTATGCAGATTGGCATAGGTCTCAAGAGCAATAGGGGCACATCCATTTGAACCATGAACAATTATTATCGGCGGGTTCGCTGGATCTCCCGTAGCTATGATGTTGGTCTTTCCAAAACTGGTTTGTACTGTTAAGTACTCAAAATCGAGATTGAGACTTTCCAATTTTTTGTCGTAGAGCCGGAGTATTTCGCTTTTTCCTTTTTTTGATTTAAACATAGTATCAGATCAAGAGTCTTTCTTAGTAGGATTATTTTTTTGGGCGTAACCCATCGCTGCACCAATGGCCGTTCCAAGGCTTATCCATAATCCAAGATTGTCCATGGCAATACCTATTGCTGCGCCAATTGAGGTTCCAATTGCAATTCCTACGGCTATATAATTAGTTTGCTTCTTATTCTTCATTTTTGTTGAATTTATCTTGATTATATAATGGGTTTTAAAACTGCATTCCTTTATTAAGACCAGTATCTGTGTATTTATGGGCTTCTGTCAATTGCAGCGAGGCAACTTTACTTTAAAATTTCCACCCTAAATAAATATTTGGCTCAAACCAAAAGACGTTTCCATATTTATCATCGAACTCTTTAAATCCTGCAGGCGAGTTGTTATCAAACATCCACTGGTTGATATGAACCTGAGGTTCTATGAAAAATCGTTTTTTCTTCCCAACTGTGAAATGGTAGCCCAAATGAACGGAGTTATAAAGCTTAAATCCATTTTTGATTTTTTTACCGTCCAGATCGGTATAGGTTTGAATTTGCGGCAGCACTTCAATGGATGCAAAAAGCCCTTTCCATAACATACGTTGATAAGAAATACCAATACCTGTTTCTCTTAAATATCCATCGTAATAGTCACTCCCGGACTCTATCTTATCGACTACGCCATCCCACCAGGTGATTCCCATGGGTTGAAATAATCGCCAGGTGGCAAACTTCACTCCAATGATGTTCTTATCATCAAGGTTACGTTTTACATGCAATTCTACCATTTGAATACTTGTACGCTTGTCATAACCATAGATAATCTCATCTGGAACTATATAAGGCATACTTACTCGCCATTTTTGGGTGACTTCAGTTTCTTTACCTTCTGGTGATTTAATTTGAGCAAAAGCACTAATTGAGAAAAGTGTAAAGACAATAATAAGTAGGTTTTTCATTGTTCTGAATTTTAAATGGTTAAATGAATGGTTTGATGTTTGTCGATAGATTCAGTCTTAAAAATCAACTTTATCGAATCGACAGATCAATGATCGTGAGAAATAGTGGGTCAAACGTCCTGAAATGAAAATGCGGACGTATTTGTGAGATTTTGGACTTTAAAGTGCTTATGGAGAAAAGATCTGATCAGAGACTTTATTTTATTTCTGTTCCTTTATTCCCATGATTTTATATCTTCTTTCTGTATAAATGAATAACGGGTAGTACTGAAACACCTACTTTATTTTTGATCGATAATAAATCTATAGCTATTCTGCCATTTCTGAACCTCAGTTCAGATCCTGAAAATGAATATTTCAGTGATGGAATTACCGAAGATATCATAAATGCTTTGACCCGGATTCAGGGTTTAAAGGTGACTGCGAGAACTTCTTCGTTCTCGTTCAAAGAGCGGCAAATGGATGTGCGTCATATTGGTAATCAGTTGGGTGTATCTACGGTATTGGAGGGGAGCGTACGTAAGTCAAAGAAGAGAGTCCGGATCTCAACTCAGCTGATACAAACGACCGATGGATTTCAAATTTGGTCGGGGCGTTTTGATCGTGAAATCGAGGATATTTTTGAGCTACAGGATGAGATTAGCTTAGCTATCGCTGAACAGATCAGAGAAAATTTTGGTCACTTGGAGATCGGTGAACGCCTAGTGGATGTACCCACTCAGAATATTCAGGCATATAATCTCTATTTAAAGGCACGATATAATCACTTGCGCTGGGATAGTGAAGGGATCGAAAATGCGATGAAGTTTTATCAACAATGTATAGAGATGGATCCAGATTTTTCCTGGCCATATTTTGGAGCGGGTTACTGTCATTCAATGTTTGGATCGTGGACCCCGAATTTTGCTTCCCTTGATATTGCAGCGGATTATATTAATCGGGGATTTGAGGTTGACGACCAGTCATTTCTGGGATACTATAGCAAAGCAACGCTTGAGTTTTGGGGGCATTGGAATTACAGGGAAGCAGAAAAGCTGTATCTAAGGTCGATGGCATTAAATCCATCTTATACGGAAGCCGAGGAAGGGTTAGCTGAATTATATACAGCTATTGGTTGGTTCGATGAAGCTATGGATCATACCAGACATATCCTTCAATTAGATCCACTTTCGCCCAACCATCATTTTACCAAAGCAAACATTCATTATTTGCAGGAAGATTATGAATCAGCCCTTGTAAGTACAGAAGCCGCTCTCCGAATCGATCCGAATTTCACGCATGCCATCACTATGAAGCAACTTAGCCTGATCAAGTTAAAGTATAAGGAAGCCTTGGAGGCCTATTTAGGAAATACGCCATTGGCTCAATCTCCGAAATCATGTAGCATGCTGTATACATTGACTAATCAACCTGTCGATCACGGTATCAAACTTGAAGAGATTGATCAGCTTGTACAAGAGGAGGTTTTTACACTGACTCCTTGGCCCGCTTTTTTATATGCTCAGTATGGAACAAAGGATAAAGCGCTTAAACTTCTTGAGGAAGCTGTTGCAGATAAAAGAGGTCAGTTTGCAAACTTCCTGAGCCGTCCATTTCTTGACAAAATTCGAGAAACAGATGGTTTTAAAGAGTTGGTCAAAAAGACATTTGAACCATCCCGATTACCCAACAAACGATCAAGGCAGGAGCTGAGTAACGGAAGTGCTCATAGGAAAAATGAGGTTGATGCCAGATTATTGATGCAGCCTGAAGAGATCGAAATGGCTCAAAAAAAACTCGATCAGTTAATGCAACAAAATGAGCGCTATCTTGATACGGAATTAACTTTGAGGACCTTGGCTGCTGAAGTCGGACTTCACCCAAATAAACTATCATGGATGCTGAACGATCAGGTTGGGGTAAGCTTCAACGATTATGTTAATAATTTCCGGCTGGAGTGTTTTAAGCAGAAGGCACTGGATCCCGCTAATAAGAATTTCACCTTACTTGGTTTAGCTTTTGAAAGTGGGTTTAATTCTAAATCCACTTTCAATGATTACTTTAAAAAGAAAACAAGTATTACCCCACGCAAGTGGCTGAAGAAGCATCAGTAGGAGACTTGATTCTAAGCCTGCAACAGTATCTTCATTTACAATTCCTTGTTCTTCTCATTCTGTGCTACCAGCCCTTTCTCTTTTCTAAAAAGTCCGAGATTTCATAAAAACCGCCGAAAATGTCATTCCGCACGATTATTAGATGCTTCCTGCTGATCTTGGCTCTGGAATCAAAAAAGGAATGCACCATGACAAAGATCTTAGTTGCCGGAGCCAGTGGTTATCTCGGTAAATATATACTTGAAGAACTGTATAAATGGAAGATACCAGCTGTAGCTCTGGTAAATGATCCGGAAAAGTTGGAAAATTTGAAAAACCGAAATATCAAGACAGTGCAAGCCGAAGTAACCCGGCCAAAAACACTGAGTGGTGTTTGTAAAGATGTCGAGACTGTGATATCAACCGTTGGTATCACCCGTCCAAAAGATGGACTCAGCTATATGGATGTCGATTACCATGCGAATTTAAACCTACTGAAAGAAGCAGAACGAGCCAGGGTTAGAAAATTTATATATGTGTCTGTCATAGACGGAGACAAGCTACATCATCCTAAGATCACCGAAGCTAAAGAACGATTTGTGGATGCCCTCAAAGCTTCAGGATTAGAATATACCGTCATTCGACCCAATGGATTTTTTTCAGATCTACGGGAAGTACTTCTTAGGGCCGAAAAAAGAAGTGTTGTGTTATTTGGGAATGGAGAGTTAAAGCTAAACCCTATCCACGGTGCTGACCTTGCGGAAGTATGTGTACGAGCAATTGCTCAGAAAGATAAAGAGATATCGGTAGGCGGACCAGATATCCTCACTCAAAATGAGATAGCAGAAATGGCTTTATGCGCTTGGAATAAACCGGCTGATATTGTTCACCTTCCGGAATGGATCAGGTCATTAATACTAACTATAGCAAAGATTTTTCTTTCCAGGCAAAGGTTTGGACCACCTGAGTTCTTCCTCACACTTTTGGCGCGCGAAAGCATTGCAACCCGCTACGGCACTCATCGCTTACAGGATTTTTTTAATCAAGAAGTACAACAAATAAAACAACAATCAAACCAAAAATAATCTTATCAATATGAAATCTTATACATTTATCATTCTTATGACCGTGGCATTTCTGCTTACCGGCTGTGGAAATGCAGGTATGTTTATGGCGTCTAATAGTACCGAGGTTCAGCTAAAAGAAGGGAACTATACTATTGTAGCTAAAAATGTGACAGGCACCTCAGAAATATCGTATTTATTTGGAGCTAGTTATTCATGGGGCGTTGCCACTAATTCTGTAGGCATAATTCCTCTTGAAGGAAAAAAAATGTTATATAAAGAAGCTCGTGAATCGCTTTGGGATAACTTCGAGAAAAAAGGGGAATCGATAGAAGGGAGAACACTAGCGCTTATTAACATTCAATATGACTCCAACACGACGAACTTTTTGGTTTTTACAAAAGCATCGGTTTCTATTACCGCTGATATCATCGAGTTTGAATAAACTAAGTAGATATAGTGCTATGAATAAAGGGTTCCGTTCAATTACGAATGGAACCTTTTCATTTACATAAAGTCATTTTTGAATCAATAAAATGCTTGGTTTATCCGCGCTATTCAATCACTTTTATACCTGCCAGTCTTGTCAGTAGAGTTACAAAAAGAATCCCAGAAACCAAAACTAAGAGCTTCATGAAAATTATCCATTTTTTAAAAAATACTATCCGCTCACTTTTTCTTGTGACATTATCCCTGTTATTAGTTTCCTGTTCACTAACGAGTACCAATGAAAATGATTCCTATTTAAATATCCCGGATCCAAACTTTGAAAAAATACTTATAGCATTGGATATCGACACGGAAGGATCTCTAGATGGACAAGTGTTGCGTGCTGATGTGGAAAAAGTGAGAGTCTTAGATTTAAATATTCCTGATGGCAATTTTGAAATTCAGGACATGACTGGTATTGAAGGGTTTGTAAACCTGTCAACTCTTAAAGCAATTCAACATGAAATTGAGTTTATCGATTTACGATCAAATACTATGTTAGATTCCTTGTACTTACAGGGAAATCTTTTGCAAGAAATAGATCTGAGTCTAAATACAAACTTAGTTAATGTAAACCTTAGTACCAATGAGATTTACACTATCGATGGACTTACTGAGCTTAATAAGCTTAAAGAACTGGACCTTTCCTGGAATTTTATGGAGACGTTTTCGATCTCAAATGCATCTTTAGAAATCTTATTTTTAAATCTGAATGAATTACAAACTTTGGATGTCAGTGAGGCTGAAAACCTAAAGGCGCTTAATCTCACAACCAATAATCTAACGGACCTTTCTGTTAGCTCTAACACTCAATTGGAAACACTGGTAATCTCAAATAACAATTTGAAACAAATCGAACTAAGTCAAAATCCTGAGTTGAAATATCTATATGCCTCAACCAATGCTTTTACAAATTTAGATGTAAGCCAAAATCAGAAACTTGTGGATTTAAGGGTTGACAGGAACCCGAGTCTTAGCTGCATTAACATAGAAGAGGGGCAGGAAATATTAACGGTTAGAATATCTGACTACCAAGAAATTCGAAGTGATTGTGGGGTATAACTATAGATGGTGCTGCATTTATCTGGTTCATTTGAAACTTTACTATTTCTGAAACTGGTTTGGGTGTTATTGAATATAGATTTTCATTCCTGGCAATAGCATACTTATTCTTCACTTTCCTTATTCCAATAATTTGCGATTAATTATGCAATAATTGTCAATTAATTGTGTAAAAGGCTAACTCAATTGAAAACTGTCAACGAATTACTTAATATCTAAAATATCCTAAATCTCGAAACTGATGCTTGAACAAGGTTAAAAACTGATCATGATTGAAAACTGGTTCGTATATATAATTCGCTGCTACGATAACAGCTTGTATACCGGTTCAACAAATAATGTGATACGTCGCTGGAATCAGCACAAGCGAGGGGAGGGTGCGAAATATTTAAAAGCGAATATGCCGAAAGAAATGGTTTATGTTGAACATTGTGACAGCCGATCATTTGCTTGTAAAAGGGAGTATGAGATCAAACAGTTTTCTAAGAAGAAGAAAGAAGCTTTGATCAGATTCAACAATGCTTAGGAAGGGTAAGGCTAGTCCCAGCGAGGCGCTTGAACTAGGGAGAGAAACACAGTAAAATTTATAGGGTCATCCCGTCCGCCAGCTGGCGGATCGGGATGACGGGTATATTTTTATATCAAAACTGTTATCGAATAATAAATCTGAACTTGAGCAGCTAATCCACCCGACCCAAGATCATATCTAAAAACTTCGTTCTGATTTCCGGACTGGCATCACGATAGGAATCAAATTTCACATGTTGACCTGTTTTTGTAGTGTCGATAGTGATACCCCATAATGGTGAAGTGGTAGTTGGAAGCATAGAATACCGAGCATCACCAAGTACATTTGGGTGATTGGGATGTCGAACTAATAAACCATCTGATAATTCGGAAAACCGTTCTATATTATTATACATCACAGTACCCTTGAATGGTTTATATGTTGAGTTCCAATCAATTAAGACTGCACATTCACCTTCATAAATAATGGGTGTTGAGAAAAGTCCCGCCCGAATTCCCAAGCTACATATTTCTCCGTCATCCACAAAGCGAACGCTCCATAGAATTTGGTTTCCAATAGTAGGTTTGATGATAAGTTCGGTATTGGAATCATTTTCAGCAAGTAGTACGTCAGTAGCAATATTTTCAACTCTGGATTTTTGAATCCCCGCAAAACAAAGATACAGAAACAGCCATGCTACAAGACCGTAACTATAAGCTTTCTTTATATTGTAAAAAGCAATGGATGCAGCAATCAGTAAACCTCCTGTAAGCAAAGGGTCAAAAACAGAGACGATATTCAATGCGAAGCGTTCATTATCAAACGGCCAAAAGAGATATACACCATAACTGGTGATATAATCCATTAAACCAGCCGTTGAGTAACCCATCAGACTAAAAAAGTAAGTGTGCTTGAAGCTGATTCTCTTTTTAACAAAGAACCAGAGAATCAATGAGATAACTAGTGCACCAAAAGGAATAAATATAAATGCATGGGTAAACTGGCGATGTAGCTCAAGTGTAAGCAGGGGATTTGATTCCGAACCTAAGAATACATCCAGATCAGGAGCTAAGGCTGCAATGAAACCAATAAAAGAAGCTGTTCTAAACGTATCTTTATCTGAAAACAATTGAGCACTGGTGGCTCCCACTAATCCATGCGTTACCGGATCCATACATACTATTTTTGATTCACCAAAAGATAGTGATTACACTATTTCGAATTTGAAGTATTCGTGATGCAACTCCAATTACCGCAAGTAGAGAATAGATAGCAAAGTCGAAGAGAGATGGTTACGCAACCGGAGCTACGTAACCAGATTTTTAATCTATCAGAAAGTTTAAATTCCCCTGATGATATTCAGCTTGAAAAAGGTTTCCCAAGAGATGTAAGACACATCGGACATTTAGGAACTGGTTATCTTGAAATAACAATTCGTTCAAAATAAGATCTTCGAAAAGCCGAAGATTTGATCTTTCCAAGTTATAATATGAGCTAATTTGATTTAAATTAACCGCCTATTTTAATCATGGTATTGAAACGCAACTAACAAAACCATTAACATGGAAAAAAATATCTATTATAAGTATTTGAATTAAATGTAGATAAATCAAAATCGGTTGCATAATGAAGCATAATATTATATAATTTGGAATCACTTCAATAAAAATGCTTAGATAACAGTTATGCGCTTTTTTATCATTAGTTTTATGCTGACAGTATGTATTACAAATCATCTTATTGCTCAAACCTCTACTCAAGACAATTATAAAAAAGCGTTGAAAAATGCGGAGTTTATTGCCAATTTTTATAAAAATGCGGCGACTCACTTTCCGCAATTTGTAGAAGTAGAGCCATCGCAAGCAGAAGCTACTTTTGGGAGAAAGTTAATGGATGAGGCTTTGAACTTAGCAAATAATGGAAACTATACAGCAGCAACTGAAAAGCTTGAGGAACAAATTAACAGATATTCTCAATTAATCGATTCACTTGCAGATGTCGTTTGGCCTTTTATCAAAAATAAGAACTCAAGCTCGGCATATCGGTATTTTACAGATTACCTTAGGGGCACTAAATATGCAAACGAAGCCTACGAAAAGGCAGAGGATATACTTTATAGAGTTGAAGGTGTCAAATACTACCCTGTTTGGGAACGTTCGGTAGAAATCGGTAACGGTGACACTGCCGGAAAACCTATTGCTATGATGGATGGGGGGATCTTTGCTTTTGCATTCGGAAGCCCAAGTACTGAAAATTATAACCTACACCTGTTTGCAGTGAAATACGATGCTTATGGTAATCAGCGATATATGATTCCTTCATCAGCAAATAATAACACTCAACAAAATAAGAATGATGGCATTATACAATTAGATGATAACACAGCGGTTGCTGCAAATACGATACATGGTGGAGCAAAAATAGAAACCATAAATCTGAAAACCGGCAAAAATGTCAAACAAAAAGAGCCACCTGTCAGTTTTACCGGTGACGTTGTAAAACAAACAGATGGTAAAGTTGGGTTTGTTTATGAATCATGGGGAACAATTAATTATTTCACTTATGATGTCGAAACCAATCAAATCAACAATCGGGTAATTTTAGAAAATGCACCTTCCAGCCCTTCAGCAATTGCTATTGATCAAAAAGGTGTACTTTATTTCAGTATCAATAGTAAAGATGAATTTTGGAAGACAGAAATATATAAAGTGGGACAAGACGGAAAAGCGAAATTGCATAGATTGTTTAACAATGTAATGGCAAATTTTCTTATTGTTACTTCTGATAATGACCTTGTAGTTGGTGGTAAGTCATTTAAGGAAGAAATGAAACATAGTTCACTTTCTTGGGTTGCTCGTATTGACCATGACTATGAACATATAGTGTTTGATAATAGATATTCAGCAGATGGTACAGTTGAGGTTCATGATATTGTAGAATTAAGTGACGGTAGCTTTATTTTAGTACAAACCGTTATGCCCTTTGGAAATGTTTATCACACTGAAGTGATGAAAATTGGAGAGTATGGGCACTATGTATGGAAGACAAAAGTAGAAAACCTTTTAGAACCAAAAATTGCTATTTATGATGACGATTCCATTGCTCTAACCGGAAGTTTAGATGAATATGGGGAATCGGATGCCGCTTGGTTTGCTAAATATATTTTAAGTCCTAATTAGTTGCCTCTGTTTAATTCTGAAAATTCTGTGGAATTTTCTCTTTTCACTCAGACTCGAACATTTTAAACACTTACGGAGTAATTACTAATTTTCCGCGTGTATGCAGGGTTTGAACATCCTTGAGTGCTTGTTCAGCTTCTTCTAAATCATATGTTTTAGAAACGTGAACTTTGATCTTTCCTTTATCGGTTAATTCCTGAATATGTTGTAATTGTGTGGAGTTGGGTTCCACAAACACATATTGAAAGTTAATATCATCGCTGATGTCCGGATTTCTGTTGGTAATGGAGATCAGATGTCCATTGTCTTTCAGTACTCCGGTTTCCATCACCTGATCAAGAGCGTCTCCACGAGAACAATGGAAGATCACATCAACGCCGTCGGGTTCAATAGCAGCTACCATTTCTCCAACATGATTGTCTTTATAATCAACAGTGGCATCCGCTCCAAGTTCTTTCATATAATTGTGGTTCTTCTCACTGGCCACCCCAATTACTTTAATGCCATGAGCCTTAGCTAATTGAATAGCCAATGTGCCAACACCACCTGAAGCTCCCAGAATCAATAATGTTTGTCCTTCTTTCATTTGCGCAGCATCAAAAAGAGCTTGATAAGCAGTCAGTCCAACCAAAGGAATTCCTCCGGCTTCATCCATGGAGACTTTTTGAGGTCGCTTAGCTAAATAACTTTCCGGAAGAGAGATATACTCTGCGAAAGTTCCGTGTTGGATAACAGGTCGGCGTGCATAAGCATATACTTCATCGCCTTCACTAAATCTTCTGGCTGAATGTCCTCTTTTTTCTACAACCCCGGCTACGTCCCATCCCGGAACTGATGGAAATTCAGAAGGAATGGCATCTTTTAACATACCCTGAGTAGCAAAAGCATCGACAGGATTTACACCTGCTGCCTTAATGCGAACTAAAACTTCACCTTCGCCCGGTTCAGGAGTGTCCAGTTCTCCTGTTTCTATGTTATCTAATTCTCCGAACTTGTTATAATAAGCTGCTTTCATAAAGTATTCTATTAGGATTGAAATTATTTGTGTTTCAGTAGATCAACAGGTGAGAATTGACTGACGTTCGTATGATAATCGAAACAGCTATCGATAAAAGCTATAAGTGGCATTCCCGGAATTGATTACAGGTTTATCCTTGAGAAATGTGGTGTATAACAATCACGCTAATATCCACACATTGCAACTCAGTTTGCCGTACTTTATGCAGATGAATTTTCATCAGATATAAGATTGAATTGACTTCCTATTCAGATCGCCCCAGAAGAGATCAGGTTTTATTAATTGCAGGAATTATACTTATCGGCTTCAATCTGAGACCGGCTTTATCAGGAGTAGGACCGTTGATTGCAATGATACGTGTGTCAACAGGTCTGTCTAATTCGATGTTGGGTTTGTTGACCACACTTCCTCTGGTTGCATTCGGAATATTGTCTACTTTAACGCCACTTTTTACCAGACGATTTGGCATCGAAAAGACACTATCAGGAGCTTTGCTCTTGTTGACATTAGGTATTGCACTCAGAGCTTTTGGATATATTCCTTTATTGTTTCTGGGAACCATACTTTTGGGAATAGCCATCGCTTTTGGAAATGTGCTTTTACCCGCACTTGTTAAACGGGATTTCGATAAAAGATCCGGATTTATGACGAGCTTGTATTCCGGAATGATGGGAGTAGGAGCTGCTCTGGCAGCCGGACTTAGTGTACCAATAGCTGAATCTTTTCCGGGTTCTTGGAAAACTTCACTGGGAGTTTGGGGGGTGTTTTCATTTGTGGCATTTCTGGTCTGGATAAGTCAAAATAAATTCAGCGTTCCTACCAATTCGAAAAGAAGTTTTAAAAAGGCCATGAAGGATCTAGGATCAAATTCATTGGCGTGGAATGTGGCCCTGTTTCTGGGATTGCAGTCGATAGCTTTTTACGTAATACTTGCATGGTTACCTGATATCCTGATCTCGAAAGGATTCAGCAGTTCCGAAGCGGGTTGGTATTTATCGCTGTCACAAGTAACGGGTGTGCTTGGCTCTGTGCTTGTTCCGGTAATTGCTGCCAAAAAGGATGATCAAAGAAAGTATATATCAGCTTTAATTCTTCTGGAAGCCATTAGTTTAATAGGTTTATGGTTGGGGACTAATGCCACCGTATTTTTATGGGTTTCCGGAATAGGATTTTCACTAGGCGGAAGTTTCGGGCTGGCTTTGTTATTTATCGTATTAAGATCCTCGGATTCAGAAACGGCAACAGAACTTTCCGGGATGTCACAGTCTATCGGATATTTGTTAGCAGCAACGGGGCCAATATTGATCGGAGCTGTTTTTGATTTAACCGGAGACTGGGATACAGCTCTTTATATCTTATTTATGATCTTATTTTTTAAGCTTTATACCGGTTTAAAGGCAGGGAAAGCTCGGGCAATCTAAATAACCTATTTGTTTACAATCATTCTGATTAAAAACCTTAAACAAGTAGAGCCTTCAGGCTAGGAGAAAGGGCTCACATTTTATTTTCAAAGTTACATATCAATACCCTTATTCATGTACTTTTGTACCGCTACTGAGCTTCCTCAGCACAGGCTCCAGTACCAAAAGCTCCCGACACGAAATATTGGTGCGAACTCCGAGGTTGTTTCTATTTCAGCAAGTAAAGTCCGTCAGCCGTGCAAAGCCCGACAGACGTTGAAGTAGCTATCCGTTATTTCTG
Organism: Balneola sp. EhC07; assembly: GCF_001650905.1. Classification (GTDB taxonomy): domain Bacteria; phylum Bacteroidota; class Rhodothermia; order Balneolales; family Balneolaceae; genus Balneola. The sequence continues at coordinate 106,126 of NZ_LXYG01000014.1, forward strand.
TAGACGTTAGGTAAATAGATGACAGTTTATGAACAGTAAAACATATAAGGGTCATCCCGTCCGCCAGCTGGCGGACGGGATGACCTGCTTGCAATATTGAGATTGGTATAAAGAAATTTTGTCATCGAATTATCTAACTTCTACCAAAGTGGTGTACATTTTATTTGTTGGAATGATATTACCATCCCAGTTATCAATATAGCGCCTTGCTTCAAGATACCTGCCTGTATTAAAACCGTCATAAATATCAGAGTCCGGATCAACGCTGCTGATATGTACATTACTGGCGGAATGAATAAACTTGTTATCACCAATCCACATGCCCACATGTGTTACAGCTCTGGAACGGGAATCTGTAGCTTCACGTCCAAAAAATAGTAGATCACCCACTTCCAGTTTATCCCAATCTTTGTTGCTGTCGATCAGTTTACCTGCTTTAACCTGTTGACTTGCATCACGAGGAATGATCTGTCCATTCATGAAATAGATAGTTTTTGTGAAACCACTGCAATCCATGCCTTTAGTGGAAGTTCCTCCCCATAAATAAGGAGCTCCGATCATAGTTTTTGCAGTTTCAATAAGTGATTCATGAGTAGCTGAAATACTACTTTCCCAATCGTTAAGTAATCGAGCTTCAGATTTATGGACGAAGCCACTTCGTCCATCCGGATATTCTACATTGTAATATGAGCCATTACCGGATCTAAGCTTTAGAATACTTCCGGCAACTAAATCCGAAACTTTTTCAGAATTCCGGTTCGCATTACTGTAAGAGAAACCATAGGTCTCGAGGTAAATAATTTTTTCAGATGCAGCCCAACCGGAATATGATTCTTCAGTCATACGTTCAATTCCGCCGCCATCTACCCATGAAAGGTAATCTTCCGGTGTTTGCACAAGATACCAACCACCTTGCTTTTTCAGAACTTTTAAAGGCATTCCCATTATTGCCTGAGTAGCTAATTGAGCAGAATGCTTTGGTTCTGAACGTAAGTTCGCTGCAGAATTATTAACCAGAGCAAAGTAGTTTTCTCCTACAGACACATCAGGAAGTACATCGATACTGTCCGCAAAAATGATCTCTTTACTTCTTAAAGAATCGAGTAAAGCCTGCTTAGCTTCCGGTAGAGTGGTTTCTCCTTTTAAAACAACAGAATTAGAGTTTGCCTCAGCTGAAATATCAAAAATTGCCACCCTTGAATCGGGAACAAAATCATTTTTTACATTCGATATGAGTGTATTTACAGTATCAGAATGTTTAGAATTGTTACATCCTGTGAATAAGATCAAAGGCAATAAAATAATGAGGAGAGAATATCTAAATGATTGCATTGCAGATAGTTATAATTAGTTCAAATTTTTTTATGAATTAAATGATTGACTGATAGCCGGGAAAATTTTACATGGCTACTTAAACATATGAAAACTCATAGTATGAACAACTACTTTATTATTTGCATTTTCATACATTAACATTTAACTGTAGATTATTAAAAAATAGTTTTCCAGGGTAGGTGTAAGCTTGAATAAGATCTCTAAAAAGTATTTTTCTCCGGCGGTTTCGGGGTTGATAGTTGGGGCACTGATTATTTCAGTAGGGTGCCTTATTGCGTCCTTACGGTATCAGGTTTTAGTACAGCATCAGGAAAGAGAATCGCAGGAAGTTCTTGAGCTGATCGAACAGAACATTGAACGCACTATTCAGGAATCCTACAGTGCGGCATTGACTCTGGCACTTACGGTAAGTGACGACGGAGAAGTTAAGAATTTCGAAAAAGTTGCTGAACAAATATTGAAAAATAGTAGTGTAGTTGATGTTCTGGAACTGGTTCCCGGTGGCGTAATAGAATATGTATATCCATTAGAAGGGAATGAGTCAGTTCTTGGATATGATATTAAAAACCATCCGGAAGTTGGTGCTGAAGTAGTTAAAGCTGCAGAGTTAGGAACTATGTACTTTGCGGGGCCAATTGAGCTGAAGCAAGGAGGCCAGGCGGTAATAGGAAGATTGCCTATAACAATTGAGGGAGAGTTATGGGGCTTTTCGGCTATTCTTGTGTATATGGAAACTTTAATTGAAAATTCGGGAATTGATGGTTTTTCAAAAGACAGATATTACTTTCAACTTTCTAAGGTGAATCCGAATACCGGAGAGGAAGAATTCTTTCTTCCCATAAATGAAAAAGTTGAGCTCGATTCATTCTCATCAGTAAAATTTCCGGAAGGAGATTGGAGGCTTTATGCAAAACGATTAGATACCCAAGTTGCGGAATCTAGTTTTTGGTTGATTTTCGCTTTTTCAATTTTCGGTGGTTTTTTAGGCGGCTTTCTGGCTACCAAGTTTTTGAGAAGGCCGGAAGAATTACAAGAATTATTACATCAAAAGTCAGAGCAATTACTCACGAGTAGAGAGAAATTCAAAAAGAATTCGGAGCTTTTGCAATCTATCCTTGAAAGCCCTCAGGATATGATAATTTTTTCTTTGGATACCGATTATAACTATTTGGCTTTCACAACATCCCACAAAAAAACGATGAAAAAGCTTTGGGGACAAGATATAGAGGTGGGTAAGAATGTATTAGATTATGTTCCCGATCCGGAAATAAAAAAACAACTTAAAGATGATTTTGATAAAGCTTTGAGAGGCGATCATTTTGAATATATAAGAAAATACGGAAATGAAAATTTACCGGATCAATACTGGGAAAACAGGTTTGCTCCGATCATTAACAAAGACAATTCTGTAGCTGGTTTAACGGCATATGTTACCAATATAACAAGAAGGGTTGAAGTTGAAAAGGAAATCACTTTGGAAAAGCAGATTTCGGATTCAATTATAAATAGTTTGCCGGGTGTTTTCTATTTGTATAACAAAGAGGGTAAATTTTACAGGTGGAATAAGAATTTTGAGGAGGTTACGGGTTATACTGCACTAGAAATGGAAGAAGCTCATCCGTTACATTTCTTTAGTGATGATGAAAAAGAACTGGTCTCTGAAAGAATTGGAAATGTTTTTGTAACCGGGGAAGATAGTGTAGAAGCTAACTTTGTTAGTAAAGACGGATCCAAGACACCTTACTATTTTACAGGTGCTGCAATAAATTTTAAAGGGGAAGAATGTTTACTAGGTGTAGGAATTGACATCAGTGAACAGAAGAAAATTGAAAAAGAGATAATTTTTGAGAAACAACTATCGGATTCGATCATAAACAGCTTGCCGGGAGTCTTCTATCTGTTTAATAAAGAAGGAGAATATTTACGATGGAATAAAAATCTTGAAGAGATTGCCAATTATACATCAGATGAAATAAAAAATGCCCATCCGTTAAACTTTTTCCATGAAGATGAAAAAGAACTGGTCTCTGAAAGAATTGGAAATGTTTTTGTAACGGGAGAAGATAATGTTGAAGCAGATCTGCTGACTAAAGAAGGAGACAGAATCCCGTATTTTTTTACGGGAGTTTCCATGAATTATAAAGGTGAAGATTGTTTACTTGGTGTTGGAATTGATATCAGTGAACAGAAGAAAGCAGAGCAAAAACATGCAGAAGTTCTTCAGCAGCTTCAGAATCATTTATATAACTCTCCATTGGGTGTAGTGGAGTATGACAGTGATCTGAATATTATAAGCTGGTCTAAAAGATGTGAGGATATATTTGGATGGACCGAACAAGAAATGTTACAAAAAAATGCATTTGATCTTATTTATGAGCAGGATAAACCCAAAACAGAGGTGATTGCTAATGAGTTGAAGAGGGGTAGTGTTGATTCCAATATTTCGCACAATAGAAATCACACCCGGTCCGGCAAAATTATCGATTGTGTTTGGTACAATACCGTTGTTAAAAATTCTTCAGGAGAAATAAAAACTGTTATGTCTCTGGTGGAGGATATAACTGAGAAGAAAAAAGCCGAACAAAAAATTAAAGAAAATGAAAAGAGATACCGGGCATTAATTGAGAACTCCCCGTATTGCATTCATGAATTAGATAAAAATGGAGTGCTTCTTTCCATCAATAGATCGGGATTGGAAATGATGGGTGTGGAAAACGAGGAGGATTTCTTAGGAATAACCTATGACAAACTCGTGGATCCAACGCAGAGCAAAAGGATACTTGAGTTATTTTCAAAATCCTTAAAAGGGGAGTCCATTCAGTTTGAGTTTACTAAAGATGAAAAGCACTTTTTATCGTCATTTATTCCAATCACCGGCGGAAAAAGCGAGGTACAGAAAGTAATGGGGATCACTCAGGATATCACTGAAAGAAAAAAGTCGGAAGAGATCATTGAAAACTCACTCAAAGAGAAAACAACATTACTTTCAGAGATCCATCACAGAGTAAAGAATAATCTGGCCATTGTATCAGGTCTTCTGCAATTACAGAAGAACGAAGTTAAAGACGAGAAAGTAACTGCAGCGTTTGAACAAAGCATCAACAGGATTATTTCTATTGCGATGGTTCATGAATTGATGTATAAATCTCCTGAACTCTCCTCGATCAATATTCAGACCTATCTGGATATGTTAGTACCTGCAATTTCTGCAGCGATGAATGACCATAACAGAAACATAGAATTTGATATCGAGATTGATGAGTATAAACTGAATATCAATCAGGCTATTCCAATTGGACTTCTGTTGAATGAATTAATTACAAATTCGTTTAAATATGCCTTTCAGGATCAAGAGGAAGGGATGATCAAAATTAAGTTGGATGCAGACGGAGAAAAAGTAACTGTATTATATGAAGATAATGGATCAGGGTTTGGGGATAACAGCAACTTTGACAAACCCAAGAATCTGGGACTGAATTTAATTCATACACAGCTTCAGCAGCTGGATGCAATCTATACAGTTGATACCCAAGATAAGTTTAAACTGGAATTTACTTTTGAGAGCGAATCTATTGAGCTTATAATTGCTTAATACCCCTTTTTGTGATTTACATCTTTGAACAACAGTAATTCTATTATTTATGTAAATACCTGCAACTAAATTATATATCTATGAAGAACAGATTTATTAAATTTACAGCAGGCATTTTTATTATGTCATTGCTGCTCAGTTATACAGTAAATGCTCAAAAGAATGACAGAGAAATGATCTTATCACAGATCGAAACCCTATTTGATGGAATGAGAGCAGGAGATAGTTCAGCTGTTTCCAAAGTTTTTAGCTCAGATGCCACCATGCAGTCGATATCAAAAGACAGGGAAGGAAACACAAGAATTAGTCAAGGTTCTCTGTCAGGATTTAAAAATGCAGTTGCTACCCCTCGTAATGATATTCTAGATGAACGAGTAGGTAAAATTCAGATCAATATAGACGATAATTTAGCAACAGCCTGGGTTCCTTATTCATTTTATGTAGGAGATAATTTCTCACATTGTGGAGTTAACTCCTTCCAGTTTGCAAAAACCAGTGAAGGATGGATGGCTATTTCTATAGTGGATACCAGACGAAGAACCGAATGTATAGAAGAACTTTAATAACAAATTTATGAAATCATTACTTACCGTTTTACTAATTTTACTATGTTCATCACCTTCTTTTTCACAATCAGAATATGATAAAGATGTAGAATCTATAGACTCAATTATCGAAGCTTTATATGCCTCTATTTCGGGCGAAAAAGGAGAGGAAAGAGATTGGGACAGGTTCAGAAATCTCTTTATTCCTGAAGCGAAACTGATTCCCACAGGAGTAAACAACCAAGGCGTTGCAGGATACTCAGCCTGGGGAGTTGAGGAATACATACCCAGAGTAAAACCATTTTTTTTAGAAAACGGGTTTATAGAAACTGAAGTCACAAAAGAAGTACAGCGTTTTAGAAACGTAGTTCACGTATTCAGTACCTATCAATCAAAGAATACTAAGGAAGGAGAAATTATTGCCAGAGGCATTAACAGCATTCAACTATATGATGACGGCAACAGGTGGTGGGTAGTTTCTGTATTCTGGGCATCTGAAAATGAGGAAAATCCTATTCCTGCAAAATATGATCAGGAGAAATAAGCACCATTAACTTCTGATTTAGAGCTTAGAATTACTCTACGATCTTGAATCTGGATTTGGTTTCTTCTCTTGAGAAGGCGTCGAAATGCCACCATTCACTTCTGACAGGAATAAATCCCGCTTGGGTCATGGCCGATCTCAGAATGGCCCGGTTTTGAACCTGAAGTTCGGTTAAGATTCCTTTCTCAATTAATTCGGTTTCATTATCAATGTTTGCTGTTACCGAAAAATCATCATAATCGGTACCCATATCCAAAGGATTTCCGGCGCTGTCAGCAAGTGTGAGATCAATAGCGCATCCATAATTATGAATGGAGCCTGACTCCGGATTAGCAACATACTGAGATCGTTCGGGCAATGGAATATCTGCCTTATCCCACAGCACTTGTTGAATTCTACGAGGTCTGGCGGCGTCCCAGATCAGTAACTTCAACTCCGGGTGTGATTTACTCAACAACTCAGAAGCTTTATAAAGTTTAGAAAGTGCTTCAGGCTGTAAATAAGCTTCTTCAAGATTTCCGTACACATCTTTACCCAAAAAATTATTTGAGGTCGAGTATCTTAAGTGAACCTTTATATTTGCGCTATCAGCTTCTACAACCTTCAGACCCTGCTTGGTGTAGACTTCATGCCATACCGGTTCTTTTTTTGATTCAGAACAGTTAACGAGCAATAACAGAGAAAAACCGATCAGAACTGAGTAGAAGATTTTAGTTTTCATATCCGGAAACAGTGTAGTTATAGATCATTGACGAGATATTTGCAGCTGCTTCCAAAACTGCTGCACGATCCGGCGCGTTTTTAGAGAGAAAGATCAAAATATATCCTTCATCTTTGCCCGTAAATACTATTCCTGAATCATGATGAACATTTGTGATCCAGCCGGTTTTGTGAGCCACTTCGGTTCCTTCAGGAAGCTTTGCTGAGATCATATCATTATAAACCTGATCCTTTAGAATACCCAGCATTTCTTTATTTGCTTCTTCACTGATCAAAGTATCTGAACTCAAATGCTCAAAAATGACCAACAGATCTCTGGCTGTAGTCGTGTTACTTAAACCCTGCCGATAAGCTTTCAGGTCTTCCACTCCGCGTAATACATTGATGCTGTCAGCTCCAAGGTCTCGCATCGTAGAAGTGACTTTTTCAGCATCTAAATAATCGATCAGAATATTGGTTGCCAGATTACTACTTCTTGTGATCATCTCATAAGCGAGCTTATAGAAAGTAGTATTCTTATTAAGATTACGATACAGGTCTTTTTCGCTGTCTTCATTTACTTCCATGGAAAAAGGAGAACCGTCAACAATACTTTTGAATTCAGTTTTGATCAGAATAGAATCCTGAAGATCCAGATCGGTATTCTCTGCTCTTTTATATAGCTCTATAAGAACAGGAGTTTTCATGGTACTGGCGGCGTGGAATCGTTCATCCACATTGATGAGTATCTGCTGTTCCGGATGATTAATATCCCGGTAAGCTATTGCAAAATCTCCTTCCAGTGTGGAGAGCTCAAGGTCTATTTTTTCCTTTAATTCATTCAACTGCAATGATCTATTTGTATCCGAGCACGCCAAGAACAGACACAGTACTAACGTGAAATATTGAAATTTCATGATTCCGGTTTTAAAATGATGGATGTTTAGCCTTTCTTGAGCAAGCGGTCAATAAGCTTTGCTTTATTGGGATCAGAATACATTCCGAAGCCCAGAACTAAAGTACCTTTTACTCCATCTTTCGATTCGATACTATAAACCGTAGATTCGCTCCCCGGATCTGTGCCACTGTCATGAGAATAAGAGTCAACAATTGAAAGATTTTCAATATCGAATTCTCTTTCCAGTTCTTGGCATGTTATAGCGTTTTCAGAAATTTTGTAAGTATGAGTAAAACCTTTCTCTTTCATAGATTCTACTGCATCAGCCATATCTTTATACATATCGATTGGTTTAGGTTTTAAATGTGATTAAAATAGTTCAACATTTACAGGTGGAGTAAATTTACATACCACCCAATTCTTTTCTTAGTTCCTCTTCAGTTTTCTCTTCGTAGTCAGAAGGGATGATCATTTTAATAGGTTCTAAATTCTTTTGTTCGATATTCGTTGCTTTATGGATCACTGTATAGAGCTCATTTGTAGCCTTTACCTCGAGAGGAGTTCCCGGAATTTGAAATCCAAAATTAGCATCAGAAAATGTCTTTATTTCTTCTGTATAGTACACTTCGTAAGAAATGTCATCTTCTTCTAAAATTGCTTTTTTACATATATACCCAAGTATATCCTTCTTTCCTTCTGTGTATTGTATTTTTGGCGTCTCAGTATTTTCAATATCAAAGTTAGATCTTACTCCATATTTCATTCCCATCAGATCTAAAAGGGTAATTACTTTACCGGTACTATTCTGAGTCAGAATTATGGTTTTACCTGCCATATTAGGCATAGTGGTTCTTGAAATCCCATTTTTATACTCAATTAGAGTATAAGTGGGTTGCATTGCGATCGCTGATTCATACTGTGCATCATAATTTGAATAAACTATTTCGTACTCAATGATGCCTTCAAAACTATTCTGGGCATTCAAAGTAATGCCACTGAATATAAAAATTACTAACAGGTATAATTTTCTCATAAGACTAAATTTAAAATACAGGTAAAAAAAAAGCCTTTCAAATATTGAAAGGCTTTTTTAGAAAAACAGTAGAAACTTACTCAGCGTTTTTCTTAGCTTGAATTTCTAAACGAATTTCTTGCGATAGTTTTTTAAGATCTTGTAATCCCTTACGAGCTCTTGTTCCTGCAGCTTTGTTGCCCTTCTCATAGAATTTTTCCATTTCCATTTTTGTGTCGTCAACCAAGCTTTGTAGTTCTGATACTCTACTCATTATGTATCTCCGTTTGTTTGTTAAAATTATTTTCCATTTTGGAACTCGTTGAAGCTATATAATAAGGGCTATTCAGTCAAATTAAAATGTGCTTTTTTTGCTAAATAGTGCGTTTTTTTTTGAGTTTCACCTGATTTTCGTGGCTTTTTCAGGTTCCGGCCATCCCGAAAATGAAATTCCGGTGGTTAAAATGGTTGGAATAGTAATTTGAAGTTGTTCCTCCGAGAGATTTTTTCCTCTAAACTCTTCTGATAATTCACTCCATTTTACTTCTTTTTCATTGGTGCTTTGAGTAAAAATATCCGAATCATGATCCTGAGAAAAGAGAACTAACTCATGATCTTCCAATTCTTCTGCTAAAAATTCAGCCAATTCCACCGGAGGAATATAAGTTCTTTCGTCTCCATCATTGATCAGGCTGGAGATCAAAAGCATAGGGGAATCCGGAAGTCCATCAAATACTTTTTTGTTTAGCTGTAATCCGGAATCGGTTTTTTGAATAAGTTCTTTTTGAAATCCCTGTAACCCAATTGTCGAAACTCCGTGATCTGCAAAAAGTGCTACCAACCGGTGGTTCAGATCCATGATCGCTCTTTCTCTGGCGTCTTCTCTCATCATTCCGGTTTGCATCAATCTGTTGGTATACTCGCTGTCTCCATGAACGAGAATTCCTTTTCTGGTTTTATGAGCAGATAACGACTGTGCCAGAGATTTTAGAAATACAGGATGATCCAGATGGTCAAAATCTATAAGTGCTACGTAATAAGACAAAATTATTTGGTTAATGAAGTTGAAGAAAAACTAAGAGGGAGAAGGTCGCTCGTATAATGAACTGAAAGTGTGCCGTCAGCATGGAAAAAGTTGATCTCATTGTCAGGTAAATGTTCATGGATCACTTGACGACAAGCCCCGCATGGACTGCTGAATTCACCTTTAAGAGTATGAAGGCTCATTGATTCCAAATTTTCGACTCCATATGAAATTGTTTTTGCGATAGCCAATCGTTCAGCACAAAGCCCGAACGTCCAGTCACTCACTTCTACATTTACGCCGGAAACATATCCCGCCGGAGTCATAAGCAGAGCGGAAACAGGAAAGTCAGAGTGAATAGTTATTGCATCCTTCAAAAGGTCGATCAGCTTGTTCTTAACCAGAGAAGGTTCAATGCTGATGGCTGCATCGCCAAATTGTACATTTTCGATGTTTGAAACCACTTCCTTTTTCAGATCAAATTCTTTAACCCAGAAGTCGAGCTGTTCCGGATAAGTTTCGTCTTTCAGAAGTACAGATTCGGGCGTATCTCCATCAGCCAGACAAAAACAACAAGCAGCTTGTATGGCAGGGATGGTAAGCGGGAATGAAATATTTTCAACCCGAACTCCGGGATAATAATTACCGGACTTCCCTACAACAATACAGGCTTTAGGTGTATTTGAATAGGGGGTATAACTTCTTTGTTCTAATATTTTCCAATTCATAGGTAATGATAACAGAGTTTTTCAGCTATTCAAATCAATTCTTAGCCGGAATTAGTTTCATAGATCTGATATCTGAACTGTTAAATAGAGTACTGTCCTGATAAAGTATTCTGTATTGTCCGTTTAACCACATCTCGGTTTGGTCTCCGAAATGCTCAGAAAAAGGACTTTCTGATTGACCGGTTGGCGTAATGGATCTCACATTACTCAAATTCGAAAGGTCAACTATTCTGCGAATAGACGGACCCAATACCATATTATAAGGTTTCAGCCAACTGTACTGTGCGTTATCAACGCTCATTCCATGACCATCCAGTTCGTAAGGACCTTTACTGAGTAAATTATTTACAATTAATTTTAGTGCTCCGGAAGCATCGGGGTCATCAGCTGCTTGGGAAAATAGAGGAGGTCGCAGCGTTAATGTATGAAGTTGTTCCCAACGCCAGTCTTCAGATTGCGAACCCAGAGAATCACTCAAAAACAATATAGCATCCTGCATACTTTTAAGAACAATATCAGATTTAGTCTCGATCTCAGTGGTATTGATATTATCAAAGAATGAAAACGTATTTGTATCTACAGTCGCGGGTGTTTGCATCAGCAATTCATCCATGGTTCTGACCGGTACATTTTCATGATGGAGAAAGTTCTGATATACTTCATCGCCAAAATCGTCATGCAAAGTGTTTTTAGTAAGATGAACTAAGAAAACATCAAAAATAGAAGCAGCAGTAGCATTCTTGGTATATTTATAATCCCAATTCTCCAGATATGAAACAGCATTATCAAAATTATACACATTCTGGTTTTTGATAATATCCAGTATTACCGGAGTTAATTTGGCGGCATGTTTTGAGTAACTGTCGTTCTGAAGGCTGATGAAGAGTTCAGGAGTTAATATCTCGTTTGCTTCAAGTACTTCAACGATGCGCTCAATTCTCGAAGGCGGTTCCCAGAATGTTGCCAGATAGTGATCATAACTGTCCGTCGTGATCTTATTATTGGCATTGGCGATCCATCCGTTTTCCGGATTTATAACAGATGGCATTTCATCATGGGGAATATAACCGAGCCAGTCTTGGGAAGGATCCCAGCCTTTTCTTAGCGAGATCTTATCTCCGGTTCTGATAGGAAGCCTTGCCGTTGAAAACATAGCAATGTTTCCTTCTCTGTCACCATACATAAAATTCTGCCCGGGCACGCCAAAATGTGGAAGTGCATCTTTGAAATCCTGAAAAGTGGATGCCCAGTTAATTTCATACAAAGCTCTAAATTCGTTGCTGAGATCGTGTCCGGTCCAACGCATAGCTATCACTTTTCCATCCGTTAACCCTTTTTCAGGATAGACATCGGAAATAACAGGACCGTGCTTGGTATACCTGATCTCCAACGAAACGTCATCAGCATCTTTTACTTTAATAACTTCTCTGATCTTCTCAAAAGACAAGTAAGACGCTGTACTGTCAGATAACGAATCTGCTACATATCTACCTCTGTCGTTCGGGTCAACTTGTTCGAGAAAGAAATCCGTATCATCAGCCATAATATTGGTAAGCGACCAAGCCATTTCATTATTTTGACCGATAATGATACCGGGAACTCCCGCAAGTGTTGCTCCGGATACATTTTTGCCATTTAGATTCAGGTGCATCTCATACCACTTTCCGGGCATTCCCAAACCCAGATGAGGATCTCCGCCCAACAATGGATAACCGGTATTTGTTTTGGAACCGTCCACAACCCAGGCATTGCTTCCAACATGAGTTCCTTCCATTTCCAGCAATTCCCGCTTTTTAATTTCCTGCTGAAGCATAGGCATTAAAGAAGCTGTAAACTTTCCGGATTGCTCGTCATTCAAAGTCGTAGGAGCATCAGCCGGAAAACTAAGACGAAGTTGCTCAAATTGATCAGCAGGTAATCCTGATTTAAGATATCCATACATCACTTCGGTCCACCAACTCATGTTGAGTTCCCATGCCATTAATCGGGTCAAGGCAACAGAACGAGCGGGGCTCCATCTGATAGGCTGAATTCCGGTTAGTGCAAATTCCACCGGTAGTTTATTGAGATTGTTTTCGATGTATTCGTTCACTCCATCCGAATAAGCCTGAAGAATTTCCCGTTCGGCTTCACTTAATTCATTCTGTTCGATCTGCTTCGAGATCTTCCAGATTCCCAATGTTCTTTGATGTTTGTCAAGATCAACAAGGTCGGTACCAAAAAATTCAGCAAAACGTCCTTCTGCCGCAATTTGAGAGAGCGTCATTTGCCACAGACGATCCTGAGCATGCGCATATCCTATTGCTTTATACAAGTCTAACTCATTATTAGAATAGATATGCGGTACTCCAAACTCATCCCAGTGGATATCAACTTCACTTTGAAGGCTGTTCAATTCAACGGTAGCTTCATAATCAGGCAAAGGTTTATAGAACGTCCAATAGAAAGCTAATCCTGCAAAACCTAAGATCAGAATAAGAAAGAAGATGAGAAGTTTCAGAAACGTGTTCATGGAAAAATCTGTTAAATGATTGAACGAGAAACTACTGAATTTATCGGAAGAAGAATAGAGATGGGTGAAGAGTTACAGAATATAGAATACAGAATGTGAGAATACAGGAGTTCAGAATTCTCACATTCTGAACTCCTGTATTCTGACTACTATTTAGAGGGATTATTGATTTCAGGAACCTTAAAGCCGTTCGGACTAAAGTCCTCACTTGTAAACTTGATTCTGAATGTTGGTGGTGACGCAGATTTGGTTAGGTACACTAGCGTGGGATTTATCCCGCAGCGATATGAAAGTCGAACGAGAATATTTTTAAGCTTTGGGGTTGTTCGGACTAAAGTCCTCTCTGGTGAACTTGATTGGGAATGTTGGTGATGATGCAGATTTGGTTAGGTACACTAGCGTGGGATTTATCCCGCAGCGATATGAAAGTCGATTGAGAATGCTTTTAAGGTTTGGGGTTGTTCGGACTAAAGTCCTCTCTGGTGAACTTGATGATGAATGTTGGTGGTGATGCAGATTTGGTTAGGTACACCAGCGAGGATTTTAATCCGCTGCGCTTTGAGTATCGATAGAGAATATTTTTAAGGTTTGGGGTCATTCGGACTAAAGTCCTCACTGGTGAACTTGATTGGGAATGTTGGTGGTGATGTAGATTTGGTCAGGTACATTAGCTAGGGATTTATCCCGCAGCGTAATAAAGGTTAATTTCGGGAATGACGTTTTTCCTGATTGAAAATATACTGACGTGTTTCATTGACCTGATTCTCACTTATAGAGTAAACTGCATAACCGTTTTGCCAGGAAAATTTTGGTTCCCAATTGTATTTCTTATTCAGGTAATAAGACGATGATCCTTTGATCCACTTTACAACTTCTGAGACGGATTGTTTGGTTTTCAGCTTTACCAATACATGTAAATGATTATCCACTCCATTTACTATATCAATAAGGATTTCATTTTTGAATGCTTCTTCTTTTAACCATGAACAGACGTCATGTCGAACATTCCATGACAAATAGGGAATCCTGTTTTTAGTGCTGAATATAATATGTATCCAAAGTGAGCTTATTGAGAATGCCATAATTTTTTATCAGGTAAGACATTTTGAAAGCTTATCCCTTACAAAAATATTTTTTTCTCACTTAAGGTCGGACTAAAGTCCTCTCTGGTAAACTTGATTCTGAATGTTGGTGATGACGCAGAATTGGTTAGGTACACTAGCGAGGGATTGATCCCGCAGCGATATGAATAATGATAGAGGAAGTTTTTAAGGTTTGGGGTTGTTCGGACTAAAGTCCTCTCTGGTAAACTTGATGATGAATGTTGATGGTGGCGCAGATTTGATTAGGTACACTAGCGAGGATTTTAATCCGCCGTGCTATGAATATCGATTGAGAATATTACCCCTTCAAAAAGTTTGAAAAGCGCTTTCAAAACTTTGTACCTTAAACAAACAGAAATCAGAAACAGAACAAAAACTTCAGAAATGGATATTAAGAAAGTAGCAGTAATAGGCGGTGGTACCATGGGTAATGGAATTGCACACGTTTTTGCAATGAACAGAATACCTGTAAACCTAATCGAGACCAAGCAGGAATTTGCCGACAAAGCCATGGCAACCATCGACAAAAACCTCGAAAGAATGGTCAGCAAGGAAAAGATCAGTGCTGAAGACAAGGTTACAACGCTGGATAGTATTAATGCCACACTTAGTATTGCAGAAGGAGTTAAAGATGTTGATCTGATCGTGGAAGCAGTGCCTGAAAATTTTGACATCAAGAAAAGTGTATGGGAAGCGGTTGAAGCCAACGCTCAGGATCACGCTATTTTTGCAAGCAACACCTCTTCGATCTCCATTACGAAATTAGCAGCGCTCACCGGCCGACCAGAAAAATTCATTGGAATGCACTTCTTTAATCCGGTTCCGGTAATGAAGTTGGTTGAGATCGTTCGTGGTTTAGAAACAGATGACGAAACCTACAACGTTGTTGAAAAGACTTCCAAGTTATTGGCCAAAGTTCCCGTTCCGGTAAACGACTTCCCCGGATTTGTGAGCAACCGTGTGTTGATGCCGATGATCAACGAAGCAATATTTTGTGTACATGAAGGTGTAGCCACTCCGGAAAACGTAGATGAAGTAATGAAACTAGGAATGGCACATCCAATGGGACCTTTACGTTTGGCAGATTTCATCGGGCTTGATGTATGCCTGGATATTCTGAATGTGTTGTATGAAGGATTCAAAGATCCGAAATACCGTCCGGCACCACTGCTCGTAAAAATGGTAGATGCCGGAAAACTCGGTAATAAAACCGGTGAAGGCTTTTACAACTACAAATAAATTTAAAGAAAATTCATCTGATGGATGCCCCGTCTGATGAATGGTGGTTCTGATTTAAGATCCCTCTGTATGATCCACGTTCCATTGCTGAACTACAGATTAATGTTGGACGCAGATTAAGCGGGTGAGGCAGATACTCACTGATATATTTATCTGGTTCCGATGCTCTGCGTCGGAACCTTTTTTTTGTTTAGAATCTCCGGTTGTAGTCGTTCGGACCTCCCCGGTTCATTACCACATTTTCTGTACGGAGCTTTGTAGCCGTTCGGACTGAAGTCCTCACTGGTGAACTTGATTGGGAATGTTGGTGATGATTTAGATTTACTCAGGTACACTAGCGAGGGATTTATCCCGCCGCGAATTAGGCAGGTAATTACATAAACCGCAGAACCTGAAGGATCTGCTTGTTTAAAATCACTCAACGAAAATTAAGCTAGAAGGGCTTCAGCTTTGCGGTTGTGTGAATGAGGAATTTTTTTCAACTATCAATAAATGCTTTGTCATTTCGAAGGAGCTTGTCGACTGAGAAATCTAAAGATCGATTTAAAGTAGATTTTTAGATTTCTCACATCGCTCTAAATAACATAAAAGAAACAAATCTCCCTAGTTCATCACCACATTTCGGAGTGAGCGCCCCTCCCTAAAATTAGGGAGGGGACGGGGTGGGTCAGCACACGGAGCTCTGTTATTGATCGGACTAAAGTCCTCACTGATAAACTTGATTCTGAACATTGAATGTGATTTAGATTTACTCAGGTACACCAGCCAGGGATCTATCCCGCAGCG
Organism: Balneola sp. EhC07; assembly: GCF_001650905.1. Classification (GTDB taxonomy): domain Bacteria; phylum Bacteroidota; class Rhodothermia; order Balneolales; family Balneolaceae; genus Balneola. Next base: position 122,143 of record NZ_LXYG01000014.1, read on the forward strand.
GTTGAAGGCAGGTAATTACATAAACCGCAAAACCTGAAGATCTGCTGGTTTAAAATCACGCAACGAAATTTATGCTAGTAGGGCGTTCACGCCCGGCGGCAGGCAATAAATCAACATCCAATGTCCATTGTCGCTCATGTAACGTTCGTAACTGGATGTTGGGTATTCCTTGTTCAACGTTGGATATTGGGTTAATTAATTTCAAGAGAGTCCTCTCGCGGCGTTTGCCCTAGTTTTATAAACTATTGAGGTGTTCCTAAGGAGCACCCCTCCCTAAAATTTGTTTTTTGTGAACAGTCCGGCTTCTGTGAGGAGCGTCTGATCCCTAAGATCAAAGCACCCAATACATTACATGTATTATAATTTCCCTGAGTAATTCAAAATAAACTAAACCGCTTCAGATTTCATACAATAGGTACTTGTAAAACGGCATCGTTTTTTTTATTTAGGAAATCCTAATAGTTTGTTAACACTACAAACTTGAAGTACTACGAAGGTTTTGTTAACCTTTCTCAACTTTAAAACTATTTATTCATAGGACATTTTTATGAAACATTTTTTACTAACAATAGGGCTTTGCTTGTGCACACTTGGTGTAGCAGTGGGGCAGGTCAACGAAAATTTTTCTGGAGTAACTTCTGCTACAGGAGGTAGTGCAGGTTCATATACCACCAAATCTTTTACTGGTGTAGATGGTGGTACTTGGGTTGCAACTGATGCTAGAACAGATCAAACTATTGACGGTCCTGCTATACTTCTTAGAAATGGAACATTAACATCACCAAGTATATCTGGTGGTATTGGAAGTTTAACATTAACTACTCAAAGAGCTTTCAGTGGAGGGTCAGGAAATTTAACCGTAACTGTTAATGGAGATACCGTTGGCACAATAGCTTATGATGGTACAGAAATGACTTCATCAATAAATGGAATAAATGTTACTGGTGACGTTGTAGTAGTTATTGATGCTAGAAATAGTGCTTCTGATAGGCCTGTACTTGATGATTTAATTTGGACCGCTTATTCGGGTTCTATAAAAGACGAACCAACAAATCATGCAACTTCTTTTACAGCTACTGAAAGTGGTAGCAATGCAATTAATCTGACTTGGACTGATGCTGTTACTGGTTCTCAAGCTCCCGATGGTTATGTGATATATGGTAATACTGACAGTGGTTCGTTACCAACACCAGTTGACGAAACATCTCCAACTTCTGATACAGATTTATCAGATGGATCAGGTATAATTTTTGTTGCTCATGGAAGTGAATCAGCATCTTTTTCAGGATTGTCTGAGAATACTCAATACTTTTTCCAAATTTGGTCTTATACAAATAGCGGCTCAGATATTGATTTTAAAACATCACCTGTTGGACCAACTGCAAATGCTACTACAGAAGATGCTCCGGATATCGTGATTAATGAAATTCATGCAGACCCGGGAACAGGAACTGATGCAAATGGAGATGGTGGAACTAGTTCAACCAATGACGAATTTGTAGAGATAGTGAATACAGGAACTACAGAATTGGATATATCCAGTTGGTCAATTGAAGATGGTGTTGGCAACAGACATACGTTTGCGGCTTCCACCACATTGCAACCCGGTCAGGCTATCGTAGTATTTGGTGGAGGAACACCCGATGGAGAATTTGGTGGTTCATTGGTAGTCACAGCGTCTTCAGGAGGCTTAGGTTTAAATAATAGTGGCGATGATGTTATTCTAAAAAATAATGGAGGATCAACCATTGCAAGTTATACATATGGATCTGAAGGTGGTGATAATCAATCAATCACAAGAAGTCCGGATTTAACTGGAGCATTTGCAAAGCATGAAACTGCTGATACTGATGATGCATCAAGTTTCTCACCAGGAACAAAAATTGATGGTAGTTCATTTGGTGATGCATTAACAATTTCAGGTACCGAAGGCTGGAGAATGTTATCTACTCCAACTTCAGATAATACATACGATGATCTGTTAGGAGATATCTGGACGCAAGGTATTGGAACCGGCGCAGACGTAACCACAGGAACAGCCAATGTTCAATTGTATAACACCAGTACAGATAATTTCGCTGCTGCTACCGATCTTGGTGCAACAATGACTGCCGGAACCGGGTTTATCACCTTTGTGTACAGCGATGATGATTTCACGAATTCCGGAGCAGATGCCGGTTTCCCGAAAAATTTATTTTTATTTGGTAATGAAAACAGCGGAGATGTTTCCCCAACGTTAAATACAGAAGGCGATGCGTTTACCTTAGTGGGTAACCCATATGCTTCTACTATAGATTGGGATTTATTAACTCGCAGCGATGTTACCGGAACGGTGTATGTGTACGATAATGCAGATTCCGGCTATGACACCTGGAATGGAACAACGGGTGATCTTACCGATGGTTTGATCGCAACTTATCAGGGATTTTGGGTGCAAAATACGTCAGGCTCTCCAACGCCATCATTAACCATTCAAGAAGCAGATAAGAGTACAGGAGGAACCTTCCGTAAGGATGTTAATCCTTCAACTATCAAGTTGACTACAGAAATGGAAGAGTTGTCTGCAAATGCGCATTTCTCATTTACGAGCACAGGCGAGTTAGGAAAAGACAACTTCGACGGATTACGTTTAGATCCATTAGATTTCAAAGAGTTTTTATCTATCAGTACATTGGTTGGTGATGAGCAATTAAGCATTAACAATTTACCGGCTGATCTGAATGAGGAAGTTACTATTCCTATGGATGTGGAAGCATTTACAACAGCCGAAGAAGGCTGGATTCCAAAAGGCGGTGAGATCACACTAACCTGGCCGGAATTGAAGAATCTGCCGGAGCATTGGGAGATTACGCTAACAGATTACAAAACCGGAACCACGACAAATATACTTACAGAAAGTTCATACACGTTTATAGCGGAAGAAGCTAAAGGAAAAGTGAAGCCTAAAACGATGTTCTCTGTGCTTTCACCGGTATCAGCGGTTAAATCAAAGTCAACAAATGAGACGTCTCGTTTCGGAATCACGATCGCTCCGGGTACATCAGTAAGTATTGATGATGAAATTGATGCTCCAACAGAATTTGTGTTAGGTCAGAACTATCCGAATCCGTTTAACCCAAATACGAATATCAATTATTCCGTGGGCGAAGCCGGTCCTGTAAACATTACCGTGTATAACGTAATGGGACAGAAGGTAGCTGAACTTCTAAATACGACGAAGAATGCAGGAAACTATCAGATAACCTGGAATGCAACGGGCGTAGCCAGTGGAATTTACTACTACCGCTTAACGGCTCCGGGCCAAGTTCTAACCAGACAAATGACATTAATTAAGTAATTAGCTGTTAGCGCACAGCGGTTAGCTTTTAGTGTTGTTAGAATACTAAAAGCTAATGGCTGACAGCTGATAGCCTCAAAGCTATATCACTATGAAAAATTTATTACTCGTTTTACTTACACTCACTATCGCTTTAATATTAACGTCACTAGCTATGGCACAACCGGGCTTACCGGGCAATCCTGCTCAGGCTCCGATTGACGGCGGTCTAGGCTTACTTGCTGCTGCAGGCGGAGCATATGCTTACAAAAAGCTTAAAGGCCGTAACAGCGAAAGCGAAGACGTATAAACAAGATTCGCCGGTCTGATCTCTGTGTTCTGTTATTGAACGCAGATCACACGGATGTGGCAGATACTGACTGATGTATAATTATATCTGGTTCCGATGTTCTGCGTTGGAACCTTTTTTTTGTTTGGGAATCTGCACAATCCGGATTAAGAATCCTTACATCCGTTCGGACTGAAGTCCTCTCTGGTGAACTTGACTGGGAATGTTGATGGTGATTTAGATTTACTCATGTACACCAGCCAGGGATTTATCCCGCAGCGGTTGAAGTCAGGTAATTACATAAACCGCAGAACCTGAAGGATCTGATGGTTCAAATTCATGCAATGAAATGTATGCTAGTAGGGCGTTCACGCCCGGCGGTGGGTTAGAAACAGAACCGGAAGCCCAGAAAAAAATACCAGCCCTCACAAAGATCCTGATCCGCCAGCTGGCGGACAGGATGACCTTGGAGTTTTTCAATTGATAAGAATTTATTTAAAACGTCCTTCCCCTTATCCAAGGGGAAGACAGATGGGGTCAAAAAAGGATTGACTAAGCATAAGGCTAAAGCTCCATCAGACGGGTAATCCGTCAGATGAAGCTTTAAGAGAATAGAATAAAGCCTCGCACATAAACTACCAAAGGCTTCAGCCCTGCGTTTGTGGGAATGGGAAATTTTAAACATTAAAAACAGATCATTCTCATAAAAAATAAAGCTTAGTTTTTTATACACATCCTGCCGGATCTGATAAAAGAAGCTATAGTTGAGAGAAATATTGGAAGCTTATAAGTTATTCGGCGGTAGAGAGTTAAAGTCAAAACAAAAAATAATATTCTTTCATTTAACAAAACTTGTAAAAGAGCCGATAATCATTTTGAGTTCTATAATTTTTATTAATTAATAAAATTTAATGAGATACAGATAAATTTAATTTGTATTAGTTAACGGCGTTAACTAATATCTACTTAACACTGTTAATTATGATTAACTAAGTTTTAATAAACTAAAAGAGGTAACAACTTGATAAACAAGCTACTAACTTTACTTTTTTGCTTCTTACTTACGGGTATGGCTTACGGGCAAACAAGAACAATTTCAGGAACGGCGGGCTGGAGAATGATTTCCATTCCGAAAGCAGGCGCTACTGTTACAGATATTTCTGATGACACAGCCATTCAGGGAGTAACAGGCGGATCAAATGCAGGAGATGCCGCAAATATTTATTACAATCCAGGATCAGGTGGATCCGGAGGTTGGACGGTACCAACCAATATGAGTACCGCATGGGGCGATGGTCTTGGTGTAGTTGTATACTTTTATAACAATACTACTGGAGGAAGCAGTGAACTTCCCTTAGATCTGGATGTAAGTGGATCTGAACCGGGTTCTGACGTTAAAGTTACTATCACTGACAATTTCACATTGATTGGAAATCCTTTTCAATCAAATATTGACATAGATGATATTGATGGTAATGCAACCGGGACTGGAATACTATTATTTGGAGGAATTAAAAGCTCCGTAAAAGTTTGGAATAACTCAGTAGGCTCGTATTCAAGCTACAATTTAGGAAGCAACCTTGTATTGTCGGAATGGCAAGGGGTTTTTATTGAGAAAGCTGCCGGTCTTTTAACAGACTTAACAGAAGTTACTATACCTATATCATCTAAAACTGGCAGTGCAGCGGGCATCTCAAATTACAGTAAAGCCAAAGCATTTGACACAAGAAGCATTGACCTGCATATGACAGGTGAAGGCTTTAATGATCTTTCTACAAAGTTTTATTTTACACCTTATTCTTCTGAGGAAGAAGATCAATTTGACGGGTCTAAATTAAGCTCATTAAACGGATCACCGACTATTGCCTTTGTTCAGGATTTCGGTGAAGGAAAAGTATTATTAAGTCAGGATGCCAGATCACTTGATCCGGAAAGTACACAATCCTATGACTTGGAAGTTAATGACGCAGGAATAAGCGGAGAATATACTTTGAGTTGGGAAACTATGAAGCAGATTCCATCTGATTGGGCAATTACTCTTATTGACCGTGAAGAAGATATCTATATTGATATGCAATCTGAAACCAGCTACAGCTTCAATGTTGAAGCAAAGCAAAAAAGACCGAATGTGACTTCACTAATGGTTGGAGCTGTAAAACAGAAATCTGTAAACAATTCAAACCCTCGTTTCGGAATCACGCTTACACCAAGCACGTCCGTAAGTATTGATGATGAAATTGCTGCACCAACAGAGTTTGAGTTAGGTCAGAACTATCCGAATCCGTTTAACCCAACTACGAATATCAATTATTCCGTGGGTGAAGCCGGTCCTGTGAACATTACTGTATACAACACCATGGGACAGAAAGTAGCTGAACTGCTAAATACGACGAAGAATGCTGGAAGCTATCAGATAACCTGGAACGCAACGGGCGTAGCAAGTGGAATTTATTACTACCGCTTAACGGCTCCGGGCCAAGTTCTAACCAGACAAATGACATTAATTAAATAACAAGCTAATAGCTAACAGCTGATAGCCCGAAATTATACCACTATGAAAAATTTTCTTCTAATACTACTCACACTCACTATCGCTTTAATATTAACGTCACTAGCTATGGCGCAACCGGGCTTACCGGGCGATCCTGCTCAGGCTCCGATTGACGGCGGGCTAGGCTTGCTTGCAGCTGCAGGCGGAGCGTATGCTTACAAAAAGCTTAAAGGCCGTAACAACGAAAGCGAAGACGTATAAACAAGATCATGCTCATTCACGAGCGTAGCGAAGTGATCTCCGAATCACTGCCCACTTTTTAGCAGGGCAGATATTCACTGATGTATAATTATATCTGGTTCCGATGCTTTGCGTCGGAACCTTTTTTTTGTTTGGGAATCTGCACAATCCGGATTAAGAATCCTTACATCCGTTCGGACTGAAGTCCTCTCTGGTGAACTTGACTGGGAATGTTGGTGATGATTTAGATTTGCTCAGGTACACCAGCTAGGGATTTATCCCGCTGTGGTTGAAGGCGGGTAATTACATAAACCGCAGAACCTGAAGGATCTGCTGGTTTAAAATCACGCAATGAAATGTATGCTAGAAGGGCGTTCACGCCTGGCGGTAGGCAATAAATCAACATCCAATACTGAACATCCAATGTCCATTGTCGCTCATGTGACGTTCGTAACTGGATGTTGGGTGTTCCTTGTTCAACGTTGGATATTGGGTTAATTGATTTCAAGAGAGTCCTCTCTGGTGAACTTGATTGGGAATGTTGGTGATGAATCAGATTTATTCAGGTACACCAGCCAGGGATTTATCCCGCAGCGAATGAAGGCAGGTAATTACATAAACTGGAGAACCTGAAGGATCTGCTGGTTTAAATTCATGCAATGAAATGTATGCTAGTAGGGCGTTCACGCCCGGCGGTGGGTCAAGAAATTGAACCGGAAGCCCAGAAAAAACTACCAGCCCCCACAAAGATCCTGATCCGCCAGCTGGCGGACAGGATGACCTTGGAGTTTTTCAATTGATAAAAATTTATTTAAAACGTCCTTCCCCTTATCCAAGGGGAAGACAGATGGGGTCAAAAAAGGATTGACTAAGCATAAGGTTAAAGTTCCATCAGACGGGTAATCCGTCAGATGAAGCTTTAAGAGAATAGAATAAAACCTCGTACATAAGCTAGCAATTGCTTCAGCCCTGCCTAATCCAGTTCCGCAAGTAAGCTTCTGATATCCAATGGTTTTGTGAACATATCAACTGAACCATCTTCTTTTTTAGGCCATTCTTCTTTAGGTCTGTCCCAATATAACTCAACACCATTACCATCAGGATCGTCGAGGTAAAGAGCTTCCGAAACACCATGATCAGAAGCACCTGAAAGCGGATATTTCTTATCCTGCAGTCGTTGAAAAATTTCTGCCAGATCTTTTTTAGAAGGATATAGAATTGCAGTATGAAATAATCCCGGGCTATTTTTAGGAGCAGCTTCTTCGTTTTTACTGAACCAGGTATTCAAACCGATATGATGGTGATATCCACCGGCTGAAATAAAAGCGGCCTGATCTCTGTAGGTGGTCATGAGTTCAAAACCTAACAACCCGCAATAAAACTCAAGAGAACGGTCAAGATCAGAAACTTTCAAATGAACATGTCCAATGGAAGTTTTAGGAGGAATTTTATACGACATAGCAAATGGTTTAATGAAGAGTTTCCAAAATAAAAAAAGCCTTCTCAAAAAGAAGGCTTTTTAAATAAAACGAAATTAAATCAGACGATCAGAGATCAGTTACCACCGTTTCTGTTTGCTGATCTTGGAGTTGGCCAGGTCATTTGCTCGCCTGTTCTTCGGTTGATAGGAAGAACTGCTCTGTCTCTTGGGAAAGTTTCAGGATCTTCGCTAGCCATGTATGTAAGAACAGCAGTTAAAATGGCATTGTTACGAACATCATCAAAAACGATCTTATCATAAGTATCACGGTTTGTGTGCCAAGTGTAGTTCCAGTAACTCCAGCTTAATGAGCTAAGAGAAAATCCGGGAGCACCTGCCGCTACAAAAGAAGCGTAGTCAGAGCCACCACCACCGGGAGTTCCCGGAAAAGTTGTCTCAATATGTCTGCTGATGTCATTTGGTACTGCTTCCAACCAACGACCTAAGAATTCATAAGAATGAAGGAATCCCTGACCTGAAAGTCTTACAACACGGCCTGTTCCATTATCCTGATTGAAAAGTGCCTGTAAGTTATCAACAACTTCAGGATTGTCTTCAACAAAAGCTCTTGAGCCATTCAAACCTTGCTCTTCACTTCCCCAGAGTCCCACAATAATGGTTCTCTTAGGATTAGGATATACTTTTTTCAAAATACGAGCGGCTTCCATCATGGTGATAGAACCTGTACCGTTATCCGTAGCTCCGGTTCCGCCATCCCATGAATCGAAATGAGCAGAAAGAACAATGTACTCATCCGGTTTTTCAGTTCCGGGAATAGTTGCGATGGTATTGAAAGTCTCAACTTTTCCAAGATCTTTAGAAGTGGCTTTTACATGAATTTTTGGCTTATCACCATATTCAGTTAAGCGGTAAAGCAATCCATAATCTTCAAGAGAAAGATCAACTGTAGGAATTTTCTGAGTGCTAGAACTGAATATTTTATTTACACCAAATCCTGATGACCATCTGGATTGAATGATTCCAACCGCTCCGGCTTCTTCAAGAGCTGCAATAATGGTTCTTGAGTTGTATCCCGTGTTGTTGATACGCTCTCTCCATGCTCTGGATTCAGCATTGCGCTCTTCTTTCATTTTTTCGAACGATTCTTCAGTAGCGAATTCTTCCCAGTTATAATCAGGACGTCCTGTTGGCTGATGCATTGAAACCAATACATATTTACCTTTAGCATTCTTCAACCAGGCTTCAAATTCTTCCTTATTTTCAACTTCAGGAATAATTACCGTTTCAGCTTCAACGCCGTTCTTCTTGGTTCCAGGACTCCAGGCTAAGATCATTCCTTCCATAGTTACAGTACGTGGATGTGTAAGATCTACATGAGTAATTCCGCGTTCCCATCCGCGCCATTCTCCAAATTGCTTCTTTTCAGCTTCAATTCCCCACTCTTTGAATGTATCTACCGCCCAGTTGTGAGCTTTTAATTGTTGCGGAGTACCAACCAAACGTGGCCCGATAACATCCAGCAGTTCATGAGCCAGCTTCTCCAAGTGAGAATTTTCATTAGCTTCTTTTACGATCATATCAACTACTTCTTCAGTAGTTTGTGCAACTGCCATTGTACTTGTTAGCACAAAAACAGCCATAAATAGTTTAAGTGTTCTTTTCACTTTCACCCTCATTAGATTAATAATTAGTTGGCGAGAATATATCCAAGAAAAGAGTAAGGGAAGAGGATGGTAACTTTTTTTAACAGTTTACTTCAATAAAAAAGATTCCAACTCTTTCGAGCGGAGGTTTATATTTTTTGTGCCACAAAATCACTGAATCACGAAAGTTACTATTTAGTGTTTTTGTGATTTAGTGGCTAAAGCTTCATATGGGAGAATTAGTCAAAAATATGATTTTCATAATCTTTCCACCATTGTTCGATATCTACTTTTGGTTTTCTGCAAATGTAAACGGGAATACCATTTTCCTCGCCGATAGCATATTTATGATAGATTCGTTTCACCAATTCAACTTCTTCAAAAACGGAATTTACAGAGCTTGTTTCATTCCCAATGCTGATCCAAATATCTGCGTCTTTATTTTGATATCCCCATAGCCAAAAACTTCCGTGTCTGCTGATCGGATTCGGTAATCCGTATTTGTCTCCTAAAATTTTAATAGCTCCTGCTTCTCCATAATTTTCAGCCCAAATCACACAATTTGTTATTCCATCTGTACAGTATTCCTGATATAAACTATCTACCAATGCAACTTGCTCTTCCCACCCAAACATATCGGCGTAATCTCCGGTGAGTTCTATTCTTCCATCAATTGATTGCTTATCCGTGTATTCAACATAAGACTCGATTGGCAATATCGGAGTGAGTTGTGGGATAAAAGGAATCGCAGGAAGGATCAGTACAGCTACAACCGCATAATTCCATTTAGGCTTAGCGGATAATAGTTTTTCGATTTTTACTGCTCCCACAGCAAATACAACAGGATATGCCGCAAAAAAATAATATGCTTTCGATTGAAGTATCCACATGGTGAAAAAGATCACAAGAAAGGCAATTCCCACACTTTTGTATTTCTTCAATTGAGCATCAAAAAATACTGCTGACAAACCGATCAGACTAACTATAAAAGTGAAGATGAATTCAAGTTGAGAAACCCCAAAGTCAAAGGGATCGATGGCATCCAGTTGTTTTGATTTTAAAACTTCAAGATGAAGGAGAAAAGGAATGTCATGTGAAAGTTGCCAAAGAATGTTAGGGAGAAAGATAAGAAGCGCTAAACCTCCCGACAGATACAGCCACTTAGATTTATACAATTCAGCTTTTTTATGGAAAAGAAGTCCGATAGCAATTCCAAACCCCCAGATCAACATAGTGTATTTATTCATCAAGCCTAATCCGGCAGTTGCTCCCATCAGAATTAAAAACTTATGGTTTTCAGTTTTGATGTATTTGATGAGAAAGAAGAATCCTAAAGTCCAGAAGAGTTGATCAAAAGCTACCGGTTGAAAAAGGGTGTGATTACGATAAAATGGGAGGAAAGCTAACACACAGACTCCTGCTATTAGTACTGCTTTCGATTTACCGCCAAGTTCTTTAGCCATCGCACAACAAAGATATAGAATTGCCAGTCCGGCCAGAGTTGGAAAAAGGCGCACACCGAGTAATGAATAGTCGAACAATAAATAAGAGATTTTACCAATCAGTGCGATGAAGGGAGGAAATTCCATAAACCCCCAAGCTAAATGTTCGCTTACCGAAAGATGGAGAAGTTCATCTCTATGAAAACCATAATTTTGATTACCAAACCAATGAATTATGAACTTGAAAAAAGCCAAAACTCCGATAATAGGAAGATATTTTTTCATAAAAACTAAACAGATACACAGGTTTTAAAGTCAGGCAAAGATTACGGTAAATTATTGAGAAAGTTTGAAATTAAACGAAGCTGAATATTCTAGGATCGAAATTTTATATGTTATTTAATTACAGCGAATCCATACCTGTCCCTTCCCTTCGTCTAGGGTAGGGGACTCCGGAATAAAAATTCTTATAGTGCTAAAATCTAGGTAATGGCTAAGGATCAAATAAAAAAGTTTCCCTCCCTGATAATAGGGAGGGAACAAGGGTGGGTTAGGAAAATTTGGTGCATAAATTTAACAACATAAAAAAACCTCCAACTCTTTCGAGCGGAGGTTTTAAATTCTTCCTTAGAAACTCTTAGTAATGTCATTCCTGCGAAGGCAGGAATCTGGGTTTCTTTTAAAACTACTAAACTTTAAAAGCTATCCAGATCTCAGGCATTCGCCGTGAGATGACCCATTGAATTATTCATTATAATCCAATCTTAAGCTGTTTCCAGCATTTTCTTTAGCGTAATGCCAATTTCTGCAGGACTGTCAACAACAGTAATACCCGCAGCAGCAAGTGCTTTTTTCTTTTCCTGAGCAGTTCCTTTACCACCGGAAATGATTGCACCTGCATGTCCCATACGTCGGCCCGGAGGCGCTGTTGATCCCGCAATAAACGCCACAACAGGTTTGTCAACATGCTTTGCAATATATTCAGCAGCTTCTTCTTCAGCAGAACCACCAATCTCACCGATCAAAACGATAGCGTCGGTATCAGGATCTTCCTGGAGCATTTTAACAGCGTCAAGGTGAGTAGTTCCGATAACCGGATCACCACCGATTCCGATTGCTGTGCTTTGCCCCAATCCTTCTTTTGTCAACTGATCAACAGCTTCGTAAGTCAAGGTTCCTGATCTGGAAATCAAACCAACGGTTCCTTTTGAGAAAATACTTCCGGGCATAATTCCCACTTTTGCTTCTCCCGGAGTTATTAATCCCGGACAATTTGGTCCAACCAGTACCGCTCCGTGATTTTTAACAACTTGCTTAGCTACGATCATGTCTTTAACAGGAATTCCTTCCGTAATACAAATGATCACTTTGATGCCGGCAAAAGCTGCTTCGGTAATAGCATCGCCTGCAAATGCAGGAGGAACAAAAATGATAGATGTATTTGCCTGAACTTCTTCAACAGCTTCAGCAACTGTATTAAAAACCGGACGATCTAAGTGAGTTTGTCCGCCTTTTCCCGGAGTAACTCCGCCTACAACATTTGTTCCGTACTCGATCATTTGACCTGCATGAAAACTTCCTTCACTTCCGGTAAAACCCTGTACAATCAGTCGGGTATCATTTCCTACTAATACGCTCATTTTTGTTCTTTAACGTTCAAATTTTTGTGCGCTTGAATATACCATCATTGCATGGCAATGGAAAGCGCTAAAGGATATTGAATATTCAATATTGAACAAGGAATATCGAATAATGAGTTTGGATTGATATAATATCAAAAACAATAAAACTATTTTGAATGTACTAACTAGTGATACAGTTTCACTTATTCACTTATTCACTTATTCACTTTAATACTTATCACTATCATTCAAAATCCGTATAATTGAATCATGATAACCGACGACAAAAAAGAGGAAGTTCGAGACGCCGCTGATATAGTGGAGGTTGTGGGCGACTATGTGAAGCTGAAGCGCTCAGGTAGTGGTTTCACGGGTTTGTGTCCTTATCATGATGAAAAGACCCCATCTTTTAATGTGACGCCGAGATTAGGCATTTTCAAATGTTTTGGATGTGGAGAATCGGGTGATGTTTTCAAGTTTGTGATGGATCAGGATGGGATAGGTTTCACGGAAGCCGTTCGTCAGCTTGCAGATCGTTACGGTGTTTTTATCCCCGAAGAAGAAAGTTCTGAACCGTCGGAGAGTCTTCAGCAGAAAGAAGGAATTTATCATGCGCTGAAGTTTGCCGGAATATATTTCTACAGAAATCTGATCGAAAACCCGGATGCAGAGAAGGCATTAAAGTATCTGGATAACCGTGGTTATAACCGGGAAGTGTTCAAAAAGTATGGATTGGGTTACGCTCCTACGGGCGGAAGCGATCTTTACAAAGCTGCTATGAATGCAGGAATTTCAGAAGAATATTTAGTTGAAGCAGATCTGATCAAACCCAGTCAAAGGGTAGAAGGTTTTTACGATACTTTTCGTGGGCGATTGATGTTTCCCATCTTTGGAACCACAGGAAAAGTGATCGCCTTTGCCGGAAGAGTACTTGGAAACGAAAAAACAGCGAAGTACATAAACTCTGCACAGACCAAAGTGTACAATAAAAGTGAAGTTGTATACGGGGTTAACTTTGCAAAGAATGAGATCCGTAAAAATAAAGAAGTGATTCTGGTTGAAGGATATACGGATGTGATCACATTGAATGAGCACGGTATTAAAAATGTGGTGGCAAGTTCGGGAACAGCGCTCACGCCCGGGCAAATGAAGATCCTGAATCGTTATGGTGAAAAGATCATTATGATCTACGATGCGGATAATGCAGGTCAGGCAGCAATGAAGAGAGGAATTGATATTGCTTTGGCCCAAGGGATGGAAGTTCAGTTACTGGAACTCCCGGATGGGGAAGATCCTGACTCATTTGTGAAGCAATTTGGAAAAGAATCTTTCGATGAGTTAAAGAATAAAGAAGCATTAGATTTTGTGGATTTTCTTCTTTTGAAAGCAGATGAAGAAGGGCGATTGAAAAACCCCGTTCAGGTTGGTAAGGTTATTTCTGAAATTCTGCATGCCATCGCCAGTATCAAAGAGTCTATTCAGCGACAGATCTATGTTCAGCATCTTCATCAGAAAACTCAGCAATACCGGAAAGGGAGCGACCGGGAACTTTTTACTGAGCTGGAAAGAGTGATGGCTCAAAAGCAGCAGGAAGATTTCAGGGATCGAAGGAGGGAAGCGTTCAGGGAACAAAGGACTGTTGATGAAGAAGGAATGACGGGTGGTAGCATTGCTTCAGACGAAGTACAAACTCCGAAGGCTTTGGGTGGTCGTCATGCGCCGTCATCCAAAAAACCTCAATTCGAGAAAGAACTTATCCGGTTAATGATCACTTACGGCCGAGATATGGTCGAATATATTTGCTCATTTACTAACGAAAAGCTTTTTGAAGATGAAGAATTAAAGACTTTTTATCTGGATATCCTCAACCGCTATAAAGAAGAAAAAGAGATTTCCATTCAGGTGTACTCCGGAAAACAAGATCCATTTCCACGATTGGTAGGCGATGTTCTATTGGAGCAATATTCTCCAAGCGAGAGGCATGAGGAGAAAGTTGGACTGAAATATGAAAAAGATAAGAATCCGTACAGGACAGCAAAAAGTGCGATCAAAGCTATGGAATTGGCTTTTTACAAGAGGAAAATAGCAGAGCTGTCTGAGCGATTCGGAAGATCGGAATCTCAGGAAGAGAAAAAGAAAATAATGTCTTCTCAAACGCTCATTCAGGAGAAAGTCACCAAATTGACTACCACATATTCTGATGATTATTACCCGGATCCTTCAACCGAATCTGAGAATGTTGTGAACGAAAAGAAATTCGAGTACAAGATGAAAAGCGACAGGAATTAGTTATTAGTGACAAGTGTTAAGTGTTTAGTTTGAACAGAAACTAAACACTTAACACTAAAAACTGAGCACTGTTAAAATGAAGACCATCAATCCTGCGACCGGAAAAGTAATTAAAGAATATTCGGAAATGAGTTTTGAGGAAGTTTCCGGAATCATTTACAGAGCTAATATTGCCCAAAAACAGTGGAAAGAAAAGAGTTTTACAAATCGTTCTGTTAACCTGAATAAGATCAGTGAATTACTGAAAGAGAATAAGGACAGGCTGGGAAAATTGATGTCTAAAGAGATGGGGAAGCCTTTTTCTGAGTCAGTTGGTGAGATAGAAAAATGCGCCTGGGTTTGCGAATATTATGCAGAGAATGCAGAAGGGTTCCTTGCTGATGATACTGTTGAAACGGATGCATCCAAAAGTTATGTGACTTTCAATCCTCTGGGAACAGTGCTTTCTATTATGCCGTGGAATTTTCCTTTCTGGCAGTTGTTCAGGTTTGCAGCTCCGGCGTTGATGGCGGGCAATGCAGTAATTCTAAGCCATTCCGAAAACGTAACAGGTTGTGCATTGGAAATCGAAAAGATCATCACCGAATCAGGTATATCTTCTGATCTGTTTCGTACAATTCTGGTCCAAAGTGAAAATATGAAACCGATAGTTCAGCATGATGGAATTGCTGCGGTTACTTTAACAGGAAGTACCAGAGCAGGGAAAATTGTCGCTTCGCAAGCCGGGGAAGCTTTAAAGAAAACCGTTTTGGAACTTGGAGGAAGCGATCCTTCCATAATTTTAGCCGATGCTGATATCAAACAAGCGGCTGAAAGTTGTGTGAATTCAAGACTATTAAACAGCGGACAAAGTTGTATCGCTGCTAAAAGGTTCGTGGTAGTTGAAGAAGTATATGACGAGTTTGTTTTGGAATTCAAAAAACTGATGGAAACTAAGAAAGTTGGCGATCCTTTTGATGAAGCTACTGATATCGGCCCAATGGCTAGAGAAGATCTGAGAGATGGTTTACACGATCAGGTTCAGAAAAGTATTGAAGCCGGAGCAGAGTGTACACTTGGCGGAGAAAAACCCGGAGCTGCAGGCTCGTATTATCCGGTTACCATTCTTGAAAATGTGATCAAAGGAATGCCGGCTTACGATGAGGAGTTATTCGGGCCTGTTGCCTCGATCATCAAAGTTCAGGATGAAGCAGAGGCTATAAAAGTGGCGAACGATTCTATTTATGGATTGGGCGCTTCTATTTATTCTTCCGATGTTGAAAAAGCAGAGAAAATAGCCGCTGAGCAATTGGAAGCAGGATGTTGTTTTGTGAATGACTTCGTTAAATCTGATCCAAGGTTACCTTTCGGTGGCATCAAACAATCAGGATACGGAAGAGAACTGGGCTTGTATGGAATTCGGGAGTTTGTGAATACGAAGACAGTGTATGTGAAGTGAAGTAGAATTAGGAATAGCTTCAGGATTTATTGTAATGTAATTCTATGACAGTTTTGAATAGTAAAACATATAGAGTCATCCCGAATTAATTTCGGGATCTTTGTAAGGAATTGCTCTTGAAACAGTCATATTTACTATGAACAAAGGCTACGTGTAGTTTCTTACTAACTATAGAAGAACTACGATTTATATCGAAGTTATCAATAATATTACTCCAAGAGTTTGGAGACGGAATCTGGTAAGTAAAACAATCCAAAGTTAGAGGATCGGTATGATACCTTAAGAGGATGGTAAACAAGCGCATATTAAAAGCCTTTACGTAAGATCCCGAAATAAATTCGGGATGACCTGCTTTCAATATTGAGGGTAGTATTAAGGAATTTTGTCATCGAGTTACCTAACATCTAGAAGGATGGCATGCTTTGTTGAATTAGGAATAGCTATTCAATTATTCCTACTAACCTAACCACAACATATCAGATTAAAACGGGCTATAGGTCTTATGCTATCAAAATTTCTTGTTGAGCAGATCAATTCTATATTTCGCACTTCTGTATTTATCTAAAGCCATAAAACCAAAAACCAAACCAGCAAAAATTGGTCCATAGAGAAATACATAGTATGAAAGTTCGGGATTGAAGTAAGTTGAAAGCGTATAAACGGAACTTCCCAGAAAGATTATTGTACAGCCAATGAAAAGTGAAAGATTTTTCTTCTTTGAAATTTCAAACTTAGTCAGTTCAGCTTCATGATCATGAATTACGCCAATCGCTTGCTTTACTTCATCTTCATTAAATCTCTTACTTTCAATTAATTCTCTTCTGATTCTGGAAAATCCTTTGTTCGACTTTCTTTCGTCAATTATTAATCTCAACAAAGACCTTTCCATCAGTCACCATCATTGTGATTACCAACACCGGCTGATGCTTCTCCTTTTGCTAAGGCGCTTAATCGATCAACTGCATCCCAAAGTGTCATAGCTTCTTTCAGGGTTTCATCGAACACATCATTTACGATAGGGTAGAAGGACTTCATTCCCCAAACTTGTCGGGCAAGTTCAGCTTTCATCCTGCCTTCACTCATCCACGCTACCTCTTCAAAATGTCCCATAGGAACGAATAGAGAATCTTTTCTGAATTTTGGAGTATCAACTGTATCAGTAATAACAAGTCCCTGATCAATTAATGAGGCTTTGAAATCAGCAATATTTTTTTCATCCCAGGTAAAGTCGGTACGGAATTTTTCAAAATCACCTTCCCATTGTGCACGGAACTCATCTCCATTTTCATCTAAATATGATCGGACGTAATCAAAAGCTGCTCTTTTACGAATAGCAAAGTTGATCACATATCCGGAACGGGTAGTGTCATCCGGGATAATATAATCAGGAACAATTCCACCACCACCGTATACGGTTCTACCGGCATCGGTTTTGAATTTCAACGAGTCCGGAATTTCTTCTGAAAACTCAATGGCATCATTCATTGCATTTTGTCTGCGATAAATTTCATAAGCGTATTCTTCACCACCGCCCTCTACAAAAGGCTTTTGGATCAGACGACCCGAAGGAGTGTAATATCTTGAAATAGTCACACGAACATTGCTGTTATCGATCAATTCATATTGTTGCTGAACCAATCCTTTTCCGAACGTTCGTTTACCTACTATTAATCCGCGATCATGATCCTGGATAGCTCCTGAAACGATCTCACTGGCAGAAGCGGCCCCTTCATCCACTAAAATAATAACCGGCTTTCCCTGATATTCGCCATCTTTTCTGGAGAAATAATCACCATCAAATCGGCTATGCTTACTTTTCGTTGAAACCAGTGAAGTTCCTCTTGGAAAAAATTCCTCTGCAATAGCAATGGCTTGTCCTAAATAGCCACCCGGATTTCCACGCAGGTCCAACAAAAGTCGCTGCATGCCTTGCGATCTCAATTCTTTTGAAGCTTCCATGAATTCCTGATGCGTGGTAGCAGCAAATCTATTGATCTTGATGTAACCGGTTTGATCATCCAGCATGTAGGAAGTGTCAACAGTGTATAGTGGGATATCATCTCTTTCGATCGTAAAATACAATGGAGAAGAAACACCTGGTCTTACAATAGTAACTTTCACTTTAGAGCCTTTTTCACCACGAAGATTTTTCAGCACTTGCTCATTAGTAAAACCAACTGCATTGCTGTCTTCAATAGCTACAATTCTGTCACCTGATCTGATTCCGAGTTGATCACTTGGTCCACCGGAAATCGCAGTAACAACTGTAATAGTATCCTGAATGATGTTGAATTGAACGCCAATGCCTTGAAATTTTCCTGCAAATTCTTCCTGAACTCTTTCACTGTCATCCGGTTCTATGTACACGGAATGAGGATCTAAAGTTGAAAAAAGACCGCGAATAGCATATTCAGTTAATTTGGTCATATTCTCGCCTTCCGTATTATTGGAAACGTAGAAATAAGCTTTTTCAAAACTGGTAAATGCATCCGTAATGGATTTTATCTTTACACCGGGAAATGTAGTGTCTACAGGAGTCGCCGAAATTTTCAGCGTGGAATCTTTTACATGAGTAACAAATTCTTTAATGCTGACCTTATACATTTTGTCGAGATCAGCTTCGCTGAAGTAATTAGCTACAATACTTCGGGTTGCTTGTGCATATTTGATAATATTTGTTTCATCATCGTTTGCAGTTGATTTAACAACAGAATCAGCACCGGTGAATTTTACCAGAGCTAAGATCAGTACGATAACTAATTGTGGGGCGATAAATTTTTTCAAGGTCATATTCAGTTCAATTGTTCATTACACTAACTAAACAGCATAACAAAATGTTTCATTCTGATGGATTGTAATAAATAAACCGTTCTAATGCCCATTAAAGTATGTAATGGCTCAGATCTTTGTCTTTTACAAGATCTTCGAGTTGTTTGCTTACATAAGTTGGATCAATTGTGATCTCCCCGGAATTGATGTCATCCGGAACTGCAAACAGTAATTCATCAAATAATGAAGACATTATGGTATGCAAACGTCTGGCTCCGATATTTTCTACCTGAGAGTTCACCACAGCTGCAATTCTGGCTAGTTCGAGAATGGCATCATCGGTAAATTCTATTTTTACGCCCTCTGTTTCCAGCATAGCTTCATACTGTTTGGTAAGTGCGTTCTTTGGTTGAGAAAGGATCTTTACAAAATCTTCTTCAGTTAGAGAATTCAGTTCCACGCGAATTGGGAAACGACCCTGAAGTTCGGGAATCATATCAGATGGTTTTGATACATGAAATGCACCTGAACCCACAAACAGAATATGATCAGTTTTCACAATTCCATGCTTAGTGTTAACGGTACTTCCTTCAACGATCGGCAGAAGATCACGCTGAACACCCTGACGACTTACATCAGGTCCGCTTTTTCCTGCTCCGGTGGATGGCTCAGCAATTTTGTCGATCTCGTCAATAAATACAATCCCTTGCTTTTGAACTCTTTCCAGTGCTTCCTGAACCGCTGATTCATGATCGATCAGTTTTTCAGCTTCTTCTTCCAAAAGGGCTTCTCTTGCTTCGGATATAGGAAGTTTTCTCTTAGCTTTTTTGCCTTTACCGCCCATATTCCCCAGCATATCCTGAAGATTCATTCCCATCTCTTCCATTCCGCCCGGACCGAATACCTGCATCATTGGAGTTTTGGTATTTTTTACTTCGATCTCTATCTCACGATCTTCCAGTTCTCCGTTGCGAAGTTTTTCTCTGAAGCGCTCACGGGTTCTCATATTCAGTTCTTCGTCGCCGGCTTTAGCGGGATCAAAATCTGAATCAGAACTTCCTGATCCTGAATTAAAACCAACGCCTTTTTTGGTAACAGGAGGGATGAGGTTATCCAGGATTCTGTTCTCAACAGCTTGAGCTGCTTTTTCTTTAACGCGTTCCTGCATTTCAGCTTTTACCATACTAACGGCAATATCGGTGAGGTCGCGGATCATAGATTCAACATCACGTCCTACATAACCAACTTCGGTAAACTTGGAAGCTTCCACTTTAACAAAGGGAGCCATCGCAAGTTTTGCCAGTCTGCGGGCGATCTCAGTTTTACCGACACCGGTAGGTCCGATCAATAAAATATTATTCGGAACTATCTCTTCTCTGATTTCTTCTCTGGAGTTTAATCTTCTCCAGCGGTTTCTTAGCGCAATTGCCACAGAACGCTTTGCAGCTTTTTGCCCGACGATATACTTATCAAGCTCTTTTACAATTTGTTGTGGCGTTAAATTCTTTTCTTCTAACATCATTTAGTCCTCAATTTCTATGATCGACAAATTATGATTTGTATAGATGTCGATGTCTGCAGCAATATTCAGTGATTCTTCAACGATCTGCTTAGCAGTTAATTTCTTAGCATGTTTACTCATTGCTCGGGCTGCTGAAAGAGCGTATGAACCGCCACTTCCGATGGTGGCAATATTGTCATCAGGCTCAATTACATCACCCTGACCTGAGATAACCAAAGCATTCTCATTATTCATAACGATAAGTAATGCTTCCAGCTTTTGAAGGAATTTATCTTTTCTCCATTCCTTAGCCAGTTCAACAGCAGCACGCTGCATATTGCCGTTATATTCGTTTAGTTTTTCTTCGTACTTCTCAAAAAGGGTAAAGGCATCTGCTGTAGATCCGGCAAAACCGGCAAGAACTTTCCCTCCGTATAATTTTCTAACTTTCTTTACGGTAGATTTCATCACCGTTTTGTCCATGGTAGCTTGTCCGTCGCTACCCAATGCAGCTTTTCCATTGTGGATAACACCCACAACCGTTGTTGCATGTAATTTGAATGCACTCATTGTATAAAATTAAATTCAGTTTAGGCTAAGATCGGCAAAAACCAAGCCATCAAAATATCAGTACTAATTTTGATGGGTATGGTTCTTTCTTCCATTCGAATTGGCAGAACTTCCTGACGTTCTGTTTCCGCTGTTTCGATGATTGCTTTTCTTTGTGATCTCCAGGTCTTCTTTACCTCGATCTATTTCCTCAACATATTCAACCTGTTGGAGTGCTTCATCAATCGAAGCTCCACGCATAACCACATCCGTAATATCTACGTCAGAACCGGATAGTGTTACCTTGAATCTGCTCAATGGAATGCTTTCATCAGCTACTAAGGTAATTTTGATGTGCAATTTTGACATCCATTTCCAGCGCTTGCTGAACATTCCCTTGTTGATGAGTGTCTTCATGTACGGATTTACATACAGATCGACTGCACGATACTCAGAAGCATGCTTAAATTTACTTAACCAGCTTTCAATATCAGTAAGGATCGTGTCATCGCTGATCACATCACCACTTCCGCCACACATCGGGCAGACTTTAGACACGGAGTTGATCACACTTGGACGAATTCTCTGTCTTGTGATCTGCACCAATCCGAAATCACTCATTCCCAGCATATTGGTTTTTGCAGGATCTTTTCGGAATTCTTTCTTTAGCTCGTCGTAGATCTTCTTACGATTTTTGTCGTCTCTCAGATCAATGAAATCTACCACGATAATTCCACCGATGTCTCTGAGTCGAAGTTGTTTAGCGATTTCTCTGGCAGCGTCAAGATTGGTTTTAAGAGAATTGTCTTCTTGTCTTGCTTTAGCCGCATACGGTCCTGAGTTCACATCCACTACATACATCGCTTCTGTCTGCTCAAAGATCAGGTAACCGCCCGACTTCATTCTCACTCTTGGGTTGAAGATAGAGTTGATGTCCTCAGCAATTCCCATTTGGTCGAAAATATGCTTTTTGCCTTTATACTGATGTACGTTTTGAGCCATCTCAGGAGCAATCTGACCAACATAAGATTTAAGCTGACGATACATTTTTGGGTCGTCAACCAATACGCGCTCGTAGTTCTTAGCAAAAAGATCGCGGATCAGGCTTTCTGTCATGTCCAGATCTCTGTGCAGGAGAGAAGGTGGTTTAGCAGTTTCAAGCTTGTCTAAGATCTTTTCCCATTTCCTTAAAACATCACGAAGATCATCTTCAATAGCTTTTTCGTCCTGGCCCTGAGCAACTGTTCTTACGATAACGCCGAAACCATCCGGCACCATATCACCAAGAACATTTTTTAAACGACGACGCTCTTTGTAATTAGAAATTTTCTTAGAAACAGCGATGTAATCACCCATCGGGATCAACACTAAAAAGCGTCCTGCAATGGTGATATCGGTAGAAATTCTTGGTCCTTTGGAGCCAATCGGTTCTTTAACGATCTGAACCAATAGTTTTTGACCATTTCTTAAGATCTTTCCGGCGAGTGCTTGTTTCTGATGATTAGCAAGTTTCTCTTTGTTCTTCAGATCCGGCTTTGCATGACTCGGAATAGCATTTTTGCCATTAAGCATAGCAATGTATTCATCTAAATGGTCGCCTGCATCAGAGAAGTGCAGGAAAGCGTCTTTAGGAGTTCCCATATCGATGAAAGCAGCTTTGATACCGCTCATCACTTTATGGACTTTAGCTACATGAATATTACCAACTGTACGCTGGTTCTCTTCGGATTGGATGAATAATTGAGCGAGCTCTCCGTCTTCGAGCAACGCAATCCGAGCTTGATCCTCGGTGGAATGAATTATGATTTGATTCTTCATTGAATTTCTTTTTTGAGCGGCCGTTAGCTGCAATACATGCTATCCACTGTCGAATTCTGAGTACTAACTCCGGATCGTAAAATGAGCGTATATAGGATGTTACCTGAAAAGGCAGCGCAGTAACATCGGCCTGATTATCTTGAAAATTTGTTTTTTTAGGGGCTGATGGTTGTGAAATATCAGCGAAAAGTTTCTGCTTTATAAGTACAAAAATTGATGTGCAGAATAAAAGTAGATCGGTAGAAATAGCATCAAGAAGCATGTTTTTCTCTTCTTGTCCATTTTGTAATTGATATGTATTCAGTGCGTAGTGCAAAAAATAGTCTCTGTAAAAATCTTTTTATTTAACCGTCTTTATAAATACAAATATACGGCTGATTCCAATACTTTGAAATGATTAAATGATGTAATTTTTTTTGGAGTGAGGCTAGGAGTTTTTAGAGTGCTGACCGATTGTTAATGGAAACATAGATCTGTTCTGACTCTTTAGAAATGTCTATCCAGCTTTCGTTGAGTTTTATCTGATCAGGCTCAAGTCTTTGTTTGATTAGTTTAAGAGTCTGATTCCGTAGCCCGGCTAATTCTTTTGAAGTTTCAGAAGTAATTAGGTTCTGATTAACAAATACTTCCAGGTTATTATCACAAAGAGCGGAATGGATATCTATGTCTAGCTCATCATAAACTCGAAAACCAATTTCCTTTTCAGACTCTATTTCTAAAACTGAAGAAAGGCTTCTTAAGGTTTCAATTAGCCAACTAAATTTTTCTGTTACAGAAAGCATTCTTGGATTAGTGATTTTTTAAATGACGAGTAGAAAGCGATTCTTAGGCACGTAGCAATTATTTAATGATTTGAAGATATTCCTTGATTGTAACTTCAGAATAAAATGTTCTTATTCCATCAAAATATTCATAGTTGTGCTTGCTCAACTCTTCACGAAATGAATTGAATAAGCGATAGATAAGTGGATGGGATTGGTCTTTTGTCAGATTTAAAACTATCTGTTGAAATTCCGGAAGCATTTCTCCTTTGCTAGAATTATCTGGGTTGATCTTATAAATACGAGTATTATCTAAACCATTCATAAATAAGCGTGTATAGTATTTAAAATGGTATAAATTTTTCTGAATTAAATCTGGATGTTGTGCGGAAAGTAAAGAAGTCTCCCATTTTTTTAATCTGTCAACTAAAATGGAGTAGTCACCAACATATCCTTCTCCAATATCTTTTTCAGTTAACAGCAGATCAACGTAGCTATTTAAAGGTTTTGAATTTGAATTAGCAAAGTACTTTTTATAGATATCCGGAGAATAAGAAACATACATTTCTTCAGTTGATGATAATACGAGTGCTAATCCTGCGCTTCTGAGCGAATCAGCATATTTTTTGCTCTTAGTTGAATATTTATCTCTGTAATAACTTGGGACGTAATGATTATAAAAATGATCGGTTTGTGCATCAGAATATCTCTTATAGAATTTATCGAAAATCAAGAAAATTGAAAGCTGTTGCTCTGAAGATTGACATTGAGTATTCATTAAGGAATTAGTTAATGCGATAACTTCCTGACCTGACTCCAATGAGTGAAGAGGAATCTTCTCTAGTTCATTTTGGTAAGACTCAATCGGACAATTAAATAGTAAAAAAAGTAGAATAAGGTTCATTAGAAATATCGCGTGCTTAACGACCCGGCGTTTAAGCGGCACAGGTTCTCGGTTTTTATTTGAAGTAACTGAATAATTGTATTGGGTACAAGTGAGAACCCATCCCTGTCCCTTCCCTTAAAAAAGGGAAGGGGACGTTGTAATTAAAATCTGAGTGGAGTTATAGAGTCTCCCTCCCTGATGTTAGGGAGGGAACAAGGGTGGGTCAGAGAATTGGCGAAGATTTAAATCTCCCTTCAAAAGGAGATCGATCGAACACTTGTATGAGATCAGAGAGATGTTGTGCAGTTTATGAACTCCGAACTTGCACAACGCCTATTTCTTGTCCCGAACGTCCAGTTCTGAGTGTGATAGTGAGGCTCTGCCTAGTTTTCTTCAATCTGTCATTAGAAGCTGGAGCTTCCGACTGGCGTTCCCAAGCTGAGCTTGGGAACGAGGTTAATACCGAGATTCTTAGATACAAATTTCAATATGGCTTTTCGGGTAAGATTTGACTGGTATGCCAGATCGTTAGCATATAAATACAATCTGGTTTTATTTCATAAACCAGCCTGTAATTTCCATGAATAAGCTCTTTGATTTCATCACGATTGAATTCAGGCACCATTCTGCCACTACCTGGTTGTGATCTTAGCTGTTCACAATGATGGAAAATCTCTTCCGCTCACTTTATAGCTGTCGGAATGTGATCCAAAGCGATGTAATCCGTAAACTCCTCAACTCGAGTAAGAAAACGATCGGTAAAAATTACTTCCATTTAGAAAGATGTTTTTCAATCCTTTCTTTAGCTTCATCCATGGTAAAGGTATTACCTTGCACAACTTGTTGTTTTGCTTCCAGTAAATCTTCCAGCATTTCCATTCTTTCGGCAATGCGCTCGTATTCGGATACATCCATCAAAACAGCGGCACTTTTTCCATGTTGAGTTAAGACGATAGGTTGTTTGTCTTTCTTCAGGCGTTTTACAAAATCAGCAGACTTTTTACGAAACTCGGATAGTGGTTCGATATCTTTTGAAAGAGAAATATTCATATAAGTACATATAAAGTTTTTTAAAGTACTATAAATATACCGAATTGAAAGAAAGTTACCAATGTAAGGTAGGTCGGGCTAAAATTAAGTGAATTAACAAGAGTTGTTACTTAAATGAAGAGGAAGCAGTAGCTTGGGATGGAGGATAAGGGTTTTTACTCTATTATTTCAGCCATTATTATTTTAGAATTCTTCCCATTACTGCTTCTACTCCCGAGAAGTGTAAATCTTCCATTAGGAGAAAAGTCTACAATTTGAGTATATATTTTATCATTACGAGGGAGGATTGTACGGTCTGTTCCATCACTACGAATTAAACCAACTTCAGCAACAGAACAATATGGACAAACACCTTCCATTGCTGCTAAATAAAATGCGATTATTTTGCCGTCAGGTGTAGCACTTGTTGCGACATCAGGAATATTTGAGGAGACAACTGTTGTATCACTTCCATCTCGATTCATAGTTACTATTGCGTCTTCCGAAGAGGTGTCTGAGTATAAGATACGTTGTCCATTTGCTATGAAAGTAACTGGTATCTGATGAGAATCAACTTTCTCAGGATCATTATCTGCAGTAAGATTTTTTTGGTTATCGCCGGTTGAGTCCATAGTCCAAACATCTACTTCTCCCTCAGCTGAATGAAAAAAAAGGATTTTCTTTCCATCAGGAGAAAATCCAACCGCATTTGTGGAGAAATCTGTTAGTTGACGAATATTCGAACCGTCGACATCAACCATATTGATGCGCCAACCAAGCCCGTACCCTTTGAAAGTATTGAAAAGAATAGATTTGCCATCGGGTGAAAAGGATATGGGCTCGTTGTCGCCTACAACTAAATCATTGTCATCTATAGCATCAAAAACTTTGACAGAATTCAAATTTTGAATATCAACAATAAAAATATCCTTACCCAATGTATACAATACCTTTAAACCATCTGGGGAGAAACTAATAGGTTTTCGAACTAGCCCATCCGGACCTGTTGTTAAACTACGAAAACCTGATCCATCAATTTTTATAATTGCTGGGTAGACACTTCCATTGGGTTCTGTAACACTTATTAAAATTTGATTTCCATTGGGAGAGAAGGCAATAGGAGTGACAGTTTGAGAGTTGTCACCTTCGAATACAGTATGTATTTTATAATCAATACTTTTAATTGAACTATCATGATTTGTTACATCACAACTTATTAAGGAAGTTAGTATCAATAGAATTAAAAACCTGTGTCTTAACATTTGTTCACTCAATTATACACTATGAATCATGAGAATGATCATCTTAGAAGTAAGTTTTAACAGTATAAACTGATATTATTTGCACAATATGTCAGTACAGAACTTCGAATAAATCAAAAAATTGTAAAAATCACGGTGCTTGTCTTTCAAAGATAGCAAAAGGGTGAACTAAAACAAGAACTAAGACGAACCCATCCCTGTCCCTTCCCTTAAACAAGGGAAGGGGACGTTGTAATTAAAATCTGAGTGGAGTTATGGAGTTTACATTCCTAAAGTTAGGGAGGGAATAAGGGTGGGTCAGAGAATTGGCGAAGATTTAAATCTCCCTTCAAAAGGAGACCGATCGAACACTTATATGAGATCAGAGAGATGTTGTGGAGTTTCTGAGCTAGTAAACCGCACAACATACTCCGTCCGCCATTCGGCGGGCACCTCCTTCAAAGGAGGATTATGAGAGCTAGAAATAAAATCAAAACCCTTCACCTTGGTTATACTTGAACAAAGATGTCATTAAAACTGATCAGATATAATGTTGCGGATCAGGCTTGTTCACGACAATAGCTCAGTTTTTTTTTTGGAGAAATGTCAAAGAAAAAAGGTCTGTCCAACTTCAGAAATTACTTAACTTCTATTTGGATGTTGGATGTTGGATGTTGGATGTTGGATGTTGGATGTTGGATGTTGGGTGTTCTTATCCTTTTGCCTTAGCACCAATTCTTCCTGCCCAGAGTTTGAAATCGTCCAGGATGATATAAATGGATGGAAGAACGATCAGAGTAACAACAGTAGAGAAGATCAATCCGCCAACAATAGCTCTTGCCATTGGGAAGTAGGGAGGTCCGTCCCCACCAATTTGAGTAGTTCCGATACAAAGTGGAATCAATCCAAGAACCGTTGTTCCTGCAGTCATTAAAATTGGACGCATTCGGTCTTTTCCGCCTTGAACAACAGCTTCTGCGCGACTCATTCCTTCTTCTCTCAAATGAATGATATGATCGATCAGAACGATACCGTTGTTAACCACAATTCCCATCAGAATGAGAATTCCGATCATCGCCATAAGATCAAAAGTGGTTCCGGTAAAAAAGAAAAACCAGAAAATCCCAACAATTCCGTATAGTATACAAGCAAGAACGGCGGTAGGATACATCAATGATTCAAACAAGGAGGCCATTACCAGATAGATCAGGAAGAAAGCAATTCCGATGTTGAACAACATTGTTCCCATGGCTTCATCGTCGTTGCTGAAACTGCGACCATAACTCCATGAATAACCTGCAGGATATACAATTTGATCCATAATAGATCTGAGTTTGTCTCTGGCATCATCAGGAGTCATACCTTCTTCAAGATTGACAGCAATCCCCATGGATGTTTTACGATCCTGTCGAAATATCCTTCCAGGACCGGAAGCTTGTTCAAAACTGGCAAGAGTGGAGAGGGAAGTTGTTCGGTCACCTTCTATAGATATTGGAAGGTTTTTAAGATCCGCAACAGACTGTTTGTCTACATTTTGAAGAGCGAGAATAACGTCAATTTCTGAATTAGCACTTCTTACTTTACGCAGATTTTGTCCACGTACTGCATTTGAAACCGATCTTGCCACAGCTTGAGAACTCAATCCGAAGGTTTTGGCTTTTTCGGAATCGATGGTTAACCGAACTTCATCTCTGCCGCGTTCAGCATCCGATTTCACATCCGTAAATCCCTCAACCTGAGAAATCCTCCATTCAACCTGATCGGCTAATTCTGTAAGTACATCCATGGACTCACCCTGCACATACACCCGTATAGATTCACTGTTATTTCTGCTTCTGAATTCAAAAGCAGGCTCTCCAATGGTTACCACCGGCAAGTCTTTTTCGATCTCTTCTTTGATGAACTCGACAGATTTTTCAGCGTCTTCTTCATCCACCAAAATGATCGTGGACTGAGCATACTCAGGTTGGTAATAGGTGTATACAGATTCGATCTCAAATTTTTCCTGATTTCCATATAAATAGTCTTCCACTTTATCCACGGTCTCTTTTACACGTTCTAAAGTGTAAGAGCCATTCAGATTGTATCTGAGCTGTAATTCTCTTTCAGGATTATTAGGAAACATATCGATATTCATACCAAGTAAAATCGGAATTACTATACTAAAGAAGAGTAAAACTATACTGATGGTGGAGACCCATCTGCGTTCAATGAACCAAGCTAGGAATGCAGAATATTTATCTGAAAGTTTGTCAATAACCGTTCGTTTTACTTGTTTGGATCTGGGTTTAAATTTTGAAGTAAGTAGTGGTATCACCGTAAGTGAGATAAGCAGGGAAGCGATCAATGAAATAATGATCGGCATTCCAATGTAAAACATATATGGAGCGATAAAACTTTCATTCATAATATTAGGAAGGAAAACAACCACGGAAGTAAATGTACCTGCTGTTACCGCAATTCCTACTTCTTTTGCTCCCAGAACGGCCGCTTTTGACGGTTCCATGCCGTTTCTTCGATGTCGGTGTATGTTCTCGGTGACCACAACGGCATTATCCACCAACATACCAATGGCAAGTATCAAACCGGTCATGGATAGAATATTGATAGAAATATTTAAGAAGTAGAAAAAACCTAACGTTACTACCAATGAGAAAGGAACCGCGGTTGCTACAATCATAGTTGTTCCAAACTGACGAAGGAAGAAGAACAGCATCACTACCGAAAGTCCGGCACCTAAAACACCGGCATTCATTAATTCTTCTAAAGAACTCAGGATCCCCTCTGCTTGATTATTCATTTCGTAGATCTGAATCCCCTGCATTTCCGGAAGTTCATTGATCTCTTCAATTTCTTTCAGAACCCGATCAGCTGTTGCAACGGTATTCGCAGATGATTCTTTAACGATGTCTAAACCGATTGCATATTTTCGGTCTAAATGCCTGGCGTAATTTCTAACAGGAGAGGTGTATGCGACGGTTGCGATATCTTTTAAACGAAGATTGTTTTCTCCGATCACAAGGTTTTCAAAATCTTCGATCTCCGTTAATTCTCCCATCGGACGGACATTATATCTCAATCCCGCATCGTTAATCTTGCCTGCTGAGATCGAGAAGTTGGATCTGCTCAAACGTTGATTCAGATCATTCAGATCGATGTTATAATTCTGGAGCCGGTTTGCAAGTAATTCAATTCTGATCTCTTTCTTTTCCACACCATAAAGTGTAACCTGACCAACACCTTCAATGCGCTCAATTCGTTGTTTCAGATTTCGGTCTAAAAGATCATAGGCATTCGAAAGATCCCGTTCACTGGAGATACGTAATTGAAGCATATTACCGCCACCATCTTCAAACTTGAAGATCTGGTAATATTCAAAGTCGTCTGGCAGCTGGTTACGAACACTTTCTATTTTCTCTTTGATCTCGATAGCTTTAAGATCAATATCACTGCCTTGTGTGAATTGTATATTTACACCGCCTTCGTTCTCTCCTGCATTGGAGTTGATCTGCTTAACGCCACTTATAGTTGCTAAAACTTCTTCAATTGGTCGGACGACCTGTTCTTCAATTTCATTTGGCGAAGAATTAGGATAGGGGATCTGAACAAATGCCCCTGGAAATGAAATGTCCGGGAAATACTCCAGAGGAACCAAACGAGTAGCAATAAAACCGACAACCACAAGGCTCACAAAAACCATCATGGTTGTTACCGGTCTTTTTATGGAGATCTCAGTCATACTCATATCAGTTCTCCGTTACAACTTCAGGTTGTGTATCGTAATTTTTTCTGTCCATGATGGAATACATCACAGGAATAACGACAAGTGTTAGCAGCGTTGAAACCAGAAGTCCGCCAATTACAGTGATCCCCATCGGAGCTCTTAATTCTGCACCGTCGCCAAATCCGATAGCGAGAGGGAGAAGTCCCAAAGTAGTGGTTAATGTAGTCATCAAGATAGGGCGTAATCTGGATTTTCCGCCTTCAATAATAGCCTCATATTTATCCATACCACGTTCTCTTAGCTGGTTGATCAGATCGATCAATACAATTGCATTGTTAACTACAATTCCTGCTAGAAGGATCAAACCAATGAATACAACCACACTTATAGTTGTACCTGTAATAAAGAGAGCCAGAATAGCTCCAACCAAAGCAAGAGGAATAGTAAAGAGGATGATAAAAGGATGAAGCAGAGATTCGAACTGAGAAGCCATCACCAAATAAACCAGAAATACAGCCAGTGCCAGAGCGAATAACAGAGATTTAAATGATTCTCCCATTTCTTCATTTTGGCCGGCGATTCGGGCAAACACACCACTTGGCATCGTTGTTTCATTAATGATCTGTTGAACGTCAGTAGCAGCGTCTCCAAGATCTCCGTAATTCAGATTGGCAGTTACAACAGCAACTCTTTGCTGAGAAGCCCTGCGTATTTCTCCAGGACCGTTTGCAATCTTAACTTCAGCGATAGCGCTTAACGGAATAGAACGTTCACTGTTTGGATTGATTACCAGATTCTTGATCTCGTCGATAGAAGAGCGATCTTCTTCCTGAGCTCTTACCAACACATCAATTTTACGATCTCTCCATGAATATCTTGTTGCAACATCACCGCGAACATTACTCACCACTCGATCTGCAACTTCATGCACTTGTAATCCTAAAGCAGCGGCGCGATCTCGGTCAAACAGAATTTGAATTTCCGGACTACCGATCTGCATGGAATTTTTAACATCAGCAAAACGGGAATTGGCATCCATCTTTTGAACAATTTGGTCGCTTACTTCTTTAAGCTGTTCTAAATCGTAACCACTTATTTCAACTTCAACAGGAGTAGAAAATGAAAACAGAGACGGTCTGGAAAATTTATACTGCAATCCCGGCACTACTTGAAGATAACTTCTCATAGAACTCATTACCGAACTTTCAGTATCAGAAGAAGCTCCTGATGCCAGCAGAACATTTAGCTCGCCCCAGTTTTCTCCACCTTGATCAGGATTGGCATCCATTCTGTTACCCGTTCCGGCAACTGCAAAAGTAGACTGTACATTCTGAGCTTTCTTTGTGGCTTCCTGAACTGCTTTTAAAGCGGAATCTGTCTGCTCGATCGGTGTTCCGGGAGGAAGTTTGAATTCAACTTTAAACTCACCCTGAGATAACTGCGGAATAAGTTCAATACCGATCTTCTGTACCAAAGTTAAAGAGCCTGCAAAACAAAAAATAGCTACAACAATCACAATAAGTCTGTTGTTTAAAGATGTTTTCAGAAGCCCTAAATATACTTCTTCAGAAGCTTGGTAGAATTTATCGAAAGCCCACACAAAAGGGGAGAAGATGAATTTTAAAGCCTTGGCAAAGAAATTGAATATCGCCCGAATGGCTTTAGTTACAGCTGTTGGTATCGTATAGAAAAAGAACAATCTGCTTTTTCTGAAGAATCTCCCCGCAGATGTTCTTGGTTCTTTAAGCTCAAGTGGGGTGATTGCTTTTTCCCTGCCACTTAAGGATGACATCATCGGAATCAATGTAACCGCAACTACAAGAGAAGCGATCAATGAAAAGGTAACAGTGAGTGCCTGATCCCTGAATAATTGTCCGGCAATTCCATCCACAAAAACCAACGGAAAGAATACGGCAACGGTCGTAAGTGTTGAAGCGATCACTGCTGTTCCCACTTCGCTGGCTCCGTCTTTGGCTGCTTCCAGAGCATTTTTACCCATATCTTTATGTCTGGCAATATTCTCAAGTACTACAATGGAATTATCCACCAACATACCGATACCAAGTGCGATACCGCCCAACGACATAATGTTTAAGGTGATGTCATTTCCATACATCAGATTAAAAGTGGCGATAATGGAAACCGGAATCGAAACCGAGATGATCACGGTACTCCAAAAATTTCTTAAAAAGAAGTAGAGAACAAGAACCGCAAGAATACCACCGATAATACCCGCTGTTTTAACTTCGTTTACTGCTGATGAAATGAAAATAGATTGGTCGTATACTTTTTCCAGCTTCATCCCGGAAGGAAGGTTTCTCTGAATTTCGTTTATTCGTTCTTTAGCAGATTCAGCAACAGCAACCGTGTTCGCATCACCTTCTTTATAGATCGCGATCTCTACTGCTTCCTTAGCGTTTAATCGGATAATCGCTTCTCTTTCTTTATAACCTTGGCGGATGTCAGCCACATCTTTTAAGTATACTGCATTTCCATTTAAAACGGTAAGCACTGTATTTCTGATCTGATCTACATCTTTAAATTCGTTCAGTGTTCTTACTAAATACTGCTGTGTTCCTTCTTCTAATCGACCACCGGATAGATTTATATTTTCCGCACTTAAAGTAGATGTGATCGTCTCAATGGGAATGTTCAGATAGGCTAGTCGTTCCTGATCAATGTTTACCTGAATTTGTTCTTCAAGTCCACCGCTTATCTTTACAGATGCTACACCTTCTGAGGATTCCAGATTCTTTTTCAGAATTTCATCGGAAATGATTCGGAGTTGCTTTAATCTGGCGATCGCTTCCGGATCATTAAGGTCTTCATCTGGCTCTAAAAAAGAAGCCAGATCAACTTTTCTGTCATCAGTACTTTCCGGATCTTCTTTTTCACTGTCATCATAATACAAAGCATATCTGATGATAGGATCTAAAGTTGGATCAAAACGAAGCGTTACCGGCTTTTTGGCTTGCAGGGGAAGTTGAATAGCATCCAGTTTTGCGATTACATCCAAATTGGCAATATCCATATTGGTTCCCCAGGCGAACTCGAGAACAACATCTGATTGTCCCGCTCTGGAAATTGAACGAACCAGCTTAACCCCTTTTACAACTCCAACGGCTTCTTCAATTGGTTTGGAGATAAGGTTTTCAACTTCAATGGGAGCGGCTCCTTCAAACTCGGTGCGAACAGTAAGAGTTGGGTAACTGAGATCCGGAAGCAGGTTTACATTCAGGCGCGAAAGTGAAACAATCCCGAATAACAGAATCGCCACTGTAAACATCGAAATGGTTACTTTTCGCTTTACGGAGAAATCTATGAGTTTCATATCGGAGTTCCTCTTAGCTGCGAACTACATTAACTTTTGCGCTGTCTTTCAGGCTTCCCTGTCCGGTAGTTACAACAACTTCTCCGTCTTCAAGTCCTTCCAGGATCTCGATATTGCTTCCGTTTACATAGCCTGTTTTGATGATCTTTTTGTAAGCGAGTGAGTCTCTGACCACGAATACCGTTTGAGTTTCATCCTCTGACATCACTGCAACTTTAGGGATCATTTTTGTACTGAGTCTGGTGTCATAAACAATTTTGACTCTGCCAAACATACCGGGCTTTAGTTTTTCGCTTTTTTCATCAATGATAACGGTCACTTTGAAAGTTCCTGTTGTTGGATCAACGATCGGGCTTATTCTCTCAACATGAGCTTTAAATGACTGTCCGGGTAATGCATCTACTTTAATTTCAGCAGGCTGGTTTTTGTTGATCTTAGCCATTTCGTGTTCAGGTACATATAGAATTGCTTGTAAAGGATCGAAATCTGTTACTCTGTAGACGTTTTGATCAGTGCCGATCATATTTCCTTTTTTGATCAACCTTTCAGAAATAACACCGCTAATTGGAGATTTGATGGAAGTGTGTTCCTGATTCAGTTTGGCAAGTTCATAAGCTGATTTTTGAGCTTCATATTCAAACTGTTTGTTTTGATATTCTTCGACAGAAATGGCTTGTTTGTCGTACAATTCCTTACTTCTTTTGAAGTCGTTGTACAGACGGTCCATATTAGATTTGGCCCGTTCAGCTTCAATTCTGTACTGTTCGTCTTCAATCCTGGCGATTACTTGTCCGGCTTTAACTCTGTCGCCTTCTTCAACTAAAACCTGATTTATAATACCTCTGACCTTAGCAACAACTAAAGCTTCTTGTTCGGCTTCTAAAGTTGCTGTATTTGAGTAGTAAGCAGAAATATCTCCACGGGATACGGTAGTTGCTTCTACGGGGATAACTACGATTTCTTCGTCGTCACCATTTTCATCATTATTGTTTCCTTCGTTTCCGCAAGCTGAAAGTGTAAGGAGTAGTACTGCGGATAAATAGCCAAGTTGTTTAATTTTCATAATAAAAAAGCGTTTGAATTGATTACAAACGCTTAGACGACTCAAAAAAAAAGATGTTACAAGGCAAAGAAAAAAGGGTGGAGTCTCTGGCTGATCTGGAACGGAATCCGCAGAAGCTGAATGATCTATTTGTTTAAATTGCCGTGGTCTAAGTCGAAGAGGTTTAAACCAGGAGGGCGTTTACGCCCGTATTGGTGTGTAAATGTTAATAGCTAAAAACCTGTATAACCGTTCGGACTAAAGTCCTCTCTGGTGAACTTGATGCTGAATGGTGATGTCGATTTGGTCAGGTACACCAGCCAGGATTTCAATCCGCAGCGATTGAAGACCGGTAAAACCATACATTGCAGAACCTAAAGGATCTGCTTGTTCAAGTTGTCTTGATCAAAATCGAAGAGATTTAAACTAGGAGGGCGTTCACGCCCGTTTGTTAAGTTCAGTTTTAAAGTTAGGAGAGCAAATCCTATTTCTTCTTTTTGAAAACTATGTTCCCGTAATACGCTGTAGCCGAACCTTTTGAGTTGTCAGAGTCCGTCATTATAGCAACGCCGGTAATGTTTTTAGGTTCTTCTTCAAAAGCTTCTTTATAAGAATCATAAACATTAGCTGTGGAAGTAATCCAGGTGCCTGCTTTATCATTGCCAGATTCAGTAGCAACCATATGTACCCAATTTGTGAATACGTTTTCCTGAACTCTGCCGATCTTTGCTTTATTTGCCCAAACGTAATTCATAGAACGAAGCGGAATATCAAAGCTGGTAAACGTTTTCATGGTTCCGTATTTGATTCTTTCACCAAATGGAAGATCTTTTCTACTGTATTCATAAGTGATATAGATCCTAGCAGGATAGTCATCACCGTCTTTTTCTGTCATATCTCCATTTTCTAATACGCCATCGATTTTCCATTGCCACTCGATGATTGGATATTCCTTGGGATCAATATCGATTAAATACTTCCAACCGGAAGCAGAATTATTACTTACTGCTTTAATGTGAGGAATGTCACCATCTGTTACTAAGGTATATTCGGTCCAGTCTTTTTTGGGAAGAGTAAGTCGCTGCCACTTATTACCATCTGCATCTTCATCAAATTCAGCAGGATTAAAACTCGTGATCGGAATTACAAGTGAATCCTGAGCGGCAGTAAATGAGCTTAAAAAAGCTACAAGGAAAAAAGTTGCTATAAATGATCTCATTAGATCTGTAATTGGTTAAAGTTTCTTATCTGTTATTGAATACGAACTAAACATCATATCAGTTTTCTGTTATCGTAAACCCAAGGTAGACAAGGAATGTTCACCCAACATCACAAATGTGTAAAAAAGAGACGTTCAATACCCAACACCCAATAACAAAGTTCAAAATTGAGTGTTGGATATTGGACATTGGATATTCCATATATAAGGGGTTGTTTGTGATTTGATCTGTTTGTAATTTAAAAGTCAACGGTGTTGGTTTTGGAAACAAGTTCGTTTCTGAATTAAAAGGGAATTCCGTGATTCTGAATCTTCAGCTAAATCGGAAGCTGTTCCCGCAACTGTAATCCTTTTCGGCAATAGCCGGAACCGCAGCCTCACCTTTGCCACTGATCAATAGGATCGGGAAGGCGCTGCACAAGGAAAGCCAGGAGACCTGCCAATACGTAAATTTTTCATAGCATCTTTCGGGAAAAAAGATCTAAGAATTATTACATGAGGTTTATAACCCTTTTTATAGCTGTTTCACTTTGGCTTTCTGCGAATGTACCGGCACAGGTTGTCTCTGATACTCTGAAAATGAAAGAGATCACGGTTACGTCCACCCGCTATAGAATTCCGGTTATTAAGCAACCAAGTCATACTGTATTGATTGATTCCGTTCAGTTAGCAAATACAAATGGACAATCATTAGGTGAAGCACTAAGCCGATATTCTTCTATTTTTGTTCGTTCAAATGCTCCGGGAGCTGTTTCTTTGGCTTCATTCAGAGGTTTTGGAGGAGAACAAACCCGGGTACTTTGGGAAGGCATGCCGATTAATCATTCTATGCTAGGCGTGCTCGATCTTTCCTTGATCAGGTCAGGAGCATTTTCGTCGGTGGAAGTCAGTTCAGGTTCAGGAAGTTCAACCTATGGAAGTGGTATCAGCGGATCAGTATCATTGGCTTCTTCAATAAATTCCGGAGAATTTTCTGCTGGACAATCAATAGGTTCAAACTCCAATTATATCACATTCGGGAATATCGGATTTGAAGCCGGGAACTGGACGCTGGGTTTAGGCGGGTCAATTCAGGAAAATGAGAACGACTACAGATATTACGACAGAAATACGGAGCAGGAAGAAAATCGAAGGCACGCGACTTTTGATAACGATCAGTTTCAACTGCAAGCCGGATGGAACAAAGAAGGAAAGAGATTTCAGTCAAAATTCTGGTATCTGAAATCAGATCATGAAATTCCCGAAAATGTATTTGTCGGTTCGGGAACTTCCAGGCAAAATGATTCGGCATCCCGTTGGGTAAGTTCATTTCATTTCAGAACGGGGAATGTGCAACACGGAATAAAATCCTACCTGGCACAAACTGAACTCGACTACTTTGACCCGAACAGGAATATTGAAAGTATAAGTACGGGAAGAGAATGGAATAATGAGTGGGCAGCAACCATCTACATTTCGTCAGCGGTGTCGCTCACAAATATAACGTCAGCACACTTTACAGAAGTAAAGACCAATAACTACACTGAGAAGAAATACAGAAATCTTTTAAGTGAGCAGTTGATGGCTGAAATATCACCAACTAAGGCTCTGGGAATTTTTCCCACTATTAGAGTAGATCACTATTCTGATTTTGGAGCAGCGGTGAGTCCTTCGCTTGGGATCAACTATCAGATCATCGAAGATGAAATATACTTTCATTCACTGGTTTCAAGAAATTTCAGAGCTCCTACTTTTAATGATCTGTACTGGCCAGAAGGTGGTAATGAAGACCTGAAGCCGGAAACTGCAATTTTAACAGAAGCCGGGATCGGAATAACGGATCAGTGGAAAAATGTAGGAGATCACAATCTTGCTTTTTTCAGAATGGATATTTCGAATGGGATTAAATGGAATCCCGGAGGCGGAACTTTCTTCAGGGCTCAGAATTATCTGTCACTGTTAAGTTATGGCGTAGAATGGACTGCTTTCAAAGAATTTGAAGTGGGAACTTATAAACTCAGCTATTCTCAATCTTCAAGTTATACAAGGTCTACAATTGATGAGGCCAGATTTGATGGCGACGCGGCTGTCGGTGATCAACTTCCATATGTACCGAAATGGAAATATTCGGGATCGTTTTCAGTAAGCAGAGGAGATTTGAGAACATCACTATACGGCAACTGGGTTTCAGAAAGATACTCCACAGAACAAAACGACATTCGAGATCCTGAGCCTTCCTACTTCGTGCTGGATGCATCAATTAATTATTCGAAAACCATCAGGAAAACACAATTCGATCTTAGTGTGCAGGTGAATAATATTCTGGATGAGCAGTATGAAGTAGTGCGCCTGTATCCGCAACCCCTTAGAAATTTTTTAATAACACTAACTATAAAACATAAAAACGGTAACTAATGAAAAGACCACTGCTAATTGCATCTGCAATATTAATATCCCTAACCACAGCTTGTGATAAAAGTGATTCTGGCTCAGGAACAACTTTGAACGGAGTATTTGTTCTGAATGAAGGAAATTTTGGACAAGCCAATGCAAGTATCACAGCTTATGATCCTGTAACAGGCGAAGCGTCTCAAAACCAATATGAAAATGAAAATGGTTCACCAATCGGAGATATACTTTACAGCGCTACGGAAATTGGAGATCGTTTATATCTGGTTGTTAATAATTCAAGCAAAATTGAAGTGGTGGATAAGGAAACATTGACAAAGATAGCAACCATCAGAATCGCGAATGAAGCTAGTCCCAGAGAACTGGTTCAGGTAAGTGAAACCAAAGCGTATGTAACAAATCTTTATGGGAATTCAGTTTCCGTGATCGATCTGGTAACCAATGAAGAGGCTTCCATCATTGCCGTGGGATCAAACCCTGAGGGAATAGCTGTTGTTGGCGAGCGTGCTTACGTGGCAAATAGCGGATTTGGTAATGGCAATACACTCAGCATAATAAATACAGCAACAGATGAAGTTACCGGAACTATTACAGTGGGTGACAATCCTGTAAGTATTTTGAAGCAAGACAACGATCAGTTATGGGTAGTTTGTGCAGGAGCTTACGGCGACTTCAGCGACCCTGACGATGACACTCCCGGAATGATCTATGTGCTCAATGGTACAACAGCTGAAGTAGTAACCAGTTTTGAAGTTGGTGGACATCCCGGCGATTTAGTACTCAATGATCTGGATGATGTTGCTTACCTAATGAATGGTGATGTAATGAGTATTGATATGAATAATTTTGAAGTTATAGATTCAGCATTTATAGAAAAGAATTTTTATGCATTAGGGTTTTCCACATCAGATGAAGGTCAATTTATTTGGGGTGCTGATGCCAAGAATTTTGCCCAGTCCGGGTTAGCAATTCAATACGATCTTAACGGTGTAAAGGTGGACAGTTTTCCAACAGGAATTATTCCGGGAGCATTTTATTTTTCAGCGGAATAGGCTATTCAAGTTAAGCTATTGTAAAAAAAATTAAGATTAAATTGTTATCTATATTAGGTTAAAAAATCTAATAAATAGTTTTTAATAAAATTTTCCTTAAAATGAATTAATCATAAATAATAAAATATATAAAATTAGTTTATTTACAATATAAATGTGGATAACTTTCATTTCTATATTATGTAAAAAGCTTTCTTTAATAGTATTTAAAGGAAGCTTTTTTTATTTAACCGTAGATTCGATCTTCAAATTTCAGGTAATAAAAATCATTAATAGCACTGCTTTTTTTAAGAGGATTAATCTGGCAATTGTTAATGTGGATAAGTGCTTCTTTTTGTGGAAAAGTAATTCAGATTTAACTTGCTCACTCCAAGCCTCACATCTATATTAAATCTCACTTCTAAAGGAGAATAGGCTCCTGGCTTAAAGGTTTAACCTGCTCTATCAGCCCGAAGACAAGAAGAAGATTTTAGCAACGAAAAAACGGAGAAATAAATGAAATTTACGCGCTTCTATACTCAAGCGGATTGGAAGACCCCATACGACTCAATGAAATTTGAATCCCGAACTTCGGAAATCAAGAACCCGGATGGTTCACAGGTTTTCCATATGTCTAACGTTCAGGTTCCTGACAGTTGGTCTCAGGTTGCAACAGATATTATAGCGCAAAAATATTTCCGTAAAGCAGGAGTACCGGCCAAGCTTAAAAAAGTTTCTGAGAAAGGAGTCCCAAAATGGTTGCAAAGATCAGAAGCTGATTCAAAAGCGTTGAAAGAACTGGACGAAAAAGATAGGTTTTCTCATGAAGTGGACAGTCGTCAGGTTTTCAGCAGACTGGCGGGTTGTTGGACTTATTGGGGTTGGAAGCATGATTATTTTGACTCTGAGGAAGACGCGAAAGTGTTTTATGAAGAGCTATGCTATATGCTTGCTAACCAAATGGCGGCACCGAATTCTCCGCAATGGTTTAATACAGGTTTGAATTGGGCATATGGAATTAACGGTCCGGCGCAGGGGCATTATTATGTGGATGCAAAGACAGGCAAGCTTACAAAATCAAAAGATTCCTACACGCATCCGCAGCCACATGCTTGTTTCATCCAGAGTGTAGATGATGACTTGGTAAATGAAGGAGGGATCATGGATCTTTGGGTTCGTGAAGCTCGTCTTTTCAAGTATGGATCAGGAACAGGAAGTAATTTCTCCAATATCCGAGGAGCCAATGAGCCTTTAAGTGGTGGTGGAAAGTCTTCAGGATTAATGAGCTTCCTGAAAATTGGTGACAGAGCAGCGGGAGCCATCAAGTCCGGTGGAACAACTCGTCGTGCTGCTAAAATGGTTACCCTTGATTTGGACCATCCGGATATTGAAGAGTACATCAACTGGAAAGTTCAGGAAGAGCAAAAAGTTGCGGCTCTGGTTTCCGGTTCAAAGATCACGCAAAAGCATTTAAAAGATATTATCAAGTTATGCCATACTCCTGTTGAGATCGAAGGCAGAACTTTTAACGGCGCAATGAGTCGTGATCCACTGAAGAATAAAGAGCTTGGAAAAGTAATTCGTCAGGCAAAACGTGATCAGGTTCCACTGAACTATATTGAACGTGTAATTCAGTTGGCAGCTCAGGGCGTTACAGACATTAAGTTTGATACGTACGACACTGACTGGAATTCAGAAGCTTATGCTACTGTAGCAGGACAAAATTCCAATAACTCCGTTCGTGTTCCGAATGCATTTATGCAGGCGGTTAAAGACGACGGACAGTGGAATCTTATCTGGAGAGTTGAAAAAGCAAAAGCGAAGAAAGAAGGTCGCGAGCCGGAACCAATGAAAGTGATTGAGGCAAATGATCTTTGGGATCAGATCGCTTACGCAGCCTGGGCTTCTGCAGATCCTGGAACACAATATCATGACACCATCAACGAATGGCACACTTGTCCGGAAGATGGCGAGATAAAGGCAAGTAATCCTTGCTCTGAGTACATGTTTCTGGATAACACAGCGTGTAATTTGGCTTCTCTGAATCTGATGAAATATTTCAAAGATGAAGAATGCACTACATTTGATGTTGAGTCAATTAGCTATGCTTCAAGAATCTGGACGACCGTGCTTGAGATCTCAGTATTGATGGCTCAGTTCCCATCTAAAGAAATTGCAGATCTGTCATACGTATTCAGAACATTAGGTCTTGGATATGCAAATATCGGAGCCGCTTTAATGGTTCAGGGAATTCCTTATGACAGTGATGAAGGAATAGCGACAGCCGGTGCCATCACTTCGATAATGCACATGAAAGCGTATGAAACCAGTGCTGAAATGGCTGGTGAATTAGGTGCCTTTAAAGGTTACGAAAGAAACAAAGAGCATATGCTTCGTGTGATGAGAAATCACCGACGAGCAGCTTACAATGCTGATCCTAAAGAGTATGAAGGATTAACGGTTAAGCCGATGGGAATCGATGCAACGATCTGTCCTGATTACCTGCTAAAAGCAGCTAAAGAAAACTCAGATCGCGCTGTGGCACTTGGTGAGAAAAACGGATACAGAAATGCTCAGGTAACTGTACTTGCACCAACCGGAACTATTGGTCTGGTTATGGATTGTGATACTACCGGAGTTGAGCCTGATTTCGCATTGGTGAAATTCAAGAAACTTGCCGGTGGTGGTTATTTTAAGATCATCAACCAAAGTGTACCGAAAGCTTTAAAGACATTGGGCTATTCTGCAAAAGAGTCCAAAGCCATTATCGATTACGCTAAAGGCGCAGCTAGTTTAGATGGTTGCCCACATGTGAATCCTGAGACACTAAAAGCGAAAGGATTTACCGATGAAAAACTGGAAGCTGTTGAAGCAGCACTGCCAAGTAGTTTTGATATAAAGTTTGCTTTCAATCAGTGGACTCTCGGTGAAGATTTCT
This sequence comes from Balneola sp. EhC07, assembly GCF_001650905.1. GTDB lineage: Bacteria > Bacteroidota > Rhodothermia > Balneolales > Balneolaceae > Balneola. Next base: position 164,581 of record NZ_LXYG01000014.1, read on the forward strand.
GCAAAGATGTTCTTGAAATTACGGAAGAACAATTAAGTGATGTTACTTTTGATATGCTGCGTCACTTAGGATTCAGTCGCGAGCAGATTACTGAAGCTAATGATTATGTTTGTGGTACTATGACAGTGGAAGGAGCTCCTTATTTAAAAGATGAGCACTTGGCTGTGTTCGATTGCGCAAACAAATGTGGTAGAACAGGAACAAGATTTATTTCAGCTCGCGGTCACATCAGAATGATGGCAGCAGCTCAGCCGTTCTTGTCAGGAGCAATTTCAAAAACCATCAACCTTCCGAACGAAGCTACCATCGAAGACATGAAAGATGCATATATGCTTTCATGGGAAATGATGTTGAAAGCAAATGCGCTTTATCGTGACGGTTCAAAATTAAGTCAGCCGCTGAACAGTTTGGCTGATGTATTTGAAGAACTGGAAGAGGAAGAAGAGGATACTGTAGATGGATCAACAACAGCAGAACAAGACAAAGTTGTTGAAGTTGCTGAGCGAATTATTCATAAATATCTAGCTCGTCGCCAGAGACTTCCATTCCGTCGTGAAGGTTATACTCAGAAGGTTAAGATTGGTGGACAAAGTGTTTATCTGAGAACCGGTGAGTACGAAAATGGTCAGCTTGGCGAGATCTTTATTGATATGCACCGTGAAGGAGCCGCTTTCAGAAGTTTACTGAACTGTTTTGCGATTTCGATCTCTCTTGGTTTACAACACGGAGTGCCGTTAGAAGAGTTTGTGGATGCTTTTGTATTCACCAAGTTCGAGCCAAGCGGAATGGTTACCGGAAATCCTCATGTGAAAATGAGTACTTCAGTGATCGATTATATCTTCCGTGAATTAGCGGTTGCTTACTTAGGTCGTGAAGACTTAGCTCATGTTCCTGCTGATGAGATCTCAACCAGAGATCTTCGTCCAACGCCCGGCGGAGAAGTAGTGGAAACCACCAAAACTGTTGCAAAAGCTCCGGTTGCAGAACCGCAGAAACAAACAGTGGATGCAGTTGCACCACAGGCTAAAGCCAAAGCAGGATCCAGCTACGAAACTGATTACGAAAAGGCTAAGCAATTGGGTTATACCGGTGATGCTTGTCCGGAATGCGGTAGCATGACGATGGTTCGAAACGGAACGTGTATGAAATGTATTACCTGCGGTTCAACTTCAGGTTGTAGTTAAAAGTTGGGGCGGATGACAATCCGCCCTTTACTAAGAATTTCTTTCATGGAGAACAGGATAAACCCTGACCTGCGGAATGTGGGTCGGGGTTTTTTATGGGATTATTAAAGCAGTATCAAATAAGTTAGCTTAACAATTGCGATCTCATTATTCATTATCAGATCTCTGTTCGGATCAAATAGAAATTCATTATCACCGGTAAGGTGGTAAGAAGTGTTATAAACAAAGAACAGATCACTTCCCGGAGTATGGATCCAATCCACACGAAGATTAGCTTGAATATTCCGTGAAAAGTTATCGTACTGTATCAATGTTTTGGTGAAGAGTTTTCTGCTGAACGCTCCCAAAATAGACATCGAAACTGTTGTAGCTTCAAATTCTCCGTTATTTACAGGCAGATCTATAATAGAATGATTGATTCGACCTTCAAGTGTAAGGTGTTGTGATTGTCTCAAACCAAATCCACCACTTATATCTGTTCTGTTACCATTGAAAAATTCACCGAATTCAATGCCTGCATTAGCAAATAATCTTCTGCTTGAATCTGTTTCTCCGTTTATTTGAAAACGATTAAAGGTATAATCTCCTGCCTGAATGGTAGTATTTGGTCGAATGGAGAATGGAGCAAATAATCGTTCGAATTGACTACTGAATTCCATTGACAAACGATCTCTTCTTTGAAATTCAAGCGTGCCGCCAAATTCAAATTCTGTAGATTGTTTTACACCATCCTGACCTTCTATATAATCATATAATCCGCTAATAATAATCCTGTTCAGTGTTTCAACCTTCGGTATCGTTGGGCTGTAACTTCCTCTTACATCATATTGTCTCATATTCCGTCTGCGAACAAAACCAAGAGAAGGTCTATAGTTAACACCAACATTAGTGTAAGATAATTGTCCCGAATACAGATCATTTCTCAACCGAATTGAAGCATGTCCGGCAGCATCATTAAAGAGTTCCTGATCATCCCAAACATTTGTAAACCACGCATTGAAAAGACTGGCACTGCCAAACCGGTACTGAGTATCTATTCCTAAAGCTCTGTTATATTCATTCCCGATCTGTGTATTTGTAAATATAGCACCGGCAGTTGCTCTTGGAAATATGTCGTTTCTAAAACGGATCACAGTATTATTCGTTGAGTTTGAACCCAGAAAATCCTTCATGCTATTTCCTGTCTCAATATTTAACGCTCCAATTGAGGTCTTGCCGATTTGCCCCGTCATTCGTGCACCTGCGAGAATTTCATTGGTCAAGCCAATTCTTCTTGAAAAGTAAGTTTGGGTGCTCTGTAAATTCCCATGTTCAAAAAGTCCGGATCTTTCTAAAAAGAACTCTCTTTTTTCAGGGAAGAATAAGTTAAAACGAGTGAGGTTTAGCTGGACATTATCTGATTCAACTTGAGCAAAATCAGTATTTACAGTAAGGTCTAATGTCAGATTCGACGAAATTCCATATTTAATATCTACTCCAATATCTTCAGTATATTCAACATTGGTATCTTCATTAGCCAGATCGGGACGAATTTCCTGAGCTCCACCTATTACATATGGCTTGATCTCTAAATTTTTACCTCTGTTTATATCTTTAATGCCGGTAAGTTTGCCATACTGAGAAACAGCAGCCAGAGATGTGAAATTTCCATATTCCAAACCAATTCTGGGCCAAAGAACACGTTCGTTCTTTCGGTTTATAGTTCGGGATAACATGATTCCAAAATTTAGCTCATCATCATCCGGAAATCTCAGTTGTCTGAAGGGAATGGAAACTTCTAATGTCCAACCCTGATCGTCAATAATAGTTTCACTAACAAATACAGCATCCCAGGAGAAGCTGGTGATAGTGAGGCGTTCGTCTGTAATTGTAGCGTCGTCCTGAGTTCCCAATGCATTCATTTCGAATAAATATGCATTCCTACCGTCTCCAAATGTATCCAGGCCAATATAGGCGTGATCATCCCGATCATTTCTACCCCCACGTTCGAGATTTTTTGCTCTGATCAGTTCAGGATTCTTGTCGTAGAATCTGAAAGCGAAATAAAGGTTATCCCTGTCATAAGCGATGCGAACTTCAGAATCTTCAGTGGCCGGTTCGCCATCACTTGGCCATACTTGTATAAAATTGGTGATTGGGGAAATACTTTTCCAAACCAGGTCATTGATATCTCCATCAATTTTAGGAGCTTCATTTATAAATACTGCTCTTATCTCATTTTCGGGATTAGCAGTTTGTTGAGAGAAGAGAACCGATGTTCCCAAAATTACACATAAAAGTGAGCTAAAGAATATTCTATATCTGATCATTTTTTTGATTTAAGAAGTCCTGAATATTATTGTTGATACCCCAAACCTGACTGAGATATTTATTCAAGCAAATATAGAAAAAAATCAATTGGCACAACCCTGTTTACAACTTGTATCAATTCAAGTTGCCGTAAGGCTATTTTAATGATGAAAACTTAGTTCGGGTTATCTTGTGAAATACGTTCTTTCTGAACTCTCCGGGTTTTAATTCGTTCAGCAATCTGACACCACCATATTCTTTGTTGCGCTCTTTTATGATTTGCTGGAATCGCTCTTCACCTTGTTGATACTGTTTTTCGTTTTTATATCTGGTGATGAGGATGATATCAAAATCAGCAACTGAGTCGGCTTCTGTTATCAAAAGTTCATATGATTCAATAAAATCCCTCTCTTTTGCTATATCACGTAGAATTTTCCAATTGTTTTCATAATAATAGATCAATTCTTCTTTATTATTATCTACCGTTTTTATGAAATCAAAAATTGATACTTCCTGAGCTGATAATGAACCAGCACTTAACATTGTTAAAAGGAATAAAAGCTTTTTCATAGATCTGAATTTTAATTGACCGTAAGCTCAGATAATATTCAAATTTGAGGATATAATTGTCAATAAGAGGACAAACTACTTGCTTTGCTGTTCAGAAAATGGGTTTTTACCGACCAAAAAGAATTATTGCATAGCTTATCTAAAACCTGCATACTCTCTGAAACTAACAAAAAGGTTGTATGACACAAGAAAAAGATCTGAAAGGCTACTGGAAAAAGAATCTCCAGTACCTGAGCATATTATTAAGTATTTGGTTTACCGTTTCGTACGGGTTCGGAATTTTACTCGCACCATGGCTCAATAATTTTAAAATGGGCGGATTCAAACTGGGATTCTGGTTTGCTCAACAAGGATCTATCTATGTGTTTGTGGTGCTTATATTTATCTATGTATACCTTATGAATCGTTTAGATATGAAATTCGGTGTAAACGAGGAGGATGCATAATGGATGTTCAAGTATGGACGTATATTCTTGTTGGAATAACCTTTGCTCTTTACATCGGAATTGCGATCTGGTCCCGTGCCGGATCAACCAGTGAATTTTATATAGCTGAAGGAGCTGTTAATCCATTAACAAATGGAATGGCAACAGCAGCAGATTGGATGTCGGCCGCTTCATTTCTTTCTATGGCGGGATTGATCTCTTTCATGGGATACGATGGAACCGTTTATCTGATGGGATGGACAGGCGGCTATGTGTTGCTGGCTTTACTATTAGCTCCGTATCTGAGAAAGTTCGGGAAATTTACAGTCCCTGATTTTATTGGTGATCGTTACTACTCAAATACCGCAAGAACGGTTGCTGTAATTTGTGCGTTGATCGTTTCATTCACGTATGTAGCAGGACAAATGCGTGGCGTTGGACTTGTATTCTCAAAATTCCTGGAAGTAGATATTTTCTGGGGAGTGATCATCGGAATGGCGATCGTTTTCTTTTACGCCGTGTTGGGTGGAATGAAAGGAATTACCTACACGCAAGTCGCTCAGTATTGCGTGTTGATCTTTGCCTTTATGGTGCCGGCATTTTTCATTTCGATGCAACTAACCGGCAGTCCGATACCACAGATTGGTTTTGGTTCTACGGTTACGGATGGTTCAGGAATGTATTTACTGGACAAGTTGGATCAGCTGCACACGGAATTAGGTTTTGCTGAGTACACATCCGGTACCAAAAGTATGCAGGATGTATTTTTTATAACTGTGGCGTTGATGGTAGGAACTGCCGGACTTCCACATGTGATCGTTCGATTTTTTACCGTGCCCAAAGTTAAAGATGCCAGAATTTCTGTAGGATATGCACTGATCTTTATAGCGATCCTGTACACAACCGCTCCTGCAATTGCCGTTTTTGCAAGAACAAATCTGATCGAAACGGTAAGCGAGCAACCATATGAAGAAATGCCTCCATGGTTCAGCACTTGGGAAGAAACGGCGCTGTTAAATTGGGTGGATAAGAACGAAGACGGAATTATTAATTATGCACCCGGAGCTGCTATTGTCGGAGCACCTGATATTATTAGGGACGGATTGGATATCAGAAGAGGAGCCAACAATCAGGTGATGATCTCTAATGAAGTGACGGCTAACAACAACGAGTTATATGTAGATCGGGATATTATGGTATTGGCAAATCCTGAGATTGCGGGTTTACCGGCTTGGGTTGCCGCTCTGGTTGCAGCCGGTGGATTGGCAGCAGCACTTTCCACCGCAGCGGGATTACTGTTGGTGATCTCAACTTCGGTTTCTCATGATCTGATCAAAAAGCAATTCAACAAAGATATTTCTGATAAAGCTGAATTACGATATGCAAGAATTGCAGCTGCTGTAGCGGTTGTTGTTGCCGGATATTTTGGAATTAATCCGCCCGGGTTTGTAGCCCAGGTTGTGGCTATTGCCTTCGGTTTAGCGGCTGCTTCATTTTTCCCTGCTATTATTCTGGGAATTTTCTACAAAAAGATGAACAAGCAAGGAGCTCTTGCCGGAATGATTGCCGGACTCATATTCACGCTGGCGTATATAATCTTTTTCAAGATCGCGTTTCCTGAATTGAATATTCCTGAAAACTGGTGGTTTGGAATTTCACCTGAAGGAATCGGAACCTTCGGGATGTTGATCAACCTGGTCGTTGCACTAAGCGTTAAGTCATTTTACCCCGATCCACCGGAAGACGTACAGGAAATGGTGGAGGGGATTAGGTATCCGAGGTGAGCACGTCATCCCGAACTCGTTTCGGGATCTTTGTGGTGATTTTAATTTAACTTTTATCTTAAAATTTAAACCAACGTCTTTTACTTACTTTTGGCTTGACCCAAAAGTAACAAAAGGTCAAGACTAAGAATTATTGACGGGTTCAAGTTGCGTTCGCTGAATAAATCCAAAGGTCTTCTTTCGCTAGATACATTTACTAAAACTTCACCTGAAGGTTTTATTCATCCTGCGGATACGCTCACACATCTATTCACTTTTCCGTCAATAATTCTAAGGTCGGTTTTTGATTTAAGTAATTCTATTGATTCATGAGAAATAGGAATTATATTTAACGAGTTTATTAAAGAGCGTATACCACTAAATGAGAATCCTTTATTTCATATTAATTGTTTTAGTTAGTTGTACGAAATCCGCTTCGGATTCAAAAATAAAACTTGCTATAGATCCTGTTGCTTTAGAACTAAATGAAAAAGCTATCGAGAGATTTAATAACTATAACCTGGGTTTGATAAATGATAAAGATTCTCTTGAATTATCATTAAAGGAGTTAAGTAGAGCTATACAGATAGATCCAAAAAATAGTGCATTCTACTCAAATAAAACTGAGATTCTTTTAACTCTGAATCGTGAAGAAGAAGCATTAAAACTGATGAAAGAAGCAGTTCAATTAATTCCTTTTTATGCTGAAGGTTATACATTCATTGGATATATATATGAATATAATGGGAAGGTTCAGGAATCTCAGGCATGGTTTCAAAAAGCGTTACATGCTTATGATGAAAGGATTGAAGAAGGAAAGTATGTAATAAATAGTAAGGTCAATAAAGCATTTATTTATTTTTTTGTAGAGAATGAAGAGAAGGCTCTGCTAGAATTTGAAAAGCTGAAAGAAGAATATCCTGATGATAATAGTGTGTTATACATGGAGTATTTTTTCTACGAATTTGAAAAAGAACAATTTCTAAAAGAGATTTTACGAAAGGAATAAGTAGTTGTAGTTCAACAGGGTCAATCTCCATTCGAAGAGAGATGATCAAGCCGACGGTTCTCGGCTTGATCCGAGGGATGGTTTTTAGATTTAGCTTCAAAACTACTTACACTCCCCACTCAAAATTTTTACCTACATTCGTAGGCATTTTCATTTTATAAACTAATACGGGATCAATGAAATCAATACTGTCCGCTTGTTTTGTATTACTATTCTCAAGCATCACTTTTGCACAAACCAATTCACAATGGATTCGCTACCAAACTATTTCGCCGGATGGCTCTACTATCGTCTTTACATACAAAGGTGATTTGTATTCAGTAGCAGCAAACGGAGGAGATGCTACTCAACTTACCTTCCATGAAGCTCATGATTATATGCCTGTTTGGAGCAAAGACGGAAAGTCCATTGCATTCGCTTCCGATCGTTACGGAAATTTTGATATCTACACGATGAGCGCTCAAGGCGGAGCGGCTAAAAGATTGACATTCCATTCCAATGATGAAAAACCGTTTACTTTTTCTGCCGATGGAAAGAATATTTTTTTCGGCGCACTTCGAATGGATACCAAAGAACATCGTCAGTACCCGACAGGATCTCAGCCTGAATTGTATTCCGTTCCTGTAACCGGTGGACGAGTAGATCAGATCTTTACCGTTCCTGCTGAATTTGTTCAGGTAAACAAAGATGGATCACAAATGGTCTATCATGATAAAAAGGGAGGAGAGAACGAATGGAGAAAACATCACACTTCTTCCATCACGCGCGATATCTGGACCTACGATACCAAGAGCAAAGCTCACAAAATGATCACCAGTTTTGAAGGGGAAGATCGTCAGCCGGTTTACAGTACAGATGAAAAGTCGCTGTATTACCTTAGTGAGGAAAGCGGGAGCTTTAATGTTCACAAACTTTCGTTGGCGAATCCTTTACAAAATACTCAGTTGACCAATTTTGATCTTCATCCGGTTCGTTTCTTAAGTATGGGAAATGGAATGCTTTCATTCGGTTATGACGGCGAATTATATACCATGAAAGAAGGAGAGCAGCCAAAGAAAGTGAAAGTGAACATCAGAACTCAGGAAAAGAGCAATTCTGACAAATTCATCACTATTAACGGTGGCGTTCAGGAAATGGCAGTTCATCCCAATGGAAAAGAAATTGCATTCGTAGCCAGAGGAGAAGTGTTTGTGACTTCTATCGATGGTTCGCTTACCAAAAGAGTTACCAACACTCCTGAAACTGAGCGATTTATCACATTTACTCCTGATGGAAAAAGTTTAGTGTATTCCAGCGAAAGAAACGGAAAGTGGAGTATCTACAAATCAGAAAAAGTAAGAGAAGAAGAACCGTTTTTCTTTGCTTCAACACTTTTGAAAGAAGAAGCAATAGTTGAAACTAAAGAAGACAATTACCTGCCTGAGTATTCTCCTGATGGAAAGAAATTAGCGTATATCGCCGGAAGAAGAACACTCAGAGTTCAGGATGTGGAATCAGGAAATACAGTAGACTTGCTTACTCCGGAAGATCTGTTCCACATGCGTGATGGTGATAAATATTTTACATGGAGTCCGGACAGTAAGTGGCTACTGGTTGATTGGAATAAGTTGCTTAACAACAGCGAAGTGCTACTTCTGTCAGCGGATGGTAAAGAACGAATCAATCTGACGGAAAGTGGTTATTACGACTATTCACCTAAATGGATGAATGAAGGAAAGCAGATGATCTGGTTCAGTAACAGAGACGGATTGAAAAGCTATGCAACCAGTGGAAGTTCTCAATCAGATGTATATGCAATGTTTTTCGATCAGGATGCGTGGGATAAATTCAGCATGAGTAAAGAAGATTATGAGCTGATGCAAGAGATAGAAAAGGCTAACAAGAAACAAGAAAAATCCGAAGACAAAAAGGAAGACGAGAAGAAGGATGAGAAAAAAGAGGAAGTAAAGTCTCTGGAATTTGATTGGGACGGAATGAAAGATAGAAAGTCTAAACTCACCATTCATTCCAGTTATTTATCGGATGCTACATTGTCGAAGGATGGGGAGAAACTATATTACTTATCCAGATTTGAGGGAAGATATGATCTTTGGGAAACTGAGCTCAGAACTCGGGATACAAAGAAATTGATCAGCCTGAATACCGGTGGCGGTAGCTTGGTTTGGGACAAAAAAATGGAAAATTTGTATTTACTGAGCAGCGGTAGAATTTCCAAAGTGGATCTTTCCGGCGGAAGCACAAAAGGAATTTCAATTTCAGGAGAAATGGAATACGATGCGGACAAAGAACGCCAAAAAATGTTCGAGCACGTGTACATCAGAACCAAGAATATTTTCTATGAGCCAACTTTCCACGGAAACGATTGGGGCATGCTGTATGAAGAATATCAGAAATATGTTCCGCATACTTCCAATGGGTATGAGTTTGCAGAAGTGCTTTCTGAAATGTTGGGAGAATTAAATGTTTCTCACGCAGGCGCAGGATATAGTAACAATATCGAAAATGGAGATGCAACGGCTTCTCTGGGAATATTCTGGGATTACAATTACAAAGGTGATGGAATCAAGATCACTGAAGTCATTGATGGTGGTCCGCTGGATAAAGAAGCATTAGAGATCGAAACCGGAATGATCATCCAAAAAATTGATGGCGAAACAGTTTCCGCAAACAGAGATATGGCGAGCTATCTGAATAGAAAAGCCGATAAATTTACGCTTCTTGAAATCACGGACAGTAAAGGAAAAAATGCTAAACAAGTTACCGTAAAGCCAATTTCTTTAGGAGCAGAACGAGGATTACTGTACGATCGATTTGTTCGAATGAATGAAAAGGAAGTAATGGAAAAAAGTAATGGTCAACTAGGCTATGTTCACATTCCGGGAATGGGCGACGGACCGTACCGTAATATTTACGAAGACATGTTGGGTAAATATTTAGAAGCGAAAGGGATCATTGTGGATACGCGATTTAATGGTGGTGGCGACTTAGTAGCCGATCTTGCGATGTTTTTTACCGGTGAGGAGTTCATCACTTATGCTACAGCTGCAAAAGTAGTTGGGGGAGAGCCGACATCTCGCTGGACAAAACCTACACTTACCATGTTCAACGAAAGCAATTACTCCGACGGTCACTGTTACGCTCAGGGATACACTGATCTGAAGATCGGAATCACTTTAGGAATGCCTGTTCCGGGAACGTGTAGCTTCGCAGGATGGGAAGGTTTGCCAAATGGCGGTTATTGGGGAGTTGTACCTGTAAGTGCCAAAGATAAAGCCGGTCGCTGGATGGAGAATCTTCAAACCGAGCCGGATGTTAAGGTTAAGAACATGCCGGGAGTTATTAATTCAGGTCGTGATCAGCAGTTAGAAAGGGCAATTCAGGAATTAATGAAAGAAGTGAATGAGTAGGATTTAATTTCTTATCGACAAAAATTAAAAGGAGGCTTTGAATAAAAGTCTCCTTTTTTAGAAAAAGGAATAAGATTAATGTTAATATAAAAATAAAGCCCTGAAGCAAAATACAGTTTTATAATTACATCGCCTTTCGTTCTAAATCGCTGTATCTTTATTTTATAATCTTAAAAATTTATGACGTGCAATTTCGCCATTCTTTTTTCTTAGTCGTATTTATTATTTGGTTAGTTCCTACGACACTTCTCAGTCAGTTCTACCCGGCAAAAACATATTCCACAACGGATGGAATGCCTTCAAATTCGGTATATTCAATTACTCAAGCTGACAATATGGTTATGTGGTTTATAACCTCAAGGGGGGTAACAACTTACGATGCTTCTGAATGGTATTTGTTCCCCGATTCATTGGGGTTACCATTTACAGAACATTCTTATATACAAAAAGATGGTCTTGGTAGAATTTGGGTTGCAGGCTATAATAAAGAAGGATTGACTGTCCAATACTATGCAGATAAAGATTGGATAAAAGTAAAAACTCCGGATTCCTGGCCACGTTATCGAGCCATTTTTTCATTCAAAACAGTAAATAATGAAGTTTTCCTTGGTCTTAAAAATCAAGTTTACCATTTATATGAGGATCACACTGATTGGGAGCTTACAGAGTTAAGTATCGATGGAAAAGATGCTTTGATCAATAACTTTGTTGATATAGAAGGGCAATTCTATATAACTACAAGAGAAGGAATTTTTGCGTTAAAAGGGGATGAGATTATTTACAGCACATTGAATGAATTCGATTTTGAAAGCAGTAATGTTCTCACCATCAATAAGCACAATAACTCATTTTATTTGTTGGGATTTAATTGGATTGGGAAAATAACAGAAGAAAATTATGAGCTGATTTCAGATGAGCTCGGAATTTTTTCAGAATCAATTTTTAACAAATACAGTTTAGAAATAGATGAGAGTGGACGAATCTATTACAGTAGTTTTAGCGTTCCTTCATTTGTTGAGGAAGCAACCGGTGATTGGAAACCTCTTAAAGTATTGGCTCGTCAGCAAAACTTGTTAAGCAATCAGATCTTTGTTGATGCCGAGAATAATTATTGGGTTGGTGATAACAGAGGGTTATTCAAGTTCAACTTATTGAGATTTAGAAATTTTAATAGCAATACAAATCTGATTGAAGATGAAGTAAGTAGTATTCTTGAAGGAGTTGATGGGCGTATTGTACTTGCCAACCCAAGGGCATTAAATTTCTATGATAAAGGGGAAATAACCTCCATAGATCTAAGGGATCGGTATCCAAATTTTGTTACCCGAATTTTAGATGTTGAGCAAACAAATGACGGACGAATTTTCCTGGCACTTTCAAGTAGTGGATTGATCAGTATAAAAGATGGTAAAATTCGACAATATGATTCCAAAATTCTGAATAACATAGTCACTTCATTAAGTCTTTATAAAGGCGATTTATTAGTAGCTAATTCTAATTCAGTTTATAGATTTACAGATCAGAAATTGGAGCTTTTCGGCAAGTTTGATGGGATAAGAAATCTTGTAACAATTGGAAATGATAAGTTAGCCATTCTATCCAGCCGAGGAGTATATATTACTGACGGTACAGATACTCAAAGGTATGTTGTAGATGAGCAATCATTAAATAGTACTTATGATATTGAAGTATGGAATGATGAATACTTAGTAGCTACCGAAGCAGGTTTAGGGAAATTAAAAGACGGAAAAATAGTCAAATATGATGCAGTAGAACTTGACAGAAATCCGGCTTATTCAATATTGAAAGATTCTGAAAACAATTTATGGGTCGGTACAAGCGACGGTATTTTTAAAACAGATGGCAAGGAATTGGTTCAGTATAATAAAGGAAATGGGTTGATCGGTAATGAAATTAACAGAAATGCCTTAGTTGAAGATTCAAAAGGAGATATTTGGATAGGGACAGATGCAGGGGTTTCAGTATTAGAAAATAGTGAGGAAATAAATACAGACTTTATTCCGAATATTGAGCTTAAAGAATTCAGGACACTGGATGGTACAATACTAACAAACCAAACTGAGAGATCAATAAGCTATGATGAGAATAGCGTTGAGTTGAAATTCAGAGCTATCTCATTCTTTAATGAAGATGAAATGTCATTTCAATATAAGCTAGAAGGGTTTGAAGAAAACTGGAATCTAACATCAGATATTTCAAATAGCCCGATTAGATATACAAACCTAAACCCGGGAAAATATACGTTGTGGGTAAAAGGTAGAGTTGAGTCAGGAGATTGGAGCGAGCAGAAATCAGTAAGTTTTATAATTAAAAAACCATTCTACCAGGAAGCCTGGTTTTTACTTTTAAGTGTTCTGATCTTGATCGCTGTTGGATATTTTATATACAGATTGAGGGTTCTTTATCTGATCAAACAAAGAGAGACCTTAAGAAAATTGGTTAGTAGAAGAACAGAAGAAATAGATATGCAAAACCAAAATTTAAAGGAAGCATATAAAAATCTTGAAGAGGCACACACTAAATTGGTGCAAACAGAAAAAATGGCTGCTTTGGGAGTGTTAACAGCCGGAATTGCACATGAAATAAATAACCCGCTAAACTATATAAAGTCCGGGAAAGAAATTATAAAGCAGATCACAGAGCAAAATAATTCTGAAATTCTAATTAGAGATAAAGATACCTTTGAAACCGTTCTGGTTGGCATAGATCTGGGAGTAGATAAGATCATGAATATCACAAAAAGCTTGGGGGCATTTACTACTACTTCTGATAAGATCAACAACAAAGTGTATTTAAATAAAGTAATAGATGACACACTTACGATTCTGGATCATGATCTGAAAAACAGAATAAATGTGTCACGGGAGTATGCAACTAATGATGTATTTGTAATTGGTAACGAAGGTAAATTATATCAGGTTTTTTCTAATCTGATAACCAACTCAATTCATGCTATTGAAGGTGATGGAGAAATATCAATTTCGGCAAAGGAAACAAAAGACAAAACAATAGTTTATATAACGGATTCAGGTTGTGGAATTCCTGATGAAATACTGCATAAGATCTTTGATCCTTTCTTTACCACAAAAGAACAAGGAGAAGGGACAGGGTTGGGCTTATCTATTGTCTACAATATCATAAAAGAACTAAACGGCGATATAGAAATTGATTCAGTTGTCGATAAAGGAACAACTGTAAAATTAGAATTCAAAAAAGAGACACCAAAAATTTAGAATGTCAAACTTGAAAAAAGTGCTTTACGTTGATGATGAAGCAATGAACCTGTTTTTGTTTGAAAATTTATTAGCAGAGAATTTCGAAATTGTTACAGCAAGAAGTCCTGAGAAGGGATTGGAAATATTGTCAGAAGATGACTCCTTCGATCTGATAATTTCAGATATGAAGATGCCAGGTATGAATGGCCTCGAGTTTATCAGGAAAGCTCAGGAGTTTTATAAACCATGTCCATATAATATCCTGTCTGGCTATCATAAAATACCGGAAATCGAAGAGGCTCTTGAATCAGGTTTAATTTGCAGCTATTTGCAAAAACCTTTTGAAGTCGGAGAAATTACCGCCTCAATAAATAAAGATATTGAGTCATTTCAACGTGTTTAAAGCAATTCATTAAATCTGATTTTATATAAGATCAATTTTTCGCCATTTGTCGTAATCAGCACTATCTTTCAGTAATGAAAAAATCTTCTACAATACGCTTAGCACAGCTTAATCCTACCATTGGAGACCTGATAGGGAATAAAAATTTGATCACAGAAGCAATAAGAAAAGCTTCTGAAGACAAAATTGATATTCTGATTCTGCCGGAATTGATAGTTTGCGGCTACCCTCCACAAGACCTTCTTGAAAGGGCTGTATTTAGAGAGTCTTGCTACCGGATTAATAATGAACTGATCGAATCCACAGGAGAGACTGCAGTTATATTCGGTTCAATTTCGGAAAATCATGGAACAGGCAGAAAGATATTCAATTCAGCAATTGTGGCTCAAAATGGGAAGGAAATAGCCAGAGTTCATAAAGCACTATTACCAACTTATGATGTTTTTGACGATCTGAGATATTTTGAACCCGGTAATGAGTTCGAGCCGATATCGATAAATGGTGTTTCTTTTGGAATTACCGTTTGTGAAGACATTTGGTTTAATGACAACGAGATCAACTATCATACCTATTCCGTAAATCCCGCTGAAGTTCTTGCTGATAAAGGTGCTCAGGCTATCATTAATGTGTCTGCTTCTCCATTTACAAAAACAAAACCGGTAAGCCGGGTTGGAATGCTCCAGAAGCATGCGGATGAACTGAATATCCCTTTGTTTTATGTGAATCAGGTTGGGGCAAATACCGAACTTATTTTTGATGGAGATTCTCTGGCTTTAAATAAAGATGGAGAGATAAAAAGCAGAGCCAAAAGATTTGCGAGTACTTATATCGATGTTGAATTCGATCCATCCACTAAAGAAGTAGAGGCAATTCAGAACACATCAAGCCGATTAGATGTGCCTGAAAGAATTGAAAGTATGTTCAATGGTTTAGTGCTGGGCGTTCAGGATTATTTAAAAAAATCTAAAGCAGCAAAGAAAGTAATTTTAGGATTGAGTGGTGGAATTGACTCAGCCTTGGTTGCTGTAATCGCTAAAGAAGCACTTGGTGCTGAAAACGTAATAGCAGTTACAATGCCTTCCGAATTTTCTTCTGCGGGAAGTGTTTCTGATTCTGAAACTCTTGCTCAAAATCTGGGGATTAAGTTGCATGAAATTACTATTAAATCAATTTATGATTCTTATTTAGATCAGCTTAAACCGGTTTTTGAAGGAACAGAATTTAATGTAGCCGAAGAAAATCTTCAAAGCAGAACCAGAGGTGATTTACTGATGGCTATGGCTAATAAGTTCGGTTACATGCTTTTGAATACGGGGAATAAATCAGAAACGGCAGTAGGCTATTGTACTTTATATGGTGATATGGCTGGAGGACTGGGCGTTATATCAGATCTTTATAAAACAGAAGTGTTCGAAATGTGCAAGTGGTTAAACCAGAGATATTATCAGAAAGAAGTGATCCCAAATTCTATAATTGAGAAAGAACCAAGTGCCGAATTAAGACCTGATCAAAAAGATTCAGATTCTTTGCCGGATTACGGAACTTTAGATACTATTTTGGAATACTATCTTGAGCAACAGCTTTCAAGAGAAGAGATCATCGACAGAGGTTATGAAGAAAAACTAGTTGATAAAATTCTTAGATTAGTTGATATCAATGAACACAAAAGATATCAGTCGGCGCCCGGTTTAAAAATGTCAGCTAAAGCCTTTGGATCGGGTAGAAGATGGCCGGTAGTTCAGGGTTGGAGCGGTCAGGAAAACAAGTTCAAAAAATCTATTTCTTCAAAACAATAACGTTTCTCTAATTGTGTTGACAAACGAGGATTAAAAGTGCCTTTTTTCTTTAATTCTGGCATTTATTTACTACTTTTATTGAGTTAAAAACTACAGACAAATATGCATAAGATTTTTACAAAGATTTCTTGTGGTGCACTATTGTTGTGTACTACATCTGTTTTTGCACAAGACAGTACATTGATTAAAACTGAAAAGATGCCATTGCGTCTTTTAACGGTTCCAAATCCTTTGGAAAACAAGGTTATTGAATCAAAACCTGAAAGAGATCCCATAACTATTGAGTTAGATTCTTTTCAAAAGGATATTCTTAGAAGAATAACGGACATCTATCAATTACATGTGTTGAGTTTGGAATCACAATTAGATGATAATCCGTTGGAAGCAGAAACGCATATTAATGATGCAGTAAACGCTTCTCAAGCATTGTTGGATGATTATCCTGAACTAAGGTCTGACCGTAGATTTGTAGAACTGTCAAGAGCTGTGATTTCGGAATACAGACAATTCTATGGAATTTCAGAATCAGCAAATGAAGCTCAAGGTGAAATATTCGCAATTCAGGAAGAGCTTTTTGCTGATGACGATGCTTATTTGACCGAAGACTTCGATTTTCCAAAAGATGTGATGTTAACCAAAACAGATGTCCCACTTATCCAGAATAGATATGTGACAAACAGTTTGGTGTACTATACTCTTAAGAGACCTGAAGTGATGGAACTTTGGTTAAAACGTTCTGAAACGTATATGCCGATGATCCAGAAAATTTTTAAAGAAGAAAAAGTACCTTCCGAGTTGGCTTATTTAGCCTTTATTGAAAGTGGTTTGAATCCCAATGCAAGAAGTTGGGCTGCAGCTGTTGGTATGTGGCAGTTTATTGCAGCAACCGGAAGAGTTTATGGACTGGAAGTGAATTGGTGGGTTGATGAAAGAAGAGATCCTGAAAAAGCAACTCGCGCTGCTGCACGCCACTTAAGAGATCTGTATGATATTTGGGGAGACTGGCATTTAGCGATGGCAAATTACAATATCAGTCCTAGAGGTTTAAATCGTGCTATCACTCGAGCAGGAGGAAAAAAAGACTATTGGGAAGCGTATCCTTATCTGCCAAGAGAAACCAGAGGCTATGTTCCGGGCTTTATTGCAACAGCCATGATCGGATTAAATCCTGAAGAATTTGGTTTTGAGAGGAAGTATGAAGGAGAACCATACAGCTACGATGTTGTGGAAGTGGATGGTTTGATGCCTTTAGATGCTCTTTCTGAAGCAACAGGAATTTCTGTTGATGAATTGAAAGATTATAACCCTGAACTTTTGAGATGGGCTACTCCTCCGGGAAATAAATATCCACTGAAGATACCAACAGGAAAAAAGGAAGAGTTTTTGATCGCTTATAAAGAAATACCGAAAGAGAACAGAGCTCAGGACATGACTGTACATACCGTTAGAAGCGGAGAATCCATTGGATTAATTGCCCAAAAGTATGGCACAACGGTTCGCGGTATTTACGCAAGTAATGATAACCTTTCCAATGTTATTCATCCCGGGCAAAAACTTGTAATTCCATTACCGGCAGGAAGTGCAGGTAAAATTTCTGCAAATCGTCCTACAAATATTACGAATACAAGCCGATCACGTTCTACTTCAACCCGTTCGAGCACACCTTCTAACTCTTCTAAGCTAACATATAAAGTAAAGACAGGTGATACCGTTGGTCACATTGCAGAATGGTATGATGTCAGGGCTTTCGAGATAAGAGCTTGGAATGGTATTGGAAACACAATTCGTGTGGGACAGAATTTGACAGTTTATGTGCCTTCAAAGAACAGAGATCATTACTCAAAAGTTAACTCGATGAGTTACAGCCAGAAACAGGAATTAGAAAGAAAGCAAAGAAGAGGCGAGAATATATTATTGGCTTCTGCTTCCGTTTCTTCAAATGGATATAAAACCTATACCGTTAGAAAGAATGATACTTTGGGAGAAATAGCAGAAAGCTTCGGAGTAAGTATATCCTCTTTAAGAAGTTTAAATGGGATTTCAGGATCTACAATTGTGGTTGGTCAGGTTTTGAAAATAAGTAAACAGTAGTATGAAAAAGTCGTTTTTTCTTATATACATTTTCTTTTTAAGTGGATTGTCATCAAGCTTGGTTCAAGCTCAGCAAACTGATATCTATTTTTTAATAAAAAAGAACTTTTCAATCTTTAGTAAGACCTACGAAAATGTTGCTTTGGATTACGTGGATGAAATAGATCCGGAGAAGTTGATGCGTATCGGATTGGATGCAATGTTAGAAACTCTGGATCCTTACACCGTTATTTATAACGAAGCACAAAATGAACAGGCTGAAATACTATCCCGTGGAAATTATGCAGGAATTGGTATCGAAGCAGGTTACAGAGATGGAAAAGTAGTTATAATTGCCCCCACAGAAGGTGGCCCTGCAGAAAGAAGTGGTTTAAGAGCAGGTGATGAGATCATAGAAATTGATGGTATTTCCACGATAGGGTTAAAACCTGAAGAAATTCAAACACTTACAATTGGTGAGGTCGGTTCAAAAGTAGATATTTCTATAAAACGATTTGGAGTGGAAAAAGAACTGGATTTTGAGCTGACAAGACAAAGGATCGAAGTAAAGAATGTATCACATCAAACGTTGATCGGAAGTAATAAGCAAATCGGTTATATAAAATTAAGTCAATTTGGATCTAGGTCTGCTGATGAAATACGAACTTCAATTATAGAACTAAAAGAACAGGCTGAGCTTAAAGGTTTAGTACTGGATCTGAGAGATAATCCGGGTGGAATTTTGCAGGAAGCTGTTTCCATCATAGATAAATTTGTTGAACCGGGATTGATGGTGGTGGAGAACAGAGGACGGATTGCTGAGTATAATCAGACGTTTTCTACAACAGAACCAATTTTCTTTGATGCACCGGTAGTTGTATTGGTTAATGGAGGAAGCGCAAGTGCTTCGGAGGTTGTATCAGGTGCGTTACAGGATCTGGATCGCGCAGTTATTTTAGGTGAGCAAAGCTTTGGAAAAGGATTGGTACAGATCGTTAAACCCCTTCCTTACAACACCTCTATGAAAGTAACCATAGCTCGTTATTATATCCCTAGTGGCAGAAGTATTCAATCTGTTGATTATACACATGAAGGACGAAATTCAGGAGTTGTAAAAAGGGAAGCTTCATCAAATGTATTCAAGACTAAGAACGGACGAACTGTTAACGAAGGCAGAGGTATTGAACCCGATGTTGTTGTAGAAGTAGCTGAACCAAATCTGATTGAGATATCCTTGCTACAAAAAGGGGCTATTTTTGATTTCAGCACTGAGTATTTCGCAAACAATTCCAATACCGGTTTTGATGATATACCGGAAGGAATTTTCAATGAGTTTAAACTCTATCTCGACAAAATAGATTTTGAGTTTGCAAATGAAACAGAGGATTATCTGGAAGTGATCAGAAATGACCTTGCCGAAGTTGAAGGAGCGGAACGTAAGATCCAGGAACTTCAGGAATTTATAGACCTTCAACAAGAGCAAGAGCTCAACAACAGCAAAGAGTTTATTGAGAAAATGATCTGGTTGGAATTAAAGTCAAGGACCGGTGGTCAAACAGCCCGAACTAACGCTTCCTTGTCAAAGGATATACAACTTAACGCTGCTGTGGATCTAATAAATAATCCTCAGCAAATTGATTCCTTGCTGAAAGGCAGTAATTGATGCCACAAAAAGCAGATCTTCATATCCATACAATATGCTCAGATGGGCATCTATCTCCGGAGGAGGTAATTAAGCTTGCTGAGATGAAGAATTTAGGCGCTGTTTCAATTACGGATCATGATACTTTTGAAGGTTATAAAATTGCGAAACCATTTGCAGATGAGGCCGGGATAGAGCTAATACCCGGTGTAGAAGTAACAACGTTATTTAATGGGAAAGAGGCTCATATTTTAGCCTATTATTTTGAAACAGAAACAAATTACTTCGGTGATTTTTTGAAGAGCCAAAAGAGTTCAAGACAAACACGAATTAAAGGAATAGTTAAAACATTAAATTCGAAAAGAATAGATATCAGTTATGATGAGGTTTGGGCAGAAGCTGACGGGGGAAATCTGGGACGACCGCATATTGCCAAGATCTTAATTGAGAAAGGCTATGTTTCTAACTTTAATGAAGCATTTCAATTATATTTGAGCAATGAAAAATTGGGTGATATAAAAAATAGTTATCCTGATTCTGAAAAAGCGATTCAAATGATAAAGAATGTTGGTGGAGCAGCTATTTTAGCTCATCCCGGTAAATTATATTCTGAACAAGAAATCGAAGAATTTATTGAACTTGGAGTTGATGGCTTGGAATGCATTCATCCTAGCCATAATTACAGGAAACAAGCGTTTTACTCAAAATTATGTGATCAGAGATCACTTCTTAAAACAGGTGGAAGTGATTATCATGGAGGCATTGAAGCGGGTCATAGTAATGTTGGCATAGTTGCAATTGCAAAAAAGAATGTGGAATCGATGAAACGAATGACGGACCAAAGAAAACAAACCATTTTAGTTAAAGAATAGCATGAGCATTAATTATATAGAAGGGAATACTAAACCATTGTCTGCGAAGGTTGGAATTGTTGTTTCAAGATGGAATTCTTCCATTACTGAAAGAATGCTGAATGGTGCTATTAAAGCATTGAATGGAAATGGAATATCTGATGAAGATATTGTAGTAGCTCGTTGTCCGGGTTCTTTTGAACTTCCATTGGCAGTAAAAAGTCTTTTAGAATCAAGAGATCTGGATGGGGTTATTGCTCTCGGTGTTGTAATTAGGGGCGGGACACCTCATTTTGAATATGTTTGCGATGCAGTAACAACGGGTATTACAAATCTCAATTTGAACACCGGGAAACCGATTGCTTTCGGAGTTCTAACTACTGATGATACTAAACAAGCTCTGGAAAGAGTTGGGGACAAAGGAAACAAAGGTGCAGAAGCTGCGTTAGCTGTTTTAGAAATGATATCTCTACAACAAGAATTAAATAAGTGAAAGCATTTCTAGCCTTGATATATGGTGATTATTAGCCTATTTTTTAAGGCTTGAAAATCTACTATAATTTTTGAAAAAATTTACACTAACAAATACTGAACAGACCAAGGCAGATCAGGAAAAACAACTGGAACTTAAGAAGTCTGGTGAGATTCCTGAGCACATTGCTATTATCATGGATGGAAACGGCCGCTGGGCACGTAGTAAGGGCAGTATACGTTTGCATGGCCATAAAGTAGGTGTAGATTCAGTAAGAGATATCACAGAATCTTGTGCACAACTAGGTGTTAAATATTTAACGCTATATGCTTTCTCCACTGAAAATTGGGGAAGACCCTCTGCAGAAGTTCGTGGATTAATGAGATTGTTAGTCTCATCTTTGAGGAAAGAAGCAGATAACTTGCACGAAAATAACATCAGATTAGTAACTATTGGTCAAACCGATCGTTTTCCGGACAATTGCAAGAAACAATTAAAGGAAGCTATAGAACTAACTGAGGATAATGATCGTCTTCAATTGTGTTTGGCTTTAAGTTATTCAGGAAGGTGGGATATTACAGAAGCTGTAAAAAAAATTGCTACACATGTTAAAGAAGGTCGTTTAGATCCATCGCTCATAAATGACCAAATGATTGCAGATCATTTATCAACAGCGGAAGTACCTGACCCTGACCTAATTATTAGAACGAGTGGTGAATACAGAATAAGCAACTTTTTATTATGGCAGCTGGCATATTCCGAATTGTACATAACGGAACAGTTTTGGCCTGATTTCAGACGTGATGAGTTGTATAAAGCTATCAATTCTTACCAAAGCAGAGATCGTAGGTTTGGAAAAATTGATTTGTCTAAAGACGAAAATGGGTTAGCTGCCCGTTTATTGAAAAACGAAAATAAGTGAACCTTAAAAAAGAAGTATATAGTTTGTTGAAAAGAATATTTATTGCCTCAGTTTGTGTATTAGTTATAGGTACATTTATTAATGAGTTAAAGGCGCAAGATACTTTCGAAATTACTGACCCAACCCAAAATACACCTCAAGAGTACACGATCAAATCAATTACGGTTGAGGGAAATGAAAGCACAAGAGAGCAGTTCATAATCAATGCAAGCTCATTAACTGCCGGAAGAAAAATTACATATCCGGGTGATGATATTTCTGATGCAATTAAAAGATTGTTCCGTTCAGGTTTATTTGCAGACGTAGAGATCTTTATTGAAGAAATTACTCTGTCTGAAATAAGCCTGATAATAAAAGTAACCGAAAAACCTCGTTTAATAGAAGTCAAAATCGAAGGGGTAAAAAGATCTCAAAGAAGAGATTTGAAAGACCTTATCATAATAACTCCCGGAGCAGCTATTACTGACGGTGTAATTGCTAAGGCAAAAAATACAATTTATAGATTTTATAAGGAAAAGGGATACTGGTACACAAAAGTTGATGCCAGAATTGAAGAAGCCGAAAATCTTGAAAACAGAGCCGTTCTTGTATTTGATATTGACGCAGGGACTCGTTTAGAGATCAAAGATATTAAGTTTGAAGGGAATGAGGCTTTCTCTGATAAAAAACTGACAAAGAAAATGAAACCACTTAAAGAAGATAAGTGGTGGAAGTTTCTGACAAAAAAAGTATATAAGCAGGATGATTTTGATGAAGGTATTGCTAAGGTTTTAGCTTTCTATAGAGAAAATGGATACGCTGATGTAAGAGTGGTTAGTGATTCTGTTTTTATCTATAACTATGTTAAAGATTTGGATGGCGTTGGTGTCACCATTAATATTGAAGAAGGACCTCAATACAAGATCAGAAATATTACATGGGATGGAAATACAGTTTATACAGATGACCAACTTTCATTAGCTTTAGATTTTGAGAAAGGAGATGTTTTTGATCAATCTAAATTCGATGAGAATCTTACTATTAATCAAAATAGTACAGACGTTACATCTCTGTATCAAAATATTGGTTATTTGTTTTTCCAAGCTATCCCAACAATTGATAAAGTAGCTGAAGATTCTTTAGATATTCATATCGATATATTTGAAGACGAGATCGCTACCATAAATGAAGTTTCTTTCTCCGGAAATACTAAAACTCATGATGATGTAGTCAGAAGAACTCTTCGTACGGTTCCCGGTAACAAGTATAGCAGAGAAGCAATTATCAGAACCATTCGGGAAGTTGGAACTTTGGGATATTTTGATGCGCAAAACCTACAACCGGATGTATTACCGGACAGAGCCAACAAAAGTGTTGACATCAACTACAATTTAGATGAATCAGTTTCTACTGATAATTTTGAATTTTCCGGTGGATACGGAGGCCAGTCTATCGGTGCTATTATTTCGGCACGTGTTAATTTTAATAACTTCTCGATCAAAAGAGCATTTGAAAAAGGAGGCTGGAACCCAATACCATCCGGAGATGGTCAAAAACTATCTTTAGGAGTGCAAGTAACGGGACAAGGGTACCAGAGTTATTCAACAAACTTTGTTGAACCGTGGTTAGGTGGAAAACCAACATCATTAGGTATCAACTTTTCATATAACCTGATCAATAATTCAAGATATGGTGCAGGAAAAAGTGAGCTTTTTTCAGGAAGTGTTTCAATCGGAAAGAGATTGAAGTGGCCTGATGATTATTTTTCTATTAGAACTACATTTGGATATCAATTATATGATGTTAACAGTAGTTCAAGTTTTCAAACTTCAGGTATATCGAATTCTATCACTGTTGAGCAGCTGATAGAGAGAAACTCCGTAGACAACCCAATTTCTCCAACCCTAGGCTCAAAAATTGGATTAAGCGGTGAAGTTGCTTTACCTGTAGCCGGTTTCCTGGACTACTATAAGATCAAATCTTATTATCAGAATCATTTCCCAATAATTGAAAAATTAGTACTCTCAAGTACTGCCGATTTCGGTTATATCGGTTATTTTACAAAGTCTAATAGAAGTGATTTCCAAAGATTTTTATTAGGAGGAACTCAACTTCAGCAACGTCAGAGTTTTCTTTATGATAATATTGATATGAGAGGTTATCCCGGTGGTATTAATCAAAGCATCGCTCCGTTTGAAGACGGCGTGCAGGTAGGTGGGCGTATATTTAACAAGTTTACTCTAGAAATGCGTTACCCGGCTGTACAAAATGAACAACTGCAATTGATACCATATACCTTTATGGATGCAGGGAACTCATTCCTGACTTTTTCTGAGTATGATCCATTCGAATTAAAAAGATCAGCAGGATTTGGAGTCCGCTTATTTTTACCGATTTTAGGATTAGTTGATTTGAGTTACGGATACAGGTTTGATGGTATTGAAGGAACATCACCTTCTGTAACCGCCGGAGAGTGGGAATTCTTATTTAACATTGGAGCTCCTTTTTAATGAGTAAGTTTTTAAAAAATATCTGTTCTGTATTTATATTTGTATTGATTACAATTGCTGCTACTGCGCAAGATCAAAAAATAGGATATTACGAATCAGATTTCGTTCTCTCTAAAATTCCGGAATATGTAGGAATTGAACAGCGCCTTAAGATTCAAAGTGATGGATGGAAAAATGAAATTCAAAGCTTGCGCTTAGAGATAGATAATCTTGAAAAAGACTTTACAGCAAAGGAAATATTATATACTGAAGAAATAAAAAAGGAAAAAATTCAGGAAATAAATTCCAAGAAAAAACAGTTAGATAGTTTTATAGAGCAAAAATTTGGACCTAACGGTGAATATTTCAAAAAACAAAAAGAATTGTTAGAACCTATCCAAAGGCAAGTTTTTGCAGCTGTACGATCTGTAGCACAAAGAAATGGTTTTGATTTTGTGTTTGACAGGTCAGGAGATATATATATGGTTTACGCTCGTGGTGAATGGAATATAAATGAACAAGTTTTATTAGAACTTGGGATAGAAATAGAACAATAATTAAAATTTGATAAGAAATAAATGAAGAAATTATCAGTATTAGCTTTATTCTTAATGCTCTTTAGCTTTCAAGCTGAAGCTCAGGTTAAGATAGGGTATACAAACCCTGAAGTGATACTTTCACAACTCCCTGAAGTAGAATCTATCAATCAAGAAATTGGTGATTTGCTCGAAAGAAAAGATTCATTGTTAGCGATTCAGGCTTTAGCTTTACAAAAAGAGCTTGAAGATTACAGTGCAGCTAAGGATGTTATGACTCTTGAACAAAGACAACAAAAGGAACAAGAGCTAATAGAAAAGAATCAGGACTTTGAAGAGGAACGTCAAAAAAGTTTAAATGAGGTTCAGCAACGTCAGATCACTTTGCTCCAACCCATAGAAACCAAAGTTTATGCTACTATTAAAACAGTAGCAGATTCACTGGGCTTGGATTTGGTTTTGAATGAAGGCTCAATGAATTCAGGAGCTTTTATTTTTTACGCTTCAGACGATCAGATGAATATTACTGAATTAGTATTAGAAAAATTAAAACAATCATAAAAATAGAATCATGTTAAAGAAGTTTTCAATAGGGTTAGGATTACTTTTCACGTTATTATTAACGGGAAATACTCAAGCTCAAGAATTAAAAATTGGTTTCGTAAATCCGCAAGCTATTCTGAACAGAATGCCGGAAATGAAAGCAGTACAGCAAAGACTTAAAAACTTTGCAGATAGAAAATCGTTAGAGATTCAGCAAAAAGAAGCTGAGTTCCAAAATGCAGTTAATGTTTACGAACAAAAGAAGGATGTAATATCTGCAACTGCAAAAGCAAAAGACGAAGAAGAGCTACAGAAAATGAGTGAAGCTCTGAATGAAGCAACAAGAAAAGCTCAGCAAGATATTCAGGACAAACAAAATGAGCTTCTTGGACCCTTACAAAGTCAAATTGGTTCTGCAATTAATACCGTTGCTGACAAACAAGGCCTTTCCTATGTTCTTAATATAACAACCAGCAATGGAGAAAGGATTATTCTTTATGCTTCTCAGGCGTATGCTGCAGAGTATGATATTACAGATGCTGTAATGGTTCAGTTGGGTATTTGATCTGATATATTTCAGATAGAAATTAAAGCCACTGCTTTCAAAAGCTGTGGCTTTTTTATTTTACATTCTTTTTTCTGTTCTCGATATAATCTTCAAAAATATATCCACCCAATTCATCCAGAGATGCGAAATATGCTTTTCCTTTATTTGCCTCAGTCATTTCTCTAACAAAGCTTTGAAGATAAGGATCACTGGCTATCATAAAGGTGGTTATCGGAATCTGTTCTCTTCTGCATTTTACAGCTTCATCCAAAACCTTATTTACTATTTTACGGTCTAATCCGAAGCTGTTTTTGTAGAGTTTTCCATTTTCGATAATACAAGACGGCTTTCCGTCAGTGATCATAAAGATCTGCTTATTTGAAAACTTCTTTCTTTGTAAAAGATGTCGGGCTCTTTCTAACCCTTGTAAAGTATTTGTATGATATGGACCTACTTTTAAATAGGGCAAGTCTTCTATATTGATTTCCCATGCTTCATTTCCGAAAACTATAATATCAAGTGAATCCTTTGCATAACTTGTTAAAATGAGTTCAGATAACGCCATAGCCACCTTCTTAGCAGGTGTAATCCTGTCTTCACCATAAAGTATCATCGAATGGCTGATATCGATTAGAAGCACTGTTGAGACTGAGGTGTAATGATCTGTGTCGTATACTGAAATATCATCTTCCTGAAGATTAACATTATCGATAGAACTATGATTTAACATATTCAGCATAGTACCTACAGAATCTATTTGACCGATATCACTTCCGGGATTCCATTTTCTTGTTTCCGGTTGACGTTCTAACCCTTTTCCGGTGTGTTGAGTTTTGTGGGAACCCATTCCACCTTTTTTCAGATTTTTGAATATTTCTTCAAGAGATTTTTGTCGGAGGCTTCTTTCGGTTTTTCTGGTAATCACAACCTGATTTTCATCATCCTGCTCAATGTAATCCCGATCTTTAAGATCATCCATAAAATCACCCAATGAATAATCTTCTTCAAACTGGTCAGTAATTCGGTACTCTTTGTCTAGTTCGGTGAGCCAACGGAGAGCCTGAGCTACATCACCACTTGAAATCGTCAGCAATTCCTGAAAAAGATTCCACAAAGTTTCGAAAGGTGGCTTTTTCCCACCTTTTCCAAAACGCTCATCCCATTGTGTGTATTTAAAATTCATATCTTATTTTAATATTTAAATACATCTTATCTTTAAACAGTTCCATGATCTATCAAACTAATAAATATTTGTTATGAACTCTAGCCGCACAAAGATTGAAGAAGAATTATGGAGCGAAGGTTTTAAGAGGATTATGGGTCTGGATGAAGTAGGCAGGGGCTGTTTATGCGGTCCTGTAGTTGCTGCGGGTGTAATATTCGAAGAAGGAATTAAGATTGATGGAATAAAAGACAGTAAAGCCATTAATGAGAAGAATAGATTGTTATTAGAAGAAGAGATCAAAGAGAAAGCACTTTTTTATACAATTCAGGAAGGCTCAATTAAAGAAATATTTGATCTCAATATATTATGGGCTTCTATAAATACAATGCAAAAATGTGCGGAAGAGAAAGGAGCAGATCCTGATTATTTGCTTGTAGACGGAAATAAATATACAACTTCTCTTATTCCCCATACCTGTATTATTAAAGGAGATGATAAATCAATATCAATTGGAGCAGCTTCTATTCTTGCAAAGAATTACCGAGATAGATATATGAAAAGGCTGGATAAAAAATTCCCTGAATTTAACTGGAAATCTAATGTCGGTTACCCAACGCCACATCATAAAAAAGCATTAAAGCAATTCGGTTATACACCTCATCATAGGTTAGGTTTTAATCTTGGAACCGATAAAAAGTATCAGAAAGCCTAACGGTAGATACTAAAATCACGTTTGTAAAGATCCATATTCAAACAAATGGCTAACATCAGAGAATTGGTCAGGAAAGCAGAACCTCCATAACTCACAAATGGAAGTGGTATACCAATCACAGGGAGCAGGGCTGTTGCACTTCCGATATTAACTACAAAATGGATAAAAAATACAGCAGTAACACTGACCGTAACCAGTTGAGCAAAAGGGTGTTTATGATTACCAGCCTGTTTCAATAACCTTAGAAACAAGAAAAGGAAAGTTACTACTAACAGTCCCAGCCCCATAAAGCCAAACTCTTCACCAATAACGCAGGATATAAAGTCTGTCCACTGCTCAGGAAGAAATTTTAATTGAGTTTGTGTTCCTTCCATAAATCCTTTTCCTAACAATCCTCCGGATCCGATGGCAGTTTTAGCTTGAATTACATTCCAACCGGCTCCAGTAGGATCGAAAGCAGGATTTGTAAATGCGGTAATTCTCGCTATTTGATGAGGTTGCAGAATGTCGGTTAAAGCAAGATTTACCCCTACTACAGTTATAATACCTGTGATCAAAGAGGTTACAGTAAGCCAGACCCTTTTTTGAACCATAAAGATCAAAAATGAAATAAGGATGGTTGCAATAGCTCCGAGTTTCCAATCAAAAACAGTTAGGTATAGTATAAAAGCCGGAGAAACGATATAAATGGAAACTCCGTATGGTAAACCAGACCAGAAAAGCATGACCGGTATCAGTGCAAGAAATACAATTGCAGTTCCGAAGTCATTTTGAAGGATGACAAAAATAGTTGGGACCAGAATCATTGCAACCGCAATAAGGGCATAACGTATATTTTCAGCTGTAATATCTCTGCGACTGGTTAAGTATTGAGCTGTCGCCAGTATTGTGGCAATTTTCATAATCTCACTTGATTGCAAGTTGAAAAAGCCAATTCTTAACCAACTTTTTGCTCCGTTGATTTCAGTACCAAACAAAAAAGTGCATAACATCAAAATTATACCAATAGCATAGAACAGATACGATAGCTGCATGTAGGAGCGTGGAGTAAAGAACTGAAAGCATAATACAAAGACTATTGCAAGACCAACCCACAAAAGCTGTTTGGCAAAATTATTCTGTATATAGTCTGGTAAGAATTCAGAAACAGGTCCCTGAGTTGCACTATAAATAGCTACCAATCCTATAATAGCAAGTACTATCCAGGCTCCAAATATTGACCAATTTAAGTTTCTTAGGTTATTCATTGGACGCAGATGCTTCTGAGTTGTCCTCTTTTGGAACAAAATTTAAAACATAATCAACCAACCACTGTCTTTCTACTTTACCTTTTAAGTACTTTTCCAATATCAGAGAAGCTACCGGAACAGCAGAAATTGACGCAAATCCCGCGTTTTCTAAAAAAACGGTAACTACAATTTCAGGGCTTTCTGCCGGAGCAAAAGAAGTATACCATCCATGTGAGAAACCAAAGGGATTTTGAGCTGTTCCGGTTTTACCAGACACTTCAATATCAGGTATAGAAGCGTAGAAACGGCCGCTTCCTTCTAGTACGTTTCTTCGCATGCCTTTCTTGACCGTATTGAGATATTCATCTTTTACCCAGTCAATTTTTTCTTTAGTAGAGTTATTTTGTTCAATACTTCCATCTGCACGAACTACTGCCCTGAGTAAATGTGGATCAATTTTATATCCACCATTAACAATGGAGCTGGTCATTTGTGCAATTTGAAGAGGAGAAGCAGAAACCAAACCTTGCCCTATGCCGAAATTCAAAACATCTCCGAGGCCCCATTTATTTTTTCCAAAACGATTGTCTAAGTATGTACTATCGGGCAAAATTCCCCGATTAGCGCTTGGAAGGTCAATATCATTCGGAACGCCAAGGCCAAAATCTTTAGCTAATTTACTCCATGTATTGAGTTTACCTGAAGTAGCAATTTTATCCATCACACTTAAAAAATAAGTATTACTGGAGTGAGCTATAGCAGATTCCATATCATAAAGCCCGGGATCGGCTAGATCTTTATAAGGCCGACCTCTGATATAGTAACCACTATTATAGATTTCAGTTTCAGGTGTCACAATACCCAGATGTAAACCTATTATTCCCATCAAAGGTTTAAAAGTTGAGCCGGGAGGTTGACGACTTGAAATTGCTCTGTTGAATAAAGGGCGAGTTGAATCTGAGTTGATGAATTGCCAGTATTCTTTATCGATTCTTCCGGCAAGTTTTTTTACTTCGTACTCGGGAGAACTGACAAGGGCTAGTATTTCACCTGTATGGGGATTCATTGCAACGATGCCCCCGCTTTTGCCTTTCATAAGTTTCTCAGCAAAGGCCTGAAGATCTGCATCAAGGGTCGTAATCAGGTTGTCGCCCTGAACCGGAGGTTTAGCAATTTTTTGCTCTGTATATTTTCCTAAAGATTGCCCAAGAGCATTTACTTTTAAATAATTTATTCCCAGATCACCTTTTAAATTATCCTGATAGTATAATTCAAGTCCGCTTTTACCAATCTTGTCACCCAGCCGAATCGACTGAGTTTGCTTATAATCGTTTTCATCTGCTTCACGGAGATAACCAAAAATATGAGAAGCTGTTAGCGTAGCAGGATAGTTTCTTTTACTATCAATTTGATGACCGATTCCGGGGAGTTGCCAGAGATTTTCCTGAATAAGGGAAAAGACTTTGAAATCAACATCTGTGATAAGTTTGGATGTTCTGAAGCGGGAATATCTTTTGGCATCATTTACAAGCTCAGTAACAAGGCTGTCTGATTCTCCCAGAAGATCTGCTAACAACGGGATATTTTCTGTGTCAAAGTTAAGAGGAGTAATCGTTACCGAATAAATAGGCTGATTGTCTACTAAAAGCGTGCCATTTCGGTCATAAATAAGACCGCGGGCAGCATCTACATATTCCTGGCGAATCGAGTTTTTGTCGCCTAGCTCGTCATAAACTTCATATTGAACTATCTGCAGATAAAAGATTCTTCCCAGAACAACTAAACAGATCAACACCATTATCGCCTGTAAAGCAAATATAGAAGTTCGAATTCTGTTAGATGAATTGTTCATTAGTTAGCATCTCCTTTAAGAATGTGTAAAATACTACCAATCAGAGCAGTATATAAACTGCTACCGATCAACAAAATTATAGGAGAGAAGGAAAATTCATAAACATTTAAAAACGATGAGAACCCTAAGTAAAAGAGGTTGTGCAGAAAAGCAGCGCCCAGAATTAAAACAAAAGCTTGCCATATTATTAAACGGACTTCAGAGTTCCGGGAGACAATTTTGTAGACCAGGAACATGGTAATCGTTTTAGCAAACATATTTAATCCCCATGAATCAAATAATGCATCCTGAAAAAGACCTAATCCTGCCGCAAAGAATAAAACTTCGTGTCGCTTGTATCTCAATGCAGTCCAGAGAACGAAAACCAATACCGGATCAGCTATTGTGCCGTAAATGGTCAGGTACTGAAAAATAAGTAGTTGAGATAAGACAAATACAATACCAATTCCAATATGTTTAACAAGCTTATTTCTCACTCAAAAATATCCTCATATTGATCATTCAAATTAGTAAGGGATGAATCAGGAGTAAAATTAATTATAAATCCTTGAGAAGCCTGGGCTAGTGAAGCAAAGGGTTTTATAAAAATTCTTTGAGTTTCTTTCCCTTCTTCGATTTCTGTTCTTATTACTGAACCAATTGGAATTCCTGCAGGCAGTTCATTACTAAAACCGGAAGTGACAACAGTATATCCTTCTTCAACGGGTATAGTCTGTGGGATAAAATCAATTACCATTTCGGTTAGGCTTTCTCCGTTCCAGGAAACAATACCGGGTGCATTTTCTTCCTGAATTAACCCGCTTACTCTGAAGAGGCTATTGTTATAAGGAAGAACCTGAGCATATTCGGCAGTAGTGAGGATTACTTTTCCCAGTAAACCATCCGAGGTAACTAATGGCATTCCAACCTTAACGTTTTTCAAACTGCCTGAATTTATAGTGAGACTTTTATTAATTCCGTTTAGTTCTTTACCGATTATAAGAGTTGGTGTAAGGCTAAATTCAGTAGAGTCCTGAAACGAGAGTAGCTTGCGAAGTTCAATATTCTCTTGTTCAATAGCTCTGAGCTTACTTAATTCATCCTGAAGAAGAATATTTTGGCGTTGTAAATAGGTATTTGTTGTAAGCGCCTGTCGATAGACCCGAATATTGGCAAGAGGAGATTGTAAAACACTTACAGTAATTGCGGAAAGTTGACGCAAACTATGTATCCCGCCTTGATTTCTACTAACTGCAATGGTTACCGAAAGTAAAATGAGAATGGCAGTGATTATGTAGTCTTTAGCTTCACCAACTTTAAGTGTTTTAAATTGCATTCATTAATTCAATTAAGAAATAACAGGACGATAGTAATCCAGATTCTCTAAAATTGCTCCCGTACCTCTTACTACTGCTGTTAACGGATCTTCTGCAATATGAACAGGCAGATCAGTGGTTTCCATGATGAGTTTATCGAGGTTTTTAAGCAAAGCACCGCCACCGGTTAACATAATTCCGCGATCCAGAATATCAGCAGAAAGTTCTGGTGGGGTCTGCTCCAGCGATTTTGTTATAGACTCAACTATGGTGTTAACAGATTCAGCGATCGCTTCTCTGGCATCCTTGGAAGTAATATGTCTGGTTCTTGGAACTCCATTCACAAGGTCACGTCCTTTTGTTATCATTTCAAGTTCTTCATCTAGAGGAGCCGCAGAACCAATTTCGCATTTTATCTTTTCAGCAGTTCTTTCACCGATCAAAAGGTTGTGGTTTCTTCTGAAATAGTTAATAATGTCATCATTCAGTTCATCACCACCAAGTCTTACTGATTGTGCATAAACAATACCTGAGAGGGCGATCACTGCAATTTCAGTAGTTCCACCACCGATATCTACGATCATACTTCCTACTGGTTCGTGAACATCTAATCCGATTCCAATTGCAGCTGCCATCGGCTCATCTACCAAATAAACTTCTTTAGCCCCGGCGTGTTCAGCACTATCCCTTACAGCTCTTCGCTCTACCTCTGTAATACCACTAGGAACACAAATAACCATTTGGCGAGTTGATGAATACCATTTCATCTTCACTTTTTTGATCATACCTCTGATCATATGTTCAGCAACTTCAAAATCAGCAATTACACCATCTCGTAAAGGTCGAACGGTTCTGATATTTCTGTGAGTTTTCTCATGCATCAACCGAGCTTCATGACCGGTAGTAACAGGAATATTATTTTGATTCAGAGCAACAATACTTGGCTCATCCAAAACGATACCTTCACCGCGAGCGTAGATCAGGGTATTAGCTGTACCAAGATCAATTGCGATATCGGTATATAGAAAATCTAGAAGCCCCTTTTTCTGTTTATTTTTTGAGGAAGCAGGGGACGGGATTCCGTAATTATCAGACATTGCCAAAATAGTAGATGTTTAAAAGTGCTGGGTAGTTATTTTTTGAAAATACGAGAATGAAAGTGTATATGCGAAATATAATTTTCAATGTTTAAAATGCCTTTTTCCGGTAAAAATCATTGTCATACCAAATTCATTGGCTTTAGCAATAACTTCTTCATCTCGAATACTTCCACCGGGTTGTATTACTGATGTTGCTCCTGCCTTTGCTGCGGCTTCTATACCATCAGAAAAAGGGAAGAAAGCATCAGAAGCAATAGCTGAGCCGGAAAGATCCAATTCTTCTTTTTTTGCTTTATCAACAGCTATTTCAGAAGAATCCACACGACTTGTTTGTCCGGAACCAATACCTAATGTCCTTCCTTCTTTTGCATAAACAATGGCATTGGACTTCACATTTCGAACTACTTTCCAGGCAAAAAGCAGGTCATTCATTTCTTCATCCGTAGGTTTCCTTTCTGTTACAATTTTGAAATCATTTTGATCAACAGGCTCAAGATCTGCATCCTGAGTTAACAGTCCTCCAAAAATGGACCTGAAAGATTTGGCTTGTACTTCACTTACTTGTTTTTTGATCCGGATTAATCGTCTGTTTTTTTTCTGAGTCAGCAATTCCAAAGCTTCATCAGAAAAAGCGGGAGCAATAATTATCTCTGTGAAAATAT
Organism: Balneola sp. EhC07; assembly: GCF_001650905.1. GTDB lineage: Bacteria > Bacteroidota > Rhodothermia > Balneolales > Balneolaceae > Balneola. Next base: position 198,729 of record NZ_LXYG01000014.1, read on the forward strand.
TGTCAATTTCTTGAGCAGTTTCTAAATCAAGTTCTTTGTTTACAACAACAATCCCTCCAAAAGGAGATACAGTATCAGTACTAAAAGCTTTTTTATAAGCCTCGGTTAGATTGTCTCCAATTCCAACACCACAAGGGATGGTATGTTTGATAATAGCACACGTGGATTTGTCATTGCTAAATGAGGCAATAATATTCAAAGCCGCATCCACATCTATAAAATTGTTATAGCTTAATTGCTTCCCGTGAAAACAGTCAATTACCGAATCCTGTTCTCCGTAAACCGCTGCTTTTTGATGAGGGTTTTCTCCATATCTCAATTCCTGTGAAAGTGGTACAGAAACATTAAATTGTTTTTCAGGCTCTTCATCAACAAGATCATTGAAATAGTTCGCAATAGCAGAATCATAATCAGCTGTATGATTGAAGGCGTCTTTCGCTAAAGACTTTCTCATTTCAAATGAGATTCCGTTTCCTTCATTAAGTTCGTAAATAAAATCTTTGTATTGATCAGGAGAGCTTAGAATTCCAACATGAGCAAAATTTTTAGCTGCTGCTCTTATCATGGTTGGTCCACCAATATCAATAAATTCAGTTGCTGTTGCGGGAGTAATATCTTCTTTCACTTTCTCCTTAAATGGATAGAGATTGACTACAACCAATTCGATAGGAGATATGCCCAGTTTCTCAATCTCTTCAACATCGCTTGCGTGGCTTGTTCTGGCTAAAATTCCTCCATGAACCAAAGGATGAAGAGTTTTTACCCTTCCATCAAGGCATTCATTAAAATCTGTTATTTCAGAAACATCTTTTACCGGTATTCCTGCTTCAGAAATAGCTTTTGCGGTTCCTCCGGTAGAAATTAAAGTAACTCCGCTATTATGAAGCGCAGTTGCGAGTTCAACAATATTGGTTTTATCGGATACGGAAAGTAATGCCCGATTAATTGTAAGCGGGGTAGTAGGTAGAGATGAAAGAGGTTTTAATGCCACTTTATTAATTTTTAAGTGTTTTTAGATATTTTTGTATGGTCTCAGGAAGTAATATATGCTCTCTTTCAAGCACTTTTTCTGCAAGAGATGCAGCTGTATCGGAATCAGCAACTTGAACTGTTGATTGACCAATTACGGGACCTTCATCATATTCTGCAGTTACTACATGCACAGTACAACCGGACTGAGAATCTTTATTACGGATCACAGCTTCATGAACTTTGGAGCCGTAAAATCCTTTACCTCCGTACTTTGGAAGCAGGGAAGGGTGGATATTCAGAATCCTATTGTCAAAGGACTTGATGATTTCTATAGGAATCTTCTTTAAATAACCCGCCAAAATTAACAGGTCGGTGTTCCATTCTTCAAGTTTTGAAAGAACTGTTTTTGAATAATCAGGTTCGCTATTGAATTGGTCCGGAGAAATAATGAAGGTAGGAATTCCGTGTTTTTGAGCTCTCTCGAGTGCAAAAGCAGATCTATTATTGGTAATTAATCCAACAATGTTTGCAGTCAGTTTACCATCTGAAACCGCATTAATAAGTGACTGAAAATTTGATCCAGAACCGGATGCAAATACAACAATGTTCTTCAACAGTGATTTATTTGAAGTTGCAGAAATACTTAACTGAAGATACGCAAAGTTTCACTGCTAATCAGGATAGAAATAGCTAACCGGAAGGATTTTTGATCAGATCAGGATTTTGGTCGAAAACCTGATAATTATTGAAGCTCCAGCTTATCTGAATAATGGTGATTCTGATAACAGTAGCTAATGGAATTGCCACCAACATGCCCAAAATACCGGCCACTTCTGCACCAATCAAAATGATAAATAAAATTGCTACAGGATGCATATCCGCAGAGCGGGAAAAGAGAAGAGGTTGAAATACAATATTATCCAGCATCTGCACGATCAGAATAGCGATCATGCAAACCAGTACCAAAGAAAAGTCTCCGGTTTCTATTATTGAAATAATTATAGAAAGTATATAACCAATGATTGGCCCAAAATAGGGGATAGTATTGGCTAAACCCACGGCAATGCCAACGGAAAGGGAATTATCTAATCCTGCAACAGAAAGTGTAGCCCAGGAACTGGCTGCAACCAGCAAACTCTGCAATAAAACACTTCTGAAATAAAGACCTAATCTCTTTTCAATCTTATCGATCAGTGTTAATGAAGTTTCGAAATACTTGTTTGGGATCAGCAACAAAAGATCTCTTCGGATCTTAGAGCCATCTTTCAGAAAAAAGAATGCAGCAAAGGGAACAACTAAAATAGCTGAAAATATATCTGTAAAAACTCCAACTACATTACTGAAAACCGATGAAAATTGATCGAAATCAAATAAAGAATTTAATACCTGAGTGAGATTGTTACTTAAAAAGCCTTCGGGAATAAAATCGTAATCATCACTTAATTTAGTTTCAACTTGATTGGCGATACTTTCAATATTCCGGATGTCTAGTTGACGAGCCAGCTGAACCATTTGGTCTGCCACTTTTGGAATAACGGTAGTAGAAGCATATACAAAGACCAGAATTACAGCTGAAAGTGTGAGCGTAATGGCAAACGTTCTGGGGACTTTATTACGCTGCAACCAGTTTACGATAGGATCTAAAACATAACTCAGAATCAAAGCCAGAACAAGATAAAGAACCAGATTTCCCAGTTTTACCAAAACCCAACCAAGAACGGCAATGGCTGCAATGCCAATGGCGAACTTCACTATTTTTTCAAGGGTAATGTTTTTCATTTATTCATTGATTCAAGTAAGCCGTCAATTTCTTTCAATATAATACTAGAATCGTATCCTTTTCTAAATAAATAATTGAATATTTTTTTTCTTCTTTTATCGGGATCTGTTCGCAAAAGCGAAGGCTTTTTCTTTTCTATCAGTTCGTTTATAGTTTCGATCTTTGATTGTTGATCAAATTCTTCTTCCAAAACCTGAGCAATGGTGTTTTTTCCGATCTTCTTTTTTGATAATTCAGCTTTTATTTTGTTTGGACCCCAGTTATTGAATCTGAATTTATCATGTGCATACTTTTTAGCAAAAGCATAATTATTGATATAATTTTTTTCTTCGAGTTCAGCAATGATCTGGTCCAGAATTTCAGAATCATATCCTTTTTTGATCCCTTTTAACCGCAATTCATGGCTGGCATGATCACGTCTGCCCAACAAACGAATTAAATATTCTCTGATTGACCAACTTTCTTCTTCCTTTTGGATCTCAGCATATAGCTGTTCATCAATGACTGTTCCCTTACGGAGGTTCTGTTTAGTAAGAGTAGCATCAGAAACCCCGGATATAAATCCGTCTTCCGAATACAGAGAATAGCGAAAAGAGTTTTTTTTCTGAACTTCAATCCTGTGAATAGTAACCGGAAGTTCAGGTTCTTTCTTCGAATATTTCTTATTGGAATAACTCATAGCATTAAAAAACAAAAAGCTCTGTTGTTTAAGAACAGAGCTTTTGAATGTTGTCAGTCAGATCAGGCTTCAGCTTTTTCAGGCTCTTTTTCCTTCTCTTTGGATGCATCAGGAATTGGTTCATCCAGTTCTTCGCCACGAAGTTTAGCACGTACCAGTTTCTCAATGCTTTCACAAAGCTTGGGGTCTTCTTCCAGGAATTGCATTGCGGCGTCAGCACCTTGTCCAATAGGTTCGCCATCGTAGCGGAACCAACTACCGCGTTTCTCAATTACATCGAATTCAACAGCCAGATCCAGAATCTCAGCGATCAATGAAGTCCCTTTTCCATACATGATATTGAATTCAACCACTTTGAAGGGTGGAGCCACTTTGTTCTTGGCAACTTTTACTTTAGTCCGGTTACCGATTACTTCATCGCCTTTCTTAATAGCACCAATTCTTCGGATATCCAAACGAACAGAAGAATAGAATTTAAGTGCGCGACCACCAGTAGTGGTTTCAGGATTGCCAAACATAACTCCGATCTTTTCACGAACCTGGTTAATGAAAATGCAGGAAGTATGTGTTTTACTCACAATACCGGTGATCTTTCTGAGTGCCTGCGACATCAAGCGAGCCTGAAGTCCCATATGAGAGTCACCCATTTCGCCTTCCAGTTCCGCTCGTGGAACCAGTGCAGCTACGGAGTCAACAACGATCACATCCAGCGCACCGGAGCGAATCAGTGTTTCTGTAATTTCGAGTGCTTGTTCACCACTGTCAGGTTGTGATACAAGAAGTTCGTCTACTTTTATCCCCAATGCTTTAGCATATCTGGGATCGAAAGCGTGTTCAGCATCAATAAAAGCAGCGTATCCGCCATTTTTTTGTGCCTGTGCAATTACCTGTAGTGCCAAAGTAGTTTTACCACTCGCTTCCGGGCCGTAAATTTCCGTTACTCTACCTCTTGGTACACCTTGTACGCCCAATGCATAATCTACCATAATGGAACCGGTTGAAATAACGTCCACATCCTGAACGGCGTCTCCGCCCAACTTCATGATGGTTCCTTTCCCGTGTTGTTTTTCAATTTGCCCGACGGCAATATCTAATGCTTTAGATCTTTCTTTTGAGTCAGCCATGATTACATTTATTTTTAAATTTATTTACTGCAAAGTTAACAAGGCAGGGTGTCATATCGTGTCATCATCTTCTGCGAAAGAATATATGTTCGATATATGTAAGAAAAAAGTTTTTTCTAAACTTTTTTAAATCACAATTTTCAAACTTCAAATTCCAAATTAAGCAGCTTTCAGAATTATTGAAGACATTATTTTCAATAATTGCGTTGCTTCATCCAGCAAATTTGATCGTTCTTTTTCAAGATGTTGATGAGTACCGGTATCTACTAGTTTTAGCCAGTAGCATGTTTCTTTAGCTTCTTTTCTGGAGATCTTCATTCTCATTTTGAAGTCTTTTTTACTCAAAGCTTCATTGGCTTCTATATAATTCGCTCCGATAGAACCCGAAGACCTGATCAACTGTTTACCATCTTCGAAGTTAGAAGTACAACGCGGAAGCTTTTTAACAAACACTCTTGTTGCTTTCGCAAAGACCAATGTACGTTCTTCTAGATTGTAATTTTTCATTTGTCTGGAATTTGTAGTTTGAAAATTGAGATTTACCAAACCTTGGTTCTTAGTAAGACAGCCAGAAAAGAATTCCTTACAAAAAAAGTTTAAATCAGATCTATTTAAAGAGTGCTTCTTAATTGATTTTGTTTATTTTAATCGAGAAAAATTAGATCCATTTTTCTAAATCAATTAATGCTTCAATAAAATTTAAAATGAAAATTTTCATAACAGTAGTACTCGCTTTATTTGTTCAAAATTTAGCAGTTTCTCAGGCTCAAGAGCTTTTTGATTATTTAGAAGAGAATACAGAAGTAATTAGCTCTGATACTTTGCATGTCTTTTATTTTGAAGAATGGAATGATGATTACACTTCAAGTAAAATTATAGAATTCGAAGGGAAATTAATCGATAGTGAATGGAACGCTTTAATTTCAAACTATCTATCAGTTGAAAATAAAGCTTATTTGATTGGCAAAATAAATATTGATGATAACTATTCTGGTTTTCTAATCCGTCATCTATCAACATACAGTCCCGAAAAAATCTCTTTGCTTGTTTTTGATCACATCGATGATAATTTTACAACCAAACAATTGATAGCTGATAGTGGTGGAGATGGCACCTGGGTGTATGAAGTTGATGGCTGGTTATTAGATATAAACGAAGACGGAAAGTTCGATCTTGTAAATTGGAGAACAGAACGCTGGGAAGATGATGAAACAGAAGAACGGCATAGATCTGATTCTGTTTACGTGAGCTTTTGGAACGGTACTGAATTCGAATTAGAAAAATCGGCTCAAATTGATACTAGTAAATTCAAAACCTATTACGATAAAGTATTTAATTAAGCTAAAATTGACTACACCATACCACTTATCTTATGCTTGCACAGAATGTCGCAAGTCTTTTAAAAGGCATGTTAATTTGATGGAAGAAATTCCAAAAGAACTTTCATGTCCTGATTGTGGTAAACCTGCAATTAATCTGGGACGACATTTTAAGCCACCAAAAAAGAGTGACAAAAAACAATGGGAAAAAATTAAATTTCTAATTGATAATGGCTTCAGGTTTCAAAAAATACGAACTGGTTCAGGTCATCACGAAACAATTCCTTATCCAGAGACATTAGAAGAAGCAAAGGAATTTGTAGAAAAAAATAAACAGTACGCTAAATCTTAATTTTAACCCATTTCCAAAGCTCCTGCTCCGAATAGCCTCAACCTGTAAACAAAGTAATCGGAATAAGCCCATCCTTTCCCAAATAATTTAAAGCAGACGAGTATCTCCAATGCTCTGGAAGATTAACAAAACCTGCTTTAACCGGGTTAAAATGAATATAATCGATAAAGCTTTCCATTTTCTTGAAAGTGTTTACTTGTTTCGGATACGAACCTTCTTCCCAAATCTGGTAGGTGCTTTCTATTTTATGGTTTCTCTTTCCTCGCTTTAGTCTCTTTAGAAAAACAATTCGATTAGCTGATTCCAGATACCGAACAATTTCACGAGCTGTAAAGGATTTAAATTTTCGGATGTCTTCTGAGAGGTTACTGCTTTCTGCAACTAAGTGAAGGTGATTATGCATTATTACAAATCCATATATTTTGACGTTTAATTTGGATTGGAGGTGCATGAATGCTTTAAGGATTATTTCGCAAATCCGAGGATCTGAAAACAGATCTATTCCATCCACAATTGAACAGGTCAGAAAATAGGGAAATTCAGATTCGTAAAATTTAAAATTACTCCTTGCCATAGTTGGTAAGACAAGTTCAGTTCTAATTCCTTACAATTTTAGTTTAGAAGAGATATTTGGAGCGGGAGCTCCAAGTTACAATCCCAAGCAGGAGCTTGGGATGGAGATTTAATCCTTGTAACTTGTTATTTGTTTGATATTCGATGCTTGTCTTTTGGAATTTAATTTCAGTTGAAATTTTAGCTTTCGACTAACTAATTAATTCTGTTACTTCAATTAAACTCAAAAAATCTTCACAGGTTAAACCCGGGTTTGTTAATCGTATAACTTAATTATCCATCTATGAAATCTAAGAGTGTTATACTTTCTTTCTTTTTTAGCCTAATCTTAATTTCTTGTGACAGTACCATGCTGATCAAGGTTGGTATGGGAGAAAAGCTTGCAAATCAAGATTATACTCTAATAGATTATAACTTTGTATTAGCTAATTCTGATAGCTCGGATAAACTTTATTTCGAGTTTGTCACTAATAAAGAATTAACTCCTTCTACCGTAATTACATTTCTAGATAAATCAGGCAAACTTTTTGCTGCAAAAGAAGCGGGTAGTGCCAGCTCCTTAATTGGTGAAGGCCTTGATGTTTCAGGTGAAAAATCATTTGTCTATAGTGTCAGTATTGATGATTTGCGTTCAGTATCTTTATTACATAAAGTGAACATTGGGAAGTAATATAAAGCATTGCAAGCGGACTCGGACGGGGTTCGGAATATTTTAATTTAGCTTGAGTCACCATCCTTACTACTACCTTCGGATTAAACTCATAGTTTTTATTTATAATTTTTATTGTTGTTTGTTTACCTGTATTTGGGCAAACAGATGAAATTTAAAATTGCTCCTTGCCATATTCTAGTAGGACAAGTTCAGTTCTAATTCCTTACAATTTTAGTTTAGAAGAGATATTTGGAGCAGGAGCTCCAAGTTACAATCCCAAGCAGGAGCTTGGGATGGAGGGCTAGTTGTTTAAATATTGCAATTTGTTATTTGTCTGAAATTTGGTACTTGTTTTTTGAGATTTTTATTTTCCCTGAAAATAAACCTCAGCACTTATTCTTCTAAATCTTCGGGTATTTCATAAGTAAGCGGAAGCATGTCAGAAAGCTTTTCAAATCCCCAGTATCCATCAAAAAGAATTGAGGTAGGGTCGAGAATAAATCCGGATCTATCTACCAGAACTGAATCAGAGATCAGCGTTATGGAAGAGTTTTGGTAATCCGACAAAAGACGGGGATTGCTGTCGAAGGGTTTTGCAATAGAATACAAATAAGTAATGTCTTCGTATTCATTTTTATAGGTGACATTCAGAAAATTAACGAAGTTATATTCATAATAGGAGCTGTCAACTTGGTGGAAAAACTGTGATTGTGGGACGGTATCCGTATATAAATACCGTGCATCATCATCTCTTTTTTCTGCTTTTACAACAAAGCCATTTTCAACAATTTTTTGGTCAATTAAAGATTTAGTGAAATGTGCAAAAGATCCTAAATAAGCTTTCTCTCGATTTTCTTTCCATTTATTCCGGGTTTTTTTCCTGCGGGAACTCATCTCTTCAAAAAAAGTCTGTCCGTAGAAAAAGAATCTTCCTGATTTATAGTCGATCTCAAAACTTTCTAAGAAAAAAGAGATCCGGTAACCAAGGTCTTTGTTTTCAACTTCAATTGTTTCGTAAGCAAAGGCGTTCAGAGTCCTGTTATCCATATCAAAATCAAAGTTCACCACTTCTTTATTTTTGATTTTAGTGTTCTTCGAAAAGGGACCTACACCAATAAACATCTTTCGAAATTGTTCAAAGTTGTATTTCCAGTCCTGGCTGTTTGGTTTAACTGTAATTTCATCCAGATTGTACACTTTCTCTTTCATTATAAAAGAGTATTGATCCTCTAATTGATCTGTTCGAATTAAAGAAGTAACACTTTCAAAACCCAAACTTTGAACAATCAGATCATGAGCTCCCTCGGGTATACCTGATAAAGTAAAATTACCATCTCCATCAGAAAGCGTTCCAATAGTTGAACCATTCAGGAAGATTTGAGCTCCTGCAATTGGATCAAGGTCAACCTGACTTTTTACAGTGCCGGAGATCGAATATTCAGTTTGAGCAAATACAGTAAATGAGGTAATAATGACTACAAAAAAAGTCGAAATTACTTTGTAGTTAAAGAGCATTTATTACTTCTTTTAGAGTAAGCATCACTTCGTCAATCTGAGTTGTAGTAGTATATGGAGCAGGGCCAAATCGAAGGATCTGATCTCTGGCATCGGTGAAAATATCACGAGCTAATAATTCTGCTCTTATTTCTCTGGCTTTTGGTGAAGTAAGAGATAAGAAGCCACCATTATGCTCAGAAATACTTTTCTCATGAGTTAGTCGAATTACAGATGGATCAAAGTCTTTATCGAGAAAATGCTTTTTAAGTAACTCAACTTTTTGCACATATTGATCTCTCAGGATTTCTTTAGTGAGTCCTTGTTCTCCAAAAAACTCGACCACTTTAGCTGCACGGTATTGAGAAGAGGGATCATATGTTCCACTTGCAAAGCGTTGATCTGAATGATCATAGTGAGTAGGGGAGTTGTCGCGTGGTTTTTCCAATGTGCTGAAAGAAGCGAACCAACCTGTTATAGCAGGACGCATATCACAATCTCTAGGAAATCTCAGAAAACAATTGGCTTCGCCCCATTGCAGATATTTGTAACCACCGATCAGAATAAAACAATCTTCCAGATCAGCCTCTCTGATTGATAACGGTGCGACATTAGTTCCGTGATAGTCATCAATTAAAACAGGAACGCCGTGCTTTCTTGCTGCTTGTGCAATTTCTGTGAGATAGTGATTGATCAGGCTGGACTCGAAATAAACTCGAGACAGCATGATCGCGGAAGTTCTATCGTCGATTTCAGAAATAATACGTTCTGCAAAACTTTGATCGGGATCGGTTGCTACATAAGTAACTTCCAAACCTTCTTCTTCCAGACGATGAAGTTGACGAAACAGTGAGTGAAATTCTCCATCAGTTGAAATGATCTTGGGTTTATTCTTCAGATCAAGTCCACTCATCCAACTTACAAAAAGAACATGTGTACTTTCTTCCCGGCAGTAAAATCCATCGGGGTCGTCATAGAATCCACGCAGGTAATTTCTCAGGATCTCGGTTTTTTCAGCAGCTTTTTCCCATTTTTTGTCCACAAGTTCTGCGGTGTCCATGAAGAACTCTTTTTGTCCTTCCAGTGCTACATCCGGCCAAGCCTGATGAGAATGTCCGGTAAAAAGAAGTCGTTCAGAAACTCTGAAATGGGAGTAATGAGGGATAAGTTGTTGCGCTAATTCGTCGATGTTTTTCATAAGAAGATGTTAGCCACTAAAAAACAAAACCACAAAAAAATTGAGGGATTGTAGATTTATAATTTTATTAGTTAACCAAAAAGTACGTGTTATAATTTAGTGTCTTGGTGATTTTGTGGCATTTAAAATTTTAAAAAGAAGACCTGATTTCCCAAAGATCCGGGAAGATAGTCTGGTTTAATGTGCGCTGAAGGTAAGCAACTCCTTCTGATCCCCCTGTTCCTTTTTTAGTACCGATGGTTCGCTGTACCATTTTAACGTGACGGTATCTCCATTCCTGCAAACCTTCATCAAAATCTACCAATAATTCACTTACCAAAGCTGCTTCCTGATGTTCGTTCATCATTTTGATCAGCTCTTTTTGGTTCTCATCAGATGTATTGAAAACAAGTCCTCGTTCATTTTCTCTGGGCGATGAAACCGAATACCCTTTTTTCTTCAGATAAGCACAAAAGCTTTCCCAGATAGTAGGCTCTTCCATTTTCTGTTCCAGGATTTCGATGTGTTTAGGATCGTCTTTATGAGCTTCTTTCATCAATGGAAATCTCAATCCGCATAAGATCTCAATTTCACGAAATTGCAGAGACTGAAATCCACTCGATTCTCCTAAAAATTTTCTGAAGCTGTTGAACTCAAGAGGAGTCATGGTTTCCAGAATATCAACCTGAGAAACAAGTGTTTTCATGATGGTTAAGATCCGTCTCATTGTTTTGATGGAAATCCATGTATTTCCCGCTGAAAGTTCTTTGTTCAGTTTTCCAAATTCATGAATGATCTGCTTGAACCACAATTCATAGGTTTGATGAATGATGATGAATAGCGTTTCATCATGTTCTTTAGGATCGGATTTGAGCTGCTGAAGTTCCAACAGTTCGTTTATTTTTAGGTAATTAGTGTATGTAAGGCTCATCTTTATATTTTTTATGAGACAAAAGTAATGGAAAAAACTATCATTTCGAACGAATGTGAGAAATCTAGGTATTTGCTTTGAGTTAAATTTTTAGATTTCTCCCGCAGGTCGAAATGACAAAGTATATAAATCTATTTATCAACAGTAAGCTCACCGGCCATTGGGATTTGAAATTGTGTTTCAATGTATTCTTTTGAATCTGATCGAGCCAGAAGAAACATTAATTTTGTAAGTGCTGCTTCCATCGTCATATCTCCCCCTGATACAGCACCAACATTTAACGCTGCTCGTCCGGCAGGATATTTGGTCAGATTAACAGCGTCATAATCCGCCTGAGAAACAATAGCTACAATTACCCCGTGATCTCTGCACTTTTCAAAAAATGGGATCATATTGTATTCTCCTTTCATTGGAAAATTTCCGCTACCAAAAGTTCGGACAATGATGGCTTTCAATTTGGTGAGGTCTAAACAATCGAGAATATTCATACTGAGTGAAGGATGGACAGTAAGAACAAATATCTCGTTAGAAAAAGCAGCGTTATTCTCGAAAGCAGGGATCAGTTTTTTAGGCGGAACATGCAGTTCAATGTCTAAACCAATTTCAGCAATGGGATCTAAATTCGGAGAGCCAAAAGCATCAAAATCACCGATACTTAATTTAGTTGCACGATTTCCTCTGTACACATGATCATTAAAACAGATTCCTACTTCCTGCAATTCTGTAGTCGCCATTTCGATGGAATTGATAAGATTTCGTCGGGCATCACTTCGCACGCTACTCATTGGAACTTGACTTCCTGTAAAGATCACAGGTTTGGCTAAATTTTGTAACGAATATGACAGTGCGGATGCTGTATAAGCCATTGTATCCGTTCCATGCAGGATCACGAAGCCGTCATATTTTTCGTAATTAACATCTATGCATTGTGCAAGATTTACCCAATGTTCTGCATTCAGATCAGAGCTGTCCTCAAAAAAAAGCGGGTACGTAGTAATTTCAGCAAGTTCTTCTAATTCAGGGATCTGTTTAATGAGTAAATCAGACCAGGCTTCAGGATCCAGTTCCACACCTTCGCCTTTAGCGCTCATCGCAATGGTTCCACCTGTTTGTATGAGAAGTATTTTTTTCATCTTGCTTATTTCCCGTAGCCGTTTAAATTAGCTATTCGCCGTACTAGTGCGAACGTTCTTAAAATTATTGCCAAATATAGCGTAAAAAAAGGAAGCGCTTAAAGTTTTCATCAAGAGAAAACAAAAAACCTTAGCAATCCAAGGAGTTCACCATGAAAGTATACGATCCTGCCAGAATTCGAAATGTTGTGTTGTTGGGCCATTCCGGCTCCGGTAAAACAACCTTAGCTGAAACTATGTTGTTTGAAGCCGGAGCTATTAACAGAAGAGGAACCATAGAAGAAGGTAATACAGTCTCTGATTATCATGAATTGGAGAAAGAGAAAGAAAAATCCATTTATTCATCGTTTATGAATCTGGATTGGAGAGGACATAAGATCAATCTGATTGACACTCCCGGAACTTCAGATTATGTAGGTGAAGTAGTTGGCCCGCTGAGAGTAGCTGATACAGCCATTTTTACATTAAATGCTGAAAACGGAGTGGAAGTAGGAACGGATTCATTATGGAAATATGCCCGTAAATATGAAGTCTCATCGATTTTTGTAGTCAATAAACTTGATAACGAACGTTCTGATTTCTGGCAAACCGTTCAGGAAGCAAAAGAACATTTTGGAAGGGAAGTAACGGTTGTGCAGTTTCCGTACAGCGAAGGAAGTGACTTTCACGCAATAGTAGATGTACTCAGAATGACGATGTACGAATTTCCGGAAAGAGGAGGAAAGCCGGATAAACTGCCCATACCGGATTCACTAAAAGATAAAGCAGAGAAACTGCATCAGGAATTGATCGAGATCATTGCAGAAAATGATGAGTCTCTTATGGAAATATACTTTGAACATGGGGAACTTGATGAAGAACAAATGGAGGAAGGATTACATCTTTCATTGGTAAAAGGACAGATTCATCCTTTGTTTTGTGTGTGTGCGGCAAGGAATATGGGTACCGGTCGTGTAATGGGTTTTCTGGATGACATCGCTCCGAATCCTTTGGAAGGAAATGCTCCTAAAAATCAGAATGGAGACGACTTTGAACTGGATCCGGACGGAAAGCCTGTTCTGTTCTTATTTAAGACTTATTCAGAATCTCACGTTGGGGACTTGATCTATTTTAAACAATACAGCGGTTCTTCGGTTGCGGGGATGGATCTGATGAATAACTCAACTTCTAATTCAGTTAGGCTTGGAAGTCTCTACCTCACAGAAGGACACAAACGCATCAGCATAAATGAGATCAAAACCGGAGATATTGGTGCAGTTGTAAAGTTGAAGGATGGGGAAGTAAATCATACTCTTTCGGAAAAAGGAAATAATATAGTTCTGGAAGAAATTGAATTTCCACCAACAACGATCCGAACGGCCGTAAAGCTGACTAATGAAGGCGATGAAGACAAACTTGGAAACGCACTTCATCAAATTCACAGGGAAGACCCTTCCATCAAAATTGAGCATAGCCAGGAATTGCGCCAGATCATTATTCATGCACAAGGCGAAGAACATCTGGGAGTGATTGAGCACCAACTCAGAAATCGTTTCAAATTGGATGTTGAGTTTATAACCCCGAAAATTCCTTATCGGGAATCCATAACAACACAGGTAAGATCGAAATACAAGCATAAAAAGCAATCAGGCGGCGCAGGACAATATGCCGAAGTGGAATTATTAATAGAACCTTACGAAGAAGGAATGGCTGATCCGCCCGATATGAAAGTAAGGAATACTGATGTGCATGATCTTCCGTGGGGAGGTAAACTGGTGTTCAATAATTGTATAGTTGGCGGTGTGATCGATAATCGGTTTATGCCTGCAATTCTGAAAGGAGTTATGGAAAAAATGCAGAATGGACCGATGAGCGGATGCTGTGCCCGGGATATCAGAGTTTCTGTATTTGATGGTTCTATGCACTCTGTGGATTCTAACGAAGCTGCATTTAAAACAGCTGCAAGAATGGCTTTCCGGGATGGTTTTTTGAAGGCCAATCCAAAACTGTTGGAACCTGTCTATGAAATTGAAGTGATCGTTCCTCAGGATCATATGGGAGAAGTATTAAGCGATCTGGGGACCCGTCGCGGACAAATTCAGGGAATGGACGCTGAAGGAGCATTACAAAAAATAAAAGCACATGTTCCCCTTGAAGAATTGGATCACTATTCCACAAGCTTAAAATCAATGACACAAGGCAGTGCTACTTATCAAAGGCATTTTTCTCACTATGCTCAGGTTCCGTTTGATGTTCAGGAACGTGTGATGAAGGAAAATGCAGAACTAGAGGAGGTTTAACCGGATTTCAGATCTTTGATGAAACAAACAATTCTGTTTTCTTCCAAAAAGCCGGATTTTTTATGAAATTGAATACTTTGCTCGTTATCTATTTCAACATCTGAGGCGAGTTGAGAACTTCCGCTTTCTTTAGCCCATTGTTCTGCTCGTTGGATGAGTTTAGAAGCTAATCCTGTATTTCGGTAGGATTCTTTTACGTAAATGCCTTCCAGATAAGCGATGGGATAGGAGGTTGCGCCTTCTACAAAATCATTTCGAAGTGACAGATATGCAAAAGCAATGTATTCGTCTTTTTGTTTTATTAAAAAAGCTGTTTGATCTTCTTTTGATAGAATCTGTTTGCAGTATTCAAACTCAGTTTCAAAAGTACACTCCGGCCACAACTCAACAAAGAGATGAGCGAGGGCTTCTACATTTTCAGAAGTTAATTCTTTGATCTGCATAAGGAGATGCTACGTCATCCTGAACTTGTTTCAGGATCTTATGTTTTAGCTTTGACTATTAAATTTGTTTGTAAATATAATCGAAGCCCCACAAAGATTCCGAAACGAGTTCGGAATGACCTACTTGGAACTCCGCAGAACCTGAAGGATCTGCTGGTTTAAAGCTTGATAGAATACAATTACAAGAAGTATAGAAGTTAGATAACTCACTTACAAAAATTGACTTGTTTATAATTCTGACTATTTCATAAAAAGCTTCCAATTACATTGACCTTTAGAATTATTGGCGAGCCAAGAACGTAATGGAATCGACGGCTCCGAAGGAGCAATCATTACACTCAAGATGATTTATGAATATGCATCATGCGTAGGAAGACCTTTTGTAATGATTAGTCGATGTAATGAAGTTCGCGCCAATAATTCTTGTCGGGAGCTTTTGGTACTTTTGTCGGCACAAAAGTACACAGAACAAAGGAGCTGAACCCGTCTTAAATACTAAGGGCGAATGTTTCTTCGAACTATCATACCAATCTGTCATCTAATTACCTAACATCTACAGAGATGACTAATTAATTAAACAGAATAAACAAATTTCTAAAAATAAGTAGCAAAGCCTATTTCAATACCGCTGGTTTTTGCAGGGGCATTTCCAAGAATATCTGTTTGCTCCTGATAGCGATAGTTTAGTCTGAATACGGTTTGATATGTAGGACGAAAGCTGATTCCCGGAACAAAAGCCCAGATTTCATCTCCGATATTGCCACCTGTTTCATTAAAAGTACCAACATTCCAATCAACTGATTCAAGTCTGAGAGACATATTGAAAACGGCATCTTCAAATCCAAACATTGGTTTATCTACTAAAGGCTGAACAATATCCAGAAAACCACCGCTTTGTTTTTCTCCGTATTGCTGAGTGAATGTATTCGGAACATCCACAAAAACCCATGCCCACTCGCCAACTATGTAAGTATCTGAAAACGGTAATTCTGTATTAAAATCTACAGCAAATACATCCAATCTTCTCGGCTCATCAAGTATCAAGCCGTCATCTTCATGAGTGTTGTAAATTCCCCCCATGTATGATAATCCCAACTCACCGATATTTTGGTTTCGAATTGCGATTTTTCCGGTAAACAAAGGTTCGCCATTACTGGATTCTTCAAAACGCTCCTTATTATCCTTTGAAGCTGGTAAAAAACTACGGTTTTCAGTATTGGTGACTATAGAATTATCAAAACCATTGGTTAGATAAGCTTCATATCCAAAAGCCCAATCCTGCTTGTACATTTTTCCATACAAACCGAAACCAACATTGCTCCAGGTTGCGGGAAGCATTTGAGTCATAGCAATCGGACGATCAACAAATTCCCACTTTGGTCCGTCATGATTTTGATTAAATGCTCCAATCGGATTCACAACAACTCCGCCTCTTAAGTTCAGGAACGGATGAAAATTTACATCCATCGCAGCAAATTCAATGGCGATCTCTTCACCACCTTCTTCAAATTCAAACTCACTCATAAATTTAATTCTGGAACTGATAGAGGATGTGATAAACAGCGTAACTCTGGGAATCCGGAATGTATGTCCATCTGTGAGTCCGTCTTCGCCGATGTATTTGTAATCTACTTCCAGGTAACCACCGATCGAAACCGGAGAGCTTGATGTCGCATAAACACGATTGCTTAATGCATCCATGTTCATTGCATTTTCCAGTGAATCTGATCGATCATCTTTCAAGAGAGACTGATCTACCTGAGCGATTAGTTGCTGTGACAGTAATCCAATAAATAATGTGATAATTAACTTTTTCATCGTAGATCGATCTTTAAAATTTCTGATTCAATGAGTACTGGGAAGGTTCTGAGCTCATTATCTGCGGGACCGTTTTGAACAGAACCGTTATTTGTGAATTCACTACCGTGAGCCGGGCATTCCAGACGATCTCCAAAAACTCTGAGTTCCGTACCCTGATGTGTACATCGCATCAAAAGGGCAGTGTAGGTTTCGGAATCATGACGGTAAACAGCAATGGGATAACTGAGCTTACTGTTTTCAACTACCAGATAATCTCTGGAACCGGTGCCATCTTCTTTTAAGAAAGCACTTAAAGGGATCTCCATAAAATTTCCATTGATATCTGCATTCAGATATTTAGTGCCTGCACAACCCTGCAGAAACAGTGAAGTTGTGATCAATCCTGCGCAGCTTAAACCGCATACTTTTATAAATTCTTCTCTGTTCATTACAGCGACCTCAAAAATTTGAGAAGTGCTTGTTTGTCAGCATCACTTAGCCCTACAAAATCATCTCTGCTTTGCTGAGCTTCTCCACCATGAAGTTCAATAGCTTCCTGAATACTTTTAGCTCTTCCATCATGCATCAGAAAGAATTCTCCACCTTGTGATTCCGGCGCTAAACCCAATCCCCAAAGTGGTGGAGTTCTCCATTCAAAAGTTTCTGCTGAACCTTCGGTAGCACCATCATCAAGTCCAGGACCCATATCGTGAAGTAAGAGATCTGAGTATGGAAAAATCGTTTTATTGGAAAGAGCATCAATATCAGATTGCGGTGTTGTGAATGAAGGAACATGACAGGAAGAGCAATTGATGCTCACAAAAACTTGTTTACCTCTGATGACTTCGGGATCGTCCGCGTCTCTTTGGATTGGAGCTTTGAGTGTTTGAAGATAGAATACAACATCACGAATAGTTTGATCACTAACTTCCGGGTCAGTGGATAATCCTGTATGCGGATCAATGGGGTTGAAAGTAGAAGTTACTCCCATGTCCTGATTATATGCACCTACCGTTTGATGAAGAAGATCAACTGCAGCAGCTTTTTTACCAAAACGACCAATATATTGTCCACCAACGGGTTGATGAAATGGTTTTGGAATAAAATAGGAAGGAGGATTAATATAATTCGGAACACCGGAAATACCGTCACTATCAGAATCATTGGGATCTGCATTATCCAGAATTTGTTGATCGGTCAAAGCTTCAAGAAAACCTAGTCCTGTAACAGCCGGTGGAGTAAAATCCATAGAAGGAACACCGCTTGGAAGCGTTTCAGGCTTAAACCCGGGAATGGCTCTGTTTTGGAGTTGAGGTCCTCCGATACTGACATCAGGAGCTGTGTTTGGTTGCGTCTGTCCAAATCTGGTTAATGTTGTGAAAGGATGTCCTTTACCGTCTCCGGCATGACAACTTCCACATGAATTAGCAACGAAAACAGGACCAAGACCTGATTCAGGTGTAAACACCTCGTCGTTAAAAGCGATATCGCCCTTAAGAAATCTGGATTGTTCGGAAGTGGAAAGCCCTTCGGTTGGGCCGTCGAGTAAGTCACTTTCTGCAGGAGCTTCGGGAATCAAACTATCACAAGAGTAGATAGCGGCAACCAAAAGGAATACTGCACAAGCGGATTGTATTTTTCGGGTAGTCATGATGTTGGTTTATTTTTATGTGAATATAAAAATATTTAGTCATGACTAAAAATTAAATAAGGAATGAATAAATATAGTCAATCAAAGGAAGTTAAATATTGAATGAATTGGAAATAATGAGCTGATTCCCTTTCTTCAATCTTGGAAAATGTTTCTATGGAAAGAGATCAACTTTTAAAATTAATATCGGGTCCTGTACTTTTTACACTTTGTGTGTTAATCGGAGATTTTGATAACGTTCAGGTTCGAATGATTGGAGTTGTATTCTGGATGTTGAGTTGGTGGATCACTTCCGTAGTTCCGATCGCTGTTACGGCACTTTTACCGATCATCTTATTTCCAATGCTGGGGATTTTAGAACTTCGAGAAACTACCATCAACTATGCTAATCCGGTTATCTATTTATTCTTTGGTGGGTTTGTTCTCGGACTTGCAATTGAAAAGTGGGGATTGCACCGACGTATTGCTTTAAACATAATGAAGTTGGCAGGGGATAAGCCTTCCAGAGTGATTTCAGGTTGTATGTTAGCCACATCTTTATTATCGATGTGGATCAGTAATACAGCGACAACGGTAATGATGTTGCCTATTGGGATGTCAGTGGTAGCATTATTGGGAGATAAGTTCGAAAACCAAAAGAGTGGCAAAAATTTCGCTTTGACTTTGATGTTGGGAATTGCATTTGCGGCCAACATAGGTGGTATAACTACTTTGATTGGAACACCACCAAATTTAGTATTGGCAAGTATTGTTCAGGATAGTGGTTTGGAGCCGTTGAATTTTTCTGACTGGCTATTTTTTGCTTTCCCGTTAGTTGTAATTCTTTTTAGTTCGGTATATCTGATCAATACGAAAGTTGTGTTTCCTGTTAAGATCAAAAAACTGGAAGGAATAGGGGAATTACTTTCAAAAGAACTGGAAAGAATAGGATCAATGAAAGTAAGCGAACGAAGAGTATTGATCATTATGCTGGGAACGGCACTACTTTGGATATTCCGTTCACAGCTTACTCAGATTGAATTATTGGCTAACCTAAATGATACCATCATAGCTATTTTCGCAACTGTCATACTCTTTATTTGGCCATCCGAACATAAAGGAAAAGCATTGCTGGACTGGAATGACACCAAGAAATTACCGTGGGATATTTTACTTTTATTCGGAGGAGGTATTTCTTTAGCGAAGGGTTTAGAAGTCACCAATATTGTGGGATTATTGGGCGAATGGATATCAGGTACTATAGCTCCAAATCCATTGTTAGTGATTCTTGTAGTTTGTGCATTTGCAGTATTCCTGACGGAAGTAATGAGCAATGTAGCTCTGGTTGCTGTGTTTATCCCGGTTTCATTTGTAATTGCCCAAAGCTTTGGATTGAATGAACTTCAATTGGCAATTCCGTTAACCATAGGAGCAAGCTGTGCTTTTATGTTTCCGATCTCAACGCCGCCAAACGCTATTGTATATTCAAGCGGTTACATAAAGATGAACGAAATGGCGAGGACGGGAATATTTCTGAATATCACCTGCATCGTGTTGATCTCACTTTATTGTTACTTCTTTCAGGATTGGTTTTTTGGATAATAAAAGATGATTCTAAAAACGATTCAATTAGTTTTGGAACGAACGAATTTGTAAACAAATCTCGGAGCGTTATAAAGCAAAAAAAGAAGAGAAATAAGCACGATACCGCCAATGATCGGGATATTTGCGCCAAACACGTACATTGCTCCGATTGTAAATCCTAAAAGGTATTCGCCGAAATAAAGAGGGATAAAAAGAGAAAGTGCGAATAAGCTCAGCATCAAATAATCAAGACCGGTCGACTCAATTGAAAACAGATATGACACTACAATTCCGAATATGATTGCGCTTACTAAGCGATATATAACATTCTTGTTGCTGTCCTTTTCTGAAGCACTGTTTCTTTTTTCAATTCTAAGCAGAACAACCCAGGTAGCCAAAGGAAAAGTAAGTAGACCCCACCAGTTTGAGATTCCGGGCAGGCTGTCATCTTGCAAAATAAAATGAGTAACGATCCCTCCGTGGAAATGTTCAAATAACAAATGAACAAATACCAATAATGCAGAGAATAGTGTAATGAATACTTTGTTTTTTTTGATGAGTTCTAATTCCACAGAAAGATAATTTGATTGATAGACGCGAAGTAGTACTACGGTTCAGAGAATTTGTTACACTCTTACATTCCCAATTCACCAATTCCTCCAACTAACGTTTGAACTAGAATTGCTACCTACTTTTGTCTTGATACAAAAGTAGCAAAAGATCAAGCCGAAGTATTTAAGACGGGTTCACTGATCCTACGCTGAATAATCCTAAAGGTCTTCGCTCATTCTGAGAAAGTTACTACACTCCTCACCTGAAAGGATTATTCCTGCTTCGCAGACGTATCCGGATCAGGTTCACTTGTCCGTCTTAAATACTAAGGGCAAATTTTCCCAGAACTATCATCACTAAATTGCCAACGAATTTTCTGACATCTAAACGGATCACACTCACATAAATTAAATGGGCTATTCCAAATTGAAAAATTCTTAATTCTTCATTGAAACATTCCTAATTCCCCTATTCCTAATTCTCACTCCTTAAAATATTCTCCATCTTTTTTCCTCTGGCAAGTTCATCAATCAGTTTGTCCAGATAGCGACATTCCCGGGTAGTTTTATTGGTGATCTCTTCTACTCTGTAGCCACAAATCACTCCGGTGATAAGATGTGCGTTGGGATTTAATGTAGCTCCCTTAAAGAAATCCTCGAAGTTTACTTTAGAATCGATCAACTCCTGAATTTTCTGTTCATCATAACCGGTGAGCCACTCAATAACTTGATGGAGCTCATCTACCGTTTTTCCCTTCTTTTCTACTTTGGTTACATAGTGCGGATACACCGAAGCGAAGGTCATCTTGGCTATGCGTTCATCGTGATGGCTGGTATCTGTTTTTGCTGGCATTATTCGATCCGTTTAATTCAGAATTTTTAAATTCATGCAAGTTTATACAATATCGGAATTGCGGCGACATTGTTCTCATAAAAGTTATCCAATACATACGTTTTAAACGTTTTCTTAAAGATCAATGAGGGCAGGATATAGCTAAAGCTGTCCCATCTGCAATGATTAATGATCTTGTAATCTGATTTCCCGGGATTTTCGGGCAGTAGAACAGTAGAATTATCCAATCCGGTTTCCTGCTGAAACCAACCTGCGGTGTATTCCCAGATCCCGATATTCTGTTGAACATTGTCTGCATAAAAGAAATTAAACAGAAATACACCTTGTCGGTTATGGTCGACGGAATTGATCTTTTTCACATTGGAGGCACTTAAGTAAAGTGTATTACTTGCAGCTTCGCTTATTTTGTTTTCCAGATCTGAATATAGTTTATGGGATTTGATGTTTTCTGCAATGGATTCACTTTCTGTTTCGATCAGTACAACTACATCATATTTAGCGATGTGAACATTTGGTCGTTCTTCTAACAGTTTTCCCTTTCCGGGCGGGATCAAACTGGCTTTAAAAACCACAGCACTTTCAACTCCATCAATAAGTTCAAGTTCTCGGCATGCGGATTTTGAATAGGTAAGCAGTTCTTTCTTTTTGCTGCTTGTGAATAGAAAAAAGGGTAGGGCTGATCGGTCTACTTCCGCGGCGAGTAAAAGAAAATGATTTCCAGAAGGTTCGACTAAAGAAACTTTATCGAACTTCAATTCCGGATTTACTACCGATATATTTGTATTGCTCTCCATATATCAACCCATGATTTGATTTAACATCAGTTCATCCATTCTATGAATCAGAAGAACAGATAAATAAACAAGAAATACCTTCAAACTACAACTTGGTCATCTGATCTGGGGAGTTAAATAGCTTCAATCAATGTTTTTATGATCATTGCTACTGTATGTTTTGATCTTTTTGTTTATGATTTCACTTATTTCATCAGCTCTGTCCACAATCATAAAATGTTCTCCATTATCGATTAATTCAACTTTACCCGAGCCACTCCAAGGAATAAGTTTATCATTAGTTCCATGAATACGAACTATGTTTTCAATTCTATCAAGATTGCTCCAATTGACTAATTCATTAATTGCCCATTTTGCAAAGCTCAAGTCCGTATCATCTAAAATAGAATTCAATAGTATTTTGTTATTTGTACCAAAAATGAACTTGGCAATATTTCTTTGTGGGTCAAATAGTTTATCAGGTAAGCTATTCAAGAGACCAGTTTTGCCAACACTTCTATAAATCGGTCTAAGTTCATTCTTTGTTTCGGCTGAAGAGATTAAAATGGTAAGTCTTGGTTCAAGGATTTTACTAATTTCGACAGCAACTATTCCTCCAAAACTTACACCTACTAACGCAAAATCAGAGTTTCTATCTATAATTTTTGATAGTCGAATGGAGTAGTCTTTTAGAGTCTCGTTTTCAATTGGTTCGATCCATTCAACAGGAATCAGCGGATAATCTAAATTCAGAAAATCGAAAACTCTCTTATCTGCTCCAAGTCCACTTATTCCGTAAATTTTCAATTTCTGTCGGTTTTTTTAATTCTTAACAACAACAGTGTAAAGTGAACTTTGTTCATGTCTTTTTATATGTTGAAGTTGTTATGTGGCGCAAATTCGGTCAGACAGGTAATCTGTCAGACCGAGTTTGCTCTACATTATTTTTCTAATCGATTATATTTTTTCAATGTCTCGATAAGCAGATCGTGAGGTAAGGCATGAGCTTTGTTTCCATTGATTCCTTCCATAGTCTCTGCAGCTACCATTGCATTGATGATCGCTTCTTCCACAGCCTGAACCGTGGCTTCAAAAACCGGTGTTAACAGATCATTGGACATCGTTTCAACAACAGTTGCTTGATCTCGCGAAAAAGCATTTTCATTTGCAGTTGAGAAAGCTAAGAAAATATCACCGGAGCCGTTACTTCCGCGTCCACCAACAATTCCGACTCCCAAAGGAATTCTCTGAGCAATTCTCTTTAATTGATGGGGGAGCAGTGGGGCATCAGTAGCAACAATTACGATAATGGAGCCGTCTCCTTCTTGTCTGTTGGATTTTGGAGGCGCATTAAATTCATAATTCAGAGTGTCTCTTAATTCCATACCAACGGGAACACCGGCGATCGATAAATTTCTTTTTGCTCCGAAATTGGATTGTACAATAGCTCCAACAGTGTATGAGGAATCTCTGATCTCAAAAACTCTGGAAGAAGTTCCGGTTCCCCCTTTGAAGCCTAAGGTCATCATACCGGTTCCTCCGCCCACATTTCCTTCCGCAATTTGTCCACCTGATGAATTTTCTATGGCTTCTAAAACATGCTCTTCCTGAACATGAAAGCCATAAATGTCATTAAGAAAGCCATCATAAGTTTCTGCAACTACCGGATAAGTGTACCACCAACTTTCTCCACTGTACCAATCTGTATCAACGAACCATTTTAGTACCGCTTGTCTTACTTCTCCAACACTGTTGGTATTTGTTATCATGATGGGGGTTTCTAAAAATCCGGATTCGGTAACCCATGTTGTTCCGGTCATTTCACCATTTCCGTTTAAAGAATACCAGTTAGCATAAACCGGGCTGAATTTCTTGGCTTTGCCTCTTGGAAATATCGCCGTGACTCCTGTTCTGATCGGACCTTTGCCGATTATATTTTCTCCCTTACCGGAGATAATGGTGCTGTAGCCAACTTCCACACCTTTAACATCCGTAATGGCATTGAATTTTCCCGGAGTACCTACAAACGGAACACCCAAATCTCTTGCTCTTGGTTTCTGTGCATAAGATTGAGCACCAATAAGTGCGATCGCTAAAACTAGGAGTATTTTTTTCATTCAGATGGGGTTTGGTGTATTTAGTAAATGGGCTGATAGAATTCTATTTGCAGCCCATATTTATGTTTATTTATCAGAATAGGATGAATAAACGGGAAATAGCCTCAAACTACAACTTGTTCAATATTAAGAGGAATCACAAGCCTTCAAAAGTTCGTTCCAACGTAGAGCGTGTGGAATGAGGGGAAATTAACGATTAGTATATGGCAAGTAGGGTAGTAGAAAGCGATAAACTTTCAAATTTGCACTTAGCCAAAGCGTTGTATTTTGTTTTTATCTTATTCATTTTAAAAGCCAAATCAACGATTTGGCGGTGTTTGCAAATACTAAACTTTCTTAACCACCGAACGCCCTATTTGATATATACCGTTTTGTGGACCGTTTTTATTCCACATTTTTTAGTTTTTTGTCATACCAAACATCTTCATATCCGTTTTTGTCAATTAAAAATCTATAGCCAACATCAAGTCCGAAATATTTGATTAATTCAGGTCGGATTTGAAGCAAATGTTCAGCACACATTGGCTGGAAAAAATCATCAGATTCCGAATATTCTCCTGTCCAAATGTACCAACCGGTTGTTCCCTTTTCTTTTGGATGTCTCAATCCGTGAATTGGGTCGGCATTCAAATCGGAACCAACTCCGATTTTTAGTTTTTTATTAATTGGGTTCCACTTAGAATCATACTTTTCACAAATCTTTTTTTGTCGGTCGATATGTGCATTCCACAAATTGTAATCCGCCAATAAATCCTCATCAGTTTCTAATTGATGTTTCCAAAGTATTATGTTTTGTTTCGTAATCGGAAAGTTGATTTCTGGACTGTCCCATTGATAAATGATGTCAGATACTACATCATCGTCCCAATCAATATATTCTTCGGTTATTAGATTCCACGCATAATTTTCAAATTCCTCTTCTTTAATTTCTCCATTCAGATATTGGTCGCATTTTGCGATTAAGTCCGAACGTGATATTTTATTTTCTTGATTCAATTCTGCGTTTTCTTAAATGGTATACAACATCAGAGTAAAGTGAATTCTATTCACTTTATCTCTATTTCATGTTTAAGTTTTATTCATAAAAACCAACTAAATCAATACTTAGCCGGAGTGCCCGTAGCCGGTAACGAGGTTTCTATAAATTCACGAATATCATCATTGGCATTTTTCAGATCTTCGGCGCGTAAGTACATCATGTGTCCACTGCGGTAGCCTTTAAAAGAAAAACGATCTTTCATTTTACCACTTGGGTCGATCTGCCACATGGTATATTTAGCATCAAAATATTTGGTGGCTCCATCGTAATAACCGCTCTGAACCATGGTGTGTAAAAACGGATTTTGAGCCATTGCCTGACGTAAATTCTCGCCGGTATTGTTTCCGGTTCTGTCCCACGGTCCAACAGGACCGAACATATTGTATTTCAGATCAGTCTTGAAGTTCAAATGATTGGCAAAGTAGTAATTGACAGCGGGAGTAAAAGAATGCAACCAGGATGTAAGTTCAGAATTAAAGTCAGGACTGCTTCCTGCATCGGTTTTGTCTAATCCTTTGTAGCGGGAATCTAATCTTCCTACGGTATGGCCTTCATCACGAAGTAATTCCTTCCAGAAAAAGGAGGGAGGTACATCCAGGTTATGTTGAAGAATCACTTTTTTGGAGATTCCTGAATAACGAGCCATCATTTCCGCAGCTTGTTCACGTTCTTCATCACTCACAAAACCACCTTTGGCAAGCACAGGCATTAATTCAGTGACCGCATATTCTTCTGCAAGCGGTAAAACTTCCAACAGATCTTTGGATTGCAGATCATTTGGTAATTTATTGTGATACCAAGCCGCCGCGGTGAAGTAAGGAAGTCGGAGGGAAGCTCCGAGCGGGCCATCTCTTCTGCGTTCTGAAGTATGTACTCCTAACTCTGTCGGAGACACTAAGATCACTCCGTTTATATACATCCATTGTCTGCTTTGCAGCGCCAAAGCCAAACCTGAAACTCTGGTGGTTCCATAACTTTCTCCGATCAAATATTTTGGCGATCTCCAGCGGTTTACTCTGGTCATAAACAGATTGATCCATTCTGCCAGATATGCGATATCCTGATTTACTCCGAAGAATTGTTTTCTGTCTGCTTCTTCATCCAAAATTCTGGAATAGCCGGTATTTACAGGATTCACAAAAACAATATCAGCAACATCTAAAATAGAATGAGGATTGTCTTTAACTCCGTAAGGCTGAATTGGAAATCCTTCATCGTCAATACGCAGGACTTTTGGTCCGGTGTAAGCCAAATGCATCCAAACGGAAGCGGAGCCCGGTCCGCCGTTGAACGAGATCATTAGTGGTCGGCGGCTATCGTCTTTGATATCTGTTCTCTTATAATAAGTATAATTTAGCGTAGCGATCGGCTCCATATCGTCATTAAAAACCGGCTGAAATCCTGAAGTTGCTGAGTAAGGAATTTTCTGTCCATTGATCGTAACCTCGTGAGTGGTTTCTACTGTTTGGTCAGCGTGATCCGGAAGCGAAAATTTTTGAGCAGTTACCGATGTTAGCAGAAGTACTAAGACTAGAGCCGTTGAGAAGAGTCGTTTCATAATTTGATAGAGTTAGTTTTGATCAAAATACTATTGGAAAAGCAATAATGCAGAAAATCAGGTGGAGCGATTACATTTTTTAATTAAGCGGGATGGGTAAACTTTTAAGATGTCGTGTAATTTTTGATGGGTTTACTATGACTTTACGGATAGGGTCATCCTGTCCGCCAGCTGGCGGATCAGGATCTTAGCAAGATTTATTTCTAGTTGCAATATCCGGCACACCGATCAACGCTGTGAATCCCCTCGATTTTAAACTGGTACCGATGCTCTGCGTCGGAAACGGACCTCCCCGGTGCCGACACAAATTCTTGGGTTCTGAGTAGTTCGCCCCTCCCTGGATAAGGAGGGGAATTCCCGAGTAGATTCTAAATTTTATCAACGAGTCCTCCTTCTGTTGCAGGAGCCTGCCTTTAATCGCTGCGGGATAAATCCCTGGCCGGTGTACCTGATTAAATCTGTGGCTCCACCATCACTCCCAATCAAGTTTA
This sequence comes from Balneola sp. EhC07, assembly GCF_001650905.1. Lineage (GTDB taxonomy): Bacteria > Bacteroidota > Rhodothermia > Balneolales > Balneolaceae > Balneola. The sequence goes on from NZ_LXYG01000014.1 coordinate 226,033, forward strand.
CCAGTGAGGACTTTAGTCCGATCGGCTTCTTTTCGTAGTTAAAATCCTCGTCCACAAAACCGCAGGACTGAAGCCCTTGCTAGCTTATGTGAGAGTTCAAGAAAATAAACATAGCCTTTGTTTATGGTAGTAATACAGATTCAAGACCTATTCCTTACAAAGATCCTGAAACTAGTTCAGGATGACCTACTTAAATATCTAAATTGATAATTTAAACAAGGAGGACGTTTACGTCCGGAGGGTTAGTACATTTTTGAAAAGAACCCAGATCTCGGGTATACACTTCACATTTAAAAATAGTCACACTCCTAAACAAATGACGGTTTCAGAAAAAGCCTCCAACTATACCGACCTTTAGAATTATTGGCGGTCAAGAACGTAATAAAATCGACGGCTCCGAAGGAGCAATCATTACACTCAGGCTGATTTGTGAATATGCATCAAACGCAGGAAGACCTTTTGTAATGATTAGTCGATGTAATGGAGTTCGCGCCAATAATTCTTGTCGGGAGCTTTTGGTACTTTTGTCGGTACAAAAGTACATAGAGCTAAGGAACTGAATCCTGTAAACACACTTAGCTTATAATAGGGTACCTACTTTTGTCTTGATACAAAAGTAGCAAAAGATCAAGCCGAAGTATTTAAGACGGGCTCACTGATCCTACGCTGAATAATCCTAAAGGTCTTCGTTCATTCTGAGGTAATTAATACACTCTTCACCTGAAAGGATTATTCCTGCTTCGCAGACGCATCCGGATCATGCTCTCTTTTCCGTCTTAAATCCTAAGGGCAAATTTTTCTACAACTACAAAACGTAAACGAATTATCTAACATCTAAAAGGATCAAATCAAAAAGACATTAATTATTATCTGTATTTAAATTTTTCATAAACTCCACAAACCTCTTAGGTAATTCAAAAGGTCGTTCTGCAGGAATGGGAGGAAGGGTAGGCTGTGGATCGATAGTTGGTTTTTCGGGACGAAGTTCTGGTGTCCAGATAAAACCTTCCAATCGCCGGCTATCCAGCTCGGTATACTCGGGTAAAAATAATCCCTGATTTTTTCCCATTTTAGCTTCAACCATATCACCGTTTTCGAAGATCAGAACTGTTTTGGGAGAAGTACTTTCAAATGCTCCGTCCGGTTCATTATTTTCGTTAGTGATATGATATAAGACTTCACTGTTTGGATGTATCCGGATCCTTGAAATATCCCCGTTCTTAAAATCCGCAATGAGTGTATCTCCTTTGATCTGATTTAATCTTCCTGTTACAGTGTCTTCCTGAACAGCAAATGGTTCAGGATAGGAGGTTAGGCTTTGAACTTCACTACTATCGAGCTGAACAAAGATAAAGGGTCCGGTGAGTTGAATATTTTTATTCCAGGCTTTGGGATTTCCTTTTAATCGGAAGAGTTCAGTATCAGAATTATAAAGTAAAGTATCAGAAAGAGAAGAGAATTTTTCCGTCCATACATTTACATCCGTAAAAGCATCTATAGTTGTGGTGGAATCTTTTTCATTGAGTTCAATTTCGTCAGCAAAAATGTGGGTGGTATCTGAGCTTACTGAATCCTCTACTGTTCTCCGAAGGTAGCCGTTGCCTCTCAAATATCGTCTTCCGGTGGAATCGGCTTCTAAATAATCTCCGGTAAGCAAAGCATTATTTGTGCTGTCAATAACCAGAAGATTATCAAATAAACGAAGGAATTTGGATTTACGATTAATGAATAAACTATCGCCTTCCACATATTGAGCAGAATCTTCAAGTTGAACATTTCCTCTGAATTCGGCACTGTCCTGATTCTGAAAGTAGACTCCGGATTGAGCTTTTAAAATTCCATTCTCGTTGTCTTCTAATCTGATCTCATCCAGAAAACGCCCCACTTTGGTTACAAAATTGTAATTCACTTTATTTCCGAAAAGCAATGTGCTGTCCTGCTTAATAATTACCCGACCTCTGAGCTGACTGAAATCAAGCACGTTGTAATAGACCAAAGAATCGGTCCAGATAATTTCAGTTGGAGTGGTGATCTGAATGTTTCCAAATGCTCTGAATTCGTCTTTTTCGAGGAATTGCCAGGCGCTGTCGCATACAATAGTAAATCCACCCGTTCTTAATCTGGCTTCATATAATTTCCGGACAGGTTCGCCATCTACCGTAATGCTTTTCAGTGTTTTAACGCTTTCTATCTGAACGGTCGTCTGGGCATGAACAGCGGTTTTATTAATGCCAAATAGCAATATCAGAATTGGCAGATATTTGATCACTTTGTTCAATTAAACTGAGTTTTCCCTGTTACTTCAGTAAGAGTGTAATTTGTAAGATCTGTATTCCCAACAAATCCTGTTGCTGCAATACTGTCTGTTTCTGTTATGATGAGAACTCTACCTGGAGTGGTAACTTCATCATCTTCTCTCAGCCATTTTAAATAATCGGAATATAGGAATCGTCCGTTTTTAGAGTGAACGATCACATTTCCGAATAGCTCGAATTGTGCGTCTTTAGGTAAGTAAATAGCGCTATCAGCAGAAACTTCAGTATCCAAAGTGTCACTTTTGAAGATATCTATTGCCACCGGCCCGCTCAGATAAGTTGTTTTATTTCTGTCTTCTGTGATGGTAAGGGCACGACTACTTTTCAGATTCAGTTTTAAAGCTCCATTTTCGATAATGTCCATATCCACTTGTTTTGTAGTGGAGCTGGTGATTAGAGAATCTCCTAAAGCTTCCTGAATGCGTTCGTTATCATATTCAGACAACTCAGTGCATTGAGACACTATCAAAAAAAGAACTAATGGAGCAAATATGTACTTAAGTTGTCCCAAAATAGCGATCTCCGGCGTCTCCCAAGCCGGGGATGATATAGGCCTGGTCATTAAGCTTTTCATCTATTGAAGCAGTAATAATGGGAACATCGGGATGATCAGTTTGCAGACGCTCGATCCCTTCCGGAGCAGCTATGAGTGCAACGAAACGAATATTTTTAGCTCCTGATTCTTTCAGAAACTTAACTGCGTGGCTACCACTACCGCCTGTGGCTAGCATCGGATCCACAACCAGAGTGAATGCATCTTCAATTCCATTTGGAAGGTTGTGATAGTAATTAACCGGTTCATGTGTTTCCTCATGGCGGTATACACCGATATGTCCCACTTTTGCTTCAGGTATAAAATTAATTATTCCATCCACAAGACTTAATCCGGCTCTTAAAATTGGAATTACTACAACATCTGTAGAAGGTGTGAAACCACTTGTTTTCTGAATTGGTGTTTCAACTTCAAATTCAGTTAACGGTAATTCACTCAAAGCGTGATAGGCTAATATGTTTCCGATATTAGCCATCGCTCTTCTGAATGGAGCCGTTTTGGTAGTCTTATCCCGTAAAGCTGTTAAGTAAATATCAATTACGGGATGGTCGACTTCCAATACATTATTCATAAAACTATTTACCTGTTTGGTCTTTCATTTTAGCGAAATAAGTTTTGCTGGCTACAGCTACGGTTCCTGAAAGTGCAAATAATGCTATGATATTCGGGAAGGTCATTAAACCAAGTGCAATATCACCGATTGCCCAAACGGTTTCGAGGGCGAGTATAGCTCCCAAAAAGTGCATAACCAGATAAACCATTTTGTAATAAATAATGGACTTGTCTCCGGCAAGATATTGAATAGATCTGTCTCCGTAATAACTCCAGCTAATTGCTGTGGAGATACCGAATAAGATCACACAAATAGTTACGATATACTTTCCTCCGGCAAAAGGAAGACCTTTTTCAAAAGCCAGAGCGGTTAGTGGCGCTCCGTTTTCTATAATAGAAGAATGCAACTCTGAAACTTCATTCCCATCAATACTTTTGGCTACATATTTGTCGTCTTCTAAAGAAATAGAACCATTAAATAATTGAGTTCTGTCTTCATCTGTGTAAAATTCTCCTGTTGGATGATCATTACGGATGACTTCTCCATTCGTTGGAACTCCATCAACTACTAATAAAGAATTACCTTGCTCAATTACATAGGTATTTTCCAGACTGGATGCTAAGAACGGAACATCATGCTTTTGTTCCCAAACACCTGTACTAACGATCACAAGTCCGGTCATTGTACAAACTACAAGCGTATCAATAAATGGTTCAAGTAGTGCTACAACACCCTCACGAACAGGTTCTTTTGTTTTAGCAGCACCGTGAGCAATAGGGGCAGAACCCTGACCGGCTTCATTCGAGAATAAACCACGTTTAATACCCCAAACTAAAGTTGTTAAGAATACACCTGATCCAACACCAAATATTCCTGCTTCCGGAGTGAATGCGTATGATATAATAGTTTTAAAGGCGGGAATAACTTCGCTCGCGTTCATCAGAAGAATAATTAAAGCTCCTAACACATAAATAATTGCCATTACAGGCATCAGGCTCGCGGTAACTTTACCAATTCTTTTAATTCCACCGATAATTACAACTCCAACCAGAGAGGCAGTAACTAAACCTGTAACCCAACCCGGTACTAAGAAAGTACTTCTCATGGTGTCGGCTACTGTATTAGCCTGAACTGCATTTCCTGTAAGGAACGAACAGATTACAGCCATTGCAGCAAAAAAGATGGCAAGCCATTTCCAGTTTTGACCAAGACCTTTTTCGATGTAGTACATTGGTCCACCTGACACTGATCCATCATCATTTACCACTCTGTATTTAACAGCTAAAGTACATTCTGTGTATTTGATGGCCATACCGAAGAATGCGGTAACCCACATCCAGAAAAGAGCACCGGGTCCACCGTAGTGAATGGCGATAGCAACTCCGGCAATGTTACCAATACCAACGGTTGCTGAGAGTGCAGTGGTTAATGCTTGAAAGTGATTTACGTCACCAACGGCATCAGGGTGATCATACTTACCCATTACGGAAAGTACACCATGACCGAACTTACGAACCTGAACAAAACCGAGGCGTAAAGTGATAAAAATCCCGAAGCTAAGAAGAACAACTACCATAAAAGGGAAGTTGGAAGGTGTGCTCCAAACAAGGTCGTTTAAACTGTTTACAATACTTTCAAATAATTCCATGCAATCATTTAATTTTGAATTAGTAGCTTTTTATGACCCATGAAAGTAAAAAAGATTTAGGAATAATTATTGATAACATTTTTTCTTTAACAATTTGGTCCAAAATAATAGTTATTTTAAGTGAACGATTTGAAGTAAGCTTTGTTTTTTTAAACGATTGGCTTAATAGAAAAAATAAATTTTATCAGGGATAAGAATTATGACAAAAGCGGACATCGTAGATATTATATCATCATCAGTAGGGCTAACAAAAGTAGAAACAGAGGCTGTGGTTAATGGTTTCATGGAAACTGTTATAGACGCCATGAAAAGAGGCGAGCATATTGAATTGCGTGGCTTTGGAAGCTTTAAAGTAGTTAAACGCGCTCAAAGAGTGGCGAGGAATCCGAAAACAAATGAAGAAGTTATTGTACCGGAGCAGTATGCACCTATGTTAAAAATGTCGAAAGACTTTAAAGAAGCTGTAAACGAAAGTATGTCAGAAAAAAAATGATTTAGAAAAACTTTGAAAAGTTCTTATTTTTAAAGCTAATCAATTCATAGAAATAACAATCAGAAATTTTTGGTGACCATTTATGCCAAGCGGTAAAAAAAGAAAGCGTTCAAAAATTGCAAAGCACAAACGCAAGAAGCGTCTGAGAAAAAACAGACACAAGAAGAAGAAATAATTTTCAGGCTCTGATTAAATCAATCAGAGCCTTTTTTATGTTCGTTTGTTTTCATTCCACTTGTACTTGCAGCGTTTGCAATAGTAGTATGGATTAGAGCTGAATAAAAACAAAGTAGTAATAAAGAATGTGAGCAAAGCCTTAACAAGAGTAACAGGCTTATTTGTTACTAACTCTGATTGACATCTGGGGCAACGTATCTTTTCGATTTCTACACTTGGGTCATTAATAAGTTTTAAGAAGTCCTGAATGATAAGTTCAGCTTCTTTAAGGTCCATATCTGCTACTGCCAGTCTGTTACCACCTATAGCAATTGCGGATCCAAAATTTGAAGTGCTTGTATTACTATCAAGAAGAAAAGCCGGGATGTCGGAATCTTCCAGTATCGATTTTGCTGCATACGCATCATTCGGATTATAGAAACTATGAACTACAACCAATTTTGGCTGATCCATTAAGCAGCAACAGCTTTAGATAAGATTTCGTCAGAAATATTGATAACCTTATTTGCTTTGAACAGCAATTCATGTAAACGTCGGCTTACAAGTTGGTTAACCTCAAGTAAGTTTTTTGGGGTATCAATTTGATATTGAAAATAGGAGATCAAGTTTATGGCAGATAAGTACTTTCCATCCTGGTCGCCTTCAATTTCAACATGCCAACGTGTAATTATATCATCTTTTGCTAATAAACTATTTACATCTTTGCTTACCGATTCCATCCATCTGCTGGCACTTTCAACCCGGTAATTTCCATTTTTGTCTGTCTCGATAGGCTGACAGGTATGTTCATCAAAAAGCCATGCTATTTCAACATCAATGGTTGGAGTAAGGCTGGTGTTTTTAAGCTTATCCATTTCTAAGAAGGGATGAGATTCCATACCCTCAAGTTTTTTTGCTAGCGCAGTTTCTCTGAAGCTGTCCCAATCAAAATTAATTGAAAGTGCACGAATGAAAGGAGAAATTTTTGAAAGATTTATTTCCAATTCTAAACCGGTGGCATTTATTTTACTATTTTCCCAAGTCTTAAACATATCGGTTGATATTCCTCTTTTCTCTAAGTTGGTATCAACAGTGTTTATTATCGAATTAAAAATAGGATATTGCATAAACCTCTTTATTTGAAATCAGTATTTAAAACCTAAAGCTCTCTTTGAATTATTACGAACTAAAATATTTAAAGGAATTCATTAAATCCAAAATTGTTGGTAAAAAAATTGTTTTAGCCAACACTAGATATAAAAATCTAATAGAGTTTTTTATAGAAGGAGAAGATGAAAACCATCATAAACTGGTATTCAGTACCAGTCCCGGAAATATGGCTTTGTTTCTGGATCATTATTCTAACCCTAAGAAAAAAAATACCATAGCGTTTTTCGAGGATATCTATGATCTGAAGATAGAAAATGTGAAGCTTGCAGAGACAGATCGAATATTTACAATCTGTATTCAGGATAATTTTGAACTCATCTTTAAAATTTTCGGAAATAATGGGAATGTGATGCTAGCAAAAGGGGGGGAGGTAATTGAGTCTTTCAAAGGCAATGATATTGAGGAAATAGAAACGCCGGATGAAAAAGAGATCGATCTGTTCGAAAATGTGAATATGGATAAGTCTCCCAAACAAATACTTACTTCTCTGAATCCATTAATTCCCAGAGGAAATCTTTCTGAGCTTATTAAGGAATATCATGTAGATGAAATGAACAGTGATGAAATTATTTCATTCACAAGAAAACTTACTTCTGAAGTTGATACTAATCCATCATGGAGGTTACTGGAAACCGGTAATACTTCCATATTCAGTGAAGAAATACTTCCTTTAAAAACAGCAAGGTTCTTTGATTCTATCAATGACCTGGTTGCTTACAGGTATAAAAACTATTCTCATGATCAGAGATTAAGGCAACAAAAGGGAGAGCTGCTTAAGAAATTAAAAAGACAGCTTAAGAGAACCCTGTCAGGTTTACGTAATCTTGACAAGGCTGATAAAGGCTTGGAAAGAGCAGATAGATATGAGAAGTTTGGTCATCTTTTGATGGCGAATGGTCATTTGAAACCTGAAGATGATTCAAAAATAATAGTTAATGATCTGTATGATGAGGAAAAGGAAATAGAAATTCCATTAGATAAAAAACTCTCAGTTATTGAAAATGCTGAAAAATATTATTCAAAATCTAAAAACTCGATCCGGTCTTACGAAGAAGCTCTGGAAAGAATTCCAATATTAGAACAAAGAAAAGAACTGATTGAAGACCTTAAAAAGGAAATAGAAGAGTTCAATAGCTTGAGGAATTTTAATGACTGGAAGAAAGATAATATCAAAGCTCTGAAGGAATTAAATATTTCTGAAGATGAAAAACAGGAACCCGATTTACCATTTCATACACTTGAAGTGAGTAACTATCCTGTTTGGATCGGTAAAAATGCCAAGAGCAATGATAAACTCGTACAAATGGCTCACAAAGAAGATATTTGGTTGCACGCCCGAAAAGTGGCCGGGTCACATGCATTAATTAGAATGGGAAATGATAAGGGAATGCCTCCTAAAAGTGTGATTTTAGAAGTAGCTTCTTTTGCAGCTTATAATTCAAAAGCGAAAGGTGCAGAAGTTGTACCTGTTATTGTTACCAAGAAAAAATACGTTCGTAAGCCGAAAGGAGCTCCTGCCGGGGCAGTTCTTGTGGATAAGGAAGAAGTTGAATTTGTTAGCCCTAAAAGGCCTTAGAGATGAATGATTACAGGTTAAAGAAGTTTCAGGGTAGTTTTTATTTGACCGGATTTATGGGAGCGGGGAAAAGTGCTATTGGATCACGGTTAGCAAAGAACCTGGAACTGCCATTTCATGATCTGGATAAGTACTTGGTTAAAAAAGAAGGAAAAACTATTCCGGAAATATTTAAAGAGCATGGAGAAGAATATTTCAGAGAAAAGGAATGGGAATACCTTTTAGAGCTAACCAAAGCCTTTAAAGGAGTGGTAGCATTAGGAGGGGGAGCATTACAAAATCAACGCATAGTAGATCATTTAAAACTGCACGGTTTAATTGTATTTCTAGACACTCCTATGGATGTGATCTTGGACCGTGTTCTACGAAATCCTAAACGCCCGATAGTTCGAAATAGTGATGGTGAAATTAAATCAAGAGAAACGCTTAAAAATGAGCTGGAAACCTTATATTCAAATAGAATTGAATTCTACAATCAGGCTCAGGTTAAACTCACTACTACCGGAAAAGATGATAAATCTTTAGTAGTGGACAGACTAATAGAAAAAATTAAACAACATGTCTAAGCGTATTCAATTGAATACAAATTACTCAAAGGATCATCAAATAGTGGTTGGTTATAAGCTTGAAGATGAGATCATTAGTTTTTTATCGGATAATTTCAGCCTTAAAAAGGCAGTATTCATTGTCGATGAGAATGTTCTTGGTCTATATCAGAATAGCTATATAAGTAGTTTAAAAGTACTATTTGATGAGGTAGTTTTATGTTCAGTGCCTGAAGGTGAACAAAGTAAAAGCTTAAGCCAATACACGGATATCGTAGATACAATTCTGAAATCGAAAGTAGAGCGGTCTACTCCGGTCATTGTTATTGGTGGAGGTGTTACAGGGGATTTGGGAGGCTTTGCAGCTGCTTCTACACTAAGAGGCATGCCACTAATTCATATTCCTACTTCACTATTAGCAATGGTTGATAGTTCAATTGGCGGAAAAACAGGGATAAACCATTCGGTTGGTAAAAATCTGATCGGTGCATTTTACAGTCCCGTAGCTGTTTTTGCTGATTTGCAGTTTTTGGAAACACTTCCTCAAAAAGAGATAGCTAATGGCTTGGGCGAAGTTATTAAGTATGGGATGATTAGCACTCCAAGTATTATTGAAGATTTAGAAAAACTCCCGATTTCAAAACCATTTGTGTATTCAAAAGATTGGGAACATTTAGTAGCAATTTGCGCTAAAATTAAAGCTGATATTGTGGCAAAGGATTTTAAAGAATCGGGACTGAGAGAAATCCTGAACTTTGGACACACTTTTGCACATGTGATCGAAAGAGTTTGTGGATACGAGAATTCTTCTCATGGAGAAGCAGTGTTCATGGGTATGTGGGGAGCAGTAAAATTATCTAATTTATTAGGATTTAATATTGATATTGCCAATTTATCTGTGTTCAGAGCGTTATACACTTCGAAATTTGACCCTGAAGAATCGGTAGCAGAACTAACGGAACTGATGCTGCATGACAAGAAAGTAAAAGACGGCTCGATCAAAGTAATTATGTTGGAAAAACCGGGAGTTGCTAGATCCAGGATCATACAGGATGTATCAGTAATTCAAGAATCATGGAAATTTATAATTGAGGAATTTAAATAAGTGCCCGTAGTTAGATGGCTACATAGAGTTTGGAATGCCTTTTGGGCTATTACAGTAGCAACAGTTTTAACATTGTTGGTTGCAGTTGGAATATTGTTTGGATTAATCCAGATGGAACCTGCAAAGTCGTATTTAGCAACCCGAATAGAAACTAACTTTAGCGAAAAATATAACGGAGTTTTTACCATAGGAGAGTTGGATGGATTAATTCCATTCAGAATAGAACTTAAAGACGTAAACCTATATCCGGATTCTTCCAGTATTGTACCAGTATTTAAAAGTGATAGCGTTTCAGCTAATTTAAATGTTCCGGCTCTGTTTCAGCAGAGATTTATTGTAACCGGTCTTAATATTACTTCTCCAACTGTTTTAATAGATCCAGAGTCTGATATTTCTTTGTTATATGCCCTTAAAAAAAAGAATACCAACATACCTGTTGCTGACAGCTCTGAAATAAAATCCCCGTTTTTTGAAATACTGGCACCGAATGTAACTATAACAAGCGGACAAATTTTGATCCGCAATGCATATAAACCAACCGAGTTTACTTCAAACTCCGACAGTTTGGTTATAGATGATCTGGATTTGTCAATGTATTTTGAATACAAACAAGACGAACGGTTTCTTGATATTGAAAGGCTTTCATTCACCTCAAACGAAATTGCTTTAGGAAGAAGTCAGGTTTTTGGTCAAATTTATAGCGATAACAGATATCTGGAATTCAATTCATTTAACTTTATAAACCAGGATTCATACCTGAACTTTACTGGTCGTATTGATGGGATCAATATCTTTGAATTGGACTTTCTTCAACAACTCAGAGAGGCAGAGTATGATCTGGATATAGAAGAATTTTCTCTATCTGAAGATCGTATAAATAAGCTATTACCGGAGTGGCCCTCCTTTAGATTTCCACTATTTGTGAAAGCTGATTTTTCAGGCGGAATTGAAGAGGTTGATGTAAATACTACAAGAATTGAATATGGGAATTCGTCAATTAATGCTTCTGGTAAGCTATTTAATTTTGACAAAAATAATCCTTTCCGTTACGATCTTCAGTTCACAGATGTGGTTCTGGATACTTCTAATGTTCAGGATTTTTACCCTGAAATAAATAAATACCAACTCGAAGCAATATCAAACACCACATTAACAGCTGGCTTGACAGGGGACCTGACGAATACAGAAGGCAGTTTTACAAGCAAAGGTAAAAGAGGCTCAATCTCACTTACCGGAAGTATGGGATTTGCAGATGAAAAGATCTTAAATGTACAGTTTGAAACAGATTCCTTGAATATCGGAAACCTGGTTGGTGACTTTATTAAGAATACAAATATAACTTCAAAAGGGGAGTTTAAAACGTCTGATTATAAAGACCTTACAAGTTTCGACCTTTTTAATTTTTCTTCAAAAGATGTGGTTGTAAATGATTCTACGTTTTCTTTGGTAGAATTAAGTGCTACAGGTAAGAATAAAGTAATAACTCCTGACTTTTTAGTGAGAGCCCGCGATGGCACACTCGAAGGAAAAGGAGAATTTGATTTTTCAAATGAATCAAGCTCATTCAAGCTGGATGGAAAGGGAAATAATCTAAGCTTACAATATTTTATTCAATCTGAAAATTTAGCTGACGTTCAGATGGACATCGAATACCAAGCAGACTTCAAAGGAACTTCATTAAATGATGCAACCGGGGTGCTTAATGTTAATATTCCTTTCTCAACCTCTAATGGTGATACACTTAAACCACAATTACTGTATGCAGATGTAACCAATCTTACCTCTTCAAACCGATCAATTCGTGTAACAACTACTGTACTGGATGTAAGTTTGGAAGGTAATTTTATGATCACAAATCTTCTTCCTTTAGCAAAACATTGGGCTGGTTTTTTTAAGGAGCGCTTAGAAGAAGAGTTTTTTACAGAGACATTCACAGATACAAAATTGAAAGTCGGTAAAGGATTAGGCAATCAGGATTTTAACATAACCGCACAATTGAAAGATGTTAATTTGGTTCAAAAATACTATCCTGAATTTCCTGATATGGTTGCATCAACTCGACTGACTTCGAATGTGACTGCTGATACAACACGGCTTTTATTTAATGCGGATATATTTGATTCAAAATTTCAGTTGGGAGAATTTGAAGCAGATTCCATCAGAACACAACTAACAGGTAGTTTCAGATATAACCAGTCTCTGAAAGATTTTTCAAACTTTTTGGTAAGCGTAGATATAGCCCGTTTTAACACACCTTATTTTGACACACAAGGATTTAATTTCAATTTTGATATGACTGAAGATACCGTCATACTTAATAATAATATTGAAGTTATAGGAAATGATGCTGCACTTTTACTTTCGAGTACATCAGCCTTTTCGGATACAGCAATAGTTACAAGTATAAATGAGTTCAGGCTTGGATCAGAGGTTTATTCATGGGAAAATAGAGATGAACCGCGATTAACTTATACCAACAATGAAAAACTGGTTTTTGAGAACTTTACTTTTCAGAACCGGGAAGAATTATTTAATGTAGAAGGCGCATTCAGTAATGAAGTGACAGATTCCGTAAACTACTTTTTCAGAGGTGTAAAGTTAGATAGAATATCAGATCTGATAAATGGAAAAGTAGATTTCGGCGGGAATTTGAATGGTGTTTTTACTACCAGAACGTTAACTAAAATTCCTACAGTTGAAGGAAATATAAACCTGAACGCCTTTTCCTTAAACGACCAAACGGTAGGCGATTTTGCAATTTCCAGTGTTTTCAATAAAGACTTAAACAGATTCGATACAAACATAAGTGTTACTACCGATTCAACAATATATCCTGAATATTTTCAAAGAAATGACAGGGAAGGTCAAAATCTGGAATTTTCTGGCTATGTATTAGCTCCTGTAAACGGTGAATTCCCTAAAGCCGATTCACTTTATAGTTTTGATCTGGATTTCAATACCGTAGATCTTTGGATTGTTCCTTTCCTGATACCAAAAGTATTTACAGAAATGGCCGGAGTTGCAACAGGGTCGGGTAAAATATGGGGCAATCTCGATGACTATGATTTTAAGGTAGACTACGATATTGGTGCAAATGATGCGGTTTACATGAAGCCAAGATTTTTAGATACTTATTATTATGGTCAGGGTCCGATCACTTTTACCCGAAAAGACGGTTTAGTTTTTGAAGATATATTTTTGATAGATCCTTCCGGAGGTATGGCAGTTTTAGACGGTTGGTATAATTTTAATGATTTCCAACCCGTACATAGTATGGATATCAGAATTGATACAGATGAATTTCAATTCCTGAATAACAACTTTGATCCCAATGCCCCATTCTTTGGGAAAGCGTACGGAACGGGAGTTGTTAATATTTCAGGCACCAACCTTAATCCGATTCTGACTACCCCTGAGCCAATGTTAATTTCAGATTTTTCTCAAATTGAGTTACCGTTGCTTGAAGAAACGGAATTTGATGAAGACAATAAGTTTATTCGTTTTGTAGATAATTTTGATGGTTATGGAGTAGATTCAACATCACTGAATGATGGAAGTACGTTTTCTATCAATGACCAACTAGATCTTTCAGACCTTACTTTTGCTGAAAGGTTCACTTTAGATCTTCAGTTTATTGCAAACGACCCAATGACGGTACGTCTCATCTTCGATCAAATTACAGGAGATATTATTACCGCAAATGGTACCGGTCGTTTAAGAATCAGGCTGGAAGATGAAGACCTCAGTATTTTTGGCAGGTTTGATATAAGTGATGGAAATTATCAATTAGTAAGTGGGGATATATTCACAAGACGATTTAATCTTGAGCCGGGTGGAAATATAGTTTGGGAAGGAGAGCCTGATAACGCACGTATAAATATAAATGCGGTGTATTCTGCAAGGCCTAATATCAGAACATTAACCACTTCAAGGTCTGAACTGGATCTAACAGATCCAAGTAACATTCAACGTACACCGGTTGATCTTGTTCTTAATATTAGCGGTTCTCTATCCAGTATCGAAAACAATTTCTATTTCCGTTTACCAAATACATTTGAAGCAAGACAAAGTTCTACATTATCTACTCAGATTGCATCCCTAAATAGAAATGAAGACGAAAAATTACTGCAAGCTACAAGCTTCCTTTTAATGGGAGATTTTATTCCCGCTACTTCAGTAAATGGAGCTTCCTCATTAACAGAGAACTTTACGGGCAGCGGTGCTGTTTTAAACCCATTGATATCAAACCAATTAATAAGCCCTTTGCTTTCTAATCAAATTAACTCTTTATTGAGCAGTGATATAAGCAGTTTTGATGTAGATTTTAATCTAAATACCTATAATCAGGTTGATCTAGGTTTGGCACTCAGGCTTTATAATGACAGAATTATTATTCGAAGAGACGGACAACTTACAGGGGCGCAATCAAATATTGGAGATTTGGGAGCTACATATAAAATAAACCGAACATTTTCAGTTACTGCTTTTCACAGGCAAGACCCCACTTTTAGTAATCTCTCAAATGGACAAGAATCCCAACAAGGACAAGATATTAACGGAGTTGGTGTAGAAGCCGAAGTAAGTTTTAACACCTGGCAAGATTTTTTCAGGAGATTAGGTAGTCCGTTCAGAAAGCTGTTTGGTAAAAATAAAAACAAAGAAGAAAATAATGGGAATGAAAATCCCAGTTAACAAAAGGATTTAATGAGTAGAAACTCACGAGAAAGTAGTTTAGAACAAATAATAATAGATCTTGTAAAAAGCAGTCCTAATAATTCATTACAAAGAGATGTGATTGCGAATGCATTAGCAATAAACAGTAAAAAAGAGCATCGTAAATTAGATAAAACAATAGACAGGCTTGATAAAAAAGGGATCTTAAGCAAAAATGGTCCACAAATTCAGCTAAGAACATCTCACAAAAAAGTAAAGACACAAGATTCTAATTTAGTTGAAGGATACATTCAGTTAACTCCAAGAGGGACCGGTTATGTAATCGTAGAAGGGATGGAAGAAGATGTAATGATTCCCGGAAATGATACGGGTCTATGTTTACCAAATGATATTGTCTCAGTTAAAATTACTGGTAAAAGAAACAGCGGCCAACCTAAAGGAAAAGTTGTTGAGATTATAAAACGAGGGAAAGAATTTTATGTTGGTACGTTTAAAAGGACAGGCGACAGAACCTTTTTAATAGAACCTGACCAAAAGTCTGCACATGTTAACTTTTTTGTTTTAAAAGACAATGTTAATGGAGCCCATAATGATGATAAAGTTCTATTCAAACTGAAAAACTGGACACATCCAAAAGCATTACCGGAAGCAGTAGTGACTTCAATATTGGGTAAATCAGGGACCAATGACGCAAATATCCTATCAATTTTAGCGGAAAATGAGCTCAGGTCAGATTTTGATCAGGAAGTGGAAACCTTTGCAGATAGAATTCCTGTAGAAATTCCCGAGGAAGAATTTAAGCGTCGTAAAGATATGCGGGAAGATTTTGTGTTTACCATTGATCCTGCGGATGCTAAAGATTTCGATGATGCGCTGAGCATTGAATTACTTGAGAATGGAAATTTTTATTTAGGTGTACATATTGCAGATGTAAGTCATTATGTAACGCCTGATACTATTCTTGATAAAGAAGCATATAGCCGTGGAACCAGCGTTTATTTGGTTGACAGAGTAATTCCAATGTTGCCAGAAAAACTAAGTAATGGTGTATGTAGTCTTCGCCCAAATGAGGACAAACTAACCTACAGCTGCTTTATGGAGATCGATCAAAAAGGGAAATTGATAGATTATTCCGTCGAAGAAACAGCTATTCACTCAAAGCAAAGATTTACTTATGAGCAGGCTCAGGAAGTACTGGATGGAAAAGATCATAAGTATAAAAAAGAATTAAAGATAGCTGAGAAATTAGCAAAAACTCTTCTAGATAAAAGGTTCAAAGAAGGCGCTATTGATTTTGATAATCCGGAACCAAAGTTTGTTCTGGATGAAAGAGGGACACCTATTGAAGTGATCATTAAAAAGAGAATATTTGCTCATCGACTTATTGAAGAATGTATGTTGATGGCAAATAAAACAGTTGCACTGCATGTCGAAAATCTTAGAAAGGAATCAGGAAAGAAGAAGTCTAAAAATCTGTTTCCCTTTTTCTATCGTATTCATGATAAACCGGATCAGGAAAAATTAGCTGGTGTAGCTGAACAGGTAGCTCCTTTAGACATTACATTTGAAGTAACAGATAATATGACTCCCAAAAAGATTAATGAGCTTCTGCAAAAAGTAAAAAACACATCTGTAGAGTCTATTGTTAATGGATTAATGTTACGCTCAATGGCAAAAGCAGAGTACTCTCCGGCTAATATTGGACACTTTGGATTAGGCTTTCCACATTACGCACACTTTACAAGCCCTATCCGCCGTTACCCTGATGTGATAGTCCATAGATTATTAAAAAAATATTCATCGGGTACAACCGGTTATAACTTTGAGGCTCTCATAAAACATGGCGAACATTGTAGCAGTCGCGAAAGAGTTGCAGTGGATGCAGAAAGAGATTCTATAAAACTTAAGCAAGTGGAATTTTTAAGTACAAAAATAGGTGAATCGTTCAACGGTACCATAACCGGAGTTACTGAACGAGGTATTTTTGTAAATTTAAATGACATTTTTTGTGAAGGTATGGTTAGAGTTTCTGATCTGAAAGGTGATTATTATGTTTTCAATCTAAAAACGCATGCACTTGTAGGGCGGTCATCAGGTAAAGCATATAAACTTGGTGATGATATTAAAGTGAAAGTTGAAAGCACGAATACACAAAAGCGACAAATTGATTTTACACTAGCAAAATAAACTGATATTGATATGAAGGCACGAATTTTCTTACCCATTCTAATAGGCCTGCTGGCTTCTAGTTTAAGTGATGCTCAATATTTCTCTTATGGGAAAAACAGAGTTCAGTATGAAAATTTTGAGTGGAGGTATTTACAGTCGAAACATTTCGATGTGTATTACTATGGAGAAAAAAATTATAAGCTCGCAGAGTTTGCATCTATGAGTGTTGAAAGTGCCTACAAACAACTAAAAGATGATTTTGATCATGAACTATCAGATCGGATATCGGTTATTATTTATGATTCTCATAATGATTTTTCTCAAACGAATGTAGTAAACCTTCCCACAAGTGCAGAGGGAATAGGTGGAGTAACTGACAAGTATAAAAACAGAATGACTATTCCCTTTGATGGAGAATACAGTGATTTCAGACGTACAATACACCATGAGTTAGTGCACGCTGTATTTAATGATATGTTTTACGGAGGGTCGGTTAATTCTATAATTCAAAATAATATTCAGTTAGTATTTCCACTTTGGTTTGAGGAAGGTTTAGCTGAATACACTGCTTTGGGTTGGGATACCAATACCGATATGTTTATCAGAGATGCGGTAATTAATAATTATTTACCTCCGATAAGATACCTGAATGGCTATTACGCATACAGAGGAGGGCAGTCTTTTTGGAACTATATTGTTGAAGAATACGGAAGAGAGAAGATCGCAGAAATTCTTCAAAGCATTAAGACGAGCAGAAGTGTTGAGTATGGATTAATTACTTCAGTCGGTATGAACGTCGACGAGATTTCGAAAGCCTGGACCGAAGCATTGAAGAAAAGGTACTATCCGGAAGTTGCAGAGAGAGAACGAGCTGATGCATTGGCTACACTTCTTACTGAAAGAGGGAAGTTTGGTTCATATAATACTAGTGCTGCAATTTCTCCACAAGGGGATAAAGTCGCATTTATAACTAATAGCAGAGGCTATTTTGATGTCGCGGTAATAAGCACGATCAATGGCAATAAGCTCAAAACATTGATCAGAGGTGAAGATAATCCTGATTTCGAGGAACTGAATATCCTTAATCCGAACCTTACATGGTCGCCTGATGGCTCTAAAGTTGCTTTATCCACAAAAACAAAAGGAAGAGATGATATTGCAATCATAGATTATAACACGAAAGAAATAGAAAAGATCAAGTTCCCGAATATAGATGCAATCGGATCAGTTTCCTGGTCGCCTGACGGAGCAAAAATAGCATTTGACGGAAACATTGGACCTTTTCAGGATGTGTTCGTTTTTGACTTGAACACAAAAGAGCTGAAAAATCTTACCAGAGATATCTACTCGGATAGAGAACCGGCGTGGTCATCAGATTCAAAATCCGTTTATTTTGTATCTGACAGAGGAGAGAGCTTAGCATTGGGTGAAACACTTACCAGTTACAGTTTATTCAAGAACAATGGTATGTATCAGACAGATATTTACGAAGTGAAAATAGGCACTGACAGAGCTATTCAAATTACAAATAGTCCGTTGTGGAATGAGTTTCAACCAATAACTACCCAAAACGGGAAACTTCTTTTTATTTCAGATGAAAACGGGATTCAAAACCTTAAAGAGCTGAACTTAAAAACAAGAACTGCAGTATCAATTACTGATTTACAGACGGGTATATCCCAGATATCAATAAGTGCTGATGGAAGTAAACTGGCTTTCAATTCAATTAACAATGGGTACTTAGATATTTTCTTGATCAAATCACCTTTAAATAAAGAGATCAAAAAACCTATTACAGAAAACTATTGGGCTAAAAGACGCTCTTCAGAAT
This sequence comes from Balneola sp. EhC07, assembly GCF_001650905.1. GTDB lineage: Bacteria > Bacteroidota > Rhodothermia > Balneolales > Balneolaceae > Balneola. Next base: position 244,821 of record NZ_LXYG01000014.1, read on the forward strand.
CAGAAGCTCAAAGAGTTCCTGCTACGAAATTTGCTCAGGAGTTTTTTAAAGAAGGGGTTGTTTCAATTACTGATATAGAAGAAAAAGAGAAAGTTGAAGCAGATTCTATCTTATCTAATAACGAAGAAGATGGCATCGACTTTAGAAATTATGTGTTTACAGACGATGTGCTTCAGGATTCAACGATCTACCTTCAGGATATTGAAGCTTTTACAGTAAGTGACAATTTAACGGAAGATGGTAGATATGTTCCGCAAGAGTACAGACTTAAATTTGACGTCGATATTGCATACAGCCCATCCTTTGTAGCTTCAACTTATGGTTCTTATGCTCTTACTCAGTTTATAATCAGTGACTTGCTTGGTGATTATCAATTGTCGCTGGGTACAAACTTTGTTTTCGATTTAAGAGAAAGTGATTATAGTTTCAGGTTTGGAAATCTAAAGAACAGAACGAATTACTTTATAAGTTACTTTCATACATCAAGAAAATACCAAAGCTTTTTTGGAGATCTAATCCGCTACAGAACCTATGGTTTAGGAGGTACAGTTCAATACCCATTCGATAAATTCAGCAGACTTGATTTTAATGTAACTCTGCTTAATGTAGATTTGGATTTCAACTCTGTGATCGATCGTCCTAACGGAGCCGGAACTTCTTCTGCCGACAGAAGTCAACAAAGTCAATTTCTATATCCTGAACTGGTTTATACTGATGATAAAACAAAACCGGGTTTTATTACTCCACGTGGTGGATACCGATATTCTGTTGGTTTGAGTGGTAGTCCTGTAATTGGAAAGACAGCACCCGAATTCGCTTCAGTTTTGGGTGACTTTAGAAAATATTTTGATATGGGATATCAATACACATTTGCTTTAAGATATTCCGGAGCAGCCTCTATAGGAAAAGACTCACAGAACTATTTCTTGGGTGGTAAATTAGGTTGGTTAAATCAACAATATTCAAATAATGGTTTCTCAAATGACAGAATAACCGATAACTTTTTTACGGTACCTGCTCTTCCTTTGAGAGGCTTTGAATACAACTCGATCAATGGTAATAAGTTTAGTCTTGTAAATGCAGAATTCAGATTTCCATTGTTTGCAGCACTTGTACCGGGAGCTGTTCCTATTCTACCTCTATACAATGTTACCGGTCTTGCATTTGTTGATGCAGGAGCCGCTTGGGGACAGACGATAAATTACGGACTTCTTAAAAATCCTGATCTAAATTCTGAATTCGCGATAAATGATAAAAAACTGGATTTTACGGTAGCAAAAGAAACCTCAGGGTATATACCAAATGGTGATGGTACATTCTCTGAATTCAAATACTTAGACGGCGATGTGTTAATTGGCGCAGGTTTTGGTTTAAGATCAATACTCTTTGGCTTGCCGTTTGGATATGATATTGGTTGGGCTTATGATAGAACGGGCTTTAAATCTGATGCGGTTCATTATTTCTCAATAGGAATTGACTTCTAATAGATCAATTATCGGAGTTAAAACCACCTATGATTAAAAGTCTTTGGTAGTTTTTTCCCGGATCAAGGTAGTAGACAAAAGAATGATATACTTGCCTGCGATTCGTAATCGAGTCATTGATGGGTATAGCTGTGGAATTATCCGAGTTTTCGTTCTTTTGAAAATATTTATATCGATAATTGCCTTCCTTAATTAATACATCAGCCGACCATAAACCGGTATTGGAGTTATAATTCAATTCTGAATCTTTATCTAAGATCCAGGAGTTAAAATCTCCTGCTACATATAATTCTGTATTTTCAGTATTCAACGTTCCTGATTTGAATCTGAATTGTACCTCTGCGTATCTGGAATCTCTGTTCTTTTTAGGTTTACCAAAGTTTGATGAATAGCCTACAGAAGGAGAGGCTGTAAAATTTAGTATGTCTCTCTTCAAAATAACTTTGGGAGGAGTAAACTCAGGCTGCCAATCTTCAATCTTATCTAAATTGATATTTAGATCCGTGAGATCTAAAGGGATAAAATCAAAACCCGATGTAAATAAATTGCTTCTTGGTGTATAAAATCGAACCTTACCCGGAGATGTGATGTCAAAGGTTTCCGTAGATTTTGCACTTCCCCAAAACCGGTTTTGTACAAATCTAAAAGACAGATCGAATTGTGGAAATTCCACTTCTTCAGGGTATTCGTAAATTGAAAAAAGCTGATCTGAAGCAGAAAAATTATTTCCTGAATTATAAAGTGTTTCAACTCTAGAGTTGATTTTTCCTGCCTGTTCTGTTACAAAAAAGGGAATGCTGAAAAGTTTAGTATTTGATGAATAATCAAAAACATTGAGCAAGTAATTACCACTGGATATGAATTTCACATTATTATTAGGAAATTCAGATTTATAGTGAAAATAGTTGGGTTTTGACAGGGAGTTTATTTCTCCTCCTGTAATAATAAGCTCATTAAAACCATCTAAATACCAAGCTTCCGGTATATTACTTGGGTTCCAGTTTTGGTCGAAATGTTCAAAGGTAACTCTGAATTGTCCTGAGAGAGAAGTAAGCTCATCAAATTCTAAAACAAGCTTTTCTCTATTGTTCAGAGTTATAATAGGCGGATTATTTTGATTCCCTTTTCTGTAAAGTTGAATGCTTTTAAAAGAAGCTGGAGCGCTCAATTGATCAGGCACTAGGAGCAACCCCTGATCCTGATTTTCATCCGGATTCGAATATCTTGTAGAAATTTCAGACGTTCCTGAACACGATAAAAGAACTGCCAAAAAAGAAATAAAGATATTTCTAAACATTAATTTTCCCTTCAAAAACGAAGTTGGCCGGTCCTGCCAGTCTTATATTTTTATATGTTTTGTTCTCAGTATCGTAATTAAAAGAGACCTTAAGCGTTCCTCCCTTTACTGAGATCATGTAATCGAAATTTTCATTCTCTTTTTCATTATTGGAGTAATGTGTAGCAATAGCAGATGCAATAGCTCCGGTACCGCAAGCTAATGTTAAACCTTCAACACCGCGCTCGAAAGTTTGAAGTTCTATTTTCGTTTCTTCCTTTTTACAAACAAAATTAACGTTTGAACCCGGTGGATTTAAACTGTCGTGATTTCTAAGCATTGAACCAACAGTAATTAGCTCGGATTCAATTTTAAGCTGATCATCATCTACAAAATTTACAACATGTTCGGTCCCTGTATAAACCTGAATAAGTTGATGATTCTCAATCTGAATGTTTTCCGGTTCCAATACATCAGGAAAACTTACTGAGACTAAATTATTCTGTAGATCTACATCAGCATTGTATATAGCTTTGTGAACATTGAAAGTTTGATCTACTCCGAAACCATGATGTGCTGCAAACAACGCCAGACATCGGCTCCCGTTCCCGCACATACCTGCATCGCTTCCATCTGCATTTCTGTAGATCATGGTATAATCAACTCCATCGATTTGAGGATTTTCCAATGCCATTAATCCGTCAGCTCCAATACCAAACCGTCGATCACATAATTCAGGAGTAAAATCAATGATCTCTTTCATTGAAAACTGAAGGTCTCTGTTGTCGATAACCACAAAATCATTACCTGCACCTTCCATTTTATAAAACGTAATTTCTCTCATTATTCTACAAAAGCCGGTAAATGTTTCCAGTTTTCATTTTCCGAGATATAGGGATCAAGGCCTCTCATTAGTGCAGAAAACCTGAATGAAAGTACAACAAATATCAATTTTGGGGATACATTTTGTCGGAGCATTGGTCGGCATTCATCAATATGGGAAAGCATATTTTCCAATTTAGCTTCACTTAAAGCTTTCACGAATTTCTTTACGGAATCTATTTGATCAACGTTAGTAACCAGTTTTTCATTCTCTGTTTCCTTATAGACGATCAGATCTCGAATATACATTTCCAGTAAATTGGTAATAGCGATCAGGCCTTCAATATTATTTGAGCTTTGCCAATCCTGAGAAAGTTTTGAAAGTGCAGAAGCATCCTGGCTGAATGAATGCCTTAAAAATTCTACAATTTCTTCTCGATTCTGCTTTAATCTTTTTACGTCAAAAAATCGCGTTGCGGCGTAATTGCCGTTTGCTACTCTGGCCAGATACTTGGCATCATCCGGATCAATGTTATCTATGTCAACTAATCCCTGTTCAACCTCAGTTTGTGTAAGTGTACCAAGAGGAATATGTTGACAACGGGATGTGATAGTAGGAAGGAGGCTTTCGTAACTTTCTGTTGTCAGAATAAACATCAGGCGATCAGAAGGCTCTTCCAGTAATTTTAAAAAAGCATTGGCAGTTTCCTTTCTCATTGTTTCAACTTGTGTCATAATTACTACAACACAATCCCCTTCGTTAGGACGGAGCTTTGCAACAGGTCTGATCTCATCTCTGAAATAATCGATAGGATAAAATGCCTGTAAGTTTTTGGAGGAGCTTTCATCATGAAGAGACGGTCTTTGAGAAAAATTTATGATCTCGTAAGGATCCTTCGCCAATAATTCCAAACGCTCCCTGAGGTCTTCAGTATTTGCTGATGTCGGCTTGGGAATAAAAACATGAATATCGGGGTGAGAAAACCATGATGACTTCTTAGAACTGGTTTCTGTGCCCAGATCAGAGATATTGCTGATGCCATTCATAGCTTCCGCAAAAGCAAGAGCAAAAGCCGTTTTACCAACACCTGCTGCGCCTGATATTAAATAAGCATGGCCAATTCTTCCGGAGCCGATCATTCGCTCAATTTGATCCTTCGCTCTTTTTTGTCCGATCAAGCGGTTATTTCCAAATGAAATATTCAATCATTCCTCCCATATATATTCGAAAAGTAAAATTCCTGCTGTTATAGTAACCCCGATAAATCCAATTAATGCAGAAAAATCGTTTGTAAAACCTTCTGAAGATCCGTCTATAAAGGCACTTTTTGTGATGCTTGTAAGCAACAGAATAAATGGTATAAAAAGCGGAATGGTCAGTACTGAAAAAATAGCTCCCTTTCTGTCAGCTTGAGAAACGATGGCAGCGATCATTGTAGAAACACCCGATAAGCCAATGGTTCCAAAAATCAGGATTGTTAAAAAAGAACTCCAGGAAACAATTGAGAGATCAACCAGAAAAATATAAATACCGAAAGTGAAGACATTGATAATAAAACTAAATGCGATGTTGTAAAGTAGTTTTCCTGAAAATACAGATGTTCCTGATCCATAAATTCGCAAAAGGTTGTAGGTATTTTTATCCGTCTCAGAAATAAAACTTCTTCCCAACGAAGAAAGAGCTGCAAATAAAACGATGATCCAAATCAAACCACTTTTCGGAGTGGGGTTAAGTTCCTGGGCTTTTAATGTGAACATGATCAAAAGAAGGGCAGAGATTACAAAAGCGATCACCATATTGAATGCAAATCGTGTTCTGAACTCTGTCTTTAGATCCTTTTTAAAAATAGTAATTGTGCCTTGTAACCAATCCATACCCAAGTTTAAGGATTTAGTATCGGAGTTGCCCAAAATCAAACAAATAATCTTTGATTGATTCCCGTTCAACTGGCTATATTCCAAGACTTGAAACCCCAATATTTAACAAGCTACAGATGAACCTATTCTCATTATTGAAACCCGAAACTATTCTTTCTGAGCTTGAAGTAAGTAATAAACAGGAATTGATTTCAGTTTTGGTAGATTCTTTAAGCGATAAGATAGGCGCTGAGCATTTACAGGAAATTAAAGAAGCTGTGTGGGAGAGAGAGCAGGTGATGTCAACAGGTGTGGGAAAAGGCTTGGCCATTCCACATTGTAAGACAGAACTAGTTGATGAAAATCATGGCGCTTTTGCCGTTCTTAAAAAACCATTGGAATTTAATTCTGTAGACGACACTCCGGTTCGATTGGTATTTCTATTAGTAGGACCGAATGAAAAGAACAGCATTCATATTAAATTATTGAGCAGGATTTCAAGATTGATGAATAGTGGAACATTCAGGGAGCAGGTTTTTAGTTGCAAAAGCTCTCAACAAATACTCGAGGCTTTTCAGGAAGAAGAAGAAAAATATTTCCCGGGTTAAAATGAGATTTTTAAGAACCTTAGTGCTCATAGTTCTCTCGTTTAGTGTATCTGTTTCATTATCGGCACAGGATATTGAGCAGCTATTGGAAACCCTGCCCAATCAGGAAGCATTTTGGTCATTAACTGTTTTGGATGAATCCGGTAATAAACTGGAAAACTTCAATTCTGATAAACTTATCATCCCTGCATCCAATCAGAAATTATATACACTTGCTACAGTCTTAGATCGGTTAGGAAGTGACTATACTTATTACACAAATATATATGGAAATGGTCAAATCACGGATTCGGTCTATTATGGGGATTTGATTATTAGAGGAATAGGCGACCCAAGTATTAGCGGGTTTCTTTATGATGACGATCGATATTATGTGTTTAGTGAGTTGGAAAAACAAATTAAGAGCAACGGAATCAAAAATATTGCAGGTGATTTAGTTGCAAATATTGGTTTCTTCGATGAGGAAGACTTTCCGATTGGATGGGACTGGTATGATATGTCGTTTTATTACGGAGTTGAGGTCGCACCATTATCGTTCAATAACAATGCGGTTGATTTAGTAGTAAATGCAGATGGAAAAATAGGGGATACTCCCGAAATAAATTGGTTTCCCGAAAATACAGAATACGTTGAGTTTACTAATGAACAAGAGATTGTAGAAGAAAACAGGAAATATGATGAAGATTACAAAAAAGGATTAGGATCAAACTTAATCTATCTTGGAAGCAAACTCCCAAAAGGATATTTGGAAGAAGAATCACTGGCTATATCAGAAGCGGAGAATTATTTCCTTCATAGTTTTGATACTTACTTAAACTTGAAAGGAATTGAAACCAATTCGACATTTGAAGTTCATAGAGATAATATTCCTGATCATTGGGTTAATTATAAAGTTATTGCTTCCCACTCTTCCAAGCCACTTTCTGAATTAATTAAATGGGCGAATAAGGAAAGCGATAACTTCTATACAGAAATGATGCTGAAAACCTTGGCAGCGGAAGAACAAGGAATTCCGGGTACCTTCGAAAACGGTATTAAAGAAGTCCGCAATTTTCTGGCAGAACAAGGAGTGGATACCAATTTGGTGAAAATGAATGATGGTTCCGGTTTGGCAATGGGGAATTATACCACAACGGGAAACATCAGCAAGTTGCTGTATTCGATGAAATCCCATAATGAATGGGATGTGTTTTATAACAGTTTCCCGGTTGCAGGAATTGATGGTTCCATTGCTCATCGGTTTAAAGGAACTGAATTGTATAATAATATCCGTGCAAAAACAGGATATGTAAGTGGGGTGAGGACACTAAGTGGCTACATGACTACCCGATCTGGAAAACAAATCATTTTTAGTTTAGCCACTAATCATTTTGCAGGAAAAGTACGCCCGGTAGATAATTCTCATCAGCAGATTTTGCAATATCTGTATGAAAAATATTGATTAGATTCAGCCATGCCGAAATCTAAACCACATATCTTAGTTACAGATGATGAACGAGGTATTCGTAACACTCTGAAGGAAATTCTTGAATTCGAAGATTATGAAGTTTCTCTGGCGGAAAGTGGTACAGAAACTTTAGAAATGATCTCCAAAAATGAATTCGATTTGTTGTTTTTGGATATCAAGATGAAAGGAATTGACGGCATCGAAACGCTCCGACAAATAAGAACAGCCGGTTTTGAATTTCCGGTAATTATGATCTCAGGTCATGGCACCATTGATATTGCCGTGGAAGCAACGAAAATGGGAGCCTTCGATTTTCTTGAAAAACCACCTGACCTGAACAGATTACTTCTCACAGTCAGAAACGCACTTTCTCAACAGGATCTGGCTAAAGAAGTAAAACAGATCAGAAAAAAGCTTCCTAAGATCCAGGAGATCATCGGAGAGAGCAAAGCTATTAACAGGATCAAAGAAATGATCAATAAAGTAGCTCCGACTCAATCCAGAGTTCTGATCACAGGCGAAAACGGAACAGGTAAAGAGTTGGTAGCAAAATGGATCCATGAGAAAAGCCCGAGAAGTGGAGAAGTATTTGTAGAAGTAAACTGCGCAGCAATTCCTTCTGAATTATTGGAGAGTGAACTTTTTGGCCATGAAAAAGGAGCATTTACCGGCGCTAATGAGCAAAGAATCGGTAAGTTTGAGCAAGCTGATGGAGGAACTCTTTTTCTGGATGAGATCGGGGATATGAGTTTAGAAGCTCAGGCTAAAGTACTTCGGGCTCTTCAGGAAAATACCATTACTCGGGTTGGAGGAAATGGATCTATCAAAGTTGATGTGAGGATTCTGGCCGCCACCAATAAAGATCTGCAATCAGAAATTAAAGAAGGAAACTTCAGAGAAGATCTCTTTCACAGAATTAGTGTAATACCGATAGAGGTTCCCAGTTTAAATGACAGAACCGGAGACATTCCGTTAATAGCCAGATCCTGTCTCGAAAAATTAAAGGCAACTGATATAAGCTTTTCATCAGTAGAATTTGATGAATCGGGATTAAAAGCTCTCAAGAAAAGAAAGTGGACAGGAAATGTTCGTGAACTATATAACGCAGTAGAAAGGTTGGGTATCTTATCAGCTGACGGTTTAATAGATAAGGAGTCTGTTGAAAGTGTATTAAAGTCGAAAGAAATAGATGGAAAAGATCTTGGTGGTCTAGCAGACGAGACAGATAACTTTCAGGATTTTAAAGAGACAGCAGAGCGAATATTTTTGGTTAAACAACTCGAAAAGAACGATTGGAATATTTCTCAAACTGCAGATGCGGTGGGCTTACAACGCAGTCATATCTACAACAAAATGAAAAAATATAATATAGAGCGATAGCATGAGTGCAGAAATCATTGATGGTAAAAAAGTAGCAGGTCTTGTCAGAGATCGTGTGAGAGAAGATGTTTCTGACTGGAAAGCAAAAGGTAACAGACCTCCGTTTCTTCAAGTCGTTTTAGTTGGAGATGATCCTGCCTCAAGAGTATATACCGGCGCCAAAACAAAAGCCTGTGAAGATGTTGGTATTGAAACCAAAACAGAAATATTACAGGATACGATCTCTGCGAAAGAGCTGAAAGCCTTGATCCGGGAATATAATACTGACGATTCTATTGACGGAATTTTAGTTCAGCTTCCTTTACCGTCACATTTAAGTTCTCATGATGTAATTGAAACCATAGATCACCGAAAAGATGTGGATGGATTCCATCCTATGAATGTGGGCAGATTGTCTCTGGATCAACCTTGTTTTAAAAGTTGTACTCCCGCGGGCGTGATGGAATTATTTAAACATTACAGCATTGGAGTGAAAGCAAAACATGCAGTTGTTATTGGTGCAAGTAATATAGTCGGCTCTCCTATGGCAACAATGCTTTCCAGAGAGAATTCATCCGGAAAGGCGACTACTACTATTTGTCATAAATACACCAAAGATCTTACACTTCATACCATTAATGCGGATATTTTGATCGTTGCAGCAGGACAACCACATTTGGTAAAGGCTGAAATGGTAAAAGAAGGAGCCGTAATTGTGGATGTTGGAATCAATAGAGTAGCTGATGAAACTTCAGAAAAAGGGTACAAGTTAGTTGGGGATGTAGACTTTGAATCCGTAAAGAAAAAAGCCAGCTGGATCACTCCCGTTCCGGGTGGAGTGGGTCCAATGACAGTAGCAATGCTGATGAAGAATACTCTCCTTGCAGCCAAGAAAAGTATTTATCCGGTTGATTAGTCTAAAGTTCCTATTTGAAGTTCCTTTGCTGCTTTTATAAGTGTTTTATCGAAAGTAAATATTTTAAGATTATTTTCTGAAGCAACTGCAAGATGTAAAGCATCTAAAGTTCGAAGAGGGGTTGAAGTGGAAGAAAGCAAAATCTCAGCGTTTGAAAATACTAAGCTATCTAAATCCAAAACCTGGAAAATACCAATGCTTATATGATCTTTAAACAAAGCATATATTTTCTTTACTGAGGAATTAGATATTTCATTCATTCTGGCTCTCTTTTTTAAGGAAGAAAGCATTTCTATTAAGGTGAGTCTGCTTATAAAGACATCAGGACTTTTATTGATCAGCTCATCTACATGGTTAGAATTTGTTTCATAAATGTAAAAAGCGAAAAGACAACTTGTATCTATATACATCAATACTTGTCTTCCTTTCTCATGTCAATTACAAACTCTGACATAGGTTTTCCCTTTACTTTAAATTGCTTTCTGAATTCCGTCATATCCGGAAGTTTGTTTTTCCTGGGTTCCTTATAGTTCACCAGTTTGGCAATTGGTTTGTTATGTTTAGTGATTATGATTTCTTCACCATTTTCAGCTGCCGCTAAATATTTTGCTAACTCTTCTCTAACTTGATTAACAGGGACTTTCTTCATTGTAATTTATTTATGTACATAAATAATGTACATAAATCTCATTGATATTCAAATCAGTTCTCACTCGTTTCAGCAACTGATATATTTTTGGGATACATCCTTATTATCAATTGTTTTTGCGAGCTGTTGTTAACAAGGGATTTGAATTCAATTCCAAATTCTGAAATAGAAGCCTCGTTCCTAAGCTGTTTATAGGTTCCCATTACTTCATCAAGCATATCTATATAAACCTTATATGGTGTTTCTCGTTGAGTTTTTAAGGATATAATAGCTTTTTGTGGTGAGTCTGACAGTTCAGGGTCTTTTCCTTTATTATTTATGAATTCCCTGAGTATTGGTTTTACTTCATCGATCAACACAGGTTTGTCATCCATCCTTATCAACCCATCTGCATTGACAAGAATATTCATAAGATTTCTTTCGTGTACTTGAGGTCTGTCTTCTTGAATAGGGGGAGGCAGTACTAAAGATATCCCGGTATCTACATTAATGGTTGTAGTAACTAAGAAAAAGATGAGTAGCAGAAAAGCGATGTCAGCCATTGAAGAGCCGTTTATAGTAGCTTTTTCACGGATCGGTTTGTTATTAAACATAGTAAACTCCTTTAAGTGTAAAGTTGTACTATCTATAAACTCATTATTTAGAGGTGATACCTTAGCATCTTAATGCTAGAATATGTGAGTGATTTCTATAAATTAATTTTAAACACATGAACGAATTAAGCACAAAACTTCAATTTTTCATTGACCTCTCAATTATAAAATCAAAAGTCAGAAGAAGATTTGATTCAAGATTGGGCATAAATGGGGTTGGATTGGATGATTTTATTATCCTTCATGTATTGAATAAAGCAAGAAATCATCAAATGGAAAGAGCAGAGCTTGCAAAACAAGTTGGAATTTCAACTACAGATCTGACTCGTAAGCTACCAAAACTCGAAAAAATCGGACTCATTGAACGTGAAGACAGACCTGTGGATATCAAGAAGAGTATAGTTAGATTGACAAATAGCGGGAAGAAAGTTCATGGTTATGCAACAGAATCTGCTGAGGAAAAGGCAATAGACTTGTTTCCTTTTAAAAAGGAGAAAGAAATGGAAATATTGATTGATGCTTTAAACTCTATTAATGGTGTAAAATAGTAGAAGGAAATTTATTTTTAATAGGGTGACACTATGTTGTCACTCCGTATGATTAAGTTTGGGTAAACAATAAAACAAAACCCAACTATCATGACACTTCATACACTTACAACTCCGGCAATCTCTAAAAAATCAGAAACTAAACTTTTTGTTGCTCCACTTTTAAATCGTATCAAAAAAGAAAGCAAACAAGAGTTCGTTGAAATGCAGCAGACTTTTGAATTAATGGGCTGGGGAGAATTACCGGATGAATTAAAGATCGAGATCTATGATGACGTTCGTTTCATGGTTCAGGAATTGAAAGGCTATTATTCAAGCTGTGATCAGTTTGTTCAGCAAAGAAGAAATACGGTTCACTTTTGGGTAAGTAGTTTTCAGGATGGGATTTGCTCTTTGGAAGCAGCTATTAAAGCGTTGAAGGTGAAATCTCTTGCATGAAGTTGTAAACCGCCGACAATTCAGTGAGTTCTGTTTCCGGATTTGTTGGCGGTATTTTCATTGGAATATACATCCTCATCTTCTATAGATATTTTCGCACCTCTGGAAGAAGTTATCTTTTTTGAGATAGCGCTGATCATATTCTTAAGACGTCTTTTTTCCTTGTTGTAATGATACTTCAGATAGGTAAGTCCTCCTGTAAAGGCAACCAATCCACCCAATGGAGCAAACATTACGGCTGTTGATTTGGGAAGTCCCATTCCTTTTAAAGCTACTAACATAAAAACAGAGCCCAAAAATGCAGGGATAAATAGAAGAGGGACCTTCATTGCTGTCCAGTTATGAACATACTGAATTTTTGTTTTCCCATCTTTAGGAGTTAATGAGATATGCTTATAACCAAATTCACGTCTTCTTTGCTCCCATTCAAAAGACTTTCCAATTTTTGCTGACTTGCCGATTCCTCCGGTCACTTTTCTGATCTCCTGAACAATATCTTCCCACTGTTCTGAAGTCATTTCTAAATCAACATAGGTTACTTCCTGTAATTTAGAGGTTACTTTACTCCATTTAAAGTCCTGATCAAAATCAGGTTTATCATGAATATGTATAGCTTCCAAAAGAGATGCTTTGTCAATACCAACTTCATTGGCCAGTTCCAGAATTTCCTGTTCTGAGAGTCCATCTCTGTCACCATAGAGGTCTTTTTGCGTCTGAATTTCAGAAGCTTTTTTGAGAATTTTACTGATCTCTTTTTTTGTATATGTATGATTATTCGGCAACGTGTATTGATTTTTTTGTATTGTTTTTTGAATCTGACTCGATCTCATCTGAAAAATCGATCTGCGTATTTCTATCCTTAAAAATAACAGACGATATTTGATTGGAAATGTTCATTAAAAACTTTTTTTGCTTGTTCTTAAAGTAATTTCCAATTCGTGATGAGATTAAATACCCTGAAAAAGCACCCGAAACATTCAAAAGAACAGGAAGCCAGTTCGAAATTGAATCCAGATTAAGAAGAGAAGAAATAATTGCAACGATAATAAAACCAACTACGGAACCTGAAACTTTAAGCTTGTTAATAGTTTTAGCATAATCAGCATAAACTTGTATAAGACTGGTATTTTTAGCTCTGGTTGCTGAAATATGGATATCCTTTCTCTTAGTATTGAGGTACCATTCGAACGTTTGACCTAGTTTACCTGAAGTACCGTGAGATTTAAACTCTTTTCTATAAAGAGAAACTATTTCTTCCCAGTCCAACTCAGATATTTTCATATCTATTATAGTTTTTAAAACAACTCCATCCTTAAGAGAATAGAACTCTTGATTGTTTTCAGCATTTAAATAACTAAGAGCTTCATTAATACTTTCTTTAGAAATACCTGAAGAGGAAGCAATCGACTTTATATCATCCATAGAAAAGTCGTTAAGAGAAGCTTCTTGAGAATGTTCAATTTTAGAAGCCATTGAGATTATTGCTCTCACTTCTTTATAAGAATATTTTTTCTCACTCATAAAATTCTTGAGTTAATAATTCAGAAGTATACAAGATTAAATTCATTATCAAAATTATCCCATATTATGATTCTAAATACAGTAAATAAGTTTGTATCTTTGAAAAACTGCAAGCCAAAATTTCTTTTCTTTCATGAATAAAATGAATGACTCTTCACCATTTGAACGCATCACCCGACAAGGGCTTACTTATGATGACGTCTTATTAGTACCCAATTATTCAAAAATATTACCAAGAGATGTGGATTTAAGTGTTCAGCTTACACCAACGCTTAAATTGAACATACCTATTGTTAGTGCGGCAATGGATACGGTTTCTGAATACCGCCTGGCAATTGCTTTAGCTCGGGAAGGTGGAATTGCGATGCTTCACAAAAATATGACCATAGAAGAGCAAGCTGAACAAGTTCGTCTGGTAAAAAGAAGCGAAAGTGGAATGATTGTCGATCCGGTTACTCTGGATGAAAACTCTACGGTAAAGGATGCACGCTCTTTAATGCGTATGCACAAAATTGGTGGAATACCCATTGTAGATGATAAAGGTATTTTGATTGGTATAGTTACAAACCGTGATCTTCGTTTTGAGTCTGATATGACGAAAAAACTGGGAGAGATCATGACTAAAGAAGATCTTTACACTGCAAAAGAGGGAACTACTCTTAAACAGGCGGAGAAGATCCTTCAACACTTTAAAGTGGAAAAACTGCCAATCGTAGATTCGAAAAATAAGCTGGTTGGATTGATCACTTTCAAGGATATTGAAAAGAAAATGAATTTTCCGAATGCATGTAAAGATGATTTGGGCAGATTGAGAGTAGGCGCAGCAGTTGGTGTTACTGCTGATACAATGGAAAGGGTAGAAGCTTTAGTAAATGCCGGAGTTGATGTTATTACAGTTGATACTGCACACGGACATTCTGATGGAGTGCTTCAAACAGTGTCTCAAATAAAAGCTGAATATCCTCATTTAAATGTTATTGGTGGTAATATCGCAACCAGAGCAGCTGCAGAAGCATTAGTTCAAGCAGGTGCAGATGTTGTAAAAGTTGGTGTTGGTCCGGGGTCTATTTGTACCACCAGAGTGGTTACAGGAGTTGGAGTTCCGCAACTTAGTGCAGTGATGGAAGTCGCTGAATTTTGCAGAGAAGAAGAAGTCGGTTTAATTGCTGATGGTGGAATCAAACAAACCGGAGATATTCCAAAAGCGATTGCAGGCGGAGCTGATGTTGTGATGATGGGATCAATGTTTGCAGGTGTAGATGAAAGTCCGGGAGAGACCATTATATACGAATCCCGTAAATATAAATCCTATCGTGGGATGGGAAGTATTGGAGCAATGAAAAAGGGTTCAAAGGATCGCTATTTCCAGGATGTTGAAGATGATATTAATAAATTAGTTCCGGAAGGTATTGAAGGTCGTGTTCCGTTTAAAGGCTATTTAGGTGAAGTGGTTCACCAAATGACAGGTGGATTGCGTGCGGCAATGGGGTATTGCGGAGCTGAAAATATTGAAGGAATGAAAACAGCGGAGTTTGTTCAGATCTCTGCGGCTTCATATAAAGAAAGTCATCCTCATTCAGTTCAAATAACAAAAGAAGCACCGAACTACTCGGTGTAATTTTTGAGCTTGATGAAAAATGTACTCTTTATCGTCTATTACTTTCCGCCAATGGGAGGTAGTGGAGTTCAGAGGCCATTAAAGTTCGCTAAGTATTTAAAAGAGTTCGGGTGGAATCCAATCATTTTATGCCCTGAGCCGGGTGTTTATCAGTTTTTTGACCACTCCTTAGAGCAAGAGCTTGAAAACTTAGACTTGGAAATTCATAGAGTCAAAGCAAATACACCTTTCCATAGGTTCGGTGGTGTTAAGAAACAAACCGGCTTGGTTACGGGGATGCTTGCTAAATTCTTAAGGTTTATTTCAAGAAAGATCTATTTCCCCGATAACAAAAGAGCCTGGATCGAACCAGCAGTCCAAAAGGGAAAAGAATTAATAGATGATAAAAAGATTGATCTGATCTTTAGTACAGCTCCGCCTTTCAGTAATCATATTATTGCTCAACAATTAAATGAGTTGACAGATATTCCTTATGTATTAGATTACCGCGATCTTTTTACGGGAAATCATTTTGAAGAAAATGAATCTGAATCCAGAAACACGAAAAAAGTAAGTGCAGAAAGTGAATGGCTGAGACATTCTTCCGGTGTTGTGGCTCTGGATCAATTTTCCGGAAATAAAATACAAGAAGTTTTGACCTCCAAAACTCTGAATATGGAGATCGTATCCCATGGATTTGATCAAGAGGATTTTGATTCTCATAGAAATGCTTCATTGGATTATAAAAAAGGAAAAATAAATTGGTTGTATAGTGGACTTTTTTATGAAGCAAATCAACCTGATATATTTTTGAATGGATTGAAAGAGCTATTCACTAAAACCCCTGAACTAAGAGAGAAGACGCACCTTCATTTTCAAGGAGGATTGGATTCAAGGATCAAAAAACTTATCGGCGATCTGGGGTTTGAAGATATCATATCAGACTATGGGTATCTTTCTCATGACACTTCAGTTGCTAATTTATTAAAAGCAGATATTTTGTGGATGATCTCAAATTTTTCAGAAAATCTGAAACAGATCAAATCCGGAAAACTCTTTGAATATATAGGAACAAAAAAACCAATATTAGGTTTGGTACATCCCGGAGAAGCTTCAAAATTACTTGATGATTATAAAGGTGGTTTTCATGCTGTTCCCGATAACATTTATGATGTAACTAATACTTTAGAAGAAGTGTATGAGTTGTGGGCAAAGGCTAAAATTCCTGAAGCTTCTAAAGAGTTTACCGAGATGTATGAAAGAAAAAGTTTAACTAATAAATTGTCTTTATTTTTTGATAAAGTAGTGGAGAATGCGCAAGTTTAAATTATGAGAGCATTTATAAAGAGACTTTTTAAAGATCGTCATAAAACTGTTGAAATTATTTTACTCGACGACAGTAAGCCCGGTCAGGACGATTCTTATAATATTAAGCCCAATAACCTGTTTATGAGCTTCACAGTGTTATCGGTAATCTTCTCTGTATTAGTTGCTATGATATTTATGCTTACTCCACTAGGTGGATTGCTCTATAACACTGATGAGATAGAAATAAAAAGAGAGATACAAGGTATTTCAGAGAGATTAATATCTCTTCAGGATTCTTTGGATGTTCGGGATCAGCAGCTTAGAGAGATAAAAGAAGTAATAAGACTAAATAAAGATACTACATTAACTTTGGATGAGCGATTGAGCTCGGTTTCTTCAATTGAAAACTCTAATAATATTTCATCCTCAACATCTTCTTTTTCAAATTTAAATATTTCAGAAGTATTTGAGAGCGGAAGCTTGGTTTTAGCAAATGTAATAGAAAATGCACCTGATTTTCCGACTCAGGCTCCGGCTGAAGGTACGCGGACGAGAGGCTATGAACCGTTAGAGGGCCATTTCGGTTTAGATATCGCTACTAAGGCAAATGATATTTTTATGAATATTGCTGACGGGACGGTAATATCCAGTAGCTGGACTATAGATTTCGGCTATGTGATCTCTGTTCAGCATAAAGATGGACTGGTGAGCACATATAAGCACTGTTCAAAATTATATAAAACAAAAGGAGAGAAAGTTTTCAAGGGAGATGTACTAGGTCTTATAGGGAATACCGGAATTTCAAGTTCAGGACCACATCTTCATTTTGAGATTTGGAAAAATGGGGTTTCACAAAATCCATTAGCCTATTTAATTTTTTAATGAGTATGTTTAACAAAAATAAAAAGAGTAAAACCGTGAGTAATTCTACAAATCAGTCACCTTCAGTAAATATTATTAATGAGGGTACCAAAATAAAAGGAAACCTACAGGCTAACTCTGATATCAGGGTAAGTGGTACGATAGTAGGTGAGGCTATTTCTAAAGGCAAGATCATTCTTACCAATAATGGAGTCGTTAAAGGGAATGTATCTTCTTCTGATGCTGACATTGCTGGAAAAGTTGAGGGCGATGTTAAAGTGACCAGTAAACTAGTTTTGAGAAAAGAAGCTATAATTGACGGAAATATTTACACCAAAAGCTTAGTAGTGGAAGAAGGTGCTCAAATAAACGGAACTTGTAAGATGGGTTCTGATGTTAAAAATCTATCTCAGAATAACGATGCAGAATATGCTGAAGAGACTCAGCTAAAAGGAGCTAAGGCGTAACGAATGCGCCTGCCTGAAGAATACGCTAAATACCTTGCTCTGGGTGCGGAAATTGCGGCTACTCTTTTAATACCCATTGGCCTCGGTTATTTAGCAGACAAGTTTCTGGATTCCTCACCTAATGGGATTCTGATCGGAGCAATTTCAGGCATTTTCATCTTCTTTATTTTGATTTTTAAAATTGCAAATAGTGACGGAGGCAACGACCGGAAAAAGTGATAAAAAAGCTCGCAAAATTTAACGTGATCCCGCTCATACTCGCGCTGATCTCTCCGTTTTTTTTACCTGTTGATCCAGCTGTAGCTGTAATTTGTGGTTTTCTTTTAAGTCTCATTTTCGTTTTAAGCAGCGCCTGGATACTCGATAATTTCTGGAATGCTGATTCTAAGCTATTTTTGAAGGTTTTTTTCTTCTCTATGGTGATCAGGTTTCTACTTGTATTAGCAGCCATGGGAATTTTACTTGGACTGACAAAAATTGATGAAATCTACTTTACAGTTAGTTTCATAATTTCCTATCTTTATCAGTCTATAACGGAAATGATTTTTTTCAATCAACTACTACAAAATAAAAGCAGCAATTAAGTAATGATCCAGACCCTGCGTCGCGTATTTCTGACACTCTTATTTTTATCGGTTAGTACTTCAAACACTTTTGCAGCAGAAGAGAAAGAAGGCGGTTCACCTCTGGACGTGATGGGTACTGTTGCTGACCACGATTATTTAAAGATTCCTCATTTTATAAATGGCGGGAAGATATATTTACCAAGGTTGATCTTTTTAGAAGATGCTGAAGGTAATACATCATTCAAGGCTTTCTTAAGCACAAAATCTGCAGCTAAATCAGATGATTTCGAAGTAGTTGATGAGATACTTGTTGCAACCAATGGTGGTAAAATTGCTTTTGATCTATCCATTACCTCTCACTTAATGTATTTCTGGTTCGGAATGATCTTGGCTGTATGGTTCACAGTTGCAATGTCTCGCAGATACCAGAAAGGAGTAGGAAAAGACGTTGAGCCTAAAGGTACACTGCAAAATATTTTTGAAGTACTATTTGTTTTTATTCGTGATGATGTTGCTCGCGCAAACATAGACGATCACAAGGCTGATAAGTACGTGCCGTATTTCTTTACCATGTTCATGGGAATTGCATTCATGAACCTGTTCGGTTTACTTCCATGGGCGGCTACAGCAACAGCTGATCTTACTGTTACTGCTACATTGGCTTTAATGACTTTCGTAATTACCCAGTTCAGTGGTACAAAAGATTATTGGGGACATATTTTCTGGTTCCCGGGGGTTCCAACATGGGTAAGAGCAATTTTAACTCCGGTTGAGATCTTAGGGGTTTTCACAAAGCCATTCGCTCTTGCAATTCGACTTTTTGCAAACATGCTTTCAGGAAAGATCATGATCATCGCAATCTTAGGGTTGATCTTCATTTTTGCTGAATTATTTGGCACAGTAGGAGCGTACGGTATTAGTGTTGTTTCAGTAACACTTACTGTTGTGTTGTATGCTCTGAAAGTTTTTGTAGGATTGTTACAGGCATACATTTTCACTCTTCTTTCCGCAGTATTTATTGGAATGGCTGCAGAAGATCATCACCATGACGAAGAAGAGTATCATGTTGAGCACGTATCATAAAGAAATTAAACTCATATAAACTCTAACAAATAAATAAAGAATACTATGGGACTTTTAGCAGCTGGTATTGGAGCTGGAATCGTGGCACTTGGTGCTGGAATCGGAATCGGAATGATTGGTAAAGGAGCTACAGAAAGTATTGCTCGTCAGCCAGAAGCGTCCGGAGATATCCGTGGTGCAATGATTCTTACTGCAGCTTTCATCGAGGGTGTTGCTCTTTTAGGTGCAGTTATCTGTATCCTTCTTGCTCTTGGAATCGGTCAATAATAAAGGATAAGAAATGACTTTTCTTTTAGCAGGCGGAGGAGGTTTATTATCATTTAATCCGGGGTTTGCGTTGTGGATACTTATATCCATGATCGTATTTATTCTGGTAATGATGAAGTATGCAGTTCCGCCAATCATGGATGCACTTGTATCTCGCGAAGCGAAGATCAAAGATTCTTTAGAATCTGCTGAGAAAGCTTTAGCGAGAGCAGAAGAAGTATCGAAAGATAACGAAAAAGCACTCCGTGAAGCTGAAGCTAAAGCTCAAAAAATCCGAAAGGAAGCTTTAGAAGAAGCGGAACTCCTTCGTTCAGAACGAATTTCGAAAGCTAAAGATGAAGCTGCTCAAATAATAGAACAAGCGAAAGCTTCTATTGAGCAGGAAAAGAAGCAGGCGTTATTGGAACTTCGAAATGAAGTTGCTCAATTAGCGATCAAATCTGCTTCTATTATCATCGATGCGGAACTAGATAACGATAAGAACAACAAGCTGGTCGATAATTTTATTACCGACCTGTCAAAAAACTAAGCTTAGCTGATGTTGGTATCAAAAGCAGCAAAACGTTACGCAACAGCGCTTCTTGAAAGTGCTGATGAGCAGAATTCGATTGAGAATACTTTGAAAGATATTCATCTTATCAAAGAAACTATCGAAAGCTCTAAGGAATTAAGAGTATTTCTTAAAAGCCCTGTTGTTAAACCGGCTGATAAACGAAATGCTTTATCCTCAATTTTTGATGGTAAAGTATCAAAAGAAGTTTCTCAGTTTATTGGTTTACTTACAAATAAGGGCAGAGAAGATATTCTTGATGAAGTAGCTACTGCGTTTATAGATGTTTACAATGTTCATGCCGGAATCATAACAGTTGAAGTAAAAACTGCGAAAGCATTAGAAACAGGGCAGATCACTGAACTGACAAAGATGCTTGAAAGAACGACTTCGAAAACAGTAAATCTTGATCTTAAAGAACAAGAAGATCTGAGAGGTGGGATTTCAGTAAAAATTGATGACACTGTAATTGATGCTACAGTTAAGCATAAGCTAGAACAGCTTGAAACAAGATTCCTCGAGTCATCGATGGAATAACAAGAATTTGAAAAGATTTAGAAATTAATAATACAATGAGCCAAGTCAGACCAGACGAAGTTTCAGCCATATTACGTAAACAACTAAGCGGTTTCGACAACGAAGCTGATGTTTATGATGTAGGTACCGTACTTGAAGTAGGTGACGGTATTGCACGTGTTTATGGCCTCTCTAAAGTGCAAGCGGGTGAGCTTGTGGAATTACCGGATTCTAAAGATGAAAATGGTAATAACATCACAGGAATGGTACTTAACCTTGAAGAAGACAACGTGGGTATCGTGTTGTTCGGTTCTTCAAGTTCTGTAAAAGAAGGCCATACTGTTAAAAGAACTCAAGACATTGCATCTATTAATGTAGGTGAAGGTGTTTTAGGTCGTGTTATTGATCCACTTGGAAACCCAATTGACGGTAAAGGTCCAATAACAGGCGATACTATTAAGTTGCCTCTAGAGCGTAAAGCTCCTGGTGTAATTTATCGTGAGCCTGTAGCCGAGCCGTTACAGACAGGTATCAAAGCAATTGACTCTTTGATCCCAATTGGTAGAGGACAGCGTGAGCTTATTATTGGTGACCGCCAGACAGGTAAAACTTCTGTGGCTATTGATACAATTCTAAACCAGAAAGCAACTCAGGATTCAGATAAGCCGGTTTTCTGTATTTATGTAGCAATTGGACAGAAAGGTTCAACAGTTGCAGGTATTAAGCAAGTTCTTGAAGAAAACGGAGCAATGGATTACACTGTAGTTGTATCTGCTCCTGCAAGTTCATCTGCTCCAATGCAGTATATCGCGCCATTTGCCGGTGCAGCTGTTGGAGAGTACATCCGTGATACTGGTCGTCACGCATTGGTAATTTATGATGATCTTTCTAAGCAAGCTGTTGCATACCGTGAGATGTCTCTACTTTTGAAAAGACCTCCGGGACGCGAAGCATATCCAGGTGATGTATTCTATCTTCACAGTCGTTTACTTGAGCGTTCTGCTAAGATCATTAATGATGATAAAGTAGCTAAGGCAATGAACAACATACCTGAAGGCTTAAGGCCAATGGTAAAAGGTGGTGGATCGTTAACTGCACTTCCTGTTATTGAAACACAAGCGGGTGACGTTTCTGCTTACATCCCAACAAACGTAATTTCTATTACTGATGGTCAGATCTTTTTGGATACTGACTTATTTAACTCCGGTATTCGTCCTGCAATCGACGTTGGTACTTCAGTATCTCGTGTAGGTGGATCTGCTCAGGTTAAATCGATGAAGAAACTATCAGGTACATTGAAGCTTGATCTGGCTCAGTACCGTGAATTAGAAGCTTTTGCTAAGTTCGGATCTGATCTTGATGCTGCTACACAAGCTCAATTGAGAAAAGGTGAAAGAACGGTAGAGCTATTGAAGCAAGATGTTTATCAACCACTTCAGGTTGAAAGACAGATCGTTCTGCTGAAAGTTAATGATGCAGGACTTCTTGATAAGTTACCTGTTGATCTAATTAGCGAATTTGAAACACAATTCCTTGAGACTGTATTATCTAAATACAGTACTGAAATGGAAGGTCTTGCTACATCAGGAGTTTTAAGTGATGATTTCGGATCAAAAGTTCTGGATTCAGCTAATACTGTTATTGATCAAATTTTAGCGGGACAAGAAGCTTAATCTATGCCTAACTTACGCGACATACGGAACAGAATTGGTACTGTTGATAGTACTCAGCAAATTACAAAAGCCATGAAAATGGTTGCTGCTGCTAAGCTTAGAAAAGCGCAAGAGCGAATGACAAAAACCCGCCCTTATGCTGCTAAGATTCAAAATGTTGTAGGTAGGCTTGCTGAGAGTGGAAGTATCAATAGTCCGTTAGTTGAAAAGTCTGAGACCAATCAGAATATACTTTTCATAGTTGTAGGTTCTGACAGAGGTCTTTGTGGTGGATTCAATAACAACCTTTTCAAAGCGCTTGAAAAAAGCTTAACAAAGGATTTTTCTAATCAGTTAGAAGCAGGAACTGTTTCTCTTGTTACGATTGGTAAGAAAGCTACAGCTTACTTTAAAAAGAGAAGTTATAATGTAATTGAATCTTTTCCGGGGTTCTTTGACACTATTGAATATGATCCAACTTCAGCGATCATGGAATCTGCTACTAACGATTTTGTTGAAGGTAGCTATGATGAAGTTTATATCGTATTTAATGAGTTCAGATCTGTGATAGCTCAAAACAGAAAGATCGATAAAGTTTTACCTATTGATCCGGATAGTTTTGATGTTAAATCAGAGGGTGATTCTAAAACTTCTATTGACTATATTTACGAGCCAAATTCTGAAGCAATTTTAGAAAAATTATTACCTCTGCATTTGAACACTCAATTGTGGAAAGCTATACTTGAATCTAATGCTTCTGAACAAGGTGCAAGAATGTCTGCGATGGATAGTGCTACTGAGAATGCTAAGGAACTTAAACGTGATCTGAAGCTTAAGTATAACCAGGCAAGACAAAGTGCTATTACAACTGAAATCTCTGAGATTGTTTCCGGTGCGCAAGCGCTAAGTGAATAATTAGATTCAGTTAGATTTATTGATATTTCGACGGAGAGTTGGCAGAGTGGTCGAATGCGGCGGTCTTGAAAACCGTTGTGCCGCAAGGTACCGGGGGTTCGAATCCCTCACTCTCCGCATTTTTTAAATAGCCCGTTAAGGGCTATTTTTGTTTAAATAATTGATACTTTGTTGCGTTACAAGCTCAAAATAATTCTATGAAAAAAATCTTTTCTATTTTCATCTTTTTCATTTTAGTATCAGCACAGGTAGTATGTGCTCAGGATACTTTGGAAATTTCACTCCGCGATTTTATTGATATTGGTATAAGCAATTCGGGGCAAATAAAATATGATAAAACAAATGTTGATCTTGCAGAGAATAGAGTAAGCTCAGCTAAGGATCAGCGTTTTTTACCAAGTCTTAATTTCAGATCCGAGCATGCACTTGTTCCGGGGGTATCATCACCGGGTAATTTTCCGGAAGAAGAGATCTATCTGGATCCGAACGCAAAAAATGACTGGGACAAAGTTGGGGTATTCAACCGCCTGAGAATTACCGGAGTTCAACCGGTATTTACATGGGGCTCAATAAATAAAGCGATATCAGCAGCTGAGGAAGCAGTGAAAGCAACTGAATTCGAATTTCATGCAAAAAAAGAAGATATGGAGGTGCGTTTATTTGAGTTGTATTACAGCTATGTACTCGCTTTGGAAATCGAACGCTTACTTAAAGATGCAGAGGATAAGATCAACCAAATTGAAAACTCTTTGGACGATGCTCAGGAAGAAGGGGATGATATTGACGAGACCGATGTGTATAAATTTAAAGTTTTTAAAGCACAATTTGGTATACAGAAAGCTGAAGTGGATGAAAGTTTAGTTTTCGTTAAGCAAACGTGGGAGTATATTCTGAGAAATGAAAATGGTACTATATATACACCTTCTATTAGGTATTTAGATCCTTTAGGAACAAAGCTTTCAGGATTGGATCACTACCAAAACAGCGCATTTTTAAATAGAAATGAATTACGTGGTATATCTACCGGAAAAGATGCTTTGATGAAATATATTGACTATCAAAAAGCAAGTAATTTACCCGGTCTTTATTTAGGATTTACTACTACATTTGCTTCAACACCAATCCGTCCAAGACAACCGAATCCATTTATAAGTACACCTGAGAATACATTTAATACTGCTTTTGGTATCACTATAAGACAAAATTTAAATTTCTTTCAAGCCAAAACTCAATTAGACAGAGTAAAGATAGAATTGAGAAAAATGGATTACTTATCCGAAGCTGCAAAAGATGGTATCCTCCTGGAAGTAAACCAAGCATACCAGAAAGCAGCTGTAGCTGAAGTTAAGGTTGAGAGAACAGATGAAGCTTTGCTTACCACAAAACAATGGTTACGAATGGAACAACAGGACTATGATTTTGGTATAGGAGAAGTTAAAGACCTTATTGACGCCATGAAAATGGAACTTGAATTAAGACTTAAAGAGAAAGAAAGTATATTTGAATTCAATACATCCATGGCCAAACTAAATAATGCAGCGGGAATTCCGTTAGAATTACTACAAAAGAATAATTAATAGATAGAATGAAAAGAAGAATATTTCCAATGTTGTTGTTTGTTTTTGGACTAGTAACAATACTTCAGGCACAAACACCAAAAGAAGAGATCAAAACATTATTAGAACAAAGAGATCAACAAGTGAAGACTTTGCTCGGCCCAAAAGGTTCTGAATATAGTGACGAACAAAGAGCTGAAATAAAAGATATCATTAACGGAGTTATTGATTTTGAATCTATGGCTAAATACGCTCTTGAAGATACTTATGATACTTTGAGTACTGAGATCCAAACTGAGTTCGTTGAATTATTTGCTACAATAGTAAGAGATCAATCTTTAAATAAATTAGATATATACAGAGCAGAGGTTACTTACAATTCTATTACGGTAGATGGGAATGAGGCGATGGTAAAAACTTTTGCAGAGCTAGATGACATCAGAACACCTGTGGATTATACAATGGTAATGAAAGGGGATGAGTGGGTAATTACGGATCTTATTCTGGATGAGGTTTCCACAGCCGAATCTTATAATCGTCAGTTTCAGCGTATTATTAAGAGGAAGGGTTTTGAATCATTATTAAGTACATTGAGAAAAAGAGCAGCAAGAAGTTAGTGGATACAAAAGCCTCTGTAATAGTTCGGTCATTTAACAGACTTCCTGCATTACTAGAGTTGCTTGATGTTTTAAGAACTCAGAAATACAAGAACTTTGAAATTATAATTGTTGAACAATCAACCAATTATGAGGGTAATGATTGGGAGAAACTCAATGAGATCGAAGCTGAAGATCATAGAATAAAGCTCCTAAAATATACACCACTAGGGGGGCCTAAAGCTCGAAATGAAGGGGTAAAAAATGCTACGGGTGAAATTTTAATTTTTATTGATGATGACGATCTTCCTTTTTCAGATCAATGGGTTGCAGAGCATGTAGAAGCTTACAAAGACCCTATGCTAATAGGTTTTACCGGTAGACATGTACTAAACGATAAAACCGGAGATCCATATAAGGATTGGGTAAAACCCTTTTTTAAGAAAAAGTGCATGAGATATAGCTATTTAAAATTCCCATATACATATGCACAACTTAAAGTAAATATAAAGGGTGTTGAATGGTTACATGGTACTAATTCATCAGTGCGTAGAAAATGGGCAATCAAAGCCGGGCTTTGGGACGAAGATATAAGACACCAGGATGAGCACTCTTTCGCTTTTAAACTAAATCGTATCTTAGACGAAAATCATCATATTGATTTCAGAGAAAAACCTGAGTTAATCAGGAGGACCGATATAAGCGGTGGAATGAATAAAAGAAACTTTAATATGATCGATGAATTTAAGAATCAACTTAATTTCTGCTTTAAAGTAATTTATAGATATCATAAGCATCTGATAATTCTATTCCCATTTCATATTGCATCGGTGGTCATAAAAACGGTTAAGTTTAAGATAATGAATTAGAAATGCTGATAATTTATCGTAATTCTTACATAGGTTAATCAGAATACTATTCCATGAAAATAGCATTTGTCTCTGATCAAATATATCCAAGAACATCCGCTGATGCAGAGCAGATTGTGTCTTCCTTATCTGCACTAGGTAAGACTTCTGAAGTTACACTTATTAGTTTTTGTTACAGTTATTCAAAGAAAGCCGATAAAACTGATATAGAAAGTTACTTTGGGAAAGAATGTACTTTCGAGTTAAGGTTTGTATCAACTTTATTTAGAAATATCAGAAGTTTTGAAAAAGTGTATTTCGCGCTAAAATCAGTCTTTCTCTTTGGGACAAAAGATTTCGACGTATTCTATACTAGAAATATCCCTGTTTTAATTGCATTTATGCTATTTACGAAGAAGCGCTTGGTTTTCGAATCTTACAGACCATGGCCTGATAGAAATTTCCAATCCAGATTATTATTCAAGAAGCTTTCTAAAAACAAGAGATTACTTGGTATCATAACACATTCAGATTTTGCAAAGCAGAGTTTTCTTGATGCAGGATTTGGTAATGAAGATCTATTAGTTGCTCACAATGCATTTGATATTGATGAGTACAACCCTGATACAGAAGAGGAAATAAGAAAGGAACTACAGATACCTCTGAATAAGTTATTAGTTACTTATTCAGGACGAATTTCAGCAAAAAAAGGATTAGACAGGTTTATAAGATTAGCGGAAAGGAATCGTGAGGTACAGTTTCTATTGGTAGGATCAGAGAAGAGAGGTTCTATTGAGAAGGCTGCAGAAGAGTTGGAAAATGTAATGGTATTAGGTTGGTTAAAGAAGGACTATGTATTTTCTTTGTTGAAGGCATCGGATATTCTGTATATACCACCAACTTTAATTGCAAGAGATATAGTAGGGAATACGGTGCTCCCGCTTAAGACATTTATTTATAAAGCTTCAGGAACTGCAATTTTTGCTCCTAACTCAGAAGATGTATCTGAAGTATTATCTCATAAGAAAACAGCTTATTTAGTTAAGCCGGATGATTGTGAAGAAGAAGAAAAAGGATTCAGAGAATTAATTAGCGACAAGCAATTACGAACTCTGCTTGGGAAAAATGCTAAAGAAGAAATGCTAAAGAATACCTGGGAAAACAGAGCTAATGAGATTCTGAACTTTATAAAAAGATCTATCTCAGCTTAGTTCTTAACCGGTTTATCTTTTCGATTCCTAAGATCCCACCAACGATTAAGATTATTCCAATCGTTTGAACAAACGGATTTTTTATAAACTCGAAGTTTTCAAAGGTGTTCAGATAGCTGAATAGTAAAAAAGCAGTAGCTGCAAAGC
The DNA here is from genome assembly GCF_001650905.1 of Balneola sp. EhC07. Taxonomy (GTDB): domain Bacteria; phylum Bacteroidota; class Rhodothermia; order Balneolales; family Balneolaceae; genus Balneola. The sequence continues at coordinate 272,479 of NZ_LXYG01000014.1, forward strand.
CGGCTAAATGGGCTCTGAATACTTCTTTAAAATACATTTTAGCTTTAGCTACAAATCTAGCTTCTGCCATTTCAAAGCATATGAGTATAAACATTGCCATTGATGAAGCTGAAGCGGCTCCAATTATTCCAAATTTTGGTATCAAAAGTAAGTTCAATACAATGTTAGAAGAAGCAACGATAAAGCTGTTCATCAGGTTGAGTTTTGAATGTCCTGTCATGGCAACAATATTTCCAGCAAGGCTAAATGAACAATACAAGTAGGGAATAGGCAGTAGATAGAACATAAAAGATGAATCTCCTCCATATTCGGGATGTATAAGGATCAATAAATGATCTTTAAAAACAGTGATTAAAAGAATTATTGGGAATGCAATAGTTGTGATCCAGGATGCGGTTTTTGAAAAATGATGGGAAAGCTCTTCAAATTTATTTTCTTTGTGTAGCCTAACTATAAATGGGTTAAAGGCTGTTGAAAAGATCATTTTAACCGAGCGGATCTCTCTGATAAGCATTGAACCCGCTCCATAAAATCCAACAACTGCCGGACCAAATCCAAATGCAGGTAGCATTAAAATATCAATTCCGGTAATAAATCGATTCAGTGTCATATTTAAGCTTTGAGGAATTGCAAATTCTACGAGCTCGGAATTGATTTTAAAATTTCTGAATGTTAAAAGAAGCTTCTTCCAACTAAATAGTTTGTTATAAATAACCAGAGAGATCAAAAACAGTAAAGCCTGACAAGAGAAATAAGCCAATGCCATTCCTGTAACCGTTGGTGATACGAACCAGAAGAGAATTGAAAATATTAGTAATGCAATAGGACGTATCCATCCATTATTGATAGCATCGTATTTCATAATCTTTAATCCTTGAGTAGATGCTAAAACAATACGCTCAAATGCCATCAAAGGAATTGACAAGATCATTATTTGGAATATGGTGATCAAAGAGGAAGAGAATTCATCTTGATATATCATTTCCAAAAGTTGGGCACCAAATAGAATTGAAAATGTGAATACAAGTAGAGAAAGCCCTACGCTCCATAAGAATGCATTCGAAAGCGCAGTATATAATTCTTGTTGGTCATCTTTGCTATCCGAAAATCGGGAAACAAAAATTAACGCTCCATCTTTAAAACCGGAAGTCAAAAATGCGATGATTATTTCTATAGCTATATTTGCAGTTATATAGATTCCGAAAATTTCAGGACCGTAAAGCCGGTTAACAATTATAAGGAAAGCAGGAGCAGCCATTTTTCCCACCACTCCGAAAAAGTTAACAAAAGCCCCTTTTTTAAGTTCTTTAGATACGCTCATGCTCTCTTATGGCTTCTTCATATAATTCTTCCAGCTTCTTTACCTGATTAAAAAGGTCGTATTCTTTTTCCATTTTCAAACGTGAAGCTTTACCAAATTTCTTAATCAACTCCGGTTGCTGAATGAATAATTTCATTTTCTGAACAAGCTCAGGGATATTCCTTTCAGGAATTAAAAAACCTGTTTTCCCATTATCTATGATCTCATGAATTCCCCCGTGCCAGGTTCCAATGGCGGGTACACCTACGCTACCTGCTTCCTTAATTACTATTAATCCGCTTTCTCTGTCTTGATCAAAAGCTACGACGCTTGGTGCAACCAGTACATCCGAAGATTTTAAAACCTCTGAAACTTCTTCAGGTGTTAGAATTCCTTTAAATGTCACATGTGTTGAGAGATCGTTTTCTTCAACAAATTTCAGAGCTTTGGTTTTTAAATCTCCTGACCCAATAAAAGTTAACGAAGCATTCATCCCATCTCTAATAATTTTATTAAAGGCTCTTAAAACATATAAATGAGCTTTTTTAGGGGTGAACCTGCCTATCATTACAAAATTGACCTGTTCCGCAGGGTTAGGTTCCTGATAGTCAAATTTTGAGAGATCGATCCCAAGATGATAAACTTTCACTTTAGCCGGATCTGCCCCTAGCTCAATTAACAATGCTCGTAATTCTTCGCTTGCTGCTAAAAGTAAAGTTGCATGGTCAAAAATCTGTTTGTGTTTTAAGTAATAACGCCATCTTTCAGATTTGTACTTCTGTAAACCCATTAATGAAGCAACATCAACTCCATGAAAAGTGACTACGAAGGGTATCTTGAATTTCTTTACATAGGGCAAAGCATAAACGGCTCCGAATCCAAAATGAGCATGAATCAGATCAAAGTTACCATTACCTATAATTTTTTTAAATGAAGGCCAATAAGCTATGTTTTGGTATATGATCTCAGATAATTTTCCTTTGGGTTTATGAAACTGATCGTATGGAAATCGGTCTTCATTCTGCCGGTCTTTGCAAAATACAGTTATATCATAATTTTCTGAATGGGCTCTTATTTCATCGTAAAGAAAAGTTTGAGAATAAGGCAGAAACGACGTAGAAAATAAAGCGATCTTCCTCGTTGGAGGCATGCTTGGTTATATAATTCGAAATTGCTAAAAGATAATAAATTGATACTCTAAAACGATTTATATTTTAACCGTTAAATGATGTATATTTTCGACCGATTAAGCCAAATTAAATTAATTTTTTTGAACGCCTTTTAATGAAAATTCTCATTTACGCTACTACTTTTGGGGCAGATCTGTTAAGCCTTACACGATACCTTTCCGAAAAGGAGAATGTCGAAATTAAGGTTTTAATGAAGGAAGTTGAGAAATTTAAAAGTGAAGGCATATATAAGTTATGGGATCTGGATCTAGATATATTTGAGTTTAATAAGATCAATATTATAAAAGGGATCAGTGGTTTCGATCCCGATGTGACTATTCTGGATAATAATATTCCGCTTAGAGCAGTAAGTCCAAAGGCATTGATACTGTGGCATGGATACGGATGGAAAGGGCCGAATGATGAAGAAGAGTTCAAATGGATTCATAGAAACATCCGACTTAGCTGGGGAGATATGAAAATCCCTAACAACAATATTAAGTGGCTTTGTTTTGGTCCGGTTGATTTTGAACACAGAACCAAGATAAGTGGTTTCCATCCTGAAAACTGTGTAACTCTGGGGTCAGCAAGCCATGACTACCTTAGAGAAGAAGTGTCTAAAGAGAAGTTACAGCCATACTATCCATTTGACGTTATAAATAGAAAAACGGTGTTGATTGCACCTACATGGCATTATGGGGAAGTATTTTCACATTGGGGAGATGACGATACTCTTTTTAACAGAGCGTTAAAGGAATTACAAGAAAAAAATGTAAATGTAATTCTGAGACTTCATGATTCATACCGTTTTGATCATCACTATGTAGAATTTCTTCAAAATTTAGAAGTAAAGTATCCTAATGTGTTGTTGAAATTCAAAGATTCAAATCCTGACAATTTCTTAGACCTACAGGTTGCAGATGTTATGGTAACTAATTTCAGCAGCATAGCGAATCTTTTTTACGCTACTAAAAGACCAACGGTTCATATTTATCCGGTAAAGAGCGAGCATGAATCTTTTATGTGGAGAAATAAAACCCTTTTGGGTATTCGTAAAAAAATGATTGACTCTGTTCGTTTTATCTGGAAATATCCGCCGGAAGATAATGGTGGTTTATTAGCCAGAAATTATGATGAAATGATGGAGCAGATATTCCAAGGGTTAGATGATCCTGATTGCTGCAAAGAGGCTTCTCAGAACTATTTAGATAAACATATGCTTGGTGCAGATGGAAAGAACTGTGAGCGAATTTGGAATACCTTAACTGGTCTTGTGAGTAACTAAAGTACTACTCCGTATCTGACGGTAATTTTTTGATCTTTCCTCTTAGTAATGCAATGGTTTCTTTTTCTTTTGTGTATACAATGAACAAACCCAGCGCCAGTACAATAGGAACACCCAAAATTGGGACAAAAATCGACTCACCTTCAAAAAGGAATTTAAGACCGTATTGAATACCTAATCCCGTTAGCAACAGAACAGGTAATAGCCAGAAACCTGAGAACGCTCTTCTAATAAAAGTGAAGAGTGAAAGCTCAATTTTCTTACTACCAAAATAAAATAATAAAAGCACAACGACAGGATATCCAATCACCCACGACCAGCCAACGCCTAATAATCCGAATTGAGCTCCCACTAAGAATGCGAGCGGCATTATAATAGCATTAGACAGAGAGTAGTAGAAGTTTAATTTAGCTTCTCCCACAGCATTCAACAATTGTGGAACCAGGGGCGAAACAGTTCTGAGAACAGCAGAGGCTGCTAATAATTGAACCAGAGGTACTGCGTCAAGCCATTCATTATAGCCGGTGAACAGCAAAATATCATCTACAAAAAGAGCTATTATTATTAAGATAATGCTGTTTAATTGTAAACTTCCTCTGGCTAAAGTAAAGAAATAAAGCTGTAAACGTTTAAGGTCATCCTGCAATCTTGAAAAAGCCGGGTATGCAACTTCATTAAGATTTGAAGTAAGAGTTTTTACGGTATCAGTGACAATTCTGTAAGCTAAAGTGTAAATACCAACTGCTTGTGTACCAAAGATCTTTCCTACAATTAAGTAATCAGCATTTGAATATAAATTGTATAAAAGCCTTGAACCTGTAGCATATAAACCAAAATAGACTCGATCTTTAACTTCTTCCCAGTTAAACTGGAATCTTGGCCAAAAGGGTTTGTAGGCATGACTTAGAATAAGTTGACCAAGTCTGTTTCCAACTTCACCTCCAATAATGGCCCAGGCTCCGTATCCCATGTATCCCAGAGTAACCATGATCACAGTTGAAGCAAGCAGTGCAACATTGTCTATTATTGCAAGCTCTTTAAAAAACAGTTCTCGTTTTAATAAATTTCTTGGTACAAAATAGAAAGTAAAAAACACTACAATGATACCGTGTACTCTGACTAATGGCGTAATAAGTGGTTCTTCATAAAACTGAGCAGCAAACGGAGCTAAGAGAAAAATGACTCCATAGAGCACTCCTGTCAGCATTAATGATAACCAGAATAAACTGTCTATTTCACGTTTCTTAAGACTATTAGCCTGAACTATAGCCACACCAAGACCCATCTCAGTTACAGCTAATATCACAGCGAAAATGGCAAGTACAATACTGGCAATACCGAAAGCTTCCGGGGAAATAAGTTTAAGAACTACAAAAAGCCCTATCACATTTATGATTTTGCTAAATGTGTTGCCCGCTCCTGAGTATAAAAAAGATTTTATAACCTGGGTTGAAAATGAATTAGCAGAACTCATAAAATAACTTCTTGTTATAAAGTTTAATAAGCATTCAGTGTATTACTTTTTGAATAACAGATTTAATACTTCAGTTTGGGATTGTTTTTTTACCAGAAGCCTGTAAGCCACTTCTGCGCTTAAAAAACTCATCAAAGTCCAACCTTGATATCCCCCCATTTCATTCAAACGCCAAGATAGCTTTAATCCCATAGAATTAATATGGCCATCATTTACTAATTCACTATTTAGAATAGCGTTACGGTGAATGGTATTCAGGTCTTCATTTTTCCGAATCCATGAGTGTTCTGATTCCGGTGCATGATCTTTCTTAAAACCGGATTTTATCGCTTTAAACAGCGATTTCAGGTTTTTAAGTATAGGCGATTCTATAATTTCTGCCCTAATCTTCATTTCTGAAAATGGGATTCCTTCAACACCCGGAAAACTCGCTATTTCAGGGAAATATTTTTGTAAGGAATGTAAACGGGCTTTCTTATCTCCGGCTACAGAATGGGGAGCTTTAGCAGCATACTGGTAAACAGACAAACTTGCCGCCGGTGAAAATGAGTACACCTCGTCTTCCAGCATGGCATCAATATTTCCGGTGTAATGCAGACCTCTGTTATGGAGATCAAGCATTAACATTTTAAACCACCCTTCCCCTTTAAAAGCAGAAACCTGTTCTTTGATCAGTGCTTCAGTTGCTTTTTCATGTTTCTTTGAATCGGGGATGAGTAATTTTCTTATGGTAGGGCTGGAGTAGGTTCTGTTCCAAACAGCTTTATAAGGATTATCAGAATTGAGTTTGTCAGTTTTAACCGACATCCCCATAAGTAAATCCATAAGATATCCATTAAAACTAATTCTGCTTTCATCCGAATTAGTGTTTTTCAGATTCAGCAAATAGTATTGATGTACATTGGACAGACCGCCGGTTCGGGAAGTCCATCTGCTTAACAAGTTTTTTGTATCAAGCTGGTCTAATGATCTAAAATTTAATGGAAGATTTAAAGAATCTGCTATTTTTGTAACAGGATCAAAATCTTTTTTTTGAATCAAAATATGCTGCAGTTGATCTATTTCAGCTTTTTGCTCTAATAGTTCAGCAAGAAGATGTCTTGAATCAAGACCTCCGGTAAGCGGAAGCTGAACTTTAAAGTCCTTTAAAAGCGGGTGATTCAGAACTCCTTTAATAACTTCAGCATTTAAATCCTTGATGTATTCTGAGCATTCATCTAGCGTAAGACTTGAATCCACTTGTTGATCAAACGAAAAGATCCTCTCTTTTTTTAGGGTCTGACTCGTTTCTATTGTGTATGAAAAACCAGGTAATACTCGCTGGATCTGTTCGATCAATGTTCTGTTGTAACCTGTGTGCAAAAGTCTTATTTGTTCATAAAGAGCTTGAGCATTAAGCGACATTTCGAGATCAATATCAGCAAAATAAGTAGGGGTGGGAGCAACAGAAATTGTATTATTTTGCTGATAAACATACCAGGGTCTGCTGCAAAGCACGTCACTTAAAAAATGAATACTTGTACCGTTTTCATTGATCAAAAGTACATTGAAAAAACCATTCTTATTCTGAACGGTTTCAACACCTTTGTCAAGAAATAGGTCTAAAGCACGTTCTGCATCGCTTAACTTGTGATCAAAACTATCAAGGTATATTCCATCGAAAAATAAAGTCCAGCCACTTTTTGATGCATATGAACTTAATCTGCCGTTGATATGGATGTTATAAGTTCCAAAAGTATATGCTTTTTTTTTGCCGGCGAAATTTTGCGAGAGATAGATGCCCGGAGCAGTAAATATATTGTCAGAAGACTGATCGGTCTCCTTACTTTTTGCTTCGAAGCTATTCTGCATTTTACTAAAAAATTTTATCGTTCAATGAATGTGGAAATATAGGGAATTATCAATCAAGAGAATCTTTAATATTGATACAGATCCTGCAACAGAAGAGATAACTAAGATTATTTTATCTATAAACAGGAAACTTTTAACATCACTTTGTTTAATTACGTATCTTTCTGAGATTAGATTTTTAAACAAAAAAAGAAATAATGACGAAGCCTGATATAGCTCCACACAAAGGAAAACTTTTAGTACTTACACCGGGAATGGGAGCAGTTGCAACTACCTTTATGGCTGGGGTTGCTTCAGCCAGAAAGAATTTAAGCAAACCATTTGGTTCTCTAACTCAATTACAGACGATCAGGCTTGGGTCACGCTCAGAGAATAGAAACCCATTAATAAAAGATTTTTTAGATATCGCGGGATTAGATGATATTGTTTTTGGCGGATGGGATGTGAAAGCAGACAATGCTTTTGAAGCAGCTAAAAACGCTAATGTGTTAAAACCACAGGATCTGGATCCGCTAAAAGAGGAACTTGAAAAAGTAACTCCAATGAAAGCAGCGTTCAACCAACGTTATGTTAAGAAGCTTGACGGGCCGAATGTAAAAGAGCAAACCAATAAAATGGAGCTCGCCGAAGCTTTAAGAGAAGATATCAGGAATAAACTTAAAGAAACCGGAGCAGACAGAGCTGTAATGGTTTGGTGCGGTTCAACTGAAGTCCATTTGCATCATTCAGATTGTCATAGATCAATTGAAGCTTTCGAAGAGGGTTTAAGAAATAACGATGATTCAATAGCGCCATCTCAATTATATGCATATGCAGCGATAAAGGAAGGAGTGCCATACGCAAACGGAGCTCCAAATTTATCAGCAGATTTTCCTGCACTTGAGCAGTTAGCAGAGCAGGAAGGAGTACCTATTGCAGGGAAAGATTTTAAAACAGGCCAAACGTTGATGAAAACCATTCTAGCTCCGGGTTTTAAAACTCGTATGCTGGGAATCAGAGGTTGGTTCTCTACAAATATACTTGGAAACAGAGATGGTGAGGTTTTGGATGATCCTGAAAGTTTCAAGTCTAAAGAAGTAAGTAAGACAGGTGTGCTGGATTCCATTCTTCAACCTGAATTGTATAAAGATCTCTATGGTGATCTGTATCACAAAGTGAGAATCAACTATTACCCTCCAAGAGGAGATGAAAAAGAAGGTTGGGACAATATTGATATCTTTGGCTGGATGGGATATGATATGCAGATCAAAGTAGATTTTCTATGCAGAGACTCAATTTTAGCAGCACCTATTGTTCTGGATCTGGCTTTATTCTTAGATTTCGCTAAAAGAGCAGGCAAAGGTGGAATTCAGGAGTGGTTATCTTTCTACTTCAAGAGTCCTCAGGTTAAAGCAGGACATATTCCTGAGCATGATATTTTTATCCAGCACTTCAGATTAAAGAATACACTTCGTGTTATTGCGGGAGAAAAACCTGTTACTCATCTTTCTGAAAACTTTGAAGAAGAGGCGCTAAGCTAATTGATGTCTGAAAAAGTAGGTCTTATTTTAGCTGCCGGATATGGTTCCAGACTTGAAGGTGTAAGTGCATTAACTGAGTTCAAGCCACTCACTCCGGTAGCCGGAAAGCCGCTTATTTTTAGAACGATTTCCAGTTTGGAGGTTGCAGGATGTTCAAAAATTGTAATTGTTCTGGGACATGGTCACAAAGAAATCGAAAAGGCAATTTCAGAATCCTACAAAGGTAATACGCCATTGATATTTGTTTTCAATGAGCGTTTTAATTTGAGCAATGGAGTATCTGTATTATCAGCTTCAGAACATCTTGGTGATTTATTTATCATGACAATGGCCGATCATGTGCTTGGCGATAAACTGATGGAAATTGCAAAGGATTATAAGCCAAAAGAAGGAGCTGCTGCTCTTCTGGTCGATTATAAGATCGATACCATTTTTGATATGGATGATGCAACAAAAGTTCTTTCCGAAAATGATAAAATTGTATCCATCGGAAAAGAGATCAAGAACTTTAATTGTATTGATACAGGTGTATTTGTGTGTACAAGAGGAATTTTGGACGCTCTGAATAATCACTTTGAGTTAAACGGAGACACTTCAATCTCAGAAGGTGTACAGGATCTGGCCGAAGAAGGAAATATGTTTACAGTAGATGTAGAAGAAGGTTTTTGGCAGGACGTTGATACGCCTGAGATGTTAGAATACGTGGAAAAAATTCTTTCTTAAAAGTTGAATTAAGATTCGCTTAGCTTATCTATTTATCTATCAACGGCTAGAAAATTGAAGAAGGCAGGCTCATTATTTACCGATGCTGTTCCATTCATCTCTATAACTTCTCCTCCTACATATCTTTTTGCAAATATTCTTTTTAATCCGCCGAGTTCGTCCAGAATAGAATAAGAGCTGAAGTGTTCTTCTATTTTGATATCAAGAGCTTCAGTTTGGTATGTTTTTACGGTAAACTGTGTATCCAGATAAACTCCATGAGTTTTTTTAGTTTGATCAGGAGTAATTTTTGAAGGCGTAAGCATTTGTTCAACTCCATTGGTGTATTTAATACCGTATCCGATCGGAAAAAGCAGACCATTTTTTTCCACAGTTACAAAATGCATGAACATACCATTGTAAGAGTCGCCTGTTTTTAAGCGGTAACTTTTTTCCATAAAATCAGTTGCAAGACTATTCTGAAAAGTATGGTCCATTACAGCTGTTCCTTTAGCTTCTACTCTTTCACCATTTATAGAGATATAACCTTTAACCTTTGCATGAGGAATGAGAAGTGACAAGCCAAATTGAGTGTCTTTGTACTTGTAAATACCATTACCCCAAATTTTTCCTTTAGCGATATCATAAAGAACAAGATTTAAATCATAAGCTACCCCGTCTTTGGTTGTTTTGAAATTTAAAACATGTTCGTTTTCAAAACTGCCTTTTGCCCAGTAATTACGTTCAGGGTGTAATATTATGGAGTTGCTATCTGCTTCATTGATAAACTTGTCCATGGGATATTCTTTATTTGCAACATAGTTTTTCCCATTGGTCCAATGTACGCTAAGTTTACCTCCTGTGACTCTGTCTTTAAGTGAGCCAAAATCATTAATTGAAAATATGTACACGATCTGAACACCATTATCGAGGTTTATTTGATAGGTGTATAACTCACTGTAATACTTAGAAGGGATATTTTTGGCTAAAAAATCAGTTGGTTCAATATCACGAAAAGCACCTTCGGGTCTCTCAATTCTCTGACCGTAGGTTGATAAGGAGATTAATGAAATGACGAATAATAAAATAGAATTCTTCAAGGTCAGAACTGTGTTAGTTAGTTTAGTGGAACTGTAGATGATAATTGTTTTACTCGTAATGCTTTAATTACTTTTTCGCTAATAAAGTTTCGGGATAAAAGCTTTTATAATATAACTTAGCAATTTAAGTCATAGTATGAATAAACATATTTTTTCTAAAGTTAATTCTTATACTTAAATGTGATTGTCAACGATTTGTAATTAAGATAAATCTATGCATCGATACATAGTAAGGGTAGCAGCAGTAGTATTGTTTCTTTTTAGTTTTTTGAGTTCTGAATTAATAGCACAAACATCCAGAATATTAGAACTTGAAAATGAAAAAGCTTATCAATTAATTGAGAGATTTGTCAAAAGAGGTAGATTTAATTCTATAAACCCGACAAAGCTCCCTTACACACATTTTGATATATATAAAGAGCTTCAAGAGTTGGTTTATGATCGTTTGTCTAACATTGAAAAAGAGTGGTACGATCAGCTTAAAGAAGAAATCCGCTACTCGGAAAAGCTTGAAGCCAAAGATTATGTTATTGAGCCTTATGTGATTTCAGGTAGTGTATTCAATAATTCCGAGATCAAAAACAGCTACCGACCCACATCAGATTCCAAATATGTTTGGCCATTCACAGATCTGGGACTTTTTGCAGATTATAAAAACTTTACGATCAATACGAATGTAAGATTTGATCTGTATTATGAATTTGGCCCTTTTGATTTAGATCCGACAAACAGATTATATATGCGAAATGAAGATTCGTATGTAGGGTATAGTTCAGAATATTTTCAGGGTTACGTAGGCAGGTTTGAGAATAACTGGGGTATTTATGATCGGAAATCAACTTTTATGTCTGATAATGCACCCACCTTTGATCAGATAAACTATACAATTGGTAGCAGAAAATTTTCATTTACAACACTTCATGCTTTTTTAGATAACATTAGTGGAAATGATGAATTTGAAGGAAACACGGTTAACGACCCATTGTCTAAGAGGAGGTATTTAAGTTTAAAAAGAATAGACTGGAGAGTTTCAGATCATTTAGCATTAAGCATGAAAGAAGGGATCTTATATTCAGGTATGAATGTAAATCCTGAGCCTAAATATATGATTCCGGGATTTTTATATTTTTTGCTGGAAGCGTCTAATCCCAGAGACCAGGTTGAAAACCTCTTTATAGGCGGGAATCTGTGGTTTAATAAGAGTGGGTTTTCCGTAAATCTTGATATGATGATTGACGATCTTATTGGCAACAGAAAGGAACGTGGGATCAGCGAAAAGAATAACTTTAGTTTAATTGTGAATTCCAGTTATTCATTTCGGAACAGACCGATAGCTGTAAATTGGGATCTGGAGTTCATTACTTATCAAACATATAATACTGATCAGGCAGAGGGTAGATATCTTTATTTAGGCAAAGGAATTGCAACAGAATTCAATGATTATGTTTTTAGTGAATTAAGTTTGGAATATTTTGCTGATCTAAAGGTTAAAGGATTAATGATTCAACCTTATGTTGGTGTATTGAAGCAAGGCGAACAAATTATTAATCAAACATTTCAAAGCAGTTATCCCAATGGAGATGAATTTGAGATAGTTCTAACAGGAACAGTAGAATCAACTACACGATTTGCTTTCAAGACATATTACAGCCCTGTTAGTTATTTTTGGGCAAAACTTGATATGGGATACAACATAGTTGATAATTTCAGAAATATAGAAGGGATGAAATCAAACAGATTTGTGGGAATGTTCGAAGTTGGCTTCAAGTTTAATTTTAAAAACCTATGATATCATCTCGCTCTATGAACTTGTACTACAATTTCGATTCAATATTGAGCGATCTTTTCGGTAAATTGAATGCTTAAAGAAATTCCGGCTTTTACTAAATGAAAAAAATTCTCGGGCTGTTTCAGCCATTGTTAAAATTAAATATCAAACATCCATTTTTAGTTTTGGGTGTTTGTCTGTTATTAGCTGTAGTTGGCGGTTATTATTCTATTCAGCTAAAGATAGACACAGACATTGCAAATCTTTTACCAAAGAACCACCCCAATGTATTGGCTCTTGATAAGTTAAAGAATACAGTTGGTGGAGAGACTGAAATGCAGGTGGCTATTAAGTCACCCAGTTTTGAAGCAAATAAGAAGTTTGCAGAAGACCTGATCCCAAAAACTCTGGAACTGTTTTATCCCCGGTACAACGACAAATATTTTAAAAGAGCCGAGTTTCGAAAAGACACCGATATAATTAAGGATAATGCCTTGTATCTGGCCAGTGATGAAGAGCTGGAAGAGATAACGGATTGGCTGCAAGAAGAGATCGATAATGCCAGAGAAGAAGCAAATCCATTTTTTATCGATTTTGAAGAAGATGAGGAAGAAAACTCTGACAACGGAGAAGATAAAGCAGATAGCTTTAAAGAAAGTTACGATGTGCTGGTTCCTTCTGAATATCCGATAAATGAAGACAGTACCATCATGGTATTGAAGTTCTTTCCAACCGGCTCTAAAAGTGACATCCGGTATCTTGAAGACATGTTTGCAAAATACGATTCTCTTCTTACCGCAATGAATCCGGCTTCTTATCATCCTGATATGGAAGTTCAGTTTGGAGGTCGGTTAAAAAGGCACCTTGAGGAACTCACATCGATCATGAGTGATGTTCTAGGCAGCTTTGCGACAGGTATTTCAAGTGTAGTGCTTCTGGTTATGATGTACTTCTTTATAAAGAAATATATTCACTATCGAAGAGGGAGAGATGAAGACCTGAATCACAGTATTTGGAGCCATGTGATAAGAATGCCGGTGCCGGTGTTGATCATTGGTTTGCCTCTCATCATGAGTCTGGTATGGACATTTGGGATCACTTATTTCTATCTGGGGATGCTGAATACAATGACCTCGGTTCTGTTCGTGATATTATTCGGGCTGGGTATCGATTATGGTATTCATTATTACGCCAGATATATTGAACTTCGTTCATCAGGACTTTCGGTCGAAGAAGCGATCTTGACTACAAACGATAAAACAGGAGAAGCAATTTTTGTAAGTGCATTTACAACAGCTTCTGCACTGTATGTATTGATGTTTGCTGACTTCAGAGGATTTTCTGAATTCGGATTTATTTCCGGAACAGGAATTATGCTTGCTCTATTTGCAATGCTCTATGTACTTCCGTCATTACTTGTGATCTTTGAGAAATTTAACTGGGTTTTATTTTCTAAAAAGGAGTCTACTTCCAATTCAATGGAAAATAAAAAATACCCGTATGCAAGAACTACGGTTGTAGCCGGTTTGGTTCTTTCAGCAGTTGTAATAGGGTTTAGCGGAACTCTCAGTTTCCAATACGATTTCGGAAAGCTGGAACCAACCTATCCTTCTTATGAAAAATTCAGAAAAGTAGCCGGTCAGGTTGGAAGTTCAGATAAAAGAAATCCGGCTTACATCATCGCGGATTCTGACAGTGAAGTAGAAAATTTGGTTGAAGTGTTAAATCAAAAAATGGAAGCTGACACAAGTTCTCCTACCATATTAAGTATTGAAGCGCTTCAGGATCGTTTTCCTGCCACAGAAGAAGAGGAAGAAGGAAAACTACAGAAAATTGCCCGAGTCAGGGAGTTGCTAGACAATACATTCATCAGAAATAAGGAAGATGAAGATCTGGATAAACTTCGCAGAGCAGCTCAGACCAGAGAGCCTTTAACGATCGATCAAATTCCTCCGTACCTCAAGTCAAAATTTATAACCAAAGACGGAGAAGTCGGAAGATTTGTGATCATTTATCCTTCGGTGGGACTTTCTGACGGAAAGAAATCTATAGCTTTTAAGGATGATATCGGATCAGTAACTCTGGACAATGGGAAAACATATTATGCTGCCAGTACATCTATAGTTGCAGCTTCCATGCTTGATCTTATGCGAACTGAAAGTCCGTATATGGTTGGAGCGACATTTATTATTATTTACCTGTTCATGATATTTACATTCCGATCGTTCAGATGGTCAGTAATTTCTATGTTACCTCTGGTAGTAGGTTTACTGTGGCTATTTGGGATTATGATGATATTCGATCTTCAATTTAATTTTTATAATCTGGTGGTTCTCCCCGCCATTTTGGGAATTGGAGAAGACAGCGGAGTTCATTTGGCACACAGATATCGGGATGAAGGCAAAAATTCCATGTGGGCAGTGCTTTCCAGTACAGGTCAACATATTTCGATGGGATCTATAACAACTATGCTTGGTTTTGCAGGTCTTTTATTTACAAGTCACCCCGGATTGCAATCATTGGGCGTAATGGCAGTGATTGGAATTGGAATGACATTATTGACTTCATTGACCTTTTTACCGGCTTTAATTCAATGGCTGGAAGATAAAGACTGGATCAGATACTGATTTTAATCGAGAATTTTAAAATAAGTTCATCAAAATGATCGATACTCATTCACATATCTATTTGAAAGACTTTGATGAAGACAGAGAGGAAGTTTATAAAAGAGCGGTTGAAGCTGGAATTAAAACTATTCTGATGCCTGCCATAGATTTCGGCTCTTTGAAACAAATGGATTCACTGAGTTTTGAAGGAATCGAATTTCATAAAATGGCCGGACTTCATCCCTGTGATGTTGAAGAGTTGGAAGATGGTTTCGAAAATAGATTGTTAGAATTGTGTTCCGATGATGAAATAATCGGCGTAGGCGAAACCGGCCTCGATTACTATTGGAGTAAGGATCATATCACAGAGCAGAAGTTAAGCCTGCATGCTCATTGCAGAGTTGCCAAGAAAGTTAACAAACCGATCATACTTCACAACCGGGAAAGTACAGATGATCTTTTGCATATCATTGAGCAGGAGCAGGATGGTACTTTAGAAGGAATTTGGCATTGTTTTAACGGAACGGTGGAAGAAGGAAAGCGCGCAATCGATATGGGATTACATCTGGGAATAGGAGGTGTGGTTACCTTCAAAAATGGTGGCGTAGATAAAACGGTAGCAGAACTTCCTTTAGAAAAAATGGTTTTGGAAACTGATGCTCCCTATTTATCACCGACGCCGAAAAGAGGAAAGCGAAATGAACCTGCTTTCATGAAATTCACTGCCGAGAAATTGGCTGATATTTTTGAGATCAGCCTTAAAGAAGTTGTTGATCAGACATCGCAAACCGCTAAAACATTATTCAAACTGGATCAATGAAACCATCCACCAAAGACTTTTATCAGCGGGTTTATGAGGTTGTAGCAAAAATACCGGAGGGCAAAGTTACTTCTTACGGTGTAATTGCAGGATATCTCGGAGTGGAGTCAGGAGCCAGAATGGTTGGATATGCACTTAATAATTATGATCCTGAGCAACTTGGCTATCATATTCCTGCACACAGAGTTTTAAACCGTCTTGGACAACTTACCGGCAGAGCTTTTTTTGAAGATGACTCAATGCGTGAGAGATTGGAACAAGAAGGGGTGGAATTCACTTCAGAATATACCGTTAACTTCAATAAACATTTTTGGAATCCGTTTGATGAGTTATAACTTGTTGTCATCTGATCAAGAAATCATTAGAAAAATGAAATCGCTGAAATTCATATCGCTGTTTATACTTTTAGCTGTTGCCTCAATGGAGGTAAATGCACAAAGATCATTGAGTATTGGAGATGAAGCTCCCATGCTTGATCACAGTGTGGAAGATATAAACGGGCGATCAATTACTCTTTCACAAACAGCACAACAAAACGGAATATTAGTTGTGTTCTCATGCAATACCTGTCCGTTGGTTTCAAGATGGGAAGACAGGATAAAGGCAGCTGCAAACACTGCACGACTCAATAATATTGGAATGCTTGTACTCAATCCTAATGAAAGGATCAGAGAGCGTGGTGAATCATTGAGTGATATGAAACGCAGAGCAACCAAACAAACTTATAATTTTTTGTATGCATCAGATAAAGACCATGTAATTGCGGATGCATTCGGCGCTACCAGAACTCCCGAGGTATTTTTGTTTGATGGATCTTTGAAGTTGGTTTATAAAGGCAGCATAGATGATAATGCAAACAATGCTTCAGCTGTTAAAAATCAATATCTGGAAGATGCTATTCAGGCTTTAGCCTCAGGTACAGAAATTGAAGTTAAAAGAAGCACTCCAAAAGGTTGTCCGATAAAGCGAAACGAGTAATTCTTCTAAAAATCTCTTATTTTTGAAGGGCTCGTCCGATGATGAGCTTTTTTTATGCTAATATTTTAAAACAGTTGCCGGAATTACATGCCAACGTGGACACTACATACCGAATTTAAATTTGATGCCGCACACTTCATTGAAGGATATGACGGGAAATGCGGAAGAATGCACGGGCATTCCTATAAAGTTAAGATCTCTGCGAAATCCAATAAGTTAAACCCATCTGCTTATTTGAACACAGATGATATGGTCTGCGATTTTAAAGAACTTAAATGGGCAGCAAAAGATGCGGATAAAGGCGGACTTGATCACGGTTTCCTTAACGATCTGATCGAGGCGAATACCACAGCAGAACGTATTGCAGAGTTTATCCATACAGAAACCACAAAAAGAATTCCGGCAGGGATTGATCTCAAAGTAATCGTGTGGGAAACAGACACCTGCTGGGTTGAATACACGGATAAGAACGAGTAGCTCACATTTTTCTTAACTATCCATCTGACGGATTACCCGTCTGATGGATGATAACGACATTCATGAGCGAATGCGAAGTGATCTCCGTAAAAAGCTAAAGCATATCGAATTCAGGAGATTGCGTCGTCACATCCGTTCCTCGCAAATGGATTTTTTTCATATATACAAACGCAGGGGATTAAGCCCTTGCTAGCATATGTACGAGCCTTTTTTTTTTATTTTTCTGCAAAATCTCCAAAAAACCGTCATCCTGAACCATGTGCTGAACTTGATTCAGTATTGTTTCAGGATCTTTGTGGGCTTTATTTCTGATTGTTATAACCAACACAAGAATCAACGCTGTTACAACTTCCATTATCTCGATTTTAATCTGGTTTCGATGCTCTGCGACGGACCCTGACCTCCCCAACTCACAATCAAAGTCATTCCTGCGAAGGCAGGAATCTGGATTGTTATCAAAGAGTGTGATCTTCAAAAAGATCCAGATCTCGGGCATACGCCGCGAGATGACCCGTTTTATTATTTTTTTAGCAGAATTTCCAAAAATTCATCTGATATGTAGCCCGTCTGATGTATCTTCGTAACAACAGGTCTGAGAAATTACTCACTTACTTTTGTCTTGATACAAAAGTAACAAAAGATCAAGGCGAAGTATTAAAACCGGGCTCGCTTAATTGACGCTGAATAATTCCAAAGGTCTTCGTTCTTTTAGAGAAAATTTCTACACTCTTCACCTGAAGGAATTATTCCCACTTCGCGGACGCTCACAATTCTTGCTCACTAACCGGTTTTAATACTAAGGCCGATAAAAGTATAACCGTCATCCTGAACTTGTTTCAGAATCTTCGTAGGGCATATTTCTAGTTGTTCTATCCGAAACACCAATCAATGTTTAATAACCTCCATCACCCCGCTTTCAGCGAAATGATGGATAGCTACTTCTCCGTCTGTCGGGCTTTGCACGGCTGACGGATTTTGGTTGTAGTGGAAGGAACGGACCGCCCCGGCTCCGAATCAAATTCGTAGGCTCCGAGTAGTTCGCCCCTCCTTGGTTAAGGAGGGGAATTCCCGAATTGATTATAAATTTTATCAACGAGTCCTCCTCCTGTTGCAGGAGGAGACAGAGGAGGTCTTTAACTTTAGAAATCACAATCAAAGTCATTCCTGCGAAGGCAGGAATCCGGATCGTAATCAAAGAATGAGTTCTTCAAAAAGATCCGTATCTCAGACATACGCCACGAGATGGCCTGTTTTATTATTTTCTCTGCAGAACTTCCAAAGATTCATCTGACGGATTACCCGTCTGATGAATCTTCGTAACAACAGGTCTGAGAAATTACTCACTTACTTTTGTCTTGATACAAAAGTAACAAAAGATCAAGGCGAAGTATTAAAACCGGGCTCGCTTAATTGTCGCTGAATAATTCCAAAGGTCTTCGTTCTTTTAGAGAAAATTTCTACACTCTTCACCTGAAGGAATTATTCCCACTTCGCGGACGCTTACAATTCTTGCTCACTAACCGGTTTTAATACTAAGGCCGATAAAAGTAGAACCGTCATCCTGAACTTGTTTCAGGATCTTTGTGGGGTTTATTTCTATTTGTGAAATCCAGCACACCGATCATCGCTTTCACAACCTCAACTAGTCCCATCCTCTGGTTTCTTCTGGTTAGTATTAGCCGTATTTTGTGAGATCAATGAAATCCCGTTTTTATAAACAGTTCCCTCAATACTATGAACAAGCAACCGGTTGCTTTAATGAGCGATGAAAAAGAGATACTCGACGTCGAATATCCGATCGTAGAGCATTTCAATACGATACAGGGAGAAGGTGCACATTCGGGAAGAGCTTCCTATTTCATCAGAACGGCGGGTTGTGATGTAAACTGCTGGTGGTGCGACGTAAAGGAAAGCTGGGAAGAAGAAGGTCACCCGGTAATGAAGGTTTCTGAACTGGTTGAAGTCGTAAAAGAAAGCGGCGCTCCGTTTGTAGTGATCACCGGTGGGGAACCATTGATGCACGATCTGTTTCCGCTTACAAAAGCTTTGCATTCGCTTGGCGTTCAGATCCATATTGAGACGAGCGGTTCATCTCCATTGACCGGAGAATTAGACTGGATCACACTTTCGCCTAAGAGATTTAAAAAACCGACCGAAGAGATCTTTGAATTTGTGGATGAACTGAAAGTGGTAGTTCTTACCAACAAAGATCTGGCTTGGGCAGAAGAAAACGCAGCTAAATGTCCCGAAGGAACGACTTTATTACTGCAACCGGAATGGGACACTCCGAAATCCATTCCGCTAATTGTGGAATATGTGAAAGAACATCCTGAGTGGGGAATCAGCCTGCAGACGCACAAGTTTTTGAAGGTTCCGTAATGAGTTTTAAAGAATCATCTGTTTTGATAACAGGAGGGAGCAAGGGAATCGGTCTTTCCATAGCAAAGATGTTCGCGGAAAAAACTGATCATCCTTTAGTGCTGATTGCACGCAACACTTCCGATCTGGAAAAAGCGAAACAGCAATGTCTGGATTGGGGCGCATCAAAAGTAGAAACCATTTCTGCAGACCTGACCTCAGAAGAAGAAATTGCCGCTATTGATTTCAGATCTTTGAATCCGGGAATTTTAGTAAATAATGCCGGCGTATTTTTATTTAAGCAGTTAGCAGATACCACCGCCGAAGAGTTTGACCGACAATATCGACTCAATACATTTTCGACCTTCAATATCACAAAACAAGTGCTCCCGGTGTTGAAAGAACAGGAGCGAGGCTTGATCGTGAATATTTGCTCTCAGGCTTCCAAAAAAGGCTATGGAGACAGCGGCGCATACACCATGAGCAAACATGCGCTTTTGGGTTACACGCGTTCTCTGCGGAAAGAATTAGCCAAAACCAATATTGCCGTTACGGCGATAAATCTGGGACAAACCTATTCCACTTCCTGGGAAGGGGTGGATATTGAAACTGAAAAGCTGATCGATCCGGAAGATGTGGGAAGAATGATCGTTTCCCTTTCTGAACTCAGCGCCAGAAGCGTGGTGGAAGAAATCGATATGATGCCACAGGGCGGAGAAGTAAAGCCGATGTAGGCTTTTAATTATTGATTCGGATTACAAAATGCTTGACAAATCCTGCTTTCCAATAACTGCCATTATTTCTACTCTCTCATTATATATTTTGAAATAAATACTATCCGAACCACAAACACATCGTCGGTATCCTGATTTGATGTAATCAACGGATTCAAAAGAGAATGGTCTTTCAGAAATATTATCAAAGCAATCAAATAGAGCTTTAAAATACAGATCGGCTTGTTGTACACCGAACTGTTTGATACCGTACTGATGAATTCTTATTAAATCTATTTTAGCTTCATTGCTTAACCGATAATCAGCCATTTTTCAGCTGAGATTTTGATTGGTTTAGTATCTCTTCTTTAGTGTTGGTGGTAAAACCACTTTTTTCAGCTCTTTCGAGTTTTGCTCTGATCCAGTTTATCTCAGCGTTCTGATTTCTTGCCTGCCGCACTAGATCGTTAACTAATTCACTTTTACTGGAATATTCTTCGTTCTCAACCTGAGATTTCAACCATTCATCATTTGGTCTTGTAAATGTAATGCTCTGACGTGCCATGTTTTTGATGCAAAATTACACCAATACTGTATCTGAAGCAAATGTTGCAGAAATCGATATTATGCCACAGGGCGGAGAAGTAAAGCCGATGTAGGCTTCAATCCTTAAAATCAGGTTTTCGCTTTTCTTTCATGGCTTCAAATACTTCAGCCATATCATCAGAAAATAACATAGTGGAATTCCACTCTGCGATATATTCAAGGCCGTCTTCGACGGAATGATCTCTTGAATGTCGTAATACGTTTTTTGTGCCCCGAATGGAAATTGGTGATTTTTCCGCAATAGTTGCGGCAATTTTCATAACACCTTCCTGCAATAATTCTTCCGTATCAAAACAGTTAATTACTAAATGGATTTCTTTTGCTTCGGGACCGAATACATTCTTTCCGGTGTAGGCCATTTCCGCTACGATGGAAGGGGAGATGATCTTTGGTAAGCGTTGAAGCGTGCCCAGATCAGCAACCATAGCCAGGTCAATTTCTTTGATGCAGAAATAAGCGTCTTTAGTGCAATATCTCAGATCACATGCAGCAACAATATCTACTCCACCGCCGATACACCCGTTATGGACAGCAGCGATCACCGGTTTGGAACATTTTTCTATGGAAGTAACGGCCTGCTGAAGGGTTAGAATGAATTCTTTGGCTTTCTCACTTCGTTGGTCTTGATCGGAAATAGCTCGCAATTGATCGATCGACATTAACAACTCCAGATCTATTCCGGCACAGAAGTGCTTTCCTTCTCCCGAGAGAATGATCACTCTGACTTCAGCGGTTTCTGAAAGCGTTTCAAAAATTGATCGCATCTCAAGCCAGGCGTCCATGTTAAGCGCATTCGACTTTTCCGGCCGATTAAAAGCAACCCGTGCTATTTTATGTTCTATGTCAACCTTGAAGTGATCGTATTCCATTGCAATGAATTTGGTGGATGGCTGAGGGTGAAATAGTGTTTAATATCAATACTCACAAGTTTATATCAAAGTGAGCACCTGTTGAATGGATGAAGAAAGGATGAGATTATACTGATGGGATATAAAGAATGAATGTCAGTTACTTATATAACTAAAACGCGGGAACGACCTTTTAGCTGAAGAGTTTAGAGATTTGCGGATTAATCAGACATCTATGACTTTTTAGTCATTGTTAGAAGGTGTATTTCTTTATCAATATCAGTTTTTATTTCAGGTTCGGTAATTTCCTCTCCGGTTTCAACCTGTTTGTGAACAACATTTTTTACTTTCTTAGATGTTGACTTTAGATCCAGTGGAGTTGTGTTTAAATCTTTATAAATAATGCTAATCAGTACATAACGACAGATTGTTCTCAAATTGTCATACTCTTCAATATCCTCTGTTAAGGTCGTTATGGAATGATTTACATAAACGGTATTTGGCTCCAATAAAAACTCATTAATTGCTTTCTCAACCGTTTTAGTTATCGTGAACTTTGCATCATTGCTAAGTTTTAATTTAAATATCTTATGTTTAGTAATCGACATGTTTTTCAATTTTGCTAAATGATGATTTAATTTTGTCGCTTAGTTTAAAAATGTTCGATAAAATTTCGTTCTGTTCCTTTTCGGGACATTTGTCCACATAATCTAAGAGATATCTAATTACATCCTGTTTAGTAATACTGGCAGTACTATTTGCGGGTAAAAAAGATTTAAAGTAATCTGATAAAGTATTGATTATAGGTGTTTCTAATTCAGTTTTATATTCGTAAGGTTCATATTTTTTGTTAAAAACTTCAAGTGAACTTAGTGATTCACAATATTCATTAAATGCAGAAACATAGTTTTGTTGTGGGAATAAATCTTCGAATGTTCTTTCTTTTTTATCATTAAATACAGCATTAATCTCAATCTCTTCCCAATTCGTTTCTTTTATATTATTTTTAAAAGCTTTGTTTTTCTTTATTCTCTCAGCTTCTTTATCACTATCTAGTATTACTATTCCTGATAGCTTTAAATTATTTTTTCCGAGATAATTTATTGCTTGTGGGATATTTGAGACACCATCAGCATTATAAATGTTCATCCATTCAAGATCTTGATATTTTTCAAATTGGAATATTCTATGAAACCCTAGTTTCTCAGTATTCCCCTCAACAATCAAATTTATATCACCAATTAAAAAACTATCATTCAGCATTATACCCAACTCTTTTCTTAGTATTTGGTATTTGTTTAAAAATGGTTTTTTGTTGATTCTTGTTCCTTCAGTAGCAGATTTATTTATGAATAGTAATGAATCTATACAGTTTCTAACCGCTAAAAATGGATTGTGCGTTGTGTATAAGATCTGCGAAGATTCTGAAATGTCATCAAATGAATTAAGTAAATCTTTAGCTCCTTTTGGGTGAAGACTATTACCTGGCTCATCTAATAGAATTACTGTATTTCTACCTTGATTAATCTCTTTTGAATGAAGTTTGTTAACCAAAAATGAAAAATAGTATTGAAAACCTGGACTTCGTTCATTAATTGAAAAGCTCTTTCCTGAATTATCTCTAATTATTAGATTTAAGCGGTCTCCAAATGTTGGAGCTATTTTAATATTAATACTTTGATCTTGCTTGTAGTGTTTTTTAAATATCCTGTTCAGTTTGATTTCTATATCAGATAAATATGTGGTTACAAAATTGATATCTGAATTGTTTAAATCATTGAAGTCTGTACAACCGCCAATAATTAGCAATTTCCTGAATGTCTCAAATTTTTTATCATTTCCTAATAATTCATCAACTGTTGAAGGTTCAATGAGTAAATCTTCTTTTTCATAGTATTGGATCTCAGGGTATAATTGAGTAAAGAATTCACTATAAAATTTTGCAAGTTCATTTATGTTTTTAGATAATTCGAATCCGAATTTATTTCTTTCTAGAACGCTAATTGATATATTTGAAAAGCCATTGCCCCATCTTTTTAATTGCAGAATACATTTGTCAGATTGTTTCGGAAACGGTAATTGTTCAGGTTTTAGAAATGGTTTAGCAATGTTTACCAGTTGTAAATAATCCGATTTGGATAATTCAAAAGAACCTATGACTAAGGGTAGGCCATTAGGGTAATTACTTGAGCTTTTGTTCAAAAGCTTTGAATTTAGTTCAGTATCTAAAATATTTAAAAAACTTGTTGCAAGTATTAGGCTAGATTTACCACTTTCATTTTTACCAACAAGACAAAGTTGATTTGAATTGATTGGAATAACTTCATGACGAATTGACTTAAAGTCATGTATTTCAACGGATTTTAATATCATATCATTTTAGATAATAAGTTAACCGGATTGTTACAATAACATGTTGAGTATTCGAACTCCAGGGGGTAATCTTAATGTCTTCAGAATCAATTTTTCCGATAACATCTTTATTACTTGACAACCATGCATCTCTTTTATCTGTTGCAGTTTTAATTGCTGTTTCAAGTTGTTGCATTTGATTGTTTGTTCCGGTGAAATAAATTGTTTTTTTCATTTAGTAATTTTTATGACTAGAACAATTGCATAACATGTATACTAGTCATGTTATGCCAGTTTGGTGATTAAATTTTTATCTATTCTATTCTTAAAATAATTTGGATAAAGTGAACAATTCCAGCAAGTAAAGCAAAAACTTATTATTTGGGTATTTCCGGTTGGTTGTTCAGGGGAATTGCAATTTCGGAATGGATTCATCCGCGGTAAAACCATTCGGGGCGGATTGCGATCCGCCCGTACGGAATTCGGGTTTTTAATTCACCATTCTAAATACGGTTAAACATATCGCGTACAAAATTCGGTTTGCCAATCTGCTCTGACTTGCTCCGATTCAGCGGTCGTTCAGACCTTTGCCTTCCAGAATGTCCGGAATACATTTTTCGACTCGTGAGGCCCGGATTTTAGATTGTTTAGCTCCGGAAAAGTGGAGGAGGTAGCCTCTTTGTCGGCCGGGAGTTAGCGAGTCAAAAGCTTCTTTCAGTTCAGGGATGGCATCCAGCCTTTCCCGGAATTCTTCTGCCATTTCGAAGTCAGATGTCTTTTTCATAGGTACTTCCAATCCTGCTTTTTCAACTTCAACCGCTTCAAAGATATAAGATCGCAAGACCGCCATCATATCGTTTATTTGTTCCACATCGGTGAAGCGAATTTGTCGTGCCGACTGTACATTTTTGGTCTGCTGTACTAAAATATCTTCTGCATCATTCAGCAGCACTCCTTTATGAAACAACAGCGCGCAATAGTCTTTGAATCCGTGTATCAACACCACATTGTTCCCATTTACGGTGTAGCATGGTTTGCCCCATTTTAATTCTTCGGTCAGTCCGCAATCCAGAATAATGGTTCTCAATAATTCATATTCGTCCTGCCATTTACTGTTTTTATTAAAAAAGAAATCAACCTTGGGATTCATGGTGTAGATTTACTGATTAGCATTGGGATTTTACGTTCCGCGGGTCTGAGAACCTGATATATAGTAAAAATAATCGTTGATCTTTCGAAACGGAAGTATTAGCCAAAGATTCATTTTTATCCTTACAACCGCAGTGCTGAAGCCCTTGCTAGCTTATGTACGAGCCCATTTCTCAATATTTTCAATTTGGGGTCATCCTGAACTTGTTTCAGGATCTTTGCGGGGTTTGTTTTTGGTTGTTATATCCAACACATCGATCAACGCTGACACAACCTCCTTTATCTTGATTTTAATCTGGTTCCGATGCTCTGCGCCGGAAACGAATTTCTCTTGCTAAGAAGCAGTTTTTGGCTCAGTGTACTTTTGTACCGCCAAAAGTACCAAAAGCTCCCGACAAGAATTATTGGTGCGAACTCCATTACATCGACTAATCATTACAAAAGGTCTTCGTTCTAACTGAACATATTCACGAATCAGCCAGAAGTGTAATGATTGCTCCTTCGGAGCCGTCGATTTCATTGCGTTCTTGGATCGCCAATAATTCTAAAGGTCGGATTTGATTGTATTTTTTTGATGGTAGTTATTTTATGCCAGAACCTTCTTTAACAAATTCATAATCACATAAGTAGGTCATCCTGAACTTGTTTCAGGATCTTCGTGGGGTTCAAATCTGGTTTTTGTATACGACACAACCATCAAGGCTGACACTATCTCATAAGTCATTCCTGCGAAGCCTGCCTGCGGCGTAGGCAGGGCAGGAATCTGGATCGTTATCACTAGCATAATCCTCAAAAAGATCCAGATCTCGGGCATACGCCGCGAGATGACCAAGATCGATTGTCATCAACGAAGGTTGTAAATAATCGCCGGGCGTGAACGCCCTACTAGCATAAATTTTGTTATGTGATTTTTAAACGAGCAGATCTTTCAGGGCCGGCGGTTTGCGATTTACCCACCTTCAATCGCTGCGGATTAAAATCCTGGCTAGTTAACTTGAGTAAATATAAATCACCACCAACATTCAGTATTAAGTTCGCTAGAGAGGACTTCAGTCCGTCCGGCTTTTATTAGTAATTAAATTCCTCGTCTTCTTTCTGTTGCAGGAATCTACCTCCGAAAATTTAATACCCGCTTCCTCATTATCTCATAAGTGTTATCTTTCATTTATGAGATCGAATTATTTGGTGCAATTTACATGAGTGTAATATTTTTTCTGGGAGCAGTTCACGGATTGATGCTTACTTTTCTGCTGGTTTCGAAAAAAGTGAATCAACTTTCGAACCGGATTCTGGCTGGATTAATGCTGGTTTTTACAATCGACCTGGCTATGGCGGCTTTGCTGAGTGTAGGTTTGCATCACAACTATCCTCATGTGATCGGTCTGGATTTCTCAATTACTTTACTGTACGGCCCGTTGCTCTATCTTTATTCTGTAACATTAATAAAAGGAAATGAGCGACTCACTCTTGCTCAGAAAAAGCATTTCATCCCGTTTATCCTTTTAACTCTGTATTTCCTTCCGTTTTATTTTAAATCAGGGAAAACCAAACTAAGTCTGCTTAGCGAAACCGGAGAATTGCAGTACGGAAGTGAATGGATCACTCATTTCAAAGTAGTGTACAGTCTTACTTATTTACCTTTTATAATCAGGGATCTGTATCAGTACAGAAAAAAGATCAGAGCGAATTATTCCACATTAGAGAAACGAAACCTGGATTGGTTGCAGGGTTTTGTACTGGCAGGAACGCTGCTCGGAATTACAGCAGGAGTTTTATACACGATAAGTTCATTCAGTGACATACTTAGCGAGTACACCGATTTCACACTTCTCGCTTCTACCATTTTTGTGTACAGCATCGGTTATATGGGATTAAAACAGGCTGAGTTTTTTACTCCGATCGGAAGGGAAGAGAAGCAAGTTACCAAAGAGGAGAAACCACGACAGGAAAGTTACACCCGTTCCGGATTAAATGAAGAACAAGGGAAAGAATTCCATCAGGAGCTTTGCACATTGATGGAAAAGGAAAAACCATATTTACGCAGCGATCTCAGTTTAGCCGAACTTGCAGGGCTGATCAATATTTCCACCCACAATTTAACGGAAGTGATCAATACATTTGCCGATGCCAGTTTCTACGATTTCGTAAATAGCTATCGGGTAGAAAACGTAAAACAAGCGATCAAAGATCCTGAATTTCAAAATTATACGTTATTGGGAATTGGATTAGAATCGGGTTTTAATTCTAAATCATCGTTTAACTCGGTTTTCAAAAAACATACAGGATTAACACCGTCGCAGTATAAAAAGTCTCTTGAGGGTTAAGATAGAAGAGGTAGAGTCATCCTGTCCGCCAGCTGGCGGATCAGGATCTTTGTGAGGTTTAATTCTGGTTGTTATATCCGACACTCCAATCAACGCTGTTACGACTACCATCACCTCGTTTTCAACGGAATGATGGATAGCTAGTTCTCCGTCCATCGGGCTTTGCATGGCTGACGGATTTTGTTTGCTGAGGACACAGATCATTTTAAAGGATATTAAACAAGCAGATCCTTCAGGTTCTGCGGTTTGTGTTTTTGCCGTCCTTTAATTGCTGCGGGATAAATCCTTGGCTGGTGTACCTGAGTAGATCTAAATCACTACCAATATTCAGTATTAAGTTCTCTAGAGAGGACTTCAGTCCGACCGAATTCTCTTCGTAATTAAATTCCTCGTCCACAAAACCGCAGGGCTGAAGCCCTTGCTAGCTTATGCACGAGGCTTTCCTTCCTTATTGTTTCAGGTTCTTTGTGAGGTTTATTGCTAGTTGTTATATCCGACATTCCAATCAACGCTGACACAACCTCCATCACCCCGCTTTACGGTCATTCCTGCGAAGGCAGGAATCTGGATCGTTATCACAAACATAATCCTCTAAAACTATCCAGATTTCGGGCATACGCCGCGAGATGACGTCCTTTTTTTATTTTTGTTGTTGAGCAAGAAACGGACCTCCCCAACTCCGAAACAAATTGATGAGTTCTGAGTAGTTCGCCCCTCCTTAGATAAGGAGGGGAATTCCCGAGTTGATTCTAATTTTATCAGCGAGTTCTCCTCTTGTTGCAGGAGGAGACAGAGGAGGTCTTTTCTGCTTAGCGGTCAGGAATCCGATCGTTATCAAGAGTGTAGTCTTCATATAAATCCAGATCTCGGGCATACGCCGCGAGATGACCGAGCTCAAAGGCATTACCAATTCACAATCTCCACAAGGACAGCGTAATCTGCAAAAAAGAAGTCCAATCCCAACGGTGTGGACGCTTAAGGTGATATATGAAGGTATTTTTGTGCGAATCAATTAACCGCATAAAATATATTCATGAAAAAACTTTCACTGTTTTTGATCCTGACCGGACTTTCATTTTCAGTATTTGCCCAACAATCGACACCACCTCAAACTCAGGAAATCACGGGGGTAGTTATGGACAGGTTGACTCAGGAAACTCTTATCGGAGTAAATGTTTTAGTTCTGGATCAGGAACCTCTAATCGGAACATCCACAGATGAACATGGGAATTTTGTATTGAAGAATGTCCCGTTGGGCAGGCATGATATCAAGTTCAGCTATCTGGGATTTGAAACGGTGATATTGCGAAATATTCTGGTCAGCTCAGGTAAACAAACGGTTCTTAATATTGAAATGGAAGAATCTGTATTTGAAGGAGAAGCCATTGAGGTCGTTGCTACTATTCAGAAAGACAAACCCATCAATGATTTTGCCAAAGTAAGTGTGAAACAATTCACTGTAGAAGAAACCCAACGTTATGCAGGCGGATTAGACGATCCGAGCAGATTAGTGACCGTTTTTCCGGGAGTAAATTCCACCGGAGGCGTTCAGAACAATGCTATTTCGATTCGTGGAAATGCACCCAAAAGTGTGCAATGGAGATTGGAAGGAATTGAGATCCCGAATCCAAATCATTTTGCAGGCCTTTCGGTAGCGGGGGGAGGGGGATTGACATTATTCAGTGCCCAGCTACTTTCGAATTCGGATTTTTTTACCGGTGCTTTTCCTTCAGAATATGGGAATGCGCTTTCCGGTGTGTTTGATATTAACTTCAGATCAGGAAACAGAAACAAAAGCGAGCACGCTGTTCAAATCGGAATAAACGGACTGGAGGCAAGTTCCGGAGGTCCTATAAAAAAGAATGGCTCTGCAACCTATTTGTTCAATTACCGGTTTTCCACTTTAACGCTGTTACAACCATTGCTGCCTGTTGAGGGGCGAATCCAATATCAGGATCTGTCTTTCAAAATTGATGTGCCAACCCAAAATAGTGGCCGTTTTGAGTTTTGGGGAATCGGAGGTTTGGACCTTCAAACGATGGAAGCTAAAACAGATTCAAACAAGTGGAAATATGCTTTCAGCGATTTCACAGAAAATCGAATTGATCTGGGAATAGGAGCCGTGGGAGTTTCACATAGCTTCACCGTAAACAACAAAGGATATCTGAAAAGCACTCTGGCTTTATCAGGTAATTCCACTGAATATTCAGAAGAACGTTTTGATGATAATTCGAATCTGAATCCTTATCTGAATATTGATGACAATACAAGTCGGTTGGCTTTTAAAACTTTTCTGAATCAAGGGTTTGGTAAAAGAATAACCACACGTACAGGAGTAGAATTACAACAGCTTTACTTCAATTTTGATCTGGCTGGAAAACCCGATAACTCATCTCCTTATCAAAGTTTGATCCGGCAAAAAGATCAGGCACAGTTGTATCAGATGTATCATCAATCAGAATTCAATGTCTCTCCGCGACTTTCGATCTTAGGTGGTTTGCACGGACAGTGGTTTTCTGTAAATGATGAATTTGTTTTGGAACCCAGAGCTGCAATCAGTTGGCAAGTATTACCTGAAACCGCATTAAATATTGGCTATGGATTACACAGTCAGATCGAAGAATTGGATGTTTATTTTGTGCAACCGCAGGCGAATTTTCCGAATAAAAACCTTAAAACAAGTAAAGCTCATCATTTGGTTGCTTCTGTAGATCAGGGAATCGGAGAGGTGTATCGAATTAAGATCGAGGGATTTTGGCAAAATATGTTTGATGTTCCGGTAATCGCAGACAGTAGTTTTTCGATGCTGAATTATGTGCATGATTTTACTTTTACGGACGCTCTGATAAATAAAGGAAAAGGAGAGAATTACGGAATAGAATTAACGGTAGAGCGATTTATGAGTAAAGGATATTATTACTTGCTGACCGGTACTTTTTATTCAAACAAATACAAAGGCGGAGATGGAATCTGGAGAAATGGTAGATTTGATCAGAAAATAGCAGCGAATGTTCTTTTCGGGAAAGAATTCAGTTTAAGAGAAGGACAAAATCTGCTGGGATTGAATGTTCGCGGAAGTATAACTGGCGGAGAGCGTTACAGTCCGGTGCTTCAATCGGCATCGATGAATGCCGAAGAAGTGGTACTCGATGAAACCAGAGCATTTTCGCAACAGTTTGATACGCATTACATTGTTGATCTTTCAGTTACGTACCGTACGAACAAACAAAACTACTCGACATTATGGGCACTTCAGATCAAAAACTTATTGGGAGCCAAGGATCCAAGATTCGATTATAACTTCAAAACGGAAGAAGTAGATCTTATTAAAGAAGGATTAGTATTGCCTTTACTAAGCTGGAAAATTGAGTTTTGAAAAAGGGGATTCCTACTCCAATCCATCAGACGGGTAATCCGTCAGATGGATTTTGGTTGTTGAACAGGGTCATCCTGAACCATGTGCTGAACTTGATTCAGTATTGCTTCAGGATCTTTGTGGGGTTCGTTTCTGGTTGTTATATCCGGCATACCGATCAACGTTTACACAACCTCATTTATCTTAATTTTAATCTGGTTCCGATGCTCTGCGTCGGAACAGGACCTCCCCAATTCCTAAACAAATTCTTGGGTTCTGAGTAGTTCGCCCCTCCTTGGTTAAGGAGAGGAATTTCCGGGTTGATTCTATATTTTATCAACGAGTCCTCCTCCTGTTGCAGGAGCCTACCTTTAGTCGCTGCGGGATAAATCCCTGTCTTGTGTACCTGACTATATCTATGGTACCACCAACACTCCCAATCAAGTTTACTAGTGAGGACTTCAGTCCGACCGGCTTCTCTTAGTAATTAAATTCCTCGTCCGCAAAACCGCAGGGCTGAAGCCCTTGCTAGCTTATGAACGAGTTTATTTCTAGGGACTTTCAATTTTGGGGTCATCCTGAACTTGTTTCAGGATCTTTGCGGGGTTCGTTTCTGGTTTTTGTATACGACACAACCATAATCTCCTAAAACTATCCGGTTCTCGGGCATACGCCGCGAGATGACCAAGATCGAATGTCATCAGCGCAGGTTGTAAATAACCGCCGGGCGTGAACGCCCTACTAGCTTAAGTTTTGTTATATGATTTTTAAACAAGCAGATCCTTCAGGTTCTGCGGTTTATGTAATTACCTACCTTTAGTAGCTGCGGGATAAATCCCTGGCTGGTGTACCTGAATATCTATGGTACCACCAACACTCCCAATTAAGTTTACTAGTGAGGACTTCAGTCCGACCGGCTTCTCTTAGTAATTAAATTCCTCGTCCACAAAGCCGCAGGGCTGAAGCCCTTGCTAGCTTATGTACTTGATTTTTCTCCCTTCTTATTTCTGAGGATGACCCATTAATTTGTTTAATAACATCTATCAACGAATTACCCGAGATCCACAGAAATGACATAAGTTAGTTTTCTCCTGTCCTCAAAATAAATATGAACCTTTCCCTTTTTTGAACGACTATTCCTGTGAGATGAATAACAGATCAAATCATATTCTGAATGAGTCACTTGCCCGGGAGTATCAATCCGGAGATAGTGAGGCTTTAAAAGAGTTGATCAGGAGGTTTAATCCTCAGTTGAGATCCAAGATCTATTATCATACCAGAAATAAGGAATCGGTTCAAGATATCAGTCAGGATTGTTGGTATACGATCATTACGAAATTGGAAGAAGTAAAATTTCAGGTTGGATTTGAAGCGTGGGCACTAAACATCGCTCGCAATAAATCCATTGACTGGATCCGTCAGCAACAAAGAGATAGAAATCGAAAGCAAGATTCAGAGCAGGAAAACTCTTCAAGTGTTAAAATGGAAGAAAGCAATTCCAGGTATTCCAGGATCAACGAATTGAGAAAGAGTATGAATTTGCTGTCAGATGCTCAGCGAATCGTTCTGGAACTATTTTACGTGGAGAATTTGAGCATAAAAGAGATATCAAATGTGCTGGGAATCTCATCAGGAACGGTAAAATCAAGATTATTCAGCGCCAGAGAATATTTAAAGAAAACCATAAAATAAACTATTTGGTACTATTATGAAAAAAGAAGACATCGACAAACTGATAGAAGAGTCGTTAAACAAAGATGAAGCAAAGTTCTATCACGAACTTGAGGAAGAAGGATTATTCAAGCAGTGGGGTGGGTTATACACCGGAAAACTAAAAGGCTGGGCAATATTAATTACTATCGTACAGCTGATCTTTACAGTAGCAACCTTTTATTTTGGGTATGAATTTTTCACCGCTACAGAAACCGGTGAGCTATTCAGACTAGGAGGAATATTTTTCATCATACTCTCAGCGACTTCTATGATGAAATTGTGGCACTGGATGCAAATGGATAAGAATTCCATCTTAAGGGAAATGAAAAGAATGGAATTTCAGATTGCAGTGTTGTCCGAGAAAGTTTCTAATAAAAGTTGAAAAAGGGAAAGGTAAGTTTGTTACTCAACGATAAACTTGCCTTTCATTAACCCGAAATGTCCGGGTACCGAACACAGAAAATTATAGATTCCTTTTGGTGGAGCTTCAAATGTAATGGTAGTTGATTCACCACCGGCAATTACTTTTGTAAAGGATATAATTTCTTCTTTTGATTCAGGAATATATCCATTTTCTTTCTCATCGAGTACGCTCATAGCAAAGGACCTGACTTCAACTTCTTTTTGTAAGAGAACAAAATTATGCCCCATTTCTTCTTTAGTTCGCTTGCCCGTATGAACTAGTGTGAGCTCAATTGTTGCCCCTGATTGTACTTTTATTTCATCCAGATCGAATCTCATCCCATCATTAGATTTGATTATCACTTTTTGTATAGAACCCTGAGCGCTAGCACTTTTGGTGATTGCAAGAAACAGAAATGCTGAAAATAACAGGCTTAGTAATTTTGGGAAGATCAATATTGAATGATATTTGTTTCTAAACGATTAGATTAAATTAAGTAAATGGCTTTTGAATATGAATTAAAGTTAATTTAGATATATACCTAATCTCATCATGCTTCTATGGACGGAATTTTATTACTCAACTCGATCTTTGAAATCTTCAATAACAATTATATGCCACATGGAGCTTGCTATTTTTGGGAGCCTGCTACGTTATGGAGTAACGTTTTGGGAGATGGAGTAACTGCCTTTTCTTATTACATGATTCCCGGCTTATTGATCTATTTCGTCAACAAAAGAAAGGATGTTGAGGTAAATGCCCTTTTGGTAGCTTTCGCTATATTTATAATCGCCTGTGGAACTGTTCATGTGATGATGATCGTAAATGTCTGGATTCCTTACTACGATATTTCCGGAATTCTAAAAATAATTATGGCAATGGTATCAGTTGGTACTGTATTTATGCTATGGAAAAGCATGCCGGAATTGATCAATATTCCCAGTCCGGCTGCATTGCAGGAAGCCAATGATGAAATTAAGTCTTTAAATGAAAACTTAGAAGACAAAGTTAAGCACAGAACTAAAGCTTTGGAAGAAATGAATAGTGAACTGGAGAGTTTTAGTTATTCTATTTCACATGATCTGCAAATACCAGTAAGGGCCATTTTAGGATTTTCAGCAATGCTTGAAGAAGATCATATTGATCAACTTGGTGAAGAAGGCTCAAGAAAGCTTCAGAATATTTCTAACAGTGCATTGAAAATGAACGAACTGATTCAGGGTATTCTTGAGTTCTCACGACTTGGAAGGAAAGACAAAACGGATTCAATGATAGATATGAATCTGCTTTTTAATGAATCGGTTAATGAGATCAAGACGGGCGAAACTACTCAAAAAGTGATCGAATTGAATATGGAAGAATTGCCTTCCGTGTATGGCGATGAAGCGATGATGAAACAGGTGGTGGATAATTTACTTTCAAACGCAGTTAAGTATTCGATCAATCAGGAAAGCATAAAAATAGACGTATCAGCTGAAATTTCAGAAAATGAAATTACCTACTTCGTTAAGGATTATGGAATTGGCTTTGATGAAAAATATAAGCATAAGATGTTCGATGTGTTCCAACGACTTCATGATGAAAATACCGTAAAAGGTTCAGGAGTTGGTTTAGCAATTGTAAACCGGATCATCGTTAAACATTTTGGTCGTGTAGATGCTCATTCTGATGGAAATGTAACAACAATTGAATTTACAATGCCTAAGAAAAAACTGTTAAAACCCGCTTAGAAATTAAAACTGTTTTTCTAAGATCTTAGGATGCTCTTCATTTACTTTGATGAGCATTTCTCCAAACAGCGTATTTGCCCACGCAAACCAGTCTCTGGTGTATTGAGTTGCATCATTTTTGTAGAAGCTTTCATGCATAAAACCGGTGTCCGCGTGTGTTTCTTTGAGCATTTTGATGCACAACGAGATCTCATCAGTATCATAACTAGTTATAGCTCTTAAAATGATTCCCATCGGCCAAATACTGTCTTTTCCGGAATGCGGACTTCCTTGTCCCGTTGCAGCTGTACCAGAATTGAAATATGGATTATTCTCACTCAATAAAAACTTTCGGGTGTTTTTATAAAGTTGACTATCCGGTTTTAAAGCTTCTATGTACGGCAAAGACATCAAAGACGGAACATTGGCATCATCCATGAAGATCTTGTTTCCAAAACCGTCTACTTCGTAAGCGTAGATCTTACCAAAATTTAAATGTTCATGGATAGCTTGATCTTCAATCGCCTGTTCAACTTGTTTCGCAAACATCTTACACTCATGTGCGAAGTCATGATCATCAAGTTCGTTCATATAAATATCATGAAGCTGATTCAATGAAGTAACGGCAAATAAATTGGATGGGATCAGATATTGATAAATGGTAGAGTCGTCGGAAGGACGAAAAGCCGAGCAAATCAATCCGGTGGGTTTAAGTTGTCTTCCGGTTCCGTTAAAAGGAGGACTATCGATCATTACGGATGTCCTTCTGGCAAATCTGTATGGAGTAGTGCCGTCCATACGCTGTTCAGTTCTGAGTGTTTGGGCAGCAAGTTTCATCGCTTTATCCCAATCTTCATCAAAAGCGGAAGTATCGCCTGTAATTTGGTAATAAGCATTCGACAGACGAACAGCGTAGCACAAAGAATCGATTTCCCATTTACGTTCGTGAATTCCCGGAAGCATTTGAGCGGAATCATCTTTCCAGTACGATTCTTTGTTTACATCTTTGTAAAAAGCATTCGCATAGGGATCCAGATTGATACATTTCGTTTGGCGGTTGATGAGCCCCTTTACCAATTCTTTCAGCTTTTCATCTTTGTTGATGAGTGGAAGATAAGGCCAAACCTGAGCCGTGGAATCTCTCAACCACATGGCATCGATATCTCCGGTAATGATGAAAGTATCTGGTTTTCCGTCAATATATTCGAAATCGACAGTGGTATCTAAGGTATTTGGATAACAGTTCTCAAAAAGCCAGGAAACTTCCTCGTCTTTAATAACAGATTTCATCTCTTTGATCACTTCCTCAACCGCGGAACTGGAGAACGTACGCTCCGAAACCGGTGGACGTTTGCTGACAAATTCTTTTTTGGTGATGAAGCTCCCGAGTGGCATTGCAGATAAAGCTCCCAATGCAAGAGAGGAATTTTTGAGAAAGGTTTTTCGATTCATATCAGGGTATTTATTTCCTGAGAAGATGAATCAATAGAGATGCATTTGCAAGTGTTGAAATCTAGTTATTCAATAATATGATTGATAAGTTAAGAATAGTTGCAAAACTCACCCAAGCCAGATAGGGATATAAAAGCCATGAAGCCATTCTATTGATGGGCTTGAACAATTTGATGGTGTAGACGATCAGAATAATCAAAATTATGATGTCAATAAAAGCCAACAACGGATTTTGCATCCCAAAGAAAAAGATACTCCATATTGCGTTTACAGCTAATTGAGAACCAAAGATGAAAATAGCTTTATTCTTTTCTTTACCTGAAATATCAGAGCTCCAAATTTTTCCTAACGAAATTCCCATCAAGATATAAAGGAAAGTCCATACAGGACCAAATATCCAATTCGGTGGATTAAAGAAAGGCTTTTCTAGTGTTGAGTACCATCCTGAAATGTTATCTGAAGTTGAGATTCCGGAGAGAAATCCTACGAGTAAGCAAATTGCAATAGAAACAGGAAGTTTATACTTATTCGGAATAGACATTTATTCTTTTTGAAGTAATAATGTCAGTTCCTTCTAAAAAATTCCCTCAATTTGAATTTAAACTTACTACCTTCTCGGTTCATCGAAATAGATATGATATGAAAAAAGAACTCGAATCTATTCGGGAACGTCTAGACCAAATTGATAAAACCATACTAAAAGCGGTTGCTGAACGACAAGATATTGTAAAAGAAGTCGCCGCGCTTAAGATTGACAAAGAGGCCGGTATCCGAGATATGGAGAGGGAGGAGCAGCTTCTGAATCGAATTCGTCATTTTGCTCAGGAAATTGGTCTGGACAGATACTATGCAGAACATTTATTCCGAGAGATCATTACAAACTCTGTTCGATTTCAAACTCATTCTTTGGTTGATCATCAAAACGAAAGCAATGGAGAAACCATCAAGGTAAGTTATCAGGGAACAGACGGAGCTTATTCGCATCTGGCAATTCAGCGACATTTTGGTGAGCGTTATGGAAAAGTAGAGAGCTATGGTTATGACACTTTTTTAGGAGCTGCAAAAGCAGTGAAAGAAGGTGAAGTTGATCTGGCTTGCTTACCTATCGAAAATACAACAGCCGGCTCCATCAATGATACGTACGACATTCTGGGAGAAGCACATTTGCATATTGTGGGCGAGGAGATTCTGAAAATAGTTCATTGCCTGTTAGCAGTTGAAGATGTGGATGTTTCACAGATCCGAAGAATTCTATCGCATCCGCAAGCGATCGCACAGTGTACTCACTTTCTGTCAAGACTCCCGAGAAGTAAAGTAGAATCTTATCTGGATACAGCAATTTCAGCACGAAAAGTTCTGGAAGACGGAGATCTGTCTCAAGCAGCAATAGCAGGAGCACACGCCGCTGATCACTATGGTTTAAAAGTGATTGCTCATGACATTGCAAATCAAAAAGAGAATTATACTCGGTTTGTAATCGTAGCTCCAAAACCGGTTAAAGTTGATCTTCAGATTCCGGCGAAAACATCACTGTTGATGGTGACATCCAATGAGGAAGGTTCTTTGATCGAATGTCTGAATGTACTGCATGAGTTCGGAATCAATATGAGCAAACTGGAGTCGCGACCAAGGCTGAATGAACCTTGGAAGTATTCTTTCCATTTAGATATCATTGCAAATACAGCAGATCCTGAAACTAAGAAAGCACTTAAAAAATTGGAAGAAAAAGCAGCCGAACTTACTATTCTGGGCTGCTATGCCAAGCAGGAAAATTGATCTCAGAAGGAATAAGTAGCTCTCAAAAATGTACTGTACTGAGTAGGAACTAAATCAGATCTGGATTCGCGGATTCTGTATCGTACATCAAAATTCAATTTGCTTGTAGCAAAGTATCGGTACCTTAACTCTACTTCATCTGAATTAAATCGATAAGCAGTTGCGGTTAACCACTGAGCATCCGTTTTTGCAAATTCGATCATGAATTCATGTCTATCAGCAAAATTATTTATTCCAAAAGACATAACTGCGCTGGTTCCGTCCGAAAAGTCAGTGTTTAAGTTCTGACCCAATTCACCTGCAATTCTAAACGAACCACCATTCAATAATTCCTTTTTTGGGATGTCAATTGCTATTCTTGAATCAAAAGCGATATAAGTAGTGTATCCATCAGGTTTAGAATATGCATTCGGAGCTATGAAAATCCCAAAACCTTTTTGAATGATGTTATTATCATCTCTTTTTCTGTTTTCAAAATTCAGGTAGCCGGCAAAATTATTTTCGCTTTTTCCAAAATTTAGTGGAAATGAATAGGGGTGTGTCAGGTTATTACGGTTTTGATATTCTAAAACCAGTTCACTGTACCAATCACTAGTAACTGATTTTTTGATATATAAACCATCCGTCCAGTGTACAAAATTGGCATTGCTTTGAAATTTTAAATGCGATCGCTTTGCATTGCTGTGTACGTTTATACTATGCTGAAATCTTCCCAATTTTAATTGAAGATCAGAGTTTTGAAACTGATAGTAGAACTCATCAAATGAAACAGATCCATATGCAAGCGCACGGTTTCCATCAGCCTTAACCGTAAATGTTAAAGGTTCCAGTTCTTTCGATACCAGATATACAAGTCTACCTGAAAAAGAGTGATTTTCATTGAACAGAAATCTTGCTCCGGGACGAACTCTCAATAGAGTGTTATCACCTCCAAGACCATCTGCTTTTGTATCAACTCCAATATGTGCAAGTCTGATATCTCCATAAAATTGAAAATTTGACTCTTGAGCACTTGTTGAACTTGAAAACAAGAAAATTGTGAAAAGCAGAAATACAGAACTAAGAATTTTCTTCATGATTGAATTGAGGGAGTTTTTTATTAACAAAATTACGGAACTGTTAAATTCATTCCGATAGAATCGAAAAATATATTTTATGTTCATTTTGAAATTCTGTACAAACAATGGGCTTTTAAAGGATGATTATCTTCAAGCAAAGGGTGATCAAATTCTCCGATCTTTTTCATCCCTATTTTCTGCATCACTCTCTCTGAGGCTTTGTTGTTCAGGGAAGTGAATGAGTACACTTCATTTAAATTAAGATGAGAAAGGGCGTAATCCAAACAACGAGCCGAGCCTTCTGTTGCAAGACCACGATTCCAATACTTTTTATCCAGACGCCAGCCTATTTCAACACAAGGAGTAAAATCAGCCTCAAAGTTGGTTCTCTTTAAACCAATAAATCCTATGAAAGCATTTTCAGAAAGCAGATCAACGGCATAAAATCCAAAACCATGTTCATCAATATGATCGTTGAACCTTTTCATTAATGAAAGCGTTTGTTCTTTATCCAAAACAGAAGGGAAGTGTTTCATAACTTCCGGATCTGAATTCAGTGAGTAGAAAAATTCAAGATCAGTATCTTTAAACTTCCTGAATCCAAGACGATTTGAAGTAAAAAAGTAGGGATCATTCATTATCAAAGAATTTTTGAACAAGAGTTAAAACCTCAGCCGAACAACCCCAGGAGACGGTAAATCCAGCTCCTCCATGACCGTAATTATGAATAACTGAAGCTTCATGATCTTGTTCAAGTCTTATCTGAGTTCTTCCGGGACGTAATCCAACATGTGAAGAGATAATGTGTTCGGTTTCAAGTTCCGGATCCAGTAAAAGACAACGGTTTATAATTCGTTGAGTAAGGTCTTCATCAATAGCTTTTGACTCTACATTTTTAAAAGCAGAGCCCCCTAAAATGGTACAGTCAGATCTGGGGATGAAATAAGCCAGTTCATTATCCGGCTCATTCGGAAATTGTTCGAACGCTAAACCAGTAGTATTCTTGGTGGATTTGATTTTCAATGTTTGTCCGTGGATGGGATACATATCTTTATCGTTACACAATTCTCTTGAACCTAACCCGGTGCAATTGATAACAAAATTTTGCTCAGCTAGTCTTTTATAATCCTTGATCTCTTGATATTGAATAGTTCCTCCGTTTTGGAGGAATTTATTATGCAGGAAAGGAAGATAGATATGAGTTTCGATCAAAGGAATAGAACAGGAGTAGGAAATGAAATCTGATCCAAGAACTTTAATGTTGTGGCGGCTCATTTCTGCTTCTTTGGGCAAGGCATCGAGCCAGAATGGAGTTTCATCTGACGGTTCAATAACTCTGAAAGGAATAATGGAAACTCCGCTTTCCGGAATACCGGCTAACTCCTTAAACTTTACATATGACAGATTACTCCATTTAACTACTTTTTCTACGGGCAATGCTTTATATGGAAACCAAACAGCAGCTGCATTTGCAGAAACGGTGTCATTGAAATGTTCACGAGCTATTATACGGACATCATACCCATTTTCAAGTAAAGTAAGTGCCGTAGTTAAACCTGAAACGCCACTTCCAAGTACGATAATCTCTGCTTTTTCAGAAGGTGTACTCATATTTTGATTCGATCATCTTTCCACTCTATATCAAAAGACTCTTTTTGATGGAGATCATTAGAATTTCTGATCCACTTTTCATCTTGCCAAACGCGTGCAAATCCTTTTTCGAGAGGCCCATTGGGATTTTGCTTGTCCAGACGATGTTGGAAACCTAGTAAAACATCTTTTTGATTTCTTATCGAAGAGGTAGCCCGATGTCCAAGCTGTTCTCTAAGATTAGTAATTTTATTTCCGGCATTTTTCATCTTTTGTTGAACCGCAAGAAGGGCGTAAGAACCCGCAAGATTTTTAACACGATCTTTATAAAACTGAACAGCTCCTGAGGTATTGAGCTGAAGTCTTCTGTACAAGTCTTCAATTTTCATGTTTATTTCGTTGATATCCGGAACAGCCATTACAGCAGCATGAGTTGGAGTAGCAGCCCTGGAATCTGCAATAAAATCTGAAATAGAGAAATCAATTTCGTGTCCAACAGCACTTATGATTGGGATCTCGCAATGAAAAACAGCTCTTGCTACAGCTTCTTCGTTAAATGGCCACAGATCTTCGAGCGAACCCCCGCCACGACCAATAATTACAACATCTACATTTTTATGATTAGAGAAGTAATTAATTCCATTTACAATTTCGGGAGCGGCGTTCACTCCTTGTACACTGGCATGAAACAATTTTACTTCCGCAAGAGGCCATCTTTTCTGAAGAGTAGCCCTGATGTCCTGAAAAGCCGCGGTAGTTTTAGAAGTTACTACTCCGATCCTTTGGGGAAATTTAGGAAGGGCCAGTTTATGTATATCATCAAATAAACCTTCAGCTTTTAGTTTTGCTTTAAGTTTCTCAAATGCCTGCTGAAGTTTTCCTATTCCCGCTTGTTGAACCAGATTTACTATCATTTGATAACGACCATGAGGTTCGTAAACCTGAATATCTCCACCAACTACTATTTGCTGACCGTCGGTGAGTTCTATTCCTAAGCGTTGTACGGTACTTCTCCATATCACACAAGGAAGCTGAGCCCCTGAATCTTTTAAAGTAAAGTAATAGTGTCCGTTTGCACTTTGTTTAACATTACTGGCTTCGCCCTCAACCAGAATATCCATAAAATTCTGTTCGAGTACAGTTTTGATCTTTCCGGTTAGTTCGGAAACGGAAGGAATATCAAATAGAAAAGGTGTTTGTTCGGACATAAATAAATTGGTTTGAGGGAAACATACGGGATTTATTGATTCTGATTTAGTATAATGAGAGAAATTCTATCGTTATGAAGAATATTTTCATCTCTATACTGCTTCTCTTTTTTATAAGTCCATTTGTGTTTACTCAGGACAGAAACCGATATTTGTTGGATATTTATGAATACGATAAAGAATTGAATGAGCTGGTTGAGCGAGTGGTGGCTGCGCTTGGAGGACGTGAGAATAACTTAGGAATAAAATCTTTTCAAACAACCGGTGAAATCACTTATCAGACAGGTGAAAAAGCTGATTTCGATCTTTTTTATATGAAAAAAGATTGGTTTCGTATCGATCAAAAAACCGAAGAAGAATATATCCTGTTTGGAAGGCATGGCAGAAAGGGATGGATCAAGAGAATTGGTAAAGAGGAAGGAGAGAAAATTCAGAATTTAAAAGGTCGAAAGCTGAATGAGGAAGAACAATTTAATTTGTATGAGAATAACCTTTTCGATTATGAAGATAAGAGACTGGATATCTACTATGAAGGAGAGATCAAAGTAGGAGAAGTGGAAGCGTACATTATCCGGCTTTCAGGTTTGAGATACGGAGAAGAAATGTACTACATCTCAAAAGAAACATATCGCCCTTTTATGAAACAGGTCTATTTTCTGGATGGAAAATATCAATCGGTTATAAATTACACGATCGATGAATACACAGAAGTAGATGGGGTTTGGTTGCCAAGAAAGATCGGAATGAAAAAAGGCACGCAAACTAAAATGATAGAGTTCTTTAATTACGATCTTGCTGCTACTTTTGAAAAAGATTTTTTCACTAATTAGCTAACCACCGGTCTGACCATAATTTCAAAGTAATTTAGCAAGGGGCAGGTTTTGGTTAGAAAAACAGCTTCATCCATATTTTTAGCTGCAATAATTGTATATCCAAGTATGATTTCTTTCGCCTCAATAAAAGGTCCGTCTGTAATTACATGATCATGACTTATAAGATGGGTTCCGGAGTCTTCCAAACGTTGTGAATCTATGTGTTGATCACCAAGTTTCTTTATCCAGTTCACATGTAAACCTATTCTTTCTTTGAGGGCGGCATCTGAAGTATCAACTCCATCCTGACCCCGAAAAATCAACATATATTTATTCATCATTCACCCCAATTAATTCTGAATTCTAATATTGAATTTCAGAATAAACGGATTAACTAAGAATAATGCTATTTTATGATCAGGTACTCTATAATACCGGTTCACATAAATAAACAATAAATGTATGATTGAAAGAGCGAATACATTCTTTGATAAACACAAAGATTACTCAGAAGTTTTTATACGGATGATCATAGGTTTTCATTTGATCTATGGAACTCAGGATAATGTGTTCTCATGGGATAGAATGCTTGAATTTTCGGAGTTTTTAACAAACTTCGGTTTTCCAATCCCTCTGGTTTCAGCTGCGGTATCGGTATACGCCCAATTCATTTGCGGGATACTTTTTATAATAGGATACCAAGTTCGTATTGCAGCCATAATAATGATCGGTAATTTTATTATCGCACTATTAATGGTTCATACGGGAGATACTTATCCCAGTGCTTTTCCTGCTATAATGATGCTTACAGGATCTCTGTATTTGTTGTTTAACGGGAGCAAAGTATTTAATGTGAATACACTGTTTTCTAAGAAAGAGTTGTAGGTGTCAGGTAATTCGGTGACAAAATTTCTTTATACCAACCTCAATAT
Source organism: Balneola sp. EhC07 (assembly GCF_001650905.1). Taxonomy (GTDB): domain Bacteria; phylum Bacteroidota; class Rhodothermia; order Balneolales; family Balneolaceae; genus Balneola. Next base: position 315,887 of record NZ_LXYG01000014.1, read on the forward strand.
TGCAAGCAGGACATCCCGTCCGCCAGCTGGCGGATCGGGATCTTACGAAAAGACTTTTAGTCAATTCCTATTTACCATCCTCTTAAGGTATCATACCAATCCTCTAACTGGGGATTGTTTTGCTTTACCAGATTCCATGTCCATTATTTATGCCC
>NZ_LXYG01000015.1 GCF_001650905.1 Balneola sp. EhC07
TCTTCGATAGTTAGTAAGAAAGTACACATAGCCTTTGTTCATAGAAAGTAAGACTGTTTCAAGAGCAATTCCTTACAAAGATCCCGAAACAAGTTCGGGATGACCCTATATATAAAACCTGTAGGGGGAATTCATGAATTCCCCCTACAGGATTTGTTTGTGGTAACAGGGACAATTCATGAATTATCCATGCCATATTAATCGACCTAAATATGTTATTTCAATAAAGTCATCTGTTTGGATATCATACCAAAATCAGTTCTCAGCTGATAGATGTAAATTCCACTAGAAAGGTTGGAGGCATCAAACTGAACAGAATGGAAGCCCTGAGGCTTTGTGCCGGCAAATACAGTGGCTACTTTTCTTCCCAACATGTCATAAACCGTTATATCTACCTTGCTGTGCTGTGGTAATCCAAAAGTAATGTTAGTACTTGGGTTAAACGGATTCGGGTAATTCTGGTTCAATTTTATATCGGATGGAATATCTGCAAGAAGTTCTTCTTCATTAGAAGTTGCAAGCCCCATTTCAACGGCTCTAAGATCATCAAAAAGAATAAAACCTGTAGAAGGTTGACCCGGAGTATAAGTAAGTTGGTAGCTGTCTAGATACAGAGTGCCATTCAGCGTTCCGTTACCATTTACCCATGCCACAACAGGATCGTTTGCCATATCCCAGGAAATTAGTTTCCAGCCTAACCAGTCAACCGTATACCATTCACTGGCTTCAAGCTCTCCGTTACCGTCACGAACTACAAACCTGAATTTATTACCATTTCCGTCTCCAAATACATACGATTGAAGAATTCTGGAATTACTGAATTTAGGCGTTGTAGTTTGCCCTCTGTATTCGCGAATGAGGTGTTCAGTGTCGGAAGTTCTCCAGCCATAATTTATTCGCAGAGATTGTGTACTATTAGTAAGTAGGTTTACGATATCTGTTTCAATTTGCAAATTGGTTTCTTCAGCAACAATTCCGGCTGTACTTCCCGAAGCTGTTGGAGACCACCATGCACCGGCTCCACCGGAAATTTCATTTCTGGTTAAGCCTTCCATTTTGTCAACATCAACCTGGTTGTGAATTTCCTGGTCTGTGGTTGGGAATGTTCTGTTTATATCAGATCCAAGTGCATTGCCAACGGTATCACTTATAGACCCGCTTAGTTTTAGTATATAATTTGTACTCTTATCCAATCTTTGAGAAGGAAAGAAATTGATCACACTTTTTCCAAAAACTTCATAATACTTTACCGTTCCGGGAACAGAATATGTTCCTTTTTTGATCTCAATTGCGGAGCTCAGATTTGAATTATCCAGAAATTCATTGAATGAAGCAGAAGCTATTGGATTAAGTTCGTTTAACCGGGTATTAGTTGGTCTTATATCAGAAACGACCGGAGACTGTATATCAGCATTTCCGGTTTCAATATTTAGTACGAAAGAATCTCCACCAACACCATCACTATTACCATCTAATTGATGCATATAAGAAGACCGATCGATAGCAGTAGAATCAATTTTTAATACATAATTGCTTTCAAATTCAAGTTCGTTAGTAATGATCTCCATTCTGGAATCGGTTCTCCATATAAGTCTGATACTATCAGCAGGCATGAAGGAAAAAGCGTCTTCTACGGTTTCTTTAACCATTTTTCTACTGAATTGAAGTACGAGGTTTTCTCCGGGATTAACCAAAAGTGTGTCCGTTACATCAAGACCGGTGATAGAAGGAGGTGTAGCTGAAACTAAACTCACATCATGAAAAGTGAAATCATCTGTAAGAACATCCACAGTAGCTGTATCAGAATAAAAACCTTCTGCACTTACAATTACTTGCTGATCTCCATTAGATAGATCTTCCAGATAGTAGAATCCATTTTTAAGTTCTTCAGGATCAGAAGAATACTGATTAAACAAAGACTCAAAAGTATCGGTGGTATAGGATTGGCCATCAATAGATATAGTTGCACCATTCAGTGGTTCACCGTCATCATTGTCTGATATAACTCCGGTAGCAATTCCAACTACAGGTTGTTGATCTCGGACCCCAAAATACTCAAGGAAACTCCAGAATGCAGCTTGTGCTTCTAATCGTTTATATTCGGTATTTAAGTTTCTTTTTTGCTGAAAGGGAACAGTATGAAAACCACCTTCACTTAGTAGTGAAGCCATATTTGTAGTTCTATTCACAAATAACCACGGACCTTTAGTAGAGTGATTAGTTACAGAACCTCCCGTATAAAAATTTCGGTCTGCAAAATTACCAATGGTTGGAATTCTCATCGCATCAGTAAGTTCTACGATCAGTGCATCACCGTAGGCTTTACCACCATTCGGAGATTTTTCTACCGTACTACCGTTTGATCTCCATCCACCATAAAGGGTAAGTGTATAATTATTTGAAGTATTTGGAGCGTTACTATGAATTGAGTAATAAAAATCAGCTCCGGTAGCATTTGCAAGATCATCTCTTTGACCTAGATCAACGAATTGAGAATCATTTGTTCTTGCAATATAAACGGTATCAATGTCGGTTTGGGTAAGTAACATTTCCTGTAAAGCTAATCCAATCCTGAGTACTTTTTCAGGTTCAGAATACCCGTAAAGCCCTTGATTTTCTGTTTGGCTATGTCCGGGATCTATAAAGATGGAGACTCCATCAAGTCCGGTTACTTGCTGAGCTTTTGTTGATGTTGAAAAGCTGATAAAAACAATACTCAGCAGGGAATAGAGCGCGAATGATTTCATTATGTGTTTTACTGATCTAAAATTCATGGTTATTATTTCTCTTAAACTTACTACTGAATATTGATTACATAGACGGCGCCTTCATTCGGTACATCGAAAGCAATCTTAGAACCATCCGGTGACCAGTTGGGATTCTGCGCTATCAAACCGGATTGTTCGGTAAGGTTAACCTTTTCATTTCCATCAATACTGAAAGCAAACAGGTCACCTTTAGTGATGTTGTATCCATTGTCTTCGCTTACGGATGCTACCACGTATCTGCTGTCAGGTGACCAATCAGGTCGATTTGCTTTTCCCAGATCTACAAGATCAGAGCCATCCACATTCATTACGTACAGATTTCCTCCGTACACTTCAAAAGCGAGTTTTTGTCCATCAGGAGAAACTTCCAGATTTAAATATTGTGCATCATCAAAAGGAGAGATGTTTTCTGTAGAATTAGTCGGGACCTTTCCTTTCGCGATCTCATTACTTTTCAGAACATAAAAAGCTTGGCTTGGCTTAGACTTAAATTGTTGAGGCATTTCCATTCCGGAATCAAATGCTTCAATTTTGTCATTCTGAATGAGAACAACTTTTTCTCCGTATTGAGCCCATTTTGGTAACGCTTCCATGGTTGGACGAAAATCTGTGATTTGGTCGGGAGCGCTTCCATCCGTATGAAAAATGGCAATGGCATGGTTTCTTCGACGGTTTTCTACTGTATTAAGACGCGTTAAAATAGATCGAGAATCGTTAGACCAGGAAAAGCCATATCCGGCATCTGCATCAGTCAGTTGTTTCAGGTTTGAACCGTCAGCATTTGCAAGCCAGATACCAACATAGCGGTCTGCCGTTACAGCTATGGTATTACCATCAGGTGACCAGACCGGAGCCTGGAAGTTAACTCCATCTTGTTTCAACAGAATTTGAGGTTCCCCGACTGCTTGGGGTTGGGCTTGTACTTTAAAACTGACAAACGCAGTGATTAAAAGTAGAAATGCTATAGATGTAAATTTCTTGAATCTCATAGTTAAATAGTTTTTTTGTATGCTCTTAATGTATAATTACGAAGTTTATTTTAGTTCCTTTTACTCGGTAGTCGGATTTTCTTTTTTCTTACCGAAGTCGTTTTCAATTTTGATAAATGGGGTAACGATCATTACCGGAATGGCTGATATTAGTACCCAAATAAAGAATTGCTCATATCCTACTTGTTCCTGTATAAATCCTGAAACAGCACCTGATAACAGCATACCTAACGCCATTAAAGCAGTACAAAAAGCATAATGAGCAGTTTTGTGGCTTCCTTTAGCAACATAGATCATAAACATAAGGAAGGCTGCAAATCCAAAGCCATATCCAAATTTTTCAACTCCCACAAGTGTACTGATTGTTATAAATGATTCAGGTTGGTAATGGGCGAGAAACCAATACGCGACATTTGGGAGGTTGATAATAAATATCATTGGCCATAGCCATTTCTTCAATCCATGTCGGGAAATAACTATTCCACCAAGAATTCCACCAACTGTTAAAGCAAGTAGTCCAATAATTCCATTCACTACTCCAACTTCAGTTACTGATAAACCAAGTCCTCCTGCTTCTCTTGCATCCAAAAGAAAAGGTCCAGCCAATTTAACCAGTTGACCTTCACCTAATCTGTATAGTAAGATGAAAAGAATCGAAAGAATGATCTGTTCCTTCTTCATAAACTCAACAAAAGTATTTAGTACAGCTTTAACCTGAGATTCACCTTCAGATTTAACAGGAACATCTTCGTCAGGTTTTGGAAGTATAAATCCATGATATGCTGACATTACGATCATTAAAACGGCGACAATTGCCAGAATTGACGTCCATGAGAAGGTAGGGTCACTTGTTTTTGCAGCTATAACTCCTGCTAATACTATAAAAACACCTTCACCGCTCCACATAGCCAACCTAAAAAAGGTAGATCGAATCCCTACAAAGAAGGACTGCCGTTCTTCATTCAGAGCCAACATGTAAAAACCATCTGCGGCAATATCATGGGTAGAAGAACAGAATGCTACGACAAATAAAAATATGAGTGAAGTTTCGAAAAAGTTGGGAGTATTCAAGGTAATTGCCGCACCCGCAAAAGAAACACCTATCAAACCTTGCATTAAATACGTCCACCAACGTTTAGTTTTAAAAATATCAATGAAAGGACTCCAGGCAGGCTTAAAAACCCAAGGTGCAGATAACAAACTTGTATAAAGAGCAATTTCAGCGTTATCGATTCCAAGATCTTTATACATGATCACAGAAACTGTTACCACCATTATGTAGGGAATTCCCTGAGTGTAATAAAGTGTTGGAATCCAGGACCAGGGATTCTGTTTAAAAGTGGCAAGAGAACTCATAAATGGATTCCTTCTATTTTATTAATGTTACTTTCTGAATATCGGTAAAACTTCCTGTACTGTTTTCTGCTTTTACTTTTTATTAAACAAACTTCACAAGCACCAAAAAAGAGTTCCCGATCGATAGAATAAGTTTCTGAAAAATTTTTAGATTTTAGTCCAAATTCTTTAACAATAGAGCACATTTTGACCCAATTATTTGTTAGTATTGGATAAATAGATTTAGAAAAATTCATTGAGTTAGAATGATCGACAAAAACGATACGAATAAACATCTTTACGAGATTATTACTGAAGACCTTATTGAGAAAATTCTTGATGATCATTTTGGAAAAAGTGGAAGATTGCCTAATTATTTACAACTCACTGAGATGTATGATGTAAGTATGTCCACGATCAAAAAAGCAATGCAACTGCTTAATGATAAAGGATATCTGGTTAGTAGAGTTGGAAAAGGTACATTCATAAATAAAAAACATTTAAAATTTAATGAGGAGCAAAGACAACCTGCCAACAAGATCGTTTTTGCACTTATTAATTATAACGACGCTAATTTTTTTGACATCCTTACCGAAGTGGAAAAGTTGACCAAACAACTTGGAAAGGAATTGGAAGTTCATGTATCTGATAGTATCAATGCTCATGAGGAATTAATTTCTAAGCTTGTTTCAAACAAGGAAGTTGATGGATTGATATTAGGGACTTCCAGAAAATCTGTGTTCGGGGTAAAACTGTATAACAAGATCTTAAAGCAAGTTCCTGCTTTTTTCTGCCATGATATTTATGATTCAACGGTTCCAATTGTTACGATAGATAATTATAAAGTTGGTCGGTTAGCTGCCCAGGAGCTATTAAAGAAATCAGAGAAAAAGATCTGTATCGTTTTGGACGAAAATGGATATAAATCGGACGATCTAAAACTGGAAGGCTTCCTGGATGAACTTGAAGAGCAGGGAGCTAGCGGACGTTGCGTAGTAATCAGGAACTCTTTCAAAAATAAAGGATCCACATATGAAGATGGTTTCAATATTGGAATAGTTTTAGACTTCGCAAACTCAGAGATCGACGCCATTTTTGCCTCTAACGATGAAGTAGCCAGAGGCTTCAAAAATGCCTTGATCGAAAAGGGATATGCATTTCCACGCGATATTTCGATCCTGGGTTTTGGGAATGTAAAACAGACACTAGAACAAGATTCTTCTTTAGATACAATTGGTATTGATTCAAAAGAACTAGGAAAAGTTCTCTTTAACAATTTTAAAATCATATTTGAAGAAAGTGAATACAAAGTGCCGTCTAAAGTTTTAATTGAACCAAAATTGATTATAAGGTAAAAGAACTGGGATTAATCCAGTTCTTTCCACCTTACAAAAGCTTCCATCGCTTCGTACTCAGCAAGTCCTAGTTTGTCATATAGTTTTGCTGTTGTCTTTGTTCTGTCGTCGGCACGTTGCCAGAATTCTCTTTTATCAGTACCGGGAAATAAAGGTCTGTCTTTTTGCGACTGATGTTTAAATATCCCTGTTCTTTTACGATCCGTTTCTTCCGGACTTAATGGAACTGCCATTTCAATTTCTTCAATTCCCCATTCTTGCCAAGCACCTCTGTAAAGCCAGGTCCAACAGTCTTTCATCCAAGGCTCGTCTTTTAATTCTCTCAATGAGTCAAATACGGCATTTAAACAAACTCTGTGAGTTCCATGAGGATCAGAAAGATCTCCTGCAGCATAAATTTGATGAGGTTTTATTTTAGAAATAAGATCCTTGGTAATTTTTATATCCTCTGGTCCTATAGGATTTTTTCGAACTTTACCGGTTTCATAAAAGGGAAGATCCAGGAAATGAATATTTTCATCAGGTAAACCAACATAACGTGCAGTTGCTTTTGCTTCTCCACGTCTTATCATTCCCTTAATAGTTTTTACGCTTTCAGAATCAACTTGTCCGGGTTGCTTGTTTTCGATAGAGGTTCTTACTTCTTCATAAAGCTTACTTATCTCATCAGAACCAGAACCAAAGTTATTGTGATAATCCATAACAAAATCAGCAAAGCGTAAAGCTTCGTCATCAAAAACAGCGATATTTCCTGAAGTTTGATACGCTACATGAACTTCATGTCCCTGATCGGCAAGTCGAATAAAAGTACCTCCCATCGAGATGATGTCATCATCGGGATGAGGACTGAATATTAATACTCTTTTTGGAAACGGTGATTTTCGCTCCGGTCTGTAGGTGTCATCTTCATTTGGTTTACCACCAGGCCACCCGGTTATAGTATGCTGAACTTCGTTAAAGATCCTGATATTTACATTGTATGCACTTCCGATAGTGGTAAGAACATCATTCATGCCGTGTTCACTGTAATCTTCTTCCCGAAGCTTAAGTATTGGTTTTTCTAAAAAGAGACTTAACCAAACAACTGCTTTTCTGAGTGTGGCGTCATCCCAACCAATCGGGCCAACCAACCAAGGGGTTTTTACTCGTGTTAAATCAGCTGAAGAAGCTTCATCAAGTATTATTTCTACATTATCGTGTTGTTGTAGAAATGTTGCCGGAATATGAGGAGTTTGATCTCCTTCAACAGTTTTTTGGATAATGGAAGACTTTGACTCTCCCCAAGCCATCAAAAAGATTTTATCTGCATTCATAATAGTTCCAACACCCATTGTAATGGCACGTTTTGGAACGTTTTCAACACCGAAAAAACCGCTGGCTGCATCTAAAATGGTAAGACTGTCTAAGGCAATTAATCTTGTTTGAGATGTAATTGCTGATCCCGGTTCATTAAATCCAACATGACCGGTACGACCAATTCCGAGAACCTGAATATCAAGCCCACCTAGGCTGTTGATCTTATTCTCGTATTCCTTACAAAAAGTATAGATGTCTTCTCTTTCTAAGGTGCCGTCAGGTATATGAATATTTTCAGGCTTGATGTCAATATGATCGAATAAGTATTCCTTCATGAAATACACATAACTATGGATCGAATCAGGATCCATTGGGTAGTATTCATCAAGGTTAAAGGTTACTACGTTTTTAAAACTCAAACCTTCTTCACGGTGCATTCTTACCAATTCATCATATACCTGTGTAGGTGTTGAACCGGTAGCAAGGCCCAGAACAGCCTGTTCACCTTTCTTGGCTTTTTCTTTTATAAGATCTGCAATCTGATGTGCTACATGAATGGAAGCATCTTTTGCAGTAGAAAAAATTGAAGTTGGTATTTTTTCAAATTTCTGTGACTCAGGATTCGTACTAAATTGAGACATTTCTTTTTTTACAGTTTATTATTTGAGGGCATTTTCTGCCACTTTTAGACGGAACAGGAATAATAACGTTAACTCTGTTCAAAGTCACATTGAGAACATTGTGACCTTTCGGAATTTCAGAAGTTGGTTATCGATGATCTGTCAATGAATTCACTCTCAGGATCTCCTGAGTGATCAGGTCCGGATTTTCCCATGGAATAAAATGATTTATATCCTCGATTACCATCCTTGGGGATGTGTTAACAAGCATTTTTTTACCAAATAAGGCATTTTTATATGGAACTAGATTATCGTTCTTACCTTGTATGATGGATGTAGGTTGAGTGATAGAACTCCATAGCGGTATTAAATCTTCAAGCTCTTTTTTTAAAGCTATGATCTCTTCGTTAGTAGAATAAAGTATATCAGGTAATATCCATGAAAGCACTTTATAGTGTACAGGAATTTGAAACCATTTCGTTTTTTCAAGTTCAGGATCAATGGAAGCAGCTACAAAAATAATCCCGTCAATTTTATCGGGGTATTCAATCGCCATTTTTGCAATTACGGGACCTCCATAAGAATGTCCAACCAAAATGGACGAGGACGACTGTTCAATTTCAAGAACTCTATTAATAAGCTGCGCCTGTTTTTCTAACGAGCGTTCAGGTTTTCCAATTCCGGATTTACCAAATCCTGGACGGTCTACCGAAATAAGTCTGAATTTACTCAGAAGAACCGGGTTTCGCATAAAACTCAGAAAATTATCCCAAGAGCCCGGTGAACCGTGTACGAAAAGAACGGAAGGTTTTGAAGTGTCGCCAATTGCTACGTAATGAATTTCTCTGTCCTCAAAGGAGGCGATATTAGTTTCAGGCTTAAATGGAAGGCCAGAGAGCGCAGAGTTGATATCTTCATCACTCATCGAAAAATCGAGGTTATGAATATATATCAACGCAACGGCAATGAATAACCCAAATGATAGAAATGTCCACTTTAAAATTTTTCCAAATCTTTTCATATGCAAAATAATTATTGCAATAAGTTAATCATCACCAAAAGGAAAAGAGATAACATTTTGTAAACAAACAAAGTGAATGATCAAAAATTTCGATCAGTTTAATTCTATCAAGAAATCATTAGATATATTGATATCTTTGAGGGGCATAAATCTAACCGTGAATATAATTGAGTTATCAAAAGTTGAATAAGCAATCTAAAGAAACAAAACCCGGATTTTGGGATAGAGTAGGAATTGGCTTATCGGGTATTTGTGCAATTCATTGTTTGCTGGTGCCGGTTATTGTTGCACTAATACCATTATGGCCTGCTTTTGAGGAGTTTCATGAGTATACACACTTTATTTTCTTTATCGCTATTGCGCCTGCTGTATATTTGTCATTGAGAAAACGACATCGATCTCCCAAAATTACAATTCTACTGCTTTCCGGACTGTTTGTGATTTTTTTAGCTTGGTATTTCAATGAAACACTCGGTGAGTACGGTGAAGCCGGGATCACTTTAATTGGTAGCATACTCTTGATAACAGGACATTGGTTGAATTATAAATCCAAATCCACAATCAAAGATTAGTTAATCCATCAGCTAAACTGATCAGTGCTTGTTCTGGGGTAATATCAGTGTTTAAAATTCCCGACTTTTCACTAATCATTTGAAGCACAGAGAAAGCACATCCCCAGCTTAATGTAACTCCGGCACCTCCGTGACCATAGTTGTGAATTATTAATCTGTCGGGAGCATTTTCTGATTCTATTCGAAGACCATTCTTTTTATTCCGAACATATCGATAGGAGTACTGATATTCTTTCTCTCTAAACTCTGAGATTTCTATACCGAAAGTTTCTTTGATGATTTCTGAATTTAGAGATTCAATTTGTGGAGGAAATTGTTGTGAAAGTTCGTCTTCAGAAACCCAGTTACCTTGATTATCAAGAGTTCCTTTAAAGCGACTCCCACCAAGAATCCAGTCATGTTTACGGGGATAACAATACACATCTAAAGGAGTGCCGAAAGAGTCTGCATAAATATCAGGTCCGGCACTAAAATTATAAGAAACGGTATTTCCATTTGGCGATTTTAGATCAACGGTGTTGTTGATCTTTAGTAAGTGTCCTTTTAAAATTAATGGTTTGCTTTCTTCATCTATCAATTGAGCTGATCCAAGACCCGAACAATTTATAACGATATCTTCATTTATTGAGGCGTATGAATTAAGATCAACAGTTCCATATATAAAAGTCCCGTTATTTTGTAAAAAAATACGTATCAGTTGAGGGAAATAATCAGTCCAGTCAGCAAAAAAACAATTAAACTTCCATCCGCTTTTAATTGCAATATCAGGATGTTTTGGATGCCATTTTAAATCAGGTAGAGCTTCATAGCCGTTTATTAAATTAGGATAATCATCTATTGATTTCTCAAAAGCAAAAAGTTCATAATGTTCATGCTTGGTTAATCCTGAAAAAGAGATTTCATACAGTTTTGAAAAAAAAAGCTGACTCAGTTTAAAAATTTCATTTATATCAGGGTGGAAGACCGAATGAGGAATAATTGAAGCGGAGGGAAACTGACTTCCAAAATATGGGTTTTTAATTTCTTTTAAAGGGTGCTCGTTTGTATAAACGGATACTTCAAAACCATTTTGTTGTAACAACACGGCTGTTGTTATCCCGGAAATGCCCGCACCAATAACTGCTACTTTTTTTTTCATCTAAACTTTAAAAAAATATAATGCACAAAGGTAAAGAACTTTAGTAAGATTATTGTGGTAAATATGAGGTTTAGGTAACTTCTGTTAAGGACGAATGAATGTGATTAGAAAAGAAATTATTTATCTATTTATATTTTTTACAGCCTGTTTATGGGGTTGTGATTCTTTATCTCTTGATGAAAAAGTTGATGAATACCCGGTTATAATTGAAAGGTTAACTATTTCAGATCTTCAGGTATTAAACCAACAATATCACGAAAAAAATAACAATCTGATCTGTTCAACTCTCAATGAATATGGATTCACAGGTTATAGCAGAGTTCTTTTTCCTGATAATGTAAATCCATGTTTAAGCCGGAGTGAATTAAAGCAGGAAATCCCTTTCAGTAACGACCTTTTATATCTGGCAAAGGAAGTACTTAAAGAAAATGCTGAGTATACCGGTGTTGAAGTTATAGAAAGTTTGGTATTAGAGGATGTTACTTCATTAAATGGTTGTACAATTTGTGAAGGGGATATTAATAGTGTTCCGTTACAATGGAAGTTCACATTTCAACTTCAGGTAATTAATGATATAGAAGTAATGGACAGCGAGATTTTGGTTTATATGGATAAAAACGGTGTAAACAGAATCTGGGGTAACTGGTTCCCTGTAACAGATCCCGGCTTTGTTGAATTTGGTTCTGTTGCAGCTAAGGAAAAAGCTCTTGGTATGAAAGTGAGGTATGCAAATTCAAAGAATCAGATATTTGAACAGGAAATAGCTCAAGAACATTTATCCGGAGAGCCTGAATTGAAATTTGTTCCTATTGAAATTGAAGAAAGACTGGAGATCCATAAGGCATGGGTGTTCAACGTATTACAGGAGAATACTCAAGAGGTGAGATGGAATGTTTTTATAAGCACGGTTACTGGTGATGTTTTAAAGGTTAAATTATTGTAGAAGAGGTTAATAATTTTTGTACCTTAGCTTAAGGTTTCGAAATAAAGTTCGATAAGGGTTTTAAAAATCAGTTCAAATAAATGAGCAATAGTAAAAAAGTACTAATAGTGGAAGATGATATGATCATTTCCCTGGTAGTAGAAAATATGATTAAAGAGCTTGGCCATACTGTAGTTGGAAAAGCTGTTTCAGGTGAAGAAGCCATTGTTATTGCCAATAAAGAAAAACCTGATATTTTGCTTATGGATATCCGCTTGAAAGGCGAAATGGATGGTATTGAAACCGTGGCAAAGATAAAAGAAACTATAGATTCACAAGTAATTTATTTAACTGGAAATTCAGATCGCTTGAATTTTGAACGGGCAAAAGATACCGATTTTGCTGACCTTATCGTTAAGCCATTTACAATAAGTGACCTTGATAAGTCGCTAAAGCTAATTGCTTGATCATAAAAAAATTGCATCTTTTTAACTAAGCTTCCGTAACTGTTTTGGTAAATAAAAAGGGCGATTATGAGTACAAAATTCAGAAATTTAAAAAATGATCTTAAAGATCTTGAGGACGACACAGTTTCCCAGCTCAATCAGGGAACATTAAATAAGAATTCCAATTCAGGAAAACTTTCCAATTATATACTTCTTTTTGCTTTTATAGCTACCCTTGTATTCTATGTTGGTTCCAGAATCGATTATTCCGGGATTAATGAATTACCAGAGAGAATTGAACAGGCTATAAGTGAACCTAGTGAAGAATTGTTACAGGATTTGGGAACCTTGATGGCAGATATGGGGTACGGTGAACTTAGCAGAGAAGAACTAATAGATCTCAGAAGGGCGGGGGTTACTCCTACAGAAACTCAAAAATTGCACGATATTGGTTATACAGATATTACCTTAGATCAATTGGTTGAATTTCAAAATGCGAGAGTTAGTGCAGATTACGCCCGAATGATGAAAGAGCTTGGTTATTATCTGTCGATTGAGGAATTAGCAGAAACAAGAAGGGCGGGTGTTACCGCATACTTTACAAGCAGAATGATGGATTTGGGATATACAAAAGAGGAATTGACCAAAGAAAATCTAATGCGGATGAGCGGAGTGGAAGTGACGGATAGAACGGCTGCCCGGCTAATCGAACAAAGAGGAGAAAGACCAACAATCGATGAGTTAGTAAGATACAGGATCAGCAATCAATAGCTGAATATGTAGTATTAGTATTATTTAATGGAACTTACGAAGCCCTATATCCATTAAAGTATTATCTAACAACAACTAATACTAATTATGAAATTTTTTATATCTACGCTAACATTAGCAGTTTTATTGACATTTTCATCTCATACAAACGCCCAAACATCGGCTCCAACTAAAGACAGATCGGGAATTGGGCCAAAGATCGGGTATTACAAAGCTCCTGATGCTGATGATGGAACCATGTTTATTGGATTTCAGACAAGAACCCGTGGTGAAGTATTCGGATTTGAATTTGCCGCTGAGTACAGAGGAGAACAAAGCTATTCTACTACAAACGGCGATTTAACGATCAAGCAAATTCCGGTTACAGCTACATTATTAATGCATGTACCTTTAGCTTCTAATTTTCAACCTTATGGTCTTGCCGGTTTAGGGGCTTATTATACTTTTTATGACTACGACGGTGGATTCGTTTCTCCCGGTGATGACGCAGAATTCAACATTGGTTATCATTTAGGATTCGGACTTGATCTTCCTCTTAATGAAAGTGCCGGTTTAAATGTCGATTACAGATATTTATTTCTGGATGATCAGGGAGACGATCTTGACGATACTGAGTTTAGCGGTAATGTTATATCCGCAGGATTAACGTTTTATTTCTAAACTAGAAAAACCTTACTTTACAGATCCGGTATTCAATCAGAGTACCGGATTTTTTTATGCACTTAAATCTAATTATTGGAATGGCAGAGATTATCCTACCGGAAGTAGAACTGAATATTTATTCACCAAAAGCCCCTGTTGAAGCAACTATTGTAGAGAATTATGTTTGCACGGCAGAAAACAGCCCAAATATAGTTCGACATATTACTTTTGATATTTCGGGTACTGATTTAGTAGACAGGATCAGAGTTGGACAATCTGTTGGAGTACTTCCTCCCGGTGAGAATGAAAAAGGGCGTCCGCATAAATTACGTTTATATTCGGTTTCATCCCCTACAAAGGGAGAAGGAGGAAAATCACATCTGGTTTCCACTACTGTTAAAAGGTCTATAGATGAAATAGATGGCAAACTTTATCTGGGTGTTGCTTCAAATTATCTTTCTGACTTGAAGCCGGGGGATAAAGTTCAACTTACAGGACCAAGTGGAAAAAGATATTTGCTACCGGAAAATGCTCAGGATTTCAATTACGTATTTTTTGCTACCGGAACAGGAATAGCTCCTTTCAGAGGTATGATCATGGAATTGTTTGAGTCGGGCTATAAAGGTGATGTAGCTCTGGTTTTTGGTTGTGCTTACAGAACGGATATACTGTATCCGGATTTTATAAAGGAAATGACCGAGAAGCACTCTAATTTTCATTATTTGAGTTGTGTATCCAGAGAAGACAGACGTAGCGACGGAAGTAAATATTATGTTCAAAGTGTGATCAATGATCATGCTGATACTTTGAATCCAATTTTTGAAAAAGAAAATACGCTAATCTATATTTGTGGAATGAAGGGAATGGAAACGGGTATCTATCAGAATCTTGCACTTCAGGGGCATACAGAGTATTTGCAGGTAAGAGGAGATCTTGCAGAAATAGATCCTAAAGAATGGAGTTGGGAAGATCTTAAAAAGAATATTAAGCCTTCGGCCCGTACTTTTGAGGAAGTATATTAAGTGAAAGGTGAATAGTGAGCATTGAGTATTACTCTAGCTTATTTAAATTTGATACACCTCCTGAAACCACAAATTTCATAAAAGTAGCCGGATCTTTCTTGATTGGTTTCACATGAATTTTATCCACTATGTAAAGATTTCCGGAGAAATTGTATGAATGTGGGCAATACACCGCTACTTCGTCCTCTAGTCCAAGATCAGTAAGAGATTCCTGTGTTATAAAACCTAAACGTTTTACGCCCGGAACTCCGAAATCTACAACAACAGGAGCTGTAAATTTCTTTTTATCCCCAACAAAAGCTTCGGTAAGATCTCTTAATGAGCTATAAATAATACTCACCAAAGGGGTTCTGGTAAGAAGCTTCTCGAATAAATGAACAATGGGTTTTGTGAAAGCTCTTGTAAATACAAATCCGATAAGAGTGATGGCTATAAAGCCGGTAATTATCCCTAAGCCGGGAATATTATAATCGAACCAGCTGTAAAACAGATAATTGAGAGATTCATTAGCCCATCCAATTGCTATTGAAACCAAATAAATGGTGGCGCCAACAGGAAACACAATTAGCATTCCGCGGAAGAAAAAATTGAGAATAGTTTTCATAGCTGTCTGATAAGTTTAAAGTCGGAATAAATGTCGCCACTAATTCATAAAGCACAAAATGTTTATTTCAGGTTTTTAATTCAGACATTTCAATTAAATCTGTAAACATAAATCTAACATCGAGTGTGAAGCAGATTTTTTTTATCTTCACCATCTTAATTTTCAACCGATTTTTTAATTCAAATTGATGTCCACTAAGACTTCATCCCAAATACGTCAGGAATTCCTGGAATTTTTTAAAGAAAAGGATCACGCTATTGTAGAAAGCGCACCGGTAGCTCCTAAAAATGATCCAACATTATTGTTCACCAATGCAGGGATGAACCAGTTCAAACCAATATTTCTAGGGGAAGAGAAGACGCTTTCTCATGAAGGAAAGGAATGGAATCGCGCTGCAGATACCCAAAAATGTATTCGAGTAAGTGGGAAACACAATGATCTGGAAGAGGTTGGATACGACACCTATCATCATACTTTGTTTGAGATGTTGGGAAACTGGTCGTTTGGTGACTATTTCAAAAAAGAAGCCATTGGTTGGGCTTGGGAATTATTGGTTGATAAGTGGGGCTTAAATCCTGATCAATTATACGCTACTGTTTTTGGTGGCGATGATGAAGACAGACTTCCGGTTGATGAAGAAGCAATTGAACTTTGGAAAAGCGAAACTTCAATTGACCACGCTCATATTTTGAAATGCGGTAAGAAAGACAATTTCTGGGAAATGGGAGACACCGGACCATGTGGCCCATGTTCAGAAATCCATATTGATCTGAGATCAGAAGAAGAACGCAAAGAAGTTGATGGAGCTACTTTAGTAAACGCAGATGATCCCAGAGTGATGGAGATCTGGAATCTGGTATTTATTCAGTTTAATCGTCAGAAAGACGGTTCACTTCAACCATTACCGGATATGCATGTGGATACCGGAATGGGTTTCGAAAGAGTTTGCGCTGTCCTTCAGGGTAAGACTTCAAATTACGATTCTGATGTTTTTACACCGTTATTGAACACAATTTCTGAATTTGCAGGAATGAAGTACAGCAGTTCCGACAGTGAGAAAGATATCGCTATGAGAGTTATTGCTGATCATATTCGTGCTGTAGCTTTTTCTATTGCGGACGGTGCTTCTCCCGGAAATGATGGTCGTGGATATGTTATTCGAAGAATTCTAAGAAGAGCGATCAGATATGGTTGGGATAAATTAGGTTTCAAAGAACCATTTTTCTACAAACTGGTTGATGTTCTTGCTGATCAGTTCAAGGATGTATTCCCGGAAATGGAAGCTCAGAAAGAATATGTCATCAATGTGATCAAATCAGAAGAAAAAAGCTTCTTAAAAACATTAGGACAAGGAATCCAACTCTTTAAGGAAGTCTCAAAAGGAAAAGACGTTATTTCCGGTGACGACGCTTTTAAACTTCATGATACGTATGGATTCCCAATCGATCTTACTCAGCTAATGGCTAGAGAAGAAGACATCGAAGTTGATGTAGATCGATTTAACGAGTTGATGAAAAAACAGAAAGATCGCGCACGAGCAGCCGGTAAGTTTTCTGTTGATCAGAGTGGGGGTGGTGATTGGGTATTAGTTAATAGTAAAGAAGTCAGCGAGACTCACTTTGTTGGATATGATGACCTTAAAGTAGAAACAGAATTTACTTCGTTCAGAAAAGAAGGAAAGCGTTTTGCTTTCAAACTTGCTAAGACCCCATTTTATGCAGAGAGCGGTGGTCAGGTTGCTGATACAGGTTTAGTAACAAATGGAAATGAATACATTCATGTTATTGATGTACAAAAAGTAAATGGAGAGTTTGTTCATTACACAGAAAACCTTCCTGAAGACCTTTCAGGTGGTTGGCTTGCTCAGATTGATACATCCAGAAGAAAAGAAATTCAAAAACACCATTCAGCTACTCATTTAGTTCATGCAGTTTTAAGAGAAGAACTAGGCGATCATGTAGCTCAAAAAGGTTCTTTGGTAGATGATCATCATTTACGATTTGATTTCTCACACTTTGAAGCAGTTACGGATGAAGAACTCAAAGTGATCGAGCAAAGAGTTAACGAAAAAATTCAGGAAAATATCCCGTTAGATGAACAGAGAAGTGTTCCTATCGAAGAAGCTAAAGAAATGGGAGCGATGATGCTTTTCGGAGAGAAATACGGAGATGAAGTTAGGGTAATTACTTTTGATCCTGAATTTTCCAGAGAATTATGCGGTGGAACTCATGTACAAGCTACCGGCGAAATCGGTTACTTCAGATTTACTCAGGAAACTTCGGTAGCTGCAGGAGTGAGAAGAATCGAAGCTGTGTGCGGTAAAGCTGCAGATCAGATTTTGAGGAATGAACAATCACTTCTAAAAGAAATTAAAGGAGTAATTGGACAAAGCACCGATCTGGTTGCAGACATCAAGAAACTTCAGGAAGAAAAGAAAGCTTTAGAAAAAGAACTTTCTGCTCAGAATCTTCAGAACACCGGAGCTAAACTAACTGAATTATTTTCAAATCCGGAATCATTAGACGGAAATATCACACTTGTAAAAGGAGAAATTCCCGGCGCTGACATGGATGTGCTAAAGCAACTGGGTTACGATGCTTTGGAAAAATCTTCTTCAAATACAGTTACAGTTCTAGGTTCAAAAGATGAAGAAGAAGGAAAAGTATATCTGATGGTATCAGTCACTGATGATCTGATAAAAGAAAAAGGATTAAAGGCAGGAGCATTAGTTGGGCAACTTGGACGGTTAGTAGGTGGTGGCGGTGGTGGACAACCAAGTCTTGCTACTGCTGGTGGACGTCAACCTGAAAAGCTAGAAGAAGCACTATCTAAAGTGAATGAAATCATTTTAAATACCATTTAACACTTGTAGTCCAGAGAATTACGAAATCTTCCTAAAAATTGAATATATTCAAGCCCATTTTTGAAGGGTTAAGGTTATAAAAAACGAACTATGGCAAAAAAGAAAAGCGGTAATGTTGAATTTGCTCCAAGAGGTATTGGAGATGAAAAATCAGGTGCAGTACAGAAAGGGGTTGATCTTCCGGCTGCTACAAAATCAAAACATAAAGATCTGGGACTTTCAGCTGCAAAGCTAAAAGCGATGTATGAGCAAATGTATTTGCAGCGTCGTTTTGAAGAAAGAGCGATGCAGCAGTATCAAAAAGGAAAATTTGGCGGATTTCTTCACCTTTATATTGGTCAGGAAGCGATCTCGACCGGAACAACTTTTGCATTGAATGATGACGACGATATCATTACAGCATATCGTGACCATGGTTGGGGACTTTGCAGAGGAATTTCAGCAAACGAAGGAATGGCTGAACTTTTTGGTAAAGCAACAGGATGCTCCAGAGGTAAAGGCGGATCAATGCATTTCGCTAAAGCAGAAAATCATTTTTGGGGCGGTTACGGAATCGTTGGTGGACATATTCCAATTGGTGGTGGTCTTGCATTCGCTAATAAATATGAGCAGAATGGCCGAATTTCTACCTGCTTTTTTGGTGATGGAGCAGTAGATCAGGGAGCACTACACGAAACTTTTAATATTGCTCAACTTTGGAAACTTCCGGCAATTTTCGTTGTAGAAAATAACGGATATTCTATGGGAACAGCTGCCCGACGTCATACAGTTGCAGATATTGTGGACAGAGCTGATGGTTACGGAATGAAAAGTGCTGTGATCAACGGTATGGATGTGTTCTCTGTGTATGAGAAGATGAAAGAGATCGCTGATGATGTGCGCAAAAACTCAGAACCTTGGTTTGTTGAGATCAGAACGTACAGATATCGTGGACACTCAATGTCAGATCCTCAAAAGTACAGAACTAAAGAGGAATTGGAAGAATATCAGAAGAATGATCCGATCGAAAGATTGAAAACATATATTCTCGAAAATGACATCGCCAAAGAAGCGGCGCTTGAGAAGATCGAAGAAAAAGTAGAGCAGGAAGTATTAGATGCAGTCGAATTTGCAGATAATTCTGACTTCCCGAAAGATGAAGAGCTCTACGAGGATATGTTTGTAGAAGACGATCCATATTTCCATACCTAAAAAGAATTTCAAAGAATAGAATAATGGCTGAATTACAATTTAGAGAAGCAATAAAAGCTGCCATCGATGAAGAAATGGCAAAAGATGAGAAAGTCCTGATAATGGGTGAGGAAGTAGCTGAATACAACGGCGCTTACAAAACCACCGAAGGACTTCTCGATAAATACGGATATAAAAGAGTGATCGATACTCCAATTTCTGAGCTTGGCTTTGCCGGTATCGGAGTGGGAGCTGCTATGAACGGTTTGAGACCAATTGTAGAGTTCATGACGTTCAACTTTGCAGTATTAGCTGCTGATCAGATCATAAATCACGCTTCTAAGGTGAAGTACATGACCGGTGGACAAATTAATTGTCCGATCGTATTCAGAGGCCCTAACGCATCAGCAGGACAGTTAGGAGCTACGCATTCTGTTGCTTACGATTCCATGTACGCTCACTTCCCGGGTTTGAAAGTTATTTATACTTCCGAACCAGATGACGCAAAAGGATTGCTTAAATCTGCCATTCGCGATGATAATCCGGTTTTGTTTATGGAGTCAGAGCAAATGTACGGCTTGAAAGGAGAAGTATCTGATGAAGAAGATTACATTATCCCAATCGGGAAAGGAAAGATCAAACGGGAAGGCGAACATGTGACTTTAGTAGCTCACGGAAAAATGTATCACTTAGCAGTTCAGGCTGCTAAAGAGCTGGCAAAAGACGGTGTGGAATGTGAAATTATTGATCCGAGAACAGTAAAGCCTTTGGATCTTCCGCTGATCATTGAATCGATCAAGAAAACAAACAGATGCGTAATTCTGGATGAAGCTCATCCCTTTGGTGGATTGGCTGCTGAAGTTGGATTCTTAATTCAACGCGAAGCTTTTGATTATTTGGATGCACCGGTACAGCGTGTAACACTTCCTGATGTTTGTGCACCATTTGCTAAAAACCTTTTTGATCTTTGGTATCCTTCTGTTAAGCAGGTTGTAGATGCTGTGAATCAAGTTACTTACAGAAATTAATAAACTCACTAACTCGAAGAAATTATGGCTATTAAGATAGAAATGCCGAAGCTGAGCGACACTATGGAAGAAGGTGTGATCGCTAAATGGAATGTTAAAGAAGGCGACAAGATTTCTGCCGGTGATATCATCGCTGAAGTTGAAACTGATAAAGCCACGATGGATGTGGAAGCTTTTGATGACGGAACGCTTTTAAAGATCATTCCTCAGGAAGGAGATGCGGTGCCTTTAGGTGGACTTATCGCTGTGATCGGTGAAGAAGGTGAAGATATTTCTGATATTCTTGACGGAGCAGGAGGGAGCGGAAGTTCTGAAAGTTCTTCGTCTGATGATTCTGACAAAAAAGAAGAAAAAAAGTCTGAAGAATCTAAAGAGGATAAATCAGAGGAGAAAACAGAAACTAAAGAGACTTCATCCGAATCTGATAACGGAAGAGTAAAAGCTTCTCCATTAGCCAAAAAAATGGCTGAAGATAAAGGAATTGATCTCACTTCAGTTCAGGGCTCAGGTCCTGATGGCAGAGTTGTTAAGAAAGATATTGAAGATTATAAAGGTGGAAGTAGTTTGTCTAAACCATCGAGCTCTTCAACTGCATCTAAATCTTTCGAGAGTTTAGAAAGCAAAGAAGTGAAAGTTTCTCAAATGAGAAAAGTGATTGCTCGCAGACTTTCTGAAAGCAAATTCACCAATCCACATTTCTATGAAACTATAGACATTGACATGAAGGCTGCAATGGCAGCTCGTTCTTCAATGAATGAAGCGAATGATGTGAAGATCAGTTTCAACGATATCGTAGTGAAAGCTTGTGCGATCGCTCTAACGCGTCACCAGGCAATTAACAGTTCGTGGCATGACGATGTGATCAAAGAGCACGGAGACGTTCATGTAGCGGTCGCTGTAGCTATTGATGAAGGTTTAATGACTCCTGTTATTACTCATGCGGATAAGAAAGGCTTGTCAGAGATTTCATCCGAAACCAGAGAATTAGCCGGATTAGCAAGAGATCGTAAACTACAACCCGAACAAATGGAAGGAAGCACTTTCACTATCTCTAATTTGGGAATGTTTGGCATAGAAGAGTTTACAGCTATTATTAATCCACCAAATGCTTGTATACTTGCTGTTGGAGCTATCCGTGATGTTCCTGTGGTAGAAAACGGTGCAGTAGTTCCGGGTAAGCGTATGAAGATCACTCTTTCAAGTGATCATAGAATTGTTGATGGAGCCAAAGCAGCTCAATTCTTAAATACAGTTAAGAATTTACTGGAAAACCCATTATCAATGCTGCTCTAAAGCACGTTTATTTTAATTCTGAATTTAAAAGCTCTGATGAAAATCAGGGCTTTTTTTATATCCGTTCATTCAGATACATAACAGGAGATAATTCTGAACTATCACGATCGAGAATTGTATAAAGTTCGTTTATTTCATCCCAATCTGAAAACGGTCTTGTTAGCAAATAATAACGTCCGTTGCTAAAGGTCCTGATACTACTTTGTACATTCATTTCACTTCTAAGTCGTTCGGAAAGTTGATCTACTTCCTGTTTAGAAGAAAAAGAACCCAATTGTATCTGGTAAGTAAACGTATATTCTGAGACAGTAGAGGGGTCATACTTTATAAAAGCATCTTTAAGTATTTCGATATTCTGTATAGCCTCTAATCTTTGTAAGGCTGTTGAAATATCGTTTATAGAAGCAGTTAGTACTGTATATGCCTGAAGAGATTTTTCTTCTACAACTGCTTCAATATTGTATTCCTGAGCAAGGGTTTCTTTAAATGATAAAGCTCCTTGTTCATTTTGAAAGAAAGCCAGTTGAATTTGATATTTAAGAGCCTGAGGCCGTTCCTTTCCATTGTTATAGCATTGTTGAACAAAACCTGTTATTTGGCTTTTTCCCAGTTTCTCTTCGATAGTACTTTGCAAAGCCATAGTTTCAGAAAAGGAAGTACTACTGGCCGTTCTGGTTGAGAACAAGGAGTTATTATACATTATCTCAAATTCGTAACCGGTTTTTTGTTCCGTTTCTTTGGAAAAAGCTAAGCTGTTAAAAAAGGATTCAAAGCCTCCGGCCTGAACTGAATACCTGCAACCGTTTTCAAAATTTCCGGTGTTTACGTTTCTGATTTCCGCTTTTGAAACAGGAACAGTTGGGGTAGAGGTAGGTGCAGAGATTTGTACAGGGGGCTCTTCTGTTTCTTCAGCAATAGCCTCTTCATTCGATTCAGCTTGTACATCTGTTCTTGCTAAATCATCAGAACTATTTACTGCATCTGATTCTTCCGGTACTTCAGCCTCAGCATTAGTCGATTCATCATTTGATCCCAATTCAGGCTCGGAGGATTCCTGATCAGTAGAAACAGAATCTGCTTTTGCCATTTGTTCAGGGCTTGAATAAAATAATCTGAGAACAACTCTTCTGTTCTTATCTTTACTGGCAGGATAAGGATTGCCCTGTTCATCAAATTCAACTAAAGGTCGGGAGTCAGCATAACCGGATGCTTTTAAACGTTCCTGAGCAATTCCCATTTCACTGAAATACTTTACAATATTAGATGCTCTTGAGGTAGATAACTCCCAATTCGAATCAAAGTTAGCGGAAGAAATAGGAACATTATCTGTGTGGCCTTCAACGTCTATTTCAAAATCGTTATAGGATATGATCCTGAAAGCTGCCAAAACACGGTTAAGGATTTCTGATGCTTCGTTTTCTAAAGTAGCGCTTCCTGAGCTGTATAGATCATCACTTTTGAATCTAATGCGTACATCATTTAGTTCTCTGAATATCTCAAGCTTACCTTGTTCAATTTCTGGTGCCAGCAATCCTTCAAGTTCTTCTTTAATGTTTTCAATCGGTGTAGTGATAAACTCGGTTTCATTCAAAGAAGATTTGAATAAATCAGAAACAGAAAAGGGCTCTCCATCATTTAAATCTGAGAAAGAAAGTAAAATGACCAAAAAACCAAGAAGAATGGTAATAATATCAAGATAACTTACCTGCCAACTGTCGTCATCTTCACTTTCAATTTCCTGCTTAGGATACAGTGAATTCTTTGTATTATTTGACTGATCTAAACTCAATTTCCGCTACCCTAAAATTGTTGACTTGTTCTATGCATATGAGCTTTGAGTTTGTCGTAGATCTGAAGCGAAGATTTTTGCTGTTGAATCAACAGAATTCCTTCCAAAATCAGTTTTTCTCTGAAAAATTGAAGAGAAGCAATATTATTCATCTTTTTTGCCATTGGAATAAAGATGAAATTCCCAATTATGATACCATAAAGAGTGGTCATAAGTGCAGCTGCAAGTCCTGTTAATAAAGAATCCATTTCATTAAAACCGGACAGAATAACGATAAGTCCAAATAGTGTTCCCAGCATACCGAAGACGGGTGCTGTTTTCCCCATACTTGCAATTATTTGATTGATCTGCTGTTGTCGTGTAAATGTTTCCTGAATATTTATTTCGGCTAACTCACGAAGATCTTCTGTTGAATAATTGGTATCTAAAATTGAAAAGAGATACCCTTCAAAACGATTTCCATACTCCTCACTTAATTCAGAAACAGCTTTAATTTTATTGATCCGAATTCTTTTTTGCCACTCTAAGATTTTTTCAATGTCTGTTTCAAGTAACTGATCATCTATATTGCTTTGAGAAAAAAGCCTTGTACTTTCTCGTAGTGCTCTAATGACTTTCTTAAAGGGATAGCTAATGAATACACTTGCTGATATACCTCCAAATACTATTGCAAGACTTGGAAGGTTAAGAAACTCATATTTTGATGGAATCATATTGTATTGAGCGAACCCAACCACAAGTAGAGCTCCCCATACTAAAATTGCTAAGGAAACTAAGAAACAAAAAATGTTTAAAAATGATGTGCGCATGTTTTAGTTATGGTTTAATAATTCTTTCATTGTTTTCATTCTATTAAGCCTTGTCTCTTTAACTCATCGATTATAGCAGGAGAGGGGGGTATGGGTAAGTTCTCATCCATTTCGAGAGCTCTTCTCCAAAAAGCCACGAAGTTCTCAGTAGAACCCAATCCCAAATAGATGCTCCCTTTCAAAGCAAGCAGATCCGCAGTTTCCTTTACCTGTAAAGCACGGTTAATTAAAAATAGAGCGTCCTGATACTCTCCACTATAAAATTTCTGTTGAGAGAGAATATAAAGCGTGGTAATCCTGTTGGCTTTCGTTTGATAGTCTTTATGAAGTTCTTCTTTATATACCTGCATCAATGAATCTCTTCGGGCCTTTTCAAGATCTATTTCCTCAGGATCGTTTGTATCAGAACTCTCCGTTTGAGTTAAAGGACTTTCATTTTGATCTGATTCAACGGGGCCATTAACCGATGTACTTTTAGTACTTCTGCAAGAAAACAGAAACGATATCCACATCATAGAAATGCAGATAAAGGTTGCATTCGATATGTATTGCTTATTCTTGATCTGCTTTGCTTAGTTTTAACGATTTTCTAAGAGAACTGACCAATTTCTTTTTGGCCTCTGCATTAATTTGATGTTCACCGTTTATAGATTCAAGCTCAAGGCGAATTAATTGTTGCTCGCGTTTTGGCCTTCCATTTAAAATTTTATCTATAGATGCTGTTTCAAGCCCAATTAATGCTTCCAGTAATGTGGAAGTGTCTAGTTCTTCAACACCATTTTTGACTACTTCGTCTTCTAATTCAGGAATCTGGTCTATAGTAAAGAATTCTTTTTCTAATATTATACCTACTTGTGAGCCTGTAGATTTCAACTGCTCGATATATCTTCGCTGTTCGTCTACAGGAAGATTTTCAAGAATTGGTAAAATATTTTCAACACCAAAATCCTGCTCATGTACATTGTCTCTTACTAAGATTGCTTTTTCAAACAATCCGCTGGAAATTTTACTCTGTTCTTTATAGGAGAGCGTATGCAGAGTAGACATTTTAAGCATAATTTCTGCGGCTCTGGATCTTTCAAACGTATTTAAGATAGAAGCGGCTTTATCCTCAGGTAAGTAATCAATTATGAGGGCTGCACTTACATTGTTTTCAGTTTTTATAAGCTCAGTTAACAGATCATCAGATAGGTGAGTCAGAAACTTGAACAGCCCAAGCTTAGCATGTTTTTTTTGTGATTTTTCATCGGTGCTTTCATCCTTAATAATAGAATTAAAGTACTTGGCAGCTCTGTATTTTTCATCAATAGACATTGGGGGTAGATTTCGTATAGCTACCTTAATAGTCTCTAGTTTTTCTTCGTCTATATGATTTTGGAGTAATTTAAGAGAGCTGGAATCAATAGATGAAACAACTTCAGCAACATTTGAAGGTCCATTTTTTTCGTCACTATCAATCCAGAATTCGAAAACCAAAGAAACCTCCTGTGGATATTTGAAAAAGTTTTCTGAAACTAATTCGAACTCAGAAACTATATCCCGGGAATGTTCTTTAGAACTTCCGAAGAAGGAAAGATTACTATCGGGGTTTAAACTTCCTTCCACCGTAATGTCACTTTTAAGATTATCTCTTTGAGACTGGAAATCAGATTTATCTCTGGAGTTTCTAAATATTCCGTATCCAAATAATCCAAGTAAAAATACTGCAAGTAAAATTATTTCAACCAAATAGTCTTTGAAAGAACTTAAGAGGGGTTTAGGCTCCGGCTCTTCGGTATTAGTTATTACAACAGCAGGTTCAAAATCCGGATCAGGGATAGCAAGTTGAGTAATATTTATTACATCACCTCTGGTGAAATCAATTTTAGCAGCAAAACCAGTTACACGTCTCATAAAGTCTAAATCAGTATCAGACAGGGAGGTATCGGCATATATATTAACAGCAAGGCTATTAAGCTGTAAAGTCTTATAAGTAGTTTGGTTTGTAGTATTTTGAGGAGTTGTTTGTACAGTTTGGGAATTTTGGAGGTTTTCATCCGGAAGAAAAGGGAGGCCGGGCAAAAAGCTTTGTGAATTTCTTGTTACAGTTTGAGTACCGGGTGTTTGTAAAGTTTCTTCTATAAATTCAGCTTCAATATTAACGTCTACAAAAAATTTCTTTCTGTCAAAGTGATTAGAAAGTATTAGAATAATCTGTGAATCGTAAGCCTGTTCAAGTGAAGCAATTTGTAGCTGTCCGGATTGAGAGATGACACCGGAAGATTGAGCTCTTGCTGATAAGCCTGAAATGCATAAGACTATTAAGAGAGAGAACAGATATCTCAGCATTAAATACTTCCTCAAATTTTTTTTAACCAACGTATTCATTTTACATATCATAGGAACTTTTTATACTCCTAGTTTCCTGGTTGAGTTCTTATTAATTGGTCTAATACTTCAATATCCGGAATAAAGATATCAGGATTAAATTCTAATGCTGTATCCCAGTTTTTTTGAGCTTCTTTTTTATCACCTTGTAAGTAATACAGACTTCCTTTTAAAGCATAACCCTGAGCGGTTTCAAATAGGCTCAAAGACTCGTTGACTAATGTCAGAGCCCTGTCAATATCTCTGTTATAAAAAGCAGTTTGTGCCTGGATAATCAATCTTAATGTCCGATCAATATTTTCATCATATTCTTCCTGAAGTTGAATTATTTCATCCGATTGGCTGATTTCTGCTAATATGCTTGTATCAGGTACTATTTCAATGTTACGGATGTCAAAGTCTTTTGGAACAAGCACTATGCTAAGCCCTTCTATGAAATCTCCTTCCGGTATAGACCTTACCTCAAAGTTAGGTAAACTATCGCGTATTTTTGAATCTAAAATATCTAACTGACTCTGATCAATGCTTAGTTTATACTTTCCGGGAGGTATCTCAAAAGAATAAAAACTCCCATCTGAAAATGTCCTGATCTCTTTAAAAAAGTCACTATCAATTGAAGAAATTATAACTTTAAGGCCGGCTATTCCGGATTTTCTTCCATTTTCAAAAAATCGTTCAACTGTTCCTTCAACAACACCGGACATATAAAATGGAATTTCCACTTTCTTGAATCGATTTGGATCGGTAATCAAACCAAAATTTTCAAACTCCGGTACTAGCATAGGATTTCTTATAGCTCCTTTATTCAATTCCATATTGTAGTAAAAATAAGGCTGCATCTGCGTGAAATAATGGACTCCATTTTTGGAAAAGTTCATTGCACCTGATCTTGTGACACGCAGAGCATTTTCATTTATCAGGTCATCTTCTTCATCAAAAGTTCCGTTATTATTGTTATCAACGAAAAGTTTAACGGCAGTACCTGATCTGCCAACTTGTTCTCTACTGGTAAATAAGAAATTATTATAATTTGTATCGTAACCTATAGACCCTCTGAGGTTTTGCGTTAAATTGTAATTGTCTCGAATAGAACTAAAGTTAGAACTGGACCTTACCTTGTTGAAATCGATACTAAAGCTAAATCTGACAGAGTTAAACTTATTAAAGAAATTTCTACCTACTGAAAATTGAAATCTTCCATTTTTGAAAATGCTTCTTGAGATAAATAATTGTGCAGATTCAATTTCTTTTTGAATAGGCAAATAACGCATTTGAGCTCTCAAAAAAGTTCCTTTTAAGTAGGAGGGGATATTTCGATTACGCGAAATTGTATATGTAACTGAGTTTTCAATTGCAGCTAAACTTGTTGGAGAAAGAATATCAAACCGCCCAAAATATCTATCGATATAACCTATTCGGACATTAAATTTATTAAATCGAGAATTTGCATCCGCTCTGAACGTTGTAATACTGGATGATTCACCAAAACGAGAAAAGGCAGAAACTCTTACATTAAGAGGGGTAGAGCCGAATGAAAAAGGGTAGAACAGAGTGCTGCTTATTCGTTTATCATCATTAGAAGGATTATAAATACTAAATCCGGATGAGTAATTTATAAAATCAACATTAAAACTTGCTGAATTAGGATAAACAGCATTTAATGTAGATCGATAGAAAGCATCGGTTGCTCCTTCAAGAGTAAAAATATAATTCGTGGATATTCTGGAAGAAAGAGACGAAATAAAAGTTGGCAAAGTAGTATGAAATCCTTCATAATATTCAATACCAGCCTTAGCAGTAAGCCAATCAGTCAATCCATATGATCCCGATCCTTGTGCTGTTAGTACTCGGTTGGACGTGCCTATCAAAGGATTATCTAGTTCACCGAGGTTTACTATGTAGTTAAACTCGCCGGCCGGCTGGAAGTTAAAAGGAACCTGAATACGATTTGACCTTTCTATGATTTGACCGGTAGGACCATAAATTCTTAGATCTAGTTGAGTTGCACCATAAGTAAGCGGGGCTAAGAACCTGTAGTCACCGGCTTGATCAGAAATTTGAAAATCTATTAGTGCATTATTAAGGTAGAGTTCCACTTCTGATTGAGGAATAGTAGTGCCCTGAACCTCAAATTCATCAAATAGTCGTCTAGGCTCTACCGGTTCATTTGAAAAACGAACTCCGCTGTATGGGCTTTTATTTACACCATCTGTAAGAGTTTGACCAATGGTCAATTTTGTAATTATATTTTGATCTCTAAAGTATCTTCTCCACCTAAGATTATTAGTGGAAAAGTTTGAAAAGTTTTCAGAAAAGCTCCCAAATAACGAGCCCTGAAGATCTCCTCCATAAAGTTGTAAACCAATATTACTATTATAGTTGTATATATTAACTTGATCAGATAAGTTTGCAGAAAGGTTATAGTCGACAAATCCACCATCCAAGAAAGGTTTCTTCCTCTTAAATTTAAGGTCATAATTATTTTCAGAGAAACGGTTGTTGTCGGCAACTCTTCGTTTTTGGTTTCTTAATACTTTCTGTATTACGGGGAGTTCTTTCTGTGTAATCAAACTAAGTCTTAGATTCCCGAAGTCAACCATAAAATCCAACTGAAATATATCATAGAAAAATTCAGGCTTTAAATAGAAATCTATTTCTTTGATTAAAAAATCCTCTGAAGAAATTTGATGAGTTTCGTTTCCGAATCTGATAAAATTGTCCTGGAGATTTATGGAATATGGAGTTTGTTCTGAAGAGAAATTTCCCGATATAATCAAACCATCCTGATTATTTTCTATACCAAGGAGATTGAAGATTTCATTTACAGGGAGGTAAAAATTGTCATCTTTATAATAAGAGATAACAACAGTATTTATTATTCCGCGATGCCTGAATTCAAGATATACTTCGGATTCGTCAGAAGTATTCTGAGCGGAAGCTTCAGGTTGTGTTAGAAGTACACAAAAGAGAAAGAAGCATATCTTTACAGTTATTTTGAACCAATCTCTCAAAAAAATTACTTTTATGTTTTATATACTTCTTCAAATTTATTGTATTTGAACGGTGGTACTGGAAGCTGAGGGCGACATTTGGACTAGATCTTGTTCAGATACGTCGTTACGTTCTGATACAAATTCTACTTTAACCTGATAGCTACCAGGCTCCATATCTTCAATGTTAAAATTTTGCCCATGAGTGCCGTCAAAATAAAAGCTGGTTGATAATGATGAAGTTCTCATAATTTTCCCATCTTTAATTATGGACGTAGTAACCGTACCTAAAAAAGGCGAGTTTCCAGTGCGTTCAAAATCAGATAATATCTGTATCGTATTTTCATCAATCATTCTTGTTCTGATTTGATTGATGTTAATACCGGTATTTGTTTCTCCAACTTTATAAAATAACCCGGTAATTTGTTCAAATTTCACTCCAATTTGAGCATTTACAGCGTCAGAGGCTCCAAGCTCTAATGGAGGGCTTTCCGGTGTTGAAGTAGTTCTTATGCGAGCCCAATAAGTCTGTTCAACCAAATCTTGTGAAGCGTTTATTCTTAAACGAACGATTTGACGACTACCACTTTGAAGTACAAAATTTTGAGGAAAGGCCCTTACGTTTTCCGCTATGGAATAATTTTGTGCAATTTCTGAACTATCCCTCACAAAACTTTTATCACCAAATTCGTTAGTATCAAAATATCCAAATAGAAAATCTACAGAGATTTCTTGTGGTTGTTGAGAATTATTGATAACCATAAATGTTCCAAATCTGGAATTGTCATCAAGAAACATGTTTGTAGGTGCAATTGTAACCTGCGACAGAACTGTTGCAGATAAAATCACACATAAAAATAACCCGCCTGTAATAACCCTTATTATATTCATGACTGCTTTTTAGTTGTAAATGATGCAGTAAAGTAAAGAATTAAAATCAAATATATTTTGGATAGTTTTAATAAAAAAAAAGTCCCGCTTTTAACGAGACTTTTAATTCGTTTAAGACTAATCTATCACTGATAGTTAACAGTGAAAGTTAAATCTCCGGAAGCACCTGCAGTACCACTGTCAGAAGTATAAGTTCCGGCAGCTTGACCTGAAAGTGCACCTAAGTTACCACCGATGTATACAAATAATGCACCGCCAGCAGAAGTTTCAGTAGCTGCACCTGCAGTTGCTTTAGTTACATCACTTGAACTTGCAATTGCATCTGTACTATTCGCAGAAACATCAGGAGTGAAAGTCATTGAATTAGTTCCGTCACTTAATGTAACAGTTGCTTGATCCCAGTCAATAACTAACTGAGTTGTGTTAGCAGCAGAAATGGAGAATTTTCCAAAAGTTGCGCCACCACCAACATCAGCAGTGTTAGTACCTTGAGGATCAAGAACAGGAGAACCTGTATCCTGAATGTTTCCGAAACTTACATCAGAAACGAAGGTAAGTGCAATGTCAGCAAGAATAACAGCAGATGTGTTAATATCTTGTGTTTCCTGTGCATTAGCTACAGGATTAGCAAAAGCAACAAGAGCTAAAGCAGTAATGATATATTTTAAATTTTTCATAGTTTTTTAATTTGTGTGAAGTAGAGTTGTATTCTTTATTCAAGCTAACGACTATCTGATTTGTTTCAAATTAGAGTGTTTTAATGAAGATTTCTTAATGTTTCTAAATAAAGAGTGTGGTTATTCATAAGTAACACTTACAACCACTTCTGCAGTGTATATTCCATTAGGGATGTTTCCTACATCAATACCTCCATACACATAAAGGAACATTTCCTGCCATACATCTCCGGAGTTGGAAAGATTTTCATCTCCGTCATAGATTGATATTAATCCTTGATTATTAGATAAAGGCACAGCATTGTTGATATTATTTACTCCTGAATTATTATAAGAGGCTTCTAATTGCAAAGGGATACGTTCTGTTACTGCAGGATTAATATTAATGAGCTCTTCAGGAACCAACATGTTAATTTGTATATTTTGAGTATAATAAGCTCTTATAGAAAACACTCCCATTCTTACATCGCCAATCCGAACTTCTCTGTACCCCGAATTTGAAACCACGTTTCCAAAATCGAGTGATTGTTCAACGGTCACATTTAATTCAGGTTCAATTTTAAGGCGTAGATTGATAAACTGGCTATTAGCTGGTATAAGGTCAAGCGTTACCCAAATAAAGCTTATTAGCATTATGATCGATGACTTAATCATAATTTATCGTTACAGAAATACTTGAATTGTAACTGCCTGCGTCAACGTTGCCTATATTAATTGATCCATATATATATAGATATGCAGTTTCATTGAATATGCTCGGATCATATCCTTCATAAACAGGGGTTGGGGGAGGGCCTGGAGGACCATTAGTTCTTTGTAATATCTGAAACTGAGCACTTGCTACATTAGATAACACCGTGATGTTAACTGATTCATTAACATTGTTATTACCCCGATTAGCATAAGCAGCTTCTAAGGTAAAAGGGATTCTGCAAGAGGGGTCCGTTTCACATCCAAGATCTCCATTTAGCAAAAGATAGTTATCAGCTGTAATGTCTACTAACACATCCAGATATTTAACACCCTCGAGGGTCAATATTTTTGCATTAACTAAATCGATAGACGCCGGGCCTTGATTTTGTATCAACGTGCCGAATTCTAATTCTTCAGATGGATTAAATTCTGATAATGAAATGCTATATGCACTACTATACTGACCAAAGTCAATTTCCTGAGCAGAAACAGATGTAGAGCTACTTATACTTGTAATTAAAAAGACAATGCAACAAAAAACAGAATATTTAAGATATGCCGGTGATTTTTGATAAGAAGCTATTTTTATTAAAATGCTATTCATTTAATTAATGTCTACGATCATTAAAATTACAATGCCAACATCATATGTAATCAATCTCTATGGTAAAGTCTCCTTCGTAATTACCTGGAACTGCATTTGTAATATTAATTCTTCCACCAATCCAAAAGTAATATCGGCCCTCAAGACTAAATTGAATAGATCTGTTCTCTGTATCTAAAAGTTCTGATGTAGATTGGTTTTCAATAGAGTTGCCGGAAATTTCATACATAAAAGTTAATGTTGATGTACCATCAACTTGAGTTAATACAATTTCCGGAAGATATGTGAGTCTGAAAGCTGCTTCGGGATTACCGGTAGCAATCATAAAGCCCGCATTAATACTGTTGATCGGATTTACGTATAGTTCTTGTTGTCCGGGCTGTACATTTCCGAACGTCATAGACTGAACTGTAATTAAATCAATACTGGAAACTATATTAGCGCCTACCTTAATATCTCCAGAAACCTGAATATTTTGTTCTTGAGCAAATAGAAAATGATTTGTACTAACTAAAATAATGAGGGATACGACTAATTTTTTCATGCTGAATAATTGCATATAAAATTAATAATTACCAGTTAATTCTTTTTAATAAGAACGTTCTAATGTTTTGAATAATTTCGTAAATCATTCAAAAGTCGAAATTATTTTATAAGAGTAAATCGCTCAGTGTAAATTTGAGAATCTGTTTGAAGACGATAGAAGTAAATCCCACTTGCTAAGTGCTCAGCTCTATAGTTTATGTTATAAGTGCCTGCAGTCATTCGTTTATTTAACAACGTGGAAATTTTCCTTCCAAGAATATCGTATACAACCAAGCTTACTTCAGAATCTACATCCAAGCCAAACGGAATTGTAGTTGTTGGATTGAAGGGGTTTGGATAGTTTTGTGATAAGAAAGATTTTTCCGGGATATTAAGTTCGATTTCTTCTGTAGTAATTTTCAGAGTGAACCGCGCATCATCGGCTTTTTTTCGGATAACTTTTTGTTTTGTATATGGATTAGCAACTTTGGCTTTGCTTTTGGTTGAGTGAAAGAATGTATATTCTTCCTGATCAATTAGATCTATTTCCTTGTCAGTTTCATTGTCAATCAATGAGATCAACCATTCATCAGGGATATTATCAAAGTTTATACCTCTAATTTTGAAATCGCCTGAAATCGGAAACCCTTCTTTATACCCGTTTATATTAACAGGAAGCAAATACCTGTTTGTAAACTCCAATGGAAGATTGTTTATGACTAACGGAGTTCCGTCATCTAACAAACTAAAGATTTCTAAACGATTTGAAGTAAAAGGAAGCAGTTCAAATGCATCAAAATTATCTTTTGCTTCAGATGCATTTTTAGTAAACATAAAGCTTACATCTTTTTTTAATCCGTTTGAGGTAAGTTCCAAAGTAAGTAATGGAATATCATCTGTTTGTTCTGTTCTTATTTCTTTTCTGAGAAATGCCCCACCTGTTGTTTTAGCATCAGTAGTAACTTTTAAAACAGGGCTTGAAGCATTTGCTTTAATCCAGAATCCCTGGAATGGAGCAATTAAACCACTTCCGATTGTTCCTGTAGTTCCATTCCAGGTTAGATACTCTCCATTACCACCATTAGCTGCCGGATCCCAAACATAAATAGTGTTTTCGATATTCGTTTTTGTCCAGCTTGGAGAATCATCCCAGTCAATGGTGGCACCAAAAGGATTACCCACTAAATTCCAGCCAGTATCTGCGTTAGCGGTGTAAGTTACTCCAAAGTCTACTTCACCAGCTGTTCCGTTAAATTCTTGTCCACTAACATCTAAAGTATCCGGAAGAGGGTTGTTATATCTGGCATCTGCAGCAATATCTCCAAAGAAAAATACAAAAATACCCTGACCTTCTACTAAAGGGTCAGTAGCATTTCCTGGAGCTCTGTATCGTTGATTATCAGTGCCTTCAAAGCTTTCTAAATAAGTGAGTACATTGGGTTGTAAACTGTCAAGAGCCGCATTTCCAAGTGTTGAGCCTGTAAAGCCCTGAGTTAATGTCCCGTCCAAAAGATCACCAAATGTAGAAGAAACAGGAGAGGAGAGAATACGCCATCCTCTTACACCTGATATTTTTCTTTGAAAACGTAAAGTTCCGGTTCCATATCTAATACCTTCCACGACTAGATTCTTTCCACTTGGTATCAGTAACTCGCCGGATGTCATAATAAGACTGTCATTGATAGCGAGGTTCTCTTCTACAGTTACGCCATTAGCATTATCAATTACAAGATTGGTGTATGCATGAGGGTTAGTAATACTTTGGGCTGAAACCCCGTTCATAACAACTGTTCCAACATTTATAGCACTTACATCCAGAATATCACCTCCAACAGTGATGCTGTCAGCATTGGTTCCAAGTACACTTCCGCCAGATAAGTTGCCTGTAATTGTGAAATTTATACCTCCGGAAATGGTTAAAGAAGCACCGGTTTCCATAGAAACGGATGAGACACTTGCTCCTGTTACATCTACAACAGGTAGTTCATTTCCTCCCCCCGGTGTAACAGGTATAAAAACAACGGAAGACGGTCCGGGAACAGTACCAACATTCCAATTGCCTGTATCTTCCCAGTCAGAGGCTAAACTTGCAGAACCTAACTGGCTTTCCCAGATATGAGTAAAAGCAGCAAATTCTACAGTAGCATTGTCAGTAATTGACACAGCATTTACTGTTCCGGTTATAGTAGCAGTCTCGGCTACCATAGTTGAAGTTAAAGTATCAGAATAGCTTCCGTCACTATTATCAATTATAGAACCACTTGTACTGGCAAGAGTACCTGTCGTAGTTGATAAGGTTATGGCATCTCCACCTGTAGTTATATTATTACCAAATTCGTCTTTCAGATTAACAGTAATAATAGATGTACTTGTCCCATCATTTAGAATAACAGTTGGTGAAGCGGTAATTAAAGATGTTGTTTCTGATGCAGCTCCGGCACTAACCAAAAAACTGTTACTCGTCCCGAATTCAGACCCAGCAGAATTTGTAGCAGTGATTGTACATGATCCTACACTGGAAATGCTCACACTTGTAGAAGACAATACTCCGGAAGAGAAATTGGCAGAAGTTCCTTGTCCGGTATCCATCGTACAACTGGATGAAATAACTACAGTGCCATTAAAAGTAGTAACGGTGGTTGAGGTGCCATCAATAGCAGTAATTTTAATACTAAAAGTTTGGCCGGCAGTTTTAGAACTGATATTCCCTGAAGGAATACGTTCTATCAGAAAAGACGTAAGCGTACCAGCATTTACTATATCAAATGTAGAACTTGTATCTGAATTTAATCCTGTGCTGGTCGATACAAGTCTTTTTGTACCAATAGCATCGATAGCCAAAGTGTCAAATTCTGATATACCTAATGCATTAGTTTCTATTGATGTGGATTGGTTCAGATTACCACTGCTTTCCGGCGAAAGTGCAATAGAAATATCTACTCCTGATTGTTCAATGCTGTTCCCAAATTGGTCTACCAGCTGTACTCTAACAGCAGGAGTAATAGAGCTATCTATATTAGTAGTTGAAGGCTGCTGAACAAATATTAAACTATCGGAGACTCCCGGAATCATATTAATGATTCCATAGTTTGTTGCTCCACCTTGCCCGGTAGTACCAGTGTTGGTAATGTTTCCGGTATTTGGGATAGTCCCTGTTGTTGGCCGTATTTCGAGTCCTGTAAATTCAAGTTGTCCGGGATTGGTGGATGAAGCCGCGTCTATTGTAAAAGTTACAGCAGATGAGCTAACACTGGTAAATGAAGCGTCTAATTCTGTAGATCCCCCAAATGCGGGAGATTCAGTAATACCAATGGTTCCACCTGTATTCCACTCGAAACCAGTTGGGGCAGTAAGTACAAATGTTCCACTTGAAGTATACTCACCTATAAAACCTTCTTGTACAAATGGACCTGTCAAAGAAGTAAAAGTCGTGTTGGCATCATCAGCAGAAATAGTGGCTCCTCCTGTTGCCGGAGTTAACTTACGAATTGCCTGATCATATTTATCGGCGAGATAGTCCTCAATGCTTTCCCGCTCGGTTTGAGAAATACTACGGCTGTAAAAAATAAACTCTGCGATTTCGCCATCCCAACTATTATTTCCGGAATCTTTTCCTCCTTTTCCCAATAAGGCAGTAGTGGCAGTTGTAATCGATCCGGATGGAGGAGGATCAGCTGCAGAACTGGGATTATTCAAAATTCCATCAACATATAGATCGTAAGTTGTACCACTTTCCCATTGCAAACTGATTATTTGAGCACCTGTAGTTTGGATATCAGAAAAGCTTTCTAATTGGTTATCAGGATCGTTTCCAAGAATACCTGTTTTTATTACATCGCTGAAAGATCCGCCCCCGTTTGCTCCTGAAGCATCATATCTGATAGTTAAAATTTCATCAGCTCCTGAAGGAGAGTCCGCAATAAAAAGTCCTTTATCTGAATTTGTAACATCAGATTTATAAACTATAAACAAGCTGAATTCAGTGTTACTGTTGATGTAATTTGTTTGACCATCACTATCAAGAAAATGATCTCCATTTCCTACAAAGTTAACGGAAGGTTTACTGTTCAATGTTGCTGAACTTGCTACAAAAGTAGGAGCGGTTCCTGAGCCTGATGTACCGGTATAATCATTTCCATTTCCGCTTTGATCAGCCCAAGTTGAAACAGCAACTCCGTTACCCTCTGAAATGCCTGCATCGGCTCTAAGCCAAACCTCAAGATCGGGAATGGTTTCTACCGGGCTTACATCGATGGTACGTTTTAGAGTATCACTTTTGAGTTCTCCATCACTAACAATAAAACTAACTACTCGCTCGGGACCTGACGCTATAGTTGCAGTATTTATATAGTCCACTGATCTTAGAGCTGCTTCATAATCGCTTAATAAATTATTCCCGGTAAGTTTGAGGATCCCTGTATTTGGATTCCAGTTGCCTGTAATTCCGAATAGGGTAGAATAGATAAGAGAATCTTCGGCTGGTTTTAAGTTTTCGGTGATAATAACCAATGCGCTGTCAAGCCTGGTGTCGTCAGGGTCAGAAACTATGATAGTATTTGTAATCTGAACTGCAGCATCAGGATAAGGAATATTTGATGATTCAATAGAGCTAAGAACAGGCTTTGAGTTTACTGTTGCTACTGTCACATCTCTGGATTGAGTGTTACTGTTATTATCACCGTCGTTGATAACAAAAGAAATGGTACGGTCAAGGTCTACCGGATCTGAGCTGGTATTCTCATACGTTACAGCCCTAAGCGCTGTTTGGTAATTCGCTTTGGTATCGCTTCCGGTCAGAGTTAATATCCCGCTTCCTGAAGCAAAGCTTCCTGAAATATTTCCGGTATCCGTAAAGTCGAGAAAATCTTCACCAAGAAAATAGTTAGCGGTAATGGAAATAGTTGCACTCTCAATGTTTGTGTCATCTATGTCAGATACTGTAATGGCAGAAGTGATTTCTACAGCACCGTTACCTTCTGTATAAGCTAAATCGCCACTTTCAATATCTGCAAGTATTGGGGTTGCATCAGGATTGGTGATATTTATGTTTCTGCTTACAGTGTTGCTTACATCATCCCAATCATAAATTTCGAATTCAACAGTTCGGGTATTAGTGGAAGGATTTAGTTGGGTATTTCTATAATTAACAGATCGTAATGCAGCTTGATAGTTTGCTTTTGTATCACTTCCTGAAAGTAACAATACACCTGTAGTTCCATTATAAGTACCAGTAATTTTTGCAGTATTAGCAAAGACGAGAGAGTCTTGACCGGCTATAAAGTTTGTAGTTATAGACACTTTTGCACTGTCCATGTTATTATGAGGGTCGCTATCTGAAACTGTAATGGTATTAGTAATTTGAGTATCCGGATCGCCTTCTGTAAAGTCGATATTAGTTCCTTCAACAGAGGCTAAAACAGGAGGGACGTTTCCCCACTTTTCATTAAAATAGTTATATAAACTAGCTCTTTGTCCGCCGTTTAGTGATGTGTTCCAGGAAGCAAATTCTGCAATTTGCCCATCAAAGTTTCCGTTTTCATTTGAAAGTGTAATTGGATTTCGGGTTTGGGAACCATCATTGCCACCCAAACCTATGCTGTTGTTATTAGAATTCATGTCGGCGGCATCGGTAAATGATTCTAGTAAACCGTTGTTTAACTCAGCTGCCCATACGTTAGAATCGTGATACGCTATGATTATATAGGATTCATTTGGTAGCACAGATCCAAGATCTATTACCCTATGTCTCAAAGAATTTGAAGCACCCCAATTTGCACTGCTTCTGTTGTAAGCGTGAGCATATAAATTGCCATCAATGATGCTAAAATTATAACCGAGGCCGCCACTGGATTGTTCATATATTACCTGAAATCCGGCGGTAGAATTTCCTGTTCTTAAGGTAATCGCAAAAGATTTTTGGCTGAAATCATCATTATTAATCAGAACTTCTCCGCCTTTTATTAATTCATCGTTTGCTCCATCATAGGTAACTGCACCACGTTCGCCAAAGCCTAAAGAATCAAATGTCGGCGCTGTACCCGTAGAGAAATCAAAATTATTGGTGCTGAGATCTCCCCATAAAGTAACAGATGAATTATTGGTTGGAGGAGAGCCTTCGGCTGAATTTGCAGTACCGTCTCCATCCATATCTTGTGCATCAAAATGGAAAACGATATTTGAAATGTCAGTAGTTAAATCAGTTAATGTGCTGATAATATCAATATCTCTAACTGGAGTGTTGGTAGCTGAAGATCCTTTATATCCTGTTATTGATACAGTTCTTGTGAGCTGGCTGGGAGTTCCGGCAAGGCTACTGAAAGTAACAGCTCTAAGTGCTGTTTGGTAATTGGCTAAAGAAGTAGTTCCGGAAAGTAAAAGCTTTCCGGTTGCAGCAGTATATGTTCCGGTAATTCCCAATTGATCAGAAAAGCCAAGTTGATCGTCCGGATTATCCAGATTGTTAGATATTTGAATTACTGCACTATCTAATGTTGTGACAGTGGGGTGACTTCCAATCGTTAAATCGGATGTAACAAATATTGCTGAGCCACCAGCCATATAAGTTGCAGCAGTTGATTCAATATTCTGTAAACTAGGCAGGTCGTCCAGTTCTGTAATAAAAGTTGAAGGATTTAATTGATTTGCATATTCAGTGGCAATCCAATCCTCGCTTAGACCTACATCAGAAATTCTGACTTCATCAATAATCCCGTCAGCGGCATCACCTGATCTGGAAATTTGTAAAGCGTCTCCATTAGTGGAAAAAGCTGTTGTATTACCATCGGTATTTATAGAAAGACCATTCTGATAAATAGTTCTACCAGAAGTTCCCTGAACATAAGTTAAATAATACCAAGTTGAAGTTGAAAGCGAGAAAGCTGCATCAGCTGTTAGATTTGATCCACCTTCTTTTTTGAATTGCATTCTGGGACCACCTCTAATCGAAGCCTCATAAGAAGTGTTGGTTCCCTTTGTAACCATATCCGGAGCATTAGTAGACTCCGGGTTGTACCAGAACGATATTGTAATTTCATCGGTAATATCTAAGCTGTTATCATCGGGAACAGAGATGAAGTCTGAATCACCTCGTTCAAAATCGCGACCGTCCCCGATTATACCCGTAGTTGTTGGAATTCCGCCCGTCCCATTTTCGGTACCATCATTAGCATTAGAAGTTGCGTCATCTTCGGTAGCACCACCATCCATATGCATTACGAGTTGGTAATCTGAGTTCCAGGTATCGGAAGTACTTTGATCAGTAGTAATCCCTGAGTCACCGTAATAGATAAAAAATTGGGTATCGGTTGTGGCACTTAAAGAAGGAAACCTGACCCATGCTACAAGTTCGCCGGTACCGGAATTATAAGATTCAAGATCATGGTCCAGCTGTGTAGTTCCATCAGTAGCTGTAAAAGCAATATCAAATCCGTTTGCATTTTCTACATCCCCTGATGGCAAAGTTACGTTTACCAGAACCGGAAAATTTATTAGATCTGAAGCTCCACCTACACTGTCGCTTTCTATATTGAATTTTTTTCTTTCAGCAAAGGATCCTAACTGAGCAATTGCTATCTCACTAAGACCCAAAAAAAGCGCTACAGATATGAAAAGGTATTTGATTGAAAGATTTGTCATATCTACATATAAAGCCGGATTAACTGCTTGTAACAGATAGACTAATATACTACTAAACGTTAATGAGTAAACCAGGATTAGGTAATTCTAACCCTTTTTGAATAGGAGGAAGTTATTACTTAATTAAAGTGAATTTTTCCACAAGTACTTTTGAATCAGTGATCAAACGATAAAAATAAACTCCGCTGGCAAGGTGATTGGCGTTGAAAGTGACATCGTAGGTACCTGCTGTAAGCCTTTTATTAACCAAAGTATGCACTTTTCTTCCAAGTATATCATATACAATAATACTTACATCAGCATCTTCGTCGATACCAAATGGAATTGTAGTTCTGGGATTAAAAGGATTTGGATAGTTTTGAGCCAAAAATACTTCTTCAGGAACTTCGAGTTCAATTTGTTCTGTACTTATTTTTAGAGTGAA
Source organism: Balneola sp. EhC07 (assembly GCF_001650905.1). GTDB lineage: Bacteria > Bacteroidota > Rhodothermia > Balneolales > Balneolaceae > Balneola. Next base: position 41,260 of record NZ_LXYG01000015.1, read on the forward strand.
CCGGGCACTTTCTGAAGTACTTTTGCCTTTTGATTTCAACTTAAAACTTGGAGAAAATGGATCTGTTTTAGAGATTTTAGCTTTTGTTGAATGATTAAAAGTATAAGAATTTTGTTCCTTTATGTTGATTTCTTCCTGAGTGTCATTATCGATCAAGGTAATTATCCAATCATCAGGAATATTTCTAAGCCCACTCCAAACAAGTTCCATTTCACCTGAAACAGGGATTCCGTCTCGATATGCAGCTACATGTAACGGAATCTTATATCTGGAATTGAAGTCAAGCGGTAGGTTATTAATAGCTAGTTCTGTACCATCTTCCAGAAAAGTATGAAGCTCCAAATGTGTTAATGAAAAAGGAAGAAGACGATACCCGTCGCTGTTGTCTTTTGACTTTCTGGCGCTATTGGAAAACATAATATTTGTTTTCTTGTTCAATCCATCTGCTTTCAAAGAAAGCTCCAACTGAGGATCGTTTTGCCCTTCTGTATTTTCTTTGCGGAGAAAACTACCGCCTGTTGTTTTAACTTCTTTATTTACTTTAAGAACAGGAGCTACAGCGTTGGCTTTTACCCAAAATCCCTGAAAAGGGGAGATCAGACCACCGCCAAGAGTTCCGGTTGTGCCGTTCCATGTCAAATATTCACCATTTCCACCGTTTGCCGAAGGATCCCAAACATAGATAGTGTTTTCAACATTAGTTTTTGTCCAATTGGTATTATCATCCCAATCAATAGTAGCAGCAAATGGGTTTCCGATCAGGTTCCAACCGGTATCAGCTGCAGCAGTGTAAGTAATTCCAAAATCAACTTCTGTACCGTCGCCTTCCCATTCCTGACCTTCAACGTCAAGTGTATCAGGAAGCGGATCATTGTATCGGGAATCTGCAGCAATGTTACCAAAGACGAACACAAAAACTCCTTGCCCCTGAGACACAGATTGTGTGGCATTAGAAGGAGCACGGTATCTTTGGTTATCAGTACCAACTACAGTTTCCAGATATGTTAATACATTGGGTTGCAGACTATCCAGAGCTGCATTTCCTAATGTTGAACCGGTATATCCCTGAGTTAAAGTTCCATCCAGGAAATCTCCATAAGTTGTGTTAACAGGAGATGAAATCATTCTCCAACCTCTTACTCCAGAAATTCTTCTTTGAAATCTTAAAGATCCACCGGGTCCATAGGTTTTTGAATTGGCAATAAGGTTTTTTCCTGTTGGTATAAACAAAGTACCATCTGTAAGGTTTAAATCTCCGGTTACAGTCAGATCTGAGGAGAAATCAGCACCTGCAGAGTTGTCTAGTTCAAGATCTACAAAATCATTAGGGCTTGTTACGATCTGCTTAGAGGAACCGTTTAGAATCACATTTCCCAGAGTAATATCAAGTAAATCCAGATTTCCACCTACAGTCAAAGAATCGGCATTACTCCCAAGTATTTTTCCCCCTCCGGATGCTTCACCGGTTACGACAAAGTTGACCCCTCCGGAAACAGTAACAGTAGCGCTGGTTTCGATCGATATTTGGGCAACAGTAGTATTGGTAACATCCACAACCGGCTGTTGATTACCAACGGATGGGTTTGCGGGTATAAGAACTTTATCAGTTGAAAGTGGCACGCTTCCGGAAGACCAGTTTACGGGGTCGTCCCAGTTTCTTGCATCTGCAACTGAACCCACCTGAGATCTCCAGATTTTATTGAAAGCTGCAAATTCAACCTGAGCATTATCAGAAATGGCATTACCGTTTAAAGTTCCTGTAATGGTTGCAGTTCCTTCAATAATAGATGAAGTAAGAGTTGCAGTATAAGTGCCATTAGAATTATCTGTTACACTTCCCAGAGAACCATCAGTTGCTGAAAGAGCAATAGTTGCACCTCCAACAGTTACGTTATTTCCGGATGCATCTCGTGCCTGTACTGTTATAGTTGAGGTAGAAAATCCATCATTAAAGATCACCGTTGGGCTTGCTGTTATTTGTGTAGATGCAGCGGATGCTGCACCGGGAGTAACATTAAAACTATTACTTACACCTGTTTCGGAACCGGCAGAATTGGTTGCTGTGATGGTGCAGGAACCCACACTGCTAATACTAACGGTATGTGAGGATAATACTCCGGACGTGAATGCAGGAGAAGTACCTTGTCCGGCATCTAATGTACAGGAAGAAGAAATATCAACTGTTCCTGAAAAGTCTGTAACTACGGCATCTGTTCCATCAACAGCTGAAATTTTAATGTTAAAGCTTTGTCCTGCCAGTTTGTTGGAAATATTTCCGGAAGGAACTCTCTCAATTTTAAACTCTGTAAGTTGTCCAAGCACTACTACATCAAATTCGTTGCTAAGTTCTGAGGCCAATCCTGCAGAAGTAGCAGTAAGAGTATATGAACCAGTATCATCAATAAGAAGGTTTGTGAAGTCAGCAATTCCAAGTGAATTTGTCCTGATAGTAGTAGTTGATCCTCCGGTTAAAGCCCCTGAACCACTAACTACATTCAAAGCTACATCAATATCGACGCCACCTTCTTCCACAGAATTTCCAAATTGATCAACAAGTTGTATCCGTACTGATGGAGAAATAGGTGAATTTACAGTTGATGTTCCCGGTTGTTGTGAATAAGCCATTGCAATTTGAGTTCCGGCAACCATTGTCAATGTCCCGTAATTGGTTGTACCTCCGGAGCCTGTAGTTCCAATGTTCCTGATATTTCCCTCATTTGGGAGAGTTCCAGTTGTTGGCCTTACTCTGAATCCATTGAAAGTGATTTCAGCGGGATTAGTCGAGGAAGCTGTAGTGACAGTAAATGTTATCTCAGTTGAAGTCCTGCTTGTAAAGGAAATCGCCAGATTTGTACTTCCACCAAAAGCAGGAGCGACTGTTGCAGAGGGATTAGCACCGCCGGTATCCCATTCAAATCCGGTAGGAGCTTTAAATACAAAAGTGCCGCTCGAAGTGTATTCACCGATAAAGCTTTCCTGAACTCTTGGCCCTGATAAAGTAGTGTAAGTTGTTGAAGCATCGTCTGCGGATATAGCTTCTCCACCGGTAGCAGCAGTAAGATTCCTTATAGGAATACTATATTTTAAGGAGAGGTAATCTTCTATATTTTGTTGTTCGGAAATAGAAAGTTCTCGAGAATAGAACAGCATTTCAGCGATTAATCCATCCCAGCTATTGTTTTGGTCTTTACTGCTTTGTCCAAGTATAGCAGTAGTTAAGTTGGTTAGTAAACCTGTAGGGATATTACCTGAGGCGGAAGGGTTGTTCAGAACACCATCCACATACATATCGAATAATTCTTCAGACTGCCACTTTAAAGCGATTATTTGTCCTGAAGTAGTTTGTGCATCAGAGAAACTCTGAAGTAAAAAATCTGAAGATTCACCTTCCCTTAATCCGGCAGTGATAATATTGGTACCACTTGTTCCGGTTGCGTCATATCTGATGTTGAAGAATTTATCATCTCCACTTCCATCGGGTTGGTAGGTTGTCCAAAAGCCTCTGTCAGTATTCGTAATATCAGATTCGATCACAAAGAATATGGTGAACTCATCCAGGCCATTCAAATACTGAGTTTCTGCATCGGCATCTTCTAAACGAACAACAGTTCCGCCGCCCGGAAATTCAATAGCGTTTTGTGAATTGATACTTCCAACACTAGTTCGGAAGGTTGGTGCAGTTCCTGATGTTATAAAATGGTGATTATTCCCACTTTGATCTTCCCATCGTCTTACATTTCCACCATTTGTACTTGCACTACCACCTGATGTGGCATTGAATGTTCCGTCATCACCTTTTAGCCAAACCGTAAGGTCATTAATGGTTGCGGGAACACTTACGGTTACATTTCTGGTAACAATATTACTGTTATCATCTCCATCATTTGCTGTAATAGAAATAGTTCTTTGCTGATCGGAGGGGTTGGAAGAAGTATTGGCATATCGTACCGTTCTAAGGGCACTTTGAAAATCGGCTTTTGTTGCAGGGCCGGTTAATGTCAGTGTTCCAGTCCCATCAGTCCAGGAATCTGTAACTCCGAAGATATCAGCGAAAACAAGAGTATCCTCAGAGCTGTCATAGTTTCCGGTTATTTGAAAAGTAACGGTCTCTATATTTGTATCATCAGAATCAGAAACAGTAATATCATCAGAAACTTCGAGAGAGTCTCCCGTTGTGTACAGGATCGCATCTTGCTCAATATCATCAAGAACAGGAGGAGTGTTTATACTTGAAACTGAAATGTCTCTGGTTTGCGAGTTACTATCATCTAAACCGTCATTCACAGAAATGGTTATAGTGCGGTCTAAACCGGTGACCGGGTCGGTACTGATATTCTCAAAAGTAACTGCTCGGAGGGCTGCTTGATAGTTTGCAACTGTTGCTGTTCCTGAAAGAGTTAATGTTCCGGTACCTGAATCAAAATTGGATGTTATTCCATTTGCGTTAACAAAATCAAGTACATCCTCTCCTAAAAAGTAATTATTTGTGACCTGAATGGTTGCTTCTTCCAGATTTATATCATCAGAATCGGAAATTGTAATAGTTGACGTTAATGAAGTAGGACCGTCAGCTTCAGTAAACGAAATTGTAGCGCCTTCAATGGCTGCTAAAACAGGAGTTGCGTTGGAAGGTACTATCTCAATTTCTCGAGATATTAATCCGCTTGCATCTTCAAAATCAAAAACCTGAAAAGAAATTTCTCTGGTAACTGTTGACGGATTTAATCCATTTGTATTTTCATAAGTTACAGAACGAAGTGCTGTTTGATAATTTGCAACAGATGAAGAACCTGATAGGGTCAGGATCCCGGTGGTTGAGTTCCAGTTTCCTGTAATTCCTAATTGATTAGTGAAGGCAAGAACATCTTCAGAATTATTAAATCCTTCTGATATACTCACCTCCGCACTTTCCAAAACAGAATTATCCGAATCTGATACTACTAACGATGAAGATATTATTGTTGCAGGATCACCTTCTGAATAAGAAAGTGCTGAACCCTCAATTGAGGATAATAAAGGAGCTTTATTGAACCATTTATCACTTAAATAAGCATATAAGTTCGTGAAATCACCTGCTGATAAAGCATCATTCCAGGCAATAAATTCACCAATGATACCATTGAAATTATTAGTTCCCGCAGGGTTGTTACCGGTTGTAGCAGGGTCTCTTGTTCCGTCTTCTTCACCAATAACGGCATCACCACTATGGGCTCTCTGAAAATCGACATTAGCTTGCGTAATAATGCTACCGCCGTTTATGTTTGCAGACCAGGTTTTTGCAGCTAGAGTTCCAGATGTTGCATCATGGCTTGCAATCAGAATGTAGTTGGTATTAGCTGAAACAGCACCAAGATTAATTGATTTGTATTGATTGCCTGATCCCCACTCACTATTGTTCCAAACAAAGGCATAAGCAATACCATCTTTAATGCTTATTTGATAACCTCTGGTTCCACCACCTTGTTCATAAATTATCTGTAATCCTGCGGTGGTTGATCCTGTTCTGAAAACTACTGCGTATGATTTTTCAGTATATGTCCCTGTATTATTTATAGCGTTATCTGGAACATCAAACTTGTCGTTTGTACCATCGAAAAGTAATCCGCCTCTTTCTCCGAAATAATCAGAATCAAAGATGGGCTCATCACTGGCGGGACTCGTTGTACCTGAAAGATCTACTGAACTTCCTCCGGCGTTATCAGATCTGTCTCCCCAAGTTGAAACACCGGTGCCATCCCCGGGTTGGTCATTGGTTAGTAAATCTCCGTCCACATCAAATGCATCAAAATGAAAAACCGTATTCGAAAGGTCAGTAGAGGGGTCAGAGATTGAATCCGGTATTTCAATATCCCGGGTAAGGGTAGAACTGTTATCGCTTCCATCGCTGACGGTGAAGCTGAGGGTCCTTACGGACATATCAGGAGTTGGATTTGAATTCAGGTAAGTGACACTTCGGATAGCATTTTCATAATTTGTTTTAGTAGCAGAACCCGTTAGGGTCAACGTACCAGAAATATCATTCCATGAAGATGTAATTCCATTTTGAGATACAAATTCCAGAGTGTCCTCAGAGCTAAGATAATTTCCTGTTATCTGAAGACTGGCACTTTCCATATTTGTATCATCAATATCAGAAATTTCGATGGTATTACTAACTTGTTTTGCTGAGCTTCCTGAGAAAAAGAACAATGAAGAAGATTCAATATTTGAGAGAACAGGATCGTTGTTAACTTTTACAACATTGATATTTCTCGTTAGCGTATTACTATCGTCTGTTCCGTCACTTACGGTGATGCTTATAGTTCTGGTATTTTCTGTAGGAGAAGTATCAGCATTTCTGTAAGTGATGCTCCGAATCGCTGTTTCATAATTAGCGCTTGTAGTTGTGCCGGTAAGGGTCAGAACTCCTGTACCCGAAGCATAACTACCCGTAATACCCAGCTGATCTGTGAAAAGCAGTTCGTCTTCAGTTAGCGCAAAATTGTTAGAAATAGATATTTCAGCACTTTCAAGGTTAACATCATCACCATCGGAGACATCAATTGTAGATGTAATGTTTTTGGGCGAGTCACCTGAATTAAAAGTAATGGTTGAACCTTCAATGGTTTGCAGAACAGGTTCCGCATTTAATTGAGAAACAAAAAACAGTGGTGAATTTTGGTTGTTGTATTCTGTGGCAATCCAATCAGCACTTCGGGTTGTATTGGAAATTCGAACTTCATCCATACTACCTTCAAAATCGAAAGCAGTAGTAGAGATATAAAGTGGGTCGTTGTTAGTGTTGAAAGATACACCAGAACCATCGGAGGCATCTAATGACCCATTAACGTATATATTCCTTCCGGATGCAGATCTTGTAAAAGTCAGATAGCTCCAGGTTCCGTTGCTGATTTGATTATTGGATGATCCGTTTAAAGCATTATTGTTAATCTGGAATCTTAAATTTCCATTGTTGGTAATCCAGATTGAATAACCGTCAGTATAAGTTCCTTTTGTAATAAGGTCGGGTCCATCATTGCGATTTGAAATATTTATCCAGAATGAGATTGTAATATTTCCTGTAATATCCAAAGGAGAAGAACCGGGATCCGGAACCTGAATTAAATCTCCTTGATTAGTCCCATAATTACGAGCTCTTCCGATTTGTCCTGCAGCATCTGAAGTTCCTGAATCAGTAGCGTCTGTTCCTTCTCCGGATGCATCATTAGTGTTGTTGTTCATATGCAACACCATCTTGTAATTCGAATCCCAAACATTAGCAGAAGATGGATCAGATACTATACCGGAATTTCCGTAATACATATAGAACTCTGTATTGGAAGTTGCTGAAAGTGTAGGGAACCTTACCCAAATCTCAATTTGACCGGTTGTAGGGTCATATGTCTCAATCTGATGTGAAAGAATAGAAGTACCATTTGCTGAAGTAAAAAGTATATCGTATCCGTTTACATTCTGAACCAATCCACCATTCCCTGTCGACCTAAGATCTGGAAGGGTAAAACTCATCAATACAGGGAAGTTGCTTAAGTCTGATGAACCACTTACCTGAGCACTATTTACCTGTCCTTTTAACCTGTTGGTATAGCCGGATATTTGCGACAAAGCGATTTCTGAGAAAATAACAATCAGTGCTAATGCTGATAAGACTCGAAGTATGTTTCTCTTGTGTGAATTCAAAAAAAGCTCTTTTTTGCAGATGAAGTTGATTAAATATACCAATTATTAATACTTAATTGGTTTCATTAAACAATTCTAACTACTGAATTTAAAGAGGGGAATTTATTTGATTAGGGTCATTCTTTTAATCTGTATTCCCTGAGAAGTTACCAAACGGTATAAGTACACCCCACTTGATTGCCTGCTTGCATCCCACTCATAAATGTGTTGACCGGCCGGTAATTCTTCTGATGCTAAAGTGGCAATTTTTCTACCTAGAATATCAAAAACTTCCAGTACGGCGTTACTTTGCACCGGTAGTGTGAATTTGATCTTGGTTGAAGGATTAAATGGGTTTGGATAATTTTGACTGAGCATAAATTCATCGGGGAGATCACTAGCATCAGTACCGGGATCAATTCTTAAATAAAATCTGTTTTTTGAAGTAGCTTTAACAGTAATTTTTGGTTTGCTTCCTAAAACATTGTTTGGAGCTGCTTTACTTCTCTCACCAGTGTGGTTGAATAAATAAGTGCGTTCAGTAAGTATATTAATCTCAGTATTTGATTTAGTATCTACAAGATAAACCGACCAGCCAACTGGAATATTTTTAAAGTCTTTGAATACAAAATGAAGCGGTTTGTCAGCTGAAAATCCCTTTTCATAGGCATCTATTGTCAATGGAATTTTAATCGGAATACCAAAATCTCTGGGAAGATTATTAATAGAAAACCGGTTTTTATTCTCTGACACAGAAGCTAAATCCAGATATGAAGATATTCCTGGTGGGGGGACTAACCTGTAGGCATCTTTGGAATCCTTGTTAAGCTTCGCTGACTTTGAAAACATAAAGTGAGTGGAGGTTCTGTTTACATCATCAGAAAGTTCTATTGAGAATTTTGGTTCCGGGTTGTTGTTTCCTGATACTATTTTACCTACAAAATTACCATTCGTAGTTTTTGCATCTTCATCAATAATTAATGCAGGGCTTGTATCATTGGCTTTTACCCAAAATCCCTGAAAAGGAGAAATCAATCCGTTTCCTAAATCTCCGGTTGTTCCGTTCCAGGTTTTATATTGGCTTGTGGTGTAATCCCATATATAAATGGTGTTATCAATATTTGTTTTCGTCCAGTTTCCTGAATCATCCCAGTCAATAGTGGCAGTGTAAGGGTTCCCAACGAGGTTCCAGCCGGAATCGGCAGCAACTGTATATGTAACACCGAAATCTACTGTACCTGAAGGTTCCTGACCCTCAACAGTGAGATCTACAGGAAGAGGATTATTATAACGGGAGTCAGAGGCGATATTTCCAAATATATAAGTATATAAACCGAGACCATTCTGAGTGGAAGCAGATGCGTTTGAAGGAGCTCTCCATCGTTGATTATCGGTTCCGGGATAAGACTCAACATAATAAAGTACGCTAGGCTGAAGACTGTCAACAGGAGCATTTCCTAAAGAAGATCCTGTATAACCTTGTGTAGTAATAGCATCAAATAGATCAACATAATCTGAAGAAAGTGGGGAGGAGAGCAATCTCCAACCAATTGAACCTGAAATAGTTTGCTTCATTCTAAGTTTACCTGAGCCGATAGATTTAGTATTGGCAATTAAATTATTTCCGGATTCAATAATCAGGACGCCGGATGTCAAACTTAGCGTTCCATTTACTTCAACATTATTATCGAGAGTTACATCCAAAGAATTATTAATGGTAAGATTATTTACAGATGAAGGAAGACCTGTGCCTGCAATTTGGGCAACAGATCCGTTATATGTATAAGATCCCGAAGTTGAAAAAGAACGAGAATTAGTTTGAATATTCCCCGTAGAACCTGATGACGCAATACCGGCCGATGAGCCAATTTGAAGTGTTCCTGAAGTGACTTCAAAAGTTCCGGTTCCGGTTATGGATTTTGATCCTGTGGTTAAAATCCCTCCGCTTCCAACTCTTAATGTAGAACTGACATTCACCTGAACAGAAGTTTGATTCACTATAGAAGTTGAGCTTGCAATAGTAACCATATCACCATCTCCAACAATTATAGTAGCGTTGTTAGTATTTCCGGGATTCGAAGTTGCAGCTGATCCGCTATGGCTGGTTCGAGACCAGGTGCTATTTGTGGCCCAGTTTCCGGACTGTCTTGAATAAAAGATAACAGCGCCAACTTTAGTGAATCGCTTTTTATGGTTATCAGAAATTTCACCACCATCTTCACTTTCTAAATTATTCATGGTGATTTCGTATTCTACATCTTCAGTGATTGTAGAAACTGTTAACGTTACCACCCGGCTATTACCGCCTGTATTTAGAACAGCATTACTAATAGCAACAGAAGCAGAATTACTAACCCTACGAATGCTGTAATTCCCTGTATTTTCTGAAATTGCTTCATCCATTGCTTTATTGAAGGTAATAGCTACCGAAGTAAGAGTAGGAGCAGTTGCTGAAACTGCAAAAGGGTTTGGACTACTAACAGCTTCTTCATCACCTTGAACTTCTCCTTGTACATCGATTTGATCATCACCCTCTACATCAACGCCACCACCATTTTCCACTACCAAATTGTTCTCGATAACAATTGTATTCCCTGAACCACCGTCTGTGTTTAAAACCGCACCTGAGTCAACCACTACGTTATAAAAAGTTACATCTCCGCTTGAACTTACAGTTTGAGTTGAATCGCCACTGAAAGTAACCGTACTTGAATCTGCATTAAAATTACTTCCATTTTGAACAGTGAAATCGCCTTCCAGTTCTATATTTGCATTCCCGGCATTTACAGTTCCTCCTGATGTAAAAGAAGCGTCTCCACCGACGTTCAGATTCCCATCATTAAGATCAAAACTTCCGCCACTACTCAGGTTAGCATTACCGGTAATATTTATAGTTCCATTGTCGATAGAAAGGTTTCCATTACTGGTAAAATCTGCATTTCCGGTTACTGTTACAGTAGCATCTTCAACGTTAAAGTAACCGCCACTTTTAACCTCAATATTGTTATTAACAAAAACAGTTCCGGTTCCCAGATTTGCGACTCCACTGTTTCCTACGAATGTCTCGCCATTAAAATTTATGGTTCCGGAATCGAGATTTAAAACCCCACCACTACGCACATCTACCTCGCCATTAAAAGTAGTGGTTCCATCATTTCCGTTATAAGTTCCATTGATGGTAGAGTTTCCATTTATAATCACAGTCCCATCTTCTGCATTGAAAGTATCGCTGTTAGAGACATCAAAATCTCCAAAAACAGTAAAATCTCCGTTTCCAAGATTGAATGTACCGATTATTTCAGCATCAACATCCTCCGAAGCCGTTCCTACCGTAAAACTACCATTAGTTATATTTACTACCGATTGAGCTGAATTCAGATTAAGATTATTCTGACCACTTTGAGTTGCTGTCATTTCCAGATGACCGTTTACAATATTGAGTACTCCGGCGCCATTAAGGGTGAAATCATCAGTAATGGTTAGCGTTGCATTGTTACGAATAGTTAGTTCGTCTCCCGGATTGGAATAATATTGATTTATGGTAACTGAGCGTACAGTAACGTTAGAAGTGATTACCGGATAAGGAGTGGTATTTCCTCTCATTGAAACCGTTTGTCCTGAAGTAGGAACTCCGGAAGGATTCCAGTTACCGGCAACATGCCAAGAGGAATCAACCGCTCCAGTCCATACCTTGTCTTGGGCTTTGCTCTGTTCAGAGGAGAAAAAAGCAAAAACGACTAAAAGCAGATATGTAACTTTAACTTTCATGCATCAATAAATATACTGAAAGAACGAACCATTAAATACTTTAAACGTCTGTATAAGAATTATTTAATCAAATTTGATAAGGATTAATCAACTCTAATATTAGTTTATAATTAAGTTTAGAAAGAGTAGTTTTAGCCAAACTTCAATTCTATTTGTACCTTGAGTGATAAGTAAAATTATTGACATCAGATCTACGTTATGAAAGGCATTATTTTGGCAGGTGGTACAGGATCCAGACTTTATCCTTTAACCAAAGTGACGAATAAACATTTATTACCGGTTGGTGAAAAACCAATGATTTATCATCCTATTGAAAAACTGACAGAGGTCGGTATTGAAGAGATCTTAATTGTTACGGGTACAGAGCATATGGGAGATGTTGTAAATCTGTTAGGTTCCGGTAAAGATTTTAATTGCAGGTTTACTTACAAAGTTCAAGACGAAGCCGGAGGAATCGCACAAGCTTTAGGACTCGCAGAAAATTTCGCAGGCAATGATCCGGTAATTGTAATATTGGGAGATAACATTTTTGAAAATTCACTTAAAACTGCTGTTAAGAACTATGATGGTTCCGGAGCTCAGATTCTTATTCAGGAAGTAGAAGACCCTGAACGTTATGGGGTGGCTGAATTAGATGGAGATAAAGTAATTTCTATTGATGAAAAGCCGCAAGAACCCAAATCCAATTTTGCGGTAACAGGTATTTACTTTTATGATGCTAAAGTCTTTGAATGCATTAAAACTCTGAAGCCTTCCGGCAGAGGAGAGTTAGAAATTACCGATGTTAATAATTTTTATATAACACAGGGACAAATGAAAAGTTCGGTATTGGAAGGTTGGTGGACTGATGCCGGAACTCCTGATTCTTATAAACATGCAAACAAACTGGTGCAGGGTTAATTTATGAAGGTTTTGATCACCGGAGCCGGAGGTCAGCTTGGAAAGGAATGGGTTGATTTCTGCAAAGATCATGGGGTTAGTTACAATAGCTTTTCTTCAAATGAACTGGATATTACTGATGAAGATAAAGTGGCAAAAACAATAGCCGATTTAGCACCGGATGTGTTGATAAATTGTGCTGCTTATACAAAAGTAGATGAAGCTGAAGAAAACAAACAAATTGCGCTAAAGATCAATGCGAAATCCGTAAAAAAACTCGCCAATATTTGTAATAGAAATAATGTAAAACTGGTTCATTATTCTACGGATTATGTGTTTGCAGGTAATAAATCAGATAAAGAAAATAGTCCCGAAGGTTATAAGGAAGAAGACTCTACAGATCCTGTAAATGCATACGGATATTCTAAATTAAAAGGGGAAGAGGCTATCAAAGATTCCGGTTGTAAGTTTTTGTTATTACGTGTTTCCTGGTTATGCGGGAAGTATGGGCATAATTTTGTTAAAACGATGTTGAGGCTGGGGGCTGAAAGAGATGAATTAAAGGTAGTAAATGATCAATTTGGTAGCCCGACTTTTGCGGATCAGGTTGTGGAACAAACCTTTGAATTACTTCAACAAAACAAAACCGGGACCTATCATTTAAGCTCTGAAGGAATGACAACATGGTATCATTTTTCTAAGGAGATATTCGAACAGAAGGGAATGAATGTAAAGGTAAATCCGGTTAGTTCAGCAGACTTTCCCACAAAAGCCAAAAGACCATTTTTTTCCAAGTTAAGTACTCAAAAAATTAGTAATGTTGACGGCGTTCTGATCTTGGATTGGAAAGTAGGTTTACAAAGATTGTTAAAACAGTTATAAGGATGAAAATCTCAGAAAGCAGAATAAAAGGAGTGTTCGTTTTTGAACCCAATGTATTTGAAGATGACAGAGGATATTTCTTCGAGTCCTTTAGAAAAACTCATTTAGAACAAATAGGATTTGATTTAGAATTTATACAGGATAACGTATCTAAATCTTATGAAGGAACGATCAGAGGGTTACACTATCAGATCGAAAGTCCACAGGATAAACTGATTACCTGTTTAAAAGGCGAAGTTTTAGATGTAGCTGTTGATATCAGAAAGGAATCTCCCACCTTCGGAAATTATGTTGCGTATAAGCTGTCAGAGAAGAACCACCGTTCCTTACTGGTTCCGAAAGGTTTTGCTCACGGTTTTTCAGTTTTAAGCGAAGAAGCCATCATTTCTTATAAATGTTCAGATTATTATAACAAAGAAGGAGAGAGGGGAATACGTTGGGATGACCCACTCATAAGAATCAACTGGGATGTGACTAAGCCTGTTCTTTCCGAAAAAGACAGAAAGCTCCCACTATTTTCATCACTTAAAGAAGAGGATACATTTTGAAGAAGATCATAGTAACCGGAGGTGCCGGTTTTATTGGTTCAAATTTGATACTGAAATTATTCAAGGAACATCCTGACTGGACCATCATGAATATTGATAAACTGACATACGCTTCAGATACAGGTTATTTGAAACCTCTTCGGGATTCTGAGCGATACTATTTCAAAAAAATTGACCTGGTTGATCGTGATGAGGTTAAGGACATCGTAAAAACCTTTCAGCCGGACGGAGTTTTACACTTGGCTGCAGAATCACATGTAGATAACTCCATTTCGGGACCGGAACCGTTTATTTTATCCAACGTGGTCGGGACTTTCAATATTCTGGAAGAATGCAGACAGCTTTGGCAGGAAGATGAAGAAAGCTGGAAGAACAATCGATTTGTGCATGTTTCAACTGATGAAGTTTACGGTGAACTGGAAGATGATGGTTTCTTTACCGAGCAAACTCCTTATGCTCCGAATTCTCCATACAGTGCTTCAAAGGCTAGCAGTGATATGATTGTAAGAGCATATTTCCATACTTATGGAATGAACGTGGTTACAACTAATTGCTCTAATAACTATGGACCGCATCAACATGATGAAAAGTTGATACCAACTGTGATCCGAAATGCGATCAATCACAATCCGATACCGGTGTATGGTAAAGGAGAAAATGTTCGTGATTGGCTGAATGTGATCGATCACTGTTCGGCGCTGGAAACAGCATTTCTGAAAGGGAAAGCCGGAGAAGTGTATAACATTGGTGGAAATAACGAGTGGAAAAATATTGAACTGGTTCACAAACTTTGTGATTTCTTGAATGAAGAAGTGGGCAACGGGCCTGATGGTGATTACAAGAATCTCATCAGTTTTGTTACCGATCGGTTAGGTCACGATTTCCGATATGCCATTGACGCCTCAAAAATTAAAAATGAACTGGGCTGGGAGCCGTCAACTGATTTTGATGGAATGTTGAGACACACAGTTTTGTGGTATGTACAGAAGTACAAATAACAATCAACAATGATTCAAATATCAATTAAGAATGCAGATTAGTTTTACCTAACTCTAAACTGCATTCTTAATTATTAATTTTTAATTTATAATTAGTGAGCGATGAGCGAACGTAAGTATTGGTTAATGAAATCTGAGCCTGATGCGTACAGCATTGATGATCTGGAAAGAGATCAGGTTGAGCCCTGGGATGGAATTCGAAATTATGCAGCCCGAAATTACATGCGGGATGAAATGAAAGTAGGAGACAAAGTATTGTTTTACCATTCCCGTATTTCTCCACCTGAAATTGTAGGAACGATGGAAGTAGCTAGTGAGCCATATCCTGATCCGACCCAATTCGATCCTGACTCAAAATATTTTGATGCGAAAAGCAGTGAAGAAGACCCCACTTGGATCTTGGTAGACGTTAAGTTCCTTCAGAAATTTGATAAACCTGTGGATCGTGAAGCCATGAAAAAAGAATCGGCTTTAGATGATATGGAATTGTTCAGATTGTCTCGATTATCCATCACTCCGGTTAGAGAAGCGGAATGGAATAAAATTATGGAAATGGCCGGGGAGGAGTAAAAACATCTATCATCCATAAACTAGATTCTCCAATTAGTGAAGTAAGCATATGGATAATAGTTGGTTGGTATAGAGTTTATTGACCAATAGTCATATCGTTTTTTATAACCATTGGAATAGTGATACCTCCCGGTAGATTTGGGCTGTCTTTGATTTGAGCATCTCCAGAAATTTCTTGTTCGATTTTTCCTTCTACTACCCAGTTAGATTCAGGGTCCAGTTTATAGCTACTCTGCATCTTTCCGGTTAAATTATACCTTGTTGGCATTCCATTTACATCAACGTACGCATCTTTATCTTCAGTAGAAATTTGAGAAGTTCCTTCAATGATAATAGCATCAGAATTGAGATCAACTAGAGTAAAAGTGTTGTTCATAAAGCCGGACATTCCTGATTCAAGTTTTACTGAGTTTTCCCATTTTTCGCCAACCTTCACTTCTTTATTAGGAAATATAGCTGTAATCATTTCAATATTTCCCTTAAATGATTTTTCTCCATAAGCTTGTCGAAGCTGAGTAAGTATCTGCTGCTTTTGAGGTTCAGACAGTTGGGGAAAAGATTCGAACATACCTTTAAAGATGTTATCTAAGTTTTCAATTCTCGAAATAGTTCCATCTCTTGACATCTCTAATGTAAATTCCTTGCCGATCATAGTTTTTATCAGAGTCGAGAAAACATCGACTCCCTCACTTTCAGAAGAAAATAACATTTCCCCCATAGGAGTATTCATTTTCATGATCAGACTTGAATAAGATGCGCTCATTAAATAACTCTCACCAAGATTTTCGTTAACATGAAAGTCCATCCCCCCGGTAATATCCATCTTGATTACTTGTTCCATACCATAGATCGTTTGAGTGATGGTGGTATTAGAAATATAGATTTGTGAGTACGTTTCACCCGTTTTCAGGTTTAAGCCCAAATCAGCCTTTTTTTCGTTGGCTGAGAAAATTAGAATAATTGCTGCTAATATGTATTTCATGAGTTATTGATGTTTACAACGTTTAGTATATGAGTAGTAGGTGGTTACAAAGCACAAACTTTCGGTTAAGAAAAAAAGACTGATATGAACCAAAGCCATGATTTTACCAATATTTCGGCTATTATGTTATTCAGGTAATTTTATTATATCCATTGTCGTTTCTTTTTTCTCTGAACCATAATATTAGTCCAAGAAGAATTACCAACAAAATCATACTTGGTTCGCTCATACGTTGAGTGTCTTCGCCAAGGTCTAAAGATTTGTTACCCGACAATACTTGTTCTTGTTTCTTTTTCAGCATTTCTTTTTGTGCTTCATTTTCTACTACCAAGTAAGATGTTACAGGTGTCATTACTTTTGAGATGAAACTAAGCTTTACCAAATTCAGCCATTCTCTGTCAGAGTTTTCCGGATGAAGAATTTGTGAATTCCATTGAGCTTGCATCATCAATGCAGATCTCCATTCCTTTTCTTTAATTTCTATTTCGTTTACTTCAAATTCATCCCTCATTAAAATGACGCTTGGCTCATTGTTATTCGGCAAATAGGTAACTGAATTGTCGGAGCTTTTGTACTCCAAAACAGTTTCGCAAAATATGCATTCTCGCCTTACTTCGGGTAGTTCCTTTACCGGGTTTCCGACTAAAGAATGTTCTCTTAAATTTCCGTTTTGATCAAGGTTAAAAAACAAGTTACTTTCCGGAAATGTAAACTTTAAGTCTGCAAAATCTTTGTCTAAAACCGCATTTTGAAGACTGTCAGTTACGACCACAATTACAGGATAAGCTTTCGATTTATCTTGATATGCATTAAACAAGGTTTTTCTTATGGCTCTATCCAAGTAAAAGCCACCTTCAAAAGTTTGATTCTTATAATCTCCTTTCCAATCATTATCTATCGTTAAGGAAGTCACATAGCTGTTTACAAAACTGATTTTTGCATTTTCTGAAAGCGGTTTATTGGCTTCAATTGCTTGTTCAATTCTTTGGATAAACTCAGTTGAATTACTGTTTTTAGAAGCGTCAACCAAAAAATGAAAGTAAGGTTTACGTTTAACAGTACTCAGTTTTTGTTTGTTTTGGGATGAAACATAAACGATGTTTTCGGTTTCAATATTCTCATAAATGGTTTCTTCTATATTCCCTAATTCAACTATGTTATCGTCAATATTGAGTCTTAAAGGCTCTTTATGTAAGAACTCTATTCCGGTTTTCCTTACTTCATTTTTTGCAAACGGAAAAACCCTGAAGGCAACTTTATTTCCCGTCAAATAGTATAGAATTCCCGGGTCACGGTTTCCATTTCGGATTTGTGAGAATATCCATGTCGCCGATTTTTTCTCCGCTAAAATACCTGGTTCTTTTACGTCTCCAACATATAGATAGTAATCACTGATCCAACAGCCTTCAGGCAGATCGATCGTTGTGGCATATTCTGAAAACCAAGCATTTTCGTTTTTGTTTGTTATTTCCAAGTTAACCCAACTTTTCCATGCATTCTGAGTTTTGTCGTACGTACTGCTTGTGGAAATATTACTTATTTGAACATTGTTGTTTTGAATATTTTCAGGTCTTAACTCAAAAGAAGTTTTATCAAAAAATATTTTTTCAATGGTGTTAATTTTTGAATCAGACAAAGTGAGATTATCCATTACCAACCAATTAAAATACGATGACAAATAAGGGGAGCCATTGCCAAATATTCCACCTCTACCGTCTTTATGACCTTTTATAACATCGAGCGTTTTTTGAAGCGAAACTTTATCAATTTCATATTGCTTTGAGTAGTCAGGATTATATAAATAAGATAGTGTTTCATTTAAAACGCTTTTGTCTTTCAGATACGTCGCAGTGATAAATGAAGGAATTACCAAAAAGCACAATATCGAAATTCCGATAAGGAGTTTTTTGGAAAACAATTTTTTTAGGTGATCGAAATCTTTTGAAAGTTCGTTGATGTGAATCACGAAAAGAACTAGAGGTGTTAGCATTAAAAACCCTGTTCCAATTGCAATAATTGCAATTACTGATAAAGGCAAAAAGGGGAGAAACACTAAAAAGAAATAGAATGTGTAAGCAAATGTTATGCTTCTTCCAATGAATACAAGCAGACGGTATGTTTTGTTTTCAAGGTTGGGTAAGCAAACCATTATCCCATTGACAATGGCAAGTATATAAAACCAAGCATTATAAAATTCTCCAAAAATTCCTGATTCGCTGGATCCAAAATCAGTAAATAAGTGTCCATTGTTTACTCCTAATCCAATTAATGGAAGAATTATTGCAATCGGAATTTTCCATGCTAGTTGGTATTTCTGCCAAGCTTCTGCTTTTTTAGTGGCGAGTATAAATACGCCTCTAATTAAAAAGAAAAGGAAAACTAAAGTGGCAGTAATAACCAAAACAACCATTGCATGAACGCTAAACTCCTGGTCAATTGGTTGCCATAAAGGAAGGATGATTTGAGCAAATAAGTAACCGGTAATCGGTATACAAATTGCTATTAGAAAATTTACCCAAGCTTTGTGTTCTTTGTTTTCAGCTGTAAAATGTGAAACCAAAACGAATAATGAATAAGCAAGTGTTGGCATCAGAAATGTTCCAACGTATAAAAAGATGTTATCCGAAACCATCCATTGAGGTATTGAAAAAGGAATGAATTTATCAAAATGATAACTATAGAGATAAATGAAAGGGATGTAGCAAAGCGGGGCTACCAATCCAAACCATAGAGAAACATTCTTTTTCTTTAAACTCAGATAAACTGTATAAGCAAAATTCAGTGATCCAAGAACTCCTAACCAAATACCAAAAGACTTCCAGAGTTGGATGCTGCTTTCTTCCAGTAAAGTTTTAATAATATTGAACTGACCAATGAAGATGAAAAACAGCACGACCAACGGCAGCGTGTTTATAACAAATAGCCATTTTGGGTTAAGCAAATTTCGCATTTTGTCGTTTGTGGATTAATAATTTCTCAATTAGTACATAAGCCAAGATCAGAAATGACAGATTAGTAATTATGCCAATAGCTTCGTGTACAATATGTTGTTGGTTCAGAAAAATGTTCTTTGTCTGATTCTGCACAACGATTGAAGCAAATATTCGGGATGTATTTACAAATATCGTCAGCAGATAAGCTCCAATTAAAGCAATCGGGATAGTCAGAATTCTGCTTAAAGTCCTTTCAACGTATTTTAACGTCAGATAAGTAAATAGCAGAAAGGATAAAACCCAAAAGTTGAAACCCGAGCAAGATTTGTCAATAATGATATCCAGATGTTCGTGATAATATCCACTAACCGGGAGATAAATAGAATGTGAGCCTGTCAAAAGCCCAACAAGTTTGTCGGTCGGTTTGAGAAGGAAGATCAAGTCGTTATTGTCAGCAAGAGTAAAACCAAATTTCAGTGAGATAAAAAGGCCTACTGCTATAAAATAATAAGTTATGTTTGTGTTTCTGAGCACTGTCATTTTTGTATGTGGGTAACGATCATGTGTACTAGCTGTATCAGGTTTTATGTATTAAATGTTAAAGTTGATACAAAAATGGATAAAAAGAAAAATTTTGAACTTCTAAATTCCTCACTATTACATATTCAAAATGTTAAATACCGGCATTTTCCTTCTCGTGTTGCAGGAGCCATTCTTTTCGCTCTAATCCTCCTCCATAACCTGTTAGTTTCCCATCTTTTCCAATTACTCTATGACAAGGAATGATGATTGAAATTCGATTATAACCATTTGCTGAAGCTACGGCTCTTACTCCTTTTGGATTATTGATATTATCGGCTTGTTGTTGATATGTAGATGTTTTACCGTAGTCTATTTTTTGCAAATTGTTCCAAACCAAATTTTGAAAGTCAGTTCCAGGTGTTTCAAGTTTTACGTCAAACGCTTTTCTTGTTCCTTGAAAATATTCGTCAATTTCCTTTTTCGTTTGTTTAATGTGTTCATTTTCTCCTGCAATGATGTTGGCATTCAAACGTTTTTGTAAATCTTTAAATTCGGTTTCGAGCATTCGTCGGTCAACAAATTCCAATAAACAAACTCCATTTTTGGTGGCACAAACAAACATTGGACCCAAAGGTGTTGTAAGTCGACTTATGAGGATTATGCCTTTTTCTTTTATTTGTTTTGGTGATTTGCCTACAAGTTTTTTAAAAGTGTAGCCAAAACCACTTAATGATTCATAACCTGTATCAAACGCGGTAGTAGTAGCACTTTTTCCCTGTTTTAGTTCTTGAAATGCATTGTTAATTCTATACATTCTTTGGTATGTCTGGAAAGTCATCCCAAAATTTTTCTTAAACCATCTACGTACAACTTCCGGACTAATTCCTTTTAGTCTTAAATCATTGTCAGTTATTTTCTCTTTCGGGTTTTCTTTAACCAAAATGATCGCATTTTCAACTTGTTCAGGTGCTTTATTTGCGTTTTCTGTTGGTTTACAAACCTTACAGGGTCTGTAGCCATTGTTCAATGCTTCTTTAAAAGTTGTATAAAACTCAACATTCTCTCTTTTAGGTTTCCTTGCACGGCACGTTGAAATACAAAAAACAGATGTAGTTTTTACACCGACAAAAAAGATTCCAACAAAGTTTTCTTTTCTTTCTAACAATGCTTTGTAATAGGCTTCTATTTTCTTTTTATCTGTTATGAGCATTTAAAAAATTGAATTAAATGTTTTTTGGTTTAATACTGTTTTCGTTGTTTGTTCAAACTGGCTGTACATTTTGTCAAAGAGAAAATTACCCATACTTATTCGTTTTACACCTAATTTTGATAATGTCTCAAAATCCGGAAGATCAGGCATACACATTACGTTAATTGGTAAATTCGTTGAATCGACAATAGTTTTAATATCATTTTCTCTCTCAATACAAGGCACGAAAATTCCGTTTGCTCCTGCTTTTTGATAAAGTTCAATTCTATTTTTTGTTTCTTCAATTACATTTTCTTTTAGCAGGATAAATGTGTCTGTTCGTACGTTTATAAATAAGTCAATGCTTTCTTTTTCTAAACATTCCTTTATTTCAGTTAATGTCTGCGCAAAACTAGTCGCGTTTAATAGAACCCGTTTTTCGTTGACCACACTGTCTTCAATGTTAATTCCGACTACTCCTAATTCTACTAACCTTTTAATGTGATCGAATATTTGTTTTGGATTACGACTATATCCTGATTCCAAATCCACAGACAAAGGCAGATTTGTGTTAACTGCAATTCTCTTTACGAAATATTCCAATTCGGAAAATTCCATTTCTTCACCATCGTTATATCCCAAAATTGATGCGATGGCAGAACTTGAAGTTCCAATTGCTTGAAAGTTTAATTTTTCGGCTGTTCTTGTACTTGGAACATCCCAAACATTTCCGATTAGCAATGGTTTTTTTTGATTGTGTAAGTTTTTAAATCTCATCCTTCTATTTTTGATCCAAAGTAAACACGATGAAATTTAGTGGGCAACCGAAAATTGGACGAGTATTTTTCTGTTTGGAATGTTGGAGAAGAAGAACGGAGCGGATTCTTCTTCAACGTTTTGATGGAAGAGGGAGTAGGAGCTTTGATTTACCACTAAAGCCCGCATTATTTATAGCCATTGTTGCGCCTAGTTATTTTTTATTTGAATGTGAATATGATCATCGTGTCTAACAGCTCTGCATCCGTGATATCTAATTTTGTCATTTTTTAAGTTTAATCTCTTTACTAAATGTGGTTCGATAAACACTTTGTCAATCAGGTTATTATTTACAATTTCATTTATCAGTTTTTTATTTTCTGTTTCAGAAAATTTTAACTCTGAGTTTTTCTTTCCAAAAGTCAAGTACTTAGGGTAATCGTACTGGAAATAGCCTAGTTTTTTACATTCAGATATTTGGTCAAATTCTGATTTTCTTGGAGATTCAAATACACCATAACCACTTGTGGATTTAGTCAAGTCAGTAATTTCTCCATTTTGTTTTTCATAAATGAAACTTAGGTCAATTTTATTACCGTCATTATGACTTAGATGCGGTAGTAAAGGGAATTTATTAATAAATGGAAAGTTTGCGTCTAAGAAACGAATCTGTCTATTCTTTGAAATCTGTTGTAATACATTATTTAACTGTGGTTTTACATAATTGCGATTAAGCAAAACAGTCATATATGTTGCAGGTTTTAAGTTATTGGTTGTTTGAATTTTTTGACGACCAAACATTGGAGCTAAAACAGGAATAATGATGTAAGTAGAAAGTAAATAAACAGTCGTAAAAACTGTCATTTTTTTAAACTTAAAATGTGTTTTCCATTTAGCTGAAATGAATAGGCTTAGTAGTAAAATCAGTCCGCCAATTTGAGTCGTAATTGTTAGAAAAACGAAAAGTGAAATGATTATTATAAACTTAAATACTTTCCTCAATGGGTAGATTTTTTAATTAGCCACGTTGAAGAAGAAGAGCGGAGCGAATTCTTCTTCAACGTTTAGTATATGGCAAGTAGGGCAGTAGAAAGCGATAAACTTTCAAGTTTGCACTGAGCCAAAACGTTGTATTTTGTTTTTATCTTTTTCATTTTAAAAGCCAAATCAACGATTTGGCGGTGTTGGTAAATAGCACTGAACTTTCGAAAACCACCAAACGCCCTATTTGCTATATACCGTGTTAGGTATCGTTTTTCTTTTTATTAATTCCTCAATCCTATCAATCAACTTGAAACCTATATAATCTTCTTTTGGGCGATTTTTGTATCTGTGATAACAATCCCAATAACTCGAAATTCTTTGTTTTGTTTTATACCAGTATATCTCATTTTCTTCAACAAAATCAACCAAATGACTTGAGTTAACCGAGTCAAAATTGTCCCAGACTAATTCGAGAATTTCGACCACATATTCTCCTAATAATTGAACCAGATAAGGAGTTGTCCAGTATTCATCACTGTCAATTATTTGATTTAAATACTTTTCTCTTACATATCCATTATGATGACGAGTCAATATACAGGCTAAAATTGTTCTTGATGTCTGTGATAAACTTTTTGGTTCCAATAGTCTATGCTCTTCCCAATAAATTCTAGAAGGCATTTCAAATGGGTTATCTTCAAGATTAAATTCATAACCCCAGTGAGCATTATGTTCTGATTTAATTTTAATCAATGATAGAAGATTATCAATCTCATTCTCCAATGTTTTTGGAAATGAAGTTTTTAATCTTTTCAATTCATCTTCTATGTTGATACTTCGTTTCATTTAATGATACCTAACATAAGAATATGACGCATTGTATTCATCATATCCCAGTTTAATGGTTAAGTTCTATTTATGTTATCCCAATATAATAGCAGAATATCACTAATAAGTATTAATTATTCTATCAGCTATATCCCTTCATCGAAATCACTTAACATCTTCCAATACATACTTTCGGTCTACATACTTCAGTAATCTTCCGGTGTTGGTATAAATGGAGTGATAAAAAAGTAGCACTTCATTTTCTTCATAAGCTTGTCAGAGCAAAAGCGTTTTATCTTTTTTGGACTAAAGTTTCTGATATACTCCGAAAATGAAATCTGAAGAATTGTTAGCTAAATATTCATCTTCTAGTGAGAAGAGTTTTTCTAAAATTTGATTTTTTTCCAAATCTAGATCTATAAAATGATGAGAGATGTCTTTTAACACGTTCATCAGTAGGTTTCCGCCATAAGGCTTTTCAATAATTGTATGAAAATTTGAATGAATAGCTGGTAATATGCTTGCAGAATCAACACATTCTGAAGGATCTGCTATAATCATTCTTATAATACCCGAACCATAATACTTCTTTTTTAACAGATTAGATTTGTATCTGGTTTTATACTCTCTTGGTATTATTTTTAAAGCCTCATTAATCTTTTTTATTTGATGTTTTGGAAATTGAAGTCTGGTTGCCCCTACAAATTCATTTATAACCAGTAGTCCATTTGTTTTTAAACTGTTTTTAATAGTGGACCCTACGAAGCTCGCGATATTATCAAAATGATGTAGTGATGCATGGAAAAAAACAATATCGAAATATTCTTTCGGAATACTGTAATCATTAAAATCAGCACAAACGAACTCTATATTTTTAAGCTTAAGTTTGTTTGCTCTGG
The DNA here is from genome assembly GCF_001650905.1 of Balneola sp. EhC07. Lineage (GTDB taxonomy): Bacteria > Bacteroidota > Rhodothermia > Balneolales > Balneolaceae > Balneola. The sequence goes on from NZ_LXYG01000015.1 coordinate 65,654, forward strand.
CTTCGGCTTCAAGCATTCTGTCTTTTGCAATGTCAACACATATGATTTCTTCAAAAATAGAATACTTAGCTAATTCAATCTCATGATGACAAGTGCCACTACCTAAGGAAATTAATCTAAGTCCAGTTCTGTGTTGCAGATGATTTTTAACTAAATACTCTTTGTAGTCTAGATCTTTACTACCGGTGAGAAGCAGGTTCCAACGTTGCCTAACTTTAGGAATTATCCACCAATCTGCACTTTCGTATTCTAATTGGTTAAAAGATTTCTCAGTTCTCTTTATTCCATAGATGTTGAGTTTAGATAGTAGAAAACCCAATCCTCTTTGTTTAAACTTATGCAGAACATCAATTATATCGTCTAATGTTAAAATTCTTTTCATTTTATAATTATTGCAAGTAAGGCATTAAATCTTCTCAACTGAATCACTTAACATCTTCCAGTACATACTTTCGATCTACATCCTTCAATAATCTTCCGGCTTTGGTATGAATGGAGTGATAGAAAAGTAATACGGCATTTTCCTCATAAGCTTGTCGGAGTAAAAGCGTTTTGGCTTTTTTGGATTGCAACGGCTCCACGTCCATCTGCTTCATGGCATAGTGATTCAGATGATCTTCGCTTGGAACCAGATCTCCTAAAATATATGCAGTATCACCTTCGCTCTGAATTTTAACGATTTGATGTCCGGGTGTATGGCCACCGGTTCGTATTAACTCAATTCCGGGAACCAATTCAAAGTGAGCATCTACTACAAAAACCAGTTTTTCATCTGCAGCAAGTTTGTAGAATTCATCCAGATCGTAATGACCGCCTTTCTGCAGTTGTTCTTGTCCGATCTGCTGAAGTGCGTACGCCCATTCTTTCTTTTGCACAAAGTAATTAGCATAGGACATGGTCGGCTGAGTACTGGTTGATTTATCCACATAAGTGGATCCTCCGGCATGATCGAAATGTAAATGCGTGAGCACAACATGTGTGATATCTTCGGGATTCAAACCAAAAATATCCAGATTGGTTTTAAGGTTTGAGGTATTTACATAAGAACTTTTAGCATCCAGTCCCCAGCCCAAGCCTGTATCAACTAAAATGTTTTGTTTTCCGGTTTTAATAAGAATGGGATCAATACCGATTTTAGCAGTCAGATTTTTACCGTATCCATCTTCATTTGAACCGGTGATAGTCCCTGAGTCTACTTTCCGAAACGTACCATCTTCAAAGGCTTCAAAGATGCCCTCACTTAAATGTTCAATTTCGAATGTTCCGATCTTCATTGTAGTTGTTTTGTTTTCGGGATAATAGATGTTAGATATTTCACTTACAAAAATAGTTCTGTTTTGTTGAAAAGGACTTATATATAAAACGAGTCAGTCATCTCGCGGCGTATGCCCGAGATCTGGATTTATATGAAGGCTGTACTCTTGATAACTATCCAGGTTCCTGCCTTCGCAGGAATGACCATAAAGCGGGGTGAAGGAAGTTCTCATAGCGTTGATCGGTGTGTTAGATATAACAGCCAGAAATAAACCTCACGAAGATCCTGAAACAAGTTCAGGATGACTCCAACTCTATGTATAAGCTCAATATTGAGTTATTGTGTCTTATAACAGAGATTAATCTTCTGGATTTTTAAAAAATACAATTAAATCCGACCTTTAGAATTATTGGCGAGAAAAGAACGCAATGAAATCGACGGCTCCGAAGGAGCAATCATTACACTCAGGCAGATTTTTGAATATGCATCATACGACCGTCGACCTTTTGTAATGATTAGTCGATGCAATGGAGTTCGCGCCAATAATTCTTGTCGGGAGCTTTTGGTACTTTTGTCGGCACAAAAGTACATCATCAAAGTAACTGAATCCTGTATACACATTTAGATTAGAATAGGGTACCTACTTTTGTCTTGATACAAAAGTAGCAAAAGATCAAGCCGAAGTATTTAAGACGGGTTCACTGATCCTGCGCTGAATAATCCTAAAGGTCTTCGTTCATCCTGAGAAAATTACTTCACTCTTCACCTGAAAGGATTATTCCTGCTTCGCAGACGCGTCCGGATCACGCTCTCTTCTCCGTCTTAAATACTAAGGGCGAATTATTCTTGAGCTATCACGTTAAACGGTCAACGAATTTCCTAACATCTCCAAGGATGACATTATTATAAAAAAGATTATTAAACAGCTTAATAAATCTTTGGTTTCGATCAATTCATTTTATCTTTGACGCATGAATAAATACGACGCAATAATTATTGGTTCAGGCCACAACGGATTAACGACAGGTTGCTATCTGGCTAAGGCGGGCAAGAAAGTTTTGGTGCTGGAAAAATGCGATACCATTGGTGGTGCAGTTCGTACAGAGACCATGTTTAAATCGCCTGAAAACCCCAATGGTTTTAGAATGGATGTTGGGTCATCTGTTCATATTATGATCCATCAAACTGGAATTATAGAGGAACTGGAACTCGAGAAATATGGACTTGAGTATATTGAGATGGATCCCATCATGTCGTATCCCGTGCCGACAGGAAAAGGCGTTATTCATTTTTTTAAAGATCTGGACAGAACACTAGAATCCATTTCAAAAGTAGCTCCTGAAGACGTTAAGAATTACAAAGAGTTCGTAGAATTCTGGGGAAAGATCAATAAAGGCGTTCTTAAGATCTTTACGACGCCCCCTTCTACTAAGAATATTTTTGCTGAAATGGCACTCAATCAGATCAAAGATGGAGCTATGTTCAAAAAAGGGGAACAGGTTTCCGGATTGCAAAAGATCTTATCCAGCTATGGAAAAGTAGTGGAGGACTCATTTGAAAATCCGTACATGAAGGCAGCTTTACTGTGGTTTGCTGCCCAATCGGGACCATTGCCGGATCATTCTGCTACCGGGGATTTTGTTGGGTGGCAATCCATGCTTCATGAAAGTGGAGCTAAACATCCGAGAGGAGGGAGTGGAATGCTCACTCAGGCTATGAAGAATTTTATTGAAGCTCATGGCGGAGAAGTAAGGTCAGACCATCCGGTAGAAAAGATCCTGGTTGAAAATGGCAAGGCATTTGGTGCCAGAACAGAAAGTGGAGAGGAGTTCAGAGCCGAGATCATCGTCTCTAACGCTCATGTGCAAACTACCATGATGAAAATGGTCGGTCGGGATCACCTGGATGATTCGCTCTTCAAAAAAGTGGAAAATATTCATGTTGGTAATGGTTTTGGAATGGTGATTCGTTGTGCCGTAAAAGAACTGCCACAATACACTGCAGCTCCTGACGATCCTTATATTCACAACGGAATTCAGTTACTGGCTCCATCAGTACAATACATGAAAAATGCGATCGGTGATTACACCAAGGGGTTTCCCCCTGAAAAACCTGCTGCATTAGCTATGACTTTCTCAGCAATCGATTCTGACGTAGCGCTTGATGGAAACCACACCATGTTTGTATGGGCGCAGTGGCATCCTTATGAATTGGCAAACGGGATGAATTGGGATGACATCAGAGAAAAAGAAGCTCAAAAAATTTACGATGTTGTTGTAGATTATGCTCCGAATATGAAAGATAAACTCATAGATTGGTATATTCAGTCTCCGTTGGATATAGAGCGAAAACACGGGTTACTTCGTGGAAATGTGATGCACGTTGAAATGAGTTTTGATCAGATGTTTATGTTTCGTCCGATACCGGAAATGAGTCAGTATGAAACACCGATAGAGAATTTATATCTGTCCAGCGCTTCTTGCCATCCCGGAGGCGGGGTATTTGGAGCAGCGGGACTAAATGCAGCTTCGGTGATATTAAAAAAACACAAAAAGAAATGGTTTTAAAGGAGTGAATAATTGAGATCAGAAATTATCGTTGATCTGGCAAAGTTAGATGGAAATCTTAATGCTATAAAGTCCAGATTAAGATCGGGCGTAAAAGTGATGGCTGTAATTAAGGATAATGCGTACGGTCATGGGGCTGTTCCAATTGCAAGACATTTAAGCTCACAGGTTGACTGGTTCTGTGTGGCTACGTTATCGGAAGCGATTGAGCTTCGGGAAGGAGGAATAGAAATTCCAATACTTGTATTTGAGATTCCGGAAGTACAAGATGCTGACAAATATCTGGACTATTGTATTACGGCTACAGTTGCAGATATTTCGACATTTGAAATTTTAAAAGCAGGAACAGAATATCAGCTCAATTTTGATACCGGAATGAGACGATTGGGTATTCCTGAAGAAGACCTTGAATCAGCTTTAGGTTTATTCAATAAACATACCGAATTAATCTGCACGGGATTATACACTCATTTTTCATCTGCGGATGAACCGAATAATGAAAGTGTGACTAAGCAATTAGACAAATTCAGATCATTTGCTGGTCGCTTTCCTGATCAGTTGATGAAACACACCGCCAATACGGGAGCTATTTTTTATTATCAGGATCTGGATGTTCAGTTTGATGCGGTTAGGCCCGGAGTTTGTTTATATGGTTATCTGGCCGGAGAATCGGAGACATCTGATCTAACTCCCATTATTGAATGGAAATCGTATTTTATGCAAACCAGAGCTGTTAAAAAGGGGGAACCGGTAGGATACGGCGGAACCTGGAAAGCTCCTGAGGATGGAATTGTAGGAACGATACCGATAGGCTATTCGGATGGTGTTCAAAGATTAATAGGAGGGAAGTTCCAAGTTGAGGTAAACGGCATACTGGTCGATCAGGTAGGTCGAATCAGCATGGATTACTTTGGCATCTATTCTTCGAAATCAAATATCAAACAAGGAGATATAGTCTACATCTTTAACGAAAAAACGCTGAATCCAAAAAACTGGGCAAAGGTACTGCAGACGATACCTTATGAAATTACGACAAGCTTAAACAGTAGAATTAACAGGAGTTATTTAAAAAATAATAGACTCTAATTCTACATCAAATACCAAAGTGTCTTCTCTAAGTGAGTTGGTTGTACCTGCATAACCTAATTCAGGAGGTACAACTAACACTCTTTTTTCACCTTCTTTCATTCCAATCAGACCTTCTGTAAACCCATCTATTAAATTAGAAACAACAAACTGAGCAGGGTCTAATTGAAGATTTTTATAAGAGCTGTCAAAAATATCTCCGTTTGTTTTTCTGCCGGTGTAATATACTCTTACTATATCTCGAATAGTTACTTCTAATTCGCTGCTGCCTTCTTCCAAGCTATATACAATTAGTCCTGATTCAGTGGTGTCAGGAGTTATATTTTCAACAGAAAATGGATCCGGAACAAGAGAGTAATCATCTTCAAAACTGAAAGGATCATCGTCGCCACAAGAGCTGATCAGTGCTAATAGTAAGATGCCAAAAAAAGTATTTCTAAGATTCAAGAGTGTAGAAGTATTTTGATTATTAGTTCGTGCTGTATAACATTTCTGCACGATGTTTATTACACAGAAAGATAAAAGGATTATAATTAAGAAACTGAAAAAGGTTAGTCTTCATTATCTGAAAAAGCTTTATCCAGCTTCTTCTTTCTTTGCTTAACAGCAACTCTGCTTATGAGAATAGAAAACTCATAAAGTACAAGCAAAGGAATCCCGATCAGGATCTGAGATACCGGATCAGGTGGGGTTAAAAAAGCAGCTAATACCAAACTGGCAATCACAGCATGCCTTCTGAATTTTCTGAGGAGTTCAGGGGTTAACAAGCCGATCTTGCTAAGTGAATAACTGATAATCGGAATTTGGAAAATCATTCCGCAGGAAATCACCCAAGTAGTGAGAGAACTAAAGTAAGCGTTTATATCAAAATCGTTTCTTATCACATCGGAGATCTGGAATTGAGTAAAGAACTGGAGCGCAAATGGAACCAGAATTAAGTAACCGAATGAAATTCCGATCACAAAAAAGAAAGTGATAAAGAAAGCTGTTAAAAAGGTTTTTCTTTTGGTCGTAACTTCAAATGCAGGTTCAATGAACGACCAGATCTGATAAAAGAAGACAGGAGATCCGATCACAAACCCAACCACAAATAAGACTCCCCAAAAGGTGAAAAATTGTCCCGGCAACCTTCTGCTTTGCAAAGTAAGATCAATTGCATCGATCCGGATCAGATCATACATGAAAAAAGTTGATTTAGTAGGACCTAACAGAATATCATTCACAAAAAAGTCTGAGAAGAAGAACGCAATAATTACTCCAAATAGAACTCCAGCCATACCTTTTATGATTCGCCAGCGGAGTTCCTCTAAGTGCTCCAGAAACGACATATCTTTAGTTCGATCTTCCACTTTTGGAGCTTTAGGGAGGTTTTTTTCCATTATTTGTCGTTCTGCCAAATCTACCCCTTAAACAGTTGCAAAATCATACAATGGAAAATTTTCACAAAGTGCTTCTACTTCTTTGGCAACAGAATTGTGAACTGATTCATCGTTTGGGCTTTGTATCACTTTATCTACCAGTTTTGCAACTTGTTTGAACTCAGCTTCACCAAATCCTCTGGTTGTCATTGCGGGCGATCCTATTCGGATACCTGAAGTTACGAAAGGACTTTCTGTATCGAATGGTACCATGTTTTTATTGACAGTGATAGCAGCTTTTCCGAGCGCTTCTTCTGCAATCTTTCCTGTTACTCCTTTATTTCTCAAATCGATCAGTATGAGATGATTATCCGTTCCGCCACTTACTATTTCGTAACCCATTTCCACGAACTGAGCTGACATGGCCTTGGCATTTTTCTGAACCTGAGTTTGATACTCTTTGAAATCTTCCTGTAATGCCTCACCATACGACACTGCCTTTGCTGCAATAATATGCATCAGCGGACCGCCCTGAGTTCCCGGGAACACTGCTGAATCCAACACTTCACTCCAGTTTTTAACTCTGCCTGATTTGGGAGCTACCACACCTAATTCATTTTCACCATCTTTACCAACCAGGATCATTCCGCCACGTGGTCCGCGTAAAGTTTTATGCGTGGTAGTAGTTACAACATGAGCATGTGGAAGGGGATTCTTTAAATTACCGACAGCTATCAATCCGGCAGTATGAGCCATATCCATCCATAAAAAAGCGCCTACCTCATCTGCAATACTTCTGAAAGCTTCGTAATCATAATCTCTGGAATAAGCAGAGGCTCCAATTGATATCATCTTTGGGTTTACAGCTTTAGCTTTTTCACGGATCTTGTTGTAATCAAGTCTTCCGGTTTCTTTCTCTACACCATAAAATTCAGGCTTAAAATAAATTCCGGAAAAATTTACATGAGAACCATGAGTTAGATGACCGCCATGAGAAAGATCAAAACCAAGCAGTGTGTCGCCCGGTTTCATGAAAGCAAGATAAACGGCAGCATTTGCAGTTGCACCGGAATGCGGCTGAACGTTTACCCAATCAGCATTAAATAGCTTTTTAGCACGATCTCTGGCAATATCTTCTACAACATCAGCATATTCACAACCGCCGTAATATCGTTTTCCGGGATAACCCTCAGCGTATTTATTGGTTAAAACACTACCGGCAGCTTGCATCACTGCTTTTGAAGCAAAGTTTTCAGAAGCAATTAATTCCAGATTAAAATTTTGTCGGTTTGTTTCTTTTTCGAGTTGTTCAAAGATTGCCGGATCCTGCTGCTTTAATGATTTCATTCCAAGAATTACTTTTGCGTAAGAGTTTCAATTTTATTTACACGACGCTCATGTCGCCCACCTTCAAATTCAGTATCTAGCCAAATTTTTAAAATTTCTTTTATCTGATTTTCGTCTAATTCGCGACCCGGAAGACACATTATATTTGCATTGTTATGTAATCGGGTCATCTCAGCAGATTGAGAAGAGTACACTAAACCCGCTCGTACTTTTGGATACTTGTTTGCAGTCATACATACACCTTGGCCGCTTCCACAGACCAGAATTCCCTGATCGTATTCACCGTCATTTACTCTTTTAGCTACTTGTACAGCAAAATCAGGGTAGTCCACTGAGTCTTCAGAATGAGTACCAAAATCAACAGGAGTGTGTCCCATCTCTTCAAGTATTTTTCTAACGGTTTCTTTGCCGGGGTATCCTGCGTGATCGCTTGCTATGGGTATGATCATGGGATCAGATTAATGTGAAATGATTAGTTCAAATATCTCTAAAATTTCACTTAGTTTAAAGAACTCAATTCGGAAATAGTTTAACAGTCAGGCTAGTGTCAAAAAAATATCAGAAAGAACTTGAAACAGCTAAAGAAGCAGCTAAAAAAGCTTCTGAAATAATTCACCAATATTCTTCTTCAAGATCATTTAGTGTAGAGTTGAAAGGAAAAAATGATCTTGTTACAGAAGCAGATGTGGCTTCAGAAAAAGAAATCATTCGTATCATAAAAAATGAATTTCCTGAAGATGATTTCTTAGCTGAGGAATCGAATACGAAAACGAAATTGCCGGATGGGAGAGTTTGGATCATAGATCCTATTGATGGTACTACTAATTTCGCTCATGGTTTTCCGATCTATTGTATTTCAATTGCGCTTTGGGTAGACGGTGTTCCCAAAGTTGGTTTAGTCAAAGAAGTAGCAAAAGGTGAGTTGTTTTGTGCAATAGAAGGGGAAGGGGCTTTTCTGGATGGAAAAGAAATAAAAATATCAGACCAAACCGACCCTTCTAGATCTTTAATTGGAACGGGCTTTCCGTACACTGCTTTTGAGCATGTAGATGATTATTTAAATCTTCTAAAAAGTCTTATGAAAAATACACACGGATTAAGGAGACCAGGAGCCGCTTCATATGATCTTTGTTGTGTTGCAGCTGGGCGGTTTGACGGCTTTTTCGAATATGGACTCAGTCCGTGGGATGTGGCAGCCGGAGCATTAATCATACAAGAAGCCGGTGGGTTAGTAACAGATTGGAACAGTGGAGAAGACTGGTTATTCGGACAAAGTATAATTTCCGGGAACCCCGAAATAGTTCAGTTTTTACAAACTCAAATAAATCAGTATTTCAAATAAGTGTGGTGTTTTTGCCTTGTAATAAATTGATGGTTACTGTTGCATAATCAGTATCCGGGAATTTTTGACAAAGTTTGTTATTGGCAACCAAGCCTGCTTCATTAATAATTTTGTTGAACACTTCAACTTCTACTATATATTGATCAGAAAAACCATGAGTGGCATCGTACGCTGTTGCAGCAGTCTTGCCAAGGTTGTTAGCTGTTACATTTGGCGGAACGGTATGAAGTTCAATAACCAGTAAGCCAAACTTTTTAATGTAAGGCTCCCATTTTTTGAAATGCTCGAGTAAAGAATCTTCAATTGTATTGTTGCTTATGCATTCTCCCCGAAATGCAAAAGCACCCGTGGACTCACTCACTCTGTTTTGAGTTTTAATTTCAGGTTCTTCGTAGATCCTGTTGTGGTCCAGAAAAGTTCTGACATTCAAAAGATATTTAAGATCAACATCATAGTTCTCTATTAACTCTTTGGCAAGAAGGTCTGGTTTTCCAATGTCTCCCCAGATAACTTTTGCCCAGATATCAGCTTGAATAAGATTGGCCTTTGTGATCTTTAAAGCAGCTTCGTTATAATCTGACCCTACAAGTATCAGCGGATGTTCATCCAACATTTTTCCGCGAAGAGTATGCTTTTCGATCACATCAAATAAATGCTGAATAAAAGCTCCGTTACCACAACCCATATCCAGCACACCCTTGGGTTGATCGGTTATGGGTTGATTAAAAATCTCAATAATAATTTCATCCACAACTTTAAAATAAGCGGAATGTGCTCCTCCGCTGCCCCAAACATTCATTTCACGATCCACATGCTTTTCAGGTTCACCCGGCTTTGTATCTCTAATTTTTTCAGGATCTCCGAAAATGAGTTCTTCAATATTTCTGAACATGGGTAAGTAAGAAACAGTAACTCCGTATGCACTCGCTCTTTTTGCGAAAAACAATCCAATATCTGTAAACTGATAAGTGCCATTTTTTTCCTTGAACCATCCCAAGTATCGTAACATATCAAGGATCTTCTTGAATCTTTCCGGTTCTTCATGAAACTCCTCAGGACGGAAGTTTGCCTCCATAAAATATTTATGAAACATTCCACTCATTCCCAGAAAAACGATAACCGGCCCTAAAAGAACTCCCTCAATATGTTTTAAAATCTGCTGCTGTACTTCTTTTTCAATTCCTTTTACGGTTTGATCTATACCATAGCTTTCCTGATATCCGGAGAAAGCTTTTCCCATCTTGGATAAAGGTACATCTCCGAAGTTTTTGGGATGAAGCCCTTCGTAATAATTGATGAGCTCTACTGCGTTTTCATAAAGGGGAATATATTTACAAGCGAGTTCGGTTTTATCATTTACAGCAAAAGTAATTTTATCAGCTTTGTTGTCAATATTTTGAACTAACCAACCTTGTGAAGCGAGTATTCTGAGTGCAATATTCATGTACCCTTCATTAGCATCGAATTTCTCAGAAATATCAGAAAGCGATACCTCTCCATTTTTGATCAGATGATCCAGAATCCCTTTTTTGAAAAGGATCAAAGCCGAAGGAGCGGTTCCAATTCCATCTAAGTGTCGAAAAATTGTGCTCCGGTGTATTTTTTGTTCGTCTTTGCTAAGCATCAGCTGTTAGCTTTATTACTAAAGAATTCATCAAAAGAAGATAAAGGAGCAGGTCCGTTATAGTATTTCAGAGGTTCACCGAATTCGAATCCTGCCAAGTGACCAAAATAACGGGCTCGTGCTTCAAGCTGTTTGAAGTAAGATGGAGTTGAGATATAAGTCTCAGGTTCTTGCCCTGCACTCTCAACATTGAATTGTGTATCAAAAGCTAACACCGCTTTCTTTTTAGATTCCCAAGTCTCAGAAATATCAAAAATAAAATCCGGTTCAAATGGTCGGTCCTGCATATAATGTAAGAGATGCTTCGGGCGCCATTCTTTGAGTCCATCGGTTTCAATTTTCCTAAGCCCTGAATAGAACAAAGAATCCAAAACAAGTTGAGTAGACTTTCCATGATCAGGATGACGGTCATGAGGAGCTCCGGTAATACAGACAGAAGGCTGTGTTTTTCTTACCTCGGCTATAATCTTTAATTGATTGGCTCTGGTATTTTCAAGTATTGAATCTCCAAGGTTAAGATTTTGTCTGTATGACAATCCCAAAATTTCGGAAGCAAGCTCAGCTTCTTTTTTCCTGGTTTCGGTAGTTCCCCTGGTTCCCATTTCACCTAGTGTAAGATCAATTACCCCAACTTTTTTCCCCTGATCTGTTAGCGCACAAATGGTTCCTCCAATATTTAATTCAGCGTCATCCGGATGAGCTGCAAATACCAAAACGTCTAATTTCATAAAATGAGAATTTCATCTAAAATTAATTCATAAGTTAGTGTAACGTTATTGAAATACGCCCGTACTAACTCGACAATTATACCAAATTATCTTATGAGATTTTTAAATAGCTTGCTCGAAGGGATCAAGATTGCTTTTTTAGCACTTAGTATCAATAAAACCAGATCTTTTCTTACCGCGCTTTGTATCATTATTGGAATTACTATGGTTTCTGTGGTTGATGCAGTAACTACAGGAATGGATGAATCTTTCGATAACAGTATGGCAATGCTGGGTACTAATGTGGTTTATATTGAGAAATGGCCTTGGGATGATGATATGGATTGGTGGGAAATTGCAGGTCGTAAAGAGATGAAAATTGAATATGTAGATTTTTTGGCGGAACGAACTAAATACGCCTCAAATATTTCCGCTTCTGCAAATACTAATGTGAATATCAGGTATAAGGATAAAAATGCAGAACGTGTACAGTTATCTGGTACTACATCAAATCATCTGGATGTGCAAGGATTGGATATTGCTGAGGGCAGAATGTACACCCAGGAAGAGGTAAGAACTGCTGCAAATGTAGTTGTAGTGGGAGCGTCACTAAAAGAAGCTCTTTTTGAAGAACAAGATGCACTTGGAAAACAAATTCGAATCGGAGGGCAAAGATTCATAGTTATTGGAGTATTGGAAAAGCAAGGTAGTTTTTTAGGGCTTGGGGATGCTGATAATGTAGCTCTGATTCCAATTTATGCATTTAATGAGGTTTATGGCTTAAGAAGAGGGATACAATTGGGAGTTAAATTTCCTGATGAAGCAGCTTTACAAGAAGGAGAATATGAAATTGAAGGGCTTATGCGACAGGTTCGACAATTAGATGCTACAGCGGAAAATGATTTTGCTATAAATAAACCCGAAGCTTTTAAAGAATTACTGGAAGGATTTAAAAGAATTCTATACTTAGTTGGGTTCGGGCTGGTAGGGCTTTCTTTGTTAATAGGAGGAATCGGAGTTATGAATATAATGTTTGTATCCGTGAGGGAGCGTACTAAAGAAATCGGAATTCGTAAAGCAGTAGGAGCAAAATCTTGGGAGATCCTGAGTCAGTTTTTAATTGAAGCGATTGCTATTTGTGTATCTGGTGGGGTAATTGGTGTGGGACTTGCCGCAATAGCAACATTTTTTATAGATAAAGCATTTACTGCTACGATGAATTTTGGAGTGGTTGGATTTGCGTTCTTAATTTGCACAATGGTTGGTGTAGTATTTGGTTTTATACCTGCGTACAGAGCCGCTAAATCGGACCCAATAGAATCACTTAGATTTGAATAATGAATTTTAAAGAAACTTTTTCTCAAGCGTCAAGCTCACTAAGAGCAAATAAAATACGTTCCTTCCTAACTCTTCTCGCGTTGGTTATAGGAGTTTTTTCGGTAATCGTGTCTACTACTGCTGTGGCGGTATTAGATAATTTCTTCAATAATACTATGAGTATTCTGGGAAGTGATGTGATCACCGTTCAGAGAAACCCGGCCGTTCAAATGGGGCCAAGAGACGCCAGTTTAAGAAACAGAAAGCAGATCAAATTTGAAGATGCTGAAGAACTGGACGAGCGAATGAGAATCGGAGAAGGAATGACACCGGCTACCAGTTTTAGTTTCACAAAGGTTGTTTACAAAGACAATGAAACGGATCCGAATGTAAGTATCAGGGGTGGAAATAATGAGTATTTTGCAAATAATGCATACGAGATCGAAGATGGAAGAAATTTCAATGAAGAGGATATTCAGTACGCTCGACAAGTAGCCATTATTGGAAAAGATATTCAGAATGAGATTTTTAAAACAGAATATCCCCTTCAGAAAACAATAAGAATTGATGGGCGTCCATATACTGTAATAGCTGTTCTTGAGAAAAAGGGTCAAATATTCGGACAATCATTCGATAATATGGTTGTAATTCCTTACACAGCCGGAATTAATGCATATGGCGGAAACAGAGGAATTGGAATTCAGTTACGATCTCCTGAGATATCAATGATTCAACAAACAATAGACGAAGTAACCGGAATAATGAGGGTGATCAGAAAAGTAAACCCGGCAGAAGACAATGATTTTGAGATCGTTACCAATGATTCACTTACCGGAACTTTTGATCAATTTACTTCCATACTCTATTTGGCCGGTTTCGCTGTTGGGTTTATCACACTGCTTGGAGCGGGGGTAGGGGTTATGAATATTATGTTAGTTTCTGTAACTGAAAGAACAAGAGAGATCGGAGTCAGAAAAGCAGTTGGGGCTACTCGGAAAGCAATCGTGAATCAATTCCTGATGGAAGCGGTGTTTATTTGTCAGCTGGGAGGCTTAATTGGTCTTATTTTGGGTGTAGCAGGAGGAAATGTCATGGCCATTATAATTGATACCGAAGTGGTAATTCCTATTTATTCGGTTTTACTTAGCTTTTTTGGCATGTTGATTGTAGGGTTGATTTTTGGTGTTTACCCTGCTTTTAAAGCCTCAAAGCTGGATCCGATCGAAAGTTTACGCTACGAATAACTTTTTGCAAAGGAACGATTTAAGCTTCCGTTCGTATTTGTTATCTTAAGAGAAAAAGGGCAATCAATATGAATGATGAAATTGTAAAAAATGTGACCGATAAGCTTGATTTAGCGCTTGAAAGAGGTAAACAACTTATTGAAGATGAAGAAGTGCAGCAAAGAATTCAGGACCTGAAAAATGTAGCCGAGGAAACTGTCAGGAAACATCCAATCAAAAGTATTGTAGTAGGTCTGGCGGTTGGATTTTTAGTGGGTAAAGCTCTTTCAGGAGATGATGAGTGATTATGGACCAACTAGCTCAACGTATTAAGCAAGTGTCAAACGAATTAAAAGGATATGTGGAAACACGCATTGAACTTTTAATTCTAAATCTGAGTGATAAAGGAACGCTTTGGTTAGGTGATCTGATACAGCATACTTTCAATTTAATCATTCTCGGAACCGGATTGTTATTTGGATTGATAGCACTTGGATTCTATTTAGGAGAACTTTTAAATAGTATGCCGGTAGGTTTTGGAATTATAGGTGGCTTTTTATTTTTAGTTGGATTGATCCTTATACTCTCCAAACCAAAAAATATATCCAGAAAAATTCAATCTCAGATCATGCATGACGTAATTGAAGCTTTAGACGCTAAGAAAGATACCGAAGAAATTAAATTTCTTGAAGAAAATAAAAACAGGGAATCGTAAAATGGGCAGTTCAAGAGTATCAGAAATAGAGAAAAAGAAAATCGAGTTAGAAAACGAACTGGCACGAATTCAAGAAGGAATAGATAAATCTATTGACGGAGTTAAGGAAGAAGTAGTAGAAAATCTTGATCCCAAAACGATTATAAGAAAGTATCCTCTTCATGTGTTGGGTGCTTCTGTTTTAGTTGGTTTTCTGATAGGGAAGCCAAAATCGTCAGGATCTTCATCAAATTCTTTACTTGCTTCGGAACTAAAAAAAGCTCTTGCCAAAAAAGGGCTGTCAATGCTTAGTGACCTCATCGAAGGAAAAATGAATTCCCGAGAGAAATAGAGATAAATCTCGCCTAAACAATGGGGATGTTTTAGTTTTATTTAAAAATATCCTCAAAAACTGAAACTATATATTTATCAATTCGTGAAAGCGAATCATAAACACAAAAAGAATATTTCAATGAAAAAACTTTTTCTTTTAGCAGCATTTTCTGTGCTCTTCATCAGCACATCCATTACAGCACAACAAAAAAGAACTATTACTCTTAACGAAGCAATTCAACTTGCTTTAGAAAACAACTATCAGCTTAAACAAGCAGAAAATAATCTGGATCTGGCTGAATACAGAATTATTAGTGAGAAGGCTGATTTTCTTCCAAGTATAAGTTCCAGTGCAGGATATTCAACTCAAACAGGACAGCAGTTTGTACAAGAAACATTATCATTTACTGATGTTACCTCATCAGGAGCGAACGGTAGAATAAGTGCAAGTGTGCCTATTTTTACCGGTTTTTCAAATATACTGACACTTAGGTCAAGTGAAAGAAACAAATTGTCTAATGAAGAAACGCTTAAAAGAGCTAAAGAGAATATTATTTTTGAAACGGCAACACGTTTCCTAACCGTTTTATTAAATAAACAACAGTTAGAAGATGCCAAAGAAAGTCTTGAGACTTCAAATAAATTACTGGAACAGACTAAAGCTCAAGTAGAAGTAGGTTCAAGACCAAGCGTAGATTTATACAATCAGGAAGCTACTGTTGCAAATGATGAATTTACCGTAACTCAACGCGAGAATGCATTAAAATTATCAAAACTTCAGTTAATACGATCTCTGCAGATCGATCCTTTACAAGATTATGAATTTGCAGTACCTGATTTCGACCCTGAAACTGCAAAAAATTCTGTTTCTGTATCTCAGGATGTTAATTCGTTAGTTGAACAAGCATTATTAAATCGTTCTGATATACGAAGTTCTGAGTTTAATATTGAGTCTTTAGAATATCAGCTTCAAATTTCTAAGGGAAGTTTATTACCTACCTTAAGCGGTAGTGCTTCAATCTCATCAAGCTATAGTGATCAGGATCCAAGAGGTGATTTCAGTGAGCAATTCTTTGATCAAAGAGTGAATAAATCCCTTGGTCTTTCATTGAATCTTCCAATTTTTAATAACTGGAACAGAATGACGCAAATTCAATCTGCTCAAGTGAACTTAAAAAATGCTGAACTCGGACTGGAAAACACAAAATTGCAGGTTATACAAGAAATTACTCAAGCTTTAAATGATTATTCATCATACTCATCACAGCTTAAAGCAGCTGAAAAGTCGTTAATATTCTCTGAAAAGGCTTTTGAAACACAACAAGAAAGATATAATGTTGGAGCAAGTACACTTATAGAATTAAGTCAGGCTCAAACTCAATATTTTAACGCTCAATCGGCAAGAACGAGCGCTCTTTATAATCTGATCTTTCAGGAAAAACTATTGGACTACTATGTAGGTAAACTTTCCGGCGACGACATCAATTTTTAATAAATTAATTAATACAAATTAAGTAAGAGGGTAGGGAAATAATGGCAAAAAAAGGATCATCAACGGGTAAAGTACTTTTATACTTCGGAATTTTTTTGATAGTTATAGTTGGTGCAGGCTTTGGATTAAGAGCAGCCGGTGTAATTGGTGGAGCTGAGGAAGGGACTTCAGTAGAAACAGAAAAGGCGAAACTTAAAACGATAACTCAGCTTGTATCAGCTTCCGGAAAAATTCAACCTGAAGTAGAAGTTATTATACGTCCGGATGTTTCCGGAGAGATCATTGAACTTGCTGTGAACGAAGGCGACTTTGTTCGTAAGGGAGATCTTTTGGTTCGTCTTAAGCCGGATATTTTTAAAGCCCGAATTGATGAGTTAACCGCTGCATTGTTAACCCAGAAGGCTCGTTTAGAACAAACAAGAGCTAGTCTGATTCAAGCTGAAGCAGCTCATTTAAAGAACAAAGAGCTTTATGAGAAGGACATTATTTCTGAGTTGGATTTTATTCAAACTAAATCGAATTACGACTCACAAAAAGCAAGTCTGAAAGCTTCTGAGTATCAGGTTCAGAGTGCAGAAGCGCAGTTGAGAAAAGCTGAAGAAGAACTTCAGCAAACGGTTATCCGCGCCCCTCAGGATGGAACGGTTACAGGCTTAGCTGTAGAATTTGGAGAAAGAGTTTTGGGTAACTCGCAAATGGCAGGAACTGAGATGATGCGTGTTTCCTTACTTGATAAAATGGAAGTTCTGGTTGAGGTGAACGAAAATGATATCGTAAATATCTCTTCACTTGATACTACAAGAATAGAAGTGGATGCTTATCCGGAAAGAAGATTTAATGGTATTGTTACTGAAATCGCAAATTCTGCCAGAATAACCGGTGCAGGATCTAATGAACAAGTAACTAATTATCAGGTTAAAGTTAGAATTATCACTCCTCACAACCTTTCAATGTCGGGAGCAGAGTTAGTTCAATCTGAAACTGCAGAGAACCCTGAAGAGAATTTTTCGCCCAACTTTAAGCCGGGAATGTCAGCTACAGTTGATATTGAAACCAAAACAGCTAAGAATGTGGTATCTGTTCCGATACAGGCTGTTACTGTAAGAGATTTTGCAAAGGATAAGAAAGACAGGAAAGATAATTCTGAAGATGATTCAACTAATTCAGAAGAAGAATCGTCTGAAGAAATGGATGATAACCTGATCATTAAGAAAGAAGATATCAGAAAGGTGGTGTTTATCGTAGAGAATGGAACAGCAGTAAGATATGAAGTTGAAACCGGGATCAGCGATAACACTCATACTCAAATTCTGACGGGCGTAAATGCAGGTGATGAAATTGTGATCGGAAGTTATCGTACCTTATCCAAAAACTTAGAAAATGGCGATAAAGTGAAAGTGGATAACAATTCAAATTCATTCGCTTCAATAAACTAAAGGGCACAATGTCAAATAGACCAATAATTCAGATCAAAGATCTTACCAGATTTTATCAAATGGGAGAGACCGAAGTAAGAGCTCTCAACGGCGTGACTTTTGATGTACTCGAGAATGAATATATTGCAATTATGGGGCCGTCGGGATCAGGTAAATCAACATTGATGAACATGATCGGTTGTTTGGATACTCCCACAGGTGGAGAATATATTCTGAACAATAACCGTGTAAGTCAAATGGACGATGCTGAACTTGCTGAAGTAAGAAACAGAGAGATCGGATTTGTGTTCCAGACCTTCAATTTACTTCCCAGAACAACTTGTTTGGCAAATGTAGAGCTACCATTGATCTACGCCGGTGTAAAGGCTTCAGAGCGTAAAGAACGAGCTTCTGAGGTGCTGTCTAAAGTAGGATTAGGTGACAGATTAGATCACAAACCCAATGAATTATCGGGTGGACAGAGACAACGTGTTGCTATTGCAAGAGCTCTTGTAAATAGTCCGTCAATATTATTGGCAGATGAGCCAACAGGTAACCTGGACACAAAAACAGGGGATGAGATCATGCTTTTGTTTGAAGAACTCTACAAAGCAGGAAATACCATCATCTTGGTAACTCATGAAAACGAAATCGCAGAATATTCCCGAAGAATTGTAAGACTGAGAGATGGGGTAATTGAGTCGGATGAAAAAGTTGCAAACCCGGTACTAGCTGCACATTGATCAAAAAGAAATAGTAAAAAAAAAGCCGCTTATCATTTGATAAGCGGCTTTTTTTATGATCTTAATTCAGCATTAAATTATCTGAAACTGATACCAACACCAGCATTTGCAGTAAAGTAGTTTGCTAAAGTAGCTTCACCATAGAATGCTAAAATACCAAGTCTAAGTCTGAAACCACCTAACAAGTGGACATTACTTTCGCTTTCAATTTCAAGAGCAAACGGATCAGTAATTACATTATAATCTTCCTGTGGAGTAGTAGGATTGAAGGAAGCAACCGGATAATCACCTACCATGCTTAGCTCAAAATCAGCTTTTTGGTATCCAACACCACCATATATTGAAATGAATGGCAATGACTTTCCAACTAAAGCATTAACAACAAATGTATTAGTAGTGGTTGTAACTTCCTGAGCTGAAAAATCAGGGTTTGGATTGGAAGTTAAAGCTGGGTCATTAGGGTCACGGGTAGCATTTTGATCAGGCTGGAGATCAAGGTTAGCATCTACAGAGATTTGATTAAAACCTACCATCAGGGAAACATCTACAGGAAGTAGCTTTCCACCGGGTACATATTGAGTTAGTTCATGTTTAACAGCACCACCTAAAACACTCATACTTCCGAAATCACTTACATCAGTTTCAGGAAGATATCTTACAGTAACATCGGTTTTCTTGATAAGGCCAATGCTTGCCTGTACGATTGGTGCTGGAACAAATGCGAATCCGGTTCCTCCGGGCATTTCAAATTCACCTATTTTTGTATTGGGATCATTAGGATCAGCAAAGATCTCTAAAAGTGGACCACCGTCCTTACTTCCGGAAATAGTTTGAGTAACAGGGTTTTCGCCTGATGCTACTCGTATTTTTTCTAAGTTAAGAGTTGAAATATCAAAACTTTGGTCGCCTGAAGGCACTACGGCAACAGAAGGTCTTAATTGAATGCTGAATCCAAATAGTTTCTTTGGTGCCGCACTTTCAGTGAAACCAGCGTTTAATCCAGTTCCAAAACCGGTTGGAAAAGGTTTAATGTATTCTCTGGTAAGAATGGATGCGTCATTTGCACCGGCTTCCAAGAATGCACCGATATCTCCAAATTGCGCTTTGGCCGGGGTAATGGCCATAAATCCCAGCACCAATGTGCTCAGAATAAGTTTTGTAATAGTCTTGTAGCGATGAATCATGTAATCTCCTGTTTTAATGTTTACAGGCTAATATCCGTATTATTTTTGAGAGTTTGAATACCCTTTTTGAGGTATTTGAAAATCTTAATCTTCCAGCGATTCCAACATATTGATATATGAATGATATCTGTTAGGATCTATTTCCCCATTTTCAAAAGCAGCAATCACACCACAACCTGGTTCATGAATATGAGTACAGGTATTGAATTTGCATGTTTCTCTGGGCTCTAACATCTCCGGGAAGTAAAGCGATAATTCCCAGTCTTCAATATTTACCAGACCGAATTCCCGGATTCCGGGAGTATCAGCAACGAATCCTCCTATTTCCAAAGGAATTAAACGGGCAAAAGTGGTGGTGTGCTTTCCCTTATTGGATGAGCTGGAAATCTCTCCGACTTTTAAGTTATAATCTGGATCAATAGCATTTAAGATACTTGTCTTACCAACCCCTGAAGGACCAATAAATGCAGATATTTTATCTCTAAATAAAGATTTAAGCTGCTCTATTGACTTATTATCTTCTATTGAACAAGTATACACTGGGTAACCAATGGATTTATATACTTCGATCATATCTTCCACGAAATCATGATCTCCTTTTTTAGCCAGATCCATTTTGTTTATGATGATTCCTGCAGATACATCATATGCTTCACAGGTGACCAGAAATCGGTTTATAAATCCTTCATTCAGCTTTGGTTTTCTGATGGATTGAACCACAAAAGCCTGATCCAGATTGGAAACCAGAATATGTTCGCCTCGCTTTCCATGGGTTGCCTGTCTTGTGATATAATTTTCGCGATCATGAATCTTTAAAATGTTACCTGAACCATCATTATTGACTTCCAAATCAACTATATCACCGACAGTGATGGGATTGGTGACTTCTTTTTTATCTAAGCGGAATTTACCCGGTAGTCTGCTGTTTATGATCTCGTTTCCGGTATCGACCTTATACCAACTTCCTGTAGATTCTAATACTCGTCCTTTTTGCATTCCTGAAAATACGGAAGAGTATGCTATAGGCAAGAAGAAAACTTATAATATTGGATAATTCCGGATTTTTAAGTTCTTTAAGAATCAATTCTATCATTTAAATCGATACTATGTTCAAGATTTCATTTCTGCCTTTAATAATATTGGTTCTTTTTAGCGCTGTACAAGATCCTGAATCAGAGTTAACCAAATTCTGGGAAGAAGCTTCAAGAACTGTACAAGATGGAGATTTCAAAGGTTACGCCTATACTTTTCATAAAGATGCGGTTTTGGTGAATGGAATTTCCGGGAATAGTTATCCGATCTCTAATGCTTTGGAAGGTTGGAAGAAAGGATTTGAAGACACTAAAGCAGGGAAGATGAAAGCCAGTGTTGAATTTAGATTTTCAGAGCGATTTTATAGTGAAACCACATCTTTTGAAACCGGAATATTTAAATATTCTTCTCAAAATAAAGGTGAACAAGAAAGCACAGTGTATATTCACTTTGAGGCGTTACTAACAAAAGCGAGCGGAAAATGGAAGCTGTTGATGGAGCACCAGGTTTCGGTAGCTACAGAAGATGAATGGAATAGTATTAAATAAAAAAAGACCCAATTAAGGGTCTTTTTAGTTCGAATTATTTTGAAACGGTTACATTTTCTAATTTACCGTTTTTACCTGAAACGGAGCTTTTATGAGCATCACTCACTTTAAAAAACTCTTTAGGATCGTTTTCAGGATCTTTATCAAGCATCTGATCCAGTAATTCTTCCATTCTTTCCAGATAGTTCACTTTTAGATCGCCGATCACATCTTTTTCGATCTCAGCAACATCTTTTTCGTTTTTCTTAGGAAGTAGTACTTGTTTGATACCCGCTCTTTTTGCTGCAAGAACTTTTTCTTTAATACCACCAACAGGCAATACCAATCCACGAAGTGTAATTTCTCCGGTTAGAGCTATAGTTCCTTTTACTTTTCTTTGAGTAAAAATAGAGGCAATGGCTGACATCAGTGAAACACCGGCAGAAGGGCCGTCTTTTGGAACAGCACCGGCAGGAACGTGAATATGAAGATCCCAGTATTTGAAAGCTTCCTCAGGGATACCAACTTCTTCAGCATGAGCTTTTAAATAAGAAATAGCCAGCATTGCTGACTCTTTCATAACATCACCAAGTTGTCCGGTAATGTTAAGCTTTCCTGAACCTTTGGATACACTTGCCTCAATAAAGAGGATATCTCCACCAAAAGGGGTCCATGCCAATCCTGTGGCTACGCCGGGAACAGTTGTTCTTTCTGCAGCATCACTGAAGTACTTCTGTTTTCCAAGAAACTCCTCAACATCATCTTCGGTTACGGAAAATTCTTCTATTTCGCCTTTTGCAATTTTTGCCGCTACTCCACGGCATACTCCCGCAACCTGACGTTCAAGATTTCTTACACCAGACTCACGAGTATACTGATCGATCACTTTGTGGATAGACTTTTCATCTATAGAAATTTGCTCAGATTTGAGTCCGTTTTCTTTGATCTGTTTAGGGATCAGATATTTTTTAGCAATTTCAGTTTTCTCTTCAAGAGTATAACCGCTTATGTTTATGATCTCCATTCTGTCTTTTAATGGAGCAGGGATCGTATCCAGACTATTCGCAGTTGCAATAAACATCACCTTTGAAAGATCATATTCCAACTCTAAATAGTTATCACTAAACGTGTCGTTCTGCTCAGGGTCAAGAACTTCAAGCAGAGCTGATGTTGGATCTCCGCGATAGTCAGAGCCTACTTTATCGATCTCATCAAGCATGATAACCGGATTACCTTTTCCTGCTTTTTTCATAGAGCGGATAATTCTTCCCGGAAGGGCGCCAATATACGTTCGTCTGTGACCTCGAATTTCTGCTTCGTCTCTGATTCCACCTAAGCTGAAACGTTCAAATTCACGGTTTAAGGATCTGGCAATAGATTTCCCCAAGGATGTTTTACCAACACCGGGAGGGCCGTAGAAACACAGAATTGGAGCCTTCATATCTTCTTTCAACTTCAAGACCGCCAGATATTCAATAATACGTTTCTTTACCTTATCAAGACCGTAGTGATCTTCATCCAGAACTTCTTTGGCAAATTTAAGATCCAATTTGTCTTCAGAATATTCATCCCAGGGAAGATCCAGAATCCATTCTACATAACTGTGAATGATTCCATAATTAGGGGATGCATTAGGAGTCATTTCTAATCTTCGAAGCTCTTTTTCAGCTTCTTCTCTTACGTTTTCAGGAAGTTTTTTGGCTGCTAATTTCTCTTTGAGCTTTTCTACTTCCTGATGTTCAGCGTCTTCACCCAGCTCTTCTTGAATGGCTTTCATTTGCTGACGGAGATAAAATTCGCGCTGCTGATCATCAATATCAGATTTTACCTTAGTTCTGATCTTTTCACTCATATCCAGCACCTGAACTTCCTGCTCAAGGAATTCCATTACCTTATTAAGGTTATCAGAGAATTTCTGAATTTCAAGCAACTGTTGCTTTTTCTCAATACCTACATTCAGGTTTGAAGAAATAAAATTCAACAGAAAAGTAGGACTGTTGATATTATTTACAGCAATTGTCGCCTCAGAAGGAATATTAGGGGACAGGTTAATTATCCTCGTTGCTGTTTCTTTGATGTTTCTGATAGAAGCATCCAGCTCTACACCCTGAATATCCATTTCTTTCGGAAATGCTTTCACTTTGGCTTTAAAGAAAGGACTGCTTTGAGTGAATTCTTCCACTTCAAAACCGGACTTTCCCTGAATCACAATACTCTTACTGCCATCAGGCATTTTTATTAGCTTGATGATGCGAGCCATGGTTCCGATGCGGTGAAGATCTTTATCTTCCGGTTCTTCAATATCTTCATCTTTCTGTGTAACCACACCAATGATCTTATCACCCGCATATGCTTCTTTCACTAATGCAAGCGAACGGTCTCTGCCAACGGTAATTGGAACTACAACTCCGGGAAACAGAACTGTATTTTTTAACGGAAGTATAGGAAGTTCATCAGGAATCACAGATTCAGTGAGTTCCTTTTCCTCTTCCTCAGACATTAATGGAATGGCTTGTTCAAAATCATCAAAACTAGCGTCTGATTCATCAAAACTATCAAACGTATTAAATCGGTCTTTCATAAATATTATTTCAAAATTTCTTTATTAGTCAAATTAACGCAAATACAAAGCCAAACTCAGGAGTAATGCAAAGCGTCATACTTTTTTAGTTGCTGGCAGTAAGCCAAGGCAAAGTGTCAGTTACAGATGAAACTGGAGTACCGCTACACCCGCACCCGACAAATTTGTAGCAGTAGTAAAAGATCTTGCAGACACAGTTAGTCCTAAAGAAAGATCCCAAAATCTGGTTTCAATAGCACTTCCTACATTAAAAGAACCTGGCAATCCTGGGCCAAATTGTAATCCTCCTCGTAACGGAAGGAAGTTTAAAGGTCTGAGCTCTGCGCCTAAAGACGTAACCAGTCGGGTAGAATTAAAAGCATTATTGGATATACCGATACTCATGTCTCCCATGATCTTGATCCGGTTTAGTTCGATTAAAATTCCTCCATTGAATGAAGTAGGCAACAATGTTGAAAAAGAACCCGTCTCAAAATTCGATGAATTATCTGCAAAGGGATCTCCATCACCGTGTTGTTCTACAAAACTCAGATATTGTCCGGGAGCGCCTGCAAAGTATTCATCAGCTTCGGAAGGAAAGGAAGCAGTTGTACCATTATTCGTGGTTTCTTCAAGATGTAGCGTTTTGTCTGAATAATGTACAAAGCCAATATCGTTTATCGAGAATGAAAGTCGGACAGATCGCTTTATTGGCTGTTGGTTGTTATTTAGAGTGGATAGATCACTTCCAAAAGTTAACAGGTAAGTAAAACCGACATCTACGCCGGCTCCGTAGCCATGAATATTGGTAAGTTCATCTTGAAAAGGTTCCAGAGACTGATTAACTGCTTGATTTGCTAATACCCCATTCATATAGGATTGCGTGGCTTCAGTTAAGTTACCGGCTGACTGATGATTGAAAACTTGAGATCTGTTAATATCAGTCGATCCACTTTCTCGGGAATACTCGTTTCTCCATTCTGTATTTTGATAAGGTCCCGCAAGGATGAATTTTGGAGCAAATCCGATTAAGAAATTATCTAAACGAGAGCTTAATCCATTGATTAGACCAACAGACTCAGAATAACCAAAAGAAAATTCGTGCAGAACCTGATATCGGTGAACGAGATCTTGATTAGACATTGAGACATTGTTTTCTACTACCAATTGATCAGTATACCAGTTTCGTCCGGCTTCAAATGTTGAACCAACTCTGGTTCTGGTAGCAATAGAATAAGCTCGGTTATTACTTATCCAGTTAACTCCAAAAGTAGTTGCATCAAATCGAGATTGATGTACAGAGTTTAATCTTTCTCTTTTATAATGGGTATCAATGATAAGATCTTTGTTTGCCTGAGTAAGATCAAAGTCGCCGGAAGAGAATTTATTAAAATACTTCAGATAATTATCTTTTTGATCTAACGGATTCTCAAAGTTCAAAACCCCGTTAAAAGTAGAAGTTCCTGAAAGAAAACCAATATCCACCTTTTTTGTTCTGTCATTAATTAACAGGTTTGCGGGGTTATAGAAGTTGGCATGGAAGTCGGTAATATAAGTAGTCCCACCACCACCAAGAGCCAAATTCTTTGGTGTAACAACGGGTTGCGCAAAAATATTAATTGCACACATAAAGCCCATAAAAATGGTTGTTAAAACCTTCCACATAGTATTAAAAGCCGTCCTTTTACTAACCTATTACCTGAAGAGGTGCTGCTTTCAGCATCAACTTCTTTTGTCCTCTTGACTTGAAAAATACAACAACTTTTGTATCCATTCCTAATCCGGTTCTGCTTATGATCTTTCCCGGGCCGAATTTTGCATGCTCAACAACAGCTCCAACCTGAAACGGATCGTCTCCATCCTGCAGATCATACTCAATAGTATTTCCGCTGGCAGATTTGTAAGTCTTGCCACTAACGGGTGTTTCCCAATCATATTCTATAGAAGTTGCACCTGTAGATTTATTGGATGAAGAAGACTCATCCAAAGAAAATCGGTCTGCTTTTTGAGTGATAGTTGCTCCGGTTTCAGTTCGAACTACTCCCGAATCAACTTCATCGATAAAACGGGAGCGAATCTGTCGTTGTTCTTCTCCGAATTTATACCTGTTTCTGGCATGGCTGAAATATAAACGTTCTTCAGCTCTTGTTATGGCAACATAAAACAACCGACGTTCTTCTTCTATATCAACTTCAAATCCAACACGTGCTCCAACAGGGAAGAGGTTTTCTTCCAGCCCAACTACAAATACAGTAGGGAATTCCAGACCTTTGGAACCGTGAACAGTCATAAGTGTAATGGCTGGTTTATTCTCATCAAATTTATCAGCATCAGTGATCAAGCTGATTTCCTGCAAAAACGCACTCAGAGAAGGATTAGAGTTTCCTTTTTCATAATATGCGATCGCATTCTGGAATTCCAGGATGTTATCTCTTCTCATCATAGATTGTTGAGAATTTTCTTCAACCAAAGCTTTTACATAGCCCGACTGTTCCAGAACTGCACGGGTCGATTCGGTTAAACTTAAACCGTTTTCCATTTCTGAACGCAACCGGTTGATCATATCCACAAATTCGCGAATGCGCACTTTAGCCGGTTTATAAACATCTGTGTTTTCAACATCCTGAAGAATGGTCCAGACAGAACGTCCTTCAGAGCGTGCTTTTTTTCTAAGGTCTTGAATTGATTTGTTCCCAATTCCCCTTGAGGGCTCATTGATGATCCGGATGAGATTAGTTTCATCGTTTGGATTTACCAACAAAGTCAGATAGGCAAGTACGTCCTTGATCTCTTTACGTTGATAGAAGGAGAGACCTCCAACCAATTGATAAGCAAGATCACGTCTTCTCAGTGCTTCTTCAAAAACACGGGATTGATAATTTGTGCGATAAAGAATAGCAAAATCATTGTTATTGTATCCGTGCCTTATTTTCAGCTCATGAATGTAACTGGCAACTCTGTTTGCTTCATCGCGTTCATCATAGTTATCCAAAAGAATAACCGGATCGCCGTAATCCTGTTCGGTCCAGAGAGTTTTATCCAGTTGCTTTGAGTTCTTTTTGATGATAGAATCGGCACACTGAAGAATAGATTTTGTGGAACGATAGTTTTGTTCCAATGGAACTCTTTCAGCATCCTCATAATCCTCCTGAAAATTCAGGATATTTGAAATATCAGCACCACGGAACGAGTAAATACTTTGTGCATCATCACCAACCACGCAAATATTTCCGTACTTCTTAGCCAGCATTTTGGTGACCTTATACTGAGCATGATTGGTATCCTGATACTCATCTATCATAATATATTTGAAGCGATTCTGATACACTTCCAGCACTTCAGGAAACTCTTCAAACAGTTGAATAGGCTTTATCAACAGATCATCAAAATCCATGGCATTACTTTCTTTTAAACGCGTGATGTAGATCTTGTAGACTCGTGCTGTAATGTCATCCAGTGTACTGCCGACAAACTTGTTTTGATAAGTATCAGCATCGATAAGTTGATTCTTTGCATCACTGATCTTATTACGGATAGTTTTCGGCTTGATCTCCTTGGGATTAAAATTCAGTTCCTGAAGGATCTGTTTAATAACTGTTTCAGAATCACTGGTGTCATAAATAGTGAAGTCTTTACCATAGCCTAACCTGTCTGCCTCAAACCTTAATATCTTTGAAAAAATAGAGTGAAAGGTACCCATCCAGAGCTTGGAAGCTTTGTCGCCGATCAATCCTTTGATCCTGTCTTTCATTTCACGAGCTGCTTTATTTGTGAATGTAAGAGCTAAAATTTCATTAGGTGCAGCTTTAAATTGCTGAAGGAGGTAAGCTATCCGAAAGGTTAATACCCGGGTTTTACCACTACCGGCACCTGCTATAATTAACAGCGGTCCATTAGTATGAGTAACAGCTTTTCTCTGTTGTTTGTTAAGACCTTTCAGGAAATCAGGTTTTCCTTGAGGTTCTTCAGATTGTAGGGTAAAAGTTTTCAACGAGCTAAAATTATTCTGAGCTTATCTCAATTAAAAAAGAATCTGTTTTCTGATTGCAACCATCAGAAATGATGACATTAGCAGATGTATTAAGGTCTCTTATTGCTTTAAATCGAATGATATTTGCTGAAATATCAGTAATCTTAAGAGCAACGAAACCACTTGATTCGGAAGCTCTAAAGCTAAGTATTTTATCTTCAGATTGACCGAAATATTCGGAGAAATCTATATCAATGCTTTCCTCTAATACAAGTTCTATATCAGGAAGTGGTGCAAGCTCAATAATTTCACCCGCACAGCTATCATCTCCGGAAGATGAACAACCATTTAGAATTAAAAGTGCTAGTAAAAAGATCAACAGGTTTTTCATAAACAGAAAAACACTCCGAATTTATATTTTATAGTTCTGAGCTAAATTACTGAAAATCTTTCAGCTGTTCTTTAAGCTTTTCGAGATTGGCTTCACCATCTCGTTTTTTGTTACGTTCATTTTGAACAACCGCTTCAGGTGCGTTGTCTACAAAATTCGAATTGTTAAGCTTTCCGTTTACACCTTTCAAGAAACCTTCAACTCGTTGTATTTCTTTTTGGATCCTTTCGATCTCTTTATCTACATCAACCAGATCAAACATCTGAACGTAGATCTCATCATTTCCAACAAGAGCAGAAGCACAAGCTTTTGGTTTTTTAAGATCAGTAGCTATAAACAAGGACTTTAAAACTTGTAGCTTTCTGAGGATCCATTCGTTTTCTTCAATTTTTTGAGCATTGGATGTCTTAATAAGTACTTCAATGTCTTTTTTAGGTGAAACACCCATTTCTGAACGGATATTTCTCAACGCAGAAATCATTCCCTGCATACTTTCGAACAGAGTTACATCTTCAGTATTGATCTTGCTGTCATCGAACTCAGGCCAATCTGAAATACACAATGCTTCTTCTGATGATCTTTCGTCAATATGCTGCCAGATCTCTTCACTGATAAACGGCATAAAAGGATGGAGTAGCTTCATCAATTGCTCAAACATCCCTAATGCAACATTGAGTCGTTCGTTATCAAACTTATCACCGTAATTCGCAGGTTTAGCAAGTTCGATGTACCAATCGCAGAAATCATCCCAGATCAATGAATATACTTTCTTGAGAGCATCATTCAGTTTATAGTTCTGAAAATCCTCTTCAACTTCTTTGATGGTTTGATGGATTCGAGACATCATCCAGCGGTCAACCAGATTTTCGGAATCTATTTCAGTAGTAGGATTGTATTCCACATCTTCTTCCATATTCATGGATAAAAAGCGGAATGCATTCCAGATCTTATTACTGAATTTACTTCCCTGTTCACAAAGTTTCGAATCAAAGGGGAGGTCGTTTCCTGCAGGAGTTGCAAATAACATTCCCATCCGAATTCCATCCGCTCCATATTGTGAGATAAGCTCTAAAGGATCAGGAGAGTTTCCTAAACTCTTGCTCATCTTGCGACCTTGTTTGTCTCTAACTATTCCGGTGTAATACACATTTTTGAATGGTAATTCACCGCGATATTCATATCCGGCAATGATCATTCTGGCTACCCAGAAGAACATGATCTCCGGAGCCGTAACCAGATCATTGGTAGGGTAGTAGTAATCTACTTCATCTTTTTTATAGAATCCGTCAAACACAGAAATAGGCCATAACCATGATGAAAACCAAGTATCGAGTACATCTTCTTCCTGTTTCAGGTCACCAGCTGTAAGCTTTTTGTTTCCGGATTTTTCTTTAGCAGCTTTTACTGCTTCTTTCAAAGTTTTAGCAACAACAAAGTCATCATCACCTTCGCCGTAATAATAAGCAGGAATTCTGTGTCCCCACCAAAGCTGACGAGAAATACACCAGTCACGAACGTTTTCCATCCAATGACGATAGGTGTTCTTGAATTTCTCCGGATGAAACTGAATGTTATCGTTCATTACATTTTCAAGAGCGGGTTCGCTTAACTCTTTCATTGCAACCCACCATTGAAGAGAAAGACGTGGTTCAATAACTGCGTCCGTTCTTTCAGAATAACCAACTTTGTTCTTGTAATCTTCTACTTCAACAAGATTGCCCGCTTCATCCAGATCTTTCGAGATCTGCTTACGAACATCAAACCGGTCCATTCCAATATAGAGTTCGCCTTCTTCGCTGACAGTCCCATCGGCATTCATCATGTTGATGGTTTCCAGATTATGTCGCTGTCCCAGATCATAATCATTCAAATCGTGAGCAGGAGTTACTTTCAGGCAACCTGTTCCGAATTCCATATCCACGTAGTCATCCAGAATAATAGGAATTTCACGATTTACCAACGGAACGATCGCTTTTTTACCGTGAAGATGAGTGTAGCGTTCATCATCAGGATTGATACAAACCGCAGTATCGCCCAGAATAGTTTCAGGACGAGTAGTGGCAATAGTTACATATTCATCGGAGTCAACGATCTTGTAGCGAACGTGATACAGCTTGGAATTAACTTCCTTATGAATTACTTCTTCATCACTGAGCGCTGTTTTCGCAGCCGGATCCCAGTTGATCATTCTGGCACCACGGTAGATCTTTCCTTTGTTAAAAAGATCGATAAAAGTATCAATCACACTTTCAGAATACTTCTCATCCATGGTGAAAGTGGTGCGATCCCAATCACAACTGGCGCCTAATTTCTTAAGTTGCTCAAGGATGATGCCGCCATGTTCGTGCGTCCATTCCCAGGCATGTTCCATGAACTCGTCACGGGTAAGATCTTTTTTGGTAACACCTTTTTCACGGAGCTTTCGTACTACTTTTGCTTCAGTGGCAATAGAAGCATGATCTGTTCCGGGAACCCAACAGGCGTTGTAACCTTGCATTCTGGCTTTACGAACCAATACATCCTGAATGGTATTGTTCAACATGTGCCCCATGTGTAGAACACCGGTTACATTTGGAGGAGGAATTACGACTGTAAATGGTTCTCTTTCGTCAGGTGTGGAATGGAAGTAATTATTGTCCATCCAATACTGATACCATTTGTCTTCAACTTGCGAAGGATCGTACTGTGCGGGAATTTCTTTTTTTGTGTTCGTTGAATCGCTCACTTCAGCTACTAATTAAGGAATTTCTCTTTTATAAAATTAGGTGACATAGTTATTAAGTATCAAAGTGACAGAGTGCATTGTTACTTTGCAACTAAATCACTCTGTCACTTCTTCTTACTTTACTCTTTTCAATAATACACCAAAATGTCCGTCACATCCGTGTTTGTGAGGATAAGTTTGATACGCTTTACCGTCTTCAATAAGAATTTCTTCAGGAACAAAATCCTCAAGCGGTTGCAGCTCAAAGTTATCGTCCATTTTTTCCAGAAGCTTATGGATCTGCTCCATGTTCTCTTCCGGCTCCAATGAACAGGTGCTGTATACTAAACGTCCGCCAAGTTTTACCATATTTGCTGCTTCTTCCAGTAATTTCTCCTGAAGTTCCACTGCATTTTTAAGGCCTTGCTCGTCTCTTCTCCAACGAAGGTCAGCACGTTTACTCAATACTCCGGTTCCAGTACAAGGAGCGTCTAAAAGAACGGCATCCGCAAGAGGAAGTGATAATTCCAGAATATCACCGCGACGAATTTTAATATTTTCAGCACCAAAGTTCAGCGCATTTTCTGCAAGTAGCTCCAGTCTTTCAGCTGAAATATCCACAGAAAGGATATCACTTTTAGCTTCAGTCAGATCAGCGATCATAATTGATTTTGTACCGGGAGCAGCACAGAGATCATAAATTTTCTCATCAGGCTGAGGATCTAAGATAAACGGAGCAAATCCTGCTGCAAGATCCTGCACGTGGCACAATCCTTTTGAAAACAAGCCTTTTTCAATGAACGGCTGAACAGAATCTACTTTATAGAAATTTGGTAACCAGTCACTTGCTTCAAAGTCGATGCCCATTTTTTCCATACGCAGCTCAAAATTTTCCGGCTTGGTACGGATCGTATTTACACGAACATAATAATTTGGTCGGCTGTTGTTTGCCTGATACAACTGAAACGCTTCTCTTTCTCCAAAACGTTTATTCCATCTGGCTACCAGCCACTCCGGATGAGAGAAAGTAGTAGCTACTAATTTGGTTCTGTCTTTGAAAGCCGGTTTTGGCAGAGCGCCTTCCTCACGTTGCATGTTACGGAGAATAGCATTTACGAGGTCGCCGGTTTTAGAACCGAGCATAAATTTAGCTATTTCAACGGCTTCATTGATAGCGGCATAATCAGGAGTGCTGTCCATAAACAGCATATCATAAATAGAAAGACGAAGAATGTTCTTAAGTTCCGGCTTCATTTCTTCAATTCCGATTGAAGAGAAATGATCGATGATAAAATCTAGGTAACTTCTTTTTCGGAGTATATTCTGTACGTATTCTCTTACCTGAGCTTTTTCACGAGTGTCCAGCTCGTTTGCAAGTGAATAGTCCAGGTTTTTTTCACGGTCGAATTCAATTAAGATTTCTACGCTGACTGATCGTGCTGATAATTCGGGTTCCAAGATGCTCAGGATTTAAATATTCAAGTTAGGTGCTTATAAAAAAAGGTGATCCAATCACCTTTAGTTGCATAAATGCGTCAAATAAAACAAGCTGGTTTTTTGCCAGCTTGTAGAATCCCTAAAGATAAAATATTAAGAGGGGAGTTGCTAATTAGAACTTAGATTTTCATTGTATTATTTAATCTATACCAGTCGATTTTCCTCGAAAAGAACATGATCAACCCAAGTATTAGAAACAGTCCTACACTTCCGGTTAACAAAGCATATTCTTCAAGCTGTATAAGCATAAAGATAAACAGGTAAAGAGTTGACAGAATACTGCCCATCATCAGGGTAAGGTTTGTATTTTTTAGTATTGATTTTGTGAATCCGGTAACCAAAATTATGGTTGAAGATCCGGCAATCAGATAGGAAAGATTGAAAGACAGATGTTCAGAAACAGATAAGAGTAATAAATAGAAGAAGCATAGTGCAATCCCAATAAGGGAATACTGAACAGGATGGACAGGGCGCTTATTTCTTACTTCAATAAAAAAGAAGACCAGAAATGTTAATCCAATAAATAAAATAGCATATTTAATACTGCGCTCAGATTTCTGATAATTATCCACAGGAATAAAAAGATCAACTCCAAAAGCAGCGGAGTTCAGATCAGGTCTGGAATTTTGCCAGTACTGAGGAAAGTTTCTGTTGAGATGAGTTACAACCCAAGACGCGTTAAACCCTGATTCCGTTATGGTTCTTTCTTTTGGAACAAAATCGCCATTAAAACTTGGAGAGTTCCATGAAGAGAGTAAACGAACGTTCGTTTCTTTTCCTACAGGTACAAATGCGATGCTCTCGCTGCCTTTGATATTTAGTTGAATTTGAAAATTAGTGCTGTTCAGGTTTTGTTCGACGGGGGAAAGTGAAAGCTCAATTGGTGCTGAAATCCCGGTTTTCAGAACATCTTTATGTAGGTGGCTAATTCCGGGTTCAAAAGAAATATCGGCATTGTTCCACTTCACTTTTACATCGTCTTGAATACCTTTCATATCAGAAATACCAAGGTTAAGCCTCGCCTGATCAAGTATCAGGTTTTCTGGTTGTATCTCCAGTTTTTTAAGATCAGGTAACTGAAACTGTCCGGTTAGAGTCGACTGTGAATCGTAAACAGCAACTTCAAAGATCCCCCTATTAAGTGTCTCGGGAATAATTTTTCCATTAACATTCAAGCTTTCAGGAAGAACGTGTAAGTAATTGGTAAAGCTATTTGAATGATTTGTTTTGTAGGGAATACTCAGTATAGGGCCGGTAATTATTTGATCAGTTCCCCATTTATCACCGACTTCAGCCACTGCTTCTGATTTAGTGTTTTGTCGTTCATTAACCAACCCTTTGATCAGTGAAGCGGGTATCAGCAGAATGAGTGTAATTACAAATATTGTACCCATTTTCCACAGAACAGAATAGTCTCTGTCAGTACGTACATCTTCTTGATTATTTTCAGGCATAAAAGCTCCATTTAATATTATTTTAGTGAGCTTTTAGTACCTTTAATTTTCAAGGAAGTTCCCTGAGATTAATGATTTATCCTTTTCCCTTTTGGATATTCAATTTGATAATTCAGTTTTATTTTTCGTGTTTCATTCGGTGTCAGATTCAATTTCCAGTTTATAATTCCGGTTTGTTCATCCAGTTCTCCGCCGGAAAGTTGTTTAGGAGATACCTTTATGCTTTCATCAGTGGAAACGGGTATCTGATCTTCAACTATGATTTCAATGGGTTCAGATTTTGTATTTCTGATGCTGATCTCAAACGATAAACTTTCTCTTGTTTTACTTCCGAAAAAGCGACGTTCTTCAAAGTCTTTGAGTTTTTTTCTTTCGATAACAATGCGCTCATCTTTACCGAGAGATATTTCCAAAGTATCCAGAAGAGAAGAGGGATCTAAGTAAGTGCTACCCACAAAGCTGTTTTCAAAATATACATTTGCGTCGCCCTCGATCAGGTTCAGGTCATCCCAATCCGTTAAATTTCCTATCAGATAAGCATTGGAAGACAACTTCGGAACCGATGCATAGAGGTAGTCAGTTTGCGGTGTTTCTTTCTTGATCTCTAGTGTATGTTCCTTGCCATCTGAAGGGACCGAATACGGACGCTCTATTTTATAACTGAAAGAAGTTT
This sequence comes from Balneola sp. EhC07, assembly GCF_001650905.1. Lineage (GTDB taxonomy): Bacteria > Bacteroidota > Rhodothermia > Balneolales > Balneolaceae > Balneola. Next base: position 100,149 of record NZ_LXYG01000015.1, read on the forward strand.
GGTTAGATATCTCTTGGTTTTGAATTGGAGCTGAGCTTTCAAATTGTTCATTCTCTATGGCAACTCCGGAAACTCTTCCACGTAATTGATCAGAAATGCCGGTAACAACTACTTCATCCAAACCAACAATATCTTCTGCTAATAAAGCAAACACGTTTAGTCCGGAATTATTTACCGAGAATCTCTTATTCAAAGATTTATATCCAATATAATTGATCCTTAACGTATAGGTGCCATTTGGAACATTATCTATTTCAAAAAGACCGTCTACAGTGGTACTCATTCCTTTTTGGAGTTCAGGTATAAACACAACTGCTCCGGGTAACGGCTCACCTGTAGTTTGATCCATCACTATTCCTTCAATCAGACCATTATCTTCAGAGCGTTTAAATGTTGCTACCGAGTTTCCGCCGGAACTTCTGTTTGGCTTTTGTCTGGTATTGTAAAACCCTACATAATTGGGAGCTAGTTCCGGTTTCTGCACGTTTTGAGAAGGATCGCCGGAGTTGATGGTAAATTGAACATCATTCCAATCATATCCTGTATTTTGATAAATGTTGGCTTTATAAGTGAATTCCAAAGGTTCATTTATGTTCTCCGAGCGAATATCGTAGCTTGGATTCCAGCCGGAATTGTAAACCAAATACTGAAGCGAAAATTCGATTTCTTTTGCGGATTCCACTTCGATCTCAGCAACTACTTCTTTAAACCTGTTTCTGATACTCCCGCCTTGTTCCCGTATTCGGTTATTGAGTAATCTAACCCGATCATTAATGTTACTGATCTCATTATTAAGCAGGATCTTTTGTTCTTCAAATTCCAATAATCGCTTTGAGTTAAGATCCAGAAGAGCGTCTAGTTCTGAAGCCGATAGTTTATGATTATTTGCAATGTTATTGGTTGAATTCAATAAAGAAACATTGCTGTTTATAACATTTATTCGGGCTCTTTTTGATGTAATCAAACGCTGAAGACTATCTCTTTGTGAGGTTAATTGATTAACAAGTTTACTATTGGATGTCTCCTCAATAAAATTATTACGATGGGTGATCGAGAGCAAAGTAAAAGCATCTTTTCCTTTCAGTTGAATACTGTTTGGAATCATTGATTCGGACAATTCAGTAAATACTACAACATTTTTTCCGGGAGATAATTGAACATCAGAAACCCGTTCAATTTGAGCCTGAGACCTGAAAACTGTGACATTTTCAATTTCTGATTTTACGATCACACTATCTGATGTGGTTTGCTGAAAAGGCGAAATAGTAAACAATAGGAGAATCAATGAAAGCATAGCTGAAGACTTGGTTGAGTTTGATCATTAACTTAAAAGAAATCAGTAATATTTTACATAAATAAATTTTATCGAGATTCTTAGTTGTATGCTTCGGGGATTCACGAAGAAAAAATGAGCATGCGTTTTCTTAAAGCTGCGGGATAAATCCCTGGCTAGTGAACCAGATGNNGATTTAGACAAGAATAGTTTCTTAAAGCTGCGGGATAAATCCCTTGCTAGTGAACCTGATAGAATTTGTTGATTGTTTCAATGTCACCGAGTTAACCAGAGAGGACTTCAGTCCGATTGGAGGGAAGTTGGAGTTTAGACTAGAATAGTTTCTTAAAGCTGCGGGATGAATCCCTGGCTAGTGAACCTGATGGAATTTGTTGATTGTTTCAAGATCATCGAGTTAACCAGAGAGGACTTTGGTCCGATTGGTGCAATGAATGGGATTTATCTCTGCGTTTTGTGAGGGTAAAATCATTAATGAATAACAACAGAAATTCCATCCACTATTTGTATCTTTGGATATGTTCAAAGTCAAAGACACCATTCTTACAGAAGAGATTGCAACCACGAAATTCGCATGCGATCTGCCGCGATGCAAAGGAGCATGTTGTGTAGTGGGAGATGCCGGAGCTCCTGTTGTAAAAGACGAAATTCCTGTATTACATAAAGCCTATCGGTTATTAAAAGATGAACTGAGACCGGAAGCGGTAGAAGTCGCCGAACGAGATGGAGTGGTCATCGGAAGTGAAAAAGCCGGATATGAGATCGCTTGTGTAAATGAAGCTGAATGCATTTTCGTGAAATACGGTGAGGACGATGTGTCTTATTGCTCCATCCAACAAGCTTATTTTGACGGACGCATTGACTGGGAAAAGCCATTGAGTTGCCACTTGTTTCCGGTACGGTTAAAGAAGATATCCGACTTTGATTACGCCAATTTCGAGTATGTAGACAGTTTGTGTTCGGCTGCATGTGACAAGGGAAGCAAAGAAGGAATTTATTTATCCGATTTTCTTGAAAAACCACTCACCAGGCGTTATGGTGAAGATTGGTACGACGAATTTAAAGCTGCTTGTAACTATATACGAGAACAGGAAGTAGACTAGGCATGCTTCGGAATCAACAAAATATTAGCCAAAAGCAGCAACTGGGGCAGCAGCAAAAACTGTCGCCACAGCAATTACAGTTCATCAAGTTGCTTCAGTTACCGACTATAGCTCTGGAGCAACGGATCAAAGAAGAGCTGGAACTGAATCCCATTTTGGAAGAAGCGGAACCGGGGGAAATTCGTCAGGAGAGAGTGGAAATTGAAGATGAAAAACCGATTTCTCAGGAAAAAGAAGACGGACTGGAAACGCTTGAAGAACACGAAGTAGATTGGGATGATTTTGATACCAATACTGAATTTGAGGGAGAATCATATTCCACTCCCACACATCCGGATATGCAGGAGTGGCAGGATCTTCCCGATCCTTATCATGCATCCTTTTTGGAAGAACTGGAAGAACAGGTGAGTTTGCTAGATCTGACCGAGGAAGAAGAATTGATAGCCGATCAGATCCTTGGATCGCTGGACGAAGACGGCTATTTCAGGCGAGAACTTGAAGCTGTGGCAGACAACATTGCTTTTAATCACAGCGTGTATGTGGAAGTGGAAGATGTAGACCGAATCCGAAAGCAAATCCAGTTGCTTGATCCCATCGGAATAGCATCTATGAGTTTACAGGATTGTTTGTTGGTACAGATAGAGCAATCCTCCAATGAACTGGATGGAAGAGAGCTGGCTATCGACATTGTTAAAGATGCGTGGCAAGCCTTTGAGAAGAAACACTTCAATAAACTGCTTCAGAAATTCAATGTATCAGAAGAAGAACTAAAAGACGCTTTTGATGTGATCAAGGGAATGGATCCACGTCCCGGAGCAGTATCAACCGGAATGGAAGAATCCCAGAATTACATTGAACCCGATTTTGAAGTGTACTGGAGAAATACGGATGAATCGAATCTGGATAAAGGAGAATTCCTCATAAATCTGAATCAAAGAAATTCACCCTCGCTTAGGATTTCCCCTGACTACAAAGAGATGTGGAATGATATCAAAGAAAAAAGAGAGAAGCCGGATCAGCAAACACAGAATTTTATAAAAGGAAAGATCGATTCGGCTAACTGGTTCATTGAATCCATCAAACAGCGACAAAATACGTTGATGAATGTGATGAAGACCATGGTTGCTCTTCAGGAAGATTTCTTCAAGTACGGCGACAGTCTGAAGCCTATGATCCTGAAAGATATTGCAGAGCGGATCGGGATGGATATCTCCACGATCTCAAGAGTAGTAAACGGGAAATATGTGCAAACCAATTTCGGAGTGCATGAACTAAAGTATTTCTTTAATGAAGGAATGGAAACGGACAGTGGGGAAGAGGTTTCCAACAGAGAGGTTAAAAATATTCTTCAAACTATTATTGATGAAGAAGATAAACGAAGTCCGATGAGTGATCAGGATCTTGCAAATCAGCTCAATGAAAAGGGATATAAAGTTGCCCGCAGAACGGTAAGCAAATATCGGGAGCAATTGAATGAGCCCGTGGCAAGACTTCGAAAACAAATATAGATCACTGATTGCGCTGATTTTCTTTTACGCTGATTGCATCAGCGTAATCTGGTAAGGCCCATTTTCCTAGTTCCGTAGCTCCGCTGCGGAACTAACGGTTGGAGCTCAGCTCCAGAAATGTAGCAAAAGCGGTAAAAAGATGAGGCAGAGCCTCAAAACCGCATTCCGAACGGGACGTTCGGAACGAGGAAAATCGTTTGATTGGGATTGTTCAATCTCAATAAAAAGAAGGGTCATCCTGAACTTGTTTCAGGATCTTTGTGAAGCCTAGATTCCATTAACTAGATCAAAAAACTCCTTAACAAGCTTGAACGATCCAACTGTAACTGAGGAATTTAAACTAGTAGAGCCTTCAAGCTCGGCGTTATACACATGAAATAGTTATTACTAATGGAAGCAAAGCTTCCGGGGGCATTCCGCACCGGAGGTACGGGACGAGGACAATGTCTATAAATTTATTTATTAACTTAGTGCGGGTTCTCTCTCTTACCTATAAACTCTTCTATATGAAATTCTATTACATAGTATTGGTTTTATACTTAATGAATTGTACTTCAAACAATAACGATATTGAGGTGCCATTTAAACAATTAGAGCCCTTTATTAATGAAGTAAATGTATCTAGTGTGAACATAGATGATATACCAATTACTGAGATTAATATTGATGCTAAAAATATACTGTTCTATTTAGACGAAGAAGTTGACAGTCTTACCACACTAGGTTCTGTCATTAAAGTAACTAATGGGTTTGTATTTTATGATTTGGGTACTAAAAGGCTATATAATTATAGTACTGAAGGGAAAGAAGCAAAACCATTTGCAAACGAAGGGAGAGGTCCCGGAGAAGTAAACAATGTAAGACACATAGACGAAAACTCGGAATATATCTATGTGTCGGATAGCGGAAACCGTAGGATAAATATTTACGATCAGCAGCTTAATTTCTTTAGAACTGAAACAGAGATATACTCAAATGAGTTTTATGTGAATGATAGCTTTTTTGTATCAGAAAACTCCCTATACAATGGGGCTAGAGACTTAATAATAGTTAAGGAAATTGATGATTTTAATATAAACAAAGCTACTTTAATGCCAAGGTTGGTTCCATTAGGTTATCAACCAAGATCACTTAATGGAACACATTTTTCATTTAATGATAACAATGTTTTAGTTACTGCTTATTCAGCTATTCCTTGGATATTTATATTTGATGATCAATTCGAACCGAAGCAGACGATTGTTTTTTCTAAATCGAGTTTTGATACACTCAATACATGGCAATTGAAAATAGAGAAAGAAGTAATGGGGAAAAGTTATTTTGGGAGAAACCCGATTACAAATATTAAAGTCGTAGATAATGGGGATATATTTATAGGGCTAAGAAATGAGTTGTTAGTTTTGTCTAAGAATAAATCAGATATGTATGAACCTGTTAAAAGATTGGTATTCAACCCTACATCTGAATCAATTGATCAAAAGTATTTCGGAATTTATAATAAGGTAATTGGATCGGATGGTGAAAGAGTTTTCATACATAATTATAATTATTTGTTCTGGATAAACTTATGATTATGAGGACTCCAATCAAACTTTCTTAATTTCAATTCTGGAATGTAGTAAAAACCTTGAAAAGATAAGGCAGAGCCTCAAAACCACATTCCGAACTAGAGTCGTATTGTCAAGTTTATTATTAATTGATATTTGCTTCTAATCCATAGAATGATATACTGTATAGTATGAGATTAATAATTACATCCTTTCTAGTAAGTCTTTTGCTAACAGGTTTACCCAAAAAGGGTAACGAATATTCAGACGTACAATTTCAAAAACAAGTTGAGTTTGGGACCAACAACGAAATAATTGTAGGAGATGTCACTGCGTTGTCAGTTGATGCTAAAGGACAAGTCTTTATCGCTGACGGAACTCAAACAACGATCCACATTTTTAGTCCTGATGGTACATATATCCAATCAATGGGCAGGGAAGGTAAAGGTCCGGGAGAATTTTCTGCTATTACTTTTAATACCTCAATAGAAATTCATCAAGACAAACTATTCATTACAGACACCCAAACCTTTTTTCCGCATAGAGCTCATGTTTTTTCATTACAGGATTTCTCATTCGATTATACACTAAAGCTCCTGGCTGAAAACAGAGGCGATTACGAAGAATTAAAAGGACATTATCCCAAAAGAGTGATTCCTCAAAAAGATGGGACTTTTTTAGTGTCTTACCACAAAACGCCACATCAGTATAAAGACAGCACAAGTTACATTAAGTATTATGTACAGGATATTTTCGGTAAAATTGTTTCCGGGCCGATTTTCAAACAGAAAGATCGCACTAATTTAACTTATTTAGTGAAGGATGAGTATCCATATATAGCTATACATTCTTTTCCTTTTTTTGGAAAAACAATTCTTGATATTTCAGAAGATGAATATTTATATGCATTGAAATCGAAAGAATTTAAGATCGATATTTATGATTCAAACGGAGGTTATTTAAGGTCTATTGAACATAAATTCGAGAATAGAATATTTAGTAAGAGTAAAGTTTTAGATCGGTACAAGGAAACGGATTACGGATACAATCTGGGTGATGGAGTAGCTTTAAAAATGATAGAGCAGGCAGAAAACCTTCCTGAAATCTGGCCGGCGATAGATCATATGTTTATTGATGACGAAAATCGTATTTGGGTTTCAACTATTGTTGATAATGATGAAGTATATGAATGGTGGATTTTAGATAACTCAGGGGAACTAATACATAAATTTGAATGGCCAAGAAATCAACCAATTCAAACCGTTAGGAATAATAAGCTGTACACTATTGAAGAAAATCCAAAAACATTTGAAAAGGAAGTGGTCCAATATCAGATTCTAATGAACGAATAATTTTCCGCATTATAATCAACACAACCAAACGGACTGTGGACCTACTTGTTTTCCAATAATAATTTAGTAACGTAGGTTTTAAACTAGTAGAGCCTTCAGGATCGGCGCTATACACATGAAATAGCTTTTTTACTAATGGAAGCAGAGCTTCCGGGGGCATTCCGCACCGGAGGTACGGAACGAGGGTAAGAAGAAAGAGAAAGTGAGCATAGATTTAAGAGAAATATGCTTGGACACAACATAACTCTATCAGCTAAGTATAACTATGACTTGCATATAAGATTAAATTAATTTTAATTGAAGTAAATACAATAGGGAGGACATACAAAATATAGATTTCAAAATAAGCGTCAATATTACCCTTGTACTTATTTTGTTTGGAAGAGATAAAAGGGCACAATAAAGTGTCCTTTTCAAATTTAAAAACTTAGATGAAAAAAGCCTTTTTAGTACTTCTCGTTTTAGGACAATTTATTTCTTGTCAAAGTAGGAAAGAACAGTCTCATTTTTTAGATACTAAAGTTCAACATATGGAACAAAGGAATTTGGTGTCTGGTGAGCTTAATCTCGAATTCGAAAAAGACTTAGATGATGTAGATATTTTTAACTATAAAAACATCGTTGAACTTGATTCAAGTTTCCTACTTGCTAAAAAAGAAAGTTCGGAATTAGTTTTTTTGGATAAAACTACGCTGAATTTGAATAAGTCTTTTAGAATAAAAGAAGGAAGAGGCCCTAAAGAGGTTGAGTATATCATGGCTTTTGATGCTAACGAAGATATGATCGTAGTTGCGGATAATAAACTATTAAAAATATTACAATTTGATCATGATGGTAATCTGATTCGTGAATTTAAAACAAAGGAAAAAATTCCACATAGACTAAGTTTGTCATCTGATAATTCTATGCATATAATGAACGAAGTTTTTTTTGATGATCTAAAAGATGGGTTTCTAGAAAATATTACAATCTTAGGTGATAAAAATTATACTTATGCTAAAGAAAACTTAAAAGATTTACATCCTTTTGGCACAGAAGGAAATATTAAGAGTGTTAAAGACACTGTTTATTATTTAGGAGCTTACGAACCTTTTATAAAAAAGTACCTAAATGGAGAACAGATATATTCAAGATCTACATTAGATAATTATGATACATCGGTTAATTATATTACCGTAATTAGCAATGATAGTCGATCTACCAGCTTAAGCCCTGCTGCAATCTTTTCTTCCAGAGACTTTGACGTAAAAAAGGGATCCATTTTTGTTATACCATATAGCAATGGCGATAATGATTTTTCATTTATTGATGTATATGCTTCCAAAGATGGTTCTTATATTAAATCATTTCGAACTATAGATGTGCCTGACAAAATCAATGTATATGAAGAGGAGAGATCTATATTGACTATAGAAAAAGTAGGGGATCTGGAAAAGCCCGTATTCAGAAAGTATAGCTATTAGTATCAAATGAGAATGCAAAAGAGACAAGGCCTCATAACAGTGTTCCGAAGGGTGCGTTTGGAATGAGATGTAATCTACTAGGAATTCTTTCAAAAGCTTTCAAATACAATTAATTTATACTATACTCCTAAGTGCCTATAAATTAATCATCTCGTTTGCTCTTACGAAAGCCAATAGCTTCTATTATTCTTGTTTTAGCGGTGCTCATTTTTGGTGGGATTACGCTGTCACGACTTTCTATTGAGCTGCTTCCGAATGTGAACCCACCCACGCTGTTAATCAGTACCGAATATAAAGGTGCTCCCGCTGCTGACGTTGAATATCGAATCAATGAGCGGCTGGAAGGGACGCTTGGCTCCGTTCGTGGAGTTCAGGAAACCCGAAGTCTTTCCAGACAGGGACAAAGTCTCATTTTCCTCACTTTCAAATGGGGAACGGATATGGATCTGGCATTTCTGAATGTCAGGGAGAAACTAGATCAGGCAAGACCGTTGCTTCCTCAAAATGCAGAACGACCTCAACTGGTATATTCTTCAGCTTCTGATGAGCCTATAGCTACGATCGCAGTCACTTTAAAAGATGCAGAAAACCAAAGTTTCGGAAATCGCTTGGCTACAAAGCGATGGGCAGAGCAAGTTTTTACGCGTCGGTTGGAGCAACAGGATGGAATTGCGCAGGCACTGTTGGTAGGAGAAGTGGAACCGGAAGTACAAATCAATTACGATCCCAAATTATTGGATCGCTATGGGCTAACACTTACTCAGGTTCAGCAAATCATCAGCAATGCAAACGTGTTTTCTTCCACAGGGGAACTTCGGGATGGCTGGTATCGCTATGCAATAAAGATCCAAAGCCGAATTGAGACCATCGAAGATATTGAATCGATTCCGGTTATTTCATTGGCAAACGGCCGCGTACTTACACTATCAGAAATTGCAGATGTTGAGATCAGAGAAGCCGATCCTTCTTCTTTTGCTTTGTTAGATAATCAGGAAGTCTTGAATGTTTTGGTTAAAAAAGAATACGGAGCCAATACGGTTACAGTGTTTGAGACTTTACAGAATGCCGTAAACGAGATCAAAACCCAAAACCCTGAATTCGATATTCAGATCATCCGTGAAGACGCTACGTACATCGAAAATTCCATTTCTAATCTGCTTCAAACGCTGATCATTGGAGGAATACTGGCTTTTATCGTTCTGTTTTTGTTTCTGGATGATATTCGGAGCCCTTTTACTATCGGGATTTCGATTCCTGTCAGCATTTTTCTCACTTTCGTGATTATGTATTTATTTGATATTCAATTGAATATCATTTCTCTGAGTGGTTTAACTCTTGGGATCGGCCTTTTGCTGGATAACTCCATTGTGGTTTTAGAGAATATCAATCGTTATAAAAAACAAGGATTAGATAAATACGAAGCGGCATCCAAAGGGACTAAAGAAATAGCATTGGCAGTAACAGCGTCCACGTTTACTACTATTTCTGTATTTCTTCCGCTCATTTTTTTGGGTGGATTTGAGGGTGCTTTTTTCAGGGACCTTGCAGCCACTCTTTCCATAAGTTTACTTTCATCACTGCTGATTGCCTTAGTGATCTTGCCGGTTTTTGTTGTTCAATTCAGTGGAAAAGGGACTTCGGGTTTTCTTTCGAGGATATCTTACGGATTAGACACCGTGATCCAAAAGTACGAGAGGAGTTTAGCTAAGGCTATAAATAAACCACTTCTACCTATTCTTTTTACTTTAGTAGTAAGCGTAATTGCCGGATTCGCTTTTTTAAATATTCAAAAAAATGCCTTGCCCGAAGGAGAACCGGAACGCGTTGAATATCTGGTAACTCTACCCGGAAATACTTCTTTACGATCTTCAAAAGACGCTTCTAAAACCATTACAGATTTCATAAAAAGAGAGACGGATTCTGTTCAAATTCTGTCGGTTGGTGGATACACCGACAACACAAGTTTAAGTTCTATACAGGATGAGGGTCTCAATAAATTTAAGATCACAGTGCCGGTACAAAACTGGCAGGAAGCTTACCGGGTTGAAGATCTTTTTTCATCCTTGCAGAAAACTTATCAGACGTGGTCGTTCAGTAAACAAGGAGATTCACGTATTGGAGGGAGCAGTTCATCTGTAGAAGCCCCGGTACAGTTCAGTGTAGTTGGGATAGATCGTAATTTCAGTAAAAGGATCGGTTTGGCTTTGGAAGATTACATGAGTAAGGGCTTTAAAGAAGTGTCACTTTCAGAAAAATTTCCTCAGACCGTAGAAGCTTATCAATTACAGCTTAAAAATGATCGTTTGCTGTTTTATGAGATCAGTGAACGGGATGTAATTGCTTATCTGGAATCACTAACGCGGGGAATGTATGTAACGGACTGGAACAGGCAGGATGAGCAAATTGCTATCCGGCTATTGGGAGAGGGTGAAAATCTTACAGATCCACAGGAAATAAAGCTGAACATAAAAAATAAAGTGATTCCACTTTCCGAAATTGCAATTATTAACGTTGTAGATGAAGCAGAACAGATAGAGCGGCTGGAACAATCGGCGATCTTAACATACAATTCTGATTTTACTTTTGTGGATTGGTGGTGGAATTCGGATGAGATCCAAGAGCAGGTAAATGATTTTATGCAACGAACAGGACATGAAATCAAAATAGGAGGAACCGCGCTTCAGTTAATAAACCTATTGAAAGAATTAGGTCTTTTGTTGTCCATAAGTGTACTGTTGATCTATTTGATCCTTGCCATTCAGTATGAAAACCTAAAATATCCGTTTATCATTATTCTGGCAATTCCATTTGCCTGGATTGGTTCTGTATTCGCACTTTATCTTGGCGGTGTAAGTTTAAACGCACTGTCTTTTATGGGAATTCTGATCCTGACCGGAATTGCGGTAAACGATTCCATCCTGAAAGTGGATTTTATGCGACGCTATTATGAAGAAACCGGAAATCTGGAAGAAGCGGTAAGAGAAGCAGGAAAAAACAGATTCCGTCCGGTTGTGATGACCAGTTTAACAACTATTTTAGGACTGATCCCCATGTTGATTCCGTTCGGCGATGGCTATGTTTTAAGACAATCGTTGGCAATTGCTTTGATGGGAGGGATGGTAACAAGCACGCTTTTAACTCTGTATTTAATTCCAATGGTTTTTAAATGGATTGAAGGGAGGAAGAGAATTAAGAATGGTTCAATTAAGAATGTGTCAATTAAGAATTAAGAATGTGTCAATTAAGAATTAAGAATGTGTCAATTAAGAATTAAGAATGTATCAATTAAGAATGTATCAATTAAGATTGGTTCAATCAGGAATTTGTTAGTTATGAATGAATTTAAACCATGAGATCTTTTCAGGGTCGATGGAATTAAATCAAATTTTAGCAGTAAACCGGAAAGGGTTTTAACCCGCATTGTAAAGGATACGAAATGGAAAAAATATTCAGAGCATCATTTTTAATAATATTCCTTGGAGGACTATTGATCTCCTGTAAAGGGAAAAAAGAAAAAGTGGAAACTCCGGATCTGGACAGCATCGAGATTCTCCCGGAAGTGGTGTTTACCGTTGTTGACGATGAGCCACTTCGCTATTATATCGAAAGCAGAGGAGTTGTAGAGCCCGACAAAAAAATATTGATCACTCCTCGTATCGGCGGTTTTGTGGAAACTCATAATGTTACAGACGGTAAGTGGCTGGAAAAAGGTGACATCATTCTTCAGTTTGATAAAGAAGAATGGGAATTCAGAAAGAATGATGCCTACAATAAATATCTAAAAGCGAAAAATGAGTACGAAACAGAACTCAGACTAAGGGGAGAACTCAATCAGGATACCACTCAGAACTCTTTGATGAAGATAAACACGGGATTATCTGAAGCAGAACTGAATTACGACAGAGCTAAACTCGATCTTAGTTACACAACTATTAAGGCTCCGTTTTCAGGATATATTTCAACCAAAGAAGTTGTAACAAACGGGGCATATGTAGGAGCAGGTAAGGAATTGGGAAGTTTTGTTAATACCAATACCGTAAAGATCCGCTTCGATGTACTTGAAAAAGAAATCGTTGATCTGAAACCCGGAATGGAAGTAGAACTGGAAGGGCCTGCTCAGGAAAAATACACTGGAAAGATCACAGCCATTTCTCCTGAGATCGATCAGGAATCAAAAACGGGACAGGCAATCGTTGAAGTTGATAATCCTGATGGCTCACTTAAAACAGGAATGACGATCGAAGGAAGAATTTTTGTACGAAGTGCTACATCCAAAGTGAGAATGCCGAGAGAAAGTTTGCTGGCCAGAGATGGCAGAACGCTCGTGTTTAAGCTGAACAAAGGCGAAGTGGAATGGATCTATGTAACTCCGGAAGAAATGAATACGGAATGGGTGCTTATCGATCATGAAGAGATAAACCCGGGCGACACTCTGGCTGTCGACAAACATTTTAGTATCAGCCACCAACAGAAGGTAATTCCATTAATGGATAACTAATGTGATGAGAGAATTGCTGCGACGTAAATATCTGATCTCATTCTTTTATTTGATCGTTTGTATCGTCGGGCTTTCTACGTGGATGATCATTCCTGTTGAGAATGCACCGGAACTTAATCTCCCAAGAATTACGGTGTTTTACAGCTGGGGAAATACAGCCCCGGAAATTGTTGAGCAGGAGATCACTCGTAAAGTTGAAAGCGTTTCTAATAATTTGAGGGATGTTAAAGAGATCCGGTCTTTAACACAGTCAGGAAGATCCAGAGTCACAATCGAATTTAACAAGAATGCTCCGGTTGAATTCCGATCGCTGGAATTGCGCGAACAATTAGTCTCCATTGAACAAGCATTACCTCCGAGCGTTTCTCCTGCTCAAATCACCAGAAGTGTACCGGAAGAGCTGGAAGATCAACAAACGTTTATTGTATATACACTCAGTGGGGATATGGACGGCAAAGCATTGCTGGAATATGCCCGGCAGTCTATAAAAACAAAGTTGCTGGGTATTGAAGGTATTTCAGAGGTTGTTCTTGAAGGAGTAGACGATCCGGCTTTGATCATTGAATATGACCGGCAGGCACTTGAAAAATACAACTTGGTCGCATCTGTAATTTCAAATGAAATAAGAGAGAAGCTTAGTTGGAGAACTTCAGGATATATTGATTCCGGAAGTTCACGCTTTGGTTTAGTGTTGCCTCCTGATTTCCGAAATGCAACAGAAATCTCAAATTTGAAGCTTTCTCTTCCGGGGAGCATTCGTCAGTTAAGACTTAGCGACATAGCTACCGTTTATGTAAGCGATTATCCCTCGAAAAGCATCAGAAGAGTAAATGGAAGTACAGCTCTCACTATTCGCTTGAATAAAGAACCGGGCGCTGATGCGATGGGTTTAGCAGAATTAGTGCTGGCAGAGATGGAAGAAATAGAACGTGTTCTTCCGGATGGAATGGAACTGAGATTACAAGTTGATTCTACCGAAGAGTTACGCGAACAATTCGATCAGTTGTCAAATCAGGCAATTTTCAGTGCGTTATTGGTATTTCTGGTGGTGCTTCTTTTTATAAGAAAGATCCGTGCTCCGATTGTAATAGTCGGAAGCGTGTTCTTTTCCATTCTTATGAGCATAATTGCTTTGTACCTATTTGATTATACACTGAATGTGATCACTCTGGCAGGGTTAACTATTGCTTTGGGAATGCTAATTGACAATGCTGTAGTCGTTTTTGAACAGGTTAACCCGGGATTACCAAAAGATCGCCTGGATAGAGTGGAGCATGTGAAGAAAGAGTTGCCCGGATCATTTGTTCCGGTATTGGGCAGTACGCTAACCACAGTCGGAATTTTTGTTCCGCTTCTATTTGCTATGGAGGAATTGAGACTGTTTCTGGTACCATTAGCGGTCGCTCTTACTATTACTTTATTATGCTCTGTGATCATTGCATTTACCTGGATTCCTTATGCACTGATATGGTTAACACCTGTTTCAAAAAAAGAGAAAACGAAGGTCAAAAAGAAATCCATCAGCAGTCGCTTAAAGCATATAGCGCTTCGGACTCTGATCTTCAGAAGCAGACTGAGATGGATTTTACCGGTTTTACTAATTGCTGTAATAGGAAATCCACTTTTTGTAATAGAAACTCCGGATGATTGGGAGGATACCTCATGGCCGGAATTGACCCAGATCTATTTTGATAATCGGGATGATATTGATCCGCTGATTGGTGGATTAACATATAAATTTGCTAAAGAAACCTATTTTGGAAGTCCATGGAGGCGTGATACAGAGGAAAAGATATCGGTGTATATCCGTAGTCCCCAAGGAACTCCATTGAGCGAAATTGATAAGATCGTAAAGAATTACGAAGCGATCGCTAAGCCATATACCAATGCATTTTCCTATTACGAGGCACAACTTTCTGAAGATTTTGGAGCCTATCTTACTTTTTCGGTGGAAAATGAGTATTTGAGTGAAGTAGATCCATACTATTTTTTATTTGAAGCCATTTACCTCTCGGCTCAAACCGGGAATTTTGCCACATCTGTATCCGGATTGGCGCAGAATCACAGTACAGGCTTCGGAGGAGGTTCATCATCCCAAAGAATTACGCTTACAGGATATGCTTATAACGAACTATATGATTTGGCACGCGAAATTCAACGCAGGCTCGAAAAAAACCGACGGGTCAGAGAAGTAGATATAAACAACAGTTCTTATTACAGCAGAGATGATTTCTATCAGTATAATCTGGAACTCAATGATAAAAAATTGCTTGCAAGCGGACTCGACAGACGAACAATGTTGAGTGCTTTAGCAATGGATATTAACCGAGAGAACTCTTTGGGAAAGGTAGAATTTGAAGATCAGGAAATGTATTTGATCAGCCGAACCGAGAACGATCGTTTATATGAAGAGGATCTGATGGAAAGAATGCGGAAGAGTAAGGATCTGAGCTTTGATCTGGAGGCTTTTGGAACCATCACCAAAGAAAGAGCGCTCACTGAAATTCGCAGAGCGAATCAGTCCTATGAGCGGGTGATTACATTTAACTTCTTAGGCAATTATCGAATGGCTCAGAACTTTACGGAAACAATGCTCGAAGAAGTTCCGGTTCCTGTTGGAGCTAAAATAAAGTATGGTTTTTCAGGATTCAGCTTTAACGATGACGAACAAACAAAGAATCTTTGGCTGATTGCTATGCTAAGTATTCTAAGTGTGTGGATGATCATATCTGCATTATTGGAAAGCTGGTCCGGATCATTGTTTGTTATACTAACCATTCCATTCAGCGCTGTTGGAATTATGTTGGGAACACTTGCTAACGATTTAAGTTTTGATCGCGGAGCAATAGCAGGAGCTTTGTTGTGTGTGGGTGTAGTCGTTAACAATGCAATACTGTTAATTCATCAAAGGAAAACGGAAAGCGAAAGAGGAATAGGAGGAGTGAGAGCCTGGTACAAAGTATTCCGGCAAAAGCTAAGACCTGTTTTGATCACAACCACAACAACGGTAATGGGATTGCTGCCCATGGTTATTTTCGGAACCGATGAATTCTGGGAAAACTTAGCAATTGTGGTGATCTGGGGACTGTTATTCAGTACAACATTATTATTTCTATTCTCGGGATTATGGGATAGAAAATTGATTCGTGATAAGTAGGAGCAGAGCTTCGGGTGGTATGGAACGAGGAAAGTCATTCGATTGGGACTATTCAATTTCTAAAAATACGGGTCATCCTGAACTTGTTTCAGGATCTTTGTGAAGCCTAGATTCCATTAATTAGATCAAGCTCAGCGGTGATATATATGTAGCTTTAAACTAGTAGAGCCTTCAGGCTCGGCGGTATGCACCTGAAGCAGCTAAGACGAATGGAAGCAGAGCTTCCCGGGGCATTCCGCACCTGAGGTACGGGACGAGATACCATCAAAAACCTAAACCGAGACGGCTAATTTCAAAATATCCCACCATTCATTAAACACAACCAGCAGTACAACAAGGGCACCACTTACCAGAGTATGTAGTCCAATGGTTTTGAAAAGGTAAGAATTGCGGTGCATTCCCAGTCTTTTGGAGGCATCAAAAGCAGTGATATTAAAACTTGAGAACCAGATAAGCAGATAACTCAAAGCCAGAAAAGAAATTAAAGTAGTATTCCAATCTCCAAAATAGCCGGTTACAATTGCGGTTACTATAATGAAATCAAGATGGAATATGGAGGTAAACAAATTCAATCCCTGATTAAAATGTGTCATTTCTTTATTCGGGACATACAACCAGATCAGCGCAATGAGCTCTACAATCAGAACCAAAACAGAGCTTAGTACAAACAATGAGAAATAGTTTTTTCCCATTATAGCTATATAAGGAATGTAGTAATACAAAGCTTCTAAGCCGGTATCACTTATAAATATCTTAGAGAGTATATAAACTACCAAGCCACCAAAAATGGCATGTTGAAATAAAAGAAATACTGCACTTGCAGATGAACGCTCTCTGTAGCTCATAATATCATCCACATAAAAGCGATGCGCTGTGAAATAACGAGGAATAGTTTCCAGATATGTAGGATTGGTAGCGACGTTTACTGCAAGACTAATCCAAAGCAAAACCAGAACCAACACTGACCAATGAATAAGAGGAGTTTGGTCGGGGATGTCAGGCACTGCGATAGTAGTCGGATCCATTCCGGAAGTGCCTTCAAAAGTACTTTTTAGATCGGTATTCTGAGCTAATACAGATTTGTACCACTCACTATCTAATAACAGAATCAGTTCTGAATTAATAAGCTGTTCTTTTAAACGGGAAAGACTTTCTGCGTATGAATTGGATGTTTCAACAACACTGAAGAGTGGTTGTGAGTGAATATTTACAGAATAAACCTTATTACCAGTTATTTCAAAAAAGTCTTCTGTATTTAAATATGTATGTGAACCTAAATATGCTTGAGAAATATTGCTGTGAGTAAAAGCTACGATCCCATTAAAAGCGGAAGAAGAATCGTAATAAGCCTTGGCATCGTTTACAGATTTCAGATACTGATCAGAATTGTTAATAAATTCATTTTCAGTTATAAATTTGTGATCCAATTTTACAAAGAAAGAGATTCCTGCGCTGTCTAATGAAGCTATTTCATCTGCAGTTAACGGATGGCTGACAAACAGATATGAGACATTGTGATTGCTGAAGAAATCCAGCTCCCTATTAAAAGCTTCTGAATCAGCAGGCTTTTCCCAATCTACAGCTACCTTTTTTTGAGCATAGCTTAAGGAATGACCGAACATCAAAAAGAATACAAAAAGCACCCACCGCAAAAGATATGTTCTGCGGGTTTTCACTTATGCTTCTACAGCTACTCCGAAAAATTCAGAAATACTGCTTTTTTTGATCGGTTTAGCAAGAAGGGTAGCAGATGTACAATCTGTAATCTCAACTTCTACATAATCGCCAGACTCAAAATCTCTTCGGTCAAATACACAGATCTTATTTGTATCGGTACGACCGCTCATTTGTTCTTCAGATTTCTTACTGGTTCCTTCTACAAGCACTAGATGGCGTTCTCCGATCTCATTCTTGTTTCGTTCACCCTGAATATTCATTTGCTGAGTAATGATCTCGGATAGACGTCTCTTTTTAACTTCTTCAGGTACGTCATCTTCAAATTTACGATGAGCTAATGTTCGTTCTCGTTCAGAATATGCGAACATATATGCCAGGTCATAGCCAACTTCTTTCATCAAGCTTAGTGTTTGCTGATGTTCTTCTTCAGTTTCGTGGCAGAAACCTGCAATGATATCGGTAGAGAAAGAAACTCCCGGGATAATGGCTCTCATCTGATCGATCAGTTCCAAATATTGCTCACGGGTGTAAGGGCGACGCATTCTTTCCAGCATAGAATCACTTCCAGCTTGTGCCGGAATGTGAATATAGTTGCATAAATTTGGCTGCTCAGCTATGATATGAAGTAATTCGATTGGGAAGTCCTTTGGATGCGGAGAGGAGAATCTGAAGCGAATTTCAGGATTAACCTGACTACAAGCCAACATCAGTTTAGCAAAAGAGTTCTCACCATCTTTGTAGGAATTTACGTTCTGTCCAAGCAGAGTGATTTCTTTAATTCCTTCTTCACTTAACTGACGAACTTCTCTTAAAATACTTTCCATCGGTCGGCTTCTTTCGCGACCACGTGTAAACGGAACCACACAAAAAGAACACATATTGTCGCAACCACGCATAATCGAAACAAATGCAGAAACGCCGTTACCGACAGTTCTTACCGGAGTGATATCAGCATAGGTCTCTTCAAGAGAAAGCAATACATTTACTGCTTTTCTGCCGTCGTCCACTTCTTCTAACAGGCGGGGGATGTCGCGATAAGCATCAGGGCCAACTACGATATCAACCAAGTGCTCCTGTTCCAGAATTCTGTCTTTAATACGCTCAGCCATACAGCCAAGTACACCAACGGTAAGTTCTTTATTCGATTTTTTGATCTTCCGAAGCTCTTTTAACCGGTTCCACACCTTGGTTTCAGCATTCTCACGGATAGAGCAGGTGTTAACCAATACAACATCGGCGCTTTCCGGATTTTCGGCCAACTGCATTCCGTCTTCGATCAGAATTGAATTTACCACCTCCGAATCTGCGAAATTCATCTGGCAGCCGTAGGTTTCAATAAAAAATTTCTTGTTACTCACTGTACTTCTCTTTTCAAACTAAAATTCTATTTTGGCCAAGTGTCCGGGTTGTCTCTCCAGCTGGAAAGCAGATCCAGATCATCGCCTGTAACGATACCTTTTTCAATAGCTACATTGATCAGTGTTTTATAATCGGTAAGGCTGTACACAGGAACGTTCACTTTTTGGAAACGTTCATCTGCTTTTGCAAATCCATAGGTGAATATAGATAACACTGCTTCAACATTAGCTCCAACAAACTGAAGCGCTTCAAGCACAGAGATTGCCGAGCCACCGGTTGAGATCAGGTCTTCGAGAACGATAGTGCTTTGTCCTTTATCCACACCACCTTCAATTTGATTTCCCATTCCATGAGCTTTCGCTTTAGCGCGAACGTAAGCCATTGGTTTATCCAAAGCTTCCGAAACCCATGCGGCATGAGGTATACCGGCAGTTGCTGTTCCGGTGATGACATCCACATTTGGAAATTTTTCACTGATAAAAACAGTAAACTGCTGAGCGATCTTCTTTCGTACTTCCGGATGTCTTAAAGTTAATCTGTTATCGCAATAAATTGGCGAATTCCATCCTGACGACCAGGTAAAAGGATTATTCGGTCTTAGTATAACTGCGTCAATATCTAATAAGTCTGCCGCTAGTTCGCGTGCAAATGAATCGTTAATAATCATAAATGTCTGTAATCTTGTTTTCTCTTCTGAAATCCCGAGAATAGGTCTTTTTTTACGACCAAAAGAAAATAAGGCTTTTTAGACAGATAAGCGCATATAATCCTGCAAGTAAATCATCGAGTAAAATACCGGCTCCACCGTCGTATTTTTGTAGCTTATTGATACCTAAAGGCTTTAAAATGTCAAAAATCCGGAATAATATGAAACCAATCCCTAAAATCATTAAATCTGAATCGAGTACACCGGTCGATGAAATTGATAAAAATGTGAGCGCCTGACCAGCCCATTCGTCCATAACAAGTTTTCCGGGATCTTCACCCCATTGTTCTACACAAGCTGAAGTCACCCATAGCGAAAGGAGAGAAGTTATTAGCACAAACAGCGGTACCAAAAAAATGTTACCGGATATCATCAGAAAGTAGATGGGAACTAATGAAAGTAAACTGCCCCAAGTGCCGGGTGCAAAAGGAATTAATCCCGAGCCGAATCCTGACCCAATGAAAAGTTTAAGCGATCTCATGAAGATGCCGAATTGCGAAATAGCTTTTTATTAGTAAACACATATTCTATTCCGGAATAAACTGTGATGAAAGTCACAAACATCATCAACCAGAACATAACACCGGTTGAAAGAATGATTTCGGACCAGTCTGCCAGAATATTTCCTGTTCCTTCAAATACACCAAGGAATAAAGCGATATACAGGAATGTAAGCTGAATGGTCGTTTTTGTTTTTGCAAAAGAACGGGTTTTCATCTGCATATCCTTCTTATTTGCATAAACACGTAATCCGGTCATAAATACATCACGGATGATGATCAAAATAACTGCCCACCATGGAAACTGAGAAGGATCGATAAATGGGAGTACAATAAAGGCACTGAATGTGAGCACTTTATCTGCAAGCGGATCGAGAAATACTCCCAGAGAAGATTCAACCTGATATTTCCGGGCATAGTGGCCGTCAAAATAATCAGTGATTGCAGCGATAGTAAAGATCAGGATGCTTAACCCTCCCCAGATCAGTCCTCCCTGCAAATACAGATACAGAAATATCGGCGCAAGGATGATGCGAAGGGAGCTGAGAATGTTCGGAAGACTTTTCATTGAACGAAGATAGGAAATAGATTGGATATAATAATATGAAAACTAGCTTTTGGACAAAGGAATTGTGAATTTTACAGGTATGAAAGTTCAGATCATCTCAATCGGCAACGAATTACTTATTGGAGACACTGTAAACACCAATGCTACCTGGATGGGCGAGTTCATGACCGGTTTAGGTTTTGAGGTTACAGAAGTGCATACTATCTCGGATGAACTGAATCTCATCAAATCGACGATCTCTTATTCAATGAAGCATGCTGATGTTGTGCTTTGTACCGGAGGATTAGGTCCCACACACGACGATATTACGAAAGCAGCGATCGCTGAATTGTTCGGGGTGACCATGAAGTCGGATAAAAAGGTTCTGGATTATATTAAAAAATTATTTGAGAGCAGGAATATCCCTTTTTCGGAGTCGAATAAGATACAGGCTGAAGTGCCTGAAAATTGCGAGGTATTGTTTAACAAGATGGGAACAGCGCCCGGAATGTGGTTTTATGAGAACGATTGCTATCTGGTTTCGATGCCGGGAGTGCCTTATGAAATGAAATATTTGATGGAAAATGCAGTTTCTCAGAAATTAAGAAAAGTATTTGGCGACGTTGGTTTCTTACATTCCAGATATCTGAAAACTGTTGGAATCGGGGAAAGTACTTTAAGTGATAATATTATAGGCGATCTGAATTCTTTTTTTAACAACGGTGTAAGTCTGGCTTACTTGCCGATGCCGGGAGGAGTGACTCTCAGATTGAACGGTAAAGGGGCAACAAGATCGGAGGCAGAAGAATCAGTAAATAAACTTGCGGATCATATTTATAAAAAAGCTTCTAAGTATATTATCGGAGAAGGCAAACACCTGACCATATCAGAAGCTATTGGTAAAATTTTGATCGAACAAAACAAAACAATTGCTACTGCAGAAAGTTGTACGGGTGGGATGATTGCAAATGAACTTACGAATATCGCCGGAAGTAGCGCGTATATGTTGGGTGGAATTGTTTCTTATGCCAATTCAGTAAAAATAAATCAATTAGGTGTCTCAGAAAACGATTTGAATGATCACGGTGCAGTAAGCAGAGAAGTCGCATTACAGATGGCAAAAGGAGCAGCAGAAAAAATTGATTCTGATATCGGTATTTCAACTACTGGAGTTGCCGGTCCGGACGGAGGATCGGAAGAAAAACCGGTGGGTACCGTGTGGATGGGATACTGGAGCAAGGATGAACATTTTGCCATAAAAGCTTTGTTTACAAAAGATCGGTTGCTGAATAAGGAACGAAGTATGCGAACGGCTTTGGAAATGGCGCGCAGAGAGTTAAAGGGAATAGATGAAATGCCTTATAATCTGGAGAAACAATATCCTTGAGAGTTATTATATCCTTTTATATCGCATTGATTGTAAGCTCAACAGCATTATTTGCACAGGTTGCAGATTCTGCCAAAACAGATTCGGTTAAGATCACTTCTTCTAACACAAAAGCCAAAAACGACAGTGTGATCGCATCGCAGAAAAAGGAAGTAAAAGTAAAAACTATAAATCTCTGGAAGAATCGTATCCCGGCATTTTCAGAGAAAATAACTACCGACAGTCTTTTGCGATGGAATATTTATCCGAACTGGGGAGATTTTTACGCCTATCAAGGTAACGTGATTTCATACAGGCAAGGTACAATCGGAAGGACTGATGCATATAATATCAATGGCTACGATCAATATGAACAGAACTTATGGCTGGATGATATTCTTCTGAACGATCCGGTTACGGGGCTAATCAATTACAACTATGTGCCGCATCACAAGATCGGAACAGTGTATCAGACTTATAGCGGAGATCTAAATTCATATGTGAACATTCGTGATTACTACATAAATGAACCTGTAAGTTACCTGAACTTTGATGAAGCTTCTAATGATTACAGGAATCTGGAGTTTTTTGTAGCACAGAATACGGCGCCCGGAACTAATATTGAGCTGTCGTACTGGGATAGGAGAGACGGAGGTTTTTATCCAAATAATTCCGTTCAAGGAAGTCAGATCATGGGACGGATTTACCACCATTTAGGAGAGAAATATCAGATTCAGGGATTGATCCTACGAAATGATTTTAATAACGATGAATCCGGTGGTTATGTAGTTAATGACCCTGCAAGTTTTAGTTTTGGTGAGTTTACTTCAAATCCTGTAAGCAGTTCCGGAAACTCAGAAACACTTAGAAATGATATAAAGCTGAGTCTCTACCAAAGATCGGATACAGCTTCGGCTGAGTCAGGTGGATTGATATTTAACAGAACTAAGAACGACAGAGTAGTTCGAATTAGTGCAGATACACTCAGTAGAGAGTTGCTAACACATGGTGCTCAAATCTTCAAGAAAGTGGAATTGGGTTTACTCTCAATACAGGGTGGTGCCGCAATTAATATGTCGGATATGAGGTCGGGCAATTCCATTACTAGGAACAATTGGTTTACATCAGAAGCAAAAATAACAACTGAATTAGAGCTGTTTGATGGATTAAAATTGATCGGTTCAGGAAATGTAATATCGAGAAATACAGGTCATTCCGGTTCGGAATTTTCATCAGGTATAAACATCGGAGATCCTGATAACTTGAATCTGAAGTTAACTGTGGGTGTGGAAAGCAGGATTCCGACCATTCAGACTTTATACTGGTCATCGAAGGATTACTCAGGGAATTCAAATCTTAAAAATGAGAAAATAACATCTCTATATGGTGAAGTAAATTCTTCCCTTGGAAGTTACTGGAAAGCTGGAGCTTCGGGTAGACTCAAGTTTACTGAAAACCGGATAGTATTAGATGAAGACAGTACTTTCAGTAATACAAATTCTCAGGATCTGGCTTTTATTTCAGGATTTGTCAGATTTCAGAATCCCAATTTTGAGATCGAAAGTTCCGCGGCTTTTGAAACAACGTTGAGTTTTGAATCAGATCAAAGTCACTCAACATTTGGTTCTGTTGATACAAAATTATGGATCAGAAATGCGCTATTTTACAAGAACTATGCGTTCAACAGGGCAGCTTTTGTTAAGATCGGTGTGCGCACGCTGCTCTCACCATTCGCTTATGAAAGTCAGTTTTATAATACAGAGTTAGACTATTGGCAATCCAATTCATTAACCAATGACGGAAGCATGCAATCATTTGTACCTGCATTTTTCAGAATGGATGCGGAACTTTCTGCCAGAGTTCGTGCAATAATGGTAGTGATAAGATGGGAAAATGCACTTGACGGTTTAGGTCAGGCAGGCTACTTTGAGGCGTCATCATTTCCGATGCCACCTCGAAGATTAATTGTTGGAATAAGAGCCCAATTCAGGAACTAATATGAGTCTAAAATATGTAATAAAGGAAGGAACAGCAGGCTTTAAACGCGCTAAATTGGCTGTTACTACATCTATATTCTCCTTGTTTATAGCAGTGCTGTTACTGGGTATTCTCGGGCGTGTATCGTACAACGTGTATACACAAGCGATGAGTTTGAAGGAGATCCAGATTGAAGTTTTCCTTTTTGATATGGATGAGCGCTCGGTAGAAGAAGTGCGTAACCAAATCGAGGGCGAAGAGCTGGTTACGAATGTGGTTTATATTTCCAAAGATAGTGCGTCGGTTATTGCAGCTAAAGAATTAGGGGCGGGCGTTACAGAACTGATTGAATTGAACTTTTTACCTGCTTCTTTTAAAGTAGAAGTGAATACTGATTCGGGATCTGAATTGGTAGAAAGTTTAGCCTCCCGAATTCAAAACATCCGCGGAGTAGACGAAGTAGAGTATAACAGAGCACTGCTGAAAGCGCTGGAATCAAACCTGAGTATTTTCAGCTTGATTGGCAGCGGTTTGGGAATCTTAATTTTATTGGCAGCTGTGGTTTTGGTCTACAATACTATCCGCTTGACTATCTACGCAAAAAAGGATCTTATCAGAGCGATGAAGCTTGTTGGAGCTACGAATGGTTTTATAAGAAGTCCATTTATTGTGGAAGGAATTATTCAGGGATTGATTGCCGGTACTTTAGCGGTGCTGAGTGTATTTGCGATCTTTGAGTTTTTGGTCCCGATCTATATTCCTGACGTGGGAATTGTAGCATGGCCATTCGGACGTTGGTACTTCTTAGTTGGAGCGATGGTCGGTTT
Source organism: Balneola sp. EhC07 (assembly GCF_001650905.1). Lineage (GTDB taxonomy): Bacteria > Bacteroidota > Rhodothermia > Balneolales > Balneolaceae > Balneola. The sequence continues at coordinate 125,027 of NZ_LXYG01000015.1, forward strand.
ATCAGTTTTGATGGGCTGGTGGGGCAGCAGACTCGCTTCAAGAAAGTATATTGCTGAAACTTATATCTCTGGATAAGCAATTAAGAATTAACAATGGCTCAATTAAGTATTGATTTATGTCAATTCTTAATTGGTAATTGAACATTGTTAATCCTTTTACGCTTCAGCGCTTTCCTTTTTAGTGTTTTCTTCTTGACGAGCTTCACAGGCTTTTTCGTCCTTACAGGTTCCGTAGAAATGCAGAGAGTGAGAGTCGATATTCATACCGTGGATCTTACCTAGTAATTCCTGTATTTCCCCAATTCTGGGATCACAAAATTCCAACACATGCCCACAATCATTACAGATAATATGATCGTGCTGTTGGTAAGCATAAGCGCGCTCATAGTAGTACTGACTTTTACCAAACTGTTGACGCTGAACCAGTCCGCATTCAACTAAAAGATCAAGTGTGTTGTACACCGTAGCGCGTGATACACGAGTCCCAACTTCTTCCATTCGATAGAAAATATCATCCGCATCAAAGTGGCCGTCGGCACGGTAAATTTCTTCTAAAACCATAAACCTTTCAGGTGTTTGGCGTTGTTTATGCTCTTTCAAATAAGATCTGAAGATCTCTTTTACTAACTGAATTGTTTCTTCGTGTGCCGGGTGTGCCATCTGTGAAATTTTTCTTTTAATATAAGACTTGTATAGGTGCATTTGAAACACAAGAATTTCTTTCTATATATAGTATATTCCAATCGGAAAAATATTGATCAAAATTTACAAGCATGCCTACAATCGTACCGTTCGAGACATTAGCAGAACTTCCTGTAAACCTGGCAAATAAATTTGCCGGAAATAACAAAGCTGTATTTCATCGTAAAACAGATCCTAAATCTGAGTACACGCCCATTTATTGGGATCAGGTGATCGAGGATGTCCATTCTTTAGCATCTTATATGCTTTCTGAAGGAATTGAACATGGAGACAGAGTAGGGATTCTAAGCGAAAACAGATATGAATGGGCTGTTGTTGATCTTGCGATCCAAATGATCGGAGGAATCAATGTATCTTTATACACTACACTTCCTGCGGGTCAGTGCGAATATATCTTACAGGATTCGGAAGCTAAGATGTTCTTCGTTTCTACAGGAATACAGTTAAAGAAAGCTGTGGAGGTTTATGATAATTGTGAGCATTTAAAAACGATTATTGCATTCGATAATCCGAAGAATAAAAAACATGCCGAAAAGGAATTTGTTCTTCTTTTCGAAGATGTACTGAATGAAGGTGCAAAGCAAGCTGAGAAATTTAAAGATGAGATCAGAAAAAGAGTACAGGCTGTTTCGGTAGAAGATATCTCGACGTTGATCTACACTTCAGGTACAACAGGAAGACCAAAAGGAGCGATGCTTACCCATCAAAATATTGTAAGCAATGTTAAAGCAGCTACACAACATATTTATTGGGATGATAAAGATCGACTTCTCTCATTTCTTCCACTATGTCATTCTTTTGAGAGAACAGCCGGCTATTATGCAATAATTTCTTGTGGAGCTGAGATCTATTATGCCGAAAGTGTAGATACCGTTTCAAAAAATATGCCTGAAGTGAAGCCAACGGTAATGATAAGTGTGCCAAGACTTTTCGAAAAGATCTATAATCTGATCGTTAAAAGTGTAGAGGAGGGTAGCGACACCAAGAAAAAGATTTTTAACTGGGCTGTTGATACCGGAAGAAAGTACTCATCAGGGAAAAGAGGCTTGGTTTCGATTCAAAAGAAGATCGCTGATAAACTGGTTTTTGATAAGCTGAAAGAAAGAACAGGCGGGCAAGTAAGGATATTCGTTTCCGGGGGAGCGGCTTTGCCACCTGAGATCGATGATTTCTTTAAAGCTGCGGGTTTAACCATTTTGCAGGGATATGGATTGACAGAAACTTCACCGGTAATGGCTGCAAACAGAGTAGGTGAAGAAGTAACCGGAGTTGTTGGAGCCGTGATACCGGGAGTTACTGTAGGAATTAAAGATCTGGAATCCGGCGAGATCATAGCTCAAATAAGTGGAGAAGATTATCCTACGGAACTTTCTTCTGAGCCCGGAGAGATACTTTGTAAAGGGCCGAATGTAATGAAAGGTTACTGGCGTAACGAAGAAGCTACCAAAGAAATGATCAATGAAGACGGCTGGTTACATACCGGTGATGTCGGACGTTTTGTAAAAGGAAATTTGAAGATTACGGATCGTATTAAGCATATGATCGTTAATGCAGGTGGTAAAAATATTTATCCAGGTCCAATTGAGGATATGTTTAAGACCAGTAAGTGGATCGATCAAATGGTTGTTGTAGGAGAAGCTCAAAATTTTATGGCCGGATTGATAGTGCCTGACTTTGAAATTCTGGCAAAGTATGCCAAAGACAATGGACTTGAATATAAAACCAATGAAGTGTTGATCTCGCATCCTGAAGTGAATGAACTATTCAAAAAAGAGATTCGGGCTTTCTCGAAAGATCTGGCGTCTCATGAGAAGATCCGGGATTTCAGATTACTCCCCGATGAATTTACAGTGGAAACAGGAGAGATCACTCCAACCATGAAAGTAAAGCGCAGAGTTATTGCAGAAAAATATGCAGATCAGATTGCTGATATCTATAAAGATGACAAAAACTGATCAATGGGTTTAATAAAGCATGACTTACTTGTTCTTGGATCTCAGAATGCTAAGGAACAAGATCAAAAATTAACCAGAGAGCAAGTCAGGCCTGTACAAATTTTATACAGAGATGGCTCAATTAAACCAGTGAATTTTTTCAATTCCTGGGGTGAAGTTGGTGTAAGCTCTATTGCCTGGGATTCAAGATATGCTGATGAACTTTTTGTTTCCGAAAATGAAGAAATAAGAAGGCTTAATGTAGCTTCAAGATCTTTTAAATCTCTAGACATCGGCAAAGCCGGGGATATCCATGACATACATTTTCTAGATGATATTCTGTGGATATCTAACACTGAGCACGATGAAGCAATTGGATTTAGTCCTGAGACTAATAAAGTAAAAGAGAGAATTTCTTTAGCTTCGTTTAGAACAGAGTATGAGAAGAGCGATGATCTGGAAAAAGTAATAGACAGATTTCACTGTAATCAGATCTTTCTGAACTATAAAAATGAGAAGTGTGCATTAATTCATCACGTTAGTGGCTGGCAGTACTACAGGATTCTTTTTGAAGCGCTGGTTAAACAACAAGGGGATGGAGGTGTTTTAAATCTGGATACACAAGAAGTATTCCCGCTAAAACTGCAAAGTCCACATTCAGTTCGGTTAATAAATGGAAATTATTGGATTCAGGATAGTGGAGATAGATCTGTTAAGATATTTGATCAGAAATGGAAGTTATTGTCAACTATAGAACTCGGCGGATTTGGAAGAGGAATGGCTTTTTCAGAAAAAGATAACGTTGGCTATATAGGACTTTCTGCCACCAGAAAAAGATATTTAAAGGTAATTCCTACCGGTAAATATCTTCACAACCGAGTAGTTACTGTCGATTTGGAGAAAAGGAAGACTTCAGGAGAAATTGTAATCCCAAACATCGAACAAGTAGACAACGTGTATATTTTAGACAATGAAATGTTGTCTAAATTTGAATCTCTATCCTAGAACCAGCCCGCACCGGTAATTCTGAAAGGCCATGGAATAGAGGATAGCATGATCAGTAAACCTATGAGGTAGAATACAGCTACTCTTTTGAATTTTGTAATACTTTCCGGAGCTCTTTTGGATAATGAAAATCCTAGTGTAATCAACACAATTGCAATGATCATCATAGAAAAATGCTCAATTGTATAAAATCTGAATATTTCACTTTTGATAGCTCCCTCTTCAAAAGAGACCAAAGGACTAATGAAGTAGAGGCCAAGTCCGAGTATCAATTGAATATGGGTAAATATGAGTGCAAACAAAGCACTTTTTTTATCTGAAGATGTGAATTCTTTTTTTCCGAACCAACCTGAAAAAGCCTTATACAAAGCCAAAACTATCAATATTAAAACGATCCATCTGTTTACTGAATGTAAGTGTAATAGTATATTATACATGGCTTTTATGGTTTGTTAATCTCTTTTCGAGCGTGTTTTAAAATTTTGTTTACTCTTCTTTTGTTAACTCCCAGATCGTAGTAACCTTCTCTGCTGGAGCTTTTAATATGGACGAATGTAATGTCTGCATTCGATGAATTTGAATCAACATGAATAACAACATCATCTAACCATCCGAATATCGGGATTTTAAAAACAGCATTGATCAGTTTTTTATCAGAAATATTTACTTCTTCTATTTTCTCAGCATTATTTGAGCTAAGTGATTTCAGGAATGCTTCCTGAACAGTTTCAGGCGCGGCTTTAAGAGTCTGAGTTGTCCTGAAGCAATTCGGACTTTCCGGACAGGGATCTAAAGTGTTTTCAGGAATTTTCAATTCTGAGTTTATAGGTTTAATAGAGTTATTACAGCTAATAATCACAGTAAAAGACAGAAAAACCAAAACTGCGAAGAATATTTTCATGGTTATAGCTTTTGCTCAAGTACTGAAATCGTTTCCTCAAGATTTGAAGTAATCGAAAATAGTTCACGGTTATTTCCTCTAACAAAATCGTGATCTATAGCTGTATCCACAAAGGAAGACAATCCATCAAAATATCCGAAAGCGTTTACAAGGATGATCGGTTTATCATGAATTCCCAATTGTCTCCATGTAAGAATTTCGAAAAACTCATCAAGAGTTCCGAAGCCTCCCGGAAGCACAACAAAAGCTGATGATCTTTTCTCCATTAAAGCTTTTCTAGTATGCATATCAGGAGTTTCTATTATCTCTGAAACACCTGTATGAACGACTTCTGCTCTCTTTAAAGCAGTAGGAATGATACCAATCACTTCGCCTTTCTTTTCAAGTGCTGCATCAGCTATTACACCCATCATACCAACCTTGCCACCACCGTACACCAGTCCCCAGTTTTTAGAAGCTATTGTGGAGCCTATTTGTTTTGCGAGGTTTTCAAATTTTTTGTCTTCCGGTATTCTTGATCCGCAGTACACACATATATTTATATTCATGCTGTGGCGAACATTCGGGTTAATACATTATTTAATTTCTCAACAAAGTAAATTACATCCTCTTCGGTGTTCTTTTTTCCAAAGCTAACCCGGATGCTTGATTTAGCCAGATTGTCATTTAATCCAATTCCTGCCAAAACATGTGATGGCTCAACAGCTCCGGAAGTACAAGCCGAACCATTGGAAACACAAATACCATCAATATCCAGATTCAGTAGAAGCATCTCTCCGTCAATAAAGTGTCCATCTTTATTCGAGAATGAAAGGTTTAGAATATGAGCAACACCGGTTTCAGGATTTCCATTGATCTTATAATCAACATCTAATTCATCGTCCATCTTCGAAAGTAGGAGAGATCTTAATTTTTTATAGTGATCAGTATTCTCTTCCATTTCATTGGTCATAAGCTCAAGTGCTTTTGCAAAACCAACTATTCCGGGAACATTTAAGGTTCCTCCCCGACGTCTGCGTTCCTGTGATCCTCCTGTCATCCAGGGCATCCATCTGGCTCCGTTTCTTACGTACATGATGCCTACGCCTTTAGGCCCATAGATCTTATGTCCGCTACCACTCAGAAGATCGATTCCCAAGTCTTTCACATCAACAGGAATTTTACCTAAGCTTTGAACAGCATCAGTATGAAAAGGTATGTTTTTGCCTCTGCATAATTCTGCGATCTCTTTGATATGATTTATACAACCGATCTCATTATTAACATGCATTATGCTTACAAGAGCAGTTTTGTCTGATATCTTTTCTTCTACAGCCGATGCTGTAATAGTTCCACACTGTATTGGTTCAGCAAAAAGGTTTTTAAATCCCTTCATTTTGGACATTTCAACAGGATGAAGAACAGCATGATGTTCAAGTTCTGAAGTAATGATCTCATCTTTTTCTCCGGCAACAGCCAAAACTCCTTTGATCGCTGCATTATCACTTTCAGTACCACCGCTAGTAAAAATCACTTCAGACGGTTCTGCACCAATTACTGAAGCTACAAACTCTCTGGCATCTTCTACAGCGACTTTGGCTTTTTGGCCTAAATGATGAGCAGAATTTGCATTCCCGAAATCTTCCCGCATAAACGGAAGCATTGTTTCCAGTACTCGCTCATCAATTGGAGTGGTTGCTGCATTGTCGAAGTAAACTGTTTTCATAGATCGGAATGTAGAGTTAAAATCACCAGTGAAAATATTCAAAATAGCGTTGAATATCACCCATAAAAAAAGCCTTCCGAAGAAGGCTTTTAGAAGCTCTGATCAAATATGATTATTTAATGAGCATTAACTTTTTGGTTTTTACCACATTCCCGGCTTTCAGACGATATATATACATTCCACTGGCCAAAGAGGAAGCATCCCATGTAGCAAAATGATTTCCTGCTGAGAATTTCTCATTAACGAGAGAAGTAACTTTCTGGCCTAACATATTGTAGATAGTGATTTCTACATTCACAGCTTCCTTTAAACTGAAAGGAATAGTTGTGGTAGGATTGAAAGGGTTTGGATAATTCTGTCCAAGTGTGGTTTCATTTGGAATATCTGTAAGCTGTTCATCTTCATTCGAAGTGATAACCATTGCATCAATCACAGCGCCTGTTTCTGCATTGATAAGGTATTCAGCACTTTCATGTTCGTATTCCTCAGTAGTTTTGTGTCTTGAAGTTCTTAAGAAGCGAACAGTCCAAGTAACCAATGAGCTATCAACTCCTTCAGGGTGTAGCCAGAAGCGATTACCTGCCTGAACTTCAATGTCGAGTCGAACCAGATCGAAATCAACACCCAGATCATCTCTGAAATCAGCGGCTCCGGCTGCATCTGCAATGGCCACTGCAGAGTCGCTATCAATAATAGTTTCAGAAATGCTTGCCAGATCAGCGTAACTGACTCCTTCAGGAATAATATCAAATGAATTTCCTGAGAAGTATGCTTCACCGCTTGCGTCAACAAATATTGGTGTCTCAGAATCATTTATTTCAGAGTAAAATCTATATTCTACAAAGAAGAACTTTCCTTCAAGAAGGTCAGAGTTTTCCTCATTATTCTTCAGAGCTTTTTCCTGCTGATCGAGCGCTGGGTTTGAAAATATATTTCCACTGGCGTCAATAAAGTAAAGCTTGTTATCATCATAGATATTTATAGCTAAGGTGTCGGCCGCAGCTCTGCCATCTAATGCAGTAATTGGTTCATCCTGATCAATATTTGAACCCAGGAATGTTCCGTCTTCAAAATCCAGGAATACTTCAAATCCGGTAAATTCGTAATTGAAGGTTTGCTCATTAAAGCTCTCTTTGGAATAGATCACCCCCCAAACTGCACCATCGGCAGTAATACCATCTGGTAAAAGAGAAGGAGCATTTATTGCTATATATTCAACGTAAAGATATTCTGCATCTCCTTGCCTGAAGTCGCTACCACCATTTTCTTCAGCTACAAATGCTGCAGAATCGGAATCAAAGAAAGAAGAAGGGAGTGGAGACAGATCATCAAAAGTGGCATCCTCTAATTCAAGATCGTAAAGGAATTCTTCTGTATCCAATGTATCAACGAATCCAACTCCAAAAGGATTTACTCTAAATGCTAAAGCTACCTCAGTTGTAGAGTTATAATAAAGTAAACCCCATTCTTCGCCGGTACCGGTTGGAGTGTTTATCTCATCATCAATTTTAAAATGGCTGAAAGAATATTTCTGTAGTCCTTTTTTCTGATTGACTTCATCATTGAAGTCATCATAATCTACCAGATCCTCTTCGGTAAACATGAAGTAAAGTTCCAATCCGGGATCTAACTCTGCAGCTACTGAATTTGCTAATGAAACAGCAGTACTTGCAGAAATTGGTTCAAATGCTTTGAACTGAATATCAATATCTATCAGATTTCCACCTGAAACGGTAATCGAGTTCAAAGAGCCATCACTATCAGGATCGTAAATTCCAATGGCGGAAGGTGTGTCATCAAAGCCATCTTTAATAAGATTAATTGAAAGAGGGAAATAAACTCCGTCTCGGACACCATTTAGAGTATATGTTCCTGTTGTGGTATCTGCAAGAGTTGCCTTAGCAATTGTAAAGCCAGGCCCTTCAGAGTCGCTCTCATTTTTATTTTCCACAAACGGGTTTGAAGTAAATAACGCAACCATTACTCCCTCATATTCATTTTCAACAGTCTTGGCCGGTGCATCAGTATTTGTATTAATAGAACCTGAAACAGATTGATTTACTGAGCTAGATGAAGTTGTATAATTGAATACATAAGGTCTTTCGAGAACTCCACCTGCAGTATTTTCGGCTTTACTTACTAACCATGTATAGTCAGTATCAGCGGAGTGAAGTACCTTAAAGTTGAGAGTTCTGCCCACATCCGTTAAAGTAAAATCTACAACCTCAATTGAATCAAGAGGGAATGGTATTATTTCGAGCCCATCCCCGAAAAACCCATATTCATTTAGTTTTACGGGTGCGTCAAAGGTAATACTAACAGTTGAAGTGTCGCTACTGACTGCAACATCGCCATCAGAGGGAGAGCTACTCACAACATTAAAGGAAGGTCCGTTTTCTACTTTATTTCCGGCTTTGTATAGAATGTCTCCGGTTGATATATCAATATAGAAAACAAGAGAATCTTCACCGAAACCGTCATGATCGTTAGTTTGTTTGAATTCAAAATTAAAATTCTGAGCTTCATACTCCACTCTCCAATGTGTAGGAGCCGAAGTAGTATTATCTAAAGGATATTCCCAATATGCTTGAGCAGCAACAAATTCAACGCTGGCAAAAGTGGCATTACCCGCTTCCTGTCTGAACTGAGCACCACCATTCATTTCAGCTATAGCAGCCACAGAATCACTATCTATCATATTTTCAGGTAAAGAGTTTACCGTACTGATTGAAACGGGTATATCGAGTTCGTCAGATGCAACGGTTTCAATTAATTGTGCTCCGAATGGAGAGATTCCCACTAAATGAACAGAGTCTTTTACAGAATCGTAAAAGAACATACTCCAGATTATGCTTTTTCCTTTTTCAGGATCAAAAAATGGATTCTGGTGATCATCTAAAGAAGCAGTTACCGGAATTCCTTTGAAAAGTTGTTTTGGCTGAGGGTTATCAAAAGAATCAAAAACTAAGGGTATTTCTGCGATTCCTGCTTTAGCTTCTACATCGCCACTAAAATTCAAACTGGAAGTTCGATTGTAAGCTTCTCCAAAAGTAAACGGTTCAAAAAGCAACTTCCTCAGATCGATGTTATGTAGGGTGTCAGTTGGTACATCAGTACTATTAACTTTGACAGTATCCAACGAGTAGTCTTCATTCGGATCGTGAATAAATAGCTCCGGAAATCCTTCTTGCTCTTGTTCAATAGAAAAGATATTAAGGCCAAATGCGAAAAAATCTCCTTCTCTGATACCGTCAATAGAATATTCTCCTGTTTCCGGATTTACGAATGCTATGTGAGCTGCATCTAATGGATCATTTTCATCCTCTTCATTCGGCTCTTCTTCAGTTCCTTCAAAATCTAAACCGATATCCAGAGTTTCTTCGCTTAGAATAACCGTTAATCCTCCTAAATGATCTGCTGAAGAATTAGCTTTCAATTTTGACATTTCTTCTTCTGTTATTTTACCATTTACAACAAACTCACCTGCAGTAGGATTAGTAGTAAATCTGAACAGATAGGGCGCTCCAAGTTTATCTCCATCTTTTGCGTGCGCATCCAGTACAATAAAGGTGAAGTCTGTATTGTCAGCAAGACCTCCATCAATGATCATGGATAAAGAATCCTCACTTAGTCTCAACTGGTTTATTTGAATTGAATCAAAAGGAAGGATTAGAAAAGGAATTTGAAATCCTTCTGTAAAAGAGCTGTCATTGAAAGCGATCTTTTTGTTGAAAGTGATCATGATCGAATCCTGATCAACATCTTCAGCTCCGTGGGCGGGGCTGGTACTTGTTACAAATAAGTTTTGAGCTGAAAGACTTGTTCCAATTCCAATAAAAAGGAAAAATAGTATCAGTTTTTTCATTTGATCTCCATAAGTTTGATTTATTAACTAAAATAAAACACAAAGAACAATACAACTGTGTATTTTACCCCGAAGTTGTCGCTGATGAGTAAAGTGTACAATTGAGTTATTGAATCTTATTTAATCAAATAAGACAGTTAAAAACAACATTCCTTACAAAAAAAATGAAAAAACTTACCCTTACCGATATTCAAGTAAAAGATAAAAAAGTACTTATGCGCGTTGATTTTAACGTGCCTTTGAAAGATGGAGTGATCACAGATGACAATCGGATAGTACAGGCTTTACCATCAATAAATTATGTAGTAGAACATGGCGGTTTATTGATATTAACAAGTCATTTAGGACGTCCTGATGGTAAACCAAATGCTGAGTTTTCATTAAAAGCTGTTGCGGATCATTTGGCTTCATTGGTTGATGCTAAAGTTCATTTTGCTACTGATTGCATCGGAGATGAAGCTAAAAAGGTAATAGAACAAGCTAATTTTGGTGAGATCGTTTTACTCGAAAATGTTCGATTCCATAAAGAAGAAACTGATAACGATGAGATCTTTAGTGGTCAATTAGCCAGCCATGCTGATATTTTTGTAAATGATGCATTTGGAAGTTCTCACAGAGCACATGCTTCTGTAGCAGGGGTAACTCAGTTTATGGAGCAGTCTGCTTCGGGTTTTTTACTGGAAAAAGAGATCAAATATTTAAGTGAAAGCGTAAACAATCCCGATAGACCTTTTGTGGCAATTTTAGGTGGAGCTAAAGTTTCTGATAAGATCGGAGTGATCGAAAATCTTCTGAACAAAGTAGATACCATTATTATTGGCGGGGGAATGACGTACACATTTTATAAAGCGTTAGGTTTGCCAATTGGTAATTCTTTGTTAGAGGAAGACAAAATCGAACTGGCTAAAGAATTGATCCAAAAAGCTAAAACAGCAGGTGTTAAATTAATGTTGCCGATGGACTCAGTAGTAGCCAAAGAATTTGACAATGATGCCGAACATAAAGTTGTAAATGACAATGGGATAGAAGATGGTTGGATGGCACTTGATATTGGCCCACAGTCAGCTATTTCGTATGGTAATGTGATCAAGATGGCGAAAACGGTACTTTGGAATGGACCGATGGGTGTTTTTGAAATGAGTAATTTTGCGGATGGTACATTTGCCGTTGCAGAATCGCTTGCTGAGGCTACAAAGTTTGGAGCAACAACGATCATAGGTGGGGGAGACTCAGCTGCCGCTATTAAAAAATCCGGATTGAATGATCAGGTTTCTCATGTATCAACCGGAGGTGGAGCCAGTTTAGAGTATCTGGAAGGTAAGGAACTTCCGGGTGTTAGTTCGTTGACTGATAATTAATAATCAAGTAATTTATTATTAATTATTTAAAAACTAGTGCCCTAATGAAAACACGTATCAATTTTATATTTCTTTTTCTTTTAATCTCCGGAGTTTTGGTTGCGCAACCTAAAAAGTTTGGAAAAGTTTCAGCTACTGAGCTAACCCAGAAATTTAGCGCAGCAGATTCAAATTTTAATGCGGTTGTTTTATTTGATTACGGTCAGTATTCAATTGAAAAAGATTTCGTTTATACAGTTGAAAGACATAAAAGAATTAAAATTTTAAATGAAAACGGATTAGGAGAAGCTAGTTTTAGGTTTGTATATAATCCAACCAGGGACTATGATCAAAAATTAGATAAAGTTGAAGCCTTTACATTCAATCTTAATTCTAAACGTAAAGTAGATAGAATTAAATTCGACGATAAAAATTTGATTGTTCAGGATATGGAAGGTGGTTTTAAAAGCGTTTCTTTTACGATGCCACAAGCTAAGGCCGGTACAATTATAGACATTCGTTACATACTTGAATTAGGAAGCGCCGGACAGCTTCCGAACTGGTATTTTGATGATAGCATACCTGTTAAATGGAGCGAATTAGTTGCTGAAATTCCTAATTTCCACAGGTTTGATATAATATCCCGGATATCAAGCAAACTAGATATAAACGAAGCTAAACCTACTGAAATTGGGATCAGATATGAATACAAGCCAGAAAATACGAATTACGTAACAAAGAAATTAAGAATGTCTTCTCCTGCACAGAAATTCAGATGGGCTATGAAAGATGTTCCTCCTATAATTTCGGAACCATATTTAAGTTCTTATGAAAACTACAGGTCTTATATTTTACTTCAATTTACGGGAATTGATATTCCAAATTATAGTATTAAAGAAGATTATACTAGTTCATGGCAGGAAGTAAGTAATACATTACTCGAAGATGAAGATTATGGCGGACGTTTAAATACAGGGAATTGGGTAATACCTGTTTTAGAAAATATTGGTGATTTTGAATCAAAAAAACATCAATTAGAGAGTATTTTTAGTTATGTAAATTCTTTCAACTGGAATGGTTCGAATAGAATTTACACAACAAAAAATCTACAAGATGTAAATAAGGATAAGAGTGGTAACTCTGTAGAACTAAATCTTTTGTTGGTTCTTTTATTAAGGGAAGCAGGGTTTAATGCCGATCCATTAATTCTTAGTACAAGAAGCAATGGGCGAATTATTAAAGGCTTTATACTCCCCGATCAGTTCAATAAAACTATTGCGGTAGTAAATTTAAACGAAGAAAAATATTTTCTTGATGCTACAAGTGAATTTAAAACTACAATGCTTAGCCGAGAAAATTTAAATGAAGCAGGCTTACGGGTAAAAGAGTTTAATGCAGTTTGGGAACCTCTTGTCAATTCAGACATAAGTAAAACAGAAGTTGATGTAGATTATAAACTGAAAGACGATAGTTCAGTACAGGGCTCAATAAATCTAATTTTAGAAGGAGAGGACGCCTTATACTTTAAAAAGTCATTTTATCAAGATTCTGTGGCTCTATTAAAAGAATATTTGGGTTTTGAAGGAAGAGATTTGGTTATAGAGGAAACCAATTTCGAGGGTGGTACTTTTTATAAACCGACAATTAATTTCTCTGCTGATTTTAATGTTACAGCCTTACCAAATGAAAGCAACAAAGAAAGTATTTATATTGATCCAGCATCTTTTCAATTTCTAGGATTAGAAGAACTGACTAATAGTTATCGAGTTTCACCTATCGAATTCCCATCAAAATTTATTCGCAAAATTGATTTTAGAATTGAGTTACCAGAGGGGTATCAAGTTGATGGATTGCCCGATGACACAACAATTGTTGTACCGGATAAAATTTTCAATTATGTGGAATATTATGGTGAAAGAGAGAATGTAGTAATCGTTGAAAAGAATTTAGTGGGCTTGGATAATCAATTACCTCGTGATTCTTATCCTACTGTAAAGTCAATTTTCTCTATTATTTCTAAACCACCGAAAACAATAGTAATTAAAAAAGTTGGTGAATAAGTCCGCAATATTCATTTCAATACTTTTTCTGGTAACATGCTCTTCGAATCATGGGATGACGGAAAAAGTTTACGATAGTCAGTATATCAATGAATTGAATAAAAGAGTTGGCGCATTTCAGGAAGAAGATTTTTTTGTAAATAACTCTGAAACTGAAATTAAAATAAAAGCTGACGATAAGGTTACAAAAACTGTCAGGAAAGAAATAGTAGTACTTAATGAAAATGGTAGAAGAGAGTCTGAGCTAGTTTTATTTTATGATTCATTTATTAAAATAGAAGAAATTAAAGCAAGTATTTATTCAGTTGATGGAGTGAAGATCAAAGATATTGATGCTGATGATATACGAGACTTACCAATATTAGAATCTGCATCCTCTTTTGGTGACAGTAGAATTAAATATATCTCTTTTAATCATAACAAATATCCTTACATAATTGCATATGAGTATGAAGAGAGCAGTACTAATTTTCTTTATAAATTAAACTGGGTTCCTGAAGAACAAAACATTTATACAAATTCTGTTTCTTTAAGGCTTGAATACCCGAAAGGATTAAAAGTTAATATCAAGGATTTGACTAAAAGTTTTAACCTGAATGAATTTGAGACAAAAAAATCAGAAATTCTTGAATGGAAAAAATCTAAGGGTATTAAAAACAGAGCATTAGGTGAAGGATTAGAAAGGGTACTGATTCAGCCTCTAAAATTTAGTGTATCAAACAATAAGGGGAGTTTTAAAGATTGGGAGAGTTTTGGACACTGGTATCATACATTAAACCAGGGACGACAAGAACTAAGCGATGAAAAAAAGAAAGAACTAGATAAAATACTTGCAAAAGCTAAAACTCGATCAGAAAAAATAGAAACAATTTATAATCACCTTCAAGAGAATTCCAGATATATAAGTATTCAATTGGGAATTGGTGGATGGCAGACTTTTCCGGCTAGCTTTGTAGAAAAAAATGGGTATGGAGATTGTAAAGCTTTAACCAATTTTACTTTTGCTATGTATGAGTATGCGGGTATTGAAGCATATCCTGTTTTGATCAATAGTGGATTGGATGTAGAACCACTTATTGAGGACTTTCCAAGCAATCAATTTAATCATGTAATTTTATATCTCCCTAATAAAGGGGATGAGATATGGCTCGAATGTACAAGCCAAATAATGCCTTTCAATTATATAACATCTTATAATGCAAATAGATATGGTTTAAAGATTACAAATGAAGGTGGAGAGCTAATTAAAACACCATCTTTAACTTCTGAAACGAACTATGTTTTTTCATCTACTTTTGTATCCTTAGAAGAAAGTAACAATGCTGTAATACAAAGAAATATTAGTAAAGCCAGTGGAGAATACTTAGAGAAATATTATTTCGGTTTTGCTAATAAAACAGAACAGCAAAAAGTAGGTTGGCTCAATGAAAATTTTAAAATTAAGGCCGATCGTTATTTTTCTATTGAAACATCTGCTATTGATAGAAAAGAAAACCCTGTTTCATTTTCTTATTCAATAACTACTGACGATTATTTCAGGAAATCGGGGGACAGGATATTTTTTTCAACCTATCAGTTTAAAGAACCGGGGGCATATAATGAACATACTAAAGTAATTTATTACCCCTCCAAAGAAGTTGATTCTATCTCTGTAAAAATACCAGTGGGTTATAAAATTGAAGTTCTCCCTAAGGACACTAGCATCAGTAACCGGTTCGTAGATTATTCTTTACACATAAAAGTTGATACAAAGAAAAATATTTTATCCATTATTAGAACTTTTATTCTAAAAAAAGAAATACAGAGTAAATTCGAAATAGAAGAACTTCAAGCTTCTTTAAAGCGAATAGATGTATTAGATGAAAAGGATATAATATTTAAAAAATTGATCGATCAGGATTAACCAAGGAATTTAAATCACTCCCCAAAAATCTGATTTAGGTATTCGGCCATACGGTAGCCAGAAAGTGCCATTCTCTTTTGAGCGATCTTATAGGCCATTTCTTTGTATTCCTGAGAAGGCTGTTCATCTTGTTTCAGATCTTCCGGATATACTTTTTCCATTGTGATCTCTTTTCCTTCCTTATTCCAAACTGTTGAATTCTGAAGATCTATTAAGACTTTAAATTCTGATTTTGGATGCTTTTTTTCGATCATTTCAGCATTGGCAAGATAGTAGTCGAAATCGTCAACATCATCATCTTTAGGGTTTGCTACATCTATGATTCCATCCCAGTACGCGTGTAAATTCCATGGCCAGCTGTCACCAAATCTGAAACTATTTCCGCCACGGTCCCCGTCAGGTGTATCTTCAGTCACGCGTGAAGTATTATGCAACGGCATATGAATATCACCAACTAAATGAAGAACCCATGCAATTTGAATAGCTTTTTCTTCTGCAGATACTTCAGAACTGTTGAGGGTTTCTCTGAATAAAGCGATACGCTCCACAATGTGCTCATCATCAACAAAGCCTTCTGCATCAACCGGACCGTCCTCTGTCTGCTTCCAGTAACTGCCAACATAATGCCACGGACCTTTATGGTATTTGTCATAACGAGCTTTTTCATCTCTGTCACGAACTACATCAGGCCAATACGCAGCGTTCATAAAATAATATTTATCCGCATGTTCACTTTCCTCATCATAGAATTCCATCAGGTCAGAGTCCTCTGGTGCTTGCTTGAGGATAAACATAATATTCTCTTTAGCAACAGGAGTAAGATTATCCCAGGCAATAGCAGCAATTACACGATGACCGGTTGCATTCCAGGAAATACCCGATGTTGGATTTAACGTTAGCGTTAGAAGAAATGAGAGTGCGAGTGTAGAAGCTAGAATTTTTTTCATGAGCCTGATTTAATTTCAATTTCACTAAGGATACGAAACAACCATTATCAAAACATTAAAAGAAGGCAAAAATTATATAAAAAAAGCTCACTGTTTTCACAATGAGCTTAAAGGAATTGATCCAGAACTAATTACATCGCATTCATTTCTGCCAATACTTCCTGCATCTGGAATGTGTGTCTCTGGCTGTGAGCGGCAATAATTAGCATGATCTGGTAGACATCTGCATCGCCGAAAGGAAGAGCCGTAACATGACCTCTGAGATCAGCATCTGTAGAGCTTAAGAACTCAACGAGTTTAGTTCTCGACTTTTCTAATTCTGATAACATTTCAGCTTTGGAAGACCATTTCCCTGAAGGCTCGAATGGTGGAGCTGTTTTAACTTTAGTCCCTCTGTTTGCCAGCATACCGATCAGCGCTCCATCCTGAGCGGAAAGATCTTTCTCCGACATTGTTTCGTCATTAGCTAATGTTCCTTGTGCCATTCCAAAGAATGCTGTTTCAGTAAGCAGGATATGTTCTAAAGCATTCGAAACAGACCAGCCGCCATCTTCAGGTTTATAGTTAAAAGACTCTTCCGGAAGATCTTTTACAGCTTCAACAATATTTGCATGCGTTGTTTCAAGATAATTGATAGCAAAATCTTTTTCGGCTTGACTTAACTGAGCCGTTAAAGGCATTGTTAAAACCCCAAATCCAATAATTAGTAGTAGTTTTTTCATGATGCTCGAATTAGTTAATAGTTACCTGAGTAACAATTAACTATATAAAAAGGGGACAAACAAAAAAAGAGATAACTATGAACACAAAAAACTTAAAGAAAAACTGTAAATAATTAATTATGTTCGCCTATCAACTAAAAAAATATGCTAACTACTCTTGTGATGATTAAAAATTTTACCCTGTTCTTGATTGTATTGTTCATGTTTATCCCGCACCTAACAGAAGCTCAAAAAAGGGATTTCGGCGATATTTCAAAGCAAATGATCGAAATGGATGTATACGAAAAAGATTCAACAGCCAGTGCAGTTGTGATCTTTGACGTAGGAGACGCAGAGCTGGACAATAGGTTGGAAGTTCAATTCAGAAGACATATCAGGATCAAAATTTTGACTGATGAAGGATTTACATATGGAGATTTTTCAAAAAGGTATATAGAAAAGAAACCTGAACAGGATATATCAAAGATAAAAGCAGCTACTTACAATCTGGAAAATGGTGAGATTATAAAAACTGAACTGGATAAAGATGACATCTTAATTGATAAAGAAGGGGATGGGTATACTGAAGTAAAGTTTACGATGCCAGCCTTACGTCCGGGCTCAATTATAGAATATGAATATCTATTTGAATCTGAATCTCCACTTGATCTACCGGATTGGGACTTTCAAAAGTCAATCCCAAGTATGTGGAGTGAATACATGATCAGAATTCCGGAATGGTTCAGATATTTAAAAGTATCAAGAGGATATGAACCATTCTTCAGTATTGAAGAGAAACCTTACCAAAGTGGAGGACGTCAAAATTATGTTGGTACTGAATCTACCTGGGTCATGAAAGATATACCCGCGATAGAAGAAGCTCCTTATATGAAATCTATAGATAATTATAGATCAGCAATTAAATTTCAACTAGCCAATATAACAGTGCCGGGTGTTGTTTATGAAGATTATTTATCTGATTGGCCAAGAGTAGGGGGAGCTTTAGCGGAATCATCGAGCCACGGTAAAACACTCAAGAGGAATAAGTTTTTAGCCAATGTCTTGGAAGACATTATTTCAGAGGAAGATTCTGAATTGGAGAAAATGAAAAAGATATATAGTCATGTTTCAAGCCATATGAATTGGAATGAGATGCTTTCATTTAATGCTTCACAGGATCTGGAAGATTCTTATAAAGAAGGAGATGGGAATAGTGCTGACATCAACTTGATGCTTGTTAATATGCTTAAAGAGGCAGGGTTAAGTGCTCATAGTGTGGTTTTGAGTACAACTGATCATGGAGATGTGATCCGGATGTTCCCTTTGATTTCACAGTTCAATCATGTTATTGGTTATGTAGAAATTGGTAATGACTTCTATTTTTTAGATGCAAAAAATGAGAAAAGGCCATTTAATTTACTTCCCGCAAATTCTATAAATAGTGTTGGGTTTTTGATCGATATTCCAAAAAAGCAGTTTAAGTGGATAAATATTGAAAACAAGGATGAAAACAACCTGAGTATTTATATAGATGCTTCGCTGAATGAAGATGGGAAATTGGTTGGAGTGTTGAATTCCAAATCAAATGGATATTATGCACATTACACCAGAGAAGAATTTGAAGATGAAGACGATATAAAAGAAAGCATTAAGCAAAATACTTTTAGTGACCCTGTTAATACTGTAATTGACTCTGCGAATGTTAAAGAGAGTGAACTACATGAGGATCTAAGATTCAGTGCGCATTTTGAGGTTTCAGCAAATATATCAGGAAACGTGATCTATTTAAATCCCATGATCGTAGAGCGTTTATTAGACAATCCATTTAAGGAAGAAGAACGCGTATTTCCTATCGATTTTGATTATACATTTGATGAAACCGTTACTTTGAGATTCACAATACCGGAAGGCTGGAGTGTGGATGAAGTTCCATCATCAAAAATTTTCAGAACCCCTGATGAAAGTGCAAATTACAGAAAGCTTTTCCAGGTAGCGGGAAATACTATTATGATGCAGTATAAATTTAGTATCAGTAAGCATAATTATAATCCTGAGGACTACTTGTTCTTAAAAGACTTTTTTAAAGCATTAATTGAAAACCAATCTGAGCAAATAGTTTTAAAGAAAAATGAAGAATAAAATTAATGTCCGTTTAAGCACAATTCTGATATTTCTGTTTGTATTGAATTGTGGTGGAACTCAAGAAATTTATGAAGCTGAAACACTTTCATATTCTTACGAGATGTCTGAATGGGATAAAGATGTAAATTCAGTTGTCAGAAATCATGAAACAGAACTGGAATATATCAACCAAAATAGTGCTGTTCTAAGAGTGAAGGAAGCCATAACAATTCTGGATAAAGAGGATAAACATCTTGCTAATGTCTATCTACACTATGATAAATTCAGAAGTATCGACTTCATAAATGCTAATATAATTGATAAAGATGGTAATCTCGTCAGATCATTTACTTCGGATGATGCCTATGATTTCAGTTCGGCAGATGGCTACACCTTCTTTTCTGATAGCAGGGTAAAACTTTTAGAGCTGTTTCATAATGACTTTCCATATACAATAGTTACTGATTATCAGATCAAGTACAACGGGTTGTTGAATTTACCGACTTGGTATCCGTTGTGGTATGACCAAATTGTAGAGCAGTCAGAATTGAGGATCATAGATAGAACCAATGGAAGTTTAAAATATCATGCAGATGGTTTTGATGAAAAGCCTACCATTTCTGATTCCACAATTGGGAAGATCTATACATGGAATTTTAGTAATGATGAGCCAATGACGAATGAGCCTTTAAGTCCGCCTGCACCTGAGGTCTTACCAAAAGTTTTAGTTGCTCCCATAATTTTTGAAATAGAGAATACCTATGGATCAACCAGCTCATGGGAAGAATTTGGTCAATGGTATTATCTTTTGGGTAAAAATGAGAGAGAATTGAGCGATGCAGCAAAAAAGGAGGTAGATGCAGTCCTTGATGGAGTGGAAAACGAAAAACAGAAGGTAAAAGCTCTTTACAAATACCTGCAGCAAAAAACGAGGTATGTTAGCATTCAATTAGGTATCGGGGGGTGGAAACCATTTTCTGCAGATTATGTTTTTAATAACGAATACGGAGATTGTAAAGCTTTAACTAATTTTATGCAGGCTGTACTTGAGTATGCAGGAATAGAATCTCATCCGGCACTTATTAGAAATGGTGCTGATGAACCGGATCTAATAGCAGACTTTCCAAGCAGTCAGTTCAACCACGTTATTCTAAGAGTTACTCTTTCTGATGGAGAACATATTTGGCTTGAGTGTACAAGCGCATACATGCCTTTTGGCAGTATTGGTAATGGGAATGAAAATAAACAAGCTCTGTTAGTTACTCCAACAGGAGGAGAACTAATTGAAACGCCTAAAAGACCTTATTCTCTAAATAATCAGGAAATCGTCTCGCATGTATTATTATCAAAAAATGGCGAAGCGAGTATAAATGTTAATATTAAAAGTGAAGGGGTTGTTCGCGATCAGGTTTTACATGAAATCTTACCCAAATCAGAAAAAGAAAGAGTAGAATGGTTATCAACTAGTTATGATATTCCCAATTCTGATATTATAGGTATCAATTTTGAAGATCTTATAGACGATGATCCTAACTACAATTTTGATTTTTCTTTTAAAAAAGAGAGTTATGCTTCAGCTTCTTCAAAGCGTTTGTTTGTGCCGGTTAATGTATTGAGCAATTGGAACGTTAGTTTTTCTAATGAAGAAGACCGAAAGTTTGATGTTTGGTTACCTGTTACTTTTCAGGAAAAAGACAGCACAATTTTTAATATACCTGAAGGCTTTGTCCTTGAAGGAATTCCGAAATCAGAAAATATTGAGAACAGTTTTGCTTCTTACAATGGATCATTTGAAAAATTAGACTCAAACAAAGTTCTTTTTACAAGGATCTTCAGTATTAAGTCAAGAAAATTAAAACCTGAACAGTATCCGGATTTTATAGACTTTATGAACGAAGTTTCACGATTAGATAATCAACAAATGGTACTTGTATTGGAATAAAATGTATACCCAAGTATTAATACTTGAATTTTTTTTTTAAACTTTTTTTGTAAGGAATTCTTCTGAGCTTGTCTTACTTTACAAACAAAATAACTTAATCCAATACGTAATGAGTTCACTAAATAAAGCACAATTAATCGGAAGACTCGGGCAAGATCCTGAAGTAAGATACACGCAATCAAACACAGCTGTGGCTACATTAAGCATAGCTACAAGCGAGCGTTATAAAGACAGTAACGGCGAGCAGCAAGAAAAAACTGAATGGCATCGTGTGGTTGCATGGGGAAGACTGGCTGAAATTTGTCAGCAGTATTTAACTAAAGGTTCATTGGTTTATATTGAAGGACCGATTCAAACCAGATCATGGGAAGACAACCAAGGTCAAAAAAGATATACCACTGAAATTAAAGCCCTTCAAATGACCATGCTTGACAGCAAAGGCAGTGGCGGAGGAAACCCGGGTGGTAATCAAGGTGGAAATCAAAATGCCGGCAATCAAAAACAACAGATGTCCAGCAATGTTGAGCTTGGGAAAGATTTTGATAATATGGATGATGATCTTCCATTTTAGTAAAAATTGAAACATTTCAGGCGGTGCGAAGTCATACTTTCACCGCCTTTTTTTATTTTTGTTAGGAAGCGTTCACCTAGTTAAATTCCCCCCAATCAAAATTATATATAATTGAGCACCCTCTTAGAGTTTCATAATTTTATTTCAGCACTTTTTTTAGATATTTCTGTGTCCGGCATTTCTGCAGAAATAGATTATGTTGTGATTTCCATACAGTTTGTGGTAATGATATTCGGGCTTGCGGTATCAGCAATATTCTCGGGATCTGAAGTCGCTTTCTTTTCTCTTTCCTCACGACTGGAAAGTTTGACTGGTGCAGAAGTCCCTCACGTAGCTGATTCCCGGATTTTAACAATGCTGGATAAACCAAGACGATTGTTAGCTACCATTTTGATAGGGAATACTTTTGCAAATATAGTGGCTTCAGTAATGGCTGCTGTAATAACAGGCTCTTTTGTGGCTCACTTTGGGTTGTCGGAAGTAGTTGTATTTACTGCTGAAGTTGTTGTGTTAACTTTTATGATTTTGATCATCAGTGAAATCACCCCAAAAATTATTGCCATAAATGATCCTCTCACAGTTTCCAGAAGATGGAGTACTTTTATATATGTGCTTTTTGTTTTGCTTAAGCCGTTTTCAAAATTGATTGCTGACAGCACTATTTTTATGGAAAAATATCTTCCAAAGCCATCAAACAAGATGACTACTGATGATATCCGGACTATGGCTGAGGTGAGCGAACAAGACGGTTCAATTAAAGAAGATGAAAGAGAAATTATTGAGAATGTTATAGAGTTCGGAAATATAACCGTTCGGGAGATCATGACCTCAAGGGTGAATATAAGTGCAGTCTCGACTCAGGATTCACTGTCGGATATACTAAGTGTTATTCAGGATAAAGCGCTCTCAAGAATGCCGCTATATGAAAATGATCTGGATAATATTCTGGGTGTAATTTACGCAAAAGACATTTTGCCATACCTGAATGATCAGAGAGAGGAGCCCTCATTTAACTGGAAGACTATTTCCAGAAACGCGCTGTTTATACCTGCCACAAAAAAATTGGACGATCTTTTGAGAGATTTTCAGCAAGAGAAAACTCACATAGCAGTTGTGGTAGATGAATATGGTGGCACGGAAGGGATAGTTACCATGGACGATATTCTGGAGGAATTAGTAGGTGATATCACAGACGAATCATCTGATGACCAGCAGTTATATACACAATTCAAAAACGGTATCTATATTTTTGACGCACAGATCGATCTTGATGATATGGAAGACGTCGTAGATTTAGAGTTGAGTACTGAAAATGATGATTTTGAAACTTTAGGCGGGTTGATCTATCATCTGACGGAAAGCTTGCCAACGGTAGGAGAAAGAGTGATCTACAAAGGATTGGAATGTACAGTTCACTCCGTTCAGAATAACAGAATTAAAAAAGTTCGTGTAAAGCTCGTAGAGGGACAAAAAGAAATCTCTGAAAAAGAAGATTAGCCTCAATGTCTACTAAGCTTTCTATTCACAAAGATTTTGACCTGTCTTCCTTTAACACGATGGGAGTTTCTTCAAAAGCTGCATTTTTCGCAGAAGTAGCTTCTGTTCCAGAACTTCAGGAAGCCATTAAGTTTGCTAAAGACAAGAATCTGGAGATCTTGGTTCTGGGAGGAGGGAGCAATATCCTTTTTAAAAAGGATTTTGATGGCCTGGTAATTTATAATGCACTCAAAGGAAGAGATTTTCTATCAGAAATAGATTTGAAAATTGCTTCAGGTGAAAACTGGCATGAACTCGTTTTATTTTGCGTAGAAAATGGCTTGGGTGGTATCGAAAATCTGTCACTTATTCCCGGGTCAGTTGGTGCAGCTCCAATCCAAAATATCGGGGCGTATGGAGTAGAACTAGAAAATGTGTTTTTAAGTCTTGAAGCATTTATGATCGATTCCGGTGAATTAAAAACTTTCACCAAGGATGAGTGTAAGTTTGGTTATAGAGAAAGCATCTTTAAAAAAGAGCTTAAAGGAAAAGCCGTTATTACATCAGTGACTTTACGCTTATCAAAAGACCACACCGTGAATACTTCATACAAAGCTTTATCGGAGAAGTTGTTAGAAAAAGGAATTTCCGAACCTGATATCAAGGATATAAGTGATTGTGTGATAGAAATTCGTCAGAGTAAACTTCCTGATCCTAAGCAAATTGGTAATACGGGCAGTTTTTTCAAGAATCCGGTGATCTCTGTGCAGCACTTCAATCAGTTAAAGTCTGAATATCAGGATCTCCCAAGTTATCCAGTTACTGAAAGACAGGTTAAAGTTCCGGCAGGCTGGTTGATTGAAAAAGCAGGATGGAAAGGTAAACGAATTGGAGATGCAGGTGTGCATGATAAGCAGGCTCTGGTACTCGTAAATCATGGAAATGCCACCGGAGAAGAAATTTGGAACTTAGCAACGGAAATTTGCCTTTCTATAAGTACTGAATTTGAAATAAACCTAATTCCGGAAGTAAATTTGATAGGTTAAGATTAACAAAAAGGTATTATGAATTCATTTATTAAAACAACAATACTTGTTGTAATTACAGCTTTGGTGCTTCCTAGCTGCGTATCTATTCAAACCAGCCCGGTTTCCGGGAATAAAAGAGCTTATGGTTATTCATGGGAACAGGAATTACAACTCGGTAAAGAAGCAGATGCAGAAATAATTGCGCAATATGGATTATATGATGATGAAGAACTTGCGAATTATGTGACTAAATTGGGAAATGAACTTCTTGAAGTAAGTCATTTCAGCAGAGAGGACACTCCAAACGAATATAAAAACACGGATTTTACTTTTAGAGTACTTGGGAGTCCCGTTGTAAATGCTTTTGCACTTCCCGGAGGATACGTTTATGTGACAAGAGGCTTAATGGCTCATTTAGAAAATGAAGCACAGTTAATGGTTGTATTGGGGCATGAGATCGGTCATGTAGCTGCAAGACATGCTTCTCAACGCGCTGCAGAACAGCAATTTGGGCAATTAGCTATAATTGGTGGCGCAGTATTGGGAGAGTCAATTGGATTAGATGGAGGGAATATTCTTCAGTTAAGTAGTCAGACTGCACAATTATTATTTCTAAGCTATAGCAGAGATGACGAAAGAGAATCTGATCAGCTAGGGGTTGAGTATTCTGCAATGAAAGGATACAAAGCAGCAGAAGGAGGAGAGTTTTTTACTTCCCTGAAAAGAATTTCCGAGAAATCAGGTCAGAGCATCCCTTCGCATTTATCTTCACATCCTGATCCCGGTGAAAGAGAAAAAAATATTCCTGAATTAGCTGCTGAATGGGCTCAAAAAGGATACGAACAAACTATTGTTGATAATGAAGAATATTTAAACATGATCGACAACATCATGTATGGCCCCAACCCAAGAGAAGGGTTTGAACGGAATGGAATATTTTACCATCCGGATCTAAAATTTCAATTTCCGGTACCTGCAGGTTTCAGTGTCATCAATCAGGCTTCAGCGGTTATATTGGTAAATGAAAGTCAGGATGCTATTGTGCAATTTTCCATTGACAATGAGAATTCAACTCCGGAAGCTTCTGTTAAGGCATTTTTGAATCAGGAAGGAGTGAATACTACTAAGCAAAGCTCAACCAATCCTAACGGTTTGAATGGTTACGAAGCCGAAGCTAACCTCCAACAGGAAGACGGAACTTCATTGACCATAGATATCACCGCTCTGAGTTATAATGGAAATATTTACAGGTTTCTGAGTTATACTACATCTCAGCAGTTCGGCGAATATGAAAAACAATTTGCTGCAGTTCCTGATGGTTTTGACCGACTTACTGACTCGTCAATTCTGAATATAAAACCTGTAAGACTGGAACTGGTAAAAACAACTAGATCAGGTTCTTTTTCCAGTTTTCTGCCTTCAAACCTGCCGATGAATATTGAACCGTTAGACATAGCAATTATTAATCAAGTTCAATTGGACCAGAATATCTCTGCTGGCAGTTGGATAAAAATACCAAAGCAATAAATGAGAAAACAATATCATATTCGAGAAGTTAATGGCGATACTCTGGCATGGGACGTGGATAAACTCGTAAAAATTTCAGAACACTATTTGCCGAAAGAAGTGATGATCGAATCGATTGACGATATCGACAAAAATTTTTGGTTTCAGGGTAAAGATGATGTGCCATCAGTACGTGAAATAGCGAAGCATATTGAATATGCAGAAAAAACTAGTTTTAAATATCCTGTTATTCTTTCTTCAGATGGGAGTGTAATGGATGGCATGCACCGTATTCTGAAAGCTATGATGAAAGGGAAAGAAACTATCAAAGTAGTTCAGTTTCTGGAAGATCCTGAGCCGGATCACAAGAACAAATCGCTGAAAGAACTTAAGTATTAGTCAGAGGTTTAACACCCAGCTTTTTAAGGATATTAAATTCATCCAGCAAAGTTTTATCCAAACTGATATAGGGATATTCATATCTGTATGGACGATCTGTTCTCAGCTTCTGGAAGAGTATAGATTTATCCGGGCGTAAATTCAGATCTCTAAGATCAGCATCATATTCTCTCAGGGGATGTAATCTGAGAAGTAACTCATAAGCTGTGTAATTTAAATTAGCCAGATCTATTTCTTTTGACCGGTAAAGCTTTGAGGAATCGGGAACTTCTACATCAAAAAATTCAGAAAACTGTTCGATAAGCATTTTTGACGCATTTAATTTTGCTTGTTCGGAATAACCGGCTATATGGGGAGTAGCAATAAATGCTGCTTCAGCAACTGCTGTATTAAAGTCCGGTTCAGCTTCCCAAACATCTATAATTATATCCCCAACTGTATTTTCACGGACGGCATTAAGAAGGGCTAGTTCATCAATTACTCCACCTCGGGAGGCATTAATGATCAGTTCAAAAGAATTGGCAGAGAGTTTAGAGTCACCCAACCAGTGAAATGTGGGATGAGCCCCTTCTTTTTCCAATGGAACATGGAAAGTAAGAATGTCACACTCAAGAATATCTTTAAGTGAAGCCGAGCTATAGTTTTTGTCTCTTTGTTCTCTTGGAGGGTCATAACTCAGAAAAGGAATTTCGAACCGGGAAAGTTGATTAGCAACGGCACTTCCTGTTGCTCCGGCTCCAATAATGCCAACTTTTAAATTGGTGAGTTTCTTGCCTCTTTTTATAGACCAGAGTAAAAGTGATGTGATCACATATTCACTTACTGCATCAGCATTTGAGCCTTTAGCATCAATAACCTGTACACCTCTTGATTTGAAATACTCTTTCTCAATATGATCGCTTCCGGATGAGCCGGTTCCAATGAGCTTTAAGGATTCGGGTATTCTTTCTAAGTTTTGAGAATTGAGTTTTGTCACCGTTCTGACAAAGAGGGCATCGTATGTTTCTAAGCCCGGTAACGGATCATTTGGATCGAATGTGGTTAGTTTCACATTGTCGTTCAAAAATTGATCTAACTTATAGATGTTTTTATCAGCAATAATTTTAAGCAAATTTACTCTGTTGAGTGAAAAGGTTATTTAATGATTACAGATCCCGGGCAGGCATCAGAAGATAGATCTTCAAAATCACATACTTCATAATAGTACTGAATGTTGGAAAGATGCCAATAGCCTAAAAATACAATTATAAATTCAGATTTAAATTCATTGGGAAGTTCGGTATTAGAAAATAAAGTAAAGGATTGTCCATAATTAGCTTCCGCTCCCAATCGCTTTTTAACAGGACTTCCCTGAACCACAAGATATTGTTCATTCAAGTCATCAAAGTAATCCCAACTTCCCCCCAAAGGATAGTGGTGCCATTCATTTCCTTCCTCTGCTTTTACTTTCTTCACTGATGGAGGCCAAAAATCCCTAGCAATAATTTGATAATTAATTGAATCTGATCTTGTAATAGTTGCGCTTTGAGAGGTGCCTGTAACTATATATTTGTACTCTGATCTTTCTTTTTTTTGGAGAGTCACCTTGAATACATCTTCTCTCAATTGGTCATCAAAATATGCTTCTGAGGTTACAATAAAATCGGAGTTCGTAAAAGGATCTGAAAATTGATCTTCTTTTTTTAAACGGTAAAAACGTCCTGCATCAACATATAAAGTTCCTTCTTTATAATTCAGATCTTCAAAAGTATCAGCATCATCTTTGTTTGGTAAATATTTAAGTTTACCATCTTTATGGAGCGTTATGTCGTCTTTATAGCTCTTTATGCTTTCTTCTAATTTCTGAGGATAGGGATGAACTATTGTTTTAAAACTACATCCTGTTGAAAATAAGATCCCAAAAAATAAGAGCGTATAAGCTTTTCCGGAATTGAAGTATGAAAAATCTCTCTTCATGTAGAAGAAATATTAGTTTTTTGGCTATACTTGGGCTATGAATTCAAAGTACAATATTGTTTCCCTAATTCGCAAAAAACGAGACGGAAAAGTTCTTACTAAAGAAGAGATCCGTTTTTTAATTGACTCTTACACTGCTGATGAAATTCCTGATTATCAGATCAGTTCATTTCTGATGGCAGCTTTCCTCAACGGACTGAATGACGAAGAATCCGCTGCATTAACAGAATCTATGCTTCATTCAGGTATAGTTGTGGATCTTTCGCATGTATCAGGAAAGAAAGTAGATAAACATTCTACCGGTGGAGTGGGTGATAAACTATCTCTTATACTCGCACCAATTGTAGCAAGTGCCGGAGTTCCGGTTCCTATGATATCAGGTCGAGGACTTGGACATACCGGTGGCACTTTGGATAAATTAGAATCTATTCCCGGATTTTATGTGGATGTAGATCTGGCTCGTTATAAAGAGATTTTGGAAAAACAGAATCTGGTGCTCGTTGGGCAAACTGAAGAAATTGCACCTGCTGATAAAAGACTTTATGCACTACGTGATGTGACTGCAACGGTAGAATCCATTCCGTTAATTGCCGGCAGTATTATGAGTAAGAAACTTGCCGAAGGAATTGATGCCTTAGTACTGGATGTGAAATATGGTTCCGGAGCATTTATGAAGACAGAAGAAGATGCCACAAAACTCGCTCAGGCTTTGGTTGGTATTGGAGAGCAATTCGAAAAAGAAACCATCGCGTATCTTACCAATATGAAACAGCCTTTGGGATACAAGATAGGTAATTGGTTTGAAGTGGAGGAATCCATAGATGCTCTGAAAGGTGAAGGACCCGAAGATATAATGGAGATCTCACACCTGCTTTCCGGAACTATGATCTATTTAGGCGGAAAAGCAGATTCAGTTGAAAAAGGAATAGAAATCAGTAAACAACAAGTAGAAAAAGGTGAAGCTTTTCAAAAGTGGCTGGATATTGTAGAAGAGCAGGGCGGAGATATTTCATACATCAACAATCCCGGTAAATATCCGACTGCTGATTACGAGTTTGAATTGAAATCATCTGAAGATGGATATATCTCTGAGATGGATGCTTTCGAGATAGGAACCGCTACTGTTGAACTGGGAGCTGGGAGAAAAGTCAAAGAAGATGACGTGGATCCTCAGGCCGGAATTGTGTTAAAAAAGAAAGTAGGAGATAAAATCACAAAAGGTGAAACAATTTTAGTGGCATATACGAACAAGCCAACCACGATCGAGCCTGTGACCGCACAGTTGTATGGAGCAGTAACGATCTCAGATACAAAACCTGAAAAGGAGTTTCTGGTTACGAAAGTAGTTGACAAAAACGGGGTTCGGGATTTCCGGCTTTAAAATGTTGAATTACACTAATAATCAGTTAATTTGTATCTATGAACATAGGGCATTAAAAAAAGGAAAAAAATCATGTTTAAAAGATTCATACGTGCATTAAAATCAATGTTTGGTGGAGTAATAAGCTCCATGGAAGACCCAAAATTAATTTTAGAGCAAAACATTCGTGATCTGAACGATCAAATACCGCAAATGAATGAAAACATTGCGACGGTTAAAGCAAACTTGATTATGCTTCAGAAGGAGTCTAACCGAAATGAAAAACTGATCGGTGAATTAACTTCTAAGATCAAATCTGCAATTCAGGCAAATCGTGATGATATTGCTGAGGGATATGCACTTCAACTAGAAAAGGCGAAAGAGAATTTTGCACACACAAAAGATCAGTTAGTATTTGCTGAAAAAGCGTACGACAAAGCACTGAAAGTGAAGAAAGTTTTCATGCGTGAAAAAGATCGCAAAATTCAGGAAGCTAAAGAAGCTTTGCGTGCAAGCGAAAGAGCTGAATGGCAGTCTAAAATTGCTGATACTTTAGAGCAGTTTGAAGTTGGTGGCATGGATCAGACTCATGATGAGATGATCAACCGATTAAACGAAAAAACGGCTAAGAACGAAGCTCGAATGGAAATTGCGTTAGATGGTATCGATACTGAGACCATGGAAATTGAAGCGAATGCCGAAAAGATCCGTGCTCAATCATTGGTAGAGCAATTCAAGTTAGAAATGGGTGAATCTTCCGGTTCGATCAACATAGATGAAGAACCTGTTGCTGAAGAATCTCCAAAAAAATCTGTTGGTAATAAAGAGAAAAACTAACGGAGACTCTTATGAGTAACAAAAGTGAAGAAGAACGCGAACGCCTGAAGCAGGAATACAAGGAGCATTACCGTCGCATCAAAGAAATAAAAGAGCGTGGTAAAAGGGCTGAGCAAAAAGGAAAGATCGCTCAGGCTGTCAACAACATGAATCCGGATAATTTACTGGAATCAGTTGATGAGTTTCTGGGAAAAGTTCGCGATAAAGTTACTCATGCGGAAGCCAGGCTAGACGTTGCTATGGATAGCATGGATGAAGATTCTGAACTTGAAACAGAAATAAAGAATGAACAGCACGAAGCTGAGTTAAAAAAGCAAAAGGCCAAACAAACTTTACAACAGGTTAAGGCTGAAATGGGGATGCTTTATTCCGAGATCGAAAAAACCGCAGACGAAATAAAAACGGAAAAAACGATCGGGACAAAAAAGGATCAGGTAAAGAATAAAGAAACCGATTCATCACCAGGCAACGATACAGAAAAAGAGTAATGTCAGCAGACGAACTAAACATCAATTATACTCGCGAAGCATTTATGAATCCCATTAACCTGGGAGGATTATTGATCGCAACACTTACCGCTTTTTTCATCAGCGATTTTGGAGATGCTTCTAGTGTGATGCTAACCACAGTGTTTGGTTTGGAGCTGATGTACTTGGGTATAGTTCCTAAGCTGCCTCGTTTCAGAAAAAAGACGGAACTTAAAAAGATCAAGGAGCGTCACGCTTCCAGTAATGAAAAAGATCTGTTTCAATCGCTGGATTCTGCAAGCCAGAAACGCTTTTTAGTACTTAAGCATCTTGCTAAAATGGTGCAGGAAAACTTCGAAAAACTTCCGTACAGCTCACAGGGATTGCTGGATAATATTGGTAAGAAAATTGAAG
The DNA here is from genome assembly GCF_001650905.1 of Balneola sp. EhC07. Lineage (GTDB taxonomy): Bacteria > Bacteroidota > Rhodothermia > Balneolales > Balneolaceae > Balneola. The sequence goes on from NZ_LXYG01000015.1 coordinate 156,164, forward strand.
AACTGTTGGGGAATTATCTCACACTTCTGGATCTGATAAAACGCTATGAAGTGTATCTGAATACTTCTCTGGAAACAAATCTTAAGGAAGAAGTAATCCGACAAATAGAAGAAATTAAGACGATCGAATCAGAAAAACTGAAGCGTACAAAAGCACGACGTGTGGCGATCATGCAAAAAAGGCTTCAGAAATTTAAGATCGCTAAAGAGAAATATTTAGTGTGTGAAACTCATTTGGAAACCATAGAAGATGCTGTCAGATATATCTATGAGCAATCTATGACCATGAGTAATCCGGAAGAAATTGGCTTCCAATTAGATAACTTGTTAACCGAAGTGGATGAAACTTCGCAATTGATTGACGACTTAGATCAGGATATCTTACCTGAGTATACCACGGAATGGGAAACTGAACTGGACTTTGATTCTATTTTAGATGAACTTTCTGATGATGTATCAAACGTGTCAAGCACAAAGAAACAAGTTAAAGAATAATTCATGAGCTTATCATTTGAAACACTACTTCTGGATGTAGATGAATCTGGAGTGTGTGTACTTACTGTAAACCGTCCCGATAAAATGAATGCGTTAAATAATCAGGTTTTTGAAGAACTTGATTCAGCGCTGGATCATATCAGAGAGAGCAAAGAAATTAAGGCACTTATTGTAACCGGTGCCGGCGATAAAGCTTTTGTAGCCGGAGCTGATATCAAAGAATTAAACACTTTGGGAGATTCTGAGGCAAAAAAGAAATCACTTCGCGGGCAAAGAGTTTTTCAGAAACTGGAAGACCTGACTATACCTGTAATTGCAGCCGTTAATGGTTATGCTTTGGGTGGAGGATGTGAATTTGCAATGGCTTGTCATGTTCGTATTGCTTCTGAAAATGCATTGTTGGGCTTACCTGAAGTCAGTCTGGGATTAATTCCGGGATATGGAGGGACTCAGCGTTTACCTAAATTAGTAGGAGAAGCTAAAGCTCTTGAATTGACATTGACAGGTAGATTTGTAAAAGCTGAAGAAGCCAAGGAAATTGGATTGGTGAATCAGATAGCAGAAGAATCAGCTTTAGAGTCAGCCAAAGAAATGGTCAAAAGCATGCTTAAACAAGGACCACTTGCTTTAAAAAATGCTATCTTGGCAATTAAGGAATCAGGTAATGAGTCAGGGTATAATTCCGAAGCAAATTTATTTGGAGAATTGTACAACACTGATGATTTTAAAGAAGGTACAAGTGCGTTTCTGGAAAAAAGGAAACCATCTTTTACCGGTAAATAAGAACTAACATTTCGTTAATGAAAGACGAACCTCCATCGAGTTTCACATATTGTAAAGAAGTAGAAAAGGGAGCCAAATAAATTATGGAATGGCTTCTCATTACCGGAACTATTTTATTGAGTGGATTTTTTTCGGGATCCGAAATTGCATTTGTAACGGCAAACAAACTCAAACTTGAAGTAGCTTCCAGAAAAAACAATCTCATCTCAAGTTCGATAGGTTTTTTTACTAAAAATCCGGACACTTTTCTCACAACTACTCTTGTTGGAAATAACATCGTAAATGTTGTTTATGCTACTTTAATGGCTCTGTTTCTTGTAGAACCCATTATGCATTACACTGAATTGTGGTTTGGTGTTGAGCCGTCATCATTTCAGATATTGGCAATACAAACATTTATAGCTTCGCTCATTATTATGCTTTTTGGCGAGATACTCCCTAAAGCTATTTTCAGAGCACAAGCAGATATCATGGTTAATGTGATAGCACTTCCATTGAGATTATTTTACTGGATATTAAGACCGTTGATTGCTATTGCAAACGGATCTTCCAATGTGCTGATCAAATGGTTGGTTCCTGATGCTGAAAAAACCGAACAATTTTATCGAAGGCAGGATGTGGAGCTGATCGTAAAGGAACTCAGGGAAAGCGGAGGAAGTGAAGATATTGATGAAGATGATTCTGAGATCTTGCATAATGTACTGGAGCTTTCAAATATGCGCGTTAAGGAATCCATGATCCCACGCATCGATATTGAAGCTGTGGATAAATCTACGCCAATTGAAGATGTGCTGAATACCATGATCGAATCGGGTCATTCAAAATTACCGGTGTACCGAGATAGTATTGACGATGTCATTGGTGTTGTATTTGCTCACGATTTTTTCAAAAACCCAAAGTCGTTGCATGAGATCATTCGTCCAATAAAATTGGTTCCTTCCAGTAAAAAGTCCAAAGATCTGATGCAGGAATTTCGTCAGTCTAATTTATCTGTAGCAATTGTTCTGGACGAGTATGGCGGAACAGCAGGAATGATCACCATCGAAGATCTCCTCGAAGAAGTAGTTGGTGATATTCAGGATGAATACGATACCGATAGTGAGGTAATGAAACGAATCGCGCCAAACAACTTTGTGGTAAGCGGAAATGTTGAAATTGATGAGTTAATGAATGCCTTCGAAGAAATTAAAATTCCTTTGGAACCTTCTCAGTATGATACCGTAGCGGGTTATGTTATCAATCATTTGGGGCGCATTCCAAAAGTGAATGAAGAAGTGCTGATTGAAGGCAATAAATTCATAATTAGTAAGGCAACTCAAAGCCGAATTGAGACAATAAGACTAACTATTATTGAGTAGGGCATATGTTTGATCATTATCCGAAGTGGTCGCAGGAATTTGCGAGAAAATACCTTAGCAGAACCATAAATACTTTTTTGATTCACGGAAACGTGCACGATATGGTTGCACTCAAAACCGATGAAGGAACAGAATTCAATCGTTTGAAGTCGTTTCTGTCAGATGAATTTTTTGGAGCCCGTGATTTTGTTGTGTTCTACGACAGAGCTTCCGGAATTTACTTCAGAGACAAAGAATCTCAACAGGATTTTAATCAGGCTATAGCAGGCCGAGACAGCATTGTTGGAACTGATTATGCCAAAAAGATGCCTAAGGATCCTGTCCGTGTGATGTCTTTACTGGAACAGTACTTCCGACTTCGTTTAGATCAAAAGAAAAGCATAGCGCTTATAATCGATTATGCAGAAACCATCATACCGATGAGTGATGCCGGTTCAACCGGAAACGAGGACAGAACTTCTCAGGTTTATTTATCACGATGGGCACATGACCCTATGTTTTTAGCTTCAGATTTTACTTGTGTGATGATCACCGAAAATCTTGCAGATCTGAATAAAACCATTGTTCAGAATCCATACACCACAGAGATCAAGATAAATATTCCGGGAGAGGAAGATCGTCTGGCGTTTGTAAAATATGAGACGCAAAACGACGATTTCAAAAAGTTATCGGATGTTTCTCCTGCGATCATAGCTCAGCAAACGGCCGGATTGAATTACGTGAATATCCGAAGTGTGCTTTCGAACGCTCGTGAAAATCAGGAGAAGATCACCTTCGATGGATTATCGGAAAACAAGAAAGATCTGATCGAAGCGGAAGCATATGGATTGTTAGAATTTGTGGAAACGCCGTATTCGCTCGATAACGTAGCGGGACATACTCATGTGAAGCAACACCTTCGTCAGGCGGTTAAAGCCCTTAAAGCAGGCCGACAGGATGTAATGCCGATGGGTTATCTGGTTTGTGGTCCGGTAGGAACGGGAAAAACCTTTTTAGTGACTTGTTTTGCAAGCGAAGTTGGAATACCAATGGTAAAACTGAAGAATTTCAGAAGCCAATGGCAGGGTGTAACGGAAGGAAATCTCGAAAAGATCTTGTCGTTGTTGAAAGCGATGTCGCCGGTAGCGGTGATGATCGATGAAGCCGACGCATATTTAGGCGATAGATCATCCGGAGGAGACAGCGGAGTTTCCAGCCGTGTGTTTTCGCAGATCGCTACTTTTATGAGTGATACCACCAATCGTGGTAAAATTGTTTGGTTTTTGATGACGGCTCGTCCGGATCTGATGCCTATCGATTTAAAGCGACAGGGTAGGGCGGAAGAGCATTTAGCATTGTTCCCACCTCATACCAAAGAAGAGCGAATTGAGCTGTATGAAGCAATGGCTAAGAAGACTAGCTTGAAGCTTACTGAGGATTATATTCCTGCAGTTGTTCAGCAAGGTTTAAAAACATTCTCGGGAGCCGATATGGAAGCGGCTTTAACACGAGCAAAATTCCGTGCAGCGGCAGAAGGCAGGAAGAAAGTCACACCGGAAATTCTGGATGCAGCATTAGCAGATTTCATCCCACCAACCTATCCGGAGGAAGTGGAATTACAAACTTTGAATGCAGTGATCGAATGTACTTCAAAAGAACTGTTACCAGAGCGCTATCGCGAGATGGACAGAAATGAGATTCTTTCTACAATCGAGGAATTGAAGTTTAGAGTAGGCTAAAGTTTCTAGAAACAAAAGACAAAACCCAAATTTCAAATTACAAAAGTGTAGTTTTCGGGTTCTGCATCAAAAGCGTTTGTTTGGAATGTTTCTCCATCCCAAGCTCTTGCTTGGGATTATTAGAAGGGAGCTCCTGCTCCCAATACTTTTTTTGATTACTCTATGGATTCTGAAAGTAGTCTAATACTATCTTGTCCTCCGTCAAAATATGATCAGTAAGGTGAAAGACTTCATCGATCCATTCATGTTCAAGTGATTCTTCACGATCTAAGAATCTCCCAAGCAATTCAACATTTGACCAAGGGGAGTTTTCTTTATTTACCATTCCTATTTGAAAGTTATCGTGATCCATTCTTATTTCAAATGGGAATGCAAATCTATGTTCAGGAATTTCATTGATTCCTCAATCACCTAAACTAATAACCCCAAAGGCAAATTTATCATCATGATTCTCTGTGAATTTAATGTAATAAACGGAATGGGCATTTCCGTTACTGTAAACAAATCGAGTTAATGTAGTAGATTTATGCCCAAAACATTCACATTTATTTTTGACTGGTTTACTGAATTCTATTTCAATCACATTTCTTAATTTTAGTTTTTCCATCCCAAGTTCTTGCTTGGGATGGCAATAAAGGAGCTCCTGCTCCCAATAAATAACGTTTAATATTGTACGGAATTGATCTGATCATTTCTAATCACATTCGGAAAGTAATCGTTTAAAAAAAGTAATTGATTTAATGAAAGTCTGGATTCCGGAGCAGCAAGCTGTTTACTTTATAAATCCTAAGTTTCTAATTTTTGCCCAATATTTTAATAATTCGACCATATACAATATCCGCTAAATTCCAGTTGTATAACTTGGGATCAGTTGTGCTTGTAAACTGAATAACCACTGCATCAATATCTTCGTCGTATTCGGCAATACTCTGATAACCGGGAACCCATCCTTTGTGATCATATTGATAAATTGAAGAGTAGATTTCCTGTTCTCCTTCTTCAAATAATGTCCCATTATTCAATGCACGCAGAAAGATCCCGACATCTTCAGCGGTGGCCAGCATACCATGCTCGTCTTCTTTTAAATCAAAAGGATGTCCAACGTGATATCCGCTCATCACGCTGTCAATATTTACTTCATCTAGTGATGCGAAAGTATTGTTAAGATTCAGCGGTGTCAGAACTTCTTTCTGAATGAACTGAAAGGTCTCATAACCCAGAATATTTTCCATGATCTTATTGAGCAACAGATAATTAGTATTGCAATATTCGTAGTCTTCATCGGGTTCAAAGTTAGCCGGTTTGTCCAGAATCAGTGCAAGACTTTCTTCGTAGGTTTGTGTTGGAGCAGCCCAAAAATTCGGGGCATCTGTAAAATTGGGAATACCGCTTCGATGCTTTACCATCATTCTCAAAGTGATTGTACTTGCATTTTCGATCCTTCCATCAAGTTCGGGTAGGTAATCAGCAAGAGTTTCATCGAGATCCAAACGACCGTCATTGACCAGTTTAGTAACAGAAACCGCAGTGTAGAGCTTGCTGATACTGGCGATCTTGAATAAAGCTTTAGGATTGGCGGGTATTCTATTTTCCTTATTGTGAAAGCCCGCTGCATAAAAAGCGGGAGGTTTGCCCCCCTCATCTACATAAACTATTATTCCATCAAAACCATGTTCGATCGCTTCATTTGCTTGATCCTGAACCGAGTCGGGCAGAGGTAATATCCACGCCCACACTAAAAGCCAGGGCACAAAGAATAAGGAAGTTATAGTGCCAACCAGCAATACTATTCTGAGTACAAGTTTTTTGGGTTTCTTTTTCATGTGATTTCAGGGCTTTTATCTTTTTGTTACCGGAATTGTTTTGGCTTCATGTTTTGACCGGCATCTTCTACGATCTGTTGAATTCTTTTTTGCCTTGTCTCATCTCTTTTAGCAGAAACTATCCAGTACAAGAGTTGTTTTTTAACAGATTTACTCAGGCTGTTAAAGTATTCCATTGAGCCATTATACTTTTCAAATGCTGATTTCAGATCCTCAGGAATTACAAGTGCTTCAACTTCATCTAAAATTGTCCAGGAGCCGTTTTCTTTTGCGACTTCAATAGTTTTGTAACCTGCTTCTTTCATAAGTCCCAGATCCATTAAAGTTTTAACTTTATCCTTATTGATCTTAGACCAATTACTTTTTGATTTTCGCTTACAGAAATACTGTCTGTATTTTTCATTATCTATGGCTTTTTTGGTGCTGTCTATCCAGCCAAAACAAAGCGCTTCATCTACTGATTCACTCCAGCTTAAATTATAGTTCGGAGATTTTTTCTTATAAAAGATAAGCCAAACAGCTTCTTTTTTATTGTGATTCAATTCGAGCCAATCTCTCCAATCCTTTTTGTCATTAGGACAAAACTCTTCAACATCTTTCATACTGTGTTTCGCATTTTCGCTAAGGATACTCCAATACCCAATAATTGTTACTAATATTTTAAGGGTTTGATCTGATCTTGTCTAGTTAGAACCGAAAAGTAAATCTGAATTAACAGGAATTGTAGTATGGAGTTTAGAAGAATCCTCTATTTCAAGATCTGATCCATCACCCAGGCAGTATGAGTAGCTGAATTTCCGGAAGAAGGGTGCAAAAAGTCCCTGTCCATCAACGCTCTTTTCATATTTTCAATATGATAAAACTGAATGTGTTCGGGATGTTCTATAAAGACTTTCTCTTGTTTGGTTTCGCTATCTAGTTCAATAGCTTCGTTCTTAAAAACAGAAAATCGGATCGTTCCTTTACTGCCGATGATCTCAACTTCATCTTCATAACGATAACTTCCAAAATTCCAGCTTCCCGATCCGGTGATTCCATTTTCGTAAATCCACGAACCCGTAACCGCATCTTTAGCAGTGTATAAACCGAGTTGATTGGTGCTTATTCCTTCAGTTGTTCGAACAGAACCGAAATAGTAACTGAACAGATCTAGTCCATGGCAAGCCAGATCATCGAAATAACCGGCTTTGGCTATTTTGGCATCGGTGCGCCAATTATAAGTGCCAAGAAGATCGATATCCTTTGGAGGACAGGAGTAGTTCCAGTTTATATGCCTGACCTCTCCGATATACTTTTGATCAAGCCATTCTTTGATTTTAAGAAAACGAGGTAATGACCGGCGATAATAAGCTACAAACAAAGGGATTTTTTCGATTTCGAAAGCCAGTGTAATCTCTTTGCATTCCTCATAGCTTGGTGCCATTGGTTTTTCAATACAGCACAGTTTTCCGGCTTTTGCAACTTTGAGCGCATATTCTAAATGGGAGTCGGGAGGAGTTGCGATATAAACAGCATCAACGTCGTCATCATTGATCAATAGATCAGCATCGGTGTAATGCTTTTTAACTTTATGACGCTCAGCGTAATCTTTCACTTTTTCTTCATCACGCCTCATTACAGCGATTAGCTCAAAGCCATCAACTTTTTGGTATGCCGGACCACTTTTAACTTCTGTTACATTACCGCAGCCAATAATTCCCCAACGTATAGTTTCCGAATTCATTTGGTAAAATTATCCTTATGCTTCTCCTAAGTAGGCGAGAACAAGCAATTACTTATAACCATTGTTGTACTTTCGTTATTTTATTGGCAGTTTTTGAGTTCAATACAATCAATTCTATCCAGAATATCAGTATAAATCGTCTTAAGATTATTAATTCCTTCATAGAATACCATATTACCTTGTGACCAATATTTTAAAAGTTCAATTATGTTTGAATCATTCTCTATTTCATTAAAATCCATAAAAGTCTCGTAATATGTACTATCAGATTCTTTAATGAGAACACTATTTCTATATGGAATAAAAGCAGCTTCGTGAGAAACAGCAATATTCCTCCAATTTTCTAATTGTTTATCACTGAAATTTGAAAAAGATTCCGCTTGATTTAATAAGTCTCGTAATTTCAAATCAGTTATATTATTTAATGTTCCGGTAGAAACTAGTTCATTATATGTGTCAGTTTTTAACTGCCAAGGATGGATATAATTAGGTCTGGCTATAATTTTTGAAGAATCTTGAGAATTGTTTTCAATTTTATTAATTAAAGCATTTAATTCTTTTGATAGATGTAAATATAATTCCTTATTTGATTCTATTTGCTGGATATTCCATGTTGCTTCTTCTTTTAAGCGAATTAAATATTGAACTTCCAATGCAGTCTTTTTCTGATCTTCATTCCAATTGTTAATTTGCAGGGCTATCAGAATTCCAATAACAACAAGGAAGATTTCTCCAACTGCATAAATAAGATACTTACTGAATTTGTTTTCAGTCAGCATCTTTTGTCTAATTTTTCTAAAGAATTTTATCATTGGTTATCGGTTAGTCATAATGAAGCACAACAAAGGCATTATACCCACTCTTTTTATGTAATTTTTAAAATAGTGGAGCTAATATGGATAAATGCAATTCAATTACCAAGACCGAATCAATTAGCATCGGTCGGACGGCTTAGAGCCGTCTGACCGATAAGTAGTAAAATGTCATTGCTTCCAAAAAGTAGGGGAGTACTTTGGAACGTCCAATACTGATCGTGAAAGAAATCAACTCAATGTTGAATCACGTTTTTTATTGGGTAAGTTCCTTATTCCTAGTTTTAAAATAAACGTAAAAACTCAAAATGATTGCTAATGAAGAAACAATCGTCATCACAGTTCCCGGTACGAAATTCACAAACCCACCCAGATCCATAAAAAGGAAATAACCTAAATCTGCAAGTCCGCCGGTAATAGCTGCAAGGAAAATTGCATTTCGGTTTCCTTTCCACACAAAGAATGCTGCAATGAAAGTCACGATCCCAATCCAAAAAAGGTTGAATCCGTGTTGTCCAATTATTGCTCCTGATGCTTCTGAATATTCCATCTGTACAAGACTTGGTTCAACTGCATCTGCAATACCTGCCACAGAGGAAGAAATATCATTAGTTAAAACTCCTTTCATGGTCATTATTCCGGCTAATATGTGAACAATGCCCCAGATGATCCACAAGATTGAAGAGGCCTTTAGCAGTATAGAAGTTTTCATTTTGTTTGTGATTTATAACTTATGAAATAGGAATTATGATGAGTCTGCCTACGGCTACAAATAGTGCAAGAAGCAATAGCGGTATGTTTTTCTTGATTGCATCATATTCCTTTCGTTGAATATGCAAACCCATGGCGCCCAGCATGGTCATGACAAGACCGATTGCTGCAACAGGTGTTAGTATCGGTAGCACATCAATCGCCATAGGCAATACGATACCAACGGCACCTAAAAATTCTAATAATCCTATTAGCTTGAATCCGGGTGTCGAAACGACATCTACCCAGTCACCCATTTTGGGCTTTAGTTCTTCTTTCGATTTAGCCAGTTTCATCAGGCCGGCCATGAGAAACATAGCAGCCAATAGTCCTTGAACAATCCAAAGTGCTGTATTCATATTTTCTATTTTTTTTGATTGATTAATATCATTGATCGTTTTGTTTAACTAGAAACAAATGTCAGGCATAGAGCAACCAATGTCATTAATGTACATTAAGAAATAAAAGAGGTGTACGAGTTACTTTTTGAGCGCTCTTGTTCTTTTAGCAGCGGAAAGTGCTTCAGGGGTTATACCCAAGTAGGAGGCAATCAGTTTTTGCGGAACTCGTTGTACGATATCCGGGTAGGTTTCGATAAAATGTTCGTAGCGCTCGATTGCTGAAGCACTCATTAACATAATTATTCGTTTTTGAAGTACGCCAAATCGTTTAATTATTTTTTTCGATTCTGTATCGTTGATGGATAGGTCATTCTTATCATTTAGAATGACGACCGAATCCTCTAAAGCATCAATAAACAATTCACAGGGTTTTTCCGGAGGAAGGCTATCTGCTACGATCCAATTTTCAGGAGCAAACATATAAATATGTTCTTTTCCTTTTTCGTCGATGGAATAACTACGCAACAACCCGGATTCAACTTGATAAACCTTAGTGTTTAAGTCACCTTTTCTTTGTAGAATTTGTCCTTTTTTTACTTCAATTTTATTCAAGTTCTCGGGATAGTTTTAATATGCTTCAAGGGTGAATGGAGTTTATGTGGCGACCGAATGGGAGAGATTGACATGTTAAGTACTTGGTATGACTTCGTTAGCTTTTGTACTCTTATATTTGCTTTTCGATATCAATCAAAATTCCGATAACAACAAGTCCTATTATTAATTTAATAGCTATTCCTTATTCCATTCATCAATCCATTCGCTGCCATAAATTTTAGCGACTACTATAAGTTTGTTTTTATAAACCCAACTCCAAATTTCTGGAAAACCCTGGATCTTAATTCTCCATTCGGTTTGATTAAAGTTAGGTTGTCCAAAAAGAAGGGTAGCAGCCTTTTTAGCTTGCTCTTCGTTTTGATAATTTATGATTATCTCGTAGAGTGGTTTGTTTTGTTCATTATCAAAGTAATAAACCACGGTTGGTATTTCAGGAATTGTAGTTTTTTGCGAGTATACAAGTCTAAAATCAGTATCGTTCTTAGTTTCTAATACCAGATCGCTTCCAATTACATTCTTGAAATCGGCCAAATTCATTCCAAAGTATATTTCCGAATTTATTTCGGACGGTAATACATTAAGAGCATTACTGGTTTTGTTTTGAGCCATACCTGAGGTATTACATAAAAATAATGAGATGAACAGAAGACATGTGATAGTATTATATTTTTTCTTCATTTTTTGGATGTTAAAATTAAGATTAATGAACATAATTGTTTCTTTTCGTTCTGTTTACATATTGTAAGTGATTGTCGGCTTCTTTTCTAAAGTTACGCTAAACAGTTCTTCTTTCTTATTTCTTCCTTTCAGTTCTATCTCTCCTTGAGAGAAATATTGATAGTTAGTATGGGGTAATAATTCTTTAATTGCTCCTGAGATCAGTAAGTCAGATTCTAATTCCTTACATAGACTTTGGATTCTAGCGGTCGTATTTAAGACATCCCCGGTAAATACGATTTCCTTTTTTAAGGCTCCAATTTCTCCAATAGTGACTTCACCAAAATGAATCCCTGCTTTGAAACCAATTTCAAAGCCAAATTCATGAAATAAAACTTCTTTTTGTTCATTGAGATGATCTTGTATGTCAAAGAAGCATTTGATGCAGTTTGCCTGGTTAGTTCCCTTGCCGGGTTTCCATGAAATCACGATTTCATCTCCTATGTACTGGTAGACTTCACCGAATGAATTGATGATGGGGTCTGACATAATATTGTAATAGGTGTCCAGTAACTTGAAGTATCTTATGTGTCCTAGAGTTTCGGCTATGGTAGTCGAAGATTTCATATCCAGGAACATAAAAATCCGCTTTTCAATTTTGGGTTGATGATATTTACCGGAAAAAAAATTTAACAGCACCTGATGTCCTAAGTTTTCACTTATAGCTGAATATATCAAACTAACCATAAGCTTTACAGACAAATGAAATAAGGTGATAAGGAAAGAAATACTTATCAGGAATCTGTACAATTGTTGCCAAGTATCAATTTCCAGCAAACTTGTGCCTGTTTCGAGCGTAAATGCGACAGGATATAAGATGACTATAACAGTAAGAAATAAGCTAAGGTAGATTAAGAATTTGTAAAAAAACTTGGCACTCAATGTTCGGTTCGAGAATCTCTTTTCTAAATAAACCACTTCCAGAGTTCCTACAATAAGCCCAACCACGACATTTGCCAGGCTAGCAAAAATCAGCACCGGGAAGGTGAATGTAATATCAGTATCTGGATTGAGATTTTGGTTACGCGTTGCATCGAACACCGTTATATCAATAATCCATCCAATCAATAACCAGATAATCGCAAAGGGGATGATCCTTGAAATGTTCCTTTTCGCTTTTGGGGATATTCTCACATTAAGTTGACGATGTTAGGTAAATACGAATGATGATTTATAATCTTCAACGGTTTTGTGTATGATTAGTGGCGGGGTTTAAGCAACTAATTTAGCAAATAAAAACCGAATAGAAAATCCGCGAGGATTTTCGTAAGTAGGCGAGAACCAGCCATTAATTATACACGGTGTTGTGCATAGTTTTTTAATTTTCCCAAACAGAATAATCGATAATTTTCCATTTTCCGTTTTCGTTTAAGAGCTTTCCACTACAACCTGCACCTTCTATTTTATAGTGAAGTTCAAAATCAGTTGTATCTTTTCCTATTTTTATTTTGTCAAATATTACATAGTCTTTGATTCCTTCGTTTTCCAATTCCGACATTGATAATATTCTAACTTTTTGTCCGAATTTATTTAAATTCAAACTTTTGTCAATCAGTTCAGATTCCAAAACTTTTACGGGTAATCTTTCTTTTACTTCTGGATGATAAATCCATTGAAGTTTGGGAAGGTCAAGTATTTTTTGAGCAATCAATTCGGTCTGATTCGATTCCGATTTTATTAATTCCGATTGAGTGATTGAGTTTTCAGAGTAAGATTGGTTTTCGGCTATGGTTTTCGGCGTATTCTTACAGGAAATAAACACTAAAATTATTAATATTATTCCGACTATTTTTTTCATTTTCGTGAGTTTTTCTCAAATTATACACAACATAAGAATATGACGCATTTTGTTCATCATATCCCGGTTTGATGTTTAAGTTTTACTCAAAATCTCGCCCAGCACCGTATCAAAATCCTTCTCCAACTTAGGCTCGAATTCATCTCCGGTGAGTAAACCAAATAATTCAGCATAACGCTCATATACTTCCATTCGGAATGAGTCGGGGAGATCGGGTAGCGTTTGTCCGTCTAAACCTTGAAAGTTGTGTTCCATCAGCCATTCCCGAAGAAATTCCTTAGAGAGCTGTTTCTGTGGCTCACCTTTGGCCTGACGTTCCTCATACCCATCTGAATAAAAATAACGGGAAGAATCGGTGGTATGAACTTCATCGATCAATGTGAGTTCACCGTTGTACAATCCAAATTCGTATTTAGTATCTACTAGGATCAATCCTTGTTTGGCTGCAACTTCAGTACCTCGCTGAAAAAGTTCAAAAGCAGTTTCTCTGATCTGATTCCAAAGTTTTTCCTCAACGATTCCGCGCTTCAGAATATCGGCTTCTGAGATGTCTTCATCATGACCTTCCGTAGCTTTGGTAGCAGGGGTGAGGAGAGGTACCGGAAACTTATCATGCTCTTTCAATCCTTCGGGAAGCGGTGCTCCGCATAATTCTCTCAAGCCTGACTTGTAAGTTCTCCATGCATGTCCGGTTAAATAACCACGGATCACAACTTCAATAGGAACCGGATCACATTTTTTGGCGATCGTCACATTCGGATGAGGTACATCAATAATGTGAGTTGCAACGATATCTTTTACTTTATCAAAAGAAAAAGCAGCCATTTGATTCAGGATCTGTCCTTTAAAAGGAATGGCTTGTTTCATGATGTAATCGAAAGCAGAGATGCGATCAGTTACAACAATGCCTAGCTTATCTGATCCAAGATCATATACCTCGCGGACTTTTCCTTTGTAGGATTGTAATCCTTCAACAGCTGTTTCTGTAATACAATGATCGAGTGCTTCCTGAGTAGTAAAGTTTGCGTTCACTTTATTTTTTAGAATTTTTAGTTGATCCTCGTTCTATGAGTTCCGGATCTATAGTTGTTTGAATGAGATCCTGATCAGGATTTCGAATAATTTCTGCTAATCTGGAAGTAGCCTGAACTCCCGTGGAATACATTTTCTGATTTACTGTAGTCAGATCCATATACTTTGAAAACTTGATGTTATCATAGCCCATCAAAGCGATGTCTTCCGGCACGCTCATTCCTAGTTTATTGATGGCATGAATAGCTCCAAGTGCCTGGGTATCATTAGCGCAAAAAATAGCATCCGGAAATTTACCCATTTCAGCATATTTATTTATGGCTTCAAATCCGGCTTCTTCCGTAAAGCCACCATGCTTTTCAGAATCGCCTGTAATGAAAAGGCTATCATCAATATTCATTTTATAATTCTTTAAAGCGTCAATAAAACCTCGCTCTCGTTCAGAAGAAGATTTGTTTTTGGTAACCGTACTGATCATTCCAATGTTTTGGAATCCATTTTTCACCAAATGTTCACCAGACATATATCCGCCTTTGTAATCATTCAGCATAAAATAGTTATAACTTTCATGAGCAGAGTTTACCAATACAACGGGTGTTTGTGTGGCTTGCATAACTTCATGAATTTTGTCAGTTACATCAATGGAAAGAAGTATGAGTGCATCGGCTGTTCCTCTGTCAAAGAAATTGTGAACAGCTTCTTCAGGATTCTTTGATCCTGTGTTATACAGGATGATATCCAGATCCATTTTACTGATCTCATCTTTTACACCTTTCAAAACTTCATTGAAGAACGGAGTGGTAAAAGAAGGTACAGCAATAGCAAGCATCTGTGGTTCTTTGCTGGCCAGTTTCCGTGCATTTACCTGTGGACGGAAATTCAGTTCCTTAATTACATCGTTTACCTTCACTTTAGTGTCCTCAGATACATTTTGAGAACCATTCAATACTCTCGATACGGTAGAGATAGCAACTCCGGCTCTTTTAGCTACCTCATAAATTGTCACTTTTTTATTCATAGACACTCCTGATGTAAGATGAACTCACCCATTAATCTTTAATTTTCAAAGCTGTAAAACACACTTTTGAATGAGCATGAAGATAGTGAACTTTTTGAAAGATATTTATTACGGTAATTTTAAATCTGAAGAGGAACTTTTTTCGTAGAATTTAGCATTATAGTTACTGTAAAATGACAAACCTTCTACAAATACCATATTCTCTTTTCAGGCCGATCTATGAAATGACTTCGTTTCACAGATCAGTGATTGAAGATGTAAGCGATGAAGAGCTGAAGCAAGCCTATAGTCATTGCAGAGCTATAACCCGTTATCACGCAAAGACTTTTTATTTAGCTACCCGATTTCTGCCAAACGACAAGCAAAGAGGTATTTTCGCAATCTACGGAATGTGCAGGTATCTGGATAACCTTGTTGATGAAGCTGAAGATCTCATCAAAGAAGAAAAACTCACGCTCTCACAAATAGATGAAAAGTTGGATGAGTTTAAAAAAGATCTGGATAAAGTTTACAACGGGTATACTGTTCATGATCCAATCCTTAGCGCATATGCCGATTCTTTAAAGAGATATAAAGTTTCTAAAGAATTACCTCTGTTGCTAATAGATGGAGTTCGCCAGGATCTTGAAATAACAAGATTTAAAAACTTTCAGGAGATATACGATTACTCTTTTAAGGTTGCTTCTGTAGTGGGATTGATGACTATCGAAGTTTTTGGATATACTTCTGATGAGGCTATTGAAAGAGCTACTGATCTTGGAATAGCTATGCAACTCACAAATATTCTCAGAGATGTTGGAGAGGATCTTGAACGCGGACGAATTTATCTTCCAAAAGAAGACCTCTTAAAGTTCAACATTACTGAAGAGGAGCTCTTTTCTAAAAATAAAAGTGATAATTTTATTGAGCTTATGAAATTTCAGATTGTAAGAGCCCGTGAATATTATGATCGTGCTTTTGCTGGAATTGAGATGCTGAACAAAGATAGTCGTCTACCTGTTTACCTTGCTCATAGAAATTATAGTCGAATTCTCGAAAAGATTGAAGAAAACGATTATGATGTTTTTAATAAACGTGCCTATCTGAATCAATCGGAGAAACTATACATTCTTCCCAAAGTGTTGCTCGACTTAAAAAAAGCAGTATAAATCCACTTGGAGAATCTCTTAGTAAAGCGGTATTATTCCTTAAATAAAAAACCGTTTTTAAATGCCAGAAATAAAGAAAGTACTTATTGCAAACCGTGGTGAAATTGCACTACGAGTAATTCATTCTTGTAAAGAACTAGGAATTAAAACAGTTGCCGTTTATTCAAGACCTGATGCAGCTTCGCCACACGTCCTGCACGCAGATGAATCTGTATTTATAGGTGAAGCAGCTTCATCAGAAAGTTATCTGGTAATGGATAAGATCATTGATGCAGTTAAAAAAACAGGCGCTGATGCTGTTCATCCGGGATACGGCTTTTTGAGCGAAAACGCTGCTTTTTCTGAGCGTTGTGAAAAAGAAGGAATTATCTTTATCGGCCCGAAACCACATGCTATTACAGTTATGGGTGATAAAACGGCTGCACGAGAATTGGTTACAAAGCTTGGTATTCCAACACCGCCGGGATTGAAGTCTGAATTAAAGGATCTGGAAGAAGCATCAACCATCGCTGATGAGATCGGTTATCCAATATTGGTGAAGGCGGCTGCAGGTGGTGGTGGTAAGGGAATGAGAATTGTTCATAAAAAGGATGAATTCGAAAGCAGTATTAAGGCAGCTAAGTCGGAAGCAAAGAATGCGTTTGGTGACGACAGGATCTACATCGAGAAATATCTGGAAGAGCCAAGACACGTAGAATTTCAGGTAGTGGCTGATATGCACGGAAATGTAGTTCATGTTTTTGACAGGGAGTGTTCTATACAACGAAGACATCAAAAAGTAATCGAAGAAGCTCCTTGTGCATTACTTACTCCGGAGTTAAGAGAAAAAATGGCTGAAGCTGCGATAAAAGCTACAAAAGGTTGTGATTATATCGGAGCAGGAACCATTGAGTTCTTAGTAGATAAACACCTGGATTTTTATTTTCTGGAAATGAATACCAGGCTACAGGTAGAACATCCTGTTACGGAAATGATCTCGGGAGTTGATCTGGTTGCAACTCAGATCTTAGTAGCTGAAGGGAAAAAACTTCCTTTTACTCAGGAAGACCTGAAGATCAATGGCCATTCTATCGAGTGCAGAATTTATGCAGAAGATCCTGAAGATAATTTTTTACCAAGTACCGGAATGTTGCATAAACATCGTGTACCAACAGGAGATGGAATTCGTGTAGATGCGGGTGTTGAAGAAGGGCAGGAGGTAACCATCAATTATGATCCGATGATCTCAAAGCTCACTGTGCATGGCAAAGACAGAAAATCTGCAATCAGTAAAATGCTCAGAGCCCTGGATGAATATGAAATAGTTGGTTGTAAAACAACGATCCCTTTTTGCGAGTTTACATTAAGACACGAAGATTTTGTTGAAGCCAAATATGATACTCACTTTGTTAAAGATCACTTCAATCCTGAAGAGCTTGAAAGCAAAGTGGACGAAGATATTCTGGCATTGGCCGCTACATTATTAAAACAAGTTGAAACAGAAGACCCCAAGGAAATGTTATCAGCCGGAAACAGTACTTCCGATTGGTGGCTAAACAGGAGATAACAAAATTATATGACTGAAGAACAAGCACTATTCAATAAAATATCAAAGCTGGCAACTGAACAAAGAAATGAGGCCAGCATGAAAATAGATGTTGCTTCACCTGAAGAAATTGTTCGCATTATTAATGAAGAAGATCAAAAAGTAGCAAAACTTGTTTCCCTGCGTTCTGAGATTATTGCGGAAGCCGTTGAAGCAATCAGTGAAAGCTTTAACCTTGGTGGCAGGCTACTTTATTTCGGAGCAGGAACCAGCGGCAGGTTAGGTGTAGTGGATGCTTCAGAATGTCCACCCACTTTTGGATCAGATCCTGAACTTGTGCAGGGTTTTATAGCGGGAGGTAAAGACGCTATGTATGAGGCAAAGGAAGGCGCTGAAGATTTTGAGGAGAACGGAGCCACTGATATCAGAGACAATGAGATCTTCCCACCCGATGTTGTTTGCGGATTAGCTGCCAGTGGCAGAACGCCTTATGTTGTAGGAGCTTTGAATGAAGCAAAAAAGAGAGGCTGTAAAACAATAATGGTTTCTACAGTTCCGAAAGAACAAATTGATGTGGATGCAGATTATATAATAGATGTTCCTGTAGGTCCCGAAGTAGTTATGGGAAGTACAAGAATGAAAAGCGGAACTGCTCAGAAAATGGTTCTGAATATGCTTACAACCGGCGCGATGATCAGACAAGGAAAAGTGTACGAAAATGTGATGGTAGACCTTCAGCTTACTAACAAAAAGTTGGTTGAAAGAGCTAAGAAGATCATTATGATATTCACAGATCTGAACTACGAAGAGGCAACTGAATATTTGAAAAAAGCTGATAATCATGTTAAAACAGCGATAGTAATGGCGCTAGGGAAGACTGAAAAGGAACACGCAGAAACCCTTTTGAAAAAACATAATGGCTTTATCCGTAAAGCAATCAAAGATATCTAGATTAATGAAAGCATTATTCAGTGTTTTTCTCTGGCTTTACTTTTCATTTCTTTTCGCTGTCTTTTTTGTACTGATCTCGATCGTGTTTGTATTTACATTTCCTTTTGACCCATACAGAAAGCTTCCCAACAGAGTGCTTGCTATAATGGCAAAACTTATGATGAAAGCCAGTCCAAAATGGAAGATCGATATTGAGGGAACAGAGAAGTTTGATCCCGAAGTGCCTACTGTTTTTGTTGCAAACCACCAGAGCTTTTTGGATATGGCACTGGCGTATCATTTACCATGGCAAATGAAATGGGTTTCTAAAAGAAGTCTTGCTTTGATTCCTGTTATGGGGTGGTTAGTATGGCTAACTGGGCACCTGACAATCAACAGAAGTAGTAAGTCAGCATTAAAAAAATTAGACAATCTGGTTCAACCACTGAAAGATAAAATCCCCGTAATGATATTCCCGGAAGGAACCAGAACATTAGATGGGCAAATTAGACGATTTAAGAACGGAGCTTTTCTGTTAGCTCATGAATACGGATTTAATATTCAACCAATTGTTTTAGAAGGTGGACATTTAGCAATGAAATCCGGTTCCAAGATCGTTGAACCAAATGTGAAATTTTCGATTTCTATTCTGGATCCAATAAATACTTCTGATTTTGAAGATATTAACATATTAAAAGACCATACTTATCAGTTAATAGATCGAGAATTGAAACGAATTAGGTCTAAGTGAGCTTTTTTGATCCTGATAAAATATATAAGCAAATGGAATATCAGCATAGGTTAATGCTATGTTTGATGTTTTCGCTTATTATTATGATCCTGATCTTCAAATTATGGCCTCACCTTGCAACAGAAAACACTGATAAAGTTTATATTGAACCTACTCAGGAAATTTTTGTAGAGCAATCTATAGCAACAAAACAAGAGACAACTCCCGCCAGCCCGCCAAAACCTCAGATTCCGGTTCCCGTCCCTACAGACGAAGTAATAGAAGAAGATATCGAATTGCTAGACTTTGAAGATATGTTGTCGTTGGAAAAGTTAGGAGAGGGAGAGGTTGGCCAAACAGGAGATTCGGATCAACCGGTGGCAAGTCCTCAAAGATCACCTACGCCTCTGAAAATTATAGAACCCGCCACCCCGGAAGAAGCACGAAATGCAGAAGTGATAGCGGAAGTGTATGTTACATTTTTGGTTGACAAACAAGGAATTGTAGAGGAGATATTTATCTCAAGTATCCGAAAATACGAGAAAAACGCTCGGGATTATGAAATTGTTCAGCAAATTGGATATGGAATAATGGGTGCTTCTCTTACCGCTGCAAAGAAATGGCGGTTTAATCCTGCTATAGATAACGGAAAGCCTGTTAAGGCCTACACAACTCAGGTTTTTTCTTTTGGTTTTTAAAGGTTGATATAAGTTAAGAATAGCTATATCATTGACGCCCAATCTAATTGATAGATTAAACGGAGAGGTGCCGGAGCGGTCGAACGGGCTCGCCTGGAAAGCGTGTGTGCCTCACAAGGGTACCGAGGGTTCGAATCCCTCCCTCTCCGCACTTATCAAGTTAAGTTAATTTGATCTCACCTCATTCAACTCTGTCTAGGTACTAGTACCCATAGAAATGGGAAGGTGTTCCCATTGATTAAGCCGAATAGATAAAAGATATTCCTAAAAATTATATTTAATCGTTGGCATTTAATTTTTTAAGGATGAGTAATCTGAAATAAATCTTAGATACCACCTAAAAAGGCAGTACCTTTTTTTATTACATATTCTTAATGTATTTGCTAAAAAAAACTACGTATAATTTTTTGATATGGTTTCAATCATAAATTAGACTCTAATTTAAATTAAAATATATAGATGGCTAAATTCAAATTACTCGGATTTGCATTTATCATAACAGGCCTTTTTGCTTCTTGTGATCTAAGTGTACCCGAAAAACCGGACTTTACAACGGCGCACACGGTAGAAATACCAATAATAAATAATAAGACCTATGTATTTCTAGGGGATAGTACAGGGGCTTTAGTAGATTCTACAAGTGAAGATTTGGATTCTTTGTTTGTGGTTGATCCCACTAGCGGGTTAATTTCAATTACAACAGATGAAGAGTTTGATTTCGGTAGTTTGGATGACGCTGTTCCTGAAATAGATGGAACGAGTGCTTCTTTCAATTCTGAGGTTGGCGAAATTGAGATCGGCGACTTTTCATCCGGAGGGGGCGACTTAGGTTCCACTAACTTTGCAGAAATTACGGGTGGTGCTACTCCACCCCCCGGTACTCCTGTTCCTGCTGGTGATAACTCTGCAATGCCAGTTAATATAGATATTGGTGCAAGCTCGGATTTCTTTACAAGTGCAACTATCAGAGATGGTTCACTTGATATTGGAGTTACCAATGAACTTGGATTTGATATTCAAAGCTTAAATATAACTTTACTATCATCCGGGGTACAAGTTGGTTCAGTTGCAACTTTTAATAACCTTTCTAACGGTGCTTCTGAGACTGCAAGTATAGTTTTTTCGGAAGGGGATGAACTGAATAACATAACGGTTGATGTAGTTATAACATGGGATGCATTTAATTATCCTGCAGACGATGGTGACTTACTCATTAATACTGCAAGTGGTAACGATCTTTTTGCTTCCTCTGTTACAGCAAACCTTGAGCCACAGGATTTCAGTACAACGAGCACATCTACCTTTGATGATGCCGAATTCAGGTTTACTGACCCTTCTCATTATGTTGAGTTGAATGCAGGTCTGATTTCTGTAAATAATCTTGTTAACAATATGGGGATTGGGATAGAAACACTTGTGATCTCTTTTCCGGGAATCAGAAATGATGATTTTGGGGTAGAAGATAGCCTTGTGTTGAGTTACCCTTTTATTGCTGCAAATTCTACTGCAACTGATATGAATATTGACTTATCCGGTTATAGAATTTTTGCGGAGAATAATGAAGTTAGTTACAACATTGTAGCAGCTACTGAGAACACTCAGAGCGGACCAAACGCCGGTCCTGTTACAATTTCAGAAACAGATGAAATTACAGCTAGTGTTGATATTTCAGGTTTAACAATTGAATCTGCTTTTGGGATTGTACTTGCCCAAACTGTTTTACTTGGCGATAACGACGTTAGTAATGATACAGGATCAGAAATTCTTGATATTTTCAATGATAATGAGGCAGAGATTACTACTATAGATGGTTTAGATGATTTTTCTGAACAAATTGATGGTTTTAAATTTACTGAGCCAACGATAAACATCAATTACAATACCAATATAAAAATTGAGACCACGATCTATGCTGCTATGGTTGGAGTAGATGGAGATGGAAATAGTGTTTATTTATCAGGAAAGGCTGGAAGTCCTAACGAAGTTACTGCAGGAGATCCTATTACAGGTTTGGTAGCAAATGGACAACAATTACAACCTAGCCAATTAATCAAATTCTCAATTGACAATGTTAGTGATTGCCAAAATAATATTTGTCAGATTCCATTTGATATCAATACAACTAACGTAGATGATTTCTTAAATAATCTTCCAAGCGATATTCGATTTGTAGGAAGAGCCGTAGTGAACGAAAGTGAAAACGAAGCTTCCATTACTACACCGCTGGAATTTGACCCGGGGCTTAATGTAGACCTTCCGTTAGCTTTTAGTACTGAGCTTGGAAATCCTGCTAGTTTTACAGATACCACAGATATAAGTTTGGATCTTGGAGAAGACACTGATATAACAGAAGGACAGATATTCTTTTTATATACTAATGATCTTCCTATTGGGCTAAATGTCTTTTTATCGTTTCAGGATTCTACCAATACCGAATTATTTACATTACCTAATCCGGGCAATGAATATAGATTGGTTGCCTCCCCTGTAGATGATGTAACCGGATTTGCAACCGGAGGACCGGAAAACAATAGCTTTGTTGCAACTTTAACCGAGGAGCAGTTAAGACTGTTAAAAACAGCTGATATAGTTGAGTTTTCAATTAACCTCAGATCATCTGAAAACAAGGCTGTGAGATTGAGAGCAAGTGATTCATTCAGAATTAGCTTAGGAGCTCGGATAAAAATTGAAAACAAATTTGGTGGCAAATAGGGGACTATGAAAATGAAAAAAGTTTTAACAGTTAGTTTATTAGTTATTTTGGCGGCCTCTTTTGAGGGATTAAGCCAATCAAGACATTACGATTCCAGAAGTTTAGGGATGGGAGGCGGAGGAACCGCATATTTAGACGGGTATCATGCAAACTTTGTAAACCCGGCTAACCTGATGATCAATTCTACTAAGAAAAGACCTAAAAGAAGTTTAGGGCTTGTAGGTGGGGTAGGATTCAGAGCAGGTGGTACCTTAATAAACCTGGATGTTTATGATGAGTACTTTACACAAGGTTTAACTTTAGAAGGAGCTGTAGCAGAAAATATGCTTACTGACCTTTTTGGAGGAACAAGCTCTGACCTTACAAGGAATCAATCAACTACGTTTAGTATTGTTCCTTTTGGTTTCTCGAATCGAGGTAAAAAGTCAGCTGTAAGTTTAGCAACAAGAGTTAGAGTTACAGAAAACTTTACTATGAACAGAGGTTTTGCTGAGGTTGGAGTGTATGGACTTGATCCTCAGGAGTTGAACGATGTAACACCTGTAAACTTTGATTTTGGTGCAGTAGCTTTTTCAGAAATATCTGTTGGCTATGCTCGTCAAATATTAAGTTTGCCAAACCTTCTGTTTGCAAAAAATGTAAAGCTGTATGCAGGTGTAGCGCCTAAATATATTATTGGTATTCAAAACTCTACACTCGACTTCAATTCAAGTATTGAAATACAACGAGCTACAAATAGTCAATACGCAAACAGAATAATCCATGATTTCGATTATCGATTGAATACTGTGGGCAACGTATCAGCTGATTTAAGAGAATTTGAAGCAGCTTTTGAACAAGATAATTCAGTAACTCCGGGAGATTATTTAAGCGGCGAGTATGCCAACGTAAATGCTTCCGGGTTTGGCTTGGATATGGGAGCTACATTGGAGATGGATATTTCCGGTGTACCTATTATAGATGGGTTTTTCGGTAAGACTAAAACATTACGTGTTTCAATGTCTGTTACTGATATCGGAAAAATAACCTACGACCAAAACCCAACTTCGTTTGTTGCAAGCGGAAGATTTGATTTCACCGGTGCAGGCAATGATGACGAGCCCGGAGATTTTTACAGTGATCTTGCGGATAGTCTGAAAAATGAAGTCTATGGTGATTTTGATGCTCAGGATAATGAAGGTGTAGTATATGAACTTCCGGCTATGTATAATTTTGGAGCTTCTTTAACCATGGGAAAACTTACAACTTCTATTGATTACGGTGTAGGTTTCAACGAAAGTGGTAATAATTCTAAAAGAAGTACATTAAACCTTGGTTTAGAATACAGACTACTGGGCTTGGTACCTCTACGTTTTGGTACAAGAGTTGGTGGTTATTCTTCAACAGTGTACTCTGCCGGAGCAGGTATAGATCTTAACTTTTTGGAATTATCATTTGGTGCTTCTATAGTTGGTAAAGATACCGAGAATGGTGGTTCTGTTGCCGCTGCTTTTAGTGGACTGGTTCTGAGATTCTAAAAGAACTGGTTATGTTTTTAAAGGCTCATCTTTTTTAAAGTTGAGCCTTTTTTTATTTCAACTATTTTGAGTTAAACCTTTCCAGTGATATTTCGGAAGACAGAGGTGAGTCATCTATCAGAAATCGGGATATTTCGTTAGCCAGTAAACTACTGTAGAGTAAACCTTTCGATCCCAATCCTGTAAATACAGTACAATTCTCTATAGAAGGATGACGACCAATTATAGGCATTCTGTCAGGGGTAGAAGCCCTTACTCCAGACCATTGATCAATTAATTTATACTTTCCTTTAAGCTGAGGCATCACTCTAAGCATTCTCTTCTCTATATATTCCTTTCCCTGCAGATCGACTTCTTCATGAGTAAAGTTATGTTCGTAAGTACTGCCTGCCACAAAGGTCTTTGAATCTAGTGATGCAAAATATCCTAAAGCAGAAATAGCAGCTTTATAAGGAAAGCTATCTTCGCACTCAAATATGGCAACCTGACCTTTTACAGGATGGAGAGGTAGTCCTTTCCAGAAATCGAATTCTTTGGTTTTGATACCAGCTGTAGTTATTAAATGTTGAGCCTCAAATTGGGTGCCATCACTAAGTTTGAAATTCCAGTTACCGGACGAGCGATCAAGTTCAAATTTCTTGTTTTCCTGTACTTGTACTCCATTTTCTTTCAAATAACCGGATAAAGCCTGAAGATATTTTGGAATAGCGACCGTGATTCCTGTTGAAACCCAAACTCCACCATACTCAGATTGTAAATCGGGAAAACGGGTTTTAATTTCATCTTCTGAAAGCCATTCACACCAATCTTCAGGCCAATTGTTTGATTCAAGATTTTCCTGCATACGTCGGGCAATTTTGGAATCCATGGCAGGTCTCATTACACCGGATCGAGAAAATAATTTCTCTGAACTGTATGGGGAGACTTCCTTCAAATTTGATCTTATAGCCTCTAATGATTCTTCTGCTCTCCACGATTTCGTTGCAAATCGTCCGGTTGCAGGGTTAGCCAGTCCGATCGGAGACCCGGAGGCTCCACCTCCAATTCCAAGAGGGTCAATAACAATCACACTTACACCAGGAATAGAGCTTATTTCTTTAGCTACGGATAGTCCTGCTAAACCAGCTCCTAAGACGCAGAAGTCATATTTCATATCAGTTGTCCAAAAGAGGAATTAAGTAGTCCGACAAGATAAATTCTACACCGGCGTCGTACATTTCTTTCATTGCAATTTGTACTGAATTATCAATATCTATTCCTTTGATAGCATCGCAAATTAAATAGGTGTTATATCCGGATTTTATGGAATCCAAAGCGGTCCATTTAACACAGAAATCAGTAGCCAACCCACAAATAAAAACAGTACTAATATTTAATGAATCCAGATATCCTTTAAGTCCGGTGCTAGTGGCTTTGTCATTTTCAAAAAAAGCAGAATAGGAATCTACTTCCGGTCTGAATCCTTTTCTGATAATGATATTTGTATGAATGGTTTCGAGATCGGGATGGAATTCAGCTCCACGGCTTTCCTGTACGCAGTGATTGGGCCATAAAACCTGCTCTCCGTAATTCAGATCTATAGTATCGTATGGATCTTTGTTCATATGATTTGAGGCAAAACTTGTATGGTTATTGGGATGCCAGTCCTGAGTTTGAATTACATTTTCAAAAAAAGGAGACAGTTTGTTAATAGGTGCAACTACTTCATCACCATCGGGGACTGCGAGTTTCCCGCCCGGACAGAAATCATTTTGAACATCTATGATCAATAGTGCGTACATATCAATTCGAATTTGTTTCGATTAATTGATCTCTGAGCGATTTTAATTCACGACTGATTCCCACTTTATATACATGAGGATTATCAAATCGCTTATACTCAGGATTTAACTTTTGTAACTGTTGTTTGCAATACTCAGTACTTTCCTTAGCAGATGGAATATCAATTTCTATTTTTCCTTTTTGCATCACTCGTTCCATAATGGGGGAAGAGTCAAGATCATTAACCTTGGTTTTTTTAATCGGAAAATGTGGATGCTCAATTACTGAAAATTCATCTTCATGATTTAGTGAAATACCATCCGCATAGAAAGAACCATCTTTGTTGAAATACCTGGTTACTTTTTTGATTCCGGGGAGTGTTATTTTTTCTACATTTTCAGATATTTTTAAAGTAGGCCGGCTGTTAACAGAAGCCAATTTATAAACTCCATCCAAAGCAGGGTCGTCGTAAGCGGTTACCAGTTTTGTGCCAACACCAAAAATGTCAATAGGCGCTTTCTGGTCCAGTAAACTTTTGATCAGATATTCATCCAATTGGTTAGAAACGGCGATCTTAACATCTTTAAATCCTTCCTTATCAAGTAGCTTTCTTGCTTTTTTGGATAGATAAGCCAGATCACCACTATCAAGGCGGATTGCTTTTAATGAGTGTCCGGACTCTTCCAACTCTTTTGCTACGGTAATAGCATTTGGGATACCCTGATTCAAAGTATCATAAGTGTCTACGAGAAGTATCGTGTTTTCAGGAAAGTGTTCCGCATATGTACGGAAAGCTGTGAGTTCATCCGGAAAAGACTGAATCCAGGAATGAGCCATAGTTCCACTCACGTTCAAACCATGTACCAATCCAGCATAAACATTAGAGCTTCCATTTAGCCCGCCAATGACAGATGCTTTGCTGGCTTGTATACCTCCGAACCCTTGAGAACGTCTGAGCCCAAAATCAAGAACAGCTCTTTCACCTGCTACTTCACGAAGTCTCGAAGCTTTTGTAGCTATCAAAGATTCAAAATTCAGAATGTTAAGCAGGAGTGTTTCAATAATTTGAGCTTCAATTACATTTCCTTCTACTCTGACTAGAGGTGTATTATTAAATACAATTTCTCCTTCTTTGGCTGCGTGAATATCACAGGTTAACTCAAAGTTTTTCAGATATTCTAAAAATTCATTTTTAAAACCCTGTGAGCGTAAATAATCTATTTCGGTATCACTAAACTTAAAATCTTTTAGAATTTCCAGCAGATCACCTAGTCCTGCAAACACAGCATATCCACCTTTAAAGGGGAGTTTTCGGAAAAAATAATCAAAGCAGGCAGTATCTGATTTACGACCGGATAAAAAATATCCCTGAGCCATTGTAAGCTCATAATAGTCGGTATAAATGGCGGGGTAGTTTTTTAGCATATCTGTAATATTATGCCAAAATAAACAAAGACTTCCAGAAACTGAAAGCCTTTGATTTAATTCTTTAAAAAAAGAGTTATAAAATTTATGGCATGCCTCTGTAATTTCTACGCTCTATGAATTTCTTGATCTTTTTGTTACCGATCCAAACTTTTTGATTGGTTTGAATATTTACAAATTCCAGATTTACAGTGTAGAATACTGCAAGCGTTCTGCTGTCAACGGCTTCATCAACAATAGAGTTTATGTTTCCGATCAACATGAAGTCAGCACCGAGTTCCTGTCCTAATTTCTTAGTTGTTTCATAAGACGCATTGGCTTGCTGATCTAATCTTTCATCACGAATATCTGCACGTTCTTCTGAACTAGCTACCACAGAAATTTCCCCGGAGTTCACGAATGACCGCTCAAGTTCTTTAGTGAATACTTCGGTTTCGATATGCTCCATGCTTTCGTTGCGAACACGTCCTACAATTACCACAGGCGGTTTCTGATTGTTTCTGTTGAATTGATTCAGCCAAGGCTTTGATAAAGCATCAGTGATCATTTCTTCTGCTACCAAACGTGCATCGGTATCATTCCATTTGCCTGAAAGGTCTGTTGTTGTGTTAGGATTTATACGGGTTATTTTTTGAGATGGCCGGCATCCAACTAGTACAAAAGCTAGCAGCAATCCGGTTAATAGTGAATATTTCATAGTAGTAGGTTTTGTTTTAAAGTTAAGTTCTTAATTAGCGTAGATAGATTCTACCAATTCAAGCTCTGTGTTAGGAGTAATGGTTACTTCAAATTCATCGAAATATCGTACTCTTCCATTTCTCCCGATATATTCGATGCGTACAGTATTTATGCCTTCCGGAAGTTTGATGGTTTTCATCCAGGATTGTCCGGGCATTGTTTGCCAGCTTCTCAGATCCGCTTTTTCAGTGGTTTCCTGAGCTATAAAGCCTAAAATCTGTAACAAATCTCCCAGAAACTCATTCTTTTCTCTGACGGCTCCCGAAATTAATTTAGTGCCAATGGCTTTTGTGCTTGCACGTACTAAAGCCCTGGAATAAATAATCGGTTGCTTTGCTTTATATACTTCAGCAGACACTTTATCCATTTGCTCAATAAGGTCAAGTTGGGTGGTAATAGAATCATTTACTACAGCACGTACATAATTTACTTCGGAATGATATGTCTTGAGGACAGGGAATGAGAATTTTAAATAGAATTCATCATCTTTTTTATCATCGTAATCATCCATAAAGACCCGGGCATCTTCCTGAACTTTATAAGGTGCTCTCCCTGTAAAACCGGCAAGCAGTACATTATATGAATTCGGGTTCTGCAATTTTGATAGATCGCTTTTTACATGATTTCTACCTGAACTTAAATTAGCTTGTTCCTTTAAAGCAATTTCAAGTTTCTCTCTTTCGATGCGTGCATCATCAATATCGCCTGCTTTAGCATAAAGAACAGTTGAAAGATAATGTCCCATAGCACTATTCTGAATATTCACATCACCTGTTTCCCAATCTGTTTTACCTGTGGAATCGGATTTTGCGAAAGAACTTGCCAACCCTTTTATCTTTACATCAAGTTGAGTCATTTTGTGCGTCATCCGACGAGTTTCCACCAATGCCGCATCCCAATCCTGAAGATGAATAAAATTTAGAGCTTTAAATGCATTTAGGTATACATCTTCGTAAGGTTCGCCGTCATATACCAGCTTATTGTCATTGGTTAAAAAAGCACCGACTCCACGGCTCACACTTTTTGTGTAATTCTGATCGATTTCATTTTCTGCATTGGATAAATAAAAACTACTGGAGTCATATTTGTTTGAAAAGTGATAGATCATCCCGCTTTCAAGATTATATAAAACCTGATCTTTGGAGCGGTAGATATCTTTTTTCTTAAATTTCTTTAGCAGTTCTTCAGAGGATTGATAATCTGCTGCGGTAAAACTATCTCTTAGATCGAATTGAGCATCATCAAGCAAGTAAGAATGGCATCCTGTAAAAACAAGTCCGATCATTAAAAAGCAGGGAATACCCAATTTTTTTAACTCAATGAGGTTCAGTATGTAATTCCGAAGTTGTTGCAATCTAAATTAAATAAGTTGTTGACCGCTTGTTATATTAGCGAGATAAATCCCAAAACCATAGTACGATAAATCATTGAGATTGATACATCACATAAACGTGTTACTTGTTGTAACATTATTTTTTTCCTGTGCTACGCCCATTGCCCCAACTGGTGGTCCGGCGGATAAAGTTGGTCCCAAGGTAGAAGAAACCTCCCCAAGAACAGGAACCGTTAACTTTGATGGAAGGGAAGTCAGTTTCGAGTTTTCTGAATTTGTTAACAGATCTTCTTTCGAAAAAGAATTAATTATAGAGCCTGATCTGAGTATTGATTACGAAGTTAAATGGAGAAGAAAAACGGCTACCGTTGAATTTAAAAGTGATCTCCCTGATTCAACAACAGTGATCATAACGGTTGGAGGAAATACTACTGATACGCGAAGTAATAAAATTGGAGCGCCAATTCAACTAGCGGTATCAACAGGGGATGAGATCGACAAAGGTGAGATATTAGGTAGATTGCGAAACGCTGAGACAGGAGAAGCTCAAACTGGAGTAAAGGTTTTATTATACAGGGAGCCATTTGATCTAACTAAGCCGGCCAATTATTCGTCCGAACCTGATACCGGTGGAGTTTTCAGATTCGGGTATTTACGTGAAGGAAGGTACAAGGCGTTTGCTCTGGAAGACAGAAACAGAAATAAGATATGGGATGCTGAAAATGAAATTGCGCGTCCGTTGAATGCCGAGTTCATCACTTTATCTGATAATGGAAAAGACACGCTGGATGTTGCATACTGGTTTGAGGTAGACACATTAAAGCCAAAGCTACAGGCCATAGGCTTGCTTTCTACTCAGCGAATGAGATTGCGTTTTGGGGAAGAAGTCAGATTTACGCCACAAACAAGTATTTCAATTGAAGACTCATCCGGAAATGAGTATACAACAGCTTTCCCTCTTTATATTCCTGAAGAGGAACCATTTATCGCTTTTGCATATGCAAGGCAACCGCTAACTGCCAATTCAAGTTACAGACTGAATATTACCGGAATTTCAGATCCTTCGGGAAATGAAGCAATAGGCCTGGAAGAAAGCTTTTTAGGAAGTGATCAGGAAGACACGGTAAGTCAGGATATTTTAACTTTTAATGGTGAAAACGGTCTTTATCCTGATCAAAGTTTGATTGTGGAATTTATTCGTCCAATTTCGCAACAGGAAGTTGTTGATTCCACGGTAGTAATTGAAGGAGATGTAGATTTTAAGAATTGGCCGAATATCACTGTTCAGGATAATAAACTCACTATTCCGCCACAGCAAAATTGGTTAGAGGGTGTAGATTATAAATTCCTTGTCTGGAATCCCAAAAGCAGAAGACGTCAACTTATTGATCCTAATATCTGGGATCCGGTTAATTTTGGGGGCATTGAAATCGATGTAACATCTCCAGATTCAACAAAGGCATTCAGGCTTCAGTTATATGATGATAAGAATACATTTTCAATTGATTCTACCTTCTCGAATTTTATCTCAATAGAAGATATACCTCCCATAAAATATACATTGGTTCTATTTCAGGACATGAATGGAAATGGGATCTGGGATTACGGTTCTGTTGATCCCTATATAAAGCCGGAGCCTTACTATATTCAGCAAAACATTAACATCCAGCGTGGATTTACTTCAGAAGTAAAAATAGATTTTAGATAATGGACGCGATTAAAGACTTGATACCGGAACAGTACTTGATACTTGTATCCATCGGGATAATTCTCTTTTTAACAATATTAGCTGCAGCTGTATCAGCCAGACTTTTCAGAAGAGCAATTAAGATCTCGGAAAAAGAAGAGGGGCTTTCAGATCTCACCAACTTAAAATTCCTGAAAAGAGGAGTAACCGTTCTGATCTATTTGGTTGGGATCGGTTTTTCAATCTACATAGTTCCTGAGTTCAGAGTGGTTGCAAAAGGGATGTTTGCCAGTGCCGGTTTATTGGCTATTGCCATTGGTTTTGCGGCTCAACAAGCGCTTGCGAATATTGTAAGTGGTATTTTTATAGTCATTTTTAAACCGTATAAAATTGGCGACAGACTATCACTGCAAACTACTTTAAATGGAGTTGTAGAGGACATCAACCTAAGACATACTGTTATTCGTAATTTTGAAAACAAGCGCATTATTATTCCTAATTCGGTAATCAGTAACGAAGTGCTCATTAATTCGAATTACGGAGATGATAAGATCATAAAATGGATCGATCTCGGTATTAGCTACGACTCTGATATTGATCTGGCTCGAAAAATCATGCAGGAAGAGGTAGAAGCTCATCCCAATTTTATTGATGGCAGAAATGCTGAACAAAAAGAGGCGGGAGAACCTTTAGTACCGGTCAGAGTTATTTCTTTTGGGGATTCATCCGTAAACCTCAGAGCCTGGGCATGGGCAGAAGATCCTCCGAAGGCATTTGTATTGGGAACAGATCTTAATGAAAGCATCAAAAAACGTTTCGACAAAGAAGGAATTGAAATTCCGTTCCCATACAGGACATTGGTTTATAAAGAGAACAAGAATAACAAAAAGATATGATGAGGGTGGGTGTACAATTTTTCAAATCAGGAATATGTGTAGCATTTTTAATGGTCCTGACTACGAACGTTAATGCACAGCATGAAATTAGATCACTTAGCACCGCTGAAGTTGAAAGTTGGATGAAAACCAGAATCGAAACTCATAAACTAGAGAGAGAATATAGGGCTAACGCAGAGAAGTATGACAGTGTGGTAGAAGCTTACTTTAAAGCCAGAGATGAATATCTGGTGAAGAATGGTTGGGATGTTCAGGAGTTTAAAGATATTGAAAGCGCGATCTATGATACCATAACCGGTATAGACGAACAGGAATCCATCGACGAAGAAAAAAAAGAGTTGCAATCTGAGGTAGACGCAGTAAATAAGAATGAATATTTAACTGCTGAGCAAAAAAAAGAGATCGTGGACGGAATGTATAAGGTTTTTGAAATACGCCAGGAAATGGTGGATGCTACAAAGCACAATTGGCCCGCAGTAAAACCATATCGTGAGAAAATAAGAGTGCTAAACGATTGGATGGCCGGCAATATCTCTGACCCGCCAACTATAGAGTGATTTATTATCTCATTTCTAAATAATCCTAACTAAGTAAGACTAAACATTTACAGTCGCTCTTAGTGCTTGTTTTATTTGATGCTTTTGCTATCTTGAGGTTCAATTTTATGCGACGTCTTATAAGATAACCTGTGTTGTAATTAATATGTTATGTGTACAATTAAAGCGATATGATTTTACTTCTTCACCATCCTGTAAACTTCTTAATTCAGAATAAAGACATTATAGATGTTCTCCTGAATATTCTTGACACTATTATTTTAATACTAGCTACAGTTCTCTCAATCTATGGATTTAGAACTTGGAGAATTGAATTAAAGGGCAAAACAAAATTTGAGCTTTCTAAAAATATAATAGCCACTGCCTACAAAATACGAGATCGTATCAATCAAGTACGAAATCCATTTGTATCAATTCATGAATTTAAGGACAGAGAAAAAAAAGGTTACGAAACTCAGTATCAAGAAAGAGCCTCTGATTCATTTTTTGCATTTACAAATAGATTCAATGAACTCCAAAAACAACTTGATGAGTGGTATTCTTTAAAAATTGAAGCAGAAGCTATATTTGGAAAAGATCACAGGCAGTTGTTAGACAAATTAGACGAAATTTGTTCTGATTTATGGTGGGCAATAAAGTTATTTCATGAAAATAAGTATCACAATAACTTTGATGATACTAAACACAAAAAATACGAAAACATCATATATGGTATTTATCCTGGAAAATATGAGAAAGACACAGGTTTAGACAACACTAATGGTGGATTTCAAGAACGCTTTAATAAAGTTATCAATGAAATACAGAGTAAATTTGAAACACATTTATAAAGTACAGATAACAAGTGTTTCAAGTCGGACTCGTTTAGGGTTCGAAACTTTAATAACTAAACCAGACTCACCGTTTAAGCGCTGGGTCGTTAGGTGCTTACTAATGAAGAAATTGTCAAAATTATTATCATCCTCTTTGGCTGTTATTTCTTTATTGCTTTTTTTTTGAGTTGTAAAGAGCATGTACCTGAGTACATTTCATTAATACCTGATTCTGAATCTTTTGAATATTTAACTCCACAAGATTGGGCTAATGTTCAGACTGATACTACAATCATCGATTTTTGTATGATAATGATAATGATGCCATTTTATCCATGGTAACAGATATCCTATATACTTCAAATGGGATGTATTGGATTTCTGACTTAACCACTGGAAAACTTTTCGAGTTTCATTCAGATGGAAAATTTAATCGTGAATTGTTTAGACGAGGAAAAGGCCCATCTGAAATACTGAGGCCGGTTTCACTTGCGTTAAGTCAAACTTCCGATATCTATATTTTAGATACTGACCAGCAGTTGATAATGGTCTCAGATACTAATGGTGTGGAAAAAACTCGTTATCATTTAAAGAATTTACCGAATTCATTTGGTGGTAATAAGTTAACCATATTAAGTAATAACGAATTACTTTGGCCTACTTATCGCCAACCTTATGTTTTGTCAATACGTGATTCTTTGGGAAATATTCAAAAGAATTTAATTAAACGTTTAATACCTCAAGGACATCACCCAAGTATGCATAATAATATT
The DNA here is from genome assembly GCF_001650905.1 of Balneola sp. EhC07. Classification (GTDB taxonomy): domain Bacteria; phylum Bacteroidota; class Rhodothermia; order Balneolales; family Balneolaceae; genus Balneola. Next base: position 190,389 of record NZ_LXYG01000015.1, read on the forward strand.
ACGTATGACATTGTCCCGTCTAAAAATATCTTATTATACGCATATCAAGGCACGCCAATTATTTTTGGGAATATCGATGGTAGAAAAATAATGATTAATCTAGAACCTGAATCTGAATTAGATGAATTGAATACAACATTTGACCTTCGTCCAATTAATGAAGCGACTACCGTTTCAGTTTTAATAAGAGAGATTTTTTATAAAGACGATATGATCTGGGTTGCATATAAATCGAATTTATATGAAATACCACTTGATCGAAGTTCAGAGATAATCAAGCATACGTTAGTTGACCACAAAAGAGAACAGGTTTATTATCAACCTGTGTTTAATACAAAATCTGACATATTTCTAGTTAATTATAATAAAGCTCAGATTTATAAATTTCCAATATCAAGAAACTAAACCAATTAATTTCTGCGAATAACAAGCGTTTCAAGCGGACTCCCCGAATGCTCGGGGCAGGCTGGTTCGAAACTTTTTTAATTTTAACACGACTCGCCGCTTAAACGCAGGGTCGTTAGCTATTTTAAATATGCCCAAGCTTATTCTTTTACTTTTAATGGTATTCTCTTTTGCTTGCACTGAATCAAAAGAGGATTTTGATACTTCTCCTTTTGGCGAACCAAAGTTTATTCCCTACACACCTTTTAGTGATCTAATTGATGCTGTATTAGTATTTCAAAAAAAACATGGAGAAATGCCAAAAGAGCTATCCTCGTTAAAAACACTGTCTCGCCAAGACTACATTGACGCGTGTATAACTGATGGAATTGAAGATTCTATATTGGTTGATGATACCCATTTAAATTTCTTTTCTGAGTCCGGTTCAAGTTTTAAAATTATTCCATCTGGTTTGGAAATACATTTTTTATCTAATGATTCTGCATATACAATTTTGGGAGAGTGGAGCGAAAGTCTCTACTCATCGGACTTTGATGCTTATACTTTTGCGACATTTGATATTAGTGTTATGATCGAGAAAGGAAAAGGAGTTATGAAACTAGACCTTGATTCTAATAAAACAGTAATCACTATTGAAGAATTAACGGGTAGTTATGGGCTTTATCCCGCCCGGGAATTTCATATAATAAATGAGAAAACCACTTATGAAAACACTGAGCTCCTTTGCTTTGAAGAGTAATGAGAAAATGCCTAAAAAGTGTTTTAACTTAGGGTACAAAGCTTTAATAATTAAAACCAGACTTGCCGAATAAACGCCGGGCCGTTATGTTCTTCATTTACGTCCCCATTCTTTCGCTATAAAATTTATTTGATAATGTTCGCATATATGCTAACTTTAAGAAATGCGCGTTATCAAGTTTTACCGAACAAAAACCGGGAATTGTCCTGTCGAAGATTTTTTACAAAGTCTTCCTGATAAGCAATCCAAGAAAGTGGCCTGGACACTTCGTGTTGTTCGTGATTTAGAACAGGTTCCCGCTCAGTATTTGAAGAAGCTTAAAAGCACCGATGATATTTGGGAAGTTCGTGCAACGCTTGGAAACAACACTTTTCGATTGTTGGGATTCTTTGACGGGCCAAAACTAATTGTATTAACTAGTGGTTTTGCTAAGAAGACAAATAAAGTCCCAAAACAGGAAATTGAGACTGCCGAAGAACGTAAACATGATTATTACCGGAGGAAAGAACAATGAGTAAAGATGATTTAGAAATTTTTATTGATCAAAAGAAAGCCGAAAGCCCGGAGTTTGCTGAAAACTTTGAGGAAGGATACCTCAATTTCAAGATTGGAGTAATTCTTCGTCAGGCCCGTGAAAATATGGGAGCAACTCAGGCTGATGTCGCCGAGAAGTTGAACACCACGAAATCAGTGATTTCCAGAATGGAAAATCATGCCGAGGATATTAAACTTTCTACGCTTACCAAATATGCGAAGGCATTAGGTAAAAAAGTGAAGCTCGAAATCCAGTAAATTCAAAACATAACAAGGCGTTTTAGCCTCGTTTCGTAGCTCCGCTGCGGAACTCAATATGGGAGCTCACCTCCACATTTTTTATCAATAGATTATTCGATAATCATTTTACAGCTTCTTATTTAATAAGGGGCTTTTTTTTGGTATTTTGGAATCGCTTCCATGAAATCATAATTAAAGCATACGTATGTCGATCAAGACAGAAAAAAAATCTACAGAACTTAAAGAAGATAAGTATCCATTTAGCTTAACAAAGCCTCATAAACCTACACATAAGGTTCGTTTTGTAACGGCTGCCAGTTTATTTGATGGTCATGATGCCAGTATCAATATCATGCGTAGAATTTTGCAAAGCAGTGGGGTAGAGGTTATTCATCTCGGCCACAATCGCTCTGTGCATGAAATTGTTAATTGCGCTATTCAGGAAGATGTTCAGGGAATTGCCATTAGCTCGTATCAGGGTGGGCACGTTGAGTATTTCAAATACATGATCGAATTGTTGGAAGAGCAAGGAGCGGGACATATCAAAGTATTTGGTGGCGGCGGCGGAGTGATCGTTCAGGATGAAATCGACGATCTTCATAATGCAGGAGTTTCCCGGATCTTTTCTGTGGACGACGGAAGTGAAATGGGATTGCAGGGAATGATCAATTACATGATCCATGAGTGCGATTATGACCCGGTTACAAAAACTGAGATAGATATTGAAAAAGTACTCGATAAAGAGCCAAAAGCGATTGCAAGAGCTATCACTGCGCTGGAAAACGGAAATGGAGAGTTATTAAGTTTCTCTGATAAACAGCTGTTAAAGGAAGACGGAAAACCTCTTAAAGCAAAATCTGAGAAAACGATTCCTGTACTGGGAATCACAGGAACAGGTGGTGCAGGAAAGAGTTCATTGACAGACGAAATCGTATTACGCTTTCTAACAGAGTTTGAAGACATCACCATCGGAATTATTTCTGTAGATCCTTCCAAAATTAAGACAGGAGGAGCGCTGCTTGGTGATCGCATAAGAATGAACAGTATCGACACAGAACGCGTGTATATGCGAAGTCTGGCGACCAGGGCGTCGAACAGAAGCACAAGTGCAGCTCTTACAGGAGCAATTGAATTGTACAAACAAGCTGGTTTCGATCTGATCATCGTAGAAACCAGTGGAATTGGTCAAAGTGGTACTGAGATCGTAGATATATCAGATATACCAATTTATGTGATGACCAGCGAATATGGTGCAGCCACACAGCTAGAGAAGATCAATATGTTAGATCTCGCTGAAATTGTGGTGTTAAACAAATTTGAAAAGAAAGGTTCGTTAGATGCTTACAGAGATATTCGTAAGCAAATGATTCGTAATCGTGGCGAATGGCATGCTAAACCTGAAGATATGCCGGTGTATCCAACGATAGCTGCTCAGTTCAATGACAAAGGAGTTAACAATCTGTTTGCTGCTATTGTTGAAAAGATCAACGAAAGATACAGCTTTGAATGGGAGCCTAAACTCTATACCGATGCTTCACCTGCAGAAGATATTCAGGCCCAGGCGATCATTCCCGGAAAGAGAGTTCGTTATTTAAGTGAGATTTCAGAGACGATCAGAAATTACCATGATTGGGCAGAACAACAATCTGAAATAGCCTCCAGATTATCTGAGGTTAATGGTACGCTGAATCAACTAAGTAATTGGAAGCCAGATAATAAAGAATTATTGGAAAACGATCTTTCGAAAATGAAAGAACACTGGATCTCTAAGTTGGATGTGGCTCCAAAAAAGATCTTAGATGGTTGGGATGATCTGTATGAACGATACAAACAAGAGACTTTTGATGTAAAGATCCGAGATCGGGTTATCAAAAATGAATTGTACAGAGAATCTTTAAGCGGTTTAAAAATTCCTCGCGTAGCAATGCCGGATACCAAACACGAAGGAGAGAGGCTTAAGTTTGCATTAAAAGAAAATCTCCCCGGTTATTTTCCGTATACCGCAGGTGTATTTCCATTCAAGCGCGAAGGAGAGGATCCAACCAGAATGTTTGCAGGGGAAGGAACTCCGGAGCGAACCAATAAGCGATTCCATTTTGTTAGCGAAGGATTGGAAGCAGCACGACTTTCCACTGCATTTGATTCAGTGACATTGTATGGAGAAGATCCCGGTTATCGTCCTGATATTTACGGAAAGGTCGGTAATTCAGGTGTAAGCATTTGTACACTGGATGACATGAAGAAACTTTACTCCGGTTTTGAGCTTACCAAGCCAACTACTTCTGTATCAATGACTATCAACGGTCCGGCACCAATGATCTTAGCTATGTTTATGAATACAGCTATCGATCAGGAAGTAGAAAGATATCTGAAGTCAGAAGGGAAATGGGAGCAAGCGATCAAGGATGTTAAAGCGAAGTATGAGAAGCTTGGATTACCGGTTCCGAAGTACTCAAATGAGATTCCTGCAGGGAATGATGAGTTCGGTTTAGGTTTACTTGGAATGACAGGCGACGAAGTTATTGATGCTGAAACCTACAATCAGATCAAGGAAAAAACACTTTCGTCAGTTCGTGGAACTGTTCAGGCTGATATCCTGAAAGAAGATCAGGCGCAGAACACTTGTATTTTCTCTACAGAATTTGCTCTTAAAATGATGGGAGACATACAGGAATACTTTACAGAGCACAAAGTTCGTAATTATTACTCTGTTTCAATCTCGGGATATCATATCGCTGAAGCGGGAGCCAATCCGGTCACCCAGGCTGCACTTACACTGGCAAACGGATTTACTTATGTGGAGTATTATTTAGCTCGCGGATTAAATATCGATGATTTCGCTCATAATCTGTCGTTCTTTTTCAGTAATGGATTAGATCCTGAATATGCAGTGATCGGGCGTGTAGCGCGTCGCATTTGGGCGGTAGCGATGAGAAAGAAATACGAAGCCAATGATCGTTCTCAGAAGTTGAAATATCATATTCAAACCAGTGGTCGTTCGTTGCATGCGCAGGAGATTCAGTTCAATGATATCCGTACTACATTACAAGCATTATTAGCAATTTATGATAATTGTAATTCATTGCACACCAACGCTTACGATGAAGCAATTACAACACCGACTGAAGAGTCTGTACGTCGTGCATTAGCTATTCAGATGATCATTAACAAAGAGATGGGAACGGCGAAAAATGAGAACATCAATCAAGGTTCTTATTTCATTTCTGAATTGACCGATATGGTGGAAGAAGCCATTCTTACCGAGTTCGATCGAATCACGGAACGTGGTGGAGTTCTCGGAGCAATGGAAAGTATGTACCAACGCGGAAAGATCCAGGATGAAAGCCTGTATTACGAAACCAAGAAACATACCGGCGAACTGCCGATCATCGGCGTAAATACTTTCCTGAAGGAAGGAGCCGGTGAGGAAGAGCAAAAGCCGATCGAGCTGATCCGTTCTACTGAAGAAGAGAAGAAGCAACAGATCGACAACTTAGAAGCCTTCTGGAAACGAAATGAAGACAGAAATGCTGAAGCTATTGAGCGCTTGAAGGAAGTTGCCCGAAACAACGGAAACTTATTCGATGAACTCATGGAAACCGTGAAAGTAGCTTCGCTGGGACAGATCTCTCATGCTTTGTATGAAGTTGGTGGGCAGTACAGGCGTAATATGTAAAGACCGTCATCCTGAACTTGTTTCAGGATCTTTGTGAAGTTTAGGAATTGGTAAACCTCACGATATCCAAAATTCATACTTAGGATGCCCCATTTGCGAGGAGGCCTTGGAAATAGTGAGGGTTTTAAAATACCCGACGCGGCAATCTACTCGAATAAGACTGTCTCATTCCGCGGCGTATGCCTGGAATCTGGATTTAGCTTAAAGCTTTGAACTAGTTTAAGCAATACGCTTGTTTATTATGCTTTACCGCACCAGCGATACGCTGGCGCCAGGTTGGGGAAGCTTTCTAGTCTTTATTAATTAAGATCTCTCTGTAAATTGCGAGTGGACTTATAGCAATTTTAGGGTATGAAGGAACAAAGAAAAATTTTTCGAAATTCTCAAATGAGTCAAATACATTTCTAAAAGCTCTGTCATAAGTTTGCTCTTCAGTAAGATTATCATCAAGTGAGTCAAATTCTTCGTTCGGATTTACTCTATCATCTACTTTTTTAGGAGCAGAAGTAATAATACCAATTATAGATAATTTTATATTGGGTTTAGAACCATATGTATAGATTATATTCTCAAAATTTCCATCGACGATATATTTTTCTTTTAAGTTTGATAGAATTTGAAAATCAATTCTTTCTTTAAACGGAAGAAGCCTAAAATTTAATCTATTTGGAGAAAAAGTATCCAAGAATATTTTCATTCTTTCTATATAATCTTCATCTCGTAAACTTATTCCAGTAAGGG
>NZ_LXYG01000016.1 GCF_001650905.1 Balneola sp. EhC07
GAACAAACAAGTGGAAGTGATATTGAGGTTGCAAGATTTGAAGGAAACGGGAACGTAGGCATCGGCACTAGCAATCCAGATCAAAAACTAACGGTAAAGGGTAAAATCCATTCCGAGGAAGTGATTGTAGATTTAAACGTGCCTGGTCCGGATTATGTATTTGAAGAAGATTATGACCTCACTACTCTTAAAGATCTGGAAGCCTACATTAAAGCCAACAAACACTTGCCTGAAATTCCTTCTGCTAAGGAAATGGAAGCAAACGGGATTACTCTGGGAGAGATGAATATGCTACTACTTAAGAAAATTGAAGAACTAACTCTTTATGCAATAGAGCAGGAAAAAGCAAAAGACAAGCAACAGGAGATAATTAATTTGCTTATTCAACGAATTGAAAAACTCGAAAATAAACAAGGGAACTAAAATGAAGAACGTATTTCTATTGATGCTTTTTCTAAGCCTCGCTACTATTTCTAAAGCTCAGTGGAACACCTCAGGTAGCGATATTTATTATAATTCCGGAAAAGTTGGGATTGGCACCACTAACCCTGAGGCAGAATTGGACGTTTCAGGAACCATTAAATATTCCGGATATGGTTTCGATGATTATATAAGAAAAAGAGTTTCAGGTTTTGTTAATAATGAAAGGACACACTATTTAATATTATATAAATCCTCAGATACAGTGACAAGAGTGGTAGGAAGATTCTTAGGAGTTCGGAGCACCGGGTCAAGTAATCCGGCATCTTTACATATGATAATTGAAGCCGGAAGGGGAACGGGATCAAATCATGATGTTAATATTCAGTATTCGTCAATTTCAGGAAAAAATAGCGGATATAAATTATCGAGTGTTACCTTAGATTATAACGGAAACAATTATGTTGCAGTAAAAATAGATCCGGGTTCTACTAGCACAATTCTTAGCTCGGGATATTTTGATGGAGTAATACATAATGCAGATTTATTTGTGCTTCCTTCTGACTCAGTTAATAATATTATCGATTATTCTCCAACTCAAAATATAAAGAAAACAGCCATTCTCAGCCCTGTTTATATTGATGGTAAGTTGGGTATTGGTACAGAAGACCCAAGCCATACTCTGGAAGTAAATGGCACTGTTCGATCTAAAGAAGTAATCGTAGAGGCTACGGGCTGGCCGGATTATGTATTTGAAGATGCCTATACATTGCCAAGTTTAGAAGAGCTTGAAGCCTACATTGAAGCCAATAAGCACTTGCCCGGAATCCCAACTGCAGAAGAAGTAGAGAAAAATGGGCAGCAAGTTGGGGAGACGCAAAAATTACTTTTGAGGAAGATTGAAGAGTTAACCTTATATGTGATTATGCAAGATCAGGTAAATAAGAAACAGCAAAATGTAATTGACAAGTTGCTTGAAGCAAATCAACTTTTAATTGAGCATCTAGAAAAGAAAAATGATAATTAACATGAAAATACCAACTATATATTTTTACGCTATCGTACTTGCATTATTCTTAACAACAGATGCCTATAGTCAGGGTGGGGCAAATGGTGACCGAATGCAAGCAACATCATTTAATACCGGATTTTCTTCACCTACAGCAGCATCAATTGCAAAATTCACCGAAATACCGATGGCCTATTCCACAGGAGCTCCTAGTATTTCTGTACCGTTGCATGGAGGGGGTATTCCGCTAACGTTGCAGTACAATGCTTCCGGAATTCGTGTGCAAGAGTTACCCGGTTGGGTAGGTCTGGGTTGGTCGCTGAATGCAGGAGGAGTAATTACACGTACGGTGTATGGACTCCCCGATGATGTGCCCAATGGATTTTACCATGAAGGGAATCAGACTCGGCTTTATGCCAATGGAACAACTAGCGGAACTGCTAAGGAAGATTTTCAGTATGATGTAGCGAGTGGTATTTTGGACTCTGAACCAGATTTGTTCACCATAAATGCTCCGGGAATTAGCGGGACTTTTGTTTTTGATGATACGGGTGATGGTTCCACAGTTCCAAGCATTATTAAGCTACCCCACAGCAATATTAAAATTACATTTCAGGAGAACTCAACCTCAGAAGAGATTGATTCCTTTACTATAATTTCAGAAAACGGAACCAAATACGTGTTTTCCGAAACGGAGCGCTCGTTCATCTCTACTTATCCTTCTGACAACGCTTTTGGAGGAGTAAATAGCTCTGTAAACTACACTTCTTCCTGGTATCTAACTTCTGTGGTTTATCCAGATCGTAATACTCCGGTAACCATTACCTACAACGAGAATCAGGATAATATAGATATAGATAACATCCTGTCAGAGACCTGGACTACAGTAAACCCGGGTTACAATTTTAATTGCAGTGTTTCGAATGTGACCACAAAGCATAAGGTGCGAAACCGAAACAAGGTGTGGACTAAGCGGGTAGATCAGATTACAACCGCAACCGAAACCATCGACTTTAAGGTAAATGAATCCAATTCTCATATAAATAATATCAGACTGGATTCCATAGTAGTAAAGAACAAGCAAGGGTTGGTTAAAAAGACTATTGTATTATCGTACTTGAATGGTATGCTGGGCGGTCGGCAAGCTTTAGAGGAGGTGGTTATTAAGGGAATTAATGGTAAACAAAACCCTCCTTATACCTTTGAGTATTATAATACGGGCTCTAGTGTGCTACCGGCCAGAACTTCTTATGATGTGGATTACTGGGGATACTATAACGGAGCAAATAACGGAACTGCGGCATCACTTATTCCGGAAGTAAGCGTAGACGGATACAATTTTACAGGAATTGATCGCGAGCCTGATGGCTCTTCAAATGCCGTGTACTCCCGAGCCGGTACTCTTAAGAAAATGACATATCCTACCGGAGGATACTCCTCATATGAATACGAGCCAAACGAACACAACTTTGCTTCTAATATTAAGAAAGTTGGAGGGATTCGCGTAAAAAAGATCACGCTTCATGATGGGATAAGTTCTGCAAATAATATTGTTAAAGAATACAAGTATCGTTCCTCTCTTAATTCTTCGATATCCAGTGGCCATCCAATTCAAGGCAACCATGTACCATACCATAAAGTACAGCAAGGTGAGCCTGGTTATGACTCCAACTGCGAGACTTACATTCGTAATACAAACGCACACACTGCTTCGGGACCGGTTGTGGTTTATAGTGAGGTGCAGGAGTACATTAGCTCTAGTGCAAACACCGATGGATACAGCAATATTGATCTCACTGTTTCATCAGCCAATAATGGAAGACATGATTTTTCATGGAGGCGAGGGAAAGTCCTCAATCGTAAAGAATTTAATTCAGGAGATTCTCTTATTACAGAACAAATTAACACCTACAATTTTGACTACGCCTCAAGTGATTTTACGGATGAAATTTGGGGAGTAGAAATACAAGTAGATGAAATCTTTTGTGGAGGGTTGTCTGAGTGTCCGGCTTATACATTCGAAGATAAAAGGAAGTACAAATACTATGGGCGATATAATGTTCAAACCTCTTCTAAAACCAAAATTTATGAAGGATCGGGAAATTATGTGGAAAGTGGTGAAAGCTTCACCTACGAAGATGTTAGTGGGAATAATGACTACCAGTTAACCACCATAATCAAAACTAATTCCAGCAAAGATACCGTGCTTACCAAATTAGAGTACGCTCACGAAACCCATCAGATAGCCATGGGGACGTCCTCGGTAAATATGCTTTCTCAACCGTATGCAGTGTCATTAACAAAAGCAGATGGATCAGTATTGGCTAAGCATTGGACAGAATGGGCTAAAAACTCTGTTACAGAAAATCGTTGGCAACCTGTAAAAAGCTGGCAATGGACAGACAGCACTACGACCTCACCAGACAGCACCAACGCCGTAATAGTAAGTGAGGTTCTGGATTATGACGACTACGGTAATCCTCTTGAAGTGAAAGATGCGCTTGGAGCCATTACCAAATACTACTTTGGAAGCAACGGCTCGCCATTTTCATACAGCGGACAATATGGAACCAACGGCATATACCTGACGGGGATGAAGCAGCTTCTGACCAGCGCAAGCAGTGGGGTGTGCGGTAATGACGCTTTGTGCACACAAGCCTCATACGATGACTACGGGCGGGTAACCAGCATGCAGGATCCCTCAGATATAACAAGCAGTTTTGTCTACGACGACCTGCATCGTTTACAAGAGATTAAAAACGATTCCAGTCAAGTTATTAACGAATATATCTACACTTATACAGGAACCAATTTTAGTGCAACTAACCCAAATTGGATTGAAGTAGACAGCTATGATGGAGCTATTACACGAACATCCCGTGCTTATGTAGACGGATTGGGGAGAGATATACAAAACGTAACTCTGGCCGATGGAAAGGTAGTAGTGACCGCCACTGAATACGATGAAGTAGGCAGACCTTGGAAAGCCTACAAACCTTTCTACAAAACCGGAACGGGATTAACCTACGTAAATGATGCTCCTGCACAGGCTAAATCTAAAAACAACAACAACGATTATGCCTTCGCTGAATCGGTATATGAAGAAAACCCACTCTCTCGCACGGACAAAACCATTCCTATGGGTGGAGAAAGTAGCTTCGGAGCTACAAACCAAACATACGGAGTTGAAGCTATCATAGAGGGTACAGACACTCTATACTTATCTTATACTGAATTAGCTGACCAACTAGGAAAAAAAGTAAAAACCTATATCGACGGTTGGGGTAGAATGGTACGATCAGTGGGAGACCCTGGTGGGATTAATGTTATTACTGAGAATATTTATAATGAATTAGATCAACTAATAGAAGTGCGGCATCCCAATTATTTTGATCCGCCAACCGGAAGTAATGCTGATGACTGGGTAACTACCTACAGTCACGACAAAAGGGGTAATATGATCAATAAAATAGGAATGGACTTTGATACCGTAAACTATGTATACAATAAAGCGGGACAATTGCGTTTCAGTCAAACACAAAATCAAGAAGATGCTAAAGAAGTGACATATGTTCAGTATGATAAACTTGGAAGGGCGATAGAAAATGGTATAGCAGATTATTCCGGAGATGTAACCGTGTTAAATGGCTATATTACTCAATCTTTTGAAAACAGTGATGACTATGTTAAAGGAGTTAATGCATACGATGAAGTACCGTCTACAAGTGCTTATCCCTGGAGTGAATTTGCAAGCCAGATTGGAAACTTCAATCCCGAAAAAACTGAGGGTAAACTAGTTGCAGATATGTATAAGTTTGGAAATGATCCTCTGGAAGCTAATGTAGATACTTCCGGGTTAGGTATTAACAACGCAGCTACTTATCAGGCAGCAGATACGTTAACGCTGAGCACCTCAGATATAAACGCCGGGAGCAATGTAACTTTAAAGGCCGGAAAGGCAGTGATTCTTAAAAACAATGTAACAGCTGAATCGGGCTCAAACCTGAATGTTTATATTGATACCAACTTAATTGGGTCAGACTCAGTGGGAGTTAGTACAGCAACCGGAAATAATCCTTGGTTGTTGAACTTATACAGTTATGACAATGAAGGGCGTCTGGCTACCAAAAAAATATTAGTTGGAGATCAACGCGATTGGGATGCTACCATCAGCTATACATATAATCGCTTAGGAGAACTTATCGAGCGGAAAGTTGAATTTGGAGGACAGACCCTATACCATCATTACAGCTACAATAATTTGGGTCAGCTTACGGAAGTATATCTGTCTGATGATGGAACACAACCATCAGAACCTGAAATAAGTTATACTTACACTGCTGATGGCCAGATAGAAGGGAAAGAATATAAAGGCAACACCATTGTTGATTACACCTACGATATTCAAAGCAGGTTAACTCAGATCAACGATCCGGGTAGTGGAAGTTACCCGTTTGCAGCAGAATATGAATACTTAAAAAACGGTAACATAAAAGTAGCTGAATTTAAAAACCCCCTCACCTCTATGGGTAGTGCACACCAACGCTATAAATACACCCATAGCTATGATAATTTAAACAGGCTGGAAAATGCCGTTTACAGCAACTACAACAGTAGTTGGGACACTACCAACGCCTTTAAATTGGATAGCCTGCAATACGATCTTCAGGGGAATATTTTTAAATTGAAACGCTATGATGAAACAGGAGCTCTTCTGGATAATCTCTCATATTCTTATACAAATGGGCAAGGTGAGGTAACTAACCGCTTACATAAAGTAACGGATGGAGAGGCAGTAACCACGGAAAGTTGGGATGCAGAAACCGCAACCTTCGGGTATGACAGGAACGGAAATATGACCAGCCAAACCGGAAAGTTTAATGAGTTAGTGTACAACGAATTTAACTTGCCTGTGCAGATAACCACGGCGGCTAATAACAAACTTGTTGCCAATTATAATGGAATGGGGCACCGTATTATTAAAGAGTTTAAAACTTCATCAGGGAATACATGGAACTACTATTTGCGTGATGGTGATCAGACATTAGCTATCTTAAACGAGCAAGATGAAGTGGATTTTAATATTATAGGGCAAGGTATTGAAGGACGTTGGGGCGAGGTAACCTTAACCGGATTATTCAATACCGGTGGAGCTATTTACTCTGAAAGCGAAACCAATGACACTAAGACCACCGCGGACGGTCGGATAAGAAGCGGATGGACCTCGGGAAATCTTGATGACTGGAACGATGAAGATTGGTATTATATAGATGTACTTGGAGATGGAACAATGACCTATTCTATAGACTTGCAGGATGTTATTCATACAAGTCGGGAATTTACAGTAGAGTTGCATAATGCCTCAGGGTTAGTACAAACCCACACAGGCACCATGCCGGTAACAGGCAGCCGAAGTGTAAGCGAGGGACGATACTGGCTAAAAGTAAAAAGTACTGATCAATTTATTGATTACGATTATGGGATATATGTAAGTGGGTCTTTAACAAGTACAACCCAAGCTTTTAGTTGGTACTATCTTAAAGATCACTTGGGGAGCACCCGTGCTGTTGTAAAAGACAATGGCAGTCATGAAGACAGTTTTGACTATTACCCGTTTGGACTGGTCATGCCTGGAAGGTCGAGTAACTCCGCCAACCCTAACGATGCCTATAAGTTTACCGGCTACGAGCACGATGACGAAGCGGGCATAGATATTTACCACGCCAACGCAAGAGGCTACGATCCGGTGCTGGGCAGGTTTATGCAAATAGATCCGCTATCCGATTTGTTTGCTGGGTGGACTCCATACCATTATACCCATAACAACCCGTTAAATATGATTGATCCTACAGGGATGTTTTCTACTCATACCGATAGTGCGGGGAACGTGGTTGCTGTATATGATGATGGGGATACAAGTATATATAGTCATAATCAAAGCTCAGAAGAAATCAAAAAGCATACACAAGCTTGCCAAGCTAATGGAGATACTGCTTGTAATGGAACAAAACGGGGAGAGACTTATACAATAGACGCTCTTGAAGAGGGTGATATTGTAATGTTTGGCTCAAATGAAGCAACAGAATTATTCATGACGGCTTTTTATAAACATATTTTATCTACCGATCAATTTAACGATCCGGGGATGGGACCTCTTTTCGCAGTTGCCGAATACATGTCGAAAGCAGGTAATACTGGAGCCTATGACATTAAACATGGTCAAGATCCTGGAAAAGCTACTATGCTATTTGGTAAATATGTCACTTCTCGACAAGCTGGGAATATGCTTGCAGGTTTTGTAGCTGCACACAATGGTTTACCATTTAATGCAACTATGAAAGGTTTTGGAGCTTATCAATTATCTGGGAATAAAATAAATATGAGTATGATAAAGAATTTCCTTTTTAATCCTGGAGCACCTAACTATGGGGAAAGACCAAAATCTTCACAATATCAGCAAATCGGCTATAAACTGAAGAAGGGATTTTAGTGATGAAGAAAATATTTTTTACTATTGCTTTTATTGGTCTCTTCTTAAGTGGATGTGACTCAAATAAAGAAATAAAGAAAATAATACATCCATCAACGAATGAAGAACTTGCAATATTGGTACTTAGTGGATTTGATGATGATATTACATACTTAGTTAACGGCGAATTAGAAAATGGCGAATTAAATAAGAAAGTTAATTTTGTAGCTTTTAATGATTCCTTTGGTGTCACTACCGAAGGAGACCAATGGGTTATATATCATTTAGGAGAAATCTTTGACAGTAATAATCCAACGAACATGAATATTATTTTAAAAAAGATTGACAAAATTAAATATCGAGAAATAATAGATGAATCTGATGTTCGGTTTTTATATAGATATTACTTCTAAATAAACAAAGAGCATCCTGAGCAATCGGGATGCTTTTTTTGTGTTAAGAAGAAGCCAGTTCCTGAAGTTTACGTTTGGCGATGAAGGCATCAATGAGACTCTTCACGGTCTGCTTGTCTTCTTCGGGAAGTTCCTGAATGGCGGAGAAAAGTTTAAGCAGCTGCTGGTCGGTAAGTTGTCCGGCAGCTTGTTCAGCTATCGAGCCGGAAGCCAACTGATCGAGGGAAACCCCAAGATGTTTTAAGTCTTGAGCGAATGCGGAGACTTAAAACTGAGAGTTAAGCAAGTTTGCAACTTGCATTAAGACATAGAACTATTAAACTTGTTTATGCCGTTCAAAATCCATAACCACCAACAAGCTCATTTTATCACCTTTGGAGTAGTGGATTGGATAGATGTATTCACCAGACCAATGTAAAAGCAAGTAATTATTGACAGTTTGGAATACCCCAAAGATCTCTGAAGTCTTGAGCGAATAGCGGAGACTTCAGAGCAGGAATGAACTTGCCAAAAGAACTAACTGGTTAAAGCAAACGGCAAGTCTGCGACTTGCATTACAGTTTATAAACTGTAAGTCTGATCTGTAACAAGATCTTTGTTATTGCTTTTTCTCGGTTTTCAAACGCTCATTTTCTTTTTTTAATACATCTACTTGCTTCTGAATGTCAATCATATGAAGTGTGAGTTCTTCTATCTTTTTCAAGAGTATCATATTCATTTCACCTAAGACAATACCATGAGCTTCTAGTTCTGCTGCACTAGGGACTTCCGGCAAGTGTTTGTTGGCTTTAATGTAAGCTTCCAGTTCTTTAAGAGAAGTAAGGTCGTATTCTTCCTCGAACACATAATCCGGGCCGGGGACATTCAAATCCACAATCACTTCTTCGGAATGAATTTTGCCCTTTACCGTTAGTTTTTCGTCGGGGCTAATGGTTCCTATACCAACATTGCCATTGAGGTCTTCACTCAAGATCTTTACCCAATTGGACCAACTTCCCGAATAGCTTCCTCTCATATAAATCCCTTCATTAATGGAGCCTTCATATCCATAAGGAATGGCTAATTGTGTAATATTACCATTTCCATCTTTACTGCTTCCATATTCAAAATTGAAAGGATGAAAAAACATGGCTGTTGTACTTGGAGCATTTAACGCGGTATTTCCGCGAAGTAATGTATGCCCACTACCGGGTCTGGAATTTGTAATATGGTTCCAATCTAGTGTGCCACTAGTTGTACGCGCTCCAAAACCACCTGTAATAAGGCCATTTACTTCGAGTTTAGTTTGAGGAGAAGTGGTCCCTATCCCAACATTACCCGAGGTGGGAAAGGTGTTAGTTTGAGCAAAAACAGAAAGTGAGAGAAAAGAAATTCCCAGAAAAATAAGTAATGATTTCATAATTCAGAGCAGGTTGTTTATAATTAACGGCATAATTCTAATTAACATCTTTTTAAAGTAGAAATCCACTGTGCAGCTAATTATTAATATTGCAGATGAAGAGGAAGGTTCAGCTTTGATAACGGTTCTCATTATTACTGTTATCATTTCTGTATTAATATTAGGCATTCTTGGTACAGTTTATGTTCAGACATCCTTTATTCAAAGAGATATTAACAAGACCAAAGCTTTATATACCGCTGAAGAAGGAGTTTTTCGTTTACTGGACAATGTGGCAAATCGGAAGATTACAAAAATTGATACCACCATATATACCCAAGGTAATAGTAGAGTAGAGCTTACTTTAGAACCCTTTGGAGGAATATATAATATCCATTCCAAAACCAGCTATGGAGCAAAAAAACTAAATCTGAATGTGATTGTAGGGGAAAAAGCTACTAAAGTTTTTAATAATGCACTGGTAATTGGAGATACAACCTCAGCTTTAAATGTAACAGGCTCAACTACTATTAAAGGAGATATCGTTTCAGGTAAAGGAGGGATACAGAAAAGTAGTTTTAAAGGATTTCCCTTTAGTGGAAAGATAGAGGGGAAAAGCTTTGAAATTGGAAAGGATTTCAACTTTCCGGAATTCGATACACGACTATTTGAAGAGTTTATTAAAGATATGGACGAGTTGTTGCAGAAAAGAAACCAGCCCTCCATAAAAGTGTTTAGCAGAAAAAAAGATCTTTTTAGCTGGACATCAACCGGAGACTCAGTTTTTTTTGATAAAAACTTAACTGTTGAAGCGAACGAAAAACTTAGTATTCCAGCAAATAGAACTCTTTTAATTGATGGAAATCTTATAGTTAACGGAGAGTTAAAGGTAGGAGAATTTTCTAAAATAATATCAAACGATTCTGTATTAGTTTCGGGTAAAATAGAGGGTTCTGACTTTATCACCTACGCTGAAAATTTGGTTGAAATTGGAGGGAATTCTGTTGCAAAAGGCCAATTTCTTTCCTCCGGACGTATCACAGTAAAAGATAACACCTACTTGCAATATCCCAGTGTAATATATACTTCATCAGAGTACTTTGACGGAAATGAGCCTGAAGTAATTCTTATATCAGATCAGGCAAAAGTAGATGGCACTTTATTATATCCGATTGAAAACAGTTCTTTCACAAGAGATCTATTCAGAGTAAAGATTGAAGAAGGTGCGATTGTCAAAGGCGGTGTATATACCTTAAGTCAAACAGAACTAAAAGGTAAGATTCAGGGGACTTTAGCAACTAATCAGCTTTATTTTTACGAATCGCCCACCACCTACATAAACTGGCTTAAAGATGTAAGTATTGACGTTGAGGCTCGTCCGGAAAACTATATAGTACCAATCGGTTTTTCTGATACTACCAGATATGCGATTCTGAACTGGTTAGTGGAGGAGTTATGAATATTCAGAATGAACATGGTTATAGTTTGGTGGAATCACTCATAGCAATGGCTATTTTACTAGCAGTGTTAGTACCGGCGGCAATGGCTCTTATATATGTTGGAAGTAATACTATTGCTAAAGATAAGATTGAAAGTTTCAATTATGCGAAAAACCAAATAGAATATGTAATAGCATATCAGGATAGCAGATCTGGTCTTATTGAGATTGATGAAAAATGGTTGGTTAAAACTAAAGTGGATAGTTCATCAAACCTATATACCATTAAAGTAGAAGTATTTAAAAGTGATACCTTATCATTGCCACTTATCAGTTTACAAACAGCAAGGATATGGTACCGAGATTAAAACACAAAGAAGATGGATTTACCGTGGTAGAGGTGCTTATCGCTCTTACTATCTCCACCATTGTATTAGCTTTGGTTTCTTCCATTTTTATTTTCGTTAACCAGCAGTTTTTAAGAGGGGAATCAAATCTGAAGTTTTATAACAGTGTGCATATTGCTCAAACAAAGTTATATAATGATTTAAGGTATGGGGATGATGTAGTACTTACTGACACTAGCATTGTCATTGGTTTTAGGAACGATGAAGAGAATATATATACATTAACAAGCGGAAAGCTTTTGCTAAACAATTCGGAATTAAAATCAGATGGAGTTGATAGTTTATTTCTTCAGAACTTTACTATAGATGAACTTAAAAACATTGTGGAATGGGAACTAGTTCAAGTACAAGATGACAGAAAAACAATTCTCAGATCTTCATTGTTTTTACGCAAGCCAAACTTGTGGAATTCTACAAACTCAATGTTATCAAATACGGAGGGTTGAAAATTGGCAAAGCTACCACCGTCTTTACAAAAGGCTTCAAAAAAGAATAAGAAAAGTGGACTTACTACAGAATTTTCACTCCCCTTTTTGAAGGACGTACCCGACAAAGAAGTGATCGAGTTCACTCGTAATCTTGCGGTAATGCTCAAGGCGAAACTGCCACTGGTAAAGGCGCTGGATACAACCATCAAACAGATCTCTCATTCAAAGTTCAAGACCATTGTAGAGGATGTTCGGAAGCAGGTAAAGAAAGGTCAGAGTTTATCGAAAGCTTTTTCAAAACACCCTACGATCTTTGATACCGTTTATATTCAACTTGCTGAGGTAGGAGAAGTTTCGGGAGTTCTTGATGATATCCTGCTTCGTTTATCTGCTTATCAGGAAAAAGCCCACAAATTAAAGCAACGAGTTCGCATGGCGCTTGTATATCCATCGATCATTGTAGGAGTAGCCGTTTCAGCGGTGACATTTCTGCTCGTATTTGTTGTTCCGACTTTTGTAGATATGTACCAGGATTTCAATGCAGAGCTCCCCGGTCCGACCAAGATCATTTTATCAATTAGCGAATTCTTGACCGGAAATATTCTTTTGATATCAGGAGTATTGATACTTTTAATGTTTGGATTCAGCTATTTTTCAAAAACACCCAAAGGTGCAAATCTGATTGATCGTGCTAAACTCGGTATCCCTTATTTCGGAGAACTCTATAAAAAAAGCTTAGTAGGTCAGTTCACCAAAACTTTGGCTACTCTCCTCCAAAGTGGAGTAACACTTTCAGAATCGATGAGAGTTCTTAAGAATTCTTCTACCAATTCTATACTTACCTCCGAAGTACAACTAATGTCCAAGGCAATCACGAAAGGAAAGAGCCTAAACAAATCACTGGAAAATAGTGTCATATTTCCAATCATTGTAACCCAGATGATCAGTGTAGGAGAAGAAACAGCAAGCCTGGATGAAATGCTCAATCAAGTCGCGGATCTGTTTGAAGAAGAAGTGGATATTATGGTTGAAGGATTAACCTCAGTTATTGAGCCGGTACTAATTGTATTTATAGGACTGATATTAGGTGCAATAATTGTGGCACTTTACCTGCCTATTTTTGAGCTGGTTAATGTGGTTGGGTGATCATTTAAGTTGTCCAATTCTATATATCTTGGCTTTTGCAGGTTGTTTTTCTCCTAAAATGGTATACAATAGATACCCCCAATTCTCCAAAGCGTTCTTCTTCTCAACCAGATAATCATGCCGGTCGTAAATGGATGTGATTTTACTATCTCCGGCGAGACCTTTATGATTTAGAATTTTTCCTAATACAGTTCTATTGACTCCATCCTTTGCCATAAAACTTGCTGCGGTTCGGCGTAAATCATGAATGCGGAAGTCGGATACTTCTGATGATTCCCGAACTCTTTTAGCGGCATGCTGAAGCCAATTAATAGGTCTCCCCTTCTTAGCCGTCGATTCAAACACAAAATCACTTTCTCCATTAATACTTTTCATTCGTTCAAGAATCGATAATGCAAAAGAAGACAGCGGAACATAATGCGTACGATTGGCTTTATTTTCTTTAGCCGGGATAATCCATACCCGGTCTTTGACATGATCCCATTTCATTCTTCTGGTTTCACGAAGTCGCTGACCGATAATGAGGAGCATTTTAAGCATCTAATGCTTTGATGAGTCTTGTAGTATTATAAAGATTAAAAGGGGCTCCATTCAGCTTTTGTGAAAGGGGTATAGCTCCAAAAACGGGACTCCCGCATTTCCTTTTTGACCATTGACCAGACAGAGAGAGCCCGTTGGAGATGCTTTAAAACCCCTTCAAAAAAATATAGGAGAAGTTATGGCGGGCATGAGAAAGTTAACCGACAAGGAATATGAATTGATTGAAGCTTGCTTTGTAAAGAAGAGAAATCTTACCATGGTTTCCATTCAGAGGTGGGCCGGGTATCGAATCAGGGATGTGCTTAGCTGGAAAGATTAGGCAAATAACCATAGCTAAGTATTAGTTTTTGTTTATGCTTAAAAGCAGTTCAAATTTGTTGGTTAGGCTATTTTTCCAGTATTCGAGTTTAACATTATAGGAATACAGACTGTATGCAACAAAGGCTTCGTCAACCTCATCTGTGGCATACTTTCTGTAGTCAAATAACTCATCTTCAAGCAGGTCAATAATCTGGCTGTACATTCTATGCACGCTTTGATGACTATTATATTCCGGAAAATCTACTTCAATAGAGATAATATTCTTTTCCATATCGGTTACGATTCTGGTTTTAATATCATCCTCAAACTGAATAGAACTTAAATATGAATAGGTGTCTTCTCTGTAATGGTTTAATTCCCCTAAACTCTGAATGACATTCTTATCATTCAACAGAAAAGCATTAAGTATAGAGTTAAAAAACGCAGGGAATTCTTGTATGGCATCAGATTCATTAAAACTTAAAAATTTAATACTATCTTGTTCAACCGTCGATGGGTTCCCGTCGCTGAAGAGAACTGAATAAATAGCTTCTTCAGAAATTAAGCTTGGGTACACTATCCTTGGCATCTCTAAAGGAGTAATACCGAGAAAATCATCCATTACATGCTCATTTTTGCTCCAGGACAGTATACCTTCGATAGTTTTAGATTCACCAGGATCAAGAGAAAACTTATAATGATCTACATTTAATTTTCGGTATGATTCACCTGAGTCAGGGCTTTCTCTACCCACTAATGCAATAAACACTTCCATTTCAACATCCAGCTTCCTCTTACCTATATTACTATACGTAAGATCATAAAAGGCATATGGATTTATTGGGTCTGTATCAAACGAATGTCTAGTTCCACGGGGTGTAGTTAAAACCAAGTTTGAGGCAATTTTCCTGTCATAATTAACAATTTTCTGTGCCTGACGGTAAGACCACTCAAGAATGTCATCGCCCTGCTTAATATCAATGAACTCAAATTGAGCATCCATAATACTCTTAAACTTCTGAGGAGTTATTCCCATCTGTTGTGCAGCTAAAGGATTAGATTTCATATGTTGGTCAAATAAAAAACTAAAGCCATTCATAACTCCAAGCCGTATTGCAAGCATGCGTTCCTTTTTAGAAGGATGTGATGCTATGGTGTTCTCTGTTGTTCCCAGTCTAAAAGCTACATTGAATAATTCACGGAAGACTTCAACAGCAAGCTCTGGCTGTGAGAAAAAAGAATTATATAATTCAGGACTCCTAATAAAGAAAAGCAATCCAGCATTTATTTCAGCCTGAGTTTCAAGAATTTTTCTGGTAATCAGGTCGTCGTTCAACTTCTGTTGATCATTTTTGTATTTGTAGTATTGAACCTGATGAGCAAATTCATGAGCGAGTATAAAGCGATATAGATAATATTTAACTCTTTGATCATGTGATCCTGTCAATCGATCTAATTCCGCAAGCCCCATCTGAATTTTTTGGTCGGGCAAGGACGAGATATTTCCACTACTATTAACATCCATTTTGATCCTATATCCCCATTCATAATTCATGATATTCAATTCATTATGAAGAAATTCAGAAGTTTGCCAAGAATATGTATTGCTGGTAAAAAAAAGGACTAAAAAAAGTGACGCTATTGAGTCCTTATTCTTCATTGGAAATATAAATAATGATTGTATTTACGAAGCTGATAATGAAAACAGAAGCAATGCAATAGGATAAAGTAAGGAGAGAGATAAGAGTCCACCTATTTCTTGAAATGCTCTCCCTTGTCCAGATGATATTAGTTTTACCTGCAACAAATTTAAGTAGCGTTTCATCGTCTATGTCCGTACCTAAGGCCTCCCTTCTTTCTTCAATTCCAACCTTATACTCATTGCCAATAACAACAGTGGTCTCGTAATAGGGAAGGGTGCTCGCGCTTCTTTTCCATGAGTAAGAATAAAAAAAAGTGATTAGTAGCAAAAGAGAAATCACAGAGATTGACAACCAAATTTTTCCATTTCTTAAACGAAATGTGAGGATAAGAATAAAACCAGCTATGACCGTAGCCATAAAAAAAATAAAGTGCATTTGAGAAGTATTTTCATCTTCTACTCCCCATTCAGGCAAAGGTAAAAAGAAAGATCCTGTAACTGAGGCAATCCAAGTACCAAAAAGAGTGAGTTGCTTCCAGATTCCTTGTATTGATTCTATCTTTTTCTGAAGTAAATTCATAGGTTGAAAATGACACTTTCCTCGGGCGTCTGAAGATTCCCAATTTCAACCATTTCTCTTTTTTGAACAATCTCTCCATCTTTTTCAATCCAGAAGATATAGTAGCCTGGAGCTAAGTTCTTGACTGCATCATTAGTTTGATTGGTAAATACAATTTTAGCAGATAAAAGATTTGCGTCCCACATATAATTACATTTGGCATCATATCCTGGGACCAATGCCCCATTTTTTTTGGTCATCACGGAGACCCTTACCTTTGTCCTGATCATAGAACCGTTTGATAAGGGCGAAGAAGTAGCTTTGATAGCGAAGTCTTTACGGATAAACTGCATAGTCAGGATAGCGTGGTTATTACTCCGCCACGACTCTGGGAGGTTTGCCAAAGTATTTTTAGCCTGAACCAGCGAGTTTATAAATTCATCTTCAGATTCAGAAATAGTATCATCGGAGTCTATTTTTTCAAACAGGTTATTAGTCGCACTAGAGAGTAACAGGAGCTCATCTTTTAACTCACTATTATTCTCGATGGTGTTTACTTTAAGGATCAATTGCCGAATCGCTCTTTTGGCCTCCAATTCGACTGACTCGAATGAAGTTTGGCCTAAAACTGTCATAGGAAAAAGAAGAAAAACCCCAGACATAACCCAAATTTGTATTCGTATAAGTTTCATAATGAGTCCTATGCAAGGAAGTATTGCTTTTTATGTGTATTAGCAATAATAAAATAATTCTTCTGGAAATAACATAATTATTTATTGTTTGCACCGAAGAGCATGAAATAAAGAAATTTATATGTGCACATACCTTGTTTAAAAAATAAATTAGAAGTCTACTTTCCCAGCACCAATAGTCTAAAGCCTCTTTTTTTCTTAATTAATACATTTCATAAAATTCTCTCCCCAATTCTAAATATTTTAGCTTTGGTCTTCCGTTTATCCAGAATGTGTTGTAATTGATACCCCCAATTTTCCAAAGCATTTCTTTTCTCAACCATATAATCATGCCGGTCATAGATTGAGGTGATCTTGTTGTCACCTGCAAGACCTTTATGGTTTAAAACCTTACCTAAAACTGTTCTGTTAACTCCATTCTTGGCCATATAACTGGCCGCTGTTCGGCGCAAATCATGTATTCGAAAGTCAGCTACTTGAGATGATTCACGGACTCTTTTAGCAGGGTATCCAAGCGAACTGATAGGTTTTCCTTTTCTTACTGGAGATTCAAATACATACTCGCTATCTCCATTAATACTTTTCATTCGTTCAAGAATAGATAACGCAAAGGAAGAAAGAGGAAGGAAGTGCGTACGGTTTGCTTTGTTTTCTTCAGCTGGAATAATCCAAACCCGGTCTTTGATATGTTCCCATTTCATCCTTCTGGTCTCACCAAGTCGTTGGCCAGTAATAAGAAGCATTTTGAATACACTTTCGAACGGTTCGACTTCTTTTTCGAAAGCCACCCAAAGTTTTTTGATTTCATCTTCTGTATAAACACGGTCCCTAGAATTCTCTTTACTAATAGGACGAACAGTTGATACGGGATTATATTCACAGAGAGCTTTTTGTAAAGCAAATCCATACATGCTTGAAAGTATACCCCGTATTCGGTTAGAATGGATGGGGGCATCTTCAGCCATGTCTTCAAGGAATTCAATGATCTGGAATCGTTTTAAGCTTCCAATTTCAATGTTTCCCAGCTTAGGTAGAATAAAATTATCTATGCGCCGGATGTAGTCCTTTTGAGTTGAGTGCTTGAGTTTTGGGAGATGTCTCTTCTTGTAGGACTCAGCCAGGTCAGAGATCGTAATGATTGTTCTGTTTCTGGTTTCAAGCTTTTCTTTTTGAGGATCAATTTCCTGCATAGATTTGATGTACAATTCCTCAGAAAGTGATCGAGCTTTTGATAATGAAACAGCAGGATACTTTCCAATAGTGAAGCGTTTACTCTTCCCATTAACCCGGTATCGGAAGGCAAAAGTTTTGGACCCATTTCCGGATACCCGTAATACCAACCCTGGTTTCACGGTATCGGAGAATTCGATCCGACGCTTCTCGGTCTCGAAGTTTTTTATGAATACATCTGTGAGCTTTTTCTTTGGCATTATTATAAAAGGTTTTTGGGACACACCTGGGACACAAAATCGTTGCAATGCTATGATATTGTGTACTATCCAATGTATCTGATAAGCTATTATTAAACAATAGAGTTAAGGCGCGTATAGCATTCAATGAGAACCAATGAAATTAGAAATTTTTGAGCCTGAAAATCCGTGTGTCGGCGGTTCAATTCCGCCCGGTCCCACCTTAGAGCCCCATTCATTTTTATGAGTGGGGCTTTTTTGTTTTTGGTTAAAAACCCCGGATGTAATCCTGATCCCGAAGTTTCTGTACAAAAAAAGAGCTAGCTCAAAGATTTATTTCCTGTCTGCACGCCTTCAATCGCTGCGGATTAAAATCCTGGCTGGTTTACTTGAGTAAATCTAAATTACCACCAACACTCAGTATTAAGTTTGCCAGAGAGGACTTCAGTCCGACTGGTTATGTATCTCGAATTACCTTAAAGCCCATCTGACGGATTACCCGTTTGATGGAGCTTTAGTCGTGTGTTTAGTCAGGGTCATCCTGTCCGCCAGCTGGCGGATCAGGATCTTTGTGAAGGCTACTAGTTTAATCAGATTTCTCGGCTCCGTTTTCTAACCCACCCCCGTCCCCTCCCTAAGATTAGGGAGGGGCGCTCCTTAAGAACATCTCAATAGTAATAAAACCAGGTCATTCCTGCGAAGGCAGGAATCTGGATCGTTATCACAGATATGTTACACTAAACCAATCCGGATCTCGGGCATACGCTGCGAGATGACTCTTTTGAAATGAATTAACCCAATATCCAATGTTGAATAAGGAACATCTAACGTCCAGTTACGAACGTCACATGAGTGACAATGGACATTGGATGTTCAGTTATTGCCTGCCTTCAATCGCTGCGGATTAAAATCCTGGCTGGTTAACTTGAGTAAATCTAAATCACCACCAACATTCCCTGTTAAGTTCACCAGAGAGGACTTCAGTCCGACCGGGGATATGGATTAATTTTAATGATTAAAAAAACTTCCCCTCCACACAAATGCAGGGCTGAAGCCCATGCTAGCTACTGAACGAGGTTTTATTCTATTCCCAATTATTAACGTCATCCTGAGGATACCTCCGAAGGATCTGCACAGTTAAAGAACTAGCTCAAAGATGTATTTCCTGCCTGCACGCCCTACTAGCTTAAATTTAGGTGTATGATTTTAAACCAGCAGGTCCTTCAGGGCCGGCGGTTTGTGGTTTGCCTGCCTGTAATCGCTACGGATTAAAATTCCGGCTCCATTCGCGATCCCGAGAATTCGGGAGAAGTGATCTCTAATTTCTGGTTCATTCGCGAGTGTATGCGAAGCGATCTTCTGTATTCTGCCCGCATCAGAAGATTATTCGGGCAGGTTTTTCTGATAAATCGGAATGGAACTAATTATCCCCGACTTCCTGACCTAATTTCATTACACTATAAACATTTTTACACTCGGGGAGCTGGCTTAAGTGAGAAATCATTTTGACCTCGAATTCTTTATTATCATCATAAGGAGAGAAACGTTCTATAACTTCCCCACAGAAAGCATCTAGTTCCACATCTATATCTCCCATTCTTTCAATATCCTTATTTATGAGCGCTTGTTCTTCAGGTGAAGCGGCCATTAAATAGGTAAGGAAATTAGCTTGCGCTTTCTCTTCGCCGACCTCTAACATATCAGTCATTAAATCGACTAGCTTTGGATGGAGGGCATCAAAGAATAGATTCATGCAGCTACACATGCCTTTAGCGGCAGACTTTGCATCTGTTTCCATTTTTTGTTCTTCTGTTTGCCCTGCAGTTTGCGCATTCGCAGTAACGACAAAGGCAAAAGCAGTTAACAGAGTAAGGAGTAGGTTTAAGAAGATTTTTTGCAGCATTTTTTGAGATATTTTATTTTGATGACATTATAGAGAATAAAGAGATAAAATTTAAAGCGTCAGAAAAAGAATCTTAGGGTTTGGCTTTTCCGAATTATCTTAAAGACACATCTGACGGATTACTCGTCTGATGGAGCTTTAGCCGTGTGTTTAGTCAAGCTTTTTTTGACCCCATCTGTCTTCCCCTTGGATAAGGGGAAGGACTTTTTAAATAAATATGAATAGTTTTAAAAACCCGGGGTCATCCTGTCTGCCAGCTGGCGGATCAGGATCTTTGTGAAGGCTGGTAGTTCGATCAAATCTCCCGGCTCCGATTTCTAACCCACCTACACAAACGCAGGGCTGAAGCCCATGCTAGCTTATGAATGAGGTTTTTTACTCGGAACTAGTGCTGACTCAGAATCGAATATTAAACGTCATTCCTGCAAAGGCAGGAATCTGGATCGTTATGAATGGCATATTCCTCTAAACCAATCGGGATCTCGGGCATACGCCGCGAGATGACTCTTTTGAAATGAATTAACCCAATATCCAAAGTCCAGTTACGAACGTCACATGAGCGACAATGGACATTGGATGTTCAATATTGGGTGTTGAATTACTGCCTACCTTCATTCAAGTGTTTGAAACTGCATCGGAACTACTTTAAAAGAAATTTTGTAAAATAGAGTATGCTACATTTCATAGAGATCAAAACCGACCATAAACCGCGAGCACGACAAACTCTTAATGCTATACTTACGCTGGCAACGGCAGTATTAGCACTTGTCTATCCGGATTTTCTGTACCTGATAGCCGGTGGATATTTAGTTGCTTTGGGAGTTCTCTTCTTTAGTTTTAAAATGCCGTCTCTGGTTTCAGCGATACCGTTGGTTACCGGTGTGCTGATCTTCGTCTTTCCGGAATTGATTCCCATCACTTTTGGGATATTTCTGGCCATATTCGGACTGATCTTATTCTTTTCGTTCTCACTTTCTATACTAGGAGTACTCACTTTTGTGATCGGAATTCTGATCTACATGAATCCCGATTCCATTGCCTATTTTATAGCGGCGTTTATGTTGTTGTATTCTGTGAACAACCTGATCTCATTATTTAAAGGGAAAGAAGATTCGTGATGTTTTCAGGATCCTTTTTTTTGACCCCATCTGTCTTCCCCTTGGATAAGGGGAAGGACGTTTTAATTAGATCGCAATAGGATTAAAATATAGAGGTCATCCTGAACTTGTTTCAGGATCTTTGTGTGGTCTGGTAGTTTGATCAGATTTCTGGGCTCTGTTTTTTAACCCACCTACACAAACGCCGGGCTGAAGCCCTTGCTAGCTTATGAACGAGGTTTTATTCTATTCCTCGCAAATGAAGTAAGCCCATATCTTTTTACTTCTTTGTTTTCACCTTTCACTTCTTAGGCTTACATAGTTAGAATCAACCACTGTCCAGTCAACAACGTTATTACTTAAACTCTCACAAAGGAAACTCAAACTTTTACCAACATCATCTTTGCATAACCACCTGATTCTTCTATTTTCATTGAAGGAAAAATTCACTCAAAAAAGGTAAACTCTTTCATGACGGACAAACAAAAGCTTGAACAGAAGCTGTGGAATATCGCTGATACACTTCGCGGTAAAATGGGTGCCGACGAATTTCGGGATTATATCCTTGGCTTTATTTTCTATAAGTATTTGAGTGAAAAGATGCTCAGTTATGCCACTACATGGACAGAGCCGGAAGGATATAAATACAGCGAGTTGAATGAGAATACCAAAGAAGGTCAGGCGCTGATTGATGCCGTAAAGGAAATGGCGATTGAAAACTTGGGGTACTTTCTTCTCCCGGGTGAATTATTCAGTTCTATTTTATTACGTGGACAGGGAAACGGAACTACGAAATTTATACTGGATGATTTGAATCAAGTGCTCCGCCATATTGAGCAAAGTACTTTGGGAACCGACAGCGAAGAAGATTTTGAAAACTTATTCGAAGATTTGGATCTGGACAGCAGTAAACTCGGCAAAACTCCGGATGACAGGAACGATCTTGTGGTTAAGATCATGGAGCATTTGGATGAAGTAGATTTCCAGTTAGAAAATACTGATAACGATGTGCTGGGTGATGCCTACGAATATTTGATCGGGCAATTTGCCAGTGGTGCAGGGAAAAAAGCAGGCGAGTTTTATACACCACAAGAAGTAAGCTCGGTGTTGGCAAAACTGGTAACCACAGGCAAAGAACGATTGAAAAGTGTGTATGATCCCACTTGTGGCTCGGGCTCACTGTTGTTGAGAGTTGCCAAAGAAGTAAAAGAAGTGGGCGAATTCTACGGACAGGAAAGCAATCCCACCACTTATAACTTGTGTCGCATGAACATGATCATGCATGATGTGCATTACAGTCGCTTTAATATTAAGAATGAAGATACGCTCGAACGACCACAACACATAGATGAACGCTTTGATGCAGTAGTCGCTAATCCTCCTTTTTCTGCAAATTGGAAGTCGGATGATCTGAAAATGAACGACGAGCGTTTCTCGGATTACGGAAGACTTGCTCCAAAGAGCAAAGCTGATTTTGCCTTTGTACAGCATATGATCCATCAATTAAATGATGAGGGGACGATGGCGTGTGTTCTTCCGCATGGTGTGCTATTTCGTGGTGGAGCGGAAGGAACCATTCGGGAATACCTGATTCGGGAAAGTAATGTACTGGACGCCGTGATAGGTTTGCCCGCCAATATTTTTTACGGGACAAGCATTCCAACATGTGTGCTGGTACTAAAAAAACAACGAACGCATGCTGAACATGTATTATTTATTGACGCCAGTGGCGATGACCACTTCGAGAAAGTAAAAACGCAGAATGTGCTCCGCCCGAAGAATATTGACAAAATTGTAGACACGTATAGAGGCTTCGTACAAAAGTCCCCTCTTGAGAGGGGATTTAGGGGTGTGTTAGAAGACAAATTCAGCTATATAGCAAATCGCGAAGAAATTGCCGAAAACGATTACAATCTGAACATCCCACGATATGTAGACACTTTTGAAGAAGAAGAGCCGGTGGATCTGGAAGCAGTAGCAAAAGAACTGAAAGCGTTAGATAAAGACATGAAAGAAACCGATGCTACCATTGCTGAATATTGTAAAGAGCTTGGGATTGAGGCACCATTTTAATGTCTGAATTAGGATTCGTAGGATAAACGGATTTTAAGATTAGCTATGAAATACGAAGAACTAACACATAAAATTATAGGCTGTTCCATGAAAGTACATAGTGCTTTAGGAAATGGTTTTCAGGAAGTGATTTACCAACGGGCACTAAGCATTGTGATGGAAAAAGAAGGATTGTCTTTTACGCGGGAAATGGAAATGGATATTTTTTATGAAGGCATTCAAATTGGTACGCGCAGGGTTGATTTTTTTGTAGAACAAACAATTATGACAGAGTTAAAAGCACTTACTGCATTAGAAGATGTACACCTTGCACAAGCGATGAACTACTGCCAGGCGTATAACCTGCCCGTAGGTTTACTTATAAATTTCGGTTCCAAAAGCCTGGAGTTTAAACGCGTTTATAATGTAAACCACCCGGAAAACAAGAATTATAAACGTCAGAATTAAGATGCATAGGATTAATAGATTTAAGGATTATGGATTTGAAAAAGATATGAACATCCTCATATCCTTGAATCCTACAAATCCAAATTCAGACAACGGGCAACTAATGGGAGATCACTTCGCTGCGCTCGTGAATGGATGCGCCACTGCGTTCGCTGATGGAAAACCCACGGAGGCACCGTTTTAAGATGGAAGAACAAAAAGCGCCAAGTTTGAGGTTTCCTGAGTTTGAGGAAGAATGGAATCCAATTAAGCTTGGGAACAAAACCAATAAAGTAGGAAGCGGAGTAACCCCAAGGGGAGGTTCAAATGTTTATACTGATTCTGGTTATTTATTTATTCGCAGTCAGAATGTAAATCAAAATCGTTTATTACTTGATGATGTAGCATATATACCAGAAGAGATTCATAAATCCATGAGTTCTTCTGTTGTTTACCCAAAAGATATTTTGCTAAATATAACTGGTGCTTCAATTGGTAGAAGTTGTTTAGTTACAGAGGAAATTGAGGAAGCTAATGTAAACCAACATGTCTGTATCATTCGATTAAAGAACACTGAAGTACCAAAGTTCTATCAAATTTATTTAGCATCCCGTCGCGGGCAAAAATTGGTTTATCAAGGTCAGGCTGGTGGAGGTAGAGAAGGTCTAAATTTCTCTAGTATCCGTTCTTTTAAATTCAAGATCCCAAAAGAACCCGAACAACAAAAAATAGCTTCCTTCCTTTCTGCGGTGGATAAAAAGATTGAGCAGCTGACCCGCAAGAAAGAACTGCTGGAGGAATACAAAAAAGGCGTGATGCAGAAGCTCTTCCCAAAACCCGGCGAACAATACCCGGAATTTCGATTCAAAGATGAAAATGGAGAAGATTTTCCGGATTGGGAGGTGAAGAGGTTGGGGGAAATAGCAGATAGAATTACAAACAAAAATACTGAGAATAAATACTCATTTGTATTAACAAACTCAGCTACTCAAGGAATTGTAAGCCAAACTGATTACTTTGATAAGGATATTGCTAACCAAAATAATTTGGATGGATACTATATTGTCGAGCAAGATGATTTTGTTTACAACCCACGAATATCAGTTCACGCACCTGTTGGCCCAATTAAGAGAAATACTTTAGAAACAGGAGTAATGTCTCCCCTTTACTCTGTATTTCGGTTTAGTGAAGACTCGATAGATTACTTCGAAAGTTTCTTTGAAACAACTGTTTGGCATAAACATATGCACAGTGTTGCCAATTATGGAGCGAGGCATGACCGTATGAATATAACTGTAGATGATTTTATGTCACTTCCAATCCCTTTTCCAAATGAAAAGGAAAGAGATAAAATCACTTACTTCTTAAACGAGTTAAATCTAAAAATCCATTCTTCAAAAAAAGAATTGGGTTCTATGTTAGTTTTCAAAAAAGGATTATTGCAGCAAATGTTTGTGTAGGGGTTGAACGGTGATTTTTATGATTAAATGATGCACTATGATTATACATACAGGTTGTTTAATGGAGCGATTCCTAATCATAAGGATCAAGGAAATCACATGCATCACTGTTCAGAAAATGAGGAATGTGAAACCGAAATGATGCACTATGATTATATATTCAGGTTGTTTATTGGAACGACTTTTAATCAAAAGAATCAAGGGAATCACATGCATCACTGTTCAAAAAATGAGGAATGCGAAACCGAAATGATGAACTATGATTATACATACAGGTTGTGTAGCGGAACAGTTCTTAATCATAAGAATCATGGAAATCACATACATCATAGTTCAAAAACTGAGGAATGTGATATTAATAAGAGACTATGATTAACCACGAATACAAATATTCAGAATTAACAGGTAGGATCATTAACTGTTCCATGACGGTTCATAATGAGTTAGGGAATGGTTTTCAGGAAGTGATTTATCAGCGAGCCTTGGAAATTGAAATGACCGATCAGGGGCTGTCATTTTCCAGAGAGCACGATATGCCCATCTATTACAAGAAAAGACCTATTGGTAAACGGAGGGTAGATTTTCTGGTAGAGGAAGTAATAGCTGTAGAGATTAAAGCATTGATTGAATTACAGGACGTTCATTTGGCTCAGGCTATCAACTATTTGGAAGCATATAATTTAGAAATAGGATTATTGATCAACTTTGGTTCAAAATCCTTACAATTCAAACGCTTGACGAATAAAGCATACCGTTCAGACAAAGATCAATAGCCATTGAGCAGACAAAGCGAAGCCATATTAGAACAAAAGTTTATAGACCAACTTATCGGGTTAGGCTATGACTTCGTTACCATCAAAGATGAAGCGGGAATGCTGGCGAACTTGAAAGCTCAATTGGAAAGTTTCAATAACGATAGGTATTCCGAGAAAGAGTTTTCAACTATTCTCAATCATTTGTCTAAAGGCACGGTGTTCGACAAAGCTAAAAGTCTTCGCGAACGTTTTGCTTTAAAAAGAGAAAATGAAGACACAGCGTATGTCCGCTTCTTCGATTCAGAAGACTGGACGAATAATCATTTTCAGGTGACCAATCAGATCACCATCGAAGGCACCTACAAAAACCGGTATGACGTCACTTTATTGGTAAACGGGTTGCCGTTAGTTCAAGTGGAACTCAAACGTCGGGGATTAGAGCTTAAAGAAGCGTTTAATCAGATCAATCGCTATCAACGTCATTCGTTCTGGAGCAGTCATGGGTTGTTTCAGTTTGTACAGGTTTTCGTGATCAGTAACGGCGTAAACACTAAGTATTTAGCCAATAATAAAGATCAGAGTTTTAAGCAGACCTTTTATTGGGCGGATGAGAAGAATGTAAATATATCAGGGCTTACTGAGTTTACAGATGCTTTTCTGAATCCGGATCACCTTGGTAAAATGATTGCGCAGTATATCGTCCGCAATCAAACCGAGAAGATCCTGATGGTGCTTCGTCCTTATCAATATTATGCAGTAGAGGCGATCATCAAACAAGTAGATGCATCCAAGAAAAACGGATATATCTGGCATACTACGGGTTCCGGTAAAACGCTCACGTCATTTAAAGCCAGTCAAATAATCACGAATAAACCCGAAATTCATAAAGTGGTATTTGTGGTAGATCGCAAAGACTTGGATTACCAAACAGCTACCGAGTTCAACAGTTTTAAGCCCGGCGCGGTAGATATGACGGAGAACACCAAGTCGTTGGTGGATCAATTTTCGGACAATACCAAGCTGATCGTAACGACAATTCAGAAATTGAATAACGCCATCAAAAATCCGCGGTACAGAAAGTCCATGGAACATTTACAGGACAAAACGATGGTGTTCATTTTTGATGAGTGTCATCGTAGCCAATTTGGGGAAACACATGAGCGCATTACCGAGTTCTTTTCTGATATACAGCTTTTTGGATTTACCGGAACGCCCATCTTTGCAGACAATGCTTCCAAAAACGAATACGGAAAGCGAACTACCGCCGACTTATTTGATGAGCAATTGCATTCTTATGTAATCACCGACGCAATCCGCGATACCAATGTATTAAAATTCGGTGTGGAATATGTAGGCAGGTACAAAAGTAAGAGCAATAACTTTGTGGATATCGAAGTAGAAGATATCGACCGAAAGGAAGTGTTGGAATCTCCCGAGCGACTTTCTAAAATTGCTGATTATATCATTGCAAGACATGATCAAAAGACACACAGTAAACGATATTCAGCCATCTTCGCGGTAAGTGGCATCGACCAATTAATCGCTTACTACGACATTTTTAATGAAAAGAAGAAAGCTGGCGATCACGATCTTCGAATAGCAACCATCTTTACCTACAACGCCAATGAAGAAGATAAAGACGCCGATGGATTTATATCGGATGTGGATATAGATTTCAAAAAAGTGGCAGACCCCGGGGTTGGGTATAAAACTTCGCATTCCAGAGATAAATTGGAATCCTATATAGCGGATTACAATGCGATGTACGGCACCAACTTCACCACCAAAGACAGCGAATCTTTGGAGAAGTATTATCAGGATATCGGCAAACGACTAAAAAAGCGTGAGCGTAAAAGCTTTGTGGAAGAAGATCGGCTGGATATTCTGTTGGTGGTAAATATGTTTTTGACGGGTTTTGACGCCAAGATGCTTAACACGTTGTATGTAGATAAAAATCTCAGATATCATGGATTGATACAGGCGTATTCCAGAACCAATCGGATTATCAATGAGATGAAGTCGCAAGGTAACATCGTTTGTTTCCGCAATCTCAAAGATAAAACAGACGAAGCCATTGCGTTGTTTTCCAATAAAAATGCTAAAGAAGAGATCTTCACCCCTGATTACGAAGTCTTTGTAGAGGAATTCAATAAGAAATATGTGGAGCTGCTCGGAATAGCCTCAACGCCCAAAAAAGTAGATGAGCTTCTTACGGAAGAAGATGAACTGGCTTTTATCAAAGCATTCCGGGAATTAATGCGAATTCTGAATACGCTGAAAACCTATGCTGATTTCAGCTGGGACGACCTTTCCATGGACGAGCAGACCTTTGAGGATTACAAAAGTAAATACCTTGATCTGTACGACAAAGTAAAGATGAATCAGGATGTGAATGCGGTTTCTATTCTGGAAGATGTAGATTTTGAGCTGGAATTGATTCACAGGGATGAGATCAATGTAGCCTACATTATTAAACTACTTGCCAAGCTAAAAAACAGTAAAGAATCGGATAAAGAAGCTCAGAGAAAAGCTATTCTGGAAATGATTGGCGGAGATGTTGAATTGCGTAGCAAGCGTGAGCTCATTGAAAAGTTCATTCAGGATCATTTGCCAAATATTGAAGATGCTGAATTGGTGACCGATGAATTTGAAAAATACTGGGAAGAACAGCGATTGCTTGCGCTGAAAGAAATCTGCGAAGAAGAGAATCTGGATCAGCAACAATTCAGGAATTTGATAGATATGTATATGTTTACAGGCAAAGAGCCTTTAAAAGAAGATGTATTTGCTTGCCTCGAAAACCGACCAAGCATATTACAAGCCCGTCAAATCGGAAACCGAATCATCGAGCGCATGAAAGAATATGTAGATGTGTTTATAACCGGGATGGTGGGGTAGTTATTCTTCTAGTTGGTTTAGTGGAATAATATAATCTCTCAGGTAATCAACTAAGTACCCAAATGTTTCTTTATCAGGTTTGTGATGGCAGCGGTTAAGTTTGCTAATAAATTTCTTTTTACTATCGAACTCACTCCATGAAAGAACTAAACCATGACTTTCAAGATACATTGTCGCAATTAAACGACCGATTCTGCCATTTGCATCGTAGAAAGGATGTACTTTTACAAACTTTTGATAGAAACGAACGGCATTATAAAGAGGATCTTTAGTACGCTTTTTTAAAAACCAAATGGCATTAAATACACCTTCTTCTATGTGTTCTGGAGCATCACCTTTGAATGGGGGACGCCTTTTTTGGGCATGCTGTGCACCAAAGTAAATTCTTCCCTCATTAGGATCATCTTTGCTTCTATATTCTCCGGCGAAAGTAAACAGCCCTTCAAATAAAAACTTATGAATCCTTAAAGGGAAGATTAAATAAGTTGGCCTTCGAAATAACTTTATGAGCCAGTGGCTATTTAACAATTCACTAAATGGTATCTGTTCAAGAACATTGAATCGTGTCCAACTCAACTCATATACTTCTTCAGCTGTTATGCTTTGATCTGCTGCAAAATCCTTCAGCAGATCAGTTATTGTATCTAACTCTGCCGGATCAATTTTTGAAGGCATTCCACTTTTTAAGCTTTCCGCTTAAATCATTAAGTCTTTCTTTTTCATTAGAGAAGTTTTCCAGATACTCTTCAATATTATTGAATTCGGGAACATATTCCTCTTTCATATCAAAGGTAAATGAATAATGACTGGAAGTTTTAGGAGGGTAAAACTTCGAGCTTGTTCCCATAGGAAAGTTTTTAGCAAAAACCTGTTCTGAGTAATAAGCAACCAATTCTTCATCAGGAATTACTTCGTTAGTATTCTTAAATTTTTTCCAAGGTAGTTCCATGTGAGTGGTCTTTGAAAGCTCAACAGCAGAGAAAACAGAATAACTATCTAAAATGAAATCAATTAAAGGTTCATTAATGTCAGTGGAAGAATCTGGTTTAATAGGGTTTCTGCCAAATTTTTTAAAAAACTCATAAATTTGTGGTTCTACCGGACCATAAGGCCAAGCTTCAAAACTGGCATCAAATTTTTTGTCATTAGCTACTAATTGCCAGGCATAGGAATAGTACATCAACTTTTGAAGCTTCATTGGAGTAACCTGATTAGGATACTTTGAAACGATATATTGCGCTAATTGGAACTTGTTCATGATGGGTAGTAGTATTTCATACAAGAACATAAATATAACCTAAAAAATTGTCTTTTGTAATAGATAGCGATATCGGCAAAAGGCAACTTT
The DNA here is from genome assembly GCF_001650905.1 of Balneola sp. EhC07. Classification (GTDB taxonomy): domain Bacteria; phylum Bacteroidota; class Rhodothermia; order Balneolales; family Balneolaceae; genus Balneola. Next base: position 30,211 of record NZ_LXYG01000016.1, read on the forward strand.
AATGACTTTTCCTGTCTAACCCCACCCCAACCCTCAACCTCTCAATAACCAATCCCGCATTCACTAAACTGATCGCGGTTTTTTGAGCTTTTTTGCTGGTTTTGTCGCCGTTGATTCCATAGATGGGATCGTCGATGATGGGATAGCCCCAATGTTCTAAATGCAAACGAATCTGGTGGGTGCGTCCGGTTTTAGGTTCGCACTTAATGATCGCAGATTCTTCTTTCCGTTCTACCACGGTGAAGGTGGTTTCGGCAGGTTTAGCGTTGGTAAGATCGGTATTGCTTTCAAAGACGAATCCCGTTTTACGCTTGATGGGTGTGTTAATGATCACCGAATCTTCTTCAGGAACGCCCGATACTTCAGCGAAGTAAGTTTTTTGTACACGACCTTCTGCAAACTCGGTCATGGCGCGTTGGGCAAAGGCTTTGGTCTTGGCGAAGAGTACGATTCCCGAAGTCACCGCGTCTAAGCGATGTACGATCTTGAGATCGGCGTAGCCCATATCTTCTAACATAGCCGTGAGTGTGTTCTTGAAATAACGTCCACCCGGATGCATCGGCAACGGCGCGGGTTTAAATACGGCGATCCAGTCGTTAGTTTCCTGCAGGATCTCAATTTCATCCGGCACACTAGGTTCTATCACCTTCGGATTGTGATGAAATACAGAGTCAGATTTCTTGAGTAGTACATCCGGCGTAACAGATTCCTCATTCAACCCCACTCTTCCGTTATGGATTCGCTTTTCCCATTCTGTTTCCGCGCGAAAGGGAAATCGAGTGACCATCATCTCCAGTAATGACTTTCCAACAAATTCGTCCTGAACTTTAAAACGATGTGTGATTGGGTACGGCGATATCAGCCGTACTTTACGACTGTTCAATTGCTTGTTCGGAAGCATGTCGGTGTTTGAAGTCGTCGCCGAAATAGTTGTACCATTTGCGGAAAGGTTTAAAGGCATTTTCAGGATCAAAAGGTCGGCGGTATTCGCTTTGTTTACATTCTTCGCTGCAACAGCCTTCCATGATATGCGCGCCTTCTTCTGAGCATACAAACAGCTTGTTGCATTCCATATTGGCACAATTCACATAAGTATCGGCCGGTTTTCCGGTGATCTCGCATTTGGCGATCGGAGACAGATCTTTGGGATTTACAGGAACCACCAATCGGTCATCAAACACAAAGCATTTTCCTTCAAAGTGCTTGCCTTCTTCTTCTTTGGCGTAGCGAAGGATTCCGCCATGTAACTGGTTTACATCGTCCCAGCCTTGTTCTTTCATCAGAACAGAAAACTTCTCACAGCGAATTCCGCCGGTGCAGTACATCAGTACTTTTTTGTCTTTGGGGATCTCGGCTTCTTCCAGCCATTGCGGAAAATCGAAGAAGTTTTCGACATCAGGTTTTAACGCTCCTTTAAAGTGACCGATCTTGGATTCGTAATTATTTCGGACGTCGATCATCACGTGATCTTCTTCTTCCATCACTCTGCGCCATTCGGCCGGCGACAAATGGTTACCACCGTCTTTGGGATCCACTCCATCCACATGTAGCGACACAATTTCTTCTCTGGTCTTACAGATCAACTTGGAAAACGGGATATAGTCTGATTCATCCGTCTTAAACTCGGTGTTTTCAAATCCGGGGATGGCTCTCAGGTCCGCTTTATACTGCGCCATTTGCTCCGGTGTACCGGCAGCGGTTCCGTTTATTCCTTCTGAGGAAATATAAATACGTCCTTTGATGCCCAGGTCTTTGCAGTATTGTTTATGCTGTTTGGCAAACTGCTCAGGATGCTCGATCGTATTAAAGTAGTAGTAGAGAATAACTTCGTACATATTTCTTAGTGCAATTCTCGTTTAAAATATTATCTTTTCAGTGGAGTTTATTCTACGGGGCAAAGTTACGAATTTTATATTTAAATAATGTTGAGGCGACTATGGTGTTAAGAGCAAAAATTTTGTGTGGGTTGATGGTTACTGTAATGCTGGCAGGATCAGCATATGGACAAACAAACCGGCACCAGATCCCGGATATTCTTCAGGAATTTAAAAAAGGGAATTCATCTGCAGATGAGGCGCTTCAGCAAATACGGGATCATTTTTCAAACGGAGAAATCCATAAATGCTCCGCCATCGAACATATTTTTGTTCATAAGTTTAAAGATGAGATCTCTTCCTCGCTTTTAGAACCAAATAATCGGTTCAGAGAAAAATCGGCTCAGGCAACTTATACAAGTCCGTCGGGCAAATTTGTACTTACCTATCAAACAGCGGGAGATGATGCTGTTCCCGCAACAGATAGCAACACTAATAATGTGCCTGATTATATTGAAGAGGCCGGTATAGCAGCAGATTCTACTTACAACTATTTGGTGCAAACTTTGGGTTTTGGTGATCCTATCCCGGATGGCAATACTTACGATATTGCGTTTGAAGATCTTCAATCGGTATATGGTTTTGCAGAAACAATTGGTGGCGATGGACCGGGTACGCAAATAGTTATCGAAAATGATTTTGTAGGGTTTCCTGAGAACGATGATCCGGATGGTGATCAATTAGGAGCTTTAAGAGTAACGATAGCTCATGAGTTTAAACATGCTATTCAGTTTGCTCAAAATAATTTTAACGGAGACTCGGATCTTTGGGCTGAAATGGATGCCACGTTGATGGAAGAAGTGGTTTATGATCTGACTAACGATTATTACAATTATTTAGGTGGTGCCGGAGATGTGTTCGGAAGTCCCGGGACCACCGTAGCACCGGGTTCATACGAAGACATTACATGGGCGCTTTATTTTCACGAAAAGATTGGCGCAGATTTCTGGCCGGGCGCATGGAACAGAATTGAGAACAGTATTCCGGATCTGCCGTTATTAGATGCCGTTGAACAGGAACTGGAATCCCGCCAGCTGGATTACACAGAGTCTCTTTTAGAGTTATACTCATGGCATTTTGCTTCGGGAGCTTATAATAATGTTAACTTTGGCTTTGGCGAGAGTTTGTTTTACCCCACTCCGAATGTACAAAGAACGGATACTCAAATTGGCGATGTTATGTCATCGGATATAAGCTTAGGAAGGCTTGCCAGCTATTTCGTAAATGTGAAACCTCCATCTAATCAAACCGGCGACGTTGCTATTATATTAGATACCGATTCTCCTGATATAGCTCTTGCAGTGGTGGCTATTTTTGACAATGGCTCCGTTTCATTTGAATATGCAGAACCGGAGGGAGAGTTCATGGTGGTAAAGAAAGAATGGGCATGGTCTGATGTTGATCGGGTAGGAGCAATCGTGCTTAACGAAAACAGAACGGCGTCTCAGACATTCAAGATTAGAATATCATCTACTATTCAGACGTCTATTTTTGATGATGATACCAGACCTGATGTAACAGAGCTAAAACAGAATTATCCTAACCCTTTTAATCCGAGCACAACTATTCCTGTTAGTATTTCGGAGTTTCAGAAAGTAAAAGTAGATGTTTATGACATGACCGGAAGACTGGTGAGATCTGTGTTTAACGGAACGCTGCCAACAGGAAATCATGCATTGTCTGTAAATCTGGAAGATCTGGCTTCAGGAGTCTACATGTACCGACTTCAAACCAATGAGATGGTTCAGATCAAAAGAATGACACTGGTTAAATAAGGATCATAGATCCTAAATACCAAGCTCCAAATTACAAATAACAATCCGGTTAACTAGATCACAATAACATAAAACCACAGACGTCATCCTGTCCGCCAGCTGGCGGATCAGGATCTTTGTGGGGGCTGGTAGTTCCATCAAATTTCTCGGCTCCGTTTGTTAACCCACCCCCGTCCCCTCCCTAAGATTAAGGAGGGGAGCTCCTTAAGAACATCCAACTTCCAGTTATGAATGTCACATGAGTAACAATGGACATTGGATGTTGAGTGTTGGATGTTGAATTACTGCTTACCCACCGGGCGTGAACGCCCTACTAGCATAAATTTTGTTGTGTGATTTTAAACCAGCAGGTCCTTCAGGACCGGCGCGGTGTGTATTCCGAATTAAATCAGTCAGTCTTTTTTTGACCCCATCTGTCTTCCCCTTGGATAAGGGGAAGGACTTTTTAAATAGATCACAATAATATAAAAACCCCGACGTCATCCTGAACTTGTTTCAGGATCTTAGTGAAGGCTCTTAATTTCAATGAACCTCTTACTAATCATCAAAGGAGTTATCTTTAGTTCTTTCTCTAACATTGGGGAGAGAGACTTTTTAAGCAAACTCATAATTCTGTTAAAGCGTCCCCTTCCCTCGAAGAAGGGAAGGGACAGGGATGGGTTCCTTCAGGGCCGGCGGTTTGCGGTTTATCTGTCTACAATCGCTGCGGATTAAAATCTTGGCTGGTTTACTTGAGTAAATCTAACGCACCATCAACATTCAGTATTAAGTTTGCTAGAGAGGACTTCAGTCCGATCGGAGATACGGATTATTTTTAATGATTAAAACTTCTCACCCACACGAACACAGGGCTTTGTTCATGGTACGTGAATCAGATTCAATATCTATTCCTTACAAAGATCCCGATCCGCCAGCTGGCGGACGGGATGACCTATTTATTATTATTTAGTGAATGCAGTATCCAACTTCCAGCTATGAACGTCACATGAGTAACAATGGAAATTGGATGTTGAGTGTGTTTCAGGATCTTAGTGAAGGCATTTTTCTATAATTATGGTCATTCCTGCGAAGGCAGGAATCTGGATCGTTATCAGAGACATATTCCTCTAAACCAATCCGGATCTCGGGCATACGCCGCGAGATGACGATTTTGAAATTAACCCAATATCCAATGAGGAATAAGGAACATCCAACATCAAGCTATGAACGCCACATGAGTAACAATGGAAATTGGATGTTGAGTGTTGGATGTTGAATTACTGTTTCGCCGGCAAGATCTTCCCTTCAACCACACCGAATCCGATTCGATAATCATCGTTCTCTGCATATCCCGTCATGATGATATTATCGCCGTCCTGAATGAATTTTCTTTCGGAGCCGTCATTCAATTGAACAGGCTTGGTTCCTTTCCAGGTAAGTTCCAGCATACTTCCGTAAGAATCTTCAGTATTTCCGCTGATGGTTCCGGATGCATATATATCGCCGGGACGCACATTACAACCGGTAACCGTTTGATGAGCTAATTGCTGAGCCATACTCCAGTACATATGCTTGTAATTTGATGTCGCCAGTTTATGCGGTTCGTTTAGCTTTTCGTTATCCAGATACACTTCCAGATTGATATCAAAAGTAGAACGGTTTTTCTGATTTAAGTAAGGAAGCACCTCCGGATCCTGTTCCGGCATATCCAACCTGAATGGAGATAAAGCATCCAATGTCACGATCCAGGGAGAAATACTGGTTGCCCAGTTCTTGGCAAGAAAAGGTCCTAGCGGCTGATATTCCCATTTCTGAATATCACGGGCGCTCCAGTCGTTAACCAGAACCATCCCGAAAATATGATCTTCAGCGTTGTCTACGGAAATCGTATCACCCAGCTCGTTTCCGGGTCCGGTGAAAAAACCGACTTCCAGTTCAAAATCCAGAAGCTTGCTGTCGCTAAACACAGGCTGATCGGAATCGTTGGGAATAGTTTGTCCTTTAGGACGATGCAGATCCGTTCCGCTTAAAACTATGGAACTAGCACGGCCGTGATAACCAACGGGCAAATGTTTCCAGTTTGGCATCAAGGCATTGTCAGGGTCGCGAAACATTGAACCTACATTGAAAGCGTGTTGCTCAGACGAGTAAAAGTCGGTGTAGTCTCCGATCTCGACAGGCATAACCATTTCTACATCTTCCATTGGAATAAAAACCCGTGATCTGAGCAGGTCATCATCTCTCAAAGTTGGATTTTCTTTATCGAGGAGATTCGTCAATGTTTGGCGTGCTTCCTGCCAGGCCGGTTTTCCAAGTCCCATAAAGAAATTGAGTGTGGAATCCTGAAAAGCGAATTGGTCTTTTAAATGCTTGCCATCAAATAGACCCGCTTCATCCAGAACAAAAAGGTCGATCACATAATCACCAATAGCAGAGCACAGATGAATCTCGCCATCTTCTGTTTCGAAAGCGCTGAACGGAAGGTTTTGAATTGGAAAATGAGATTCTTTATCAACAGGAATAAATGAAGTAAGCATAAAGTTTTTTGAGTTTTAAAAGGTCATCGTAAGGTAAAAAAACCTCGGCTTAGTTAAGAACTGAAATCAACGGCGATATAGAATCGGGAACCCAAAAGGTAAAAATTAGTAAATAAAATGTTCGGTGTACTTAAACGTGCTTTTTGTAGCCCATCAATAAAGTGCACTAAACAACTTAATATTAATGAACAAAGAGGATATGAAATCCAATAATATACTAACACTGTTAGTGATAGGAATTCTTTCTATTTCACTATCAAATTTTACTCAAGCTCAGGCTGTGATAGGTCCTGATCTTCAAAACACACTAAATACAGCCACGGAGTCTGTAGAGGTAATTATCACCTTTTGGGGCAATGAAGCTCCCGATGCCGGCGAATTGTCTATACTAAATGACGCCGGTATTTCAATAGGTTATTCTTTTCAAAGTTTACCTATGGCAGGCGCTATTGTTACTCCGGCACAAATTACTGATCTGGTTTCCAGGCAGGAAATAAGATCGATCTATTTAAATAAAGAGCTTTCTTATTTCAACAATGATTCAAGAGCTATTACAGGTGTAGACAAAGTTCAATCTAACGCTGAGTTTACATCTCAAAACGGCGGCTTCCCGATTTCCGGAAAAGGAATTGGAGTTGTTGTGAATGACAGCGGGGTCGATGGAACTCATCCAGATCTAGAATATGGAACCGCACTGGTTCAAAATGTGCTGGGATCAACAAACTTACATGCATACAGCGATCTAGCTCCTGTAACTTATGTTGAAGGTGTGCCCAATACAGATACCAACTCAGGTCATGGAACACACGTGGCCGGAACAGTTGGCGGACGCGGTGTAGCTTCAAATGGTAAACATCAGGGAGTAGCGCCCGGTGCCGATCTGATCGGTTATGGATCAGGTGGTGCTCTTTTTGTACTTGATGGAATTGGCGGCTTTGATTACGCCATAACACATCAGTTTGAATATGGAATTCGTGTGATAACTAATTCCTGGGGTTCTTCAGGGAACTTTGATCCGAACCACCCAATTAATCTGGCTAGTAAATTGGCTTATGATCGTAATATCGTAACGCTTTTTGCTGCCGGAAATGAAGGACCTGGTGAAGATACTCACAATCCATACGCTAAAGCACCATGGGTAATTTCTGTTGGAGCCGGAACTAAAAGTGGTGAACTTGCTGATTTTTCATCAAGAGGAACAAAAGGAAGAAGCGGAACTTTTGAACTGGATGGCGAAACGTTCACTTTTGTAGATGAACCAAGTCTTGTTGCTCCCGGAGTAGATATAATCTCAACGAGAACAGTAGCTCCAATTCCTTTATTAGGCGCAGAAGCTGATGCAGAATTAATAGAGCCGTCAAATCTGGCTTTTTATACTACTTCAAGTGGTACATCAATGGCGACACCTCATGTAGCAGGAATTGTTGTATTACTTCTGGAAGTAGATCCGACTTTAAACCCGGATGAAGTTAAAAGTATTCTTCAAAGCACAGCTACCAACATGCAAAGCAGAGAAAGCTGGGAAGTTGGTTCCGGATATGTGAATGCATTTGCAGCCGTTCAAAAAACGTATGACAGAGATGCTGAATTCGGAAGCAGCATTAAAGCTAACAGAGAATTTAATGGTGAAGCTCAGTTTGATGTTCAGACGAATCCATTTTCAGTTAATTATGATCCAAGTGGAGTTACAAACGAAACACATAGTTTCAACTTAACAGGAAATGAAAGCGTGCTTTCTGTTCGTGCAAGTTTAGAAGGAATTGCCGGCCAAACCGGAAATCCTGTTAATGTTATCGTTATTGACCCGAATGGTGTTGAATACAGCTCAGGAATTCCTGTTCTGTTCACGCTTACCTATCTCAGAGAAGTTCAGGTTACAAACCCGATTGCAGGTGAATGGGGTGTGGAGATCCGCGGCCTGAGAGGCGACGAAGCTAACCCAACAAATGGTATCGGCATAACTGAAACAGTTTCGGGTACTATTAAAACGCAAACAGCAAGTGGTTACACCGGTTTAAATGATATAAACGGTCATCCTGCTGAAACGGCTATTAAACTGGCGATCTCAGAACGACTTGCTGATAGCTTTAACGATAAAAGATATAAGCCAAACAGAAATCTGAAGCGAATTGAGTTGGCAGAATATCTGGTTATGGGACAAGAGATCCGTCAGTCATTACCACTGAATGGAAATACGTTCAGCGATGTAGACGGAGCCTTTGAAACACTGGTAGCTCAATCGGTTGTAGCTCAGGGAGCTCCATTAAAAGACACCGCTCAATTTGACGACGGTGTTATGCTTGTCGGTTCAGGTTCAGGCTTTAATCCCAACGGGAATGTAAACAGAGCAGAACTTGCCTATTCTCTGGTTCAGAGTTTAGGACTTCAATGGGCTGCCGAAGAAATTGGCGAAGAAGATGTTACTGTTGTTTATAACGGCGAGAGAATTGCTGTTGAAGACTCAGATGAGATACCTTCAGCATTCAAACCATATGTGCAAATTGCAATTGATCTGAACATCCTGAATGTGACGTTCAGCCTTGAGCAAGGTCCGTATGATCTGGAACCTGTAGTTACAGCCGAGTTCAATCCCGGAGAAAACGTAAGCAGAGCTGATTTTGCCGTTGCAGCAACAAGAAGTTCTACTGCAAGTTTCGAAAGCGCAGAAACACAGGCTAAATCGCTGCCACAAGAAGAGGAAATACTTACAGAGCAGGTTACTGAATTCAAGTTGGATCAAAACTATCCGAATCCATTTAACCCGAGCACGACTATTTCTTACTCTGTGGCTGAGAATGCAGACGTAACTTTAAACGTGTTTAACATGTTAGGTAAGAAGGTTGCTACACTGGTAAACTCCAGACAAAGCGAAGGTTCTTATACCGTAACATGGGATGCTTCCAGTATGGCGAGTGGTATCTATATTTACCGCTTGCAGGCAGGGAACAAAGTGTTCACAAGAAAAATGAACCTGATTAAATAAGCCAAGTTTGATCAGAGATTCTAAGCCGGGTGTTTAATTACATCCGGTTTTTTTATGCAATTAAATTTAATTCCTGAAGATCTTCTACGGGCTCGTCGAAACTGCAACTCCCGAACGAGGTGACAGAAAGATCGCGCAACATGTGCAGCTCTTCAAAAGAAACAGATTGTCCTTTCCATGAAAACTCAGATTCATCAAAATTGAAATTTGAAGCATTTTCGTCATTCAGAATTTCCAGCAATTCGTCTTCAGAAAGCTTTTTGGAATAACTTAACAAAGAAGCCCCGAACACATTCAGAAAGCCATGCATTTTGGTTTGTACAGAATCATTGTAGTGACGAACAGGATGGTGAAGTCCGGCCGTGAATTTTAGAGGAACGGTATTTTCCCGGGAAAAAGTAATGGCTTCAGCCAGATAATCCGTGGGAGGAAATTGAAAAGCTTCCACTCCACCGCAACGGATCTTAAAACCGGAAAAACAGTAATTTTCCTTTTCATTCGATTCAAGCCACTCATTGTGTTTATGAATCCCCTGAACAAGTTCTTTGGTGTATTTCATATCGAAATCAAATCCCGGAACTTCAAAAAAGATCTGATAAGGTAATGTTTCAGATTTTGCCATGGATTGAACTGCGTACTCAATAGCAGATTGAAGTTCGGATGAACTTTCTTCCTTCAGAAAAGCCAGAGGCACCTTAATTTCTAAAGTGGATATGTGGATTTTTTTAGCTGTGGATTCAAGAGAATCCTTAATGACTTCTACTGTGTTGTCGATTACTTTTTTGAAGCTGTCAAGATCATCAGAAGCAGCACCAACCAGCGTTATTTTAAAGGGAGAAGGAGATTCAGGCTCCGCATCAATGAGTGTAATCAGTTCACGCAGAAGTCCGGTTCCGACAACAAATTTTGAAAGCATCCACGCTTCCTTCTGCTCAATATGAGATAGATATTTTCTGAACGCCTCTTCCAAAGGCAGTTCAGAAGGCGGATATAAGCCCGCATAATCAATAATATCGGATAAGAAGGGACGTAAACTAGTCTTCAATTGAGTTTAGCTTTTTAATTCTGATTACCTAACTAACTTAACAGAATTCCAACAAAATTGTGAGTATCATTATGCTATTATTCCTGATATAGCATTATTTACAGGGATTATTTGACAAAATCAGACTTTTGTTGCTAATTGGAGTTAACTAACTATGGGATATGAACAAATCAGAAACGATAAAAGCACTCAGTGAACGACTTGAGTTAACTCAAACTCAAACAGAAGAGTTATATAACTCGCTAGTGAGCATTTTTACAGAGCACCTGTCAAACAATAACGGCTTCAGCATTCCCGATTTCGGTAGCTTCAGCTCTGAGATCAGAGAAGAATACAAGTCCTATAATCCGCACTATAAGCAAATGATGCTACTTCCAAAAAAGAAAGTAGTTCGGTTTTCTCAAAGCTCAGCTTTAAAAGATGAATTCAACGAGGTGGAGCTATGAGTAAAAAAGTTACATTTTCGGAATTGATAAAAGCGTTTGCTGAATCAAATGGTATTACTCAGCAGAAAGCAGAGGAGATGATCCGTGGAGTTTTTGATCTGGTAATTGATGATCTGGAAAAAAATGGAAAAGCATCTATAACCAGCTTCGGTAGTTTCGAATTAAAAGACGTTGCTGAAAGAACGGGTATAAATCCGCAGACAAAAGAAGAGATCGTAATTCCGGCACATAAGAAAGTATCATTCAAGCCTTTTAAAGCACTTGAACAAACTGTAAACGCGCCTTTTGCCGGTTTAGAGCCTACCTTGCTTGGAGAAAAGTCCGGAACTGAAACAGAAGAAACAACAGCAAAGGCAGAGAAAGAGCAAGAACCTGAAGTATTTGAAGATCCGTTCGAAGAAGTTATAAAGCCTGCTGATGAACAAGCTGATGAAGCAGAAACACCGGATTCAGTTGAGGAAGAAGCTGAAGAAGAACAAGAAGAAAGTGAAGTTGAAGCTCCCCCTGTTTTTAAAGCACCCGAAAAGGAAAAAGGAAATGAGGTCAGTTGGGTTTTTATAGTTCTGGTATTGTTGATAGCCGGAACGGGAATTTGGTTTTTCTTTCTGAGAGATTCCGATCCGGGGAATATGGACAATGTAGTTGCAGGAAATCAGACTCCGGCTCAACAACAAGCTGAGCAGGTTGAAAAAGTGCCACCTGCTGAAACGCCAGTAAAAGAAGAAAAAACTTCTGAAGCTTCAGCGGCATCATCAGAAACAAAGAATAATGTCAGTGCAGAACCGGCTGTGCAAAAAGAAAAGCCAGCCCCAAAAGAAATGACCGCTTATATCATCGAAAAAGATGAATGGATGTGGGATATTTCAAGAGAAGTGTACGGCGCACCGTATTTATGGCCACTGATTTTTGAAGCAAATAAAACCGTAAATGACGATCCTAATTTAGTGGAGCCGGCTAATACCTTGATGATTCCTTCTTTGGAAGGAAGTTCGGCTAATCTGACAAAAGAAGATTATGCAAAACTGGCCAAAGCAACGAAGTTAGTTTCTGAAGCATATGCTAAATCAGGAAATTCGGAACGTGCGAAGGAATATTCAAGATTCGCTGCTAAGTATGAAAGGCATAGTAAAAACTAAGCGGTTATAAGATCTAAAGTGAGTGCGTCGGCGATCTTTAATCCGGAGGAACTGAGCCGGATAGAATCAGAGGCGAAATGAATTTTGCCCTCTTTTTCTTTTCGCGCTAAGTATACAAGCTGTCTTTCAGAAAGCTTGTATTCATACTTTTTCTCCAGCTTTTCAATAGAGACTCCTTTTACGGTTCTGAGTCCCAGCATGATCCGTTCTTCAGCAAGACTCTGAAGAGATAATTCTTCTTTTTCGGATTCGTTGAAATGGGTTTTTTGAAGATATTTTTTCAGATCGGGTTCATTTTCCCAGCGGTAAGCAAAAGTCTCTGATTCATCCCATTGGAAAGAGTGAGCACCGGGACCTAAACCAAGATAGTTTTTGTGCTCCCAATAATTTGCATTATGAACAGCTTCCGATCCTTTTTTAGCAAAGTTACTTACTTCATATCGATGAATGCCTTTCTGCTTCAGTTTCTCTTCCACCAGCTCAAAATGCTTTTCAACGGTTTCATCTTCTGCGGGGATAAGTCTGCCCAGTTCCAGCTGTTTTCCCAATCGGGTTTTAGGCTCAATGGTTAAGGAATAAGCAGAAACATGTGGCGGATCAAACTGCAAAAGGATATCCAGATCTTTCTCCAGCATTTCTAAAGTTTGCCCGGGATTCCCGTAGATCAGATCAGCAGTAAACACATTTATTTCGGAAGCCTTAAGCAACTCCAAACATTTTAAAGCTTCCGCCGAATTATGGGTTCGATTCATGAATTTAAGCAGATCTTCATCAAAGGTTTGGACTCCCATGCTCACCCGATTCACGCCAATGCTTTTGAGTGCTGATAAATATTCTTTGGAAACATCGTCCGGATTCAGTTCAACGGTAACTTCTTTCAGATCTAAGCGGAATGAATCATCTAAAGCTTCGAAGATTTTATCAAATTGCTCTGCGCTTAATAAAGACGGCGTTCCGCCTCCAAAATAGATGGTATCAATAATTTCGTTCGAATAGGCCGTGTCCTTTTTTGAGTGGATCTCTTCAACAAGCTTATCAGCAAATGCATTTTTATTGCCGGGCTTGGTAACAAAATAGAAATCGCAATAGGAACAAGCTTGCTTACAAAACGGGATATGGATGTAGATTCCGGACATCAATGGTCAATGATACAATTATCAATTAAGAATACTTCAATTGATAATTGTATCATTCTTAATTGTTCAGCCTTTAGGCTGATAAAAAGGATTCTCGTCGTATTTGTCTTTCTGCTGATACGCTCGAAGATATTTCACATAGTTGGAAGCATATTTCGGAATGGACTTTATTTCTTCTTCCGTAAGTTTGCGAACCGCTTTTGCAGGCGAGCCCATGTACATATATCCGCTTTCCAGAGTTTTGCCCGGAGGAACCAAGGTGCCCGCAGCAACGATCACGTCCGGCTCAATAACAACTTCATCCAAAATGGTAGCATTGATTCCGATCAATACGCGATCTTTGATAGTACATCCGTGTACAACCGCACCGTGACCAATAGTTACTTCATTCCCGATAATGGTAGGACCGGTTTGATTCATCACATGAATACAAACGTTATCCTGTACATTACTTTGGTCTCCGATCTGTATAAAATTCACATCTCCCCTGATGGTTACGTTAAACCAAACACTGGATTCTTTTCCCAGGGTTACATCACCAATAATATCTGCGCTGGGAGCAACAAATGCGGTTTCATCAAATTGTGGGGTGCGTTTTAAAAATTCGTAGATCATGAGTTTTGTTCATTATAAATGAGTAAGAAATAATTACTGCCGGCACGGTTCAAAGATAAAGCAAAAAACACACAGAAGGTTTATCAAATAAGAAATGGTTTTAAAAAATTGAATTGGAAATTGATTCATAAAATGAAAGCGCTTACATTCTTGACAATCCGATACGTTGCAATGGCAAAAAATCTCTTAATAAACAGAATAAAGCACATCTTTGAATTAAAGAGTCTGCTCAGAATTACAGTAAAGTGTAGTCTCTCCCCCTCAATTTTGTTGGCGATCTTATTCTTTTCAACAGGTGTTATTAACGCACAGGTCAGTTCATCTCCTGCATTTCCTTCCAGATCTAACAGCATTACCATTGTCTTTGATGCCACCAAAGGAAACCAGGCTTTGCTCGGGCATTCCGGAGATGTTTACATACATACTGGATTGATCACAGATCAAAGTAATCCTGATAATCCACCGGATCCTGTGGGAAATCCCGGAGACTGGAAATTCATCAAAACAGCTTTTGGTCAGAATACTTCTGCAACCAAAATGACACGCCTTGAGACGAATCTTTATTCGATAACGATCTCGGATGTGGACGCTTACTACGGATCTGCATCAGCGAACGAGATCTTAAAACTAGCAATGATCTTCAGGAGTGGGGACAGTGGTAAAATTGCTAAAACCGAAAACGGCGAGGACTTTTTTATAGAACTGTTTTCTGACGGGGTCTACGTTCGATTCAACGAGCCTGGTGAAGAGTCTTCTTTTTTGGAAAACGGGGAAATGCTGGATATTCAGGTTTTGGGTGCGGCTCTGGGTTCAACTCTTCAATCCTTGGAGTTATTTGAGGACGGCGTCAAGCTTGCTGATACAGCCAGCGATACCTTGGATTACGTGCTAACAGCAAATTCATCCGGCAGGAAAACTCTTAAGGCTGTTGCCACCAACACGGAAGGAGAAAAAGACAGCGCTTCAGTTTATTATCTGGTTCCTGATGCTATCAATGAAAGCCCCAGACCAAACGGAGTAACACAGGGAATTAAATATTATGAGTCGGATCCGACCAAAGTAACACTGTCGTTACTGGCTCCTTTCAAAGATCATGTTTATGTGATCGGTGAGTTTAACGACTGGGAGGTTTTACCGGATTTTCAGATGAACCGGGAAACGGTAAGCTCGAACGAAGTTTATTGGTGGATCGATATAACCGGATTGAACCCGGGTCAGCAATACGCTTTTCAGTATTTGGTGGATAATGAGATCAGAATTGCAGACCCATATGCCGAAGAAGTTCTTCATCCTGATGACAGTTTTATATCGGAGTCAACATATCCGAACCTGAAATCCTATCCGTACGGAAAAACGACGGAATATGTATCCATCATTGAAACGGATAAAGAAGAATTCAACTGGACGGATCAGGACTGGGAACGACCGGCAAAGAAAAACTTAGTTATCTATGAATTGCTGGTTCGGGATTTTTCAGATAAACATAACTACCAAACGGTTATAGATTCTCTGGACTATTTACAGAGATTGGGAATAAATGCCATCGAGCTAATGCCCGTAAACGAGTTTGAAGGAAATAACAGCTGGGGTTATAATCCGTCTTTTTATTTTGCAGCCGACAGATATTATGGACCTGCCGAAGACCTGAAAAGGCTCATAAATGAAAGTCACAACAGAGGAATAGCCGTAATTGTTGACGCGGTTTACAATCATTCCTTCGGTCAGTCGCCAATGGTTCGCCTGTATAATGAAGGAGATTACGGCAAGCCTACTTCAGAAAATATTTGGTTCAATATCGATGCCCGACACCCTTTTAATGTGGGCTACGATTTTGATCACACAAGTCAGTTTACCCAACAATTTATTGACAGTGTAAACAGATTTTGGGTGAAGGAATTTCATGTGGATGGATTCAGATATGATCTGAGCAAAGGATTCACTCAAAACTTCACATCTGATGTGGGAGCCTGGAATCAATACGATCAAGGCAGAGTAGATCTGTTAAACAGAATGAAAAGTCGCATTCACGAAGTATATCCGGAGACGTACCTGATCCTTGAGCATCTCGGAAATAATGACGAAGAGACCGTGCTTGCAAACAGCGGATTCATGCTTTGGGGCATCATGCACGAACAGTATAAAGATGCAGCTCTGGGCTATAATGGTGACCTCACCAATGTCTCTTATCAAAACAGAGGCTGGAATGATCCGCATCTGGTTGGATATATGGAAAGTCATGATGAAGAACGGATCATGCATGAAATTGAGAATTTCGGTAATGCTTTTTCGGGTTATGACACCAAAGAAAAAACAACGGCTTTAAACAGAATTAAGATCGCAAATGCATTTTTGCTCAGCGTTCCGGGACCTAAAATGTTCTGGCAATTCGGAGAATACGGCTACGATATCAGCATCAATCAGAACGGAAGAACAGGTGAAAAACCAATCCTTTGGAGTTATTTAAATGATGCAGATCGTTATCGTTTGTATCAAACGGTATCAGAACTGTCGAAACTGAAAACAACGCACCCATCTTTCGCTACAACCGATTATTCGCTGGATATGGGCGGAAAGCAAAAAAGAATTCTGCTTCGCTCAGCAACCGACGTTCAGATACTCGGAAATTTTGATGTCGTCAGCGCAGATGTATTTCCGTACGGACATAATTCCGGATCCGGAAAATGGTGGTATGAATATTTCAGCGGAGATTCTTTGTTGATCAATGAGTCTTCAGTTCCGGCTATAAATATGGCTCCGGGAGAATTCAGGATCTATTCTACTGCAAAGCTTGGAAATCCACCTCCGGGAATTCTGAATGAAAAAGCAGGACAAATCAGTCTGGATTCAGAATTAGTTGAATTCGAGGAATTTTCGGGTGGAGACGTAAATCCATCTTTTCAGAAAACACTTACTCTTACAAACACAGGAAGTGCCGAACTTACGATCACAGACATTTCTAATTTCAGTTCTGAATTTTTGGTTAGTCCGTTAAGTGCGTCCGTTGGCGTGGGCGGAACTCTTGATCTGGAGATAACTTTTGAGCCGTCGGGTTTAGGTAATTTTGAAGATACATTTACGATCGAAACCACCGGAATCGGATCGGTAAGTTTTCAGGTGAAAGGAAGTTATACCGATGCCTTACCCGGAAAACCTGTGATCACAAATCCAGAGAACGAACAGCAGAACGTTCCGCTGAATATAGTTTTTGAATGGCAGCCGGTGAGTAACGCAGACACTTATGAAATTGAAATTCGAAATGCAGATACGGAAGAGATCAACGAAACAGAATCCGGACTAGCAGACAATCGTTTTGTGGGCTCAAATCTAAATTTGGAAACAGAATACAAATGGAGAGTCAGAGCAGAAAACAGTTTTGGTACCGGTGATTGGACTTCATTCTCAACTTTTACAACGCTACCGGAAGTTCCCGATGCAATACTCCACGGTTTACCTGAAGACAGCGCCACAGATGTTTCTACTAGTCCGGTGCTAACATGGAACGAAAACTCTGCAGCTACTACCTATGAAATTCATTTGGCCACCAATCCGGAATTCACGGAAGATCTGAAAGTAAAAGATGAAGTTGAAAGTTTATCAGTACAATTTGTTGGACTATCAGCCAATACAGAATATTACTGGAGAGTTCGTGGAAGCAATGTTTCCGGAGATGGAGTTTGGTCAGCAACACGAAGCTTTACAACCAGCTCTGTAGGAACTCCTGATCTGGTTACACCGATCAATAACTCTTCTGATGTGGCTTTAGATGCAGAACTTAAATGGAATACAGCAGCCAATGCTGAGAGTTATACAATTCAGATATCGAAAGAATCCGATTTTAAAATAAGAGCGGAACAAACAGCTGTTACAGATACTGTTTTCGCACCGGATTTTCTGGAAAGAAATACAACCTACTACTGGCGTGTAAGATCCAAAAGTTCGGAATTTGAAAGTGCTTGGTCAGCTACGGGTATTTTCTCCACTCCTTTTGATGCACCAACTAAACCGTCATTAATTTCTCCGGTCAATAATGAAGTAGATATAGCGGATGTTGTCTTGTTCGACTGGAGCGAAACCGAACGCACTTTCTGGTATCAAATTCAGATATCTGAAAGCAACGGGTTTTCCTCACCGACGGTTGATTCCACGAATATTCCTGAAAATGAACTGGAGCTCAGCGATACACTGAACAGAAACACTACTTATTTTTGGAGAGTCAGAGCCATCAATTCAAGCGACTCCAGTGCGTGGTCTGATACTCTTAGTTTTTCCACACTACCTGAAATTCCAAACGCTCCGATCCAAGTTAGTCCTGCAGATAGCGTGACTGATCTAAGCACAGATCTGACATTTAAATGGAGAGAAGCAGAGATTTCATCCGATTACAGATTTCAACTTTCTGTAACCAAGAATTTTTATGAGAAAACAGATACGCTGATCAAATCTGACACTTCTTTTGCGGTATCGGATCTGAAGTTCAATCAGACTTATTACTGGCGAGTACAAACGATCAACAAAAGCGGCGTTTCAAAATGGTCGAAAGCACGATTGTTTAAAACGAAGGTCGACCTCCCGGGAATTCCCGAATTAATAGCTCCTCAGGCTCACATTTCTGTTGATCCCTTTGTAAACAGATTTGTATGGAGTAAAGCGGATCGAGCTTCTACTTACCGTTTTCAATTGAGTAATACTTCCGGTTTTGAAAGTGTTTTAAAAGACTCTTCCGGCTTTGTTATTCAAACGCTTGAAAACGTACCACTTCCGGAAAACACAACCTTATTCTGGCGAGTGCAGGCAAATAATAAAGCGGGTGCCGGTGCATGGAGCGCTGTTCAGGAAATAAAAACTTCCATCGCCACAAGCATAGAATCCGAAGCGCTGCCAAAGAATTATGCGATGGATCAGAACTATCCGAACCCGTTCAATCCATCCACAACTATTAAGTATGCATTGCCAAAAGCGGAAAGAGTTTCTATCACCGTATTTAATATGATAGGCCAAAAAGTGGCGGTTCTGGTTGATAAAAGACAGGAAGCAGGATTCCACTCAATTACTTTTAACGCATCAAATCTGGCAAGCGGAATGTATATCTACAGAATTAAGGCGGGAAGCTTTAGTCAGATCAAAAAACTAACCCTCATCAAATAACAAGATCATGAAAAGAATTACCGGCTTATTTTTTCTTGTATGTCTGATGGGATCAGTATCACTGAACGCCCAGATCTTTCAACCCGAAGGGGTTAATATTCCCGGCGCCTGGAATGGATTTGCGAACTCGAATGATTCAACGGCAATGGGCAACTTCAGGATGAATTACCGATCATTTGCGGGCGGACAATATATCACTACGCTGGAAGTAAAGTCCGCAGATGGAGACGCTACAGCCGGTGTGTTTAATATGCTTTTTACCAGCGGGCCCGATGGCAATAACTTTGCCAATAAATGGGCAGATGCCACGCTAACAATTGACGGTTTCTCAGATCTCAGTTACAACACGGGCGCGGATAACTCCATTACATTAATTAATGACAACTACTACACTTTAATTTTTGATGACAACGGATACGATAATTCCTCAGCGGCTGTTTTAAAAACATCAGCTGCCCCGGTAAGTATAGTTTCTGTAACGGGCACACCAACCGGGAATGTGGTCGCAAATGATCCGGTAACGATTGCTGTAGAACTGGACAAAGCAAGATCAGCTGAAGAAAAAGTCTATATCCGATATTCCACAGATAACTTTACAACCAGCAGTGCACTTGAAGTTACCAACTTCACAGGTGCAACCGGTTCCGTTGATATTCCGGGTCAGCCAAAAAATACAGTGGTAGAATTCTATGTGCTTACAACTACACTGGATGAAGCGAACTGGAACTCAAATATCGATCTCGCAACTCTGGCTTTTGATGTAAACGGAGGCTCTAATTACAGATATTTTTACGAAGCTAATATTCTGCCGGCAAACGGAGCAACCGCTGTTGCCAAAACTCCTGATTTCAGTTGGTTTTCTACGGATGGAGCTGCCGGTTATGACTTTCAGCTTTCTGAAACCAATGACTTTTCTACCACGGTTGAAGACCAGTCCGGATTAACCGATACGACCTTTTCGGTTACAGATCCGCTGGATATAAACACCAAATACTATTGGAGATTTAAAACTTCAGCGGCAACCGAATGGTCCAATGTGTATTCATTCACAACCGAAACAGAGATCACCTTCGCTAATCTTCAGTTTCCATCTGAAGTTGTTATTGACAGCGGAGAAACATTTCAAGTCTATGGACAGCTGACCGTTCCCGGAGTTACAAGTTTGTCCGGAGAAAACGCGGATATATCAGCGTGGGTTGCTGTAAATGAAAACAATACCGATCCATCCACTTGGGATGAAGTGAGTTGGAAGACGACTGCTTTTTTTGAGGATAAAACGTCGACCGACGAATACAGCGCTTCACTTGGATCAGAATTAGAAATTAAAAAGTACTATTTCGCATTCCGGTACAGATATAAAGATCAGGATTTTGTGTATGGCGGAGTGAATGGTTTTTGGGATGCAGGCACAAGTCCTTCGGGAGAATTGGATGTGTTGGAAATTCCTCAACTTGTTTCTCCTTTAAACAACGCTACCGAAATTTCATTGGAAGCATTGCTGGATTGGTCAGCTTCGGATTCCAGAATTCAGGGATTTCATATCCAATTAGCAAATGAAGCTACATTCAGCTCGCCAATTATTGACGATTCGGGATTGTCATCCGCGGCCACAGAGTACACGATAGCTTCCGGAGTTCTTGAAAATGAAACCAAATATTTCTGGAAAGTCCGTGCTGAATATGACACCACTTCAAGCGGTTGGTCAGAAACGCTGGCATTTACAACTTTGGCAGGTATTCCGGATAAGGTCACGGCGTTTCTTCCTGAGGATGATTCTGAAAACGTTTCTTTAGCTCCGGTCTTTTCATGGAATCAGGAAAGTCGCTCCGATTCTTATTCAATTCAGATCTCAAAGGATAATAATTTCACTGTTGTTCAAACCAACACTTCTGTTGCGGATACTCAGTTTGTATATAGTGATCAGGATTCGCTTTCTGCAGGAACTCGTTATTACTGGAGAGTTCGAGGAGTGAATTCAAGTGGTTCCGGCGCTTGGTCAGATACGCTTACTTTTAAAACAGAACTAAGAGTGCCGATGCTGATCTCTCCGGCGGATGAAGCTGAAGATGTTGTTACAGATCCCGAACTGGTTTGGAGATCGATCGATGGCGCGTTGAATTACGATCTCCAGCTTTCTAAACTGTCTTCGTTCAGCACAACGGTTTCTGATTCATCCGCATTATCTGATACTACTTTTCAGGCAGCGCTTCTGGAAAATTCTACTTCCTACTACTGGAGAGTAAGAGCAAACTATGCCGAGGACGTTGGGGATTGGTCGACAGCTCAATTGTTTACTACAAAAGCTCCGGCTCCTTTAGCGCCTGAATTGCTGTCACCTGAAAACGGAAAAGAGAATCTGGGTTTATCTCCAACATTACAATGGGCAAGTGTAGCTGATGCGGATTCGTATGATCTGCAATTATCAACAGAATCGGATTTCACTTCAGGAATAGTAACAGACAGTTCAGGAATTACCACAACAACTTTACAAACAGACACGCTTGCCAGAAATACCGATTACTTCTGGAGAATACGGGCGGTGAATAACACTACCGGCAACAGCGACTGGTCAGAAACCCGATCATTTTCAATCATTCCCGAAATTCCCGGCGCATTCGTCTTAATGTCTCCCGTTGATCAGCAGGAAAACACAAGTCTCCCGGTTACATTTGTATGGTCTTCCGCTTCCGGAGCTGCTGATTATAGAGTTCAGTTTTCAACAGACGATAACTTTACTTTTGTTTCTGATACAGCCACAACTGATACTGCTCTAACGGTTAATTCGCTGTCAGCGACAACAACTTACTTTTGGAGGGTGAAGGCATCGAACGCGGGAGGAAGCACCGAATGGTCTTCACCGTTTGAGTTTAAAACAGGAATTTCCGGTTCTGAAGGACCGGTTCTCATCAGCCCGCTGAATAATGCTGTAAACCTGAGATCACCCATAGAATTTGCGTGGGACAGCGTAGCATTGGCGGAATCTTATACCATTCAGCTTTCCGAAACTTCCGCATTCGAGTCATTAATTACAGACAGCTCAGGAATTACGGATACTTCTGTGTTAGTCACCTCTGTGCAAAAAAGTAAACGATACTTCTGGCGTGTTCAGGCAATGTCATCATCAGGAGCAAGCAGTTGGTCGCAGGTGTATTCTTTTGAAACGGAAAAAGAAATTCCGGCTTCACCACAATTGTTGCTTCCGGAAGATCAATCTGCAACAGACCCGCAGGAAATTGAATTTGTATGGACAGAAGTTGCTGATGCAGAGAGCTACGATATCAGAATTTCGAAAACGGAAAATTTCAAAGTTTCCATCGACAGTACGATCACCAATGATACTTCATTAACCTTACAGGCTTTTAGTTTTGATACCGATTATTACTGGCAGATTAGATCGGCGAATGCGTCAGGTAAAAGTTCATGGAGCGCGGTATTTACTTTTAAAACCAATGTTCCATTACCGGGGGTTCCTGAACTATTGAGTCCGCTGGAAAATGATGCCGTGAACGACCCTGTTATTTTTGGATGGAACAAAGCCGACTACGCCGATTCCTACCAACTTCAAATTTCAGAAATGCAGAGTTTCGAAAGTACGGTGATCGATACTTCGGATATTTTCGGAACTACGGCTGAGATAGATAACCTAGCCGAAAACACGGAATATTTTTGGAGAGTACGATCTGAAAATTCAGCCGGGAATAGCGAATGGTCGGAAGTTGCCGATTTTATGACTCAGATCTTTACTTCTTTTGAAGAGGGAAGCGTGCCGTCAGAATTCAAGCTACATCAAAATTATCCGAATCCTTTTAATCCGGGCACAACGATCCGGTACGATCTTAAAACGGCGGGACAGGTAAGCATTCGTGTTTATGACATTACCGGAAAAGAAGTAATGACTTTGCTGAACGGTAAAAGATCGGCAGGCAGCCACACTGTAAACTTCAATGCATCAGGTTTGGCAAGCGGAGTGTATATTTTGAGAATGACCACTCCCGGTTTTGTTCAGATCCGTAAAATGACGCTCATAAAGTAATAAATACCCTTTATTTCGAGCAAAATTACCTGAATAGGTATTGTTTTTTAAGTTTTCGTTTATTAAAATGAAAGCGCTTTCATTTTTCTTGGCGTTTTAGGGATTCCAAGGGGTAACAAATAATTTTAAAGAATATAAAAATGAAAAAAAGAATACAGCTTTTGCTTGGGGCAACTCTGATAGTTTTCATGGGATTTGGACAGGCTTTTGGGCAAATAACAATTGATGGAGTTTCAAATGAAGCCAATTATACGACTTTAGCTACTTATACAAGCGGGATGGATGGTTTTGGCTCAGGAAATAATATAGATGAAATAAATTTTTATGCTGATGGATCTTTTATTTACATCGGTATACCTGCAGATCTTGGTGGCAATGATAACGTTGTATTGTGGATGGACTTTTCTGGTTATGGAGGGCAACCAAAAGGTGGTTTTATTGGAGAAAGCGGAGAAACCGGAATATTTGGTACAGGAGGGTTTGATGGTGCAGCGATTGACATGGAAGCTGACTTTGCATTTGCTTTTAATGAAGGGAGCGGTGTTACAAACTTATATTTAGATGCAGCTCGTTACGGTTCATCCGGTATAATTTTTAAATCTAGTTTTGTTGGTCAAAGTGATCAATCTGGAACTTCAGCAAGTATACCAACCAGTAACATTTCAGATTTATTTGATTCTGGAACTATAGATATGGCTTATTCTAATGCAGGGACATCGGGCGCAGGTATAGAATTAAAAATAGATATTTCAAATATACCAGGTGTAGATAGCACTCAAACAGTAAAACTTTTCGCCGCTATTGCCAGTAGCGGTGGTTTTATGTCTAATGAATTTATTCCCAGTGGGTCATATACTGGTGCTAATTTAGGTAATGATGGAGATGTTGGTAGCTTGACAGGAGATTACTTCACATCAGCAGAATTACTTCAACATAATGTTGAAATAACTGGTTCAGCAGGCTGGCGTTTACTTTCGCTTCCAATTACAGGCGGTACCGTTGAAGATGTTTCTGATGACACCCCTGTGCAAGGCGTTACCGGAGGAGATAATTCAGGATCTGATGCAAACTTCATTATCTATGACGAAACCGGTGCGTTTGAACAACCAACCAATGTAAGTACTGCATGGGGAGATGGTTTAGGCTTCGGATTGTATTTCTTTGACAACACTACAGCGGGAAGCTCCGAATTACCGGTCACATTAGATGCATCAGGATCAGAACCTTCAAGTGATGTGGTTGTTGATCTATATAGCGGAGCTACAGGTAGATATACTTTAGTTGGAAACCCTTTTGCGGCAAATGTAGATCTGGCCAATGTATCAGCAAATATCGCGATTTCATCGAATGTCACATTTTGGGATAATACTGCTGGTTCATATACCTCGCAAAGT
The DNA here is from genome assembly GCF_001650905.1 of Balneola sp. EhC07. Taxonomy (GTDB): domain Bacteria; phylum Bacteroidota; class Rhodothermia; order Balneolales; family Balneolaceae; genus Balneola. The sequence continues at coordinate 54,309 of NZ_LXYG01000016.1, forward strand.
ACTTCAGGTGGTTTGGTAATCAAGCCTTGGCAAGGTTATTGGGTGCAAACTGCAAACTCGACAAGTGGCGGGCAGCTAACTTTTGGAACATCTGATAAAACTAGTTCTGAAGCTGATACAACTCATTTCGATAAAGCAGTACCTAATTCAATGAAAGAGTTGAGCTTTACCATACAAAGCAGTTACAACACCGAGAAAAACTTGAAGATTCAGGTTGCGGATGATGCTTCTATGGAATGGGATAACTACGACCTTATAAAACTGGGATCGCTAATACCTCAGAATGCATCAGCAGCATTTGTTGGAACACTGGATGGTAAAACGGTTTTAAAAGGAATCGAAGCAATTCCAACTTCTTTAAACGAAGAGATCACACTTCCAATTCTTGTTGATCTTACCGGTGAATCACAGACTCTTACTCTGGATTGGGATGGTCTGGATAAAATGCCGGATTCCTGGTCATTTATGCTACATGATTATGAAACAGGTATTTCGTACGATCTAGAATCTATTGAGAATTATGAATTCGATGTTATAATCAATGAGTCTCAAGAAAAAGTTAATCCACTTAGTGTAATAAATAATTCGATCGGAACGCCGATGCGGGCTAAGTCAGGATCAACTCCAAGATTTGGAATCACGATCACACCAAGCACATCAGTAAGTATTGATGATGAAATTGCTGCACCAACAGAGTTTGAGTTAGGTCAGAACTATCCGAATCCATTTAACCCAACGACGAGTATCAATTATTCCGTGGGCGAAGCCGGTCCTGTGAATATTACCGTGTATAACGTAATGGGACAGAAGGTAGCTGAACTACTCAATACGACGAAGAATGCAGGAAGTTATCAGGTAAGCTGGAACGCAACAGGCGTAGCAAGTGGAATTTACTATTACCGCTTAACGGCTCCGGGCCAAGTTCTAACCAGACAAATGACATTAATTAAGTAATTAGCTGTTAGCGCACAGCGGTTAGCTTTTAGTGTTGTTAAAATCACTAAAAGCTAATGGCTGACAGCTGATAGCCTCAAAGCTATATCACTATGAAAAATTTATTACTCGTTTTACTCACAATCACAATCGCATTAATACTAACCTCACTTGCTATGGCGCAACCGGGCTTACCGGGCAATCCAGCTCAGGCTCCCATTGACGGCGGTCTAGGCTTGCTTGCAGCTGCAGGCGGAGCGTATGCTTACAAAAAGCTTAAAGGCCGTAACAGCGAAAGCGAAGACGTATAAACAAGATCATGCTCATTCACGAGCGTAGCGAAGTGATCTCCGAATCACTGCCCAATTTTTTAGCAGGGCAGATATTCACTGATTTACAACTGGTTCCGATGCTCTGCGTCGGAACCTTTTTTTTTGTTTGGGAATCTGTGGTTGTAGCCGTTCGGACTAAAGTCCTCTCTGGTGAACTTGATTGGGATCGTTGGTGGTGAGTTAGATTTACTCAGGTACACCAGCAAGGATTTCAATCCGCAGCGATTGAGGGAAGGTAATTACATAAACCGCAGAACCTGAAGGATCTGCTTGTTTAAAATCACGCAGCGAAATGTATGCTAGAAGGGCGTTCACGCCCGGCGGTAGGCAATAAATCAACATCCAATACTGAACATCCAATGTCCATTGTCGCTCATGTGACGTTCGTAACTGGATGTTGGGTGTTCCTTGTTCAACGTTGGATATTGAGTTAATTGATTTCAAGAGAGTCCTCTCTGGTGAACTTGATTGGGAATGTTCAATGTGATTTAGATTTTCTCAGGTACACCAGCCAGGGATTTTTCCCGCCGCGGTTGAGGGCAGGTAAATTGTAAGCCACAGAACCTGAAGGATCTGCTGGTTTAAAATCACGCAACGAAATGTAGGGCGTTCACGCCCGGCGGACGGGGTGGGTTAGAAATAGAGCCCGGAAGCCCAGAAAAAACTACCAGCCTTCACAAAGATCCCGAAACAAGTTCGGGATGACCCTATATATTTTACTGTTTAAAAACTGTTAACGAATTACCTGACATCTATAAGGATGACCTTCACATAGTGATCATTTAGAAAAAAGAAGCTTCGAACATAAGCTAGCATGGGCTTCAGCCCTGCGGGGATTAAGATGAGGAATTCTAATCACGAAAAGAATCCTTACATCCGTTCGGACTTTAATCCGCCGCGAATGAAAGCGGGTAATTACATAAACCGCAGAACCTGAAGGATCTGCTTGCTTAAAATCACTCAACGAAATTTATGCTAGAAGGGCGTTCACGCCCGGCGGACGGGCAGTAATTCAACATCCAATATTGAACATTCAATTTCCATTGTTACTCATGTGACGTTCGTAACTGGATGTTGGGTGTTCCTTGTTCAACGTTGGATATTGGGTTAATTAATTTCAAAAACGTCATCCATAAGCTAGCATGAGCTTCAGCCCTGCGGGTGTGTGGACGGGAATTAACTATGAAATAAGAATCTGGGAAATTACCCGTCAGGCAGCGTCTTCTACATCGTCCATTTTAACACCAACGAGTCTGCTTACACCGGTTTCAGGCATAGTAACTCCGTACATCATTTCGGCTTTACTCATGGTCTTTTTGTTATGAGTGATAATGATGAACTGGGTGTCATTGCTAAAGCTTTTGATCATTTGAGCAAAGCGTTCGATATTGGCATCATCAAGGGGTGCATCAACCTCATCTAGTACACAGAAAGGCGATGGTTTAACCAGATAAATCGCAAACAGCAAAGCAATAGCGGTTAACGTTTTTTCTCCACCGGAAAGCTGAGATATTCCCGATGGGCGTTTACCACGGGGTTGGGCCAGAATTTCAATTTTGGCTTCCAGCGGATCTTCCACGTTCTTTTCAATGATCAGGTCACAGTTGTCATCTTCAAAGAAAAGGGTTTTAAAAACTTCCTGAAAGTTGGTCCGGATCTTTTCAAAAGTAGTATTAAAGCGCTCTGTGGCAGTATCGTTTATTTCAGCGATGGTTTCCAAAAGCTGCTTTTCAGCTTTGTTGAGGTCGTCTATTTGCTCTTCATAGAAATCCAGACGCTCTTTTTCTTCCTTGTACTCGTCTATGGCAAGCGCGTTAACTTCACCGATGTTATTCAGTTTTTGACGAAGCCATCCTATTCGTTGTTTAACTTCATCGGTCGACATATCCTCCGGCATCTCACCTTCAACCTGCTTCATCAGAATACCATACGTTTCCCAAATATGATCCGTCAAAGCCTGGCTTTGGATTTCCATCTTTTCCTTAGCCATAGCAAGGTGATGAACGAGTTCCATGTTCACCTCTTTTCGCCGACGAACTTCTTTCAGTTCTTTTTCAAATTCATTGATCTTACCACGCTGGATGCTGGCAGCTTCTTCTGCTTTTTTAAGAGCTTCATCTGCTTCAACTTTCAACTCCTGGTTGTCAGAAAGCTCCTGTTCCAGTGATGTAATTTGCTGGCTATAGCTTTCAATCCGGGCTTTACTCTCTTCAGTCAGTTTAGTTCTGTTCTCAATTCTGGACTGAACACTGTTTATTCCGGTTTCAGCTCTGCGTACATCCCGCTCATGATTTTCAACTTTATTTTTCAGATCTTGATGTTGAAGTTGAGCATCATTATATCGGGTCTGTGCAATGCTTCTGTCCTCTTCAAGCGACTCCAAAAGATCTTTCTTCTGATTCTGCTTTTCGTCCAGTTCCAACATTTTGCTTTGTAGCTCTTTCTGCTTTGGCTGAATGGAATCCAGTTCTTCCTGAGCAGACCCCTCGTTTGTTTTCAGATGATCTTTTCTGTTAACAAGTTCACCAATATTCTTTTGATACACCTGAACTTTCGAACTCAGACTATGCTGCTGTTGCTCAAGCCGACGAACTTCCTGCTCTTTTTCTTTCAGATTCTGACTCAGGTTTGCGACGTCCAGCTTTTCATATTTCTCAACGATCTGCTTTAAGTAATCTTCCAGCTTGGTGATCTCTTTTGAAGTCTGAGCTTTTTCCTTTTCAAGCTTTTCGATCTTATCCTTTAACCCAACTCTTATCCCTGCATTTTTACTCTTACTACCGCTTTGAAAGAATCCGGATCTTGTGACCACTTCTCCGTCGTAGGTAACGCCAATGGAAGAGGAGTTTTTAATACCGGAATAGGCCTCTTCCACAGAGTCTGCGATCAACACATTTCCAAGTAATAGCTGTTTAAGCGCGGAATATTCTCTTTTGGATTTAACCTGATCGAACAAGCTCCCATCCTGAACTTCGTAAGTAGCAGCCAGCTGATCCAGAGGTATAAAAGTGGCACGACCTTTTTTGTTCTCTTTCAGAATTTTAGCAGCTCGCTGCGCTTCATCAAGAGTTTTGATCACAACATAATTCAGAACATCGCCCAAAGCTGCTTCCAGAGCAACGGCATGCTTTTCATCGGTATCAAAAATTTCAGAAACAGTAGTCAGGTCTTTGAACTCAAACCGATGTTTATCTATCAGGTATTTTACACTGCTTGGGAAAGCTTCATTTGAATTTGCAAGTTCATTCATCAGATTGATCTCAGATTCCAGAGAAGCATTTTTGCTTTGCAGAGTCCTTAGTTCATCTTTGATCTCATTCTGCTTTTCCGCAAAGCTTTCTCTTTTTTCCCTGGCGCTTTCCAATTCTACTTCAAGCTCGTCACGTTCTTCCGTTAGGGAATCAAGCTTGCCTTCGATCAGTTTCTGTTCGCCATTCAGGTTGTCAACTTCATCATTAAGATCCACGATCTCATCATCGATCCGCTCCAGATCCCCTTCGGTATTTTCCAGTCGGGATTCGATCTTAATTCGTTTTGTCTGAAGTTGATTTAATTCGTTGTTGGCTTCACTCAGCTGAACTTCAATTTCGTACAACTCGTGTCGTTCACGGTTATATTGCTGCTGAATTTGGGAATACTGTTTCTTTGATTCTTCCAGCGTATTAGAAGATTTTTCCAGATCGTCATCAAAAGATTCCAGCTTACTTCTGCTGTTTGAAAGCAAGTCCATCAACTCTTTTAAGTCGATCTCACCCTGCTCAATATCTTTAGAATATTCTTTGATCACCTTTTCTTCGTTCTGAATTTTTTCTTTGGTGATCCTGAGGGAGGTATCCGCTTCCCTGATAGCATTATGCAACTGGCTTACACGACGTTGAGCTTCTGCTTGCTGTCTTTCTTTTTCCTGAAGATTAGAACGAGCTTTTTCATCAGAGGACTCAAACTCTTCGGCTGCTGCCGTAATTTCCTTCTTTTCTTTTTCAGCGTTATTGATACGTTCCTGAAGAGGTTCCAGCTCTTCTTTTATTTTATTGAACTCGTGAAGAGTAAATCCTTTATCAAGAGATTCGAGTTCTACTTTATACTTCTTGGCTTTTTCTGCTTTCTCAGCTTGAATTTCCAGAGAACGTGCTTTTTTCCGAAGCTCGATCAAAAGGTCATCTACACGCTGAAGATCTTTTCTGGTTTCATCAAGTTTTCTGAGTGTTCGCTTTCGCTGATCTTTATAGCGGGTAACTCCGGCAGCCTCTTCAAACAAACGACGACGATCGTTGTTCTTATCATTCAGAATTTCTTCTACCATTTTAAGCTCGATTACAGAATAAGCATCCGAGCCCATTCCGGTATCCATGAAAAGCTCCATGATATCTTTTAAGCGGCAGGAAGTGTTGTTGATCAGATATTCGCTGTCACCCGAGCGATACAGGCGTCGAGTAATAGTTACTTCGCTGTATTCAATGGGAAGTATGCCTTTGTCATTAACAAAAGTCAGAGAGACCTCGGCCATTCCCAGAGCTTTCTTTTTAGCCGTCCCGTTAAAAATGACATTGCTCATTGCGGAAGAACGGAGCAGCGAAGGGCGTTGCTCACCAAGCACCCATCTTAAAGCATCAACGATATTGGATTTACCGCAACCATTTGGTCCTACGATGGATGTTATTCCGCTGTCAAAGCCCACTTTAGTTTTGTGAGCAAAGCTTTTAAATCCCTGTAAGTTTAGTTCGGATATATACATTTAGATCAAAATCACAAAACTCAAATTTCAAAATACAATTCTATAATTGTAATTTTGAACATTGTTTGTTGTGTATTATTTGAAATTTGTGCTTTGTAGTTGATTAGACAGTCATGATTTCACTTTCTTTTTGGGAAAGATAATCATCTACTTTTTTGATGTTACTGTCTGTAATTTTTTGGACCTCGTCCTCGGCTTCAAACTTAGAATCTTCCGGTAGGGAATCAGCTTCAACAGCTTTTTTAACTTCATCGTTAGCTTCTCTTCGGGAATTTCTGATACTGATCCTTGCTTGCTCGGCTTTGTCTCGTGCAACCTTTACTAACTCCGTTCTTCTTTCTTCGGTAAGTATTGGCAAAGGTATTCTGATAAAATCACCGTCATTCATAGGATTAAGTCCTAAACCGGCAGCCATTATAGCTTTTTCGATATCCTGAAGTGAAGATTTATCATACGGAGAAACCATAAGCATTCTCGGTTCCGGAACAGTGATATTTGCCAATTGTTGAAGAGGAGTTTGTGAGCCGTAATACTCAACTTTCACGCCCTCAACCAAAGCAGGATTAGCTTTCCCTGCACGGATATGAGAGAACTCTTTTTTCAAAAATGAAAAAGCTTCGTCCATTTTTAAATCTGCTTCATCAATAATGTCTTGTAATTCCTCTGGGATCATATCAAAATGTCTGGTTGAATATTATTAAGCCTGTTTAGCTTTGCGAAGTTACTAAAACTCATGGTTATTTATTAACAAAAAAAAGCCCCTCCGAAATCAATCAGAAAGGGCTTGGGGTACAAAGGGGTAAATTTTATAAATAAACGATAGTAGTTGTCACTGTACCGGTATACCGGCCGGCAAGTTTTTTATTTTCAGGTAGTGATCCGCTTATTGAAACCAAGCTTGTTCCGGAGCTAGTATCAGAAGTAATAAGGCTGTCTGTTTCGATTTGAAATGTTTCTCCGAGTGAGTTTGTAAGCATCGAATTTTCATCAACAGAGATAAAGACATCAGAACGAGGGGCAGTAGTAATAATAATTTCACCATCATGAATGGAAGATGCACGGTCAGTTAAATAGAGGTCAGAAATTTTTTCTGCATTAACGCCGCTGATTACCTTAACCGAAACAGTCATTATAGTGGTCTCCTGAGCGCGTAGACCAAGAGACAAAAACAGCATTAAGGGTAATAAAAAGAAGATTTTTTTCATTCGACAGTGATTGTTGAATCACTTATCGACAAATATTAGAAAATTTTAATATTAATTTTCTTTAATTTAAATAATGCGCTTGGAATTGCTTAAAGGCCGATTAGTTTTTTAAACCAAAGCTTTTTAGCTTTTTTTCTTAATGTCATAAGTTTTTCCCGTGATACAGATGCATTATTGAAATCAATGTGAAGAGCTTCAATTGTTTTATCGGGTTCTTTTACTCCCAATTTATTTAGAAAAGTAAAAAATCCGGCCCTTGTGTAATTCTTTCTGTTGTCATTAAGAAGGTTTAGCAAGTATTCCCATTTTTCAGGGCTTAGAGAATACTCAATTCCAAGGCCTTCTGCATCAGCAAGGTTCCCGCTGTTTAAGCAAAGTTCGAGTTGGTGTTCCAAGTTAGAAGGAAGAGGCTCGGGTCGTAATAACTTAGGACTATTTGATTTTTTTTTACCATATGGGAAAAAGCTTTTCCACAATTCTCCTGATTGTGGATCGTGATAATAAACCTCGAAAGTTTTGTCATTTTTTCGAAGGGGAATCATTTGATTGATTCTTTTCACTTGCTGATGATAATCTAAAACATACATAGGATTTCCTTTTTTTATTTATATCAAAAAGGAGTCAAAAAGTTCCCTGCACAGAGCTAAGGAATTGAAGGCTTGAAAGATAGAATCGAGTTATTTACTGTCCCGGATCAATTCTCCCGCATCGCACAACTTCCGGATAGATACATGTACCAACATCATATATATCTGCCCAGGCAAACCAATAGCCTGTAAAAGATCGGGTAGAATTTAAGCGTTCACCAAGTCGGGGTCCTGATACTGCACGTCCAAAAACATCCCACCTGTTTCCTTCATTGTCTTTCATAACGATCGGGAGAGAGTCCTGAACAGCTTTAAAGGTAAGAGTAGAATCACCAATATTAGCATAAAAACTTTCAGCAAATTCCATCTTTTTATTTCCTGCAACCACAATATCATAATCATGATATCTCTCATTGATAACGGTTACGGTATCCGTAAAATGACTTGTGGAATACACTCGTACGGGAGTTTCTTCTTCTAATGAGTTGTTGAAAACTATTCCATGAACCCTCTCTTTACTTGACAATCTTTGATCGATATTATTAGGGGGAAACACGAAATCTTTATCATTTGTGAGGTATCCCTTTCCATAAGCATAGTCTCTGTAACCGTTAGTACTGCCGGAGTTTGGCCTGAGAATATCAGCTTCCGGAAACATCTTGATCCAGGTTGACCATTTGGTTTCAATTACATCGATCATTTGAGTTTCTTTGCCACTCATTGTTCCTTTAACGCTCTTCATGAACATTTGAGACCACCGATTGTCTGTTTCTCTGTCGTAAAGGATCAGGTTGTTTCTAAAGAGAAGACCCGATACACCAAATTCAGTGGAAGTTCCTTCTATTTCAGCATTCCAAGCCATTCCGGTGCCGGTTAAAGGACAATAACTTAATACAAATGAAGTGTCACCGATCTTATCATTAACAATTTCATGCCAGTCCAGAACCTGATGTGGATATGCTCTTACTTCATTATCTATCAGGATGCCTACGACAAGCCGATCATCCACTATAAAATCAATTTCTTCTTTAGGAACAAAAAGCGGGTCATCAATAGAGGGTATTCCATCCTTTCCAACGCCTCCGTCCCGGATCTCATCTTTAGGTAACAGCCATCCATCATTATCTACAACTTCGTCGCCATCATCTCCGCCTGATAACGAAGTATTTCCATTGCATGCACTAAGAGTTAAGAGTGATGGTATGAGAATGATATAAGTGAAAAATGCTTTCATAATTCTAAAAAATTATGCGTGGGTTAAAGCTATAAAAAAGTGAAATATCAGCGGCGTATGAAGTAGTTGATTGTGTTCCGTTCAGGTTTTGATAAATGGGAAATTGACCGTTTAGCTGCAAAGAAATTCTGCTATTCAACTTATATGAAATGCCGGGAATGATGTACGCCCATTCACCACCCGTATTTGCTAAGCTTCGGTCATCAAGTTTGTGTGAAGTTGTATGCCTGTACTGAATCATAAAAGTGTATGAGAACTTCTTATAAAGTTCATTTCCCACTCCGAGAGTAGATACAAACTCATTGCCAAATTTATAGACATCTCCGGGTTGATCTGACCTGCTTGCCTCTCCTGTAATTTTATAAGAATTGGCCATAAAAGCGTTTAAAGATGTTTTAGGAGCAAATGTTTTTGATAAGTAAGACCACAAGAAACCATCCCAGGCTCCGGTTCCCGGCTGCATATCTGCATTTAACTGAATGCCGTTGGCTGTAAGATCAAAATCTCCAAACGGTGCTTTAAAACCTGTTCCAACCGCAAATTGATATTGGTTGTTATATGTATTCTGATGAACTACGTATTTAAGCATTATTAAAGCGTCGCCTACTCCATTCGTTGTTATTGTAGTAGGATTATTGTTTTGCAAGCCGGAGGTTCTTGTTTTGCTGATGAAGGAGAAAGTACCTGAAAGTGTAAACCTGTTCGTTAAGCCATAGTGTAATTCAAGCAAGCTGGATTTTGTATTTCTTTGAACGCTTTTTCTGTCCAGTTTTTGGGAGCCGTTGTATAATCCGTCGATCGCGTGATATTGATATTTTAAACCAACCAATAAATTTTTTTTAGCAGCTGAACTTATTGTTTGGGAGCTTAATAACGGAGCCCCTGCACACCCACAAGTTTGTGCTGTAACTTCATCAGCGCTCAGAAAAAATAATGCTACTATAAAGATCGAAAAATAACGCGTCATAAAGTTCTGAACATGTTAAACAGTATATCAATACAATAAAAGGAGATCAGCTTTGCCTCACAAAAGTGTAACATATAAGCCAATAAGATCAGTATTGCGGAGAAAAGAGAAACCTGATAATAAAAAAGATAAGTCGGGGCGACAGGATTTGAACCTGCGACCCCTCGGCCCCCAGCCGAGTGCGCTACCGGACTACGCCACGCCCCGATTTTGAAAGGCTAAAATACGGGCTTTGAAGGCGGTGTTCAATCTTATTTTTTTGTTTTTCTCGTGCACAAAATGGTAGTGACTGCTATTAAATTGCTATCGAGATGTCATCACTTATTAAGCAGCACGGACTCTACTACGTACAATTCTACAACAGTAAAAGAAGGCCTAAGAGAAGGCGAGTGCCGCTAAAAACAAGAACTAAACAAACTGCACTAAAACTTCAGCGTAAACTTGAAGATGAATTTGCTATCGGAACTTTTGATCCTTGGCTGGATGATACGATTTACATTGAAGGAGAGGAGATAAGCAAAGATTCTACTATCAAAGAAGCCTTGGATCATTATATCAAAGTAAAATCAAAGAAAGATTGGCGACCAAACACCGCAAAGAATGCTAAGTATGTGCTGGAAGATTTTGTAAGGAGGATGAGTAATGACCTTCCGGTCGGAGGAATTACAGAAGATCACTTCAACACTTTTCTTAATAGGAATGACATCAAGTATGAAACTAAACGATCCCACAAAAAGAAACTTAAGACCTTTCTGATCTGGCTACATGAGAATAATCTGGCTAAGCTGAATTCAAAGAAACTGCATGTGAATAATGATGGGGGTGAACAAGAAGAATCCATCAACTACTTCACTAAAGAAGACATTGAAAAGCTGACAAGCTATATCAGTGGCAAAGTGGCCAAAGATCTGCAAAAAGGTTTTCAGAAAAAGGAAACGAATGCTTTATGGCTGATCGATTTTATTCATTGGCAACGTTTATCCGGAATGAGACTTTCAGAAACATTGAACCTCAGAGCAAATGATATAAATACTGATACCTGGGAGATTACTATTGGAAATGCCCACTTCGTCACTAAGAGTAAAAAGAAGCAGGTACTTCCTATTCAAAGTGTAGAGCCATTGAAAGAAATAGCCCGAAGTAAGCTCGCTGAATGTAGATCTGAGGATGACAGGCTGTTTGGTCACTCTTGTAGAAGACATACCAACCGACTGTTCAATCGATATTTAAAGAAAGCATTACCCAATAAAATCTACCTGAACATTCACAGCCTACGACACACATGCTGTATAGAATTACTCCGCGCCGGAGTGCCTATTTACACAGTCCAGCGCTGGCTACGCCATGCAGACGTAAAGACCACTCAAAGATATGCGGATCTTCTGAATATGGATATTAGTGAACAGGTTGGCAGGGCTTTGAAATGAAGTTATTCTTTGGTTTGCTTTTTAAAAGCATTCCCGAGAGCAAGTAGTATTATTCCTAACTTTTTTCTGTTTCAATGTTGATATTATTTTCCATTACTACTATACTCGAATAGTGCCATTAGGCAGGCCTGCTCGTCCGTGCAAAGATCTTATCAGCCCTCAACTGGATTATACAACCTTAATATAAGTTTGTTCTCTAGACCAAAATTACGGACGGTAACAACTAGATAGCAGACTTAGTAATTAAAGGAGTATAGCATGTCACCTGTTGAATATTTCAAGCTTCAAGCGAAGAAACTTTTCAAGGATTATAAAACTAAAAGCAAAAAGGTCGACCAAGATCTTGGAATTACATATTATTTCTACTCACCGACTTATTACGATATCGACAGAATTTTCGGTGAGTATGATTGGGATGAAAAGAACTTTAGCCTAATGAAAGCTCAGCACCTCTTTGCACACATGCTCGGGTACAGGAAGTGGGGAGAATTAATAAATTCATCGGATGCTGAGCTCGAACTTGCAAAGCTCTTGTGGGAAAACCAGCATAAAATTGGTTTGGAGGACTGGAGCATGTATCTCATACGGGCGGAGGCTAGGAATAATAAAAGATTCGAAGCTCGAGAAAGACTAGAAATCTTTAGACAAGTTTTTGTTGAGGTCGATGGACATCGTAACCCATTTGGTGATTATAGACTAAAAATTTAAAACAAATAGATTCTAATTATCATATTGCTATTCCGTCACTTAGTCACTGGGATGGGCGAGACTGCCTGAAGGCATATTGAGCTTATATTAATTAGTACTTAACCGAATCCCTGAATGGTAAACTTCTCTGATTCTAACAAAACCCAAATTCTCAGGTCGAATACCTTCCAAGACTACATTTACATTATTCCAATATCCAGATTTCAAAGACTCACTCATTTTGAACTCGCGACTTTTTGCATTTTCATTATCAGGAGAACCAGTCTCGTCTACGCTTCCATATTCAATCTTCATATTTAGTCCATCAATTGCAGTATTTAAGATATTCCCCCACTTTAATGTTACTTGACTTCCATTTGCATATGGCCGAACATTTTCCAAACTAACTGTTAATACACCTAGATCGGATTTAATTGTAGAGTAACCACTTGAACCAGGATTTAAATATGCAATCTTATCAAGGTTTTCAAAAAGCTCTCGGTTATATTTATCCCTATTAAGCTTCCAGACTTCGGAGTTTAAGTAGATTATTTGTTCTCCGAGTGTTGATAGAGAATCCTCTAGAATAGTTATTCGATTTTCGAATTTAGAAAACCGTTCTTGTGAATCACAAGAAATTGAAAATATTAAAATAAGAAAACCATAGAAAATAGTTTGAATTTTCATTGGAACGTACCTCCTTATATTTCTATGCCTGCTGACCTTGGGCTAAGCAGCACAGGTCTCAGTTTTTGTTGAAGTAACTGAATAATTTTATTGCACACAAGTTTTCCAGCGAACCCTAAAGCCGAGTCGTGTTATAATTTTTAATATTATTCTATCTATGCCATGGAGGACTTTTTAAATATTTATCCTCATAAATTTGTTTCAACTGGCCCTCTACTTTAGTAGGGATATCTTTCTGATTATTATCCCATGTTACCCACCAGTAGATCTTAATCTTATCAATATTTTGCTTATTCATTTGATTGGGAAAAGCTTTTTTGCGGCCTATTTTCCCAAATTTAGGATGATGACCATTTACTAAACGATCTTTCATCCCTCCAAGTCCTGATTTCCGAACCGACATCACGCCATTTCTAAACTGACCGCTTGAACCAATATAAAGTAGGATTTCATTATCGTCTTCAACTTGATAGATCAAATAAACTCCGTTCTGGTTTGTTGGCGCATTACATTTACTCTCCAATATTTCATTAGGACTAAAAGTGAATGAACCCTTATTGTTGTATCGTGCTAATATATTATCAAACATACTTATCTTATACAGTAGAATTAATCACTTATAGTCAAAAGTAGTTAAAATGATAGTTTAGAATTGCTAAGAGTCCAGAGGAGGAGTAATCACATAAGTGTGACTAGACCTTCTCTCGTACCTTGTTTGTGGTGTAGTTTTATTCGAAGTTTTTTCAATTCTTTTAAGCACCGATTCATGAATCTTTGCATTGTTTGGGATTTTACGCATATATTTTAAAAAAGAATATTTCCAGAAACCCTCTTTATGGGAAAGTCGTAGCTTTCCATGAGGGTTTGGCTTTAAATTTAATTTTTTCCAGTCAATTCTAAGTCCTTTGTTAACTGCATGACAAAGGATCCAATTTAATGCGATGTCCGATAACCCGGCATCTTCATAGCTTCCCCCTACATTACCGTGAACCCCTGCGAACCAAACCTGTTCAACTTCACCCTTCGCTCTCTTGATATCATCGCTATCCCACAATCGTGGATAGAAACACCAACGCTGTTCATCTATAGCAAGAGCATGGTAGGCATGCATTACATTTTTTCTGAGCCTAACATCATGAAAACAAAACAATCCTAGCTTTCTTGCCACCCTATTCCAAGAGTCCATAATTAGGCCAAGTGAATTTACAGTGTCCCAAACACCTATCAGATGAATACATCCTGAAATTGAGAACCTCTTTTTAAATTCGATGGCTATATTGTGTGAGCGCAAGTTGAACCTCCGGGAGCGCTTATAGACATCAAATACATAATCTACAACTCGATTAACTTCCCATTTCTTTCCACTATTTTCCCACTTATCTTTTTGCACTAATCCACAAGAATTTAATAGACCCGCCAAGCTTCTTGCTGTACAAGCGCCTCGACTGAATCCAAAAAGGAATACCTGATCACCCTCTTTGTAATTTTCTAAAAGTTGCGCATAACCCTCCCTCACATTCTCGTTCAGTCCGACCCCTATACCACCACCCAGAAATTTATCAATCAAACCTTGAGTTCCAACACCTTTATCATACCACTTGTGTTGTGAGCTATCATCGATGGTAGCTTCAAACAGCTTGCAAACATTTGTAGTCACAGCTGCATCTCCATCCCTCATAGCCGGATCGTTCCACGTCCCATCGAAGCATAAGACAATGTTTTTCATTTCTTAGTTTTTATTGAATCCAATTTTTAAGGACGGCTGTCTCATAAAGACTATCGTTAAATTAGCTGATTACCCAAAAATAAGCAGAATTATTTACTTATAGTCAACAGTGGTTAAGTGGTCAAATATGGGAAAACTTTTTTATGTGAGAAATAAAAACTGAATAGCCAGTCTACCCGAAATTATTTCCAAAGAACTTTTAGCAGAATTACGCCACTTGGCCACTATTCGGATTTGAAACAACGACCTAATTCTTTATCGGTTTCCCATTTAATAAGACTGGTATAGCAGGAATCTTTCCGAGTGTATTCCCACTTGTGAAAATGTGGATATTTTTCAAAATATCTAATGCTTTTGGATCTCTAATTTCACCTAATATTATTCCACCATTATTTGTTAAAGAAGTCAAGAGGCTTCTATATTTTGCTGTGATCTCATCCTTTTCTATTTGAAGTGAAATTGAACTTAAATCTTCCTTAAAAACTATTTTAAAGATGTATGAGCTATCAGCCTGTTTTTCATAGGTTATAGATTGAACGTTTTCTTCAAATATTGGTACCTGTACTGCATTTTTTCTTTTTATATCAAGAGCGTCATAAGCTTCAACATAGGTTGAATCTATCATATCTGGATTAGTCTCAGGATTATGAAAGAAACATAATCTATAGGTGAAAAGTGACCACCACACACCTCGATCTTGAGCTATCTTGTCATTACAATATTCAAAAGTCTTTTCAGCTATGGTAAGCTCTTCCTGAGCGTAAGAAATTTTGAAAGCCAATAAGCCAATTAATAGTATCCCAATAATATTTTTTCTCATAAGCTATTTATTTACTTTGCTAAATCTAAGGCAAAAAAAATAAATCTAAAAAAGAGAAAGCAACACCTTCTCTTTCGGAGCTTACAAAGCTCCATTCAACTCAGCCTTTTTCCTTTTAGAAGTAGATTTGGCTTTCTTGACCACTACGCCACGCCCCGAATCAGACAGATAAGGCTCCAAAGATACATAACGATTTATGCAAAACTCAATCAAGATTATGACTTGGTTTGGCAAAGTTCGATCAAAACTCCGTGATTATCTTTGGGATGAACAAAAGCCACGAGCTTGTTATCGGCACCATCTTTGGGTTGCTCGTTAAGGACGGTAAATCCTTCTTGCCTGAGGCGATCCAGCTCCGAATGGATATCCTGCACTTCAAACGCAACGTGGTGAATACCTTCTCCCTTTTTCTCGATGTATTTATTGATGACCGAATCCGGCGCTGTGCCACCAAGCAATTCAACCTTTGATTCTCCGGTATTAAAAAAGGCTGTTTCTACCTTCTCACTATCAACGACTTCCCTTTTATCGCAGCTGCGATTTAAAATCTTCTCATAGGTTTTAACAGCTGATTCCAGGTCTTTTACAGCAATACCGATATGGTCTATATGCATAACTCAAACTTTTAATTTCATACAAAGTAGGTATTCGTCATTTTAATTTCGAGTGAAATTAAACAGAAAAAATTACTCAAGAGTTTTTAAGACAACGCTGCTTTTTTCGTTGATGCATTTCCTAAAATTCTAAAACCTGTACAACCCCAAGGAGTTACGTTTATTTTTTGTAGCTTTTTACCTGAAGATTTTATTTACTGTTAGTTCATTTCGTCAAATTCTTTTCGGGTTAAAAAGGCCAATTATTTAAGTAGCGCGGCTTTAGAACGATAAAGTGATCAATTGACATTGTTTACAAATTATGTGGAAACCAATACACCTGGATTTTATTCTTGGGAGGTACGAACCATTCGACAAGCGCGTAATCGTTGTTCTGATTGGCTGGATACTTTTGATTTCCGGAACCATCTGGTTTTCACTGAATAATTTACCTTCAGACTGGATCGATCCCGGTGGGAATAAAAATGAACTTTTGAAAATTTTCATTCTTAACCCATCAATGATTATAGGTTTATTATTGCTGTTCTGGTTCGGTTTCGAATGGTCATTTATAGTTGTGTTCTTGTCAATGTTCATTATCGGAGTATTCAGTAGTCTGGATCCTTTTTGGGCTATATTATTCGGGCTGTCATTCACATTCACTCTTTCAATTTATGCTATCGTTTATCACTGTTTGAATTTTTCTTATCAGTTAAGATCAGTGAGTAGTATCGTTTTATATGTGGGGACATCCTTTGTGGCATCTACCGCCAGCTCTCTTGGAACATTTATATGGAGCCTGGAGCATGATTTAAATGCATCAGAAACCATTTATATGTGGAATGGTTGGTGGTCAGGTTCTTTTCTTCAAACTGTTTTTATAATAGCTCCGATTTTATATATCTGTTCACCGGCTCTTGAAAGATGGAAAGAGAAAACCTTCGAATTTCCGGAAAAGAAAGAAGTTTCTACAAAATGGATCTACAGCACAGTTATTTTGATAACAGTTGTGATCTCGGTTTTTATCTTTTCAGGTGATTATCTCGCCAAAAAGAGGATCGCAGAACAGGTACACACAATGAAAACCCTGACCAGTGAAGCAATTATAAGTTCGATAGAGTCATTCGGTATCATTACTTGGGTTTCTATTTGGATCGTATTTTGTGTGGGGATTGGGGCTGTGTTTGTAATTACCAGCTGGAATACGGAATTAAAAAAGAAAGTAGAAGAGCGGACGGGATCTCTTACTATTGCTGAAGAACGTTTAAAAGAGTCTCTTTCTGAAAAGGAAACCTTGCTGAACGAGATCCATCACAGAGTGAAGAATAATCTCGCAGTTGTAATTGCACTACTTGATCTGCAGCGAATGAGGAATACTGATCCTGGAATCATAAAAGTACTTGATGATGCCAAATCCAGAATTAAGTCGATGGGTTTTGTGCACGAAACATTATACCAAACGGAAGACTTTGCTAATGTTGAATTTTCAGAATATTTGGATCGGCTTTGTCATTCCCTTGAAGCAACTCTAAAAACTCCTGATAAAGAGATAAATATTGTTCATGATTGTGATAAAATAAGTCTTCCGATTCAAAAAGCTATTCCTTTAGGTTTGCTTATAAACGAAATAATAGTGAATTCTTATAAGCATGCATTTAAGGAATTGAATGAGGGGACTGTTAGTTTGAGCCTGAACAAAACAGGTGATGAGTACTTTTTGGAAATAAAAGATAACGGTGTGGGATTTTCCAATCTTGAAAAACCAGGCAAAGACTCCAAAAGTCTGGGTATGAAATTAATTAAAACCCTGACTAAGCAACTTCGGGGCAATCTGGATTTGCATTCGGAATATGGAGATACGAGTTTTAGGCTTAAGTTTTCTTTGGAGAACCAACCTCAGGACGGTTAGGAAGATAATTCGAAGAAATCTCTGTTTGTAAACCATGTGCAAAATATGGATTTTCATGATCATGATAGTGCTATGCAAGAAATCACTAAGAAATTCTCAATATCTTATCTAAATGAAACACCACTCACCCGCACCTGCTTCAAAAGATAAACATCCTTTTTGGCTGAAGTCCTCGGTTACTTTAATAGGATTATCACTTCTGTTTGTAATTTTGAGCTACGGAAAATTCATTCTGATGCCTCTGGCTTTTGCAGCCTTTATTTCGATGCTGTTAAATCCGATTGTCAACAAGCTGGAAAGCTGGAAGCTGGGAAGGGCTTTCAGCATTATCTTGACTTTATTGCTTGTTGTAATCGTATTCAGTGGAATTGTGACTTTGATCTCAGCACAATTCGTTCAATTTTCTGAGCGAATCCCGGAAGTAACTGATAGACTCAAATCTGTTACTGCTGAAGGTGTTCAATTCTTAGAAGAAACAGTAGGTATTTCGGAAGAAGAGCGAACCGATTACTTAGAACAAGGTCTCAGCAACCTGATCGATAAAAGCGGACAATATCTGGGTTCTGTTGTAAGCGCAACCACCAGTGCTTTCACGCTGATGTCGCTGCTCCCCATATTCATTTTCTTTATGCTGTATTACAAAGAGATGTACCAAACCTTTTTCAGGAAGTTGTTTGAACGTAAAGAAGGCAATTCTATGATCGATGGTGTGCTGGATAATGTACAGGAGGTCACCCAAAACTATCTGGTTGGCATGCTTACCGTAATAGGTATTCTGGCAGTGTTGAATACCACCGGTTTATTGTTGATCGGGTTAGAACATGCCATTTTCTTTGGAGTGTTTGCGTCATTACTTGCCGTAATTCCTTATATCGGCATTATTATCGGAGCGTTGCCGCCGCTATTATTCGCATTTTTGTTGGGAGATTCTTTACTGACACCATTATTAGTGATTGCTGTTTTCGGAACGGTTCAGTTTCTGGAGGGCAACTTCATCACTCCAAGAATTGTGGGGTCCAAAGTGGCTATAAATCCTTTTATGGCAATGTTGGCGTTGATCATTGGTGGAGAACTATGGGGAATTTCCGGAATGATCCTTTTTGTGCCGCTGATTGGAATTCTTCGTGTGATCTTTGAGCAAATTGAAGAACTGAAACCGTACGGGTATTTGCTGGGGAACAGAATTGAATACTAACCCGTATGGCTTTGCTTATTATTAGATTTTAATTACAATGCCTCATCTTATTATTAAAAAAGAAAACTAACTCCGGGTTTATTATTATGAAATCACCCTTTTATTCCAAGGCTGTTCCAGCCGTTTCGTTCTGTATAACTATTATTTTGGGTTTCGTTATTCAAACAAATGCTCAGGCACAAGATACCTGGCATTCTTCTACAAAAGATGAAGACAGACCGCTTTTCACGGAACACTTTGGTCCGGAGGAGTTTGCAGAAAGAAGAGCAAAGGTCTATGATGAAATCGGAGAAAGTTCTATAGCTGTGCTTCAGGGGGCACCAAGTCCTGAGGGGTATCATCACTTCAGACAGTACAATGAGTTTTATTATTTGTCCGGAATGGAGTCTCCTGATGCATATCTGATTTTGGATGGAAGCAGCAGAACAGCCACGATATATTTGTACGATCGAAAAAGCGGGCGCGAATATGGAGAGGGAAAAATACTTTCATTTGAAGATGCAGAGCTAGTGAAAGAGTTATCCGGAATTGAGGCTGTTGGGTCTTATTCTACTTTAAAAGAGCATTTAAAATCTTACAACGACAACAAGCAGATAGAAAATATATATACTCCTTTCAGTCCGTACGAAGGTTTGGGAATGACCAGAGGCATGGCAAGACGCGCTTTGAATGATGTTAAAGAAAACCCTTTGGATACAAGACCTGCTAGACATGAGAATTTTATAAACGAACTAAAAAAGGCGTCATCTGATCTGGCTGTAAATGATCTAGACCCTGTTATTGATGAGCTGAGAAAGATCAAAAGCCCTAAGGAAATAGAGCTGATTAGAAGATCTACAAGATTGCAGGCAGAAGTGATCATGGAATCAATGAGGTCAACAGAAGTTGGAATTAAGCCTTATGAACTTGAAGGAGTTGCAAACTATATATACTGGACTCAGAATATTCAGGGACCTGCCTACTATGCTCTTATCCATTTTGGTCCGGACGCTTATATGAATCATTATCACGGAAGCGTTAGAGCCGCAAAAGATGGAGATATGATCTTAATGGATTACGGTGCCTATGACAGATATTATTCCAGTGATCTGGGACGGATGTGGCCTGCAAACGGGATTTTTAATCCGGTTCAGAGAGAATTGTACACTTTCTATTTGAGAATTTATGAGGCTATTTTGAAGAATATAAAGATCGGTTTAACGCCACAGGAAGTAATGAAAAAAGCTGTGGTTGAAATGGATAATATTCTTGAAACAACAACTTTTTCTAAACCGCTTTTTAAAACCCGTGCTACAGAATTTGTTAATTCATACAAAGAGAGATCTAAAAGCCCAAGAATGTCACTTGGGCATGGTGTTGGTATGTCGGTTCATGATGTAGGAGATTACAGTGCACCGTTAGAGGAAGGAATGGTTTTTGTTATAGAACCACAATTCAGAGTGCCTGAAGAAAAGATATACATCAGGCTTGAAGATATGATAGTGGTTACAAAAAATGGCGTAGAGGTAATAAGCGACTACCTACCACGAGATATTGAAAGCATCGAAAAGATCATGCAAGAAGAAGGATTATTACAGAAGTTTCCTGTTTCAATCGACAATTAATAACTGCCACGGTTAGAAAAATAAATCAATAGTGGTTTATTTCGCCTGGAAAAAATTCAGTACTTCTTCAGCGCTTTTTGTATTCAGGACACGTTCTTTTTCGTATTTACCTTTGCGGGCAATTCGGGTTCCATATTTCATCAGGTCGATGCCATCAATAGTGTGAGCATCGGGATTTACAGAAGTCATCAACCCAACTTCTTTGGCTTTGTTTCCGAACTTCCAGTCTAAGTCTAATCGTCGGGGATTGGCATTGATCTCGATAGCAGTGTTATGCTCTGCTGCCAAGGCAACCAATTCGTTCAGGTCGATCTTACTTTCTTCTCTTTTAAGAAGTAATCGTCCGGTTGGATGACCGATCATTCGTGTGTATGGATTTTTGATCGCATTTCTAAACCGCTCCATCATTTTCTTTTCGGGCATTTCTAACGATTGATGAACGGAAGCGATTATAAAATCAAATCCTTCCAGAATATCATCTTCATAATCCAGACTTCCATCGGCCAGAATATCAGATTCGATTCCTTTAAAGATCACAAAGTTTGTCCCTGACGATTTAAACCCTTCGTTCAATGCATCAATTTCATCCCATTGTTGCTTTACTTCATCCGGTTTTAATCCACCGGCGTAAGCTGCTGTTTGGGAGTGATCAGTAATTCCTAAATATTCATAACCTCTTTCTATACAGGCTTCCGCCATTTCTTTGATGGAAAACTTCCCATCACTCCAGGTACTGTGAGCATGGATTACTCCACGAATATCATCGTCCGTTACAAGGTCGATCTCTTTATGAGTTTCAAAGATCTCAAATTCACCACGATCTTCACGTAATTCCGGAGGCACAAAATTCAGATCTAATAATTTATAGATATCCGATTCGGTTTTGAATTCCTGAGGAGCCTCCCAATTGGTTTCACCGTCTTCTTTGAGCTTATATAAACCATATTCATTCAAACTCATCCCTTTATTTCTGGCACGAGATCGCAGCTCTACATTATGTTCCTTACTTCCGGTGAAGTACATCAAAGCAGCGGCAAAGTTTTCCGGTTTAACGATCCGAAGATCAACCTGTCGCCCATCTGTAGTTCGAACAGAGCTTTTGGTATCTCCTTTTCCAAGTATCTCTGTTACTCTTCCGTGATTGGTGAATACTTCGAATAATCCCGGGATATGCTTTTCATCCGCGGCAATCAGAATATCAATATCCCCGATGGTTTCTTTGGACCGACGCAGCGACCCAGCCACTTCAATTTGTTGAACTCCTTCCAGATCTTTTAAGCTGGCAAAAATATCATCAGCAATTTTTTGAGCTTCATCCAGTCGGCATCGCTCATCATATTTTTCCATCCATTCGATAGACTTCTGAATTTTCTCTGCTGATTTTCCACCTAATCCCGGTAGTTTTGCAAGTTCACCGTTATTGATCAGTTCCTTCAATTCTTCAATTTCAGTAATGCCAAAGGTCTCATGAATTTTGAGGATGTTCTTTGGACCCAATCCTGAAATTTCAGTCCATTTCAAAAGTCCCGGCGGAATCTTTTCACGAAAAGCTTCCAGTACCGGCATTTTTCCAGTTTCATCGTAAGCGTAAATATCTTCAGCAATGGATTTTCCGATTCCTTTAATATCAGTCAGGTTCTTATTGTTGATGTACTCGTTGATATCTTCGCTCATTCCATCCACAGTGAGAGCAGCTTTGTCAAAGGCGATGGCCTTAAAGCGATTCTCTCCTGCCAATTGCATGAGTTGGAAAACTTCTCTGAGTTTGGAGGCGATGTCTTGATTGCTGGGCATATCTTTCAATTTCTTTTGCCACGGAAGCACAAAAACACAAAATTTGTTTTATAGCTTTTGCGATATGGCGTTTTAGTGACTGACTATTGGTTCAGATCAATATCGTTGTTTTTTAATTCGGTCTCAATCCAATCTGTAAATTCAGAAACTCTTGTGTAGAATTCATACACATTATACACGCCTTCCGGTTTTCCCATTCCTCTGCCATTTTGATGTGAGCTTACACCAATTATATATGCCTGTTCGCTATCAAACCAGAGAGCCGGTCCTCCGCTATCACCCGGTCCGCTGATCCCTTCTAACGGCAATGCATCTTCTGAATCAGGAGCATCAAACGTAAACCGAATAAAACCGTCGTCTCGAGCTCCATCTACTCTGTTCTGAGCAGCGCGCATTTTCCGGTCTTTGTTGATCGAGCCTTCAACCATTCCTTTATCGCCGGTGCCTGCCCATCCTGTTCCTGCAAAAATGATCTCCTTGCCAACTTCGTCATTATTGTAATAGAGTTTTGCCAGCTCAACACCGGGAACATCTTCTTCCAGAATAATGATGGCGATGTCGTTGGCAATGCTTCTGCTCATATCGAATTCCGGATGATTAATGATCTTTTTAATATCGTATTTAATTCCATCAACGGTCACATCATCTCCAATTTGTGGAACAGAAGCAACATGAGCTGCAGTAATGATCACATTCGGAAGAATGAAAGTTCCGCATCCTGCATTAAGCCTGATCGCAGAGCCGGCATAATTTTCAGCTAAAGCAATGTATTCGGATTCGTCTACATCATGTCGCATTATTATTTCAGGGCTAAATCCCGAAAAGAAGAAAAAGATAAGGGCTGATCGTAAAAGCATAATTACTGATTGTATTAAGATTTCCGTAAAAGTTATTCAAAAGAGTTGTTCAAAGGAAAAGTAAACTGTAAAATCCATCTTAAATAAAATTTAACTGCAAAATTGGTTAGCTCACTGCAAATTCTCACTAAATTTAAATTTACAGACATGAACCGAATTCTAAAATCCTTCATATTTCTATTAATTTTATCTACCTCTGCATTTGCACAGCTACGATCTCCTGCAGAATTTTTGGGATACGAGCTTGGAGAACAATGGACCCCACATCATAAAGTTTATGCATATTTTCAGCATGTGGCTGAGAATTCTGATATGGTCGAAATCGAAAAATATGGCGAAACCTACGAAGGAAGAGAGCTTATAATAGTAACCGTTTCTTCTGTTGAAAATCAGAATCGCTCTGAGGAGATAAGAACAAATAATTTGAAACGAGTTGGCTTTTTGGATGGAGAACCATCAGCCGATAAAACACCCATAGTTTGGTTAAGCTACAACGTTCATGGGAATGAAACATCATCCAGCGAAGCAGCTTTAAATACGATCTATAAGTTGATCACAGAAAAGAGTAACTGGCTGAATGATGTAATGGTTGTGATGGACCCGATGATCAATCCTGATGGAAGAGACCGATATGTATACTGGAATAAATCTGTTACAGGCAAAGAACCCAATGTAAATCCGGAATCCCGTGAGCATAGCGAGCCGTGGCCGGGAGGGAGAACCAATCACTACTATTTTGATCTGAACAGAGATTGGGCTTGGCAAACACAGGTAGAAACTCAGTACAGAATTCAAACTTATCTTTCCTGGATGCCTCATGTACATGTAGATTTTCATGAGCAGGGTTTCAACAGTCCGTATTATTTTGCTCCTGCTGCCAGACCATATCATACCGCTATTACCGATTGGCAAAGTGAGTATCAAACGATGATCGGTAAAAATCATGCAAAATATTTTGATCAGGAAAACTGGCTGTATTTCACTAAAGAGTTTTTTGATTTGTTCTACCCTAGTTACGGTGATACCTGGCCAACATTTAACGGCGCTATTGGAATGACCTACGAACAAGCGGGCCATAGCAGAGGTGGGCTTGGAGTTAGAACAGCTGAAGGAGATACGTTAAGACTTTGGGACAGATTGACTCATCATTCAACCACAGGTCTTTCTACCGTGGAGATTACTGCTCAAAACAAGGAAAGAGTTGTAGATGAATTTTCGAACTATTTTCAGCAAACAAGAGAAAATGGTGCAGGGGAATACAAGACATTCATAGTTAAGAAATCCAGCAATCCTGATAAAGTTGCGAGTTTACTGCAATATTTGATCAAGCAAAATATCCAGTTTGGAGAAGCAGCAAGTAACTCCCGAATGGAGGGTTATGATTATTCAACAGGTGAAACAGGCAGAGTAAATATCGAAGAAGGTGATTATGTAATAAGTACTTTTCAGCCTCAGGGAACTTTGGTAAGAGTTTTATTCGAGCCAAAACCTGAATTGGAAGATTCTCTAACCTATGACATCACAGCTTGGGAAACTCATTATGCTTATGGACTGGAAGGTTTTGCTGTTAAAGGAAATGTTAACCAACAGCCTGTTTCCAGCAGAACAACAGGAATGGTGTCGGCAAATGTGAATAAACCATACGCATATCTGGCCAAGTGGAATTCTTTAAATGATCTGAAATATTTGGCAGCGCTTCTTAAAAAAGGAATAAACGCTCGCTATGCTGAACAACCTTTTACGATGAATGGAAATAAGTATGAAGCAGGAACGCTTGTTATTACAAGAAACGGCAATGAAAAATTGGGCGATGATTTTGATGAGATCGTAAAGAAAACAGCAGATGAACTTGGCCGATTTATAACTCCTGTTGCCACCGGATTTGTAAACTCAGGAAAAGACTTCGGATCATCTTCAGTAAAGTTTTTAACCGCTCCGAAAGTTGGTTTAATAGCGGGTGAAGGAACAAGCTCAAATATGGTAGGTCATATCTGGCATTATTTTGATCAACAGATCGATTACCCGGTAAATCTTATCAACAGAGATGATATTGGATATATAGACTGGCATGAATATGACGTTATGATCATGCCTTCAGGATCTTACGGAAGAACTTTCGATGAAGACGGACTCAATGATCTGAAGGAGTGGATAAGAGGGGGAGGAACCTTGATCGCAGTTGAAGGAGCAAACGGGTTTTTAGCCGGTAAAGATGGATTCAATCTTAAAAGAAAATCTTCAGACAACGATGACGATAAGAAAGACGAAGATCCGAATGATAAATTGAAAAAGTATGGTGAATCAGGCAGGGCATCCGCATCTCGTCTAAACGCAGGTTCCATTTTTGAATTAACCATGGATAATACACACCCTTTAGCTTTTGGGTATGGCGAAACCTATATGTCGCTAAAACTTGGTTCTGCAGGTTATGAGTATTTAGAAAATGGCTGGAATGTAGGAGCGGCCAAAGCCGGTGCTGTAAGGAGTGGTTTTGTAGGGGCCGATGCAAAAGAAAATCTTGAAAACACGCTTTCATTCGGAGTGCAGAACATGGGCAGTGGAAAAGTGGTCTATATGATAGATAATCCACTTTACAGAGGTTTTTGGCATAATGGTAAGCTGTTATTTGGTAACGCTTTGTTTTTTAATTAATAACAATATATTACCTGCTAAATCAACTATCAGGAATTCTTACTAAGCTTATACATATTGGTTTTTGTTTACTGACAATTTTATTTGCCGGTTGTGGAGATATTTTTGAGAATTGTACAGAGCTAAATAACGATTTTAACTATATAGTACTGGTTAATTCGGAGACCTCTAAGTTTGAGATTAAAGATCTAGACGAAGAAAATAAGACTGTTTCTTATGGTATAGACGATTATACAACCGAACAACTTTCGAACGATAAATTACTCCTGAAATCTGCAGAAAGAAGTTACATTTTAGATTTGAAGTCTTTAGAAATAAGCGAATCACTTGAGCCAGATCGGTATAATTCTGAAGAGATTTTAGTGAGCCCGAACTCATCCATGAATGATTTGCTGATAACTAATTCGAATTATGGCACCTTTAGTTATTCAGATTCCATTTCATTTCCTGTCAATGCGTTAGAGTCAAGTATATTAGGGATGGGAGAATCAGGGCAACTAAATAAACCTGTTTTATCATTAAAGGCATTCAGAGATGACAAGAATAAAGTTGTAATACCTAAGTTAAGATTTCCTGTTAAATCGTTTCTTAATAATAAGGAGGGTATAATTGCTTTTCTGGATGAAGAAATAAAGATTGTTTCAGCAGATAGTGCTGAGAATAACTTCTACGTGAATAGCTTTTATTTTAGTAGAAAAATAGTGCTAATGGATGAGCACACTTCTGAAGTTAAAGAAGTCTTGATCGAGCTTGGTGATAATTCTCAACAATATGACAATATTGATAATCTCTTTTTTTCAGCAAATCAGGAAAGGTTAGTGTTTCAAGAGCAAAACAATGTGGTTGTTGTGAATTTGGTAACAGGAGAAATGAAAACTATTGAAAACAGACGTGCTCCAACCGTTTCTCCGAATGGAATTCTTTTCTCTTACTATGGCAATAACGGACTCTCATTATATAATTCGGACACTAACATTGAGGAAGACCTGCAAATCTATTCTGCATATAATAGTTATTCATTAAAAAATAAATCTGACTTTTCAGCTAATTCAGATAAGCTTTTATATCCAATTATAGAATGGGATAATGAGATTCAAAGGCTAAAGTTTGAGGAATTGAGCCTGAGTGGAGAAGAAGAGGGTAAAGTTGAAACTATATTCGATCTTGAAAAAATATTTTCTACTAAAAATAAAGACAGAACATACATTACTGTAAGTCGACCAGCTTATATTAACGATTCTGAATTTATATTTTTAGTTAATTACAAAGAGGCAAGGTATTGTGATTAACAGCAGAGCAGCTCTTATAATATTTATTTCGGTTTCACTTTTGTTTGTGTACTCATGCGGCTGTCCTGATTATGAAGATTACGGAACCGAATCAATTGTTTTAGAACTTAAAATTGATGTGTCTAATTCATATTGGAATGAAATCCTGAAAACTTCTGATCATAATCATTATTACTCAAGAGATAATTCCACAGATTTAGATTACGAATCAAAAAATGGATTGATAATTAATAACAATTGGGTTTTTGATCTCAATTCTAAAAACATCTTTGAAATTCCTGAGACATATCAAGAATGTGAAACAATGAATAGTAAAAGAGCTTTGCTCTGCACTATTACTGAGCCTCTTGAAGTAAGCAATTCATATTCTGACACTGATGTAACAGCTCAGGAGGGGCTTTCATTATTGGTTGAGATAAAACTTGATGAAAGCGCTTATAGTTTTAAGCCCGTTTCTATTGATACCTTAGAAGTTCGATCTGCAAATTTTATTAGTAAAAACAGATATAAGATTTCAAGAATTTATAAACCCTCTTCAGAACAAGAAACCGTATTTTTCCAGGTCAGCCATCAAACCCGAGAAGTGGTGACGGATTCCTCAGAGGCTGTTATAAATGACTTTGTTTTCTATCAGGAAATAGAACAATATAAACGCACAGATAGTAACGTTACCTTAATTGCAAGTTATGGTTCTGTTGAAAGCACAATAGAAGGTCTTGATTTTGATCATTCAAACTCATCGAACGTTTTTGTGTATTCAAAAAATGATACGATCTATTTTGTACAAGAAGATGGGAATACCGAGAAAATTGCAGAAGGAACATTGCCTGAAATATTTGAAAACGATGGGTATATACTCTTCAAAAACATAGATGGCGGAGTTTCATTTTTTGAGTTACAATCTAAAAAAGTTGAAAATTTAAGTGATAATAACTCAATAAATTCACTGGCCATCGATGAAAATAATGATCTGCTTTTTTATGTCAACCAAGATTATGATTTGATCTCTTATGACTATCAAACTCAATCAAAAACCATATTGGCGTCATTGAAATCATACATTCTTGAAAGAGAAAAAAGTGAAGGCAGCGGATATTATTATGATTTAATTAATCCTAAAGTTTTTCTGGATAATGAAAACCCTGAACTCATTAGAGTTATTTCCAAAGGTAGTTATTCGATTTTTATCGCGTGTGGATAAATACCCTATTCTCCCGCAAGCTCCGCTTCACTTGCTATAAACCCGAATGCAGACCAGTTCCCGGCGTCATAAACATTCTGCCAGATTTCCATTGCTCTGTCTTTTCTGCCATTGATATAATGCCAGTTCCCAATTCCGTAACCGGCAGTTGCGTTGCTTAAAGCATCTGTTTCTGTATCCAATAAAGCATTGGGATCAAACTCACCTTTAAACACTAAAAGCAGTTTATGGTAACTGTCGTTTTCAATGATGTTCATCTCTGAACGGACAGGGTCAATAACTTTTCCGGCAAACTCGTCTTGCCCGTCTCTTCTCAGGCTCATGTAATACCAATAAAGGGCAGCTATCATCATATCATCATTGGTGCTTGCATTGATGCATTCTACATATGCTTTTTGGGCTTTTTCGAAATCATTGGTTAAGTAATAAGCCAGTCCTAAATGGTACCAAATGTTGGTATGTAAACTACTTGTCGGGCTGTTCATTTCATTAGGAAGACCGTCTTGCTCAACAACATCTTCAGTTCCTTTGATGAGTTCAGCAGCTTTTTCCAAATCTTTGATTGCGTCATCAAAAGCACGAAGAGAGATATAGCGATGTCCTCGGTGTCGATATAAGGCAGGATTCTTAGAATCTTGCTCAATTCTTTTGGATAACAGATCAACAGCTTTTCTGTATTCTCCATTATATCCTAAATATCGGGCTTCCCAGATCACAGCTTCGGTTTCAGCGTCTCTTGATCTTTCCAGTAGTATCAAAGAGTCGATTCGTTCAGCGAGTTCCTGTTGTAACATAGAGGAGTTAGTTTCTAATGTGTCTCCTAATAATGAAACGGTTTGTACTCCTTCAGGAAGGGCTGTGAATTTCTGAGTAGGGGTTGAACAAGCCAGAAGAAACCCTGTAAAAATTATAACTGATAAGTATTTCATAAATCAGATTTGGTAGTTAGTTAATCCCTAAATGTAGGGAATACTAAAGAAGTACTAAAACCTGAATCGTAATTTATACTTATAAATCTATTTCATGATAGATAGGAGAGTCCTGAGCAAAATCATATAAGGTCAATCGGCGAAGATTA
The DNA here is from genome assembly GCF_001650905.1 of Balneola sp. EhC07. GTDB lineage: Bacteria > Bacteroidota > Rhodothermia > Balneolales > Balneolaceae > Balneola. Next base: position 83,821 of record NZ_LXYG01000016.1, read on the forward strand.
TAGTATCCTGTCCAGTAATTTCTTAATGCCTGAATATAGTTTCTTCGGGCACTGTCTTTTTCATTTTGAGCGATAAAAAGATTCGTGATGTCAATTTTTCCAATCAAATATCTGTTTTTTGAGACCTCATAACGACGTTCTGCAATGTTATCCGATATTTCAGCCAGCTCAACCTGACCTTTAAGCAACTCAAATTCCCGAACGGTACTTCTAACGCTTAGCTCAAACTGTAATCGTTGATATTCAATATTGTTTGCAGTAGCCAGTTGTTGATTGCGGGCAGACTTTATCTGGGCAACATTTTTACCCCAGTTAAAGATCGGGATTTGAAAACCAACATTAAAAAACTGTCTGTTGTCAGGGTTTGTGTATAAATCTTCAAACTCAGTTGAGGTCTGGTTTAATCCATAATCCGCTCTCAAAGTGGCTGAAAATCCAGCACTTTTCTTTGCCTGATCGTAAGCTTGATTTGCCTGTATTTCGTCTAGTCGAAATTGAAGAGATTGGCTATTATTTTCTAAGGCAAGTTCTAACGCTTTATCAAAGTCTAGATTTATATCGGGCGCAGTTCTAGGGGCTTTTACTTCAAGTGTTACGTTGTTATCTATACCAAGAAGAGCTTTGAAGTTTTCTGCAACTCGTTGATAGTTCAACTTCGCATTCGTTAACGAAGTTTCGGCGTTTCTATATGCAAGTTCTGTTTGAAGAAGGTCATTTTCAGCAAGGCTTCCCACTTCATACCTGCCTTTAGAAATGTTGTAGATAGAATCATTAACTGTAACATTGAACTCTGCAATTTCAACATTGATCTTAGAGATCAATACGTCAAAAAAGCTTTGAGTTACCGTAAAAGAAAGATCTTCGAGATCTTCTACAAATTGCTTTTCAGCAATCTTGAAGCGAAGGGGTTCAATCTTGTTCCTCCATTTCAGGTTATTGAACTGAAAAAGAGGTTGAGTATAACTTGCTATTAAAGGAGTACTCTGCCATGCATATGTATTCTCGCCATTGAAGATTCCAAGGCGAGTTATGCCGGTTGAAAGGGAAAGATTTCCTCCGGTTGGCAAAATATTTTGACTGGCTGAAAAATTTATAGAAGCTTCGGACTGTGTTCTTCTGGAAAAAACAACTGTACCATCATCCTGTACATTTGCAAAGATTTGATTACTGAAATTAGGGGCATCTCCGGAAAGTGTAAATCCCGGCAATAGATCAGCTCTGAATGATTTATATCTCCATTTTGAAGCAATTAAACTAAAGGTTGCAGCTCTGGAAAGAGGACTGTTGTCTTTTGCTATCTCTATACTTTCTTCGAGAGACAAGGTTCTGGTAGTTTGGCCAAATAGTTGAGTCGTTCCGAATATAATCAGAGCTAAAAATGGAAGGAAAAATCTTTTATTCATGTCTTAATGCGTGTACTGGATCTTGTTGAGCGGCACGTTTAGCAGGGAAAAATCCGAAGACAACTCCGATTAAAAGTGCTACACCAAATGAGATGAAAATTGAAATAGGGGTAACTATGGTGGCGATATCAGCAGTGGCTTCAATAGCAAAGCTGAACAACATTCCGAGAATAATACCCAAAATACCACCGGTAATGCTTATGGTTAAAGCTTCTGTCAAAAACTGCAGTTCAATATCTTTCTTTTGTGCTCCAACGGCCATTCGAACTCCAATTTCACGGTAACGTTCAACAACAGAGGCCAGCATGATATTCATAATGCCAATTCCACCCACGATCAAAGAAATAGACGCAATAGATGAAAGAACAATATTAAAAATTCGTTTGGTTCTTTGTTCTTGTTGAAGCAGTTGTTCAGGAACAATGATCTCAAAGTCCACAACGTCATTGTGCCGACGTTTTAACATTCTGGAAAGCACTTCTGCTATAGGAACACTGTATTTAGTGTCACTCACTCTAACTATTAGCTTATCAAGCTGATTATAATTTCCATCGCCACCTTTATTGGAACCACCGGAAGAAACCATCATTCCGCCACCAAAAAAAACAGTTGAGCTTCCGCCGCTTAGATCTTTCTTTGTGAGAAGAGCACGGTTTTTAAAACGAAGAAGCACTGTGGTTGCCGGAGCAAAAATATCCAGATTGTAATTTCTGATTCCCAAACTTTCGATGTTTTCAGTAGTCAACTCTCTCTTTTTTAGTACCCCAACAACGGTTAACCAAAGGTGACCAACTTTAATTTTTTTACCAATTGGATCTTGTCCGGCAAAAAACTTAGCACGAACGTCATAGCCAATAATGCAAACGGGAGATGAGTTTTCTATTTGAGCATCTGAAAAATTAGAGCCGTCAATTATTTCGAAGTTATTGATATCAAAGTAATCATCATTCACACCAACCAACTTACCGGTTCTCATTCTGGCATTTCGAATAAAATTGGTTTCGTAAACGATCTCTGGGCTTACAAACTCAATTTCAGGTAAAACTTCCTGGATGCTCCTGAGGTCTTCCAGTGTTAACCCTGGTGAAAATCTTTTAGCATTTTCTGTAGCGTTTTCTTCATCAACCTGACCTTCTTCTTGTTCAATTACCGGTTGAATGATCACATTATTTGTACCAAGCAATTGCATTTGAGAAAGCACTTCTTGCTGCGCTCCTGTACCTATCGCTAACATTGCGATCACAGATCCAACACCAAAGATTATTCCCAGTGAAGTAAGAAAAGCACGCAGCTTATTTCTGCGAATTGCCTCTATGGCTATATCAAAATTATAAAGGATTTTTTGAAGCACGTTGAGTGGCTTTTAATTGTTGGATGTGATTTCGTCTTGCAGATAGGTCTTGTTAACTCCCGAAGTATCTTCAGGCATTGACAGATACAAGCGATCATCCATTGAAACACCTTTATGAATCACGGCTTCATTTTCGTTTATAAGCCCCAGCTCAACTTGTTGCATTCTAAAGCCAAGTCCGTCTTTAAGAAAAACAAAACTTAGTGAATCCTGTGCATGAATGGTCTCTAAAGGGATTGAAATTGCATCGTTTATTTTATCAACCTGGATTTCATTACTGGTTGTCATGGCCGGGCGCAGCAAACTGTCCGTTCCTGCAATTTCAATAATAACTTCGTACACTTTTGAATCTGAGTTCGGGCGTTGTTCTCCGATATTGGCTACACTTGTAACGGTTCCGTCAAGGACTTTTCCCTGTACGGCATCAAGTCCAACAATTACTTTCTGGCCTTCTTTTACTTTCTGGATATCAATTTCATTTACATAAGTAAGAGATTCCATAACGGTAAAATCAGGAAGTTCAGCCACAATAGGGTTCCATGCACTTACTTCTTCACCAACTGTAATTTTACTTCCGTTCCAATTTCTTTTATAGATAAGCATTCCTTTATCCGGAGCATAAACAGTAAACTCAGTCATTAGAGCCCGGATCTTATTTAACTCATTTTGTTTTTTGGAAAGCTCAGCCTCAATTTCACTTATCTTGGCTACAGCCTGTTTAACTTTAGTCTGATAGTTTTTCTTTTCCTGAGCTAAAGTCCTTTTTGCTTTATCTAACTCTATCACTGCCTGGCGTTGAACTGCAGGCGATTCAAACTTAGACTGGTCAACAGCTATTTGACGTTCTTCCAATGCATATTCAAGATTAATGAGATTGTCTCGCGCTTGTGAGAGCGTAAGTGTACTATCTAATTGAGCTTGGGTTACCTGAGATTGTGCCTGTTGAACTTCGAGTTGAGCGTCCTGCATCTTGGCCAGAATTGGTGAGCGATCTAATTCAGCTACAAAATCTCCTTCCTTTACAATTGAACCTTCAGGTATCAGGCGCTGTATTTTCATATTATTAATACGAAAATCTCTAACCCCTTGAGGTCCTTTAATTTCAGTAGAATTTTTTGCTCTTAATTCTCCGGTACTTATAACCTCAACAACAAATTCTCCTTGACGAGGAGAAGTGTAAAGTTCAGTAGTTTCATCTTTGTTGCCTCCAAAAACCACCCATAAAATAACTACGGAAAGCACGAGAGCAATTGGCAGAATAAATTTCTTTTGCATAATAATGTGTATTAGAATTTCCCTAATAATACGAATTTAGAGTTAGACGAACCTACTAATAGAATAGTTTTACAACTGGAGATCTTTTACAGGAATTATCAATCAGTCTTCCTGAAACTCATCTTGTTGGTATAAGACTTCTCCATAGGAAATTTCTTCGCCTGCCAATACAAGAATAGTAGTAGGCAATCCTTTAAGTCGTTTTTGAATATCTCCATAATAGCTCAGGAAGTTTTCGTCGGGTTCTGCCATACCCATAAAAATCAGATCGGTTTCTTTTGAAGACTCGTGAAGGATCTCGTCAAATGATCTTCCATTCGAAACGATAACCTGAGCTTTAGCTCCGGTCCGAAGCTTTTTACTGATCTCAGTAAGATTTTTTTGAGCATCGGCCGCTCCTTTTTCTGAGCTCACCACCATTTTAAGATAAACTTCAGCATCATACCAGCTTCTGCTGCTTTGCAACAGGTAACCCAAGATCATCATCAAACCACCGTTGCCTTTTAAACCGCCCCACCAGATATCAATTCTCTTTTTCTTGCCAAATCCTTTGTGTTTATCGTCGTGTACAATAAGTACGTTTCTTTGAAGACGATGAAAAGTTGAGATCATTTGACAGTAATCTTTTCGAATAGCCTCATTTTCGCTGTCACCAAGAATGATCGTATTGGGAACCAACGCTCCAAGTCCGTACGCTTCAACTAAACGCTCTCCTCCTTTAAACGGGTCATCTGCGGTAAGGACTTTCACTAATCCCTGAATTCCTCTTTTAGCAAGAAATTCACGAATATTATCCTCAATTATATTCTGATGATCTACAGAAAACTTATCATTTGTAATTACTGTTGATACGGTTAACAAACCACGATTGTGAGTTATTGAGGAAGCCAGGTCTATCAAATGCCATCTTTTAGTTGGAGCTCCGGAAAGCACCAAAGGGTTTGGGCGCCACGTTTTTGAATCTTCTTCCACACGTATTCTAAGTAAACCTGCGCGGGTAATGGCCATCCAGATACCACGACGCACATCCCCCCAGGTGGATTGCAGTTCTCTTCGCTCAAGCCAGAAGTAAATTGCTAACACAAAAATAAAAGCTATGATCGTAGCAGTGGCATTGATCAGAAACATCACGGCAATACAACCAATCGCACCAACTATAGAAAAGATCCAATGAACTTTAAACTTTGGTCTGAAGGATGGACTTCCAAGAATGCGCTCTATTCCTGCTGTAATATTTAAGACACCATAAGTAGTAAGGAAAAACATGGTAAGAACAGGAGCAATGAGATCAAGATCACCGAAATAAACGGCTGCCAAAGCTAAACCTAAAGTTACAATGGTTCCCATTCTCGGGGCGTCATCATCGCCGGAACCTTGTCCGAGGAAATTCATCCATTTTGGTAAAACGCGATCCCGGGCTAAAGCCTGAAGCACTCTGGGCGCGCCTAATATACTTCCAAGAGCGCTGGAAAGTGTAGCCCCCCAAACACCGATCAAAATAGCATCGCCCCAATACGAGATCTGGCGCATGATCAAAGGATTTTCAATCAAAGTTAAAGCGTCTGCTCTGTTTGCTAAAATGATGGGAAGTCCCATATAGATCAGATAACCAACTCCAACCGCAGCAAATGTCCCCATAGGAATTGACTTTCCCGGTTCTTTCAGATCACCGCTCATATTTACCCCTGCCATGATCCCGGTTACAGCCGGAAAAAACACAGCAAAGACTACCCAAAAAGGTTCTGAGTTTCTCTCGGCAGCACCCCAAAGTTCAATTTCTGTTGGTTCTATGGGTTTACCAAATAAGAGAGAAAGCAATGAAATGCCAATTCCGAACATAATAAAATACTGTGCCCGGATAGCTGTTTTGGCAGATACCAAAGCCAGAACCGTAACTAAAATTGTAGTGGCAATGCCTACTAATTTAAAATTCAGGCTCGGAAAAACCTGAACAACACTTTCCGCAAACCCAACAGTGTAAAGAGCTACAGATAATGCCTGAGCTATATAAAGTGGAATTCCAATTGCCCCACCGGATTCGATCCCTAAAGAACGACTGATCATATAGTAAGCGCCTCCACCTCTGACACGTTGATCCGTAGCAATGGAAGCAATGGAAAGAGCTGTCAAAAAAGTAATAGCGGTGGAAAGTGTAACTATTATAAGTGTTCCGATGAGCCCAACATTACCAACTACCCAGCCAAAGCGCAGGTACATGATCACGCCTAAGATGGTAAGAATAGACGGAGTAAAAACACCACCAAACGTTCCAAGACCTTCTTTAGAACTTTCTATTACACTTTCAGCTTTTGGAACATTATTGATAAATGGAATTTTCATTTATCAACTGTGACTGAATTGCGAATATTGAGCTGAGGAGTAAAGATCACTTTCTATTGGAGTGTATTATCCAGCATTCCGGATTCCAGATCATATTCTGAAGCATATTTGGTTTCATCTATGATCTTTTTAGGATCGTTGTTTTCATCAACAATAACCACGGTTGGTTTGTGAGATTTTGCTTCTTCCGGAGTCATGTTTGCATAACTGATTACAATAATTCTGTCGTTAACCTGTGTTAGACGGGCTGCTGCTCCGTTCATACAGCAAATACGACTGCCCCGCTCTCCGGGAATAGTGTATGTTTCCAGACGAGAGCCATTAGTGATATTAAGAACCTGTACTTTTTCGTACGGTAGAAGATTGGCGGCGTCCAAAAGGTCCTGATCAATGGTAATGCTTCCCTCATACATAAGGTTAGCTTCTGTAACTACCATTTGATGTAATTTCGATTTAAACATGGTTATTTGCATTCTTATAACCTCAGATTTCCAATATTAAGTTGTCGATCAATCTGGTTTTCCCCAAATAAGCAGCGATTGCTAAAACGTACTTATTTTCAGTGGAAAGTTTGTCAACGGGTTGTAAAGTGTCTAATGAATACACGGAAAGGTAATCATTCTCAAAGCCTTTTGCTTCCAGCTCTTCTTGTTGATGCGAGATCAATAAAGCCGGTTCCATTACTCCATTCTCTATTTGTTGAGCAACATAAGTTAAAGCTCTGTATAAACTCGGTGCAAGAGCTCTTTCTTCTTGAGATAAATATGCATTCCTGCTGCTCAGTGCCAAACCATCCTCTGCCCGGCCGATTGGAGCCATCAATAGTTCAACAGGATGATTAAACTCTTTTACCATTTGTTCGATGATGCGAAACTGCTGATAGTCTTTTTGTCCAAATACAGCTATATCAGGATTTACAATATTGAAAAGTTTGTTCACCACCAGTGCTATTCCCTGAAAATAACCGGGGCGGCTGCCACCATCTAAATGAACATTCAGTTCTTCAATATCAATACTGAAATATTTTTTTCCTGAACCGTACATGGTTTCCGTGTCAGGCATAAAAACAACATCCACGTTTTCTTCTTTGCAAAGCTTCAGATCAGCCTCTATAGTTCGTGGGTAAGTTCCAAAATCTTCGTGAGGAGCAAATTGTTCAGGGTTCACATAAATAGAAACAACGATCGCATCAGCATGTTTATGTGCCATCCTGATCAGCGAAAGGTGACCATCATGTAGCGCTCCCATAGTAGGAACAAAAGCTACTTTCTTGCCCTTTGATTTCAGGTTATTAACCTGCTCCCGAATTTCTTGTATGGATTCTGCTGTTTTCATTTGAACATAAAACGAGACGCGATTAAGCGTCTCGTTTAATTAAAGGTCATTTAGAGCGATAGCGAAGAATCTGCACAATTAATAAACGGTGAAGATTCTTCGTAAATACCCTCAGGTTTATTAAACCGCACGATCCATATCAAATCCTTGAAGAATTTGTTTAATTCGGTTCAGGAATGCTCCACCATGTGCTCCGTCAATAATTCTGTGATCGTAACTCATTGACAGGTACATCATTTGTCTGATCGCAATTACATCGCCGTTTTCAGTTTCCAGAACAACCGGTTTTTTCTCAATTGCACCTGTACCAATAATGGCAACCTGCGGCTGATTGATGATCGGAGTTCCCATGATATTACCCACACTTCCGTAGTTAGTTAAAGTGATAGTTCCTCCAACAAGATCGTCCGGACTTAATTTTTTACTTCTGGCTTTGGTTGCAACTTCATTTACGGCTTCAGCAAGTCCAACCAAATTCTTTTGTTGTGCTTTTTTCATTACAGGAACGATCAATCCACCTTCGCCGCCTTCTCCAAGAGCAACAGCCAAACCAAAGTTAATGTCCTTTTTAACATGGATCTCATCTCCATTAACAGAACTGTTAATTAATGGGAATTCCAACATCGCTTTGATGATCGCTTCAACAAAAAGAGGAGTGAACGTGAGTTTGTGTCCTGTTTTCTTTTGGAAAGCATTCTTATTGGCGTTTCTCCACTTCACCATGTTGGTAACATCTACCTCAGCAAAAGTAGTTACGTGGGCAGAAGTCTGAACTGATTTCACCATATGCTCCGCGATCATCTTACGCATGCGGTCCATTTTGATGATCTCAACTTCACCTGACGGAGACTTGATATCCAATTGACCGGCAGAAATAGATCCGTCGTTTGACTTAGAAGTGCTGCTTGGTTTACTTAGCCCTGCAGAGCTTTGAGAAGTTTTCGGTGCTGATACCTTACCGTTCTTTTTATCTTCTACATATCCAAGAATGTCTTTCTTGGAAACTCTTCCGCCCTGACCAGAGCCGTCAATGCTTTCCAGTTCTTCTTGACTAATTCCTTCTTCTTTAGCAATAGAGCGAACAAGTGGGGAGAAAAATCTTCCGTCACTTCCCATTCTTTGTGGTTCTGATCCTCCGGAAGAATCACTTGATCCATTACTTTGCATCAATTGATCCGGAGTAGTAGCTGCAATTTCTTCTTTAGATAATTTCTTTTCTTCTTTTTTTGCTGATGAAGAACCGGAATCGGATTTCGGAGCCGATGATCCTGCACTTGCTCCTTTACCGGTCGAAATGATTGCAATCGGTTGTCCCACTTCGATGGTGTCATTTTCCTCTGCTAAAATTTCTACAAGTGTTCCGGCAGCAGGTGAAGGAACTTCGCTGTCTACTTTGTCAGTAGATATCTCTAAAAGTGTTTCATCTTCTTCAACTTCATCGCCAACTGATTTATTCCAACCAATTACTGTAGCTTCAACAACAGACTCACCCATTTGAGGCATCATTACTTCGATACGCTCTCCGCCATCATCTCCACCACCGGCGTTTGATTCTTCGGCAGCAGGTGCGCTTTCTTTTTCTTCCGCTTCAGGCTCTTCTTCTTTAGTTTCTTCCTTTGCCTCTGGTTCAGGAGATGAATTTGTGTCTCCAACAGCATCGGCATCGGTCTCGATAATGGCAATAGGTTTACCAACTTCGATGGTGTCGCCTTCTTCAACTAAGATCTCAACAAGTGTTCCGGCTTCAGGTGATGGAACTTCACTGTCTACCTTATCAGTAGCAATTTCGAGCAGTATTTCGTCAACTTCTACAGTATCACCTACAGACTTGCTCCACTCAATTACTGTTCCTTCCATTACCGATTCGCCCATCTGGGGCATTACTACTTCTACCTTAGCCATAAAAATCTTTTAATTTGATGCCTTAACGGCGGTTTTAGCTGTTTTTGCAAAGGACTGTAAAGTTCTACATTATTCTAATTACTTCAAAATGGAGATAGTTCCTTTTATTGTTAAAAAAGCGCTTTTATGATTTTAAATTTTATACATGATAAGTTGAGTTTCTTTTTTAGTTTGTAGTAATGAAAAACAGACGTAGGTCACAGAACTTTTTATTGGTATTGGTAAGCTTGGTCATAAGCCTGTTTGTAGCAGAGTTAGCTGTGCGCATAATTCTTCCACAGGATAAAATGGTAACCTGGTTAGAAATGCACCCTGATGGGTTTATGATGAATCAAACTGGTGGAAAAGCCTTTCAGGAATTTGGAGAAATAAAAATTGATTACAGGTTTACTGAAAACAGGCTCAGGGACGTATCAATAAATAATGAAGGGTCTAAAAAAATTCTTGCTCTGGGAGATTCATTTACTTTTGGATTATTACTTCAGGAAGAGAGTTCTTATATCAATCTGCTTAATGAGCATCTTAAAAATGCGGGTTCAGATTCTGTTGAAATTTTGAACGGAGGTGTTGGAGGAGCAGGATTAGCCGATTGGCCTGCCTGGTTGGAATATAACGGAGCGAATATTGATCCTGATGTGATCTTATACTTCATGAATATTCACGATTTGGAAAGAGCTCTTTCTAAAAATATTTATGTGCTTAAAAAAGATTCTTTGATAAAGAGTCAACGCTGGAAACCAAGCGAGGCGATGCAAAGTCTGGGTAAGCAAGGTTGGTACAGATATTTGCAAGGAAAGTCGGAGCTGTTCAATATTGTAGTTAAGCTGCTTTGGAGGAACATTTATTTTGAGGATCTGACAAATGATTTTGATACAGAGTCTTCATCAGTTTTAATACCCGAAATGGAAGACTTTTCATTGGAATCGGAATATTCCCTGAGTTTGGGTAAAGCTATTTTCGAAAAGATGGATGAGTGGTGCGTTTCGAATAATTGTGAACTATTGATTACAACAACCGGGTTTTTCCCGAGTGCAGATACTGCAGTATCTGCCCACACATTGAGATTATATAATGCTCTTAAAGAAGGGTCGGCAGAGTTATCTGATAAAGTGAGATTTTTCGATCCATCAGAATGTGTGAGCTCGGAAATAAACTCAGATTACAACTCTATAAAGATTCCCGGAGATTCTCATCCGAATGAACAAGGTGCTAAATTAATAGCTGATTGCATTTGGATCGAGCTCAAAAATTATATCACAGATTAATCTAAAGCCTGTCTCAAATCTTCAATGAGATCATCCGGGTGCTCTAAACCAACGCTTAGTCTTATTAAATTTTTCGGAGAATGAGATTGCTCCCCTTCACTGGAACGTCTGTGTTCCCAAGTGCTCTCAATTCCGCCAAGGCTGGTAGCTCTTGTTATCAGTTTGGAGGAAGCAACTGCTTTAAGCGATTCTTGTTCTGTTCCGTCAAAAAGAAACGAGATCATTCCACCAAATCCACTCATTTGAGCCCGAGCGATTTCATAACCCTGGTGAGATTCTAATCCCGGATAATAGACTTCTTTTACTTTTGGATGATCGGAGAGGAATTCGGCGAGTTTTTGAGCATTTTCATTATGGGCACGCATTCGATACGGAAAACTTCTGATACTTCTGCAAAGCAACCAGCAATCTCTTGCAGAAGGTACAGCACCCTGCCCTTGTTGAATACTTCGAATTCGATCAAACATTTCATCCTGCTTCGCTGAAATAATAGCACCACCTAAAATATCGCTGTGTCCGGCTAAGTATTTTGTAGTGGAGTGCATCACCAAGTCAGCACCAAACTCAATTGGATTCAGATTTAAAGGAGATGGCCAGGTATTATCTACACATACTTTTGCGTTGATGGTTTTTGCCAAAGCACACACTTTTTCAAGATCGGTAATGTGCATTAACGGATTGGATGGAGTTTCTGCGTAGATCAGTTTTGTGTTCGGACGAATATTATTCTGAACATGCTCCAGATCTCTCATATCAGTGAATGTAAACTCCAGATTCCACCGCTTACCAAAAGTATTCAACGTTTTTCGGGTTCCATGATACACATCTTCCGGAACGATGATATGAGAGCCTTCTTCCATTGCCTGAAATACACTTCCGATAGCTGCCATTCCGGACGAAAATGCTGCACAAGCTTCGCCTCCTTCTAATTCTGCGAGGACTTTTTCCAGTTGCAGGCGGTTTGGGTTGCTGTGTCTGGTATATAAATAATCTCCATCCTGATGTCCGGTTTCAGCATGTTCAAAATTCGTGGAAACTTCTATAGGAGGAACTACGGATCTTGATCCTGAAGAGTGATCCAGCGATCCGTGAATGGCTATAGTTTCTATGTTTTTGTTCTTTCTCATCGTTTATACAACACAAAATCGAAATTATCTATTTTTCTAAAGTCTTCATCTGCTGTGAAAAAGGTATAGCCATATTCTAAAGATGTTGCTGCAATTATTGCGTCAAGTAACTTTAAATTAAATTTTCGGCGTAATTCAATGGCTCTATTCTTAAGCTGATCTGTAAATCCAATAATTGTAACTGCATTCAAATATTCCTTAAGAAGTATTTCTTCTTGAACAGTAATTTTAGAATATGAAAGAAGTTCCATTTCTGAAAAAACTGATACATGTATATGATTCTTGTCTAAATAATTCGAAAGAGTTTGATCACCGTTTGCATGATAAATAATAATATTTGTATCAACGAGCAGTTTCAATGCGATCTTTTCTAACTTCCCTTTGGTACTCTATTCCGTCAATATCCCAGTTTATTACTCCACAATATTTTTTTGCATCAAATTCATTTTCAGATGAGTGCTTTTTTTTGATTAGCCTTTTCTTTGAAGATTTTACCGAATCTGATTTCTTTATTATTTGAACCATGATCTTTCGCTTAATTAGTAGAATAATATACTAAACTATCGTCAATTTTCTCTTATTGCCCAAATACGTTGTAATGCCGGCGGGTGCGAATAATTCAAGAATACATAAAAAGGATGTGGAGTTAAATTAGAAAGGTTGTCTTTTGATAGCTTTTTCAGAGTGGCGATCATATCCTCAGGTTTGCCGGTTGTGGTAGCTGCAAATTCATCCGCTTCGTATTCGTGTTTTCTTGAGGATATCTGCATAAATATGGATAAGATCATATCAATCGGGGCGTACAGCATTCCGAAGAAAATGAGCCCGGCGTACACAGACATCTCAGCCATATAAAAAGCATCAAATAATCCTTCGGCTTGCAAGAAAATGGAAAGTACAAACAGCATAGCTCCCGTTTGAACTACACTTGTGATCATTCCCTTGATGATATGTTTCTTTTTATAATGACCAATTTCATGAGCAAGTACAGCAACTAACTCGTCATTGGTGTGATTTTCGATCAAGGTATCGTACAGAGCAATACGCTTATTTTTTCCGAACCCGGTAAAGAAAGCATTGGATTTACTTGAACGTTTTGAACCATCTATCACAAACAAACCTTGCAGCGGGAAGTCAACTTTATCGGTGTATTCTTCGATAGCTGTTCGTAGCTCTCCTTCTTCAAGTGGAGTAAATTTGTTAAACAACGGCATGATCCAGGTTGGCGCCACATATTGCATCACCAAAGAGAAAAGAGTGATGGCGATCCATGCATACAGCCAGGCCAGATCACCTGTGTACATAAAGAAGGCAAGAATTCCGGCAAGCAATGGCATACCAATCAATAGCCCAAGCCCTAATCCTTTTACGAGATCCAAAACAAAGGTTTTTGGTGTTGTTTTGTTGAACCCGAATCGTTCTTCGATCACAAAAGTAGAATAAATACTGAATGGAAGAGAGATCACTGACTTGGCAACCATCAATACTGCGATGTAAAGTAATCCCGTAACCAGTTCTCCAAAACCCCACGCTCGTACAATTTCATCAAGCCAATTAAATCCACCTGAAAACCAAAAGCCTAGAAGCACAACAAGATCAAAACCACCTGTTATAAACCCGAACCGAGTTTGGGTTTTGGTGTATTCTTGAGACTTGGCATAGGTTTCTTCGTCATAAACACCCTCAAATTCATCCGGTAATTCTTTGGATAATGATTTCAGATTCAGATAATTGGAAATCAGATCGAGTACAAAATCCACCGCAATGGTAGCGAGGATTATTATGGCGTAAATGTTCATTCAGTTGGATTATTTTGGAAAGCATCAAAAATAGGGAAATCAAACTTCAGTTCCCCATCCATCATAATTTCCATTGTTCTTTTCAGCAAGTTTCTCCAGCCAATCTCCAATGTCTTCTAATCTTTCAGAGGAAACAATCATATTTTTAGAAGCATTACAACACCACTTATTATCAAAAGGTGATTTATTTACGAATGTTTCAAACTGAAGGTTTATTAGTTCAACCTCAGCATTTACCGCATCAATTTCGGTGGGGAAATACATAAAAAAGTCTACATGACGCTTTCTGTCAAGATCACCACCAAGCTTAGTGATCTTTTGAATAACAGATTTGTCAATTCCTTTTGGGCGTTTCATATAGCATGAAATCAAAAATTCAGGATAAATTCAAAATTTTTGTCATGTAATTACATTGTAAGTATATTCTGAAAAACATTTCAGCTATGAAAACAAAGTTAATAAAGATTGGAAACTCGCAAGGAGTCAGGATTCCAAAGCCTATAATAGAAGAGAGTGGGCTTAAAGGAGAGATTGAACTTTTGCTCAGAGATAATGAGGTTGTGCTTCGCTCTGTGCAGGAACCAAGAGTGGGATGGGATACTTCTTTTAAAGAAATGGCAGATAATAATGATGATGAACTTCTGGATAAGAAGGATACAGAGAAAAGTAATGACTGGGACGAAACCGAATGGGAATGGTAAAGAAGCAAGATATTTCCAGGTTTGATACCTATTTGATCTCTCTTGACCCAACCAAAGGTTCAGAGATCAAGAAAACCCGGCCTTGTCTGGTAATCTCTCCGGATGAAATGAATAGAAATATTAGAACAGTAATTATAGCTCCGCTTACATCAGTCATTCGAAAATATCCCTCCCGTGTAAACCTGACATTTCAAAAAAAGAAAGGACAAATAGTCTTAGATCAGATAAGAACAGTAGACAAGCAAAGGTTGATAAAAAAACTAGGATCAGCAAACACCTCCACTCAAGCCAAAGTTCTTGACGTTTTAAGAGAAATGGTTGCAGAGTAGGTTTTAGAAACAATAAGGCAGAAAGAAGGCAGTATTTTTATTTATCTTACTTCTTTAATACTCTGATTCTATTATTTATGCCCTCCACGCCAAAAAAATTCAAGTCGTCTCCCAAGCGCTATCACCCAAAAGGTTTAACCATTTTATATGAAGATCATGATATACTTGTGATCGATAAATCAAGTGGTTTGTTAACAATGGGGAATGAGAAAGAATCGGTAAATACCGCTCATTATTTGTTGAATGATTATGTGAAGAAGGGAAACAGTAAGTCGAAGAAGAGAGTTTACATCGTTCACCGATTGGACAGAGATACATCCGGTGTTTTAATTTTCGCTAAATCAGAACAAACTAAAAGATTTCTGCAAGACAACTGGGCTGATTTTACAAAGACATATCATACTGTCGTTGTGGGAACGCTGTCAAAAAAGGAAGATACTCTCAGTTCGTATTTAGTAGAAAACAGCATACATAAAGTATACTCAACAAATAATCCTGATGAAGGAAAGCTGGCAAAGACGAAATATAAAGTTCTTAAGGAAAACTCTGATTTCAGTTTGCTGGAAATAGAGTTGCTTACGGGAAGGAAAAACCAAATTCGGGTTCATCTCGCTGATAAAGGTTGTCCGATCGCCGGTGATTATGTGTACGGTCAAAAAACCAAAGGTGTAAGAAGGTTGCTACTACACGCCTCCAAACTTTCTTGTACACATCCTGAAACGAAGCAAAAGATGAGTTTTGAAGCTCCTTTGCCGAAAGAGTTTGAACGATTGATGAAATATAATCAGTTCTAAGGATATTTTAAGGTGGTTGAAGTGATAAAATTAGTTTAATATTAAACTATTTAATATATTTGTATTGTTTTAAACAAAGAGGCAATATGAAACACAATAAAGGCTTACATCACATTTCAGTTTTAGCAGGAGATCCTGCAGAGAACTACGACTTTTATGTCAAAAAATTGGGAATGAGAATGGTTAAAAGGTCCGTCAATCAGGACGACCCATCTACCTATCATCTGTTTTATGGAAATGAAGCGGCTAATCCCGGGTCGAGTATAACTTTCTTTCCGTGGCCCCGAGCTCACAAAGGAATTCCCGGAAGCGGTGAATCTGTAAATGTAGCTTTCCAAGTGCCGGAAGGAACAGAAGACTTTTGGAAAGAAAGATTGAATGCTGAGAATATTGAACACTCAGATATCTTTGAGGTGTTCGGAAATCCGGCAATTCGTTTTCAGGATCCGGATGGACTGGAACTGGATCTGATTTTCTCCGATCAACCCAAAGAAATAGTGAGCGCTTTTGAGACCACTGTTCCAACAGAGTCATCGATACAAGGCTTTTGGTCAACACGACTGAAAGTAGCTAATCCTGATGCTACAGCAGATATACTAAAAGATATTTTCAAATTTGAAGAGAAGGAATCAGAAGAGAAACTGACCAGATTTGCTACAGATGCCCAAATAGGAAGCAATGTGATCATAGAAGAATCGGATGATGAGCAAGGAAAAGGCGGACGGGGAATCGTGCATCATGTTGCTTTTCGTGCTAAAGATGAAGAAGAATTGGCTGAACTCAGAGAAAAGGTGGTGGAGAAAGGATTACATCCAAGTCCGATTATAGACCGTCACTGGTTTAAGTCTGTTTACTTTCGTGAGCCAAGTGGAGTTTTGTTCGAAATCGCATCCGATGGTCCGGGATATGATGTTGATGAAGATTTTGAAGAACTCGGCGAAACGTTGATCCTTCCACCTTGGTTAGAGCCAAGAAGAAAAATTATCGAAGATAATCTACCTGATTTGGGCATTTAAAAGCTAGTGTAATGAAATTATTCAGAGTTGATAAAGAAAACCCGTTTAAAGGACCTCATCAGGACCAGAAAACTGCTTCAGGTGGAGTTGATCTTAGCGACGCAAAGTTTGCCATGATCATGATTCATGGACGTGGTGCAAGTGCAGAAAGTATTATCGGGCTTGGCAATGAATTTGAGAAGAATGATAAAATTACTTTTATGGCGCCTCAGGCAAGTGGGTTTACCTGGTATCCGTATTCATTCCTTGCCCCGACAGAGAAAAATCAACCGGGATTAAATTCAGGCTTGCAAGCTATTTCTAATTTAATACTACAAATAGAAAAAGAAGGAATTTCAAAAGAAAACATCTTCCTTCTCGGATTTTCTCAGGGAGCTTGTCTTGCTACAGAATTTGTTGCCAGACATCCGGGAAAATACGCCGGAGTAATTGGATTAAGCGGAGGTCTGATTGGCGATAATATTGATCCGTCAGTTTATTCCGGAGATTTGGAGGGAACGCCGGTATTTCTTGGTTGCAGCAATATAGATCCTCATATCCCAAAAGAAAGAGTAGATGAA
The DNA here is from genome assembly GCF_001650905.1 of Balneola sp. EhC07. Classification (GTDB taxonomy): domain Bacteria; phylum Bacteroidota; class Rhodothermia; order Balneolales; family Balneolaceae; genus Balneola. The sequence continues at coordinate 101,018 of NZ_LXYG01000016.1, forward strand.
ACAGAGGCAGTGTTTGAAAAATTGGGAGGAAATGTCACAAAAAAGATATATCCGGGGATGGGGCACCTTGTCAACGAGGACGAGATTCAGCATATTCAGCAGTTGCTGAATTCAAAATTAAAGATTCAAGATTAAAAATTTGCTCTGACTAATTTTTAATCTTGAATTTTAAATCTCTAATTATTTTTAATGGAAATTCTCTGGCTTGGTCTTGCCTATGTTTTAGGTATGGTTGTTAAACAACTAAAACTGCCTCCTTTAATCGGATACTTGATAGCAGGTGTGGTACTGTCAGCCTTTGGTGTGTCAGACGAAAATGGCATGCTGCACACGATCGGGCATTATGGCGTTATTTTTCTTCTGTTCACGGTTGGATTACATCTAAGGATAAAAAATATTATCCGCCCGGAAGTGTTTGGTGCGGGAACTATTCACCTTGTGATAAGCGCAGGGATCTTTTTGGTAATTGCAATGGCTTTCGGTTTTTCTGCTATTGAAGGTTTGATCATTGGGATACTCCTCGGATTTTCAAGTACAGTTTTAGCCGCAAAAACACTGGAAGCTCGTGGTGAACTGAATGCTTTTCATGCTCGTGTTTCGATTGGTATTTTAATCGTTCAGGACTTGGTAGCAATTACAGTTTTAGCTTTAACCGGAGGTGGAATTCCATCTGTTTGGAGTTTTGGACTGCTTTTATTGCCGCTTCTTAGACCACTTCTCTTCAAATTACTTACATCAAGCGGACATGAAGATCTTCAGCTACTTTATGGACTCTTGCTTGCCATGGGGGGCGCCGCTCTGTTTGAAGTACTTGGCCTTTCCAGCGAATTGGGAGCACTTGTAGCCGGGGCGTTACTTTCAGGAACTCATGAATCGGATGAGCTTTCCGAAAAGTTATGGGGACTTAAAGAAGCATTTCTGGTTGGTTTCTTTTTAGAAGTGGGGTTGGCAGGCTTGCCGAACATGAACGACCTTCTGTTTGCCGGGGCTTTATTTGCTGTTCTCCCGATCAAAGCAGTTTTGTTTTTCTTTCTGCTGATACTGTTCAAGCTTCGTTCAAGAAATTCATTTATGGTGACTTTAACATTGACTTCCTTCAGTGAGTTTACGCTGATCGCAGGTATGGTGGCGGCATCATCCGGCTTTATTCCGGAATCCACGATCATAGTTTTCGCACTACTGATAGCGGTTTCATACACAGTGAATGCTCCATTATCAGCTAAATCGAACAGCTTATGGAAAAGATTTGAGCATAAACTCATTCCGCTAGAAAGAAATGTCAAACATCCGGGACAGCAGGTAGTCAGTTTAGGAGGTGCTGAATATTTGGTAGTTGGAATGGGGCAGGCGGGATCTTCAGCTTACGATTATTTAAAGGAAAGAGAATACAGAGTAACAGGAATGGATTCTGATCCTGCTCAGATCGAATATAATCTGGGAAAAAAACGTCGGGTAGTTTATGGAGATGCTCAGGATGCGGAGTTGTGGGAAAACATAGATCTATCAAGTGTCAAGGCAATTATGCTTGCAATGCCTTATGCTGATACAAAAATTCAGGCAACTAAAATGCTCCGTGAAAATAAATTTACCGAAGATATTTATGCGCTTACTATGAGGGATGAAGAGCATCAAGCGCTTAAAGAAGCCGGAGCAAATGCAGTTTGTTTACCTCTGATACAAGCCGGAAGAAAACTTGCTGAAATAAGCATAAGTGATGAAGTTGACGGTTCAATGTCGCTGAATTTTGAAATGAATTCTTTTGAGTGATTACAGCTTAAATATCAGAAATGAAGAATACCCGAAAGGAAATCTTTCTTCACAGAATATCCTGATCGAATACGGAGATTATGAATGTCCGTACAGTCGGTTGGGATACAGATATGTTCAAAAATTCTTGAAAGAAGAGGCAGACCTGAAATTCATATTCCGACACTTTCCGATCAAGAAAAAGCACCCCCATGCTGAAATGTGTGCTGAAGCAGCTTTATGTGCCGGTGATCAGGGAAAATTCTGGGAAATGCATGATCTTATGTTTGCAGATAATCAGAATCTGAGCAGAGAAAGATTGGAAGAGTTTGCTCAGGAACTCGATCTGGATAGAAGAAAGTTTCATGTAGATCTGGATTCACACATTTTTTTGAGTTGGGTTCAGCAAGATTTCAGAAGCGGCGTTAAAAACGGCGTAAATGATACTCCCACTTTTTTTATGAACGAAACCAAGTATGAAGGCAAACTAGCTTACAAAGAGTTATTGGCTTTTATCACGAATCATAAATTAAGCTGATATGTCTTGCGAACATGAAAATATGATCAAAATTACAGAGACCACTACTCATGAATGCGAAACTTGTGTTCAGCAAGAAGATGAATGGGTTCATTTGCGAATGTGCATGACTTGCGGTTATGTGGGTTGTTGCGATTCTTCAAAGAACAAGCATGCCAGAAAACACTATATGAGAAATGATCATCCGATAATCAGATCAGTTGAATCCGGCGAAGATTGGAGATATTGTTACATCGATAAGGAAATACTATGAGTACATTAAAAGAATTCGCAGTTCAAAAATTACACAGCTTCCCACAGTTCGAAAATGTGCCCGTAGATCAACTTGACTGGCTGGTAGAAAACTCGAGAATCTGTACCTATATGACTGATGAAAGGATCATGGAGCCGGGTACAGAAATTGATAAGATGTTCATTATACTGGATGGTAGAATAAGAATTCAGCTTCCAAGAGGAAGTTCGTTTACAAGTATAGGTGATTTTGTGACCGGAGATATTTCCGGACGTCTTCCATTTTCCAGAATGCAATCTACTTTGGCTCATTTAGTTGTAATGGAAGACACTACCATTCTTGAAACTCATGAAGATCTCTTTGTGGAGATCACCAAAAGATATGAGCTGATCGAAGCTTTTGTTCACAGTTTATCAGATAGAATTCGAAGCTTCACCTCTCAACAGCAGCAAAATGAAAAGCTGGTAGCACTGGGGAAACTTTCTGCGGGATTAGCTCATGAATTGAATAACCCGGCTTCTGCCATGGTTCGTGGAGCCACTGAGCTCAAAAAAAGATTGTCCCAAACGCCGGATAAACTCAAAGCCGTGATGAATATCAAGCTTACCAACGATCAAGTAGATGCCGTGAATGACTTGGTGTTTAAAAAAGCTGGAAGTGGATCTTCAAATCAGCAATCCTTAATGGAACGAACGGCGCTTGAAGATGAACTAACAGACTGGATGGAAGATCATGGAGTAGAAGAGGGCTTTGAATATTCCGAGACATTCGCTGAGTTTTGCTTTAATACTGAAGATCTTGAATTTGTTTCTGCTCATGTTGAAGACGAATATTTATCTGTGGTTTTAGGCTGGATCGAGGATGTTCTTACTACGGAGAAAATGGTGGAAGAGATCGAAGACTCTGCCCGACGAATTTCCGATCTGGTTTCTTCAGTTAAGACTTATTCTCATATGGATAGGGGAACAGACAAAGAAGTGGTGGAGCTTAAGAAAGTTCTAAAGAGTACAATTACAATGCTTAATCACAAAGCAAAGCAGAAAAAAGTAGAGATAGAACTAAATATCCCCTCTGGTTTATCTGAATTCTATGGATATGTAAGCGAACTAAACCAGGTATGGACGAACTTGCTGGACAATGCAATCGATGCTGTGCCGCAAGAAGGTAAGATCGAAGTAAAAGCTGTAGAGAAGAATAAAAATCTGTATCTGTTTTTTAAAGATAACGGTAGTGGAATTCCGGAGGATGTGTTGCCAAAAATATTCGATCCTTTTTTTACAACTAAAGACGTTGGTGAAGGAACAGGATTAGGCTTAGATGTGGTTCATAAAATAATTGAAAAACACGGAGCCTCAATTGATGTAGAATCAAAACCGGGAGATACAACATTTGAACTCTGTTTTCCATTAAATAATTAAGTTAAGAATGAAAAATTCAAAATTGTTTCTTTTCATTCTTAATTTTTCATTTTGAATTCCATAATTCCGAAGGAATGAAGAAACCCATAATTTTTACGATCGATGATGATGCTCAGGTGCTTAGAGCCATTACAAGAGATCTGCGCAGCAATTACAGAAAGGATTATAGGGTAATGAGCACTCAATCTCCGAAAGAAGCATTGTCAAGCCTACCTGAACTAAAAAAGCAAGGCGAAACGGTTGCGCTATTTCTATCAGACCAACGAATGCCCGATATGATTGGGGTAGATTTTCTGGAAAAAGCGAAAGGGTATTTCCCGGAAGCAAAGAGAGTTCTGCTAACGGCCTATTCTGATACAGACGCCGCAATTCGGGCAATTAATGAAGTTCAGCTGGATTACTATCTACTAAAACCTTGGGATCCGCCTGAAGAAAAATTGTACCCGGTTTTGGATGATCTGCTGGATGAATGGCAAGCTAATTTCCGTCCGGATTTTACCGGGATCAGATTAGTCGGGTATCAGTATTCACCAAAATCCCATACAGTTAAAGACTATCTTTCCGGAAATCTGATTCCTTACCGTTGGTTAGATATTGAGGAAAATGCAAAAGCCGCTGAATTATTAGAAGAGAATCAAATTGACCAAAAAGATCTGCCCGCAATATTTTTTGAAGATGGTGAATTCCTTATTGATCCAAGCCCGATTCAGATTGCTAACAAGCTTGGGAAAAATCCATCTGCTTCAAAAAATGTATATGATGTAGTGATTGTAGGTGCCGGTCCGGCAGGATTAGCGGCGGCGGTTTATGGTGGCTCGGAAGGATTAAAAACATTGCTCATTGAAAAGAGAGCTCCCGGAGGTCAGGCAGGAACAAGTTCTCGAATCGAGAATTATCTTGGTTTTCCAAAAGGATTAAGTGGTTCTGATTTGGCAAGACGCGCGATCACACAAGCCACAAGATTCGGAGTCGAGTTTTTATCTCCTCAAGAAGTGATCGATATCAAGCTGAACGATCAATATAAAACGGTTTGCTTGGCGGATGGAAGTGAGATCAATGCAAAAGCCGTAATTGTAACTACAGGCGTAAATTACAGAAAACTGGAAAGCAAAGGGATTTCAGATTTTACCGGAGCGGGAATTTACTACGGCGCTGCAATGACTGAAGCACACGCGTTTAAAGACAAACAAGTCTACATCGTTGGAGGAGGTAATTCAGCCGGTCAAGCAGCCATGTATCTGTCTACATTTGCAAAAAAAGTGTACATCACAATTCGGAAAGATTCACTCGTTTCAAGTATGTCATCTTATTTGATCGATCAGATAAACAGGACCGAAAACATAGAGCTTCTTGGAAACAGAGAAATTGTAGAGGCTTCCGGAAATGGTCATCTACAAGGACTGAAACTCCTGAATAACGTGGATGAATCAGAATCTGAAGTAGAAGCAGACGGTTTATTTATCTTTATCGGTGCAAAGCCTTACACCGACTGGATCCATGATAATGTGATCAAAAATGAAAGAGGTTTTATAGAGACCGGAAGAGATCTTCAGCGATATGATGACTATTCCAAAGTCTGGAAATTGGAAAGACAGCCCTATTTATTGGAATCATGCGCGCCCGGAATTTTTGCTGCGGGGGATGTCCGTGCCGGAGCTATGAACAGAGTTGCATCGGCAGTGGGCGAAGGCTCCATGGCTATAAAATATGTTCATGAATATTTAGCGGATTCGAATTTGTGATTATGGTAAATATGAGATTGAATAAAAGTCTGATCTTAAGTTTATTAATTGCATTTGTATTGACAAATCAGGTGTATTGTCAAGAAGAAGATCAGAAAGAACAAGCATTTAAAAAAGTACAAAGTCTTGTAGAGTTTAAAGATACGGTTTCAAAGATCGACTCATTAAAACAATCAGGTCATAAAATAGATGTTAGCGTTGTAGCCATTTGGGAATCTATTTTACCTGAGGATTCTACAAGTTCTATCGCACTATACTATCTCAACGAGGTTTTATTTAACAAGATTGAAAATCCTATTTATCTAATTAAGTTCGATAAAATAAAGAATGAGATTGTCTCCGTTGAAGGGGTAGGTCAGATCAGTATCGAATAAATTTGACCTTTTTGCGATTGCAACCTGTTCTCCATTAAGTATATAGTGTCAGAAAAATTCAAGAGAAAATATCGTAATGAAACCACTCGATTAAAGTCCTGAAATTATGGTTGGAATGGGGCTTATTTCGTAACAATTTGTGCGAAGAACAGAGAACGATATTTTGGAGAGTTAGAGAATGACGAAATGTTCCGATCTGAAATTGGAAAAATCGCAAACCAATGTTGGAAAGAGATCCCGGATCATTTTCCATTTGTGAAATTAGGAGAATTTGTGATTATGCCGAACCATGTGCATGGTATTATAATAATCGATAAAAAAGACGATGGCAGGTTTTCAAACCCCCACGTAGGGACGCAAAATTTTGCGTCCCTACGTGCACCGAAACCAAGGCAAAAATCTCAGAATAAATTTGGTCCTCAATCTAAAAACTTGGGTTCAATAGTCAGAGGGTTTAAGATCGGAGTTACAAAGAAGGCGAGAAAGATCAGAACTGATTTCCAATGGCAAGCAAGATACTACGATCATATAATCCGAGATCATGAGTCCTTTAATAACATCTCTGAATATATTCGAAATAATCCCTCTCAATGGAAAGAAGATAGGTTTTATTAAAAATCGATTATTTTAGTGAATTCAGTTGTTTCTCCAACTCTCTTCCCTTCAAATCCTTTGCTATCACAAAACCGGAAGAATCAATCAAAAAAGTAGTAGGGGTAGAATAAACACCGTATTTGGTGGCAACCGGAGAATCCACTCCTTTCAGATCAGAAACTTGTGGCCATGAAATACCGTCTTTCTTAACTGCTTTTTCCCAGTTCGTTTTACTTCGATCCAGAGAAACGGCGAGGATTTCAAACTCCTTATTTTTGTAATCAGGATAGACCTCTTTGAGGTGTTTATTTTCGGCTCTACACGTCGGACACCAGGTTGCCCAAAAAGTGAGTAGAACAGTCTTCCCTTCAAAATCAGACAACGAAATTTGCTCTCCATCTAAATCCGGAAGAGTAAAATTTGGTGCTTTGCTGCCGACAGTTATCTTCTCGTAATTAGCTACAAGCTCATCCTTTTTCCCATCAATCGTTTGATGTTCCAGCGTACCATTAAACACAGAGTAAACGGTGAAAAACAGAGGTTGCTCAGGGCTTCTGAAATAGAAAGGAAAAGCGATAGCGTAAATCACTATTAGTGTTGTAGGAACCCACCACCATTTAAATTTCATGTTTTCAAAGATGTTATAATCTAATATTCAAAAAAGCTTCACAAAAGCTTGAAAAGTCACTCCCAATCTATTCCAATTCTATCTTTGATATTGTTTTTCAAAGAATCTTCGAGTTCTTTCTTTTTCTTTTCTAATTCTTCCTTCTTCTCTTCAACTTTTTTGATCTCTTCATTTACCCGGTTTTCAAGCTTTTCATATTCTTTTCGAATCTCTGCTTCTTTTTCATTTTTAAAAGCCAGAAGTTGCTCTTTTCGATTACCGATCTCACTTCTTACTCTGGATTCTATTTTTTGACGTGCACGATCAACTTCTTTGCTAACGGTACTTTTAAGTGCGTTTACAAATAGATCGTCTACATTAGAACGAACTTTTACTTTTAGTGGTCCGTCAAGATTATCCACTAAAGCAGTAACATTTATTTGATCTGTGCTGGAAACTGCGTCCCGAATCAGTTGTTGAATTCTGTCTTTGGAAGGGTTTTGTCCGAAATCAAAAGCAATGCCTTTAGCTTTATAACCAATCTCACTATCAAATCTTTTGTCAATGATGCTTACAGAAGCCGAAACTTCGCCGGTTCCTGTTTTTAAGGGGTAAGGAAGTAATTCAGATGGAGAAATTTTAGAACCTTTTAACCCAAACCCATCATAAGTAAAGTTGATGGTTTCACGTGGCTCATCACCTAAATAATTGAATTCTCCGGTGAGGGTCATTGAACGATTTGAATCGTCTTTTCCTCCAAGATCAAACCTGATAGGCTCTTTTGTTTTCTTTTGATCACTGCTGATGTTTGTGATCTGTCCGGCAAGTTGAATAGCCGTTTTTGTTTCTCCGGAAAGATCTATGTTCTGTATCCAAAGTTTTGGCCAATCATATTTGTCACTGAACTTATAGTCTTTTCCTTCATAGCGTTCAATTTTGTCTTTATCCTCACCAACCAAACGGCTTCCATATTTTCGGGCTATTGCCACATACTCCAGATAACCTGAATAATCAGCAAGCAGGTTTTCACCGAAAAGGGACTGAGCAATATTACCGGGATCAATAGTGGGGAGTTTGGCCATATTCATAGCTCGTTGGAAATCAGCTTGAATCCAATTATCAATTCTGCCAACACTGAACTTTGAATCTCCGAAATCTTCTTGAAAATCATTTTTTAAATTCTGTGCACGAGTTTTGAGGGAGTCTACTTGTTTTACCAGTTTCTGAACATTCTTTATGGCTTCAATCGCTTTCTTAGGGTCTTTTATTTTCTTTACATCAATTGCGTTGATGGTTTTTTCGATATCAGCTATTTCTTTATTGATCTTTGTATTTGCAAAGGTGCTATCCCACTTTTGGTAATTTTTTGAAAGTCCGTTTCTCAGCGAATCAATCTTGTCAGGAGCTTGCAGATTCAACTTCGACATCAAACTGTCTACATTAATATTCGTTTTAATATTGGTGAACTCCATATTGGCATTTCGGGAAATTTCTGAGGTCACATCACCAATAACCTGAGCAACAAAACTTGGCTCAGCATTTTTTTCGTCTTCCGGAATTTCAAAATAGCCGTCTGTTTCTCTTTCGGTATCCATTTTAAAATCTTTAAAGATAATATCCTCAACAATCACTCTTTCCCACCAGGTTGGCCAGAAAAGAAAATCCAGTTCCATCTCCCCTGTTTCAAAGCTATTGCTCATGGTGTTTTCGGGATTGGTAACCTGAAGTCTGTTCCAACGAATTTTAAGGTCAATTAAATCGATATCGAAACCATCAATTTCAACCAATGCCCCATTAGAGATACTCGCCTGATATTCAATTTCTGATTCAATAATTGGGTCAATACTGATCCAGCTTATCAAAAAACCTAATGCGGTAATAATTGCCAGAAAAATTAGTCCTTTAATTCTCATAATTATCCTCTTACCCTTGCAACAGTTTGATATACTGAATAAAGTTTTGTGCCTTTCAAAGCTTTTGCAAACTTAGTTTTCATTACTTTTTCATGTATGTGTTTTCTGTATTGAAGAACTCCAACTTTTGTTAGCGGAAACATAGGAACACATAAAACTAAGGCGCTGATAAAGCTTCCGATCACAACCGTATTATAAAACTTGGTAATTGCCCAAAGCTCATTGTTATACATTGAAGTCCAGGTATCCTGCAAACCATCATTTTCGAGTATCCAGATTCCAAAGCTGTGAAATAAAGGATCAGCCAAATAAGCGATACCGCTGAAGATCAGAAAAGCCAGTATCGCCATTCCAATATTTACTTTTAGAATAATGATCAAAACCAATATTAAAAGGTTGTGAACTGATAAGACAGGGGTAAGCCCGATGATCATTCCAAGAATAAAACCACCTGCCAGTTGATTAGGTGAGGCCTCAGAAGAAAGTGCTTTAAGAAGTTTTGCAACATATTTCAGTATTAGGAACATACTATACTAATGAATTTTAATGGTATTCGTTCCAATATAAACGAATTTGACTAGTTAGATAAATGAATTCGTGTTAAATTCATAGAAAATTAAAACCGTTCGAATAATGAGATATATATATTTAGTTGCGATTTTATTGCTTGCACTAACTTCGTGTAAAGAGAATAAAAGCAATAATAATGATATTCCTTTTCCATGTGAAGGAGGTTTGTCTGATAACCAATATGTTTGTGAAAACATTGATCTTTTTGCAGTTGTCACTCCACAAGAATTACAAGGGCTGGATAAAAATTCAACTCCCACAGTTAATTTGAATGATATTTGGGGCTGGACAGATTCACAAACCGGAAAAGAATACGCCTTAGTCGGGTTGACAAATGGAGTATCGTTCGTTGATGTTTCAGATCCATCTGCTCCGGTAGTGATTGGTAAACTAAATGAAAGCAATATTTCAGCTAAATATAAAACACTGACAGACCCAAATTATGAAGCTTGCAAAGTAGGTATTGGCGATACTGAAAAATCAAAATCTTTGACAGAAGGTTCTGTCTGGAGAGATCATAAAGTTTTTGATGATCATTTATTTATTGGGAGTGACAATCAGTCTCACGGAGTTCAGGTTTTTGATCTGACTAAATTAAGAACATACAGCGGTTCATTTCTGGAATTTGACCATGATGCTCTTTATTCAGGCTTAGCAAATTCACACAATATTGTCATAAACGAAGAAACAGGTTTCGCATATGCTGTTGGAGCGACGAATGCGGACACTTGTAATACAGCCGGTTTACATATTATTGATATTAATGACCCTTCCAATCCAACATTTGCGGGATGTTATGAAGATACAACCCCACCTCGTCGACGATCAAATTCAGCCTATATTCATGACGCACAGTGTGTGATCTACGATGGTCCGGATTCCGATTATGCCGGAAAGGAAATTTGTTTCAATGCCGCAGAGAGATCTTTAGTGATTGCTGATGTAACAGACAAAAATGATTTGAAAACTATCTCTTTTGCTACGCAGCCAAATATGTATTACGCACATCAGGGATGGTTGACTGAAGACCAGAACTACTTTTTAATGAATGATGAACTGGATGAATATAACTTAGGCCGAACAACTAAAACTTACATATTTGATGTAAGAGATCTAGACAATCCGGTTTTTGTAGATTATTATGAGCATAACACTCAATCTATCGATCATAATCTGTATGTGAAAAACGATTTTGTATACGCTTCAAATTATGTTTCCGGTCTGCGCATTCTAAGCATGGATAATCTTGCAAGTGCACAACTCACCCAGGTTGGGTTTTTTGATTCAGAGCCTAATTCATTTGACGAACCAAACCGGGAGTTTGAAGGAGTTTGGAGCAGTTATCCTTATTTTAACAGTGGAATAGTTGTGATGAGTGACATAAATCGCGGATTATTTATACTAAAAGCTAATTTAGATTAAATTATTTCCGGTTTTATTTTTTGTAAACCCAGATAACCCTTGGTCTTATCGAAGCATGAAGATCAAGGGGGCATTTCTTTGAGTTAGGCGCTATTTTCCGTACCTTTTTTCCGTTTTTTACAGTAAGAGTACGTTCAAAATAAAACGAACTAATTATACTCCCACTTAAATATTTTTATGGATTTATTTGACAAGCTAGAGGGCAGACCAAGTCCCTTAGGGCCATTTACATCAGAAGGCTACGGATATTATACTTTTCCAAAATTAGAAGGTCCTCTTGGACCGGAAATGCAATTCAACGGTAAGGACATGATCGTTTGGAGCATTAATGATTATCTGGGAGTAGGCAGTAATTCCGAAATAAAGAAAATTGATGCGGAAGCAACTGCTAAATATTCTTTGAGTTCACCAATGGGAGCCCGTTTGATGACAGGGAACTCAACTCAACACGAATTGCTTGAACAAGAACTGGCAGAGTTTTCACATAAGCCTGCAGCTCAATTATTGAATTTCGGTTATCAGGGAATCATGAGTGTAATTCATGCACTAACCGACCGTAATGATTTTTTGATCTACGATGAACTGAGTCATGCTTGTATTGTTGATGGAAAACAGCTATCGATGGCAGATAAGTCAGTTTTCAAACACAATGATATTGAGAGCTTCAAAAAGCAACTTTACAGAGCCGCTTCCAGAAAAAAGGACAATTCATCTATCCTTGTTGTGACTGAAGGAGTTTTCGGGATGACCGGCGATCTTGGAATACTTAATGAGATCATTGAGTTAAAGAAGGAAGTCCCTTTCAGATTGTTGGTTGATGATGCGCATGGTTTTGGAACTCTCGGAGCTGATGGTTCAGGAACCGGGACACAATTAGGTTGCCAGGATGGAATTGATATTTACTTCGGAACATTTGCAAAAGCTGTTGCACTAATTGGGGCTTTTGTTTCTTCAGAGCCTCGTGTAATTGAGTTTTTGAAGGCAAATGTAAGAAGTCAGGTGTTTGCTAAGTCACTTCCAATGCCTATAGTTGTAACTGCCAGAGAGCGTTTAAAAATGATCCAAAAAAACCCTCAGTGGAGAGAAAAACTTTGGGAAAACACGATCAAATTGAGAGAAGGGCTTCAAAAGATCGGCTATACTGTATTGCCTTCAGAAAGCCCTGTAACGCCGGTACTAACGCAAGGTAGTACTGATCTTTGCCAAGATATTATGCGCAAGCTAAGAGAAGAGCATGGAGTGTTTGTAAGCGGAGTTGCTTATCCTGTTGTGCCAAGAGGAACCGTATTAATTCGTCTGATTCCTACTGCAGCCCACAATGATAAGCATATAGAAAAAACATTAGAGGCTTTTGACTCTATCAAAGACTTCGTTTTTGCAGCCGCCGCAGAAATTGCCAGTTAAATTTAAAACGGGCCTCATCAGCTATGAGGTTCATTTTATTTATTCATTTCCGAATTCTTAACTGTAAAGAATTCGGTTTTTGAATTATCTTTAAGTTTTATTGACTAAAAATTATTCTAGTGTTACAACGTCCACAAACAATCTTTCTAGTTCTATCAGCCTTATCAAGCCTTGCGGTTTACTTTACGCCGGTATATGACAAAGCAATGCAAGATCCTCAGCTCTGGATCGGCTATGGATTAGCTACCGGGCTTGTTATTGCTATTATTCTCTCCATTTTTTCCATTTTTAAATATTCTGATCGTAAAATTCAGATCAAATGGACTAAAGTGGCAATGCTGTTCCAACTTGCAGGAATTGGTTTCGCAGTTGGAATCTTATTTTCTCTGGGAGGAATTGGTACGTATTTATGGGACGAAGCTCTGGGTTCAGGCCTGGCTATGCTTGGGCTGTGTTTTCAAGGGCTGGCGATTCGTTTCATTAAAAAAGATCTTGAATTAGTTCGTTCAATCGACCGCATAAGATGACCTCAGTAAGTTCAGAAGAGACTTATTCTCCCCTTAAAGTTTATGGGGCACTCTTCATCGGTTTAGCGGCATTTAGTTTAGCCCCGATCTTAGTGCGATTTGCAGCAAACTATTCAGGAGTATTGCTGGCTACGATCAGAACGATTTTAGCAGTATTAATACTAGCTCCTATCTACATATCGTACAAACTTAAAAAAGAAGTCAGGCCTGTTGAATCACGCAAAGAACATGTTTTAGTTGCCGTTGCAGGTTTAGCGTTAGGTTTGCATTTCATTGCATGGATCAATTCCATTTATTACACATCAGTTTCGTCAGCTTCTGTTTTAGTTTGTATTCACCCAATTATTCTGATAATTGCCGAGCGCACCTTAATGAAAACCTCATTTCGACCAATAGTTTGGACGGGTGTTATCATATCTTTTATAGGAACTCTGTTGCTTGGTTATTTTGATCTGGATGCTTCAAACACATTTCCGCAAGCCGGTTTAGGGAATACGTTAGCAGTTACAGCTGCTGCGATATTTGCATTATACTTTTTGATAGGAAGAAAGATTAGGCAGAAAAGAACCTGGATAGGTTATGTATTTCCTGTTTACGCTTACGCGGCAATTACATGCACATTTTTTTTGCTAGTAACTGAAGGAATGCCATCGCAAATTGATGGTCGGTTATTTTTGATCGGGCTTGCATTAGCAGTTGGTCCTCAGATATTTGGCCACGGATCGTTGAATTATGCAGTTAAATATGTTTCAGCTACATTATTATCTACATTGATACTTGCAGAGCCCATCTTAGCCTCAATTATAGCCTACTTTTTATTTCAGGAACTTCCATTGCCACTTTCGATTTTAGCAATGACGATCATTTTGGTAGGAATAGGTCTTACCTGGAAAAGAAGAAGCAAAGCTGCTTAAGAACTAACAGGCTTCGGTTAGTTTTCGAAAAGACGCAGAGTTTGTTTTAGTTCATCAACTCTAACCGGTTTAGGTAAAGGGTGAACGTTTTTCAGGTTAGAAGCCATTTTAAGATGTTCATATGTGGTGTCTCCTGACAATATCAGAAAGGGCGTTTCATTATTTTCTTTACGGAGTGCTTCTACTACATCTAATCCTTTCATTGTTCCCAGCAGGTTCTGGTCACTTACTACAAAATCAGGTTCTAAAGCTTTTATTTTTTCTAAACCATCTTCTCCTGTTACAGAAGTTTCGATAACATCGTAACCGAGTGTTTGTAACATTTTTTTCTGGACTATCGTGAGCAAATGGTCGTCTTCTAAAAGAATTACTTTTTTCATGGGAAAGCTTGTTTTAATATCCTGTGCCTTTGAAACCTAATGTATTATCGGAAAAGATTAAGAAATCTTAACGTAAATAGTAAGTTTTTTTCTTCTGCTTTATAAATATGAGTTTTTCCGTTGCTTAGATGGGAACGTATTTATTTCTTATTTGAAATAGGCTTCTGCAATTGAAACAAACTGCTTGGGCTTATCAAGAAAAGCATAATGACCGGCATCTTCTATAACCACCAGAGCTGAATTTTTAATTCCTTGTTCAATTCTTTCACCCTGATAAATAGGAGTTGCTTCATCATTCCGGCCCCAAAGCAAAAGTATGTCATGTGGAATAAGAGGTAAGCATTTTTCCAGATATTCAGTAACCGATTTTACAAAGGTTTCCCTCATCACTCCGGAAAGTTGATTGTATTCACCAGAGCCAAGGCTTTTCCATAAGGAAGTTTGCCGGAGCTTTACAAGAGCGGGTTCTCGGTAAGATTTCGGAAGAATGCTGAACGGGAGTTTTAATAATTTGGCGAGATACTTCCTGAAATAAAACTTTAGCGAACGTTTGGGCTTCATGCCGGCTCCACCGGTAATCAGAACTTTTTGGATACGCTCGCGACCAAATTTTCTAGAACAAAGCTTTAAAGTAATTCTTCCACCAAATGAATGTACAAGCAGATCAACAGGCTCTTCAAATTTGTTGCTAATGAACGATTCAACAGCATCGGCATAATCATCAATACTCCATGAAGTATTTGGTTCAGGTGAGTCCCCGAATCCCGGAAGGTCTAAAACATAGGAAGTTCTGATATGCGCTAAAGATCTTGCAAGAGGCATCATCACGCGTCGGCTACTCCCCCAGCCATGTAACACTACAAGAGGTTTTCCTTTGCCAATCACTTCATAACTGATAGGCAGGTCTTTATAAATATATGTTTCCGCATTTGCCATACTAGGAGGTAAACATCTCACTTAACAGGATCGAATACAAGTTGACTTGCTGATAATTTGTTCCCTTATTTACTTCAGATTATAGTAACTATAACTATGAAAAAATTTAAAAGAGATATCTTTTTTTGGATCGAGAGACTCCAGATCACTCGTAAAGAACGAATTGTAATATCATGTCTAATGGTTTTGGTGATTATGATGTTTACGATTTCGGGTTTAATGACAAAAAAATATAACTCAAGTTCAGAAAATTACGCAGCTATCTTGAAAGAATTTGAAGAAAAGTCAGCCGCTATTGAGGAGAGAAAAAAATTGGCTGTCAATGATTCTGTAATTGAAAATGAAGAAAAGGGAACAAATACTGTTACTTTAAAGATCAATATAAACACCGCTGATATTACTGAACTTCAAAAGCTGAAAGGAATAGGCTCAACTTATGCACAACGAATTGTTGATTACCGTCAAGAAAACGGCGAATTTAAAAGCATCGAAGAGCTCTTAAATATTAAAGGGATTGGAGAGAAACGTTTAGAAGACATCAAAACGTTTATAACACTAAAGTGAATTATTAAGGAATGTATGCCGGATATTTTATGGGTAGATGACCAGATCGATCAACTTCGTTCACACATTATTTTTCTAGAGAAAAAAGGGTTTAATATCGAACCTGTTACAAACGGTGAAGATGCGATTGCAATGATAAAAGAGCAGATATTTGATATAGTATTTCTTGATGAGCAAATGCCCGGAATGGACGGTATAGAGACGCTCGAGCAGTTAAAGAACATAAACCCTCAGCTTCCGGTTGTTATGATCACAAAAAGTGAAGAAGAGTCTATAATGGAAGATGCTATTGGAGGTAAGATCTCTGATTACCTTATTAAACCGGTAAACCCAAATCAGATTCTTCTTACAACAAAAAGAATTTTAGAACGATCAAGATTGCAAAATGAAAAATCTGCTCAAACTTACCTGAAACAGTTTGGGGAGATCTCTTCAAGAATTCATCCTAATACAGGATGGCAGGAATGGATAGAGATTTTTAAAGAGCTCTCAAAATGGAAAATAGATCTTGAAACCGGGGACGAAAACTTAGTTCATGTTTTGGAAGACCAAATTCAGGAAGCGAATAAGGAATTCGGAAAATTTATCGAAAATGAATACCAGTCATGGCTGACATCAAAAGACGGTTCTCCTGTATTGTCTCCTTCAATTATTGAAAAATATGTGCAGCCCCATCTTGAGAAGGGAGAAAAAACAATGTTCTTTATCATTGATTGTATGAGATATGATCAGTGGTTGACTTTTGAAGCCGTACTTTCAAAGTATTATAATATCGAAACGGATTTTTATTATTCGATCCTGCCTACAGCAACCCCATATTCAAGAAACGCAATTTTTGCAGGTTTATACCCTTCAGATATAGAACGGTTGTACCCGGAATTATGGCAACAAGGACAGGATGAGACGTCATTGAATCGCCATGAAGAAGAATTACTTAAACGACAATTAGATCGCTTGGGTATTGACTTAAAATTCAAATATGAAAAAGTTTTAAATGCAGAGGAGGGGAAGCGAATTGCGGATAAAATGCAGAATTATAAGCAGTCAAAATTTGCAGCGTTTGTCTATAATTTTGTTGACACCCTTGTTCATTCTCGATCAGATTCTGACGTGATCAAAGAATTAGCACCTGATGAAGCAGCTTTTCGATCTATTACAGAAGCTTGGTTTCTTCATTCAAATTTATTACAAATGTTTAAAACACTGTCAGAAGAAGATGTTACCGTGGTTATTACAACAGATCATGGTTCAGTGCGCGCTTTACGGGACACAAAAGTGTATGGAGACAGGGATACTGCAAAGAACCTGAGATATAAATATGGAAGAAACCTGAAAGCGGATGAGAGAAATGCGGTTTTCTTTATGGAAAACCCTCTGGATTATAAACTACCTGAGGTAACAGGAGTTAATAATTACATCATTGCTAAAGAAGATTACTTTTTTGTGTATCCAACAAATTACAATAAATATCAGAACCGTTATAAGGATACTTTTCAACATGGTGGCGCCTCAATGGAGGAAATGATCTTGCCGGTTGCAACGATGAAGCCAAAGTAGAATGAAATTCAAAAGTAGTTCGGTAAAAGAGACCATCGAATTTGGAAGAAAGTTCGCAGAAGAACTGAAAGCCGGAGATGTTGTATGTCTGGAGGGTGATCTGGGAGCAGGAAAAACACATTTTGTAAAAGGTATTGCATCCGGATTAGGAATAGATCAGGAAAAAGTAAACTCACCAACATTTACTCTTATAAATGAATACTTTGGAGAAATACCCATCTTTCATTTTGATTGCTATCGTCTCAAAACAATTCAGGAAGCTTTAGAAATTGGCATCGAGGAATATTTATACGGGGAAGGCGTTTCCGTTATCGAGTGGCCTTCAAAGATAAAAGAATTAATTCCTGAATACGCTATTCAAATAGAGATAAAACATGAAGGAACCTCAGAAAGAAGCATTTTAATTTCAGATCGTAGCTAAAGTGCCGTAAATTTAATTATGTCATCTACTAAAAAGCGAAGGCTTTCATATCGTTTAGATTTATTGCCGGTGATACTTCCCTATCACTTACGGGCAAAGAACGACCTGAAGAAAGGTGATCTTGTATATTACGGACCAAGCCCCGAATACTATGGAATCGGTGAAGTTGTTCAGCTCGAAGAAAAAGTGTGTGTAGTAGATTTTCGAGGAACCGGACTAATGGGGATTCATAAAGATGAACTTCGATCCAGCTACCTTATCCCGATTCATAAACTCAATCTCTCCAGAGTTTTAAAAGGCCAATAAATGCAACCAATTATAGATGGGATAGTTAATGGGATATATCAAACTTCCGGTTTAGAGTGGGTTGCGGTAATTTGTGGAGTAGCCAGTGTAATTTATTCCATGAGAGAAAATATACTGGTCTACCCTACCGGAATTATCAGCGTTCTTATCTATGTGTATCTGGCATTTGAATACAAGTTATACGCCGATATGGGAGTTAATGGATATTACTTCGTTATGAGTGTGTATGGCTGGTACTACTGGACAAATACCGATGGTAACAAAGATCAGGTTCCTGTAACCATCAATTCCTTAAGAGAGAACTTTTATTCAGTGGGAATTCTGGGAGGAAGTTTTGGGATATTGGTTTTTGTACTTATCAACTTTACCGATAGTGATGTTCCTTTTTGGGACGCAACCACTACTGCATTTGCTATACTTGGGATGTGGTTAATGGCACGTAAGAAACTTGAAAACTGGATAGCCTGGATCATTACAGACCTGATCTCAATACCGCTATACTTTCATAAAGGATTGGTATTAACGAGTTTCCAATTCCTGATATTCACTGTTTTGGCAACAATGGGCTACTTTGCGTGGAAGAAGTCATTGGAAGAAAATCGTTTTAAATCTGTGTAAATAATAAAAAAAGGGAAGCCGTCTGACTTCCCTTCTTAGAATCTGTGCTGATCACAGTTATAAAAATCTATTGCTTAAATAGAAAGCTGCTCTTTTGCTTTATCAAAGAATGATTGATCAACGACTATACGGCCGCTGTTCTCATCAATAATTACTTTATTCATTCTGCGAACTTCTACCTGAGTTTGTGGAGGAAGAGCCATGCCGAATGCGGCGCCTCTGTCCATAGCTACAACAGCGATACCATTGTTAAGACCATTTCTCAATCGGTTGTAGTTACGCAGGTAGCGCGCGTCTACTTCTTTTTCTACTTTCTTTCTTTCCTTAAGAAGTTGAGCTTCTTCGTCTTCAGTAGATTTAGTAACAGACTCAAGACTGCTGCTCTTTTCTTCGAGTTCAGCTTTTGCAGCGTCAAGTTCAGCTTTAGCCTCTTCGATTTCAGGACCTATCGCTTCTTGTCTTTTGTCGATTTCCTCAATACGAGAAGTAGCATTTTCTACTACCTGCTTCTGAGCTTCAATTTCTTTTGTTAAAGCGTCATACTCTCTATTGTTACGAACAGCAAGCTGCTGATCTTCGTATTTTTTTGTTTTCTCCTCAGAGCTTGCTAATTCAAGCTTAAGGTTATCATATTCTACAATAAGATCTTTCTCTTCTTGCTCAAGTTTTGACAGACGAGCCTCTTTACGGGCAATATCTGTTTCAATATCAAGAATCTCTTCAGGAAGATCGCCTCTCAACTGTTTAAGCTCATCGATGCGGCTATCTATATATTGTAAATTTGCTAGTTGTTGAAGTGCTTCTTTCATGGATTGCTTTTCAGCTTTGTTGAATGGATTTTGGTTTGGAGTCCGATACATAGGTTTGCATCGGGTTGGTTACTACATTAGTAACAGTTACAGAAAGGTTGTCGAAAGCTTCGGATAATTCTTTTCTTAAAGCTTCGGCAACCGGAAATTCGCTCTCATAATGCCCTACATCTACTAATAGAAAATTCTCTTGCTCTGTAAAATAATCGTGGTATTTAATATCGGCAGTAACAAAGGCATCGGCACCACTTTTAATGGCTTTTTCTTTCAGAAAAACTCCTGCTCCGCCACAAACTGCCACCGTCTTAATTCGGTTTACATCTCCTGAAAAACGAATGGCTTTTACGTCAAGGGCTTGAGATACTAAGTGCAGGAATTCATTTTTACCTAAACCATCTTCAGGGTATTGACCAATTACTCCCATTCCAAAGTTATTTGAAGTGGAAACAAGATCCGTTATCTGAAGCGCGCCTTCTTTAAGTAAACCTTCTTTCTTAAGTCCTTTTCTGAGCGCGGGTAAGTGATGTTTATCAATGATTGCTTCAAAACATCTGAGATCACTTTCTCTACTCTCTACGCTATAATGATGCACATCTTCAGCTGAATAATAATTCAATAACTGAACCATGGAATCACTGTTCTCCACGGAGCTTACAAGACTTATTTTTTTGCTGATGGAGTAATTCTTTGTAAGAAAACTCAGATCATCTAAACCCAGCATATTTGCTAAAACAAAAGAGACGCCATCTAATGCAGCGTCCAGATTTGTGTGAGCAACTAATAAACCAATGTCATTTTTTATCAGCTTATAAATGATCCGTCCTTGTTCATCAGTAGGATTGATCTTTCCGATCTTGCTGAATATAAGTGGGTGATGCGCTACAATGAGCTCACAATCATTTTGGATCGCTTCGGCTACAATTGCATCTGTTATATCTAAACAAGTAAGAACATTTGTAACTTCGGCATCAGGGTCTCCCACAAGAAGTCCGACATTATCGTAATCCATTTTAGTTCCGGGAGGAGCCCACTGATTTAAAAAGGTGGATATGTGTCGGATTTTTGTAGCCATTTATCTTTTACCTTTTGAAATGTTTAAGATAAATTGACCTGACGGGAACGCTATGAATTTGTAGAAAGTCAGTTTGTACAATAGAAGTTGATTTAGGCTTTCTTTGAGCTCCCAAAAATAAGGGTAATTATTGAATGATAAAAGCCTTTATTGATGTTATTAATGTAAAATTAATACTAAACCACTGATTTGAATGGAAAAATCACAAATTTGTGAAAATATTGAGAAAGTAAAAGGCAAAATTGAGAGCACTTGTAAGAAAATCGGGAGGGATAGCAGCGGGGTTATGCTGGTTGCAGTAAGCAAAACCAAACCGGTTTCTTATATACAGGAAGCATTGAATTGCGGACAAGTTGAGTTCGGGGAAAACAGAATGCAGGAACTGGAAGACAAGATTCCTGAGTTTGATGGAAAGAAGATTTCCTGGCACATGATCGGAAACCTTCAGACTAACAAAATTAAACTCATCGCAGATAAAGTGAACTGGGTTCATTCCATTGAAAAGTTGAAATATCTAAAAGAGTTTGAAAAGCGTTCTAATGGAAATAAAATTAACGCTCTTATTCAGGTAAACATCAGTGGAGAAAAACAAAAAGGAGGAGTTGAACCGGAAGATCTTGCTCAGATTTTGGAATCCGCTACAAATTTTGAAAATGTAACTGTATGTGGGTTAATGGGAATGGCTACTTTTACAGATGATCCTGAAGATGTGCGCCATGAATTCAAGTTGCTGAAAAACCTTTTTGATGAGCATCAGGAATTTAACTCAGGAAGTGTTAAACTCAGAGAGCTCTCTATGGGGATGAGCAACGATATGGAAGTTGCGATCGAAGAAGGAGCAACCATGGTTCGGGTAGGAAGCGAAATATTCGGTGCACGAAACTATGATTAACCATTCCCGTAGTCGGCATTGTACTATTAATTAAACACAGGGCATTATGTTATTTGGATTACCATGGTGGGCAATTATACCGCTAGTTGCTATAATTGGAGGTTTTATAACGAAATATCGGGAACAGGAACTGAAACACGAAGAGAAAAGGATGGCTAGTACGAAGGAGATACATGAGCTTCGGAAAATTATTCAAAATCTTAAAGCTAGAATAGAAAAATTAGAAGGATCAGTGTCTTCATCTGGTTCAGATGTGAAAAAAAATGTACCTCTAGATGATATAGAGATAAAAGATGAGTACTATTCAGATGGAAATGACGACTCAACTAGAAACAGGGTACAAAACTAGGAGATAGGTTATGCCTGAAGAGATTTTTATTATAATTCTTACAGCAATAATTTCGGGTACTGGATTTGTTACATATATCGCAAAGAAAACCTTTGAGATAAACAAGATCAAAGCAATGAAAGATAAATCAAGTGGAGAGATCAATCCCCAATTTTTTAAAGCATTAGGGGACTTCAAGAAAAGCACAGAACGCAGAATTGCCAATCTGGAATCTATAGTGGCTGATCTGGAAGAAGAGAAAATAAGAATTCCCGAGGCTTCGAATGCGGGAGAGATCGAGATCGAAGAAAAAGAAGTTCGCTCTTCTGATGAAAAAGAAGATGATTCTAATCTGAGGAACATGTTAAACGAATAAGTGTTATTTTATTAACTGATAAGATTACTCTCAAAATATTCGTGCAATGAAACTTACCCCTCTTGAAATTAAACAACAGCAGTTCGAGAAAACCCTCCGCGGTTTTGATGTTGCTGATGTTCAATCTTTTCTGACGCTGGTTTCGAACGAGGTTGAGCATTTGCTTAACAAAAACAAAGAACTTGAAAATCAGATCGATAAGCTAAATGATCGTGTTCGCCATTATGAACGTGTGGAAGAAGCACTTCATGAAACGCTGCAAACCACCAAGGAATCAGTAGCTCAAAAACTGGATGGAGCAAAAGCAGAAGCTCAGAACAAGATCGATAAAGCAGAGATGCAGGCTGAAGGCATTTTGAAGGAAGCCAACCATCAAAGGCAACAAATTCGCCAAAACATTCAGCGGTTATTAGAAAAAAGAGAAGAGATTATCGCAGGAATGAATTCTTATCTTGAGAACTCTCAGGAATCATTATCAAAATTTGGTAAAGATGAGTTGGGTATCTTTAATTTGCCCAAAGAAGATTTGCAGGCGGGACAGGATCCAGCTGAAGAAAGAAAACCTCGTTTTGAACTCGATGAAGAGGAGCCTGACACTGAAGAGACGAAGAGTAAAAAAGAAGAGGAAATAGATCTCTCCTTACCTCCCGGTACAGAGCATCTTGATGATATCCTCGACGAAATAGACTAACAATATTTTAACTGACTATGGCATTAGACACCGTTGAACAATTTCGTTCAAAAAGAGACGAAGCGCTAAATTTTATAGAATCAAAAACAGATTTCCAACCGGAGTATCTGTTGATACTGGGAACCGGTTTAGGTCAGCTGGGCGAAGAGATAGATGTTCAGGATTCTATCAGCTATTCAGATATTCCTCACTTTCCGGTTTCTACAGTTGAAAGTCATGCAGGAAGATTACTTTTCGGAATATTGGGAGGAAAGAAAGTGGTAGCCATGCAAGGGCGTTTTCACTTCTATGAAGGTTATACCATGCAACAAATTGCATTCCCGGTAAGGGTTGCCAAAGCTCTTGGTGCTCATAGTCTTTTTGTAAGTAATGCCTGCGGCGGAATGAACCCGAATTTTGAAGCCGGAGACATAATGTTGATCACCGATCACATTAACTTTTTAGGTGATAATCCATTGATCGGACCAAATGACGATGAACTGGGTCCTCGATTCCCGGATATGAGTGATCCTTATACAAGCAGATTAAGAGAAATTGCTCAGAATGTTGCTCTCGATAATTCTTTAAAAATGCATCAGGGAATCTATTTGGCTATTTCAGGGCCAATGCTCGAAACCAGAGCTGAATACAGATATATGAGACAGCTGGGAGCCGATGTTGTAGGGATGAGCACTGTCCCGGAGGTAATAGCCGCAGTTCACATGGGAATGGATGTGCTAGGAATTTCAGTAATTACTGATGAATGCTTCCCCGATTCACTGAAGCCTGTAGTGCTTGAAGAGATATTTGCAGCGGCTGCACAGGCCGAACCTAAAATGACACAAGTAATAATCGGAGTATTAGAACGACTTTAGCCAATTTTTTATCCACAAAATGCGTTACTTTTCCACGTACCCTTGCGTGAATGGATAAAATTTCTTTTCTATGAACAACCCACACATTTGCGAGAAAATATATGAGCATGGATGGATTTAACGGCGAACTTTGGAATGAATTTCAATGGGAAGCCCATCTTAATGAAGTAGAGAAAAAAAGCGAGCAACTCAGAAAGTTTATTGAGTCTGATGTAAAAGGAAATGTGCCAAGATGGATCACTCTTCTAAAAGAAAGCCTGAGTGAAGATGATGCTTTTGAAGCATACGTGGAAGAAGAACTGTTGATGGACGAAGCTTACTTCCCCGAAGATGAAGATGACTGGGAAGACGAAGATGAATTTGATGATGAAGACTTTTTGTTTGGCCTTGATGAATTCGACGAATTTCCGGACGCTGAAGAAGATGATGACTTTGATGCAGGAGAAGAGTGGAAAAGCTTAAGCGAAGACTTTGCTCTTTCCGATAACGGTTCGTTAGACAATCTCGGATTATTCAGAGATGCACGTTTCTACGCCATTGATATTTTAAAATGGGCAGAATCAGTTCCTCCGAAAAATCAGGATAACATATTTCTGGAGTTTGTAGGCGATAGCTTAAAAATTGCTGCAAAATTAGCCGGTGGATACTCTTTTGGATTTGAACAAGAGTTTTTAGGAGCAAATATCGCATATACAAAAAAATCACTTAGGTTCGCTAACCAATCATTAGAAATGATGCGAAAACTCAAAACTAAGTCCTTTTTTAATAAGCAAAGTTACGCAGAATTTAACGGTCGCTTATTTGAATTAAGAAATGATATCGGTGTGTATGTACAAGACCTAAGAGACCGTTTCAATAACTCTGTTGATTGATTTAGAGTTCAGCCGATCCTTTTAACGAGATTTTGAATACGTTCATCGAATAAAATTTATCCCGGTTTCATAGTTTCTTTTCTTTGTTTTGTAATCAAAAACAAATCACGCAATTATGAAATCGTTAGTAAGAAATACCATTTACCTGTCTTGTATTCTGATTCTTTTCTCAGGGTGTTTTCTTCAATCTTTACACCCTTTAATTACCAAAGAAAAGGCGGAACTAATAGATGGTTTGGAAGGAAGATGGGAAACGGAAGATTCCCGATGGACATTTTTCAGAGACTCAAAAAACATAAAGAACATATCTCTTAGCGGGTTAAATATTTCAGGAGATGTGAAGTTTAGTTTCGATGAAGGGGACGCTCTTTCAAAAGATGACAAAGCCTATTTCGTAGTATATGAAGATCTGAATAATGACATTCCTGATTCTGTTTTATTAGAAGCAAGAATTGGTAGAATTAACGATACCTATTACATGGACATTACCGTTTCTGATATTTTTCGGGATGTAAACTTTGAGAATTTTCACTTATTTCCAGTTCATACATTTTCGAAGATCAAAATTGAAGGTGATGATCTGAACATTGAGCTATTCAAATCTGACTGGATATCGGACCTGATCCAGGAAAATCGTGTTCGCATTAAACACGAAACAATTGGTGAAAATGTGTTGATCACAGCATCAACTGAGGAGCTAAACAAGTTTGTCAAAAAGTACGGAGATGATGAAAAAGCTTATGAAGATCCCATCAATTTGAAAAGATTACGCAATGAGCTTTAAAAGGAAAGTATTGAATCAAATTGTCCAGAATCTAGTATTCTGGACAATTTCTTTTGTGATTACATTGAACCTGTTTTCCAGAGGGGATGAGATCAGGAAGATCGATTGGATCTATACATTTCTGTTTCATATTCCTTTTGTGGTAGTGGTAAGTCTTAATATGTACCAGACTATTCCGAATATTCTAAAGAAGTATAATATCTGGTACTATCTCTTCTTAATGACTTTTGCAGGTTTTGGAATTGTACAAAGTGTTTACAGTTTATCATATGGCCCCATAGCAGAATTCTTGTTTCCTGAATACTATTTTGTTGGTGTTTATAATCCGTTGGAACTGTTCGGAATCATGGTTATTTATGTAACCACATCTACACTGATCGAGCTTTCAAAATCCTGGTTCAATCGAAAAGAAAAAGAAGTAGAAATTGCACAGCTGGAAGAAGAAAAAACAAAAAGTGAGCTAAAAGCTTTGCAAGCTCAGATAAATCCTCACTTTCTTTTCAATAGCTTAAACACGATCTATGGTGAAGCGTTAAAAAAAACAGACAAAGCTCCCGAAATGATCTTAAAGCTATCTGATATTCTGAGATATGTTGTTGAGAACATGAATAAAAATGAAGTGCAATTAGATCAGGAAATAGAATACATAGGGAAATTTATTGATCTTCAAAAAGAGCGACTGAGCAATCCGAACAGAGTCATCTTTGTAGTAAATGGAAATGTTGAAGACCTAAAAATTCAGCCACTTTTATTGATCACGTTTATTGAAAATGCTTTTAAATATGGTTCGGTTTCAGGATTAAATGAAAGAATAAAAATATCGTTGGCAGTAGAAGACAAAACTTTGGTAATGATTGTCGAAAATGCTCTTAATGAAATTGAAGTTATAGGAAAATCCGATTCATCCGGAACAGGATTGGCTAATACTCAGAAAAGACTGGAATTTTCATATCCGGGGAAACACAATCTGGATATAAAAAAGGATGACAGTATATTTAAAGCAGTACTCAAAATTGATCTCTCATGATACGTTGTATAATTATCGAAGACGAACCCATAGCCAGAGATGTACTTAAAACCTACGTTCAGGATACCCCTTCCTTAGTGTTGGTTCAGGAATTTGAAAACGCAGTTGATGGTCTGGCATTTTTACAAAAAGAATCGATCGATCTGATATTTCTGGATATTAACATGCCAAAACTTTCCGGGATCAGCTTTCTGAAAAGCCTGGATGATCCTCCCAAAGTTATTATTACAACAGCCTATTCCGAATATGCACTGGAAGGATATGAACTGGATGTGGTAGATTATTTACTGAAGCCATTTTCTTTTGAAAGGTTCCTGAAAGCTGTAAATAAAGTGACTTTAAAGAAATCCGAAATAAAAGAAGAATCTATCACCGTAAAAGCGGATGGAAAACTGTTCAGAATCAGTTTGTCTGAGATCCTCTATGCCGAAGCATTGGGAGATTATATCACACTTTATACAGAGTCTCAAAAGCTTACTTTCAATAGCACACTAACTTCATTTATTGAAGAGGTTAATTCTACAAAATTTGTGAGGGTTCACCGTTCCTATGCAGTTTCTCTTACAAAAATAAATTATATGGAAGGGAATATGATCTCGATCAAAGAGCATGAAATTCCAATCGGGAAATCATACAAAGAGGAATTCAGAAATAGATTTGAGAAATAGAGAAAAGCCACTTCAATTATTAAACTGAAGTGGCTTTAAGTACACCCGGAGGAACTCGAAATTTGAATTTCCTTGAACCTACCCACAACAATACCCGTCTTTAATTGCCATTTAAGCAATATTTGTAGTATTATGGTATAAGTGAACATCAAGAAGATGCGCTATTTGTTATACCTATGTTATACCTTATTTAATGAGTGTTGAAAATAATTCAAACCAGAGTAGAGTAGATTACATTCAAGATTTGATGGTAGTATCGGTCTATCTCTTGCTTTATATATCGCAATACTTTTTCATAGTTAACATTCTATTTGTACGCTATGAATATCAAATTAGAAGTTTTGTTCTTCAATTTGATTGGTTAGTTGAAAGTGAAATCTATCAAAACATTACGTTTTCGATAGTCATGTTATCTCTTCTCTTATTTCTTCTTTACATAAATAATAGAATAGTAGATTTATTCATTTTTTTATTCCGAAAAGGTTTTAGATGAACGCAACTATAAACTTTGAAATAAGAGAACAAAAGGCAGATGCCAATGGAGACTGTCCAGTCTATCTACGTATTACTTATGATAGAAAACCTGCTTGGCTAAGTGTAGGCTTTAAGGTAAAGTCAACGGATTGGAATAGCGAGAAGCAAAAAGTGAGACGTTCTCACCATAGATTTGATGTTTTAAATGGAGAGCTCTTAAAGCTTCATTCCAGTGCGCAAGATGCAATCATTGAACTTAAGACTTTAGATAAGCTAAACTCGAAGAGAGTTATTGAATTATTAAAAGGCTATGATAAGAAGGACTTCTTTACTTACTCACAAAATTATATTCAAGATCATATTGATAAAGGCTCTATCAGATTAGCAAAGAATACAAAGGTAATTGTAAATCAAATAAGGGAATTTACGAATAGAAATACGCTTCCAATATCAGAAATTGACCGTGATTTTATAGAAAGGTTTTCTACTTACTTGAGAAATAAGGATAAACCTAATTCATCAAATACGATTAGAAAGAAGTTTATCCGTTTAAGCCACCTTTTAAAACGTGCAAAAAAGGATGGCTTTCTTTCTGAAAACCCTTTTGAAGATTATAAACTACCAAGCTACCAGAGACCGAAAAAAGACGCTATAACTATTGAGCAAATAAGGGACATAGAAAAACTTGATTTAATCGAAGGCTCTACGAAATGGAATACGAGAAATTACTTTCTTTTTTCCTTTTACAACGCTGGAATTCGTTTTGGTGATCTTTGCCGTTTAAAAAAGGAAAATATTATAGATTCCCGTTTAAAATATTTAATGAGTAAAACGTCATCTAATACGGAGCCTAAATGGAAAAATATAAAGCTAAGAAAGGAGTCTTGGGATATTCTCCATTTATACGATTACGAACAAAAAAAGGAAAGTGATTATCTTTTTCCCATATTGAATACGGAAAAGAACTTAAATGATCCGTTAACTTTCGATCGTGAAAAACAAAGTAAGAATGCAATTGCTAACAACGATTTAAAGGACATTGCAAAAGAAGCAGGAATAGAACAAAAGCTTTCAACGCATATCGCAAGGCATTCTTTCGCTAATTATGCGTTGAAGCAAGGTGTAAGCTTGTATTCTATTTCCAAAGCATTAGCACATAGTGACCTTGAAACTACTCAAGCGTATCTAAACGCTTTTGATGAAGAGAAACTCGACAATGAGATGGATGAATTGTTTGGCTCTTAGCCTCTAAGTTCCGTTAATTAACATTACTTAGCTAAAAAAAGAACGAAAGCGTAAATACCTTTTAATTAACGGATGACTTAAACGAGATTAATACGTAAAAAATGAAAACTGACACGTAAAAAAGCGTTTATAAAAAGGAAAAAAGAATGATTTTAGTGAGTTTTATATGAAAAGGGGATCTCTTTACAATTCACATATGCAAACCATCAATTGGCTTGCAATGATTGATAAGAAAAGAAAGAAGTATGTAGAAGAATTCAATACTCTATCAAAAAAAGAGGGGTCAGTAAAAGCGACAGCATATCTATTTCAAATAAAAGAAGGAATTGACAAACTCACTATAACTAATCAAGATTCACTAAAAGAAAAGCTTTCTGTTATAATTGAATTTTTGGAAAGAGAGTTGAATAATGAAGAGTCTTTTAAAGACTTAGCGAAATTTTTACTTGCAAGAGCGAAGAGCTTTCACAAACCTGATCTATTTAAAACACATCTATTTGCTACAAGTGAATTCAAAATGTCAATCAAATCTTACTATGATAGAAACAATGGAGATTCTTGGCATATTTCAGATGAATATTTTGGATCTATAGAAACACTCAAAAGTGAAATAAATTCTTACTCAATAAATAAGTACGTCTTAAACTCTCTTTTAAAAGAAATCATAAATAAAAATTATCCCGATTCATTAGAGAACATCTCTACTAAGAAACTTGAAGATGAAATAAACAATCAAGGTAGACCCGATGATCCAAGTGCTCCACAAGAACCAATTCAAAACTATATCCAAGATTTAATAAGAAAAGCTCAACAAAAGGAAAAAGAATATTTAAAGTATTGGCACTTTACCGGTGCACATGAAGGACGACCTAATAAAAGTCAGATAGTTGATGAATTAATGAAGACTAAATTGATCGGTGACCTAAGTAAAGAAACCGTAAAGGATAGAGTAAATAAAGCATTGAGTTACTTAGGGTATTAATTACTTCCCACCTGTGGTATATATACCACCTTATTTTTTTGTAGCTAGCTGAACTAGTTTCCTCCAACTTAAAATTTGGAGAAAGAACATGAATGCCTATATCCCATCTAAAGAGGAGTTGAAATCCTTAATAGAAGAAACAATAAAACCACTTCTTAAAGAAGAAATACCAAGCCTAATAAGAAACGCTTCAAAAAAGCAATGGGTATCTCCGGAGGAACTTGAAGAGATATC
This sequence comes from Balneola sp. EhC07, assembly GCF_001650905.1. Classification (GTDB taxonomy): domain Bacteria; phylum Bacteroidota; class Rhodothermia; order Balneolales; family Balneolaceae; genus Balneola. The sequence continues at coordinate 131,109 of NZ_LXYG01000016.1, forward strand.
AGGTTTAACTATTCGAAGCCAACAACATTTAAGGTCTGAGAAACGAATTCCATACCATAAGGAAGGGAGAAAGGTTTACTACAACATGAATGAGATTGAAGAGTACATGAGAAGCAACAAAATTGAAGTGAGGACTAGATCATGAAATCATTCAATCAAGTAAATTTCAAATGGCCTCTTTTAATTGATCCACTTGAAGAAGAGTCTCCAAAAGTTGAATGGGTTGTAAATGGTTTTGCAGCTAGAAAGTATATAACAGTTCTTGGCGGTCCTGCTGGGTCTGGAAAATCGTTATTTACTCAGTACTTGCTACAAAAGAGATCTAATGAGCTATTTAATGTAAACCGTGATGGTGTTTGTATCTATATAACTGGTGCTGATACTACTTCTCAAGAGGTAGTTAGACGATCACATGGCATACATAATAGGTCTTCGGTACTTATACAAGAAATACCAAAAGAAGCAGTTCCTTATATAGCTGATAATAAGTTCTATTTCTCTTTAGTCGATCACCTATCAGGTGTTGAAGTTGATACGATAGTTTTTGATACAATAGCTGATTTCCATTTCGGCAATTTGTATGACCCTGTAGAAATGAATGAAACTATGATGGCTTTTCGAAATTTAGCTGAAAGATTGAATTGTGCAGTAATCTTGATAACTCATGTTACCAAAGGATCGAATGAGAGAATTAAGTACCATATTGAAAACATAAGTGATTCAAGAATAATTGGTACTAAATCAGATATGGTTTTCGCAATCAAATCAGAGTATCGAAATGATAAAACAAACCTAATAGAGCTTCAGAATTTGAAGTTTAGAATTGACGAGATTCAACCTTCTGTTAGAATGAAGATTCAAAAGAATGAGAATGATAAGATTTCTATCCTTCGAACAGATGATCTATTTGGTCATGAAGAAGCTCAAGAGTTCAAAACCACGAAACGAGAAAAACTCATTGAAGAGGCTAAAAGATTAGATGAAGAAGGACTTAGTAGCAGGGAAATAGGGAAGAAGCTAAATGTATCCCACACTACGGCAAATAACTATGTAAAAGAAAATTGAAACTGTAAAATGTAAAATGGGTATACATGTTTTACAATTTACAAGTATTCTTGTAGTTGAGTATTGTTTATAAATGTTGAATTATAGCTAAGTTGTATTTGTTGTAATTTATATTATATTAAAGCGTTAATTCTATAAAAGTATATGTTTAATAGAAAAAATAAGTCATTATCGAAGCCCAAAGAGTTTCCTACCCTCAATTTTAATGAAAGAGGTAATATCTATATAAAACCTAAGGATTTGTTAGGCTCTAAGAGAGGGAGTGACCTAATAAAGAAGTATAGTGCTTCTGATCTTGTCAAGGCTATTCGTAAGGAGAATGGCTAGTACACATTATGAGTCCATCAAATTATTCATTGATATTCGGAATTTTGACCTCAGGCTATCTGTGTTTAAAATTTTGGAATTATACTCATTACAGGATAATAAAATTTAATAGCCAAGAGCTATTTTTAGCGAGTGGTGCAGTAGGTACGGCTATTTTATTTGTCGGGACGTTTCTTCACGCTTTAAGTGATGGAATTTTTCATTACCTACATATTTTTCTAAAAATAAGTATTGGTATTGAGAACGAAAGTATACACTCGATTATACTTGGAATAGGTGCATGTTACTTATTTATAATATTGTATAATAATTTCATTCAAAATCGAGACCAAACTGTAAAGGAATTGATACGTCAGAATAATGATGGCACATCATTGATGTTATTAAATTCTATGACCAAAACGAGGGAGCTAGCTTTTACTCTTAGTAATAAGAAAGTATATATAGGGCTCGTGCTTACAAATCCATTTTCTACTTACGAAGAAAATAAATCTTTTCAAATTTTACCGCTTTTGAGTGGTTATAGAGATGAAAAAGGAGAGTACGATCTTACCACTGTTTATTCTACAATATATGACAAGTTAAAAGAAGAGGGTGTATCTGAGGAAGATAGAAAGAAACTTTTTTCGATCTCACTATCCGTGAAAGATATTGTTACATGTAGTTATTTTGATTTAGAAACATATTCTAAGTTTTCAACCAAGATTGTTAATTGAGTAATAATTAGATTGAATGTTATTTACTCTATCTACAAAATCTTTAACGAGATCTTGTTCCATATTTTTATAAGTTCTCTTTCTAAGTTGCTTTTCTAATATTTCACGATCCTTTTGTTGTCTATAATCAAGATGCTTTCGAAGGTTGTTTTTTTTGAGTGCCATTTTTGTTAGACTCATTTTTACCTTTGGGTTGTTTTTTAGTTGGTTTTTTAGAATCATTTTGTCTTAGAAGTAGTACAGTTCCATTAGGGTCTGGGTCTCTTATATAATTAAATATAGAATTTTCTAGTAAAAGTTCCTCATCTTCTGCTTCTTTTACACAATCAAATATTTCTTTAGCTTCGTTTATATCAATTACGAAGCTATGAGAAGGGTATCCTAAGGTGAGCCGATTAATAAGGTCATCGTTGTCACAAAGTCTTTTACCATAGTCTCTTGCAATCATCAAAGCTCGATTAATCTCACCTAACTTAACGGGGTCTATCTGTGCAGTAATGGGGCTTAATAGTCCGTTTGCTAGAAGCGCGCCAACGTCAGTTGCTGTTTTTGTTGTGATTAAACCACCACTCTTTCTTTTTAGATTGGTAAAAACGTAATCAATTATATCAAACCCCCTATTTCCTAAAGATGTAATTGAATTTATGTAGTCTAGTCCAGAAGACTGTATTAATTCTTCTTCTTTGTTTAATTGGATGTCTAGAGGTCCTAATTCACTAAAGTCAGACATGATTATTTTGTCGGCTCCAAGTGTCATTAAAGTGCCAGCACTTTTGCATATACCAAAAACGAAATAAATAAGCTTTTTATACCTTCTTTTTAAATAGCTAACAATTCGATAAGCTTGATCAGGGTCTCCCCCTTCAGTTGTAAGTATAATTACAAGATTTTCTTTTCTTTCTTCAATGCTTCTTATTGTATGAATAAGAGTGTCAGAATTAATAAAATTTATGGTTCCCGAGAATAAAATTACATCTGCGTTATATTTTTTTGAAATACTATCAATAATTTTATCTAAATCAATTTCTTCGCTCATTTCTATACGTTTAGTAATTAAGTTTAAGATTATAATGATTTAGTTAATCTAATGAAACGCAATTTTGTTATACCTATATGATACCTATAAATAAAAAAGCCTATATAAATCAGTGACTTATAAAGGCTTTAAGTACACCCGGAGGGGTTCGAACCCCCAACCCCCAGAGCCGAAATCTGGTACTCTATCCAGTTGAGCTACGGGTGCATTTTTTGGACTCCAAATATAGGAAACATGTATCTCTTTTACACGGCTAATCACAAAAGAGAATACCTAGTTTGGGCGATTTACAGACTTTAGTGCTTCTGTTAGTTTTATAGAAACCTTAAACAAGTTTCTTAGTCATGAAGTTAAAGTATTCGGTCTTATTAGTTACTCTTATTGCAACAACAGCAAATTTATTTGCTCAAAAAACATATCGACAGATCTATTCAGATCCGTCTGAAGTTCAATCCGGCTATCTCAGCCTTCATTATTTTGGAGTGGATGCGGGTTTCAACAATTTATCAGGTGCTTCTATTCTTAGTGTAGGAGCAGAGACGCTGTATCCCATAACCGATAAGCTTAAAGCGGAAGGTCTGTTTCTTTATTCTTTGTTCTCTTTAGAAAAAACAAGTTTTCCATTTTTGTTTAATGCCGGCGCTGAGTTTACACTTTCTTCAAAAACTAAAAGTACCACAGTTCCTGTTTTACTGGCGTTCAGCTATGAAAGAAATTATTTAGAAGGTAAAGACATAAATACATATACCACTGTAAAATTACGGGGAGACATAACTTCAGAGCTGAATGTAAGAGGAGGTCTGTATTTAAGAAACAGCGCTTTCGAGTACGAAGAGAATTTTACTTTTTACGAAGTGACAAACATTTTTCATAAAGGAATTTATGCAGGGCTTGGATACACCCGAAAGCTATTTATGCATATTCAGGACAGCGATGGATACACTTTTGCTTACGCAAGAAATTTTCGTCCTTTTGTGGATGTTCTGGTTCTGCCAACATCAGTAGATGTAAATTCAGGTGGAAATACCCAAACAGTGGAAGAAACTCTGGGTTGGAGAGCAGGAATGACATGGCAGTTAAATCCTATGACCCAAAACCAAAACTTCGACCGCAAGATCGGTTTCTTTGGAAACCTGTTGTATAGATTAGAGTTTGGCCAGCGTCCGTTGGAAGGTTTTTATGTAACTACCGGTTTGGCCTGGACGATCAAGAAGTTTAAATAAAAAGATGATTAAAAATAGACGGAAAGATGTGAGAAAAGCTTCCAATTATTCTTGTCGGCACAAAAGATCATGAACAAGTAAATGTATTCATGATTCTTAAGAAAGACCTCCTCTGTCTCCTCCTGCAGCAGGAGGGGAACGCGTTGATAAAAATTAGAATTAATTCTGGAATTCCCCTGCTTAACCAAGGAGGGGCGAACTACTCAGAACCAAAGAATCTGATTCTTAGCCGGGGAGGTCCGTTTCCAACGCATAGCATCGAGTCCAGACTTAACCCTGGGATAAATCCCTTCTAGCTTATGCTCTTGCCTTAAACTCGTACATAAACAAGCAAGGACTTTAGTCCTGCGACTAATCTTGCAACCAGAAAGGATTATTCCTGCTTCGCAGACGCATACGGATCATTTTCTCTTCTCCGTCTTAAATACTAAGGGCGAATTTTTCTGGAACTATCACTACTAAAGTGTCAGCGAATTGTCTAACCAAAGAAGAAGAAAAGATCTTTCCTAAACTATCAACATAGCATCGCCAAAGGAGTAGAAGCGATATTGTTCTTTAATGGCGTGTTCATAAATCCGATGCATGTCATCAAAACCCATTAGCGCAGAAACCAACATTAGCAAAGTGCTTTTGGGAAGATGAAAGTTCGTGATAAGAGAATCAACGGCTTTGAATTGATATCCCGGAGTAATGAAAATATCCGTTTCTCCGCTTTGAGGCTCAAACGTACGTTCGTTACTCGCTAAGGATTCAAGCACTCGTACGCTCGTAGTTCCTACTGCTGTGATGTGATCTGATTTTGTCAATTCTTCGGCAGTTTTAGCATCCAGTTGATACCACTCGCTGTGCATGATGTGTTCATCAAGCTTTTCTGTTTTTACCGGAGCAAAAGTACCCAGACCAACATGCAGAGTAACTTCTGATTTTTGTATTCCCTGAGTGTCTAACTTAGCTAGTAGCTCATCAGTAAAATGTAAACCGGCTGTAGGAGCAGCTTTACTTCCAAGATCTTTTGCATATACCGTCTGATATTCCGAAGCCAGAGATTCATCCTGTTCAATATAAGGAGGAAAAGGCGTGTATTTGAACGGCTCGAGTTCGGGAGCATCCAGATCGTGAGAAAGAACGATCGTTCTCAAGCCATCTTGGGCTACATGAGTAACTTCTGCGGTAACTCCATCGGCAAGTTCAACGGTTTTACCAACACGGAATTTCTTGCCCGGACGAACTAAAGCCTCTATGGTATTATTGTTTCTGACTGAAGTGACGAACAGCTCCTTTTTCCCACCATCAAACATCAGCCGGCATTTTTCAACTTTGCTGTTATTGACAACGAGGGTGGTTTCTTTGGGAAGATATTTTCCAAGATTATAAAAGAAATCGTCTGTGATCTGTTTGGTAGCACGGTCGTACACCAATAATCTGGCATGATCTCTTGGGTTTGCCGGAGATTGAGCTATAAGTTCTTCAGGAAGATGGTAATCGAAATCGGAGAGGGTAAACTTCATTATCTATTGATCGCTCATGAGTAGCATTCTCGACCATAAACCGTCTCGGTCAGAGTATGAATATGTTTTAATGCCAATATCTTTTTCTAATAGATAGCCACCACCTTTTAAAGGATTTTTTGTGATAACAAGAGATCCATCAGTAGTTCTGCTTTTGGGGATGTATCTTTTAAATCTAAGTAACCTCCTGGTATCAAAATCAAAACCAACATAATCATTGAATGCTGTAGAAAAGGGAGTTTCGGAGCCATTGGATGTCAAAAGGTTATCTAAGTCTTGAATTATATGAAATTCATTTACTGAGCTTATGATCGTAGTATCATTATCTAAATTACGATTTTCAAATTGGCTGGAATAAACAACTTTTTCCAGATTTAGCTTTTCAACAACTTTATAAACACTATCCGTGTTATTAACACTTATACTACTTATTGAGTATGAAACTTCACCGGTAGTAATTACATCAACAGGAGCTAACAAATCTTCATAAAAGTATGAATACCTCCAGCTGATGCCTTGTTTAAGGGGCATAAGATCAAGATATACAGGGCTGAGCTCGAGATCATAATTTTTATCAATATTTGCAGTGATAGAATCTGTAAAGGAAAGGTGATTTGGAGAGTCTATTTCAATTTGATAATCACCGGGTTCAAGCTTAAAAGAGAATTCACCTGATTCGTTTGTTTCAAATGTAAAATCATCAATAGTTACAGTAGCTCCGTTAGTCAAAAGTGTGTCATTCATATAAACATCGAAAACCTTTCCTTGAACAGTAATGCTATCAACTGGTTCGTCTACTGTTACATTGGATGGGTTTTCTTGCTGACAGGAAATAAAAACAATTGATATAAACAGAAGAAAAATTTTCATGCAAGAAGATAATATCAACATTAATGGTTTTTGAACCTCGGAAAAAGAATACAAAGCTTTACTTGGAATGAGAAACTAGGTCTAAAGACGTAGAATATTTGGTGTTTCCACCAGTGTATATATAAAAATCAATGAATCCTGCTTCCGGTGCAATGCTCGATCTATATAAAGGACTTCCATTCCCATACCTCACATCAATTATTGGATCAACTTTAAGTCTCGATACTGGATAGGATTTGCGAATCGGGGATTGATAATCTTTCCCATTTAGTTTCAAGGCTGCAACACCTGAAGTAAAAGTTGTTATATATTTGACTCGCGAATAAGACACGTTCCCATTATTTCTAATTCTTATAGTAAAATAGCTTGTATCATCTATATAACTGCTGTCTATAGGCTCCCCTTCAAAACTCTCTCTTCGCTTTTTTGCTTCAAGATCGTTTTTTACGGTAAAAACAGGTTCATTTGTTTCTTGATCTAAGTTTTGTTCAATTACTTCCCATACCATAGTTCCAGAGGTAGCTATTCTGTCATAGTTTGGATATGAAACATTGTCACTGTAATCAAAAACCCATTTCTCCCCAACAGTTGGATTGAAATAAGTTATTTCTTTAGGATCTAACTCAAGTGAAATCGCATCAGTATCTTTACTAACGGTTATCGTAGTGTCGAGAAAGCTATGATCGGGGCTATTCACAACAACCTGGTAAGTTCCTTCTTCAATATCTAAAGAATAGCCAGTCGTAATATTATGTTGAACCTGGACACCATTCACCTCTACCCAATCCGGCCTTATAATCAAACTATCTTGTTCAAATACATCATAAAAGACAAATGAAACAGTTTGAGGAACTGTTGTAGATGTAGTATCGCAAGAATTGAGCACAAGCCCGGCACTTAAAAAAACAAATAAATGTAAAGCACTCTTAATCATGATTAATCTGTATTAGATTAGTATTGATTAAAACTAAACCTTTTCGAGAATAGATAAAACAGCTTCTTTAATTCCTTTTACTCCAATTCCAACTTCATCATGCAGCTCTTCCTGAGTTCCGTGTTCAACAATAACATCCGGGATTCCAAGAATTTTTACGCTTGGGCGGTTTTCTTTTTCGATGATATATTCAGCAACAGCGCTACCGAATCCACCCATTTTAGCACCGTCTTCTAATGTGATGATGTGATCATATTTCTCACAAATCTCATCAATAAGTTCTTCATCCAAAGGTTTAGCAAAACGCATATCGTAATGACCGATATTAATTCCTTCTTCCGCTAGATCATCGGCAACTGTAATTGCGTATTTACCAATAGGACCAAAACTCAGAACGGCTATATTTTCTCCTTCACGAAGTTCTATTCCTTTTCCAATTTCCAGGGTTTCAAATTCTTGACGAACGGACATACCGGTCGCTTTACCACGCGGATAACGAATTGCCCATGACGCATCTTCAAAAGTGGATGCTGTGAACATCATGTCTCTCAGATCCTGCTCATTCAAAGGCGAAGAAATAACCATATTAGGGACTGTTCGCATATAGGCGATATCATATAAACCATGATGTGTTGGTCCGTCAGCTCCGGCAAATCCTGCACGATCAATACAAAAAACTACAGGTAATTTCTGAATGGCTACATCATGGACTAACTGATCGTATCCTCGCTGTAAAAAAGAAGAATAGATAGCGCAGAAAGCTTTTTTGCCTTCAGTTGCCAAACCTGCGGCAAAAGTAACGGCATGTTGTTCGGCTATTCCCACATCAAAAGCTCTTTCAGGGAAAGTGTTCATCATGGGCCAGAGACTGGAGCCACTTGGCATAGCCGGTGTCATACTTACAATCCGTTCATCTTTAGCTGCTAATTCTACTAAAGCTTCGCCGAACACATCCTGATATTTAGGAGCTCCTTTGGTTTTCGGAGCCGGATTAAGAGCCTTTCCTGTAATTTTATCAAAAGGGCTGCTGGATGCGTGCCACTTCGTTTGCTCCCGTTCGGCAGGAGCAAATCCTTTTCCTTTCACGGTTACAACATGTAGCAGCTTTGGACCTTTTACTGTTTTAAGATCTTCCAAAGTCTTTCTGAGTCCGTCCACATCATGACCGTCCATCGGTCCATAATATTTAAAACCAAGTGCACGAAACAGAGAGCCCGGAGTAATAGCGGCAGTTACAGCGTTTTCCAATCTGGAAGCAACTTTGCGCATTTTTTCACCGGCAGATTTGAAATGCCCGAGCATATCATAAATCTCATCCCTCATTTTATTGAAGGTTTTACTCGTAGTGATATCCGTTAAATATTCTTTTAAAGCACCAACATTAGGATCGATAGACATGCAGTTGTCATTCAGAATAACAAGAATGTCGCTGTTCATTGCTCCTGCATTATTCATAGCTTCAAAAGCTAAACCTGCAGTCATAGAACCATCACCAATTACTGCTACAACTTTACGATCACCTTTATCTAAAGTGTTTGCTACAGCCATCCCAAGAGCGGCAGAAATTGAAGTACTGGAATGACCAACACCAAAAGTATCATATTCGCTTTCGGTACGTTTTGGAAAACCGGAAATACCACCGTACAAACGGTTTGTGTGAAATTGCTCTCGTCGTCCGGTTAAAATTTTATGTCCATAAGCCTGATGGCCAACATCCCAAACCAAACGATCTTCCGGAGTTTTGTATACATAATGAATAGCAGTTGTAAGTTCTACTACACCAAGACTGGCTCCAAAGTGACCGCCATAAACGGAAACCATGTCGATGATATAATTCCGGAGTTCATCACAAACATCCTGAAGTTCTTTTGGATCAAGTTTTCGAAGATCTTCAGGAGTATTTATTTTAGATAAAAGCTCACCCGGTTGTGGTATGTTCTGTTCCATAATTTGTTAACTATTTACTTCATTCACCTGTTCAATACGAAGTTCAGCATCGTTTAGGATTTCTGTACAAAATTTGGAGAGTTTTACTCCTTCTTCATACAGAGTAACAGATTCCTCCAAAGTAATGGACTCATCCTCTAATTTGGAAACTATTTCTTCCAGCTTATTTAAAGCTTCTTCAAAGCTCGGTCGTTCCTTTTGGTCCATTAATTTTTTTGGTGTAGCTCTATAATGATTAGTTAGTTCCCTAAAATAAGGGATTATTATGTAAAACACATTTAATGGAAAATTGAATTTTGTGTTTCTAAACTAACAATTCTGAACCTATGGAGATATTATAAGGAGGCTTAGTTTAATACCACTTCACTCGCTGAATACTTTTTCCATCGCTTTCAAATATTAAGGCTTTATCTCTGCTTGTATAATAGATATCAGATTGAGTGGATTCTAACCTTTCAACAGCTTCAGGATGAGGATGTCTGAATCGGTTTCTTTCGGCAACAGATACGACCGCTACTTCCGGAGTAACTTCTTGTAGGAAAAATAATTCTGAGCTGGTTTTGCTACCATGATGTCCGACTTTGAGGAAGTCAGTATCTAAAAGATGACCGTAATTTTCTACCAGTCTTCGCTCCTGATCTTCCCCAGCGTCACCGGTGAACAAAAATTCGTTTTCGCCATGAATTATGTTCAAAACTAAAGAATGTTGATTGGGATCATTGTTGAATTTTCCTTTTTCGGGACCGAGCACTAAGATGAGCAAGCTCTCGTCAATATCAATTGTTGTTCCTGCATTGAGAGATACTATGGGAATAGCTTTCGAATTGGCAAGGTTGATATAATCTCTGTACAAATTTGATTCATATTCGAATCCTGAGTTATAAATAGTGTCTATATCAATTTCATATATGAGATCCTTGATGCCTCCAATGTGATCCGCATGAGGATGAGAGAGAAACACAGCATCTAATTTCTGAATATTATTTTCTTTAAAGAAAGGAAGTAAAATCTGTTTTCCGGAATTTGATCCCGGACTCCAAACTCCTGCATCAATCAGTATATTTTTTCTATTTGGAGTCTGTAAGAAAGTAGCGTCTCCTTGCCCCACATCAAGAACGGTGACAGTCATTTTCGGAGACTCAAGTTTTCTTAAAGCTGAATCAAGAGGAACAAAGAACAGAAAGAACAGAGAAACGGCCATCAGCTTCCATTTTATATTGGGATTTCTCCATGACCCGATCATTAAGACAAAAGAGATCCAGAAAAGAAAGATCAAAATACTGGGTTTTTGTACCTCAAACCATGACTGAGAAAGTTGAGAAGAAAAAGATACAAAATCGTTAAGAGCTGTCAGAAAGACTAGAGAAGGATAATTGATGAAGAATCCGAGAACAGGAATTGCAGAGCTTATTATCAAAGCTAGGAGTGAAAGCGGAACAATAATTCCCAACAGAGGAACGAATAACGCATTTGCAAGGGGGCTGATGAGGGAGACTTCACCGAAGTAAAAAGCCTGAAGAGGATACAGTCCAAGTTGGACTACCAGTGAAATGATAATGACCATGATCGGGGCTCCGTACCATTTTATGCGAACCCAATATGGAATTACGTTTTGTATTACAGGAAGCACTAAAAGAATTATGAAAACGGCACTGAAAGAAAGTTGAAACCCAATTTCAAAAAGTTGAGAAGGATCAAATAACAGGATCACCAATGCTGCAATGCCCATTAAGTTCAGAGAATCACTGCTTTTGGAAAACAGTTTGCCATAAGTTAAAAGAACAGCCATCACTGAAGCGCGTAGAACCGAGACCGAAAAACCGGTGAGTCCTGCATAAAAAACCAAGATCAGTATCAGAAGTGCCAAGCCAATTTTTGTGCCGTGTTTTTTGGTCCAGAAATAAGGGATGATCAACCAAAAAGGAGCAATGATCAAACCAACATGCAAGCCCGAAACAGCCATGATGTGTGATAACCCTGCTCTGGCGAAAGCTTGTTTAGTATTTCCCTCCAACTCATTTTTGTAACCTAAAAGTAATGCTTTTGCGATAGGGGCTGTTACAGAATCAAAATTATGATCCACCAGTTTGAGAGCTTTTTTTCGAATTGAGATCCAGCTGAATAAGGAAGAGTCAGGATTGATCTGTATTACAGAATCTGTTTTTATTTGAGTATAGATGTTTCTGGATTCAAGAAAAGCTTTGTAATCAAACTGAGTGGGGTTTCTGGGTTCAGAGACCGGAATTACAGTCCCAGATATTTCGATTTGATCGCCAAGTTCTACCGGTTGTTCATTATCCCAAAGTATTCTGCTTTTGAACTTCATTTCAGAAGTAAAGTCGGAAAGCTTGGTGCTAGTTACAGCAAGGTCGAGTCTCTTATCTCCCGAACTATTTTTTGATATAGAGAGAACATTGCCTGAAACCTGAATCTCTGACCACTCTGAATCAGATATAAGCATCTCAACAGGGGACTGATTTTTCTTTGAATCAATGGAGCTAATTGTAAATCCTGCAGTAAAAATGATCAGACAATACAAAAGAGTTGAAATTCTTGTAAGTCCGATAGAAACTGTTTTCCTTGAAAGCGCCTCAAAAGTAAAATAGGTAGCTGCTAAACCAATTGCGGAAAATATGAGAACGAGCAGATCTGTCCGGAATAGTTGAGAACAGAGAATTCCGATAATATAAAGCAACACAACCCGAAGTGCCGGGAACTGTTCGACAGGGAATTTATATGAAGACCTCTTTTTCACATACAGTAAGACAGGTTAAACGGAAAACCTTACAATATTATTTAATAAATATTGAGTTTAGGTTCAACTGTATGGAAAATAAAATCAGATAGAGAAGCTGGTTCCGCAACCGCAATCTTCAACAGAATTGGGATTATCGAAGGTAAATCCGCGAGCATCTAATCCATCAGGATAGTCGATCTCAATTCCTTCTAAGTACATCAGGTGTTTAGAGGCTACAATAACCTCAACTCCGTAGTTCTCAAAAACCACATCATCTTCCGTTCGGTAATCCAGTCCTAGTTTATAGCTCAATCCCGAACAACCACCACCTTCTACGGCAACTCTAAGGAAGAGATTGTCATCCAGTCCTTCTTTTTCAATAATTGTCTTAACCTGTTTAGAAGCTCTTTGGGTAAGAGTTACGGGCTCGCCGGTCAACTCCTGTTTTTCCTCTTTGTTGGGTGAAGTTTCTTCTTCATCCACATCTATGAGTGAGGAAATAATATCGTCTAGATTTTCGTCTTGATTGGTCATTGCTCTCCTTATTTAGAACAAGTCAAAATTACGAATTTTTATGCGAAAATGTATAATGAACTACGCCTTTTTGTTCATAAGTATCCAGGACTCCGGCGCTAGCCATATCTACAAGAATACGCTCGGCTCTGTAAGTTGTAATATTCGAAATGATTGAAAACCGTTCGATAGTGATATCTCCATATTCATTTAAAAACCGGAACAGCTGCTGCTCTCTTTCACCGTATTCAAAAGTAACGCCAGTAGCTGAGGTCTTGTTTTTTAGTATCTCAACTCTGTCGTCCGTAGCAATGATATTTTCATCATTTTGGCGAATATATACCGATCTTTTGGAATCTCCTTTTACCGCGATAGGTTTGTTTTCAGATTCAGGAATTTCAACAATCATCACATCTTTTTTCCCGGCGTGCACCATTTCAATGTTGATGTTGAGAGCAGGTACGCAAACATCTTCAGCAGCCTGTCTTAGCCAGAATTCTTCTTCATAATAGCTCTCAATTCCAACAATATCGCCGTTATCATCAACTCCGATCAGAATTCGGCCTCCATTAGTGTTGGCGAAGGCAACCATTTCTTTGGCAATTTTTTCGGGTGAAGCAACTTTGTGTTTAAATTCGAGAAAAGAGCTTTCTCCTGTTGCGATCAGATTCTTGAGGTCTTTCAACTTCATCTCAGAAACAGTAACTGAATCTGAGTTCTGTAAATATAATTCGTACTCGTCTTTCATGATATTATTACTGGCCAAAGCCAGTGTGTTCTATTATATAGAAACTTCGTCTTTAGGATCTCTCGTCATCAACGTATTCAAAGCGTCTTTAGGGTCTTCATTTTCAAATAAAACTCGATAAACTGCACAAGTGATAGGCATATCAACATTATTACGTTTTGCCCAATCACGCACAGATTTTGTGGTTTTGATCCCTTCCGCAACCATATTCATGCTGTCAATGATCTCATCCAGCTTTTTACCAAGTCCGATTTGTGATCCTACATATCTGTTTCGGCTGTGTTTTGAGGTACAAGTAACAATAAGATCCCCCATTCCCGTTAGACCGGAGAAAGTTTCAGCATAACCGCCCATCATTACGCCCATTCTTTTCATTTCATGAAGTCCGCGGGTGATCAATGCAGCTTTGGCGTTATCTCCAAGTTCAGCGCTGTCTACAATACCGGCTGCAATGGCCATGATATTTTTTACGGATCCACCGATCTCAACACCTATAATGTCATTATTCAAGTAAACCCTGAACATTGGAGTGAGAAAAGTTTCCTGAATAATTCTTGCTGTTCTTGTGGAATAAGAAGCTGCAACTACGGTAGTAGGTTTTAGATGAGAGACTTCTTCGGCATGGCTGGGGCCATAAAGAACTCCAATATTATCTTCTAGAGTAACTCCCTCCATAACCTCAACCAGGATCTGAGACATGGTTTTAAAAGTGTCATTCTCAATTCCTTTAGAAACGGTAACCAGAATCTCATGCCCGTCTAAACATGGTTTTATCTTTGCGGCAAGTTCTCGTAGAGTGTGTGAAGGAGTGGCAAATAAGATCATATCCTGATCACGAAGGCAATGCTCTAAGTCATCGTAAGCTTTGATGGAAGCAGGTAATCTTATATCCGAAAGATAAGAAGGGTTTCTGTGATTGTTGTTGATACTGTCAACCACTTCTTTTTCTCGTGCCCATATCTGAACATTATTTCCGGCAGTATCCAACACAGTTGCAAGCGCTGTTCCAAAACTTCCGGCTCCAATAATGGTGACATTTCTCATACTTCGATCTCTTCTTTAGTTTGTTCGGGATCTTCTTCAGCTTCCTGTTCTTTTTTCTTTGATGAGGCACCGACTTTACTTTCCGTTCCTTCCAGAAGTCGTTTGATGTTGGATTTATGCTTCACAATAATTCCGGTAGCCACGAAAGCGCCGAAAATAACCATGCTTCCATCAACTAACTTGTCGAATCCATACACATACTTCATAACGATCAGGCTTACAGGATAGAAAAAAGAAGCAAGGATCGAGGCAAGCGAAACGTATCTCGTTAACAGGATGGTAGTCACAAAAATGATAGATGAAATTCCAATGGAAATAGGTTCTATTCCAAATAGCATTCCGCATGCCGTTGCAGCTCCCTTTCCGCCTTTAAACTTTGCAAAAAGAGGAAACATATGCCCGATTACTGCAAAAAGGCCACAACTTATCTTTAAGAATGCATCTACTTCCCAGTTTGGAGGCGAAAGTGGTCCTGCAAACATATCCCAGGCTAAAGCACTTATCCAAAAGGAAGCAACAAAGCCTTTCATAAAGTCCATAGTGAAAACGGTAACTCCTGAAGGCCAACCTAAAACCCGAAAAGTATTTGTGGTTCCGGCATTACCGCTGCCATGTTCACGAACATCAACTCCTTTAAAGAGCTTTCCCACCCAAATTGCGGATGGAATAGATCCTAATACGAAACTGATTCCTAAAACAGTAAGTGTTGCTAGCATGTATTTTTATTTTACCCCAAGATACTACCTGAAGTATAAGAAAAAAATTAAACGTGTCTTTCTGCGTGATAAGATGAACGAACTAAAGGCCCGCTTTCCACATGACCGATACCTAATTTTTCACCGATCTCTTTGTATTCTGCGAATTGATCAGGGTGTACCCAATCCATAACCGGATGATGCATTTTTGTTGGCTGCATGTACTGTCCGATGGTTAGCACATCCACTTTGTGATCCACACAATCCTGCATTAACTCGATCACTTCTTCGCGAGTTTCACCAAGACCAACCATGATTCCGGTTTTCGAGCGGATTCCTTCTTCTTTAACTTTGAGGAGTAGATCTAATGATCGTTGATATTTTGCTTGAGGGCGAACTCGACGATATTTACTTGGAACGGTTTCCAGGTTGTGACTTAACACATCCGGAGGAGTATCGATTACGATTTGAAGGGCATCCCAAACTCCTCGGAAGTCAGGGATCAAAGACTCAATGGTTACTCCGGGAATGGCTTCACGAAGAGCAGTATGAGTAGCCGCAAATATAGGAGCACCGCCATCTTTTCTGTCGTCTCTGTTGATGGAAGTAAGAACTACGTGCTTCAATTTCATTTTAGCTGCAGCGTCAGCAACACGGGCCGGTTCATCCCAATCTAACTCTGCAGGCGGACGACCTGTTTTAATAGCACAGAATGCACAAGAACGAGTACATACATCACCGAGAAGCATGAATGTAGCTGTTCCGGCGCCCCAACATTCGCCCATATTCGGGCAACGAGCTTCAGAACAAACCGTATTGAGCTTATTCTCATTAATAGTGTCCAGAACTTCTTTGAATTTCCCTCCTGATGGAAGCTTAACTCTAAGCCATTCCGGTCTGCGCTGTGTTGATTTCTTTTCTACTACTTGTAGTTCTTTGATCATATTTTTCTAAAATTTGTCTCTGTCATTTCGAGTAAAACGAGAAATCTAAAGATTAAGCTATAAGTTCAACTTTGAGATTTCTCCATACCATTCGGTATTGTCGAAATGACAAATCAAGAAGCATAAAGTTACAAAAAATTCTTCTCTAGTTCTGTTTGAGTACCGCTTGGTTTAATGCTTACCTCGAAAACATTTTCGAAGTGAGTAACGATCCTTTCTTTTACTTCTTTGAGGTCAATTTTTGAGCCTAAAAGTTTTTCTAAACTGGTTACTTCTTTGTCTTCAATACCACAGGGAACGATGTTATTAAAATATTGTAAGTTCGTATTCACATTAAGTGCAAAACCGTGCATAGTTACCCAACGGGAACAACGTATTCCCATTGCACAGATCTTTTGCTCACCGATCCAGACGCCTGTAAGTCCGTCTATTCTTTGGGCTTCAAAACCATAATCTGCACAAACTTTAATGATCACTTCCTCCAGGAAACGAAGGTATTTATGGATGTCAGTGAAATACCGATCAAGATCCATGATCGGATACCCAACAATTTGTCCGGGTCCGTGGTAAGTGATATCTCCGCCGCGATTAGTTTTTACATACTCAGCTTGATGTTCCTGAAGCTCAAGAAGTGAACGAAGCATATTTTCTTCGTCGCCGCTTTTCCCCAGTGTATACACATGCGGATGTTCCACAAAAATAAGGACGTCATTTTTTCTTTCACCCTTAAACTCACCAATCCTATCCAGTTTTTTCTCATCAATGATTCGTTGCTGAATTTTGTGCTGTAAATCCCAAACCGGCTGGTAGGGCTCTAAACCGAGATCGTATAGTTCAATGGTTTTTTTCATAGACAAAAATGGCTCCACAAGGGAGCCATTTACAATATTTATTTGTCATTTCTCCATCTGGATGAAATGACAGAGGCGCTGATAAATAATCAGCACTTCAGTGATCTTATTTCTTAACCGGAGTTCCTAAATGAACACCTTCGTTATACGCTTCAGCTACAGCTTCCATTACCGCTTCAGATAATGTTGGATGCGGATGAATAGCGTTGATGATCTCATGTCCGGTAGTTTCCAGATCACGTGCTACAACTGCTTCAGCAACCATTTCGGTAACGCCGAATCCGATCATGTGAAGACCTAACCATTCGCCGTATTTAGCATCAAATACAACTTTTACGAAGCCTTCTTCATGTCCAAGCGCGGTAGCTTTACCACTTGCTGATAATGGGAATTTCCCAACTTTAACATCGTAACCTTCTTCCTTAGCAGCAGCTTCGGTCAATCCAACAGAAGCAACCTGAGGCTCACAATATGTACAGCCCGGAATATTTCCATAGTTAATTGGCTTAGGATTTTTACCGGCTAATTGCTCAGCAAGCACAACTGCTTCATGAGAAGCTTTGTGAGCCAACCAAGGAGCGCCGATGATATCACCGATTGCATAAATACCGTCAACACCTGTTGAGTAATCTGATTTGTCTACAACAATGGCACCTCGTTCAACTTTTACGCCGATATCTTCAAGGCCAAGACCTTCTACATTTCCTGTTACACCAACTGCGGAAAGAACAACATCAGCCTCGATGACTTCCTCACCTTTTTTGGTTTTAACAGTCACTTTAACGCCGGAACCTTTTTTCTCAACTTTTTCTACTGTGCTTTCCAGCATCAGGTTCATGCCTTTTTTCTTGTAGATCTTACCAAGTTCTTTTCCAACGTCCTGATCTTCAACAGGAACCAAAGTCTTCTGAAGCTCAACTATCGTTACTTCAGTTCCTAAGGTGTGGTAGAAGTAAGCGAACTCAACGCCGATCGCACCGGCACCAATGATCACCATTTTCTTTGGCTGCTTTTCCATGGTCATCGCCTTTTCAGAATCGATGATCATTTCGCCGTCGATCTCCAGATTTGGAAGTTGACGCGGACGAGCACCTGTAGCAATTATAAAATGCTTGGCTTTAATACTTTCTGTTTCTTTTCCTTTTTCGTCATTAACAGCAAGCTCTGATTTTGACTTGAAAACACCTGTTCCCATGAAAACATCGATCTTGTTCGCTTTCATTAAGAACTGAACACCTTTGCTCATTTTATTGGCAACACCGCGGCTTCTTTTAACCATGCCACCGAAATCAGCTTTCACATCTTTAACAGAAATTCCATAGTCTTCGGCATGCTGAATAGATTCCATAACTTCTGCAGAGCGAAGTAACGCTTTAGTTGGAATACATCCGATATTTAAACAAACACCACCAAGGTGTCTTTTTTCTACGATTGCGGTTTTAAAACCAAGTTGTGATGCACGGATTGCAGCTACATATCCGCCGGGTCCCGACCCGATTACACATACATCAAATTCTTTTGCCATGATTTCCTTTTAATAATTTTTTCAAGATTCAGATGATTCTGCCACTAGAGCACAAAATCACGAAAGAAAACACATTTTTGTGCTTTCGTGTTTCCGTGGCTTATCACTAATTTCTGAATCCGGTTTAAGAGTAGAATTAGCAAATTCGCCAAGACTCAAAAGATAAGGGATTTTGTATTGAAGTTCGAGTTTGTAAGAATCATTGTTTTAAAACTGATACAACCTTTCACAAAATACTATTTCTACTTCGATTCAGTTTTATTATAATCAGGAAATCATTTTACAGATCAGGACGGTACAATAATATGATAGGATCAGATTTAAAGAAGGGAGTTTTTGCGCTCCTGTTAATTGTTTTTGGATGGAATGCGGTTGCAAATGCAGCGAGCAACCCCGATGAGGAATACAAAGCAAAACTGATAGAGCACTTCGAGAAAAAAGGTGTGGACATCCGACCTTATTTTGAAGACTCCAGATTTGAATTGATCAACGGAATCACTGAAAAATTCACCCGCTCTGCTGAGGTCAAGATCGACAGTTTCGAAAAGTATCAGAAGGTGTTGGGTTATGACAATAAGAAAAACAAGATCGCTTCCTTTTACCAGTTGCATAAAGAAGATCTGGCAAAGGCAGAAAAAGAATACGGTATTCCCAAAGAAGTGATCATTGGGATACTAGGAGTGGAATCAGAATTTGGTAAGTACGAAGGGAAGTACAATCCTTTTAATGCGTATGTATCAATGATCAAAGAAGGACATCGTGCTAAATTTGCTCTTGCACAGTTAGAAGAGTTAATTGAGTGGGCAAATAAAAGAGAAGTAGATATTTTGGCTCTTAAATCCAGTTATGCCGGAGCAATGTCATATGCACAGTTTATTCCCTGGTCGCTAAACCGTTGGTTTGTTGGAGATGATCTTTACGACATGAGCAATAATATTTACTCAGTAGGTAAATACCTGGCTCATTTCAAGGAAATAACCGGTAGTGTTGAAGATGCAATTCTCAGATATAACAACAGCGGATTATACCAACAGGCTGTGCTTGGTTTGGCTGAAGATGCGAAAGAAGTGACAAGCCAACCGTAGTTTAAATCCTCTTCAGGGACGATTAAAAGATAAAGTTTGGATTTAGATATTTTTATTCTACATTTGTAGAAACAACTCTAAACTTGTAGAACAATGCAATTATCTCAAACTGAAGAAGAACTGATGCAGCATTTGTGGAAGCTTAAAAAGGCTTTCATGAAAGATCTGTTAGAAGCTTATCCCGAAAGCGAGCAACCGGCGCCAACTACGGTAGCCACTCTTTTAAAGCGAATGCAGGACAAAGGATTCGTAGACTATAAACAGTTTGGAAGATCCCGGGAATATTTTCCATTGGTTAAAAAGTCTGATTATTTCTCGAAGCATGTGAACGGATTGATCAAAAAGTTCTTCAACAATTCCACGTCGCAGTTTGCTTCCTTTTTCACTTCAGAAACGAATCTATCAGAAAAAGAACTACAGGAGCTGAAGTCTATCATTGATAAGGAAATCAAAAAGAAACAGTCATGATTGCGTATCTAATTAAATCCGGTCTTTGTTTGGTCATCCTTTTAGGAATCTATCTACTATTCCTTGAGCGTGAAAAGATACATCGATTTAATCGGTTCTTTTTATTGTTTGCATTGATGCTGGGTTTGACTGTGCCTTTTATAAATTTTCAGTTTTTTCCTGATCCGGAAACGACTAGTACCGAAACCCAATACGCTGCAAAACTAGCAAGAAACTCTGCCAAGGCGGTTTCTGTAGTGACTGCGACTTATTCTGATTTCATAGAGGATGTAATAGAACCGGAAATAGAAGAGCCAAATCAGAAAGCGACAAAAAAAATAGATCCGTTAGTTTCTTCTAAAGAAATAGTTTCAACAAATCATCAAGGCGAGAGTAACGAAGTTGCTGAACCGGCTGGTGAAAAACTGATCAATGGTCCAGAATTGAAAGGTGAGAAACTCTCTAATATCGAATCAAGAACTTCGAAATCAACTACCGGATTAGCTATCTCATTGAAGAATGTGATCATTGGATTAAATGTTATAGTGACGTTATTTTTATTGATTCGATTGATTTATGGAGTATTAGGCTTTTACAAAAAAAGAAAGTGTAACCAATTAATAGAATATGGTTCAGCGAAAGTTAGTTTGCTAGATGTTCCTACCGTTCCACATACTTTTTTGAATACGATCTATGTGAACAAGGCTCAGTTTGAATCAGGAGAATTAAGTAAAGAAATCCTGGATCATGAACTTACTCATGCCCGGCAAAAACACTCATGGGATGTGCTGTTTATTGAGCTTTTGAGAATTGTATTTTGGTTTAACCCGATCTTTTACTTTTATAAAAGAGCAATTCAAATCAATCACGAATTTTTGGCGGATGATTCCGTGATTACAAAGACTCAGGATTCAGTCAGCTACCAAAAGCTGTTACTGGACTCGATCTTCCCAACCTATCAAACCAACTTGGCTAGTACTTTTAATTATTCACTAACCAAGAAACGTTTTAAAATGATGGTGAAGGAATATTCCCTATTGTCTGCTACCACAAGGAAAGCGCTGCTTATCCCGGTACTAACCTGTATCATATTTATGTTTTGTACAGACATCGGAACTGAAAAAAAGATCTATGAAATTAATGGTGTGGAGTATGTACCCGCCTATTTTAATGACGGACATGAAGCCAATGAGCTTGTTTTAATCGAGTATGAAGAAAAAAAGAACTCCTGGAATCCAGGGGTTTATAAGCACTATGATAGAGAGGGGAATTTATTTACCGGAGATCTGCAGTTATTCGATAAAGAAAGTGGCAGATTACAATCAGAATTCGAAATAAAAGATGGAAAACTATTATTAAGAGTGGAATATATAGAACCACCTACCGGAAGATATTCGTTAATGCGAACAATCTATGACAGTGATTTGGAGTCTGTTGGAATGTATTCCCACGAAAACAAACTAACTGGTAGTATTTCTAGAATCAATGGCGTTGCATTTTCAATGATTAATATGACAAGTCTAGACTCATTAGGGTCATGGTCTGATCTGTATTGGATGGGAGAAGCTAAGGATAGCTCAGCTACAGATACTGCTTTAATAAGTATATTTACCAGAGATGGCTTCTTAGAAAGTATGCGTTTATCAACTCAAGGTGATAAAAATATACCTATAAAATTAAGGCATATTGAGGTGATCACCAACGAAGCTCAGGAGAAATACGAACGAGCACTAATTGAATATAAAAGAACACTTTCTAATAATGATGAAGATCAATTATGGTATGCCTATGAGGAGTTAAAACTAGATCGATCAAGGTGGGTGGCTTTCAGAAGAGAGCTCTACCAAAATTATAAAAAAGAAATAGCACCGCCGGTACCCCCAATGCCTGGCTATCCTAACAATTCGAAAGTGGATAGTGGAATCAACTATAAAACACCTTTGCATAAGCGATATGCAGAGCTTTCAGATGAGTTTGACAAGAAAGAAGCTATTTTCTTGGAAACCAAAACGGATACGAATTTAATAGAGTATTCGAATCTATATCACAAACGATTAAGTCTATACAGAAATATAAAAGAAATTGATTCTACAATAAAGCCACCGAGACCGCTTTTACCAATAAAAAAGGAGCAGTACAACAGAGTTAAAAATAACATTGAAGATAAAAAGCAGATATACAACTCGAGTGAAAAAGCAAATGGCGATTCACCATTTCTGGATGATTATCTGTCAAGACTTAGTAAATACGATAACGTATTGAAGAGTTATAATGGAGGAGATAAAACAGCAAGGGATGTTTTATATGAGAGGGTTAGAGTGATCTACTTTCATGAGCGTTTAACTCCAAATGAGCAGCTATCATATGGGGTTCCAAATCTGGACCCATCAATAATGGATAAAATTACACTCAATGAACAAGAGACAAAATATCATGCAATGTTGAGTGATTATCTAGAACTAAGAGGAACATATAGTGAGCGCCCAGATGATAAGAACGACGTTCTTTATAAAGAATTCAGCGAATTAAAAAAGATTTATGATGATCTCAATTTTTATTCTAGGATATTTATAGTTGACAATTTACCACCTGGTTCTGATAAATATTTTATGGATATAGAACAGGATAAAGGAATAATCAATGAATTTGAAAGATTAAGGTCTGCAAGTTTTTCTGAGCTACCAGATACATTAACTATTCATTATGTGAACGAGTTAGGAAACGTAGTTACAAAAAGAAACAGTGAGCTTACATCTCCTGAAATAGATTACCTCAAAAATAATGCAAAAAAATCTAATGTCACTCAGGTTTATCCCTTACCAGTAGAAAGGAAACCGACTGATGATGAAATCAAAAAATGGCAAGACGATTACTATTATCAAACTTGGTTCGATGGAGAGATTATTCAGAATGAACAATTATTAGAAATGGATTTGGATAAAATCCATCATTTTAGAATTCATAAAATAAGATGGAACGGAAACCGGCGAGTGCCTTATGATTATCAAGTGTTGATATACTCTTACAATGCATTTAATGAAATGGTAGAAAAATATCGACCAAATAAAAGCATGATGGCACTTCACGATGCGATTTTAATTGACTAAGGTTTAGTTTTCTAAATCCTTCGTCATAAACCACCATTTCGGTTCGCCGTACTCAAATCCTTCTCTTTCGTAGAGATTCTGTGCGGGATTATCTTCGCGAACTTCGAGTGTGATTTTGGAACAGCCCATTCTTTCTGCTTCATCATGAACAGCATCCAAAAGTTTTGTTCCAACTCCCATGCCTCTTGCATCAGGGTGAACGGCTACGTCATGAATTTTGAAAGTTTTGCTGGCTGTAAAGGTTGAATAACCAATAAAGCAGGTCACGATCCCAAGTACTTTTTCCTCATGATAGGCCATGTAAGTCATTGTAGTAGGGATTTTCTTCATTTCAGCGATCATATCAACTCTTACTTCTTCGCTGAGTGCTTCATCCTGACCCATGGGATCTTTGGCAAACAAGTCTACGATATTTACAATATCAGCAGCATGTTTAGGGTTATCAAGATCGGCTTTAATAATTTTTAC
Source organism: Balneola sp. EhC07 (assembly GCF_001650905.1). Classification (GTDB taxonomy): domain Bacteria; phylum Bacteroidota; class Rhodothermia; order Balneolales; family Balneolaceae; genus Balneola. Next base: position 154,899 of record NZ_LXYG01000016.1, read on the forward strand.
TTGCTCGGAAACCTTAGTTTCAGTAATCAATTTTAATATAGATGCATTAATTTTTTTGCGAACCTTAAACTAGGGACTTTTTAGCGGCTTATAAAGGGGAAATGAAGATCTTTACAAATTGGTTATATAATTAATAATATGGAACAAATCTGGCTAATAAGACTTTAAAAATTCATGATAAACTATAAAACACTTTTCGGGGCAGTACTTTTAATTTCTACGCTTTTTGTAGGATGTAGTAGTAACAATGGAAATAATGGAAACGGGAATAGCTTTTCCAGCACACAAGATGTTGGGGATTCAGCCAATGACTTTCTATCAAGCAGTAACTACAGCTCATTGATTATAGAAATAGATTACGTTGAAGGATTTCAGCCGACCCAAACCGCGCTGAATAATTTGAGGTCGTTTCTTCAAGATCGACTCAACAAAACCACCATATCTATTTCGCTAGATGATGAAATTCCATCACCCGGAAATTCTCCTTACTCCCCTCAAGAGACTCATGATATCGAAGAGGAGCATAGAAATACTTATACAGAAGGGAATACTTTAGCTGCCTATTTTTTAATCCTTGACGGACAATTTGAACAGGAAAATGTATTGGGATTTGCCTATTTCAACACATCTATGGCTTTGTTAGGTGGAACGATCGATGAAAATTCAGGCGGATTCAATCAGCCAAGCAGAGAAACTATGGAAACAACGGTTTTCCGGCACGAGTTTAGTCATATTCTTGGCTTAGTAGGCAACGGAACTCCTACCGTACAAGATCATCAGGATGAAGCCAATGGTGCTCATTGCGATGTGGACACGTGTTTAATGTATTTTGCAGTTCGTACGTCAGATTTTGCAAGCAATCTGATGGGAGGAAATGTTCCGGAACTGGATTCTCAATGCATTCAGGATCTGCAAGCTAATGGAGGAAAGTAGAGCAATGATCAATTAAGAATGTTTCAATTGAACAATTCTTAATTGATAAATTGATCATTGAAATTAGCCTTGCTTGAACTTGAATAAATGCTGAGCACCTACTTTTTCTTCTGCTTGATTTAAAGCATACATAGACTCGAATAGCACGATCGGATTTTCTTCCATGTCTTTGGTTACGTGTGTAGAGTAACTGGATTCCAGTTTTTTAATCACCTCAGGCTCATCATTTGGCAACCATCTGGCACAATAGTAAGAAACAGGAGTTTTAACTAATTCAACACTGTACTCTTCCAGCATTCGGTGCTCAACAACTTCAAACTGGAGCACACCTACTGTTCCCAATAAAAGCTCGTTTCCAACTCCATTTGGTACTTCAAATACATGAACCACCCCTTCTTCAGAAAGTTGCCGTAACCCTTCACGAAGCTGCTTTCTTTTAAAAGGATCTTTAGTAGCTACTTTTTGGAAATGTTCCGGAGTGAATAATGGAATCACATCAAAACGAACGTCATTTTTTTCATAGATCGTTGTTCCAATTCTGAAATCACCGGGATTGAAAATAGAAACAATATCTCCGGGATAGGCTTCTTCCATAAGCTGGCGTTCGTCACCCATCAAAGTATGCGGTGTCGCCATTTTAATTTTCTTACCGGTATGAGAGATGACCACATTTTGGCCACGTTGGAATTTTCCTGACGCAACCCGAATAAAAGCTGCACAATCTCTGTGACCGGGATTCATATTAGCCTGCATCTTAAAAATAAATCCTGAAAATGCATCATCAATGGAGCGCTCTCCCCCTTCGGCTTGTTCATACATTTGAGGAGAAGGAGCAAGCTGATGGAAATAGTTCAGAAACACATCCAGCCCGAAATTGTTTAACGCCGAACCAAAGAAAACCGGAGTAACTTTTCCGGTGCTGTAAAGTTCTTTATCCATATTCGGATACATGTCTTCGATAAGCATCACTTCTTCACGAAAAGCGTCTTTTTCAACATCCGAAAGGTTGCTTTGTGCGAGCGCATCTTCTACCGACATTGACTCTGTTATGGCTTTCTTTGTTCCATGTTCAGATTTTTCATAAACATGAACTTGCCCACCGATCACATCATAGATCCCTTGAAATTTTTGTCCGTAGCCCATCGGCCAACTTGCAGGCACGGCTTCAATTCCTAGTTTGGATTCCACATTACTTAAAACTTCCAGCGGATCCATCCCGGGACGGTCACACTTGTTTACAAATGTAATTACGGGAACTTCACGAAGCTTACAGACTTCAAACAGCTTTTCAGTTTGTTCCTCAACTCCTTTTGCAACGTCAATTACCATCAATCCACAATCAGCGGCAACGAGTGTACGCAGTGTATCCTCAGAAAAATCCTTGTGACCCGGAGTATCAAGCAAGTTGTATTTGATGCCGTCTTTTTCGAAACGCATAACGGAAGAGGTCACCGAGATTCCACGCTCTTTTTCTATGGCCATCCAATCTGATGCAGCGTGATGCGAAGCTTTACGGGCACGAACGGATCCGGCCTCATGAATAGCTCCACCATAAAGTAGTAACTTTTCTGTGAGTGTTGTTTTACCCGCATCCGGGTGAGAAATAATTGCGAATGTACGTCTTCTCTTTGCTTCTTTTAGAATAGGAGAATCGGCAGTTGCCGTTGATGACATGAAATGTTCTTTTGCTTTAATTTCTTAAAAATAAGGTTTAATAGACTTTTTTACCTATTCTATTGTTGATTATTTAAGTTATAATAAATACAATAGATTATGGTACGGTCACTAACCACATTGATTTTAGTTTTTTGTTTCTCCACTATTGTGAGTGCACAAGTAGTAGATGACAGTTCTATTGAAGACGCTCAGAATGGCGGATATACATTTGTTGAGGGAATGTTTGTAGCGTATTTGGCTGATACCGTTTCACCGGGATTTATAGAGAGAAGCTTTCAAGAATTAAATATACCTGTTCTAGACACTCAAATTGAGCCTTTGGTAGTTAGCGTTGTAAATCAGCCGTCTGAGGAAAGCTTGGCAGCTTTGAATGAACACCCCAAAGTCTTGAATATGTATACGATGATCGATAAGGTGAGTATAGAAAGAACGAACAAGTTACTTAAGCAACAGGGGTTCACAGAAGAACAAATAAAGGAACTGCATAAAGAATCGCCGGAAATGACGATGTATATAATTCGTTTCGATTATTCAGTAAATGAAAAAATTGCCAAACAAATTTTGGAAGGATATCGAGATGTGGCTTATAGAATTTTAAGTAAGCCACTAAAAACGGTTACTCTGAAGGCAGAAGTTGGCGAAGAACCGCTACTAATGGATAAAGTAGAGCAACTTCATTTTGTAGAAAGCACAGCGATGATAGGGACGATCAAGAATTAGTGAGTTTTTATTCAAGGCTTCAGTAAAACCTTTAAACATTTATCTTTTTCTTCATCAAAGAAACGATAGGCCTCAACCCCATCTTTAAGGTCGAATGTGTGGGTTATCACATCTGTAAGTTGAAGATCTCCGTTTTGAACTAGTGGGATAAGTTTTTCAGCATAAGAACGGGAAGAGCACCTTCCTGCTTTCAGGACAATATTTTTATCGTACATATCGGGTGGAGAAAAAGGAAGCTGATCGAATGCTTGAACTCCTATAGAAGCTAAAATGCCACCGGGACGAAGAATATCAAAAGCAGTTTTCATAGACGCTTTACTTCCCACGGCCTCAATGACTGAGTCTGCTCCAATTCCATTTGTTCGTTCCAGGATTTTTTCTACAGCATTTTCTTTCAGATAGTTGACAGGAATCGCACCATTCTGTTCAGCGAATTCTAATCTGAAATCAATTCCATCAATGGCGTATATATTTTCACAACCGAAATAAACAGCGGCTTTTATAGCCATTATTCCTACCGGCCCACAACCAATCACGATGCAGGTGTCTTTTGATTTTAATTCTGCCAATTCAGCACCGAAATATCCTGTTGAGGCAATATCAGCAATCAAATTTCCTTGCTCCCATGAGACGTCGTCGGGAAGATGAATCAGAGTTGCATCAGCCATTGGAACACGAACATACTCAGCATGAACACCATGAAGTCCGGAGCCGTTTTCTCGCCAGCCGTAAAGCTGACTTTCTACACAGCGGGCAGTTAATCCTATCTCACAAAAATGGCATTGGCCACAATTTACTGTAAACGGAGATAAGACCCGATCGCCGGTTTTAAAATTTGATACATCTTCTCCAACATCTACAACAGTTCCCGTAAATTCATGTCCCATTATAGTTCCGGTATCAATCCCTGTTTCCCTTCCATGATAAACATGCATATCAGAGCCGCAAATTGCCGCTCGTTCTACTTTTACTATTGTATCAGTTGGGAACTCAAGTACCGGATCAGAAACTTCTGAGAGTGAAACAGATCTTATATCTTGAAAAGTTATTGCTTTCATTATTTTCGATCTTCTATTCTGTATACAAATTTCAATCCACTCCAGTCTTCATCAACGGCGCACACCTTCACATCTACCAAACCGAGATTTAGCCCCAAAGTTCGGACTTCACTTTCAGGAAAAGTGGCTTCATAATTTTTGGATGCCTTTTTGATCCAGGAAACCCAGATCGATCCATTTTTATCGAGTTTTTCTTTAAGAGGAGGAAACAAATTGTGAAGCTCTTCTTCTATTTTACAGAAAACATGAATAAAGTCGATCAAATCAGGGTGGGTTTGACTTACTAGCTGAACTCCTTCCGGGAATTCGCCTAGTAAACTCTGATAATGATCGGGTTCATTCACAAAGAGAATTTTGTAATCGGGCTTAATGCCTAGCTTTTTTAATAAGGGAGTGCCTGAATATCCTGCCATAATTCAAGTTGTTTATCTGAATATAACATAGAAATGGGAATAGACTAAGTGCTTGATCATAAACATGAAATGATGAGCTTGGATAACCTGTTATAATATATAGAATAGAAAGAGAACAATAATACAAATTGAGATTTTATGTCAAGTAACGAAACTCCCGTCGACAATACAGCACTAACAGAAAAAGAACTTGATCACTTTAGAAACAAACTCGTGGATGAACAAAAGAAAGCGGAAAATAAGATCAATGAACTTGAGCAATCTTTGGAAGATATCGAAGCAAATAAAGGTGACAGAGCTTCTTCATCTGCACATCATCAAGGGAATTTAGGGTCATTGGAAGAGCAAAGAGAAACGAAGTACACTCTGATTGAAAAGCAGAAGAGAAAACTCGAAAAAATTAATGTAGCGTTAGACCGTATTGCTACAGGTAATTATGGTACTTGTGTAGTAACCGGAGATCAGATTCAACGAGAAAGGCTGGAAATCATGCCATATGCTGTTCAAAGTGTAGATGCTATGGAAGGAAATATAGAACCGGATGAAAAAGAACGATTAAGTGTTAATGAAGCAACAGGTTAAGGGTTACGTCAACTTTTAGTTAAAAAATCTGAAAGCTGACTAATTAAACTACTTACAGATTGCTCAAAATCGAAGGCTATCTCTTTATGAAGATCAACATTAAAGGTGCCGGCTCCGGATTGTATCGTAGTATTTTTTGAATCTCCGCTTGCCAGAAGATCTAAAGAAGAAGATAACAAGGCTGTATTCTCCCCTCTTTTATTCAAAACACAGTTTAGTTTTGTTGATCCAAAAGGAGTAGATGTTAAGGAAACCGCTAATTTTACAGAGCCATCAAGATCAAATATGCTGTAATAGTTGGGAAGAAGTAATTCTTTCGGGGAACCTTCGAACTTAAAATACTTTGGCAGCGAATTTCTTTCAGCGCCATATAAGAACTCACAACTTTCCAGTACCCATTTTCTAGCTGCCGGATGTGTTTTGTTTCCGGCAAACCCTCGTTTATTCCAATACTCAAAGTCTCTTTTCACAGTTGACCGAGCATTGAATTTTTCCGGGATGTGAGGCAGGCTACTAACAGAATCTGATTGAGTATCAAACCAAAGATCTTCCAGACCATTTGTAATAAGCAGATAAGGAGCCTCTACTTTTTGATTGTATCGTGCGATCTGAACAGAGGCTTTTTCATTAAGTGCTATTTCAGGAGCTTTACATTCAACTAAAAGAAATGGCTTGAAATCTTTATCGAAACAAATAATGTCTGTTCTGGACGCAGATTTATCTCTTGGTAAATTAACGGGTGATTCGAATGAAATTCTGGAAGCAGAAAACCCGGCCTCCAGTATCAAGTAGTCCACAATTTGAAGCCTAACTCTTTCTTCCGGTCGATCAACGAATGATTTTTTCAGAATCGGGTTCCAAAGAAGTTTGGTGCCATCCCTGAATACATATTGTGGAAAGTGATTTTGTGCTACGCTCTGCAAATCGGATGTTTTGAATGAGAAAGAAAATAAGAGTTAGAAATCTTATGCCAAATAAATCTATGAACTTCTTAGACAAAACATATCAGCAGAAACTGAAATAAACATAAATCACCAGTATCTTCAGGGATGGTTGATCAAGATAAAATTCAGTTCGAGAAATTTAAACCGGTTTGGTGGGCTCCCGAAGTTCATACTCAAACGGTAATAGCTTCATTTTCAGAAACCAAAGATCCTGATTCAGAAAGAATTGAGATTCCTACACCTGATAATGATTTTCTGGAACTGGAAGTAGTGGATCTTAAAAACGGAAAGCCGGTTGTAGCACTTTTTCATGGACTTGAAGGGTCTTCCCAAAGGCATTATATCCAGAACTTGATGAGTGATTTGAGACAAGCCGGATATTCTTCCGTAGCTTTGAATTTCAGAAGTTGTGGAACTAAGATGAATCTGCAAAAAAGAATGTACCACTCCGGTGAAACGGAAGATTATAAAACACTTTTCAACTGGATGGAGGAATATTTTTCAGGTTCTGAGATCTATGCGGTAGGTTTTTCATTAGGAGGAAATGCATTAGTTAAATCGCTTGGTGAATTAGAAGAGACACACCCTGTTAGTAAAGCGGTAGCAGTTTCCCCTCCATACGATCTAAAAGGAGGTTCCTTAAGAATGGATAAAGGGTTCAATAAGATATATCAAAAAAGATTTTTGGATACACTTTCAGAAAAGTCAGATCTGAAAAGAGAGCAGTTTCCTGATTTTCCGAAATTCACTGGAAGTTCTGTTTACGATTTTGATGATCAGGTAACAGCTCCGGTACATGGGTTTAAAGGCGCAGATGATTATTATGAGCAATGCTCATCAAAGCACTTTTATAAGCGCGTTGAAAAACCGTTATTGGTTATCCATTCCAAGGCAGATTCTTTGTGTCCACTTGAATTTGCACCTTTTGAAGATCTTGAATCGAACAGGTTTATCAGAACTCTGTTTACCGAATCCGGTGGTCACGTTGGTTTTATAAGCCAAAAAAGAGGATGGTTAAACCGAACGATCATCAAATGGTTAAATAGCTAAAACGATTTGTATCTTAGCAATGTTAAAGCAGTTCATATAAATAAAATTCATACATGGTAATTATTATAGGAGCCGGTCCAATTGGGTTGGCAACAGGAATTCAGCTTAAAAGAAAAAATATTCCATTTAAAATTATTGAAAAAGGATGTTTGGTTAATTCTCTATTCAATTATCCAACAAATATGACATTCTTTTCAACGTCTGATCGGCTTGAAATAGGTGATGTTCCATTCATTTCGCACGGCTCCAAACCAACAAGAAGTGAAGCTCTTGAATATTACCGAAGGGTTGCAGAAAGCTTTGAACTGCCTATTCATCTGTATGAAGCCGTGGAAGCTTTGGAAGGTGAAGACGGAGATTTCACCGTGAAAACAGACAAAGATGTGTATAAAGCAGAAAAAGTAGTTGTTGCCACGGGATTTTATGGGAGCGCAAACATGATGGGAGTCCCGGGCGAAGAGTTAGCCAAAGTGAAGCATTACTATGATGAACCGCATCCTTATGCATGGCAAAAAGTGCTGGTTGTTGGTGGTGGAAATTCTGCAGTGGATGCTGCGCTTGAATGCTATCGGGCAGGAGCAGAAGTCTCCGTTGCTGTCAAGTATGATTCAATAAAGCCGTCGGTTAAATATTGGGTAAAACCGGACATCGAAAACCGAATTAAGAACGAAGAAATTACAGGCTATTTTAATACAGAGATAAAAGAGATCCGGGAAAAAGAAGTTGTTCTGAAAACCCCTGAAGGGGAGAAAATTATTGAGAACGATTTTGTTCTGGCAATGACGGGATATCACCCAAACTATCCTTTGATGGAAAAATTTCAGATCGAACTTACAGATGATGAAAAATGCATGCCTGTTTACAAGGAAGATAGTTTAGAAACTAAGCGAAAAGGAGTTTATGTAGCAGGTGTAGTATGCGGAGGGTTAGATACAAGCCGGCTTTTTATTGAAAATTCGAGAGTGCATGCAAATCAAATTGCTAACCATCTTGAGGAGAGATTGGGGAAATAAAAAAAGGGCAAGCGATCTATATCACGCCGCTACGACCAGATTACCGCTGCTGCATTCCTGCCCTGACGGAGTTCAAAGGGAGCTGGCTGTATAGGACTTGCCCTAAAAGGGTGACAAAGATACAGGTTTTAATGGAGAAGAGTAAGTAGAATTTAGATTTTTAGTAATCAGTATTTAGTACTTGGGAAATTTTGCTCTAAGTACTAAATACTGACCTCTAAAAACTACTTACTCTTCATTACAAAAACACCATCCCAAGCGTTTCCGGGAGGATTTTTCTTTAATTCTTTAGCTCTGTCAAGGAGTATGAGTGAGGGATTATTTTCATGAATTTCCAATTCGAGGGATTTACCGAAAAGATTAATTGCTTCATCCCAATTTTGAGACAAGTATTTTTCCATTCCCTGTTCATATAATCCAATACAATCGAAGAGTTCTTGTGAAGCTTCTGAGCGAAGATCTGCAACCTCAAACATTTTTACAGGCTGGGTTCTTCCCTTCACAACGATCTTATCCAAATACCGGAATACACAATCGTTGCCAAATTTTTCAGCCTCAATTTTTGTGGATTCAGTGATCATGTTGTAAACACCGAATGCCTTTGCACCGCTCTCACAACGTGCCGCGAGATTTACATTGTCTCCCATCATGGTATAATTGAACCGATTTGCTGAACCCATATTTCCGGTAATCATTTCTCCGGTATTCATACCAATTCGGTTTTTCATATTAGCGACAATGTCAGGCCAACCATCTTTTTGCCATTTTTCACGAAGAACATTCAGCTCTTTTTGCATTAATTGAGAGGCAATACAAGCCCGCAGTGCGTGATCTTCAAAAGGAAGTGGGGCGCCAAAGAAAGCCACAATAGCATCACCAATATATTTGTCTAATGTTCCGCCCTTATCTGTGAGAATATTAGTCATTGACGTTAAATATTCATTGATCAAAGTAACCAATTGCGTCGGACTCATCTGCTCCGAAAAAGTAGAAAATGATTCTATATCACTAAAAAAAGCGGTCATATAAACCTGATCACCACCTAATTCAGGATCGGTTCCTGACTCAACCATTTGTTCAACCAACTTAGGCGACACATAAGAAGAAAACATCCCTTGAATACGTCTTTTTTCTTTCTGTTCAACAAAATACTGATACGCTATTGTACCTACCTGAGCCGCAAAAAGAGTTAGCAAAATTGCAGTAAGATTCAAAAAAAGATTGGCATTCAAAAAGGTCTGAATTACAATAAAAGTGTATCCACCCATAAATGAAAACATTGAAATTCCGCCCCAAACCGGACCAAAGAATCGATTGATGAATACCAGAAGAAGAGAAAAGAGAGCCATAAGCAGAAGTACGGTAGTAGCACTTTGTCTGCTGATATAATTGCCATCCAAAATAGTTTGAATGGCATGTGCATGAATTTCATATCCCGGACGTAAAAGCTCTTCTTTCTCTCCTAAAGAATTGATTTCTGTTTTCATGAGGGGAGTTTTATAGAAGTCTTTAAGGGCGGGCATGGTTGCACCTATAATCGCGATCTTATTCTCAAAAACACCTTCATAAAGCCAGCCTTCCTCAAAATCAGGATCATCAAAAGCATTGATGTCAAATCCTGCATCTCTTTCCATTGTCGTTGTGTAATCCGCATCATCTATTACTTCGGCAAAATCATAAACCGGGAAATGTCCTTCTTCACCATAATAGTTTATGATAAAAGAGTTGATGGCATCTTTTTGGATACGGTGCTTTCCTAACAGGAAACTGTGTGAAGTATTATCATCAACATTGCTAACAGAGTCTCTACTGATACCGTCATAAATTATCAAGGCTTCGATCCCTAACTTATAGTAGTCTTTGTTGTTGAAAGTAGTACCAAAAGAGTATGTTCTGATGGCCCCATCAGTATTTGGATTAACATCCACTAAGCCAACCGGATTTGGATTGTTAGCTTGAAGGATCTGCTGAGGGAAAAGCGTTGTTTGTGATTTTCCGTCCTCATAATCTTCTTCTCTGAAATCTCCTGCAAGAACAACGTTTCCGTATTTTTTAAGGGCATTTGCAAAAAGCGTGTCATTCTTTAGGTCATATTGATCGGGTTGGTCAAATATCACATCAAATACGATAACGTCTATTCCGGCCTTATTAAGATTTTCAATCAATTTTGCATACACATTAGTAGGCCATGGATATTTTTGAGGTATCTCAGAATCCGCCTCATCACTTATCGGAATAAGAACAATGGGAGAATCTTCAACTGATAAAGGACCTCTTATCTCGAAGAGTAGATCACGAAAATCAAGTTCAACAGAACGGAAGGTTGGAATGTTTGAAAGAAAACTGGATACAAGAAATGCTAAACCTGCAATTAAGAGGTAGACGCCAACAGGCTTACGTTTCTTTTTCTTAGACGACATCAATTAAAAGTTAAATAAGTAGCGGAGAGAAACAATACTATCGTTTGAATTCCCGGCACCTGAAACATTAGTAAAGTTAGAGTCAAAAATGAATGAGTGAAATTTGTTAACGTCGTATTGTGCACCCATTTGAATTACAAATGTATTGAAATCAGATTTAACGATATTAGAATCTAAAATGAAGTAGTCATTTTCAGGGGTGTTGTCACCTTCAACTGCAGGATCAACAATCAGAGCTCTGGTTTTTGAGGTATTACTTGTTATAGCCAATCGACCATTTAGGTTGAGTTTGCCATCAGCTAAGAAATAGCTGAATCCTGAATAAAGCCCAAAGATATCAAAAGTTGCTTGCCCACTTCCTGTTTCTGTGTTATTGAATGTAAGTCCAAGCTGCGTTCTTAGTCTTACGTCATTAAATCTGCTGGTAATATTAAAGGAAACAGCAGAGCTTTTTACGTCTCCGAAAGTAAATACTTCGTCTTTGGTGTTTAAGTTATTAAAGCTCAATGAAGCATCATGGATCATATTAAATAATTCGAATTGTTGAGTTACAGATCCACTTAAATTTAAAGTTGTGCTTTCTTTAGGTACAGGGGTAACCAGAGTGTCTATATTCCCGGACTCATCAACATCTATTACAAAATTTTGAACTGCAGAATTTTCGAATCCCGGTGTCACAAAAGGGTTAAATCTGGTTACACCGTTTTCTCTGTTTCTGAACCTGAATCCCATACTCATACGAGGTAACTTTCTTGAAACCGGATACCAACTTAAATTAGTTCTGTAGGTATTTGATTCTGTAGTAGCGTCTTTATTATTGGTAACATTATCTTCCAAAGTCTCATATCCTAATGTTACATAAAGGCGATTTTTGAAAAGTCTGAACCTATCAGAAGCTGTGAATCCGGAAATATCCCGACGAACGGTTGAATTCGCAAGAGAACTAAAATTAGGACCAACCCAACGATATTGTAGTTTAAAATTATTTGATGGATAGTTTATTGAAAACTCAGTATTCGATCCTAGTATACTGGTTGGGAAAAAGGGTTCGGCTTCAGAACTATCCGTATTAAAATCCTTAACCCGGATAGGAAGGATGTTCATATTTTCATTAATAATGATCAATCGGGAAAGGCTTTCAAGAAGATCTGCATCATCTTGGGTGATGTCGAAACCTAGATCATCAGCCCCTTGTACTGTAAGCGTTCCACCATAAATATCATTATTTAAAGCACTGGCAACAGTTTCACTTTCTAAGCGGATCTTGTTTTGGGCAAAACCCATTCTCAAAGTAGTGCCGGCTACAAAGTTTCCTTGAGGACGTACACTACCATTCTGAACTTGAAGTAATTCCGGATTCCCCTGAAGTTTTTGGATATCACCCTGATCCAGATCGGTATATAAAGAGGGCGGTGCTTGCAATAATGTATTGAAATTACGGATGTTAAAAATGGAAGTGGTATCATCTTCCACTTTCATCGCATGAAGGCCTATTTGAAAATGTCTTTCATTACCTAAAGCAACTCGTGCGGCTGTAATTTTTCTGGTGAATGTTCCTTTACCTAGATCTTCAAATTTTAAGGTGTATGTGGTGTCTACAACATTTCCTGAACCGTCAGTTTTTTCTTCTCTGTCAACTCCTGAATATAGGTTGGCTACTTTGCGGTTTACTTCTCCGTAAACAAATTGAACGTTGAAATTATCCTTGAAAAGATTTGCTTGTGTATTGATGCCATAAATCCTTCTACCTGAGATGGTGAATCGGCTAATGTTTGGGTAAACATGACCGGCATCAAGCCTTAACCACTTGCCCAGTTGTAAATTCGCTCCGTACCTGTTTTGGGGTTGTAATCGGTCTGATTCCTGAGAAGTAAAAAAGCCATTTAGTGAATATCTGAAAATACCATAACTTCCTGAAATGTTAGATCTGGCGGTATATGCATCATTAGAATTCCCGGCAATTTTTTGACTTCTAGCACCCAATTCAATTCTTCCTAAAGGTCTGTTTGAGTTATTCCCGGCAAAGTCTGCGGATCTTGCTTTCGATGGATCTACTACATCAAAATCCCACGATGTAACAAGAAACACATCCGATTCGGTATGATATTCAAGTTTTATAGTATGCCTTCCATTTTTCAGATCTTTGGGGACATAAGAAATAAAGTAATCGCTGGTATCAGCAAGTTCAGTAACATCTCTGTTGTCAATAAAAAGCCTGAATTCACCTGAATCAAGAGTATTTATATCATAATAAAGTGCAATGGCTATAACGACATCATTTGGAGCAAGTGCATTTCCTGCAATAGGTGATAATATGTTATACTCAATGTCTTCATTTCGTTTAACTGGTTCAGTTGACTGCTCATCATTTGAATTAACAATGTCGACCCGGATAGGGTTTTCAGTCGGAGAGTTTTCGGGGAAAAAGACTTGTGATCCGGAAGTGAGATTAAGTTGAAAGTAATATTCAACGCTGGAGGCTGTAGGATCAGTTATTTCAAAATTTGCTGTGAACACACCATTTCGGAATTCGACTTCCTGTTGTTGAAATCCAATACCTTGATCAAAGTTATAAAACAGAACAGCCTCTTGAACATCATTTTGGTTTATGCTCGGCACAATAAACTCTAGTGTGTTTATTTCATCGCGGACAAGTGCAGTCGGGGACTGGTGTTGTACAGTAAATTGAGCGCGCAGATCAGTATGTATAAAAATGAAGCACAAACATAGTAATGCAATTCTAAGTACCCAGCTTAGCATAAATCTCCTTTAAAGGCTACGAAAGGTCAGTAATTAATTACCTTTCTCGTAGTAATCAATGGTTATTTCTCGAATTTGGCCGTTAGCATCTTTGAATCTGAACTTGATCTGTTTTTTGATCAGGTCTTCATCCAGTTCATCATAGCCATCGTCCAAATCAATAATATCATCATCGGAGAGTGTACCCGATTCGATTTCATTGCCATCCTCATTTACCTGAGCATACATTTTTTCGAATAAAGATACTGTTTCCCCGGATTGTAATGCCGTAACGTCAACCTGACCTTCTTTTACCCAAACATAGCCGTCGGAATTACTTCCGAATTGAGTTCCTTTCACAGAAGCCAATGATCTTGAAGTGGAAACTTCAAAGTCATTATTACCTTGCGGCTCAACATTTAAAAAGATCTCGCCAAGGCTAAGGTCAATTCTTGTATTTGAACGTTTCGAAGTTCGCTCGCTTTCACCTCTAACAATTAACAATGACTGAGGTTTTACTTTAGCAATACTTTTGTCCATAAAGACTACCAGAGCATAGCCTTCTGAATCCGTTCTTAAGGTGTCGCCATCAAAAAGCTGTTCACCTTTATCTGTATCTAAGTCCAACCTTTTTGAACGGTCAGCGCTTTTATTTTCTACATCAACATTAGGTTTGAATCTTTTTACGATAGCTAAAGGTCTGTCATTTTTTTCAAACTCGACTTTCAATGCTCCAGCGAAAACAACTAAGCACATTGCTATTAAAGAGTATGGAAAAACTTTCTTCAAACTCATTTCAATTGCCTCCACTTAAAACTATTTCACCGGATTCTATTTTTCTGAGCAATTCAGCTAAAATTATAGAAGCTTGATTTCCGGAATAAGTAACTCCATCTAATTCAAAGCTTTGCATTGTATAACCGGAACTTATCAGGTTTTCGAACCTTCCATTTCCTATTAGATTTACAATAGCTTTTTTTGTTTCTTCTGTTATTATGATAGGGGCATCGGTAGTTTCAGGTTCTGATAACTTAAAACTCCAGATCTCAGAAGTTCTTTCTTCAAAGTTAACTCCGGATTGTATAGAAGTACTTAATTGCCAATAATAAGTTTGTCCCGGCTCAAGGGGTTGAGCTCCGGAAGATGGATACTGAAAAGATTCTCCAACTACTTTTACATCCAAATTCTCATATTGGAGTAAAGAACCACCGTCAGCAGGAGGAGCGGAACTTCGGGCGCTCTGCAACAGCGACTCAGGGCTGTCTGTGTCTGATCCTTTCACTACTAATAAACGATATTCAATACCTTGTTCGCCTTCCCAGCTGAATTGTGGATATGGGTTAGTTATTTCAACGTTGGCATCAGTAACATCGCCGGGAGTTCTAAGAAAGAAATCCACGGACTCAGATACAGGAACACCCCCTCCTATTTCCGCCGTAACGGATGCTAAATCAACTCTTCCGTTTTCATTAGTATTTTGGAAAATGATGGCTTCAATCGAATAAATATCTGCTGGTAAAGTAGTGGAGCCATCCAGGCTTTCAATAAATTTATCACCTTCAGTGGTTAAGCCACCATCGAACTTTACTCTTTCCGTTATTCCCGGCACACCATCTTCTGATAATGTATTATTATTAACATAAACAGATTGCATTGGTTGAAGTGAAAAAGGAAACTCTGGTTGGGAAATTACATTTACGATTTCTCCGACCTTTCCTGCAAACACCCTTATTTCCAGAAAGAGATCAGAAACAACTTCATTTTTTTCGTTTTGGATAAAGCCGGAAACTAAAACGGGGCCGCGACCTTCACTATCAAGCCCTAAGTTGGTTAAACCAATAAATTGTGAATTGGACAGAACGTCACTAACATCAATCTGAATACTTACTATTTGGTCTTGAGCAAATATTTTTTTGTTGGGAACAAAAGCAAATACGGCTAGTAAAACTAGTAAAGCAGGTATTTTTCTTACTTTTAGTCTATACATAAATTCATCCCTTGTTATTTTTCAAAGAGTATAATACTAAAACTGAACTACCTTTCCATTTTTTTTTAAAAAACGTGGGCTTTTTAACAATTGAAAAAATGGAATATATGTACCTAAAGAGCCTTTAGGGGTTGAAAGTGGAGCTACAGGGATTCGAACCCTGGACCTTCGCGCTGCCAGCGCGACGCTCTAGCCAACTGAGCTATAGCCCCATTTTGAGGTCAAAAATAAATAATTTATAAACAACTTTATACTTCGTTTTAAAGAACTCTAAATTTTCTTACTTTATATAGATACAAAAAGATTTTAATTTTTTTTGAAAAGAGCTTCAAGCTTGCTGATAATTTTTTGGAAGCCAACATTTTAACAAGAACAAAATAACTACAACGAAATCAATAACGATGAAAAACTCAAGACTAACCTTAACTCTTTTCTCCACATTGCTGGTTTTTGCTGTATTTACCGCTTGCTCGGGTACAGAAGAAATTTTAGCTCCTTCTGATCGTACAATGGAGTATTTAAGATCTTTAGATGAAGAAACTTTACGAACATTGGATACAGATGCCGATAGTTTAAAAGATTACTCTGAAATGTATGAGCATGATACAGATCCTTTAGATGCAGATACTGACGACGATGATCTTACAGATGGTCAGGAAGTAAATGAATACAATACAAACCCACTGGTTGCAGACACTGATGGTGACGGACTAAGTGATGGTGACGAAGTTAATTCTTATAACACCGACCCTAACAATGCTGACACTGATGGTGACGGACTAAGTGACGGTGACGAAATTAACAGATACAATACAGATCCAAATGACGCCAATGGTGATGCAGACGGTGACGGTGTTTCTGATGTAGATGAAATTAATACTCATGGTACAGATCCAAATAACCCTGATTCAGATGGCGACGGCTTCACAGATGGCCAGGAACTTGAAATGGGAACAAACCCAATGGACGGTTCTGATCCGGTTTTCATTGATATGAATGCTTTCAATACTATTAATTTTGGTTTTGACCGTTCAAACATTAGCGATGCAGCAGCAGCAAATCTTGCTGAAAATGTTGAGCTACTTAGAAATGCTCCTGCATTCAGAGTTCGTGTTGATGCTTACACCGATCATGTTGGTGGAGATCAGTATAACTTAAGACTTAGTTTACGTCGTGCTAAATCAGTAGTAGACTTCTATACTAGTAATGGAATTTCTGCTGATAGAATCGAATCTCAAGGACTAGGTAAAGCGCCTGTTGCTTGTATGGACGAAACTGAAGAAAGAGGATGTGAGGCGAACAGACGTGCAGAATCACACCCAATTAGTACTCTAAAGTATTCTCCAAAGAAATAAAAAATTGAATTAGTTCAATTTGAAAGGCGAGTCATTTGGCTCGCCTTTTTTTATGTCACTATATTTTAGATCAGAAAAATCTCGCTACACTAACTCCGGGGAAAACACCGGGCTCATCAATTCTGAAGGCCAGATCGAAACGGAATAGGTTGAAGATGTTACTTATTGAACCACCAACTTCAAGGTGTAGGTCGTTGGTTCCGACCAGACCATAACGGGTGATATTGGAAGAGGTATTCCAGGTTTTACCAACACCTGCAAACGCAATTATAGAAAGGCCAGTTTTCGGAGCGTTTCTCCATCCGAGCATTTCTAAAGGCACACTGCGGAAATTATGTTCTGCATTAACCGCAAAGTAGCTGGCTCCCTGATAGGGAATATATCTCTTGGATCTGAAAGCTCCGAAAGGAGTGATGTACCCAAAAGAAGCATCTAAAGCGCCATTTTTTTGGACAGGCAAGTCACCTAAATATGTTCCTGCATTTACCCGAATATCCAGAGCATTTGGAAAGAAACGCTTTTTATAGAAAGTATTGAACCGTTTAAATAGATTGATCTTAAATCTAGTATAATCCCAATCACTGCCAATGGCTTTGGCGGATTGTTCCACACTTAAACTGGCACCATTGAGTTCAACCACTCCAAAATTATTGGTTAAGTCACCGCGGGTAATTTGGAATCTAACAGCACTTAAGGTACCATCTTCAATTTGGGGGTTTATTCTCTGTAGGTTATCCCTGCCTAATATATCATAACTGGTTTTATAATTGATAGAACTGTGTTCTTCGTAGTTATAATATAATCTGTAAGTAAATCTGTGACGAGGAGGTCTGTATCCTGTTCCGATTTCCAAGCGCTCATTTCTGTAGTAATTGAAGTAATCATCAAAGCCAAAAAGAGGCATGGTACTGGCGAATGTCATCCCGTAAAGATCAGACTCGTAGCTACTGAATGTATCAGCATGATATTTTGCGGAAACCACAAACCGTCGTGTATTTGCCAGAGGCCACCAACTTAAAGCGGCTCCGTAAGTGTAATCCTCATAACCAATGCTATATCCAAAATTTACCGTTGAACGAAGTCTTCGGTTATAATATCTACGTTCGTGTTCCAGACCAATATTAAATACATCTACTCTGTTGAAGCGACCAACGGGAGAAATGTTGGATAATAGTTTAGAAGCAAAGCCGTTTTTGCGGTTTGTTCTGTTTCCTGTATTTCCTCCTTCACCTGAGCTTGAGCCAACTGAAACGGTTGTTTCGCCGTCACTTGTTTCTTCATCCCAATCTATAAAACGGGTTAAAAACCCTTTTGGACGAAAGGACTTCTCAAGTGTAGCTGTGCTGTCCAAAGTTTTGTAAGCGGCTTCTTCTTTGGCGGATAAGGGAACGGGTTCTACTGTGTTGGTAAAAACGGAGTCAGGTTTGTTAATCGTAGTTGAGTCTATGCTAAAAAGGCTATTGTCTTCATATAGCGAATCCGGCAGAGTTACATTAACCTGATAGTTATTCATTTTAGAAACCTGATGGAAACCAATTGGAGGGAATCTCAAACCAACAATCCCAACTTCAACTAAGCCATCGATCCGGACATCAACCGGTAGCCAGAAGTCTCCTCCAAAATTACTGAACTGTTGTTCGTAGTATAAGTTGAAATCCTGAACCGGAGGAGGGAAAACGATAACGTTATTCGGTTTCAGTTTTACGGATAAAAGCGCAAAATCCTCATCAAGCACAAAGATCGTTCCTTCAAAAAGAGGCTGAAGTTTACGTTTAGGTTCAACAGAGATCTCAAAAACAATTTTATTGTCAATGCTGGTAAAGTCGACAAGTTTAAATGTATAATATTTTAAAGCTCTTTCATCCGTAATTCCTACAACATCAAAACCTGCAATATCCAGCTCATCATCATAAAAATTGGGTAAATAACTTACGCCCGCAAAGTTATCCGCACCTTCCATATTTGCAGTTTGTCTTCGGGATTTAAGGACTTCTCGCGGGCCTCTTCTTCTATCCCAGAAAACTTCAGAAACACTTTCAGTTACAGAAACGATTGTTGTATCATTTAAAAGCTGTTGTCTGGAATAGGCTTCCGCTCTGTAGGTATTAAGTTTTGCTCTCCAGATCTTTTTTCTGGCAATCACTTCTTTCATGATAGAAATAGCCGGATCTTCTGTAGTTACTACAAGCTGTTCCATTTCCGCAACGGATTCTTTCAATAGAAAATCCAGCGGTTCGGAATGATTTCTGTCAATAGTCTTTTTTTGAGTTTCAAAACCAATATAGCGAACCACGATAGTGGCGGGGAAAGATCGGACTATCAGGCCAAATTCCCCGTCTTCATTGGCAATTGTTCCGGTATAGGTTCCTTCAATGATAACATGTGCAGCAGGAAGGCGCTCACCGGTTTTCGCATCCGCTACTATGCCATCAACCCGGATTTGCGCGAATGCAGATGTTGAAGTAAGAAAAATGAAAGAAAGTAGTAATAGTTTTTTGAGCATAGCCTTTTTTTGTTCCGGCATCTTTACTGAATTTGATATGGATTGTTTCAATGGATACGAAACAATCCATACAAAATTATACAGTTAAGGCTCTTAAAACTAAAAAACTATTTAAGCTTACTCTTTCCTTTTAAAACAGCACCGAGAACACCTGAAAGAATTGCAGCACCAATAATAGACCAGATTATAGGAAATTGACTATCTCCGATCTCAACTGACCAAAAGCGGGGAAGATCTAGTTCTACAGCGATCCACTTACCAAGTATAGCACCGATAAATCCAACACCGGCCGAGATAAGACAACCTCCGCTCCCAATTTTAAAACCGCCTAAACTCTGTCCGATTCCACCGCAAATTGCAGCGATTAATAAATAGATAAGAAAATCAAAAAGTCCCATAATGTTATTGTATTGCTTTGTTTTGTTCTAGAACGATAGCTTTTTCCAAAGGTTTCATAATAACCTTATCATCTAATTCAAAGATGTCGCGATTGTCGGTATGCACAATATAGCGGTCGCCTCTGAAAAGTACGTAATATGTTATATCGTGACCTCTGAACTCTCTTCCGATAATAGTCCCACAATCTTCCTCAACTTCAGCTTTAGCAATTCCAAGATGTTCCGGGCGAATGGAGCACAGGATAAGCCCCTCAGCATTTTTATTGATTAGAACTTCTCCGAACTGAGTATCCACTTCTTTACCACCGTTGGCATAAGCGCGGAATAAATTTGTTCTGCCCAAAAATTGAGCTACAAATTGCGTCTTTGGCTGATAATAAACTTCTTCCGGGGTTCCGATCTGCTCGATTTTTCCGTTGTTCATAACAGCTATCCGGTCGGCAAATGACAGTGCTTCTTCCTGATCGTGAGTTACCAGGATGGCACTCATTCCGGATTTTTTCAGAACAGCTCTTACTTCCTTTCTGGTTGAATCTCTGAGCATGGCATCCAATCCTGAAAAAGGCTCGTCCATTAACACCAGCTTTGGTTTGGGAGCAATGGCCCTTGCTAACGCCACTCTTTGTTGCTGTCCACCCGAAAGCTCATCAGGAGTTCTGTCTCTGTACTTTTCCATTCCCGTTCTACACAAAACTTCTTCGGCGTATACTTCCCTTTTGTTTTTGGGGATGTCCTTTAAGCCGAACGCGACATTTTGAATGGCTGTCATATGCGGAAATAAGGCATAATCCTGAAATACGAATCCCACTCCTCTTTCCTGAGGTAAGACGTGAATTTTATCCTTCTCAACAACGGTGTTTTGAATCGTAATGGAACCGGAATCAGCATATTCAAAACCTGCAATTAATCGTAGAGTGGTAGTCTTTCCACATCCGCTCGGACCTAACAACGCAAAGATCTCATCTGACTTTACATCAAACGAAATATCGTTTACAACAGGGTTGTTCTTTGTAAACGATTTTGAAATATTTTTGATTTCTACTATTGAGGTATTCATAATGATTCAAACAAAAAGTCTTTTAAGTAGATTCATTCTGAATAAGATACAGCTTTATATAATTGAATGGCTTGTTTTTTCTTTTCATTATTTGGGAAACAAGCCGTTAAAACGTAAGTTAAATAAAGAAAAAAATTACCCGTTAATAAAACTATCTACATCATGAAAAATATTGGAGTTAAACTATTATTTGTAGTGCTTGGTTTTACCATAATTACCGCCTGTGGTGAAACGGAAGAAGAAAGAAGAGCAAAGGAAAGAGCTCGTATGGACTCGCTTAGAAAAGCTCAACAACAGCAAATCGCGGAAGAAATGGCTCGTCTGGAAGAAGAAAATAACACAGAATCTACCGAGTCCAGTGAATCAGCTTCTGAAGAGATGAAAGAAGAAACCGCGGGTTACACTTTCATGGAGAATGGAGAATATGCCGTTCAGGTTGGGGCTTTCCGGTCTGAAGACAAAGCCAAAGGCTATATTGCAAAATGGTCTGATCGAAATTACCCGAGTGCTTACACCGTAAAGATAGGTGAAGAAGAACACGGTGATGTATGGTTCAGAGTCAGGGTTGGATTCTTTGGTTCTAAAGAAGAAGCTGCAAACTTAGGCGCAGAACTTGCTAAAGAGATCAACTCAGGGTACTGGGTTTCCAAGGTGAGATGATCAATTTTAATTGTCTGGAATTTTAGTTGTATATCTGCCAGGCATTTACGTAATTAAAGGTACGCTCAAGTAGCGTCTCTCTTGATGAATAGTCAGCCCCTCACATCCGAAACATGTGCGGGGCTATTTTTTTGAATCACAATTTTCTTAAACAGGCACTATGGTTGAGCTTAAACTTGTTTGATATGAGGTATTTCTTCACTATTTGCTGTTTTGTTTTTTCTTGCGGACCTGGCCCTGATCCAGTAGAATTTCAAACAGATATTTTGGGCGTTAATATAGAGCCCAGCCCGGGGATAGTTGGAGAAGAAATGACATTCACCTGCATTATAGAAGATAGCTTGGATACAAGGTTTAAATTTATATGGAACATTCCTAATATAGACTCGGCAATAGTTACCGAAAATAATTCTCTAAAAATAATAGCTAAGTCCACTGGGGAATTTACTGGTGGAGTTACTGTTTCAAATGAAATCGAAGATCAAGAACCTGTATCAGCACTTTTTTCTTTTTCTATCGCAAACCAAATGGAGAAATAATCATTTGTTAGCTTTATGATGTCTCACATTAGGAAAAAGTGTCAGGCTATTTTTTGTAACCTTTTTTCCCAGCTTCCGTAATCGTGTACCTTATTTATTTTTCATATTCTCAAGTTTACACTATTATTGGAATGCATTTAACTCTCAATAACTTTTAAAACCCCACAAGAATGAAAAACTTTGGTATTTCTATACGGGAAGTTGATAACATTCGTGTACTTGATATAAGTGGCGAACTTGACGCCCATACTGCATCTCAGCTCGAAAACTCTCTCAAATCTCTCATCGACCAAAACGAAATTTGTATCATCGTAAACTGTAAAGGCCTGGATTACATCGCCAGCGCAGGCTTAGGTGTTTTTATGGCATACATTGAAGACGTAAGAGGAATGGGTGGCGATATTAAGCTCACAAATATGAATGAGCGAGTATACAATGTATTTGATCTTCTCGGATTCCCGACCCTGTATGATATTCATGACGACGAAAGCGAAGCATTAACCGGATTCAACAACTAGTATATTTTGGCAACCTCTAACAACATACACTCTTTATCAGTTGAGGCTTCAACGTCTCAATTGGCAAAAGTACGTGATTTTGTTGCTGAACATGCCGAAAGACTAGGTTTGTCCGAAAAAGAAATAGGAAATATTCGTCTGGCTGTTGATGAAGCTTACACCAATATTATAAAACACGCTTATAAAAATATTCCTGCGAAGCCCGTAGAAATAGAACTGGGTTCAGATAATTCTCAACTGTGGATCTCTATTAAAGATGAAGGTGAAAGTTTTGATGTGGGAGCATATAACGAGCCGGATATCAGAGAAAGGATCAAAAATAAACAACGCGGTGGTATGGGTGTGTATCTGATCCGCAAGTTGATGGATAATGTTCAATACAATCGTTCCGGACATATGAATGAAATCCGAATGATAAAACACTTATGATGCCGTGAGTTCTTCCACAAATCTTGATGAACGGCACAGCCGGTTTGAACTTCGAACGCTTTTAGAAACAAGCCGATTATTAATTGAATCTCAGGACCCTGACTTTGTTTTAAACAATCTGTTGCTGATAACAATGGGGAAGTTATTAGTAACCAAGGGGATGATCCTGATCTTTAAACCCGGTGAAAATGTGTACTACGCCTCCAGAGCAAAAGGACGAGGTTGGCTGAAAGAAGATGATGAAATACCTATAGATTTTACTGATGCTGATCTGGAAACGTCTGTTTTACATGGCGAGAAATACGCTTCTGTTTTTGAACAGATCGGAATAGAAAAAGAAAGCATCCTTTTTAATCTCAAAACAACCAATCATCATATTGGGTTTTTATGTCTTGGACCAAAAGGGAACAAACAAGAGCTTACAGAACGAGAGATCGAGTTTATTGAGAGTCTTACCATTATCTCATCCGTAGCAATCGCTAATTCGCGAATGTTTAAGGAAATGCGTCATATCAATCGGCGCCTGGACAGAAAGGTTCATGACTTGAATACGTTGCTGGAACTCAGCAAGGATTTTAACCTGATGGTGGATCGGGATGAAATTGCGCGGGTTTTCAAATTTGCGATGCTTGGACAAATGCTGATCCGGACGTTCTTTTTCGCTCTGGATGTTGATGATGAGAAGTCTATTGTTTCAATCAGCGGTATAAAAGAAGAACCTTCGAAAGACGATCTCGATAAAATTTTTGAGTTAGATGATGTAACTCATATTTCCGAAAATTCTGACTGTGAATTTCTGAACGAGAATAATATCCGATTGGTGATCGGGCTGAAATTTCAGAACGAAAAGATCGGTGTGGTTGGCGTTGGACTCCGAGGTAATAAACAGGAATACGGCCCCGAAGAAGTTAACTTCCTGCAATCGTTGGGAAATCTGGCACTGCTTACCATTCAAAAATCTCTGTTGCTTGACGAGCGTCTTCAAAAGCAACGAATGGAAGAAGAATTAAATCTGGCAAAGAATATTCAGATCGGATTATTGCCTGATCCGTTACCTGAAATTGATCGTTTTGATCTTGCTGCCATAAATATTTCTTCACGTCAGGTTGGTGGAGACTATTTCGATTTTATAGAAACTCCGGAGAAAAATCATTTAGTGGCTATAGCTGATGTAACCGGTAAAGGAGTTCCTGCTTCGTTATTAATGGCAAACCTGCAATCTATGTTACATGCCCTGGCTCCTATCGATGTAACCATGAGCGAAGCCACAGGAAGCATCAATGACATTATTTACAACAACACCCCGGCAGATAAATTCATTACTTTTTTCTGGGGAATCATTGCTGATAACGGAACTAAGTTCAAATATGTGAATGCAGGGCATGACCCTCCGATTCTATTCAGAAAGGGATCGGATGAGCCGGTTTTGCTGGAAGAAGGCGGTGTAATTCTTGGTGCAATGCCAACCATGATGCCCTACGAAAGCGCAGAAATTGATCTTAAACCCGGCGACCTGATAGTATTCTTTACAGACGGAGTAACGGAAGCGATGAACCCTGAGCAAACCGAAGAATACGAAACGGATCGATTGAAAGAATGCATCCGAAAAAACAGAGATAAAACTGCTGAGGAAATTCAGGATGCGATCATTACGGATATCAATGCATTCTCCAATAACATTCAGTACGATGATATTACTACAATTGTGCTGAAGGTGGATGAGTAGTTTTTTTGAAATATGGAATTGCATTGAAAAGGTTTGATACGAATATCAATTTTCCAGAGGAAGGATTAACTGTTTCTTGCGAAGTAGAAGCTTTAGGTGATTCTAAATTTAAGCTTTTAGAACATCCCATTTGTGCGACCCAAGCAAAATACGGAGATGTAATTTTAGCAGACTATGAATCCGAAAATAAACTCAAATTTCTTCAAGTTGTCGTGGCTTCTGAATTTGAAATATTGGATTTCATATTGTCTAAAGAAATATCAGAATCGGAAAACTTCAAAAAACTTCTTAATTCGTTAACAGAAAAGGATGTTTTTTGGCAGCAGGATTTTGGAGGTATTTTTTGTTTTTGTGTTAAGCCAAATCAAGTTGAAAAAACTAAACAATTTATTCAATCAGCGTTGGATTAAGAATAAATGACGCTTGAACTTGATGAGGTAAAAACAGCAACCTCAATTAATCGTCTTAAACCCTAACACTCCCGGATAAGAATCGTTTCTGCTTTGGGATAGAGCCAGAATAGCTTCGTAGGTATTTGATCGGTTGGTAATTTCATTTACGTAACGAACCGTTTCAATTCCGCGACAAAACCCGTAACGGGCATGTTGGTAATACTTACGCTGCATAAGTCTGAGTAAGGCCTTAGAAACACTTTCCCATTCGTTAGGATCATCATTGTGGTCAATAGCCAAACGACGTGCATCGGCAACATGACCGGGACCGGCGTTATAAGTGGCCAGCGCAAATTGCCACTGAGAAGTAGAATCCATATAGGAATAATGGTCCATTTGTTCTTTCAGAATTCTGGCTCCTTCACGGATATTTATTTCAGGATCGTATAAAGACTCCAGAGGAATTTCAGAAAATCGTGGTAGAACCTGCATAATTCCAACGGCGCCGGCCCAGCTTTCGGAATTAGGATCAAATTTAGATTCCTGTGCAGCAATAGACGTTAACATTACCCAATCCAGATCAAATTCCGATGCCACGGTTTGCAGTAAACTGTCATAAGGAGAAATTCCTCCAAATCGCTGAACTTCAATATCGGGAGTGAAATAATCTGCCACAGGAGTGCTGCCTTCAAAATATTTTTTCCGGAGTACATTCAAAAAAGCTGATCTTTTAGGAACGCCTTCATTATTAAATCTGAAATGTTTGTATAAGTATTTGTTGAATTTAGTTATCAGGTCAGGCGCATTTTTTCTTACCGCCCAGGCGATGGTATCATTTTCCGCGATCATAGGGCCCTTTACAAGACCGTCCATATATTTATTACTGGCCTGAAAAAAGTTGTCATCAGCTACGGTGGCACTATACGTTCCATTTGCAACCTGAAATAGCAGCGCTTCGGTGTCCATATCATCGCTTACAACATTGATCGTAAGGTCAAACCCTTCGTCCTGAAGCTCTTTTAGTTTTACATAGTATGAACTGTTTCGTCGAACGGTAATAGGAATGGAACTCATGTCAGTAATGCTTTCGGGTTCCTGATCTAATTCCTCTGACAAGACAATGATCTGATCTACTAAATTATAAGGACGGGTAAAATCCACTACTTCTTTTCGTTCTTCTGTGATGGTATAACTGGCGGCGATCAGATCTCCTTCTCCGGAATTCAGAAGGTCATAAGGATTTTCATTTTCACCTATAATGATCACTTCCAAAGCCAGTTCATGTTCTTTAGCAAAGTTTTTGATCAGCTCATATTCAAAACCGGCCTGTATACCACGATGCAGGAAATAGGTACTGGAGCTGTAGCTTGTAATTACCCGAAGGATACCTGTGTTTTTAATTTCTGCATAATCTCTTTTAACAGGTTCGGTGATGGTAGCCAAGGTGGACACCTCTTGCTTGGGTACCTCAGGAGTTTCTGTACAACTGATGCTCAGGCAAGTAGCTATGAGCATAACTAGAATCCATTTAGATCCAGAGTTCTCTCCGATAAATAAAATATTTTTTGACATCATACTTTTCTACTCCTTAAAGGTGGTAGCGTTTTGTATCACACTGATAAAAATACTACATAAAAAGCATTAATTTGTGGAAATTAGTTCAATCTAACACTCGTAAAAATAGATAAGTACAAATTTTACAATTTGTTAGGAGAAATAATAGGAGAGAGTTGGGTCACACTTTGTGCTGTAAAACGGTTCTTCCAACCTGCTTTCCGGCGAGTATTTTTTCAATTTCATCGTCCAGTTCATCCAGAGAAACTACATTATAAGCTTCTTCAGGAAAATCACCGGCTGTCTTATTAAGCATTTCCCAAATTTTTAAGCGAAAGGGCATTTTAGTAATTCCGGAATCTATACCCAGAAGACTTACTCCGCGAAGGATGAAGGGATAAATATTGGTATTGAGTTCATGACCTAAAATATTTCCACAGCAGGCAATAGCGCCATCTTGTTCCATTTGCGGAATCAGGGCTTCCAGCATCTTTCCTCCCACGGTATCAATAGCGGCAGAGTAAATTCCTGAATTAAGCAGCGCTTTTTTCTCTGGATAGAGGTCGTCTCTGTGAATTACTTTCTCGGCTCCCAATAATTCCAAAAGTGCTTTCTGATCCATTTTCCCGGTCGCCGCGATCACGGGGTATCCAAGTTTTGCGAGAAGATATACAGCCATACTTCCAACACCTCCGGTAGCTCCTGTTACAACAACTGATCCTGATTCAGGCTTGACCAGTTCCCGTTTTAATCGGGTAACTCCGTAAGCGGCTGTATATCCGGCTGTTCCAATGATCATGGATTGAAGTAGCGATAGATTTTGAGGAAGAGAAACAATCCAATCCGCCGGCACTTTGATGTATTCACCAAATCCACCTGAAGTATTCATCCCAAGATCGTATCCGGTGACGATCACTTTATCTCCTTCTTTGAACGATCCGGTTTTATCTTCTACTACCTCACCTGCCGCATCAATTCCCGGAATAAATGGATACGATTTGGTTACTCCTTTATTTCCGGATGCAGACAATCCATCTTTATAATTCAGTGATGAATAATGAACTTTAATCAAAACTTCGTTATCCGGCAATACGGAAAAAGGAACTTGCTTTACTTCTGATGAAAAAGATCCATCATTATTCTCTTTTACCTGATATGCTTTGAATGTGTTGTTCATAGATAGAATGTAAACTAATATATTTAAATGAGTTTGTCAGACCCTCCCCGCCCGCCAGCTGGCGGACACCCCTCACTAATCTTAGGGAGGGGACGGGGGTGGGTATTAAAACATTTACTTCAAAACTTTCTTCACCAGTCCCAATTTAAGATCATCATAGGGTGCATAACGGATTGGAACATCGGGCCAGAATGGTTTTTTCATAACACTTTTCTGATGCGAAAAGGAATCAAAACTGGATTTTCCGTGGTACGACCCAAACCCACTGGCGCCCACTCCTCCAAAACTCAAATGATGATTCCCAAGTTGAGCAATAGTATCGTTTACTGCTCCGCCACCAAATGAAACAGTATTTAAAATACGGTCTTCGAGTTTCTGATCGGAAGTAAATATATATAGTGCGAGCGGTCGGGGACGAGCATTGATTATGGATATACAATCCTCAACTGAAGTATAATCCAAAACAGGAAGGATTGGCCCGAAGATCTCGTCCTGCATAATTTTGTCTTCAAGAGAGATATTGTTGAGTATGGTCGGAGCGATGTATCTTTTTTCTTTATCGGATTCTCCTCCGATTACAGTTTCACCGTCACTCAAAAGAGAAGCCAGCCGATCAAAATGTGCATCATTGATAATTCTTGGGTAATCAGGACTCTCTTTCGGGTCATCACCATACAGCTGATTTATGGCAGTTTTAAGGTGTTTCAAAAATTCCTTTTTTACTGATTTTTCCACCAACAGATAATCAGGAGCTACACAAGTTTGTCCGGCGTTTACGAATTTACCCCAGGCGATCCTTTTTGCAGAAATTTCTAAATTAGCCGTTTCATCAACTATACAAGGACTTTTTCCTCCTAATTCTAAAGTAAGAGGCGTTAATCGTTCGGCTGCATCGCGCATAATTATTTTTCCGACTCGTGTACTTCCCGTAAAAAAGATATAATCGAAATCCATTTTTACGAGTGTTGAAGATTCTTCCACACCACCGAGAATCACTTTCAAAAATTCAGGCTCAAAAGATTCAGATATCAATCGCTCTATTGCAGATGAAGTATGAGGGGTAAGTTCAGATGGTTTTAAGATCGCGGTATTTCCGGCAGTTATTGCACCCACCAAGGGCTGCATCGAAAGTAAAATGGGATAATTCCAGGGAGCAATGATCAGAGCTGATCCGTAAGGCTCGGTAATTATGAAATTCTTGGAAGGAAAGTTGACAAGCGGTGTTGATACCGATCTCTGTTTGGTCCAGGATTCAATGTTTTTCAGTGCAAAATTGATATCGGTTATTACTAATCCGATCTCAGTAACGTAGGTTTCAAAAGCAGATTTTTGAAAATCTTTATGGACTTCGTCGATCAGCAGTTGCTCATTTTCAACCAGAATTTCTTTCAGCTTCTTAAGCTGTTCAATTCTGAAAGCAATGTCTTTCGTGGCTCCTGTTTGGAAGAATTCTTTTTGTCTATCCAGATGTATTTGCAGGTCAGTCATCCTTTGCTCCTTTTCTTCCTGTAAATGTATTCATAGAACTGTAAACTTTCAGGATCTTCCCGGCTATAAAATCATAAATTCTTGCCGGTAAAATTCCTCTCACAAATGGGCTGAGCTTAATCATAAAAGGTTCTCTGAGGATGAACTTTTCTTTTTCAACGGAATTCAGAATTTTTGCTGAGATCTTTTCAGGATCAAGCAACGGGATTAACAGCGGAGCTTTCACTCCATCAAACATTCCTGTATTTATGTAACTAGGCATGACGGTAAGAACTTTTATGTTTTCATGGTTTTGTTCCAGCTCTATTCGGAGCGAATCTGACCAGCCAACTGCGGCCCACTTGCTTGCAGCATAAACCGTCATTCCGGGATTGGGGGTCAACCCTGCAGCGGAAGCTATATTTATAATGCGACCAAATCCGTTTTCGATCATGGCAGGTAAAAAAGCTCTGGCAACGTACATCAATCCCAAAGAATTAACGGCTAAGGTATTTTCGATATCCTTATAAGAGTGATCTTCGAAAGATTTACCCACAACAATTCCTGCATTATTGAAAAGTATATCAATTGTACCTTGTTCCTTGATTACCACTTCGGATACTTTAGATACTTGCTCTTTATTTCTTACGTCAACCAGGTTTGTAGAGACAGAATATCCTTTTGATGTCAGTTCATTGGCAGAGGCAGAAAGTGACTCTGAATTGATATCCCACATCACCAGATGTTTTGCACCTTTTTCCAGAGCCATTCGCCCCATGATAAAACCGATACCACTGGCTGCACCGGTAATTAAAATTGATTTGCCGCTAAATGATGTCATGAAATAAAAGTTTTAACGAAATTAGACTATAAAGTATCTAATCAAATTCAAAAAAGTGCCGAAAAGTATTTATACTCGTTGGATAAAAGAATAACCAACGATCTCTAACAATGAAAAAGCTTTTTGCACTAATTTTACTAGCAGCAACCGGAATTTCCTGTTCAAATTCGAAAGTGGATAATGCCGCTCAATTAATAACTAAAGACGGTATGATGAATCATATCGAAACGCTTTCATCGGATGAATTTTTGGGAAGAAGTACCGGTACAGAAGGAGAAGAGAAGAGTGTAAATTATTTGGTAGAGCAATTCAAAGCCATGGGAGCAACCTCAGGTGTTGATGACGGAAGTTATGTTCAACGCTTTCCTTTGTTAGGACAAAAAACGATGAGCCATTCCATGGAAGTTCGAAGACCTTTGAGAAGAAGTACTATTAATACCTTTACTTATTTTGAAGATTTTGTGGCGTGGCCTTCAAATCAAAGCGAAAAAGTTGACATCAACGATGCTGAACTGGTGTATGTTGGCTACGGAATTCAGGCGCCTGAAGAAAACTGGGATGACTTCAAAGGCGTGGATGTAAAAGGTAAGATCATCATTATTAAGAATAATGACCCTGAATACGACG
The DNA here is from genome assembly GCF_001650905.1 of Balneola sp. EhC07. Taxonomy (GTDB): domain Bacteria; phylum Bacteroidota; class Rhodothermia; order Balneolales; family Balneolaceae; genus Balneola. The sequence continues at coordinate 185,678 of NZ_LXYG01000016.1, forward strand.
AAGATCTTTTTGGCGGGAAGACGAGATTGTACTATGGTCGGTATACTTATAAGTACGAGAAAGCTAAAGAAATGGGTGCTCTGGGAGCGATCATAATTCATACTACACCAACAGCAGGTTATGGCTGGGGAGTGGTTTCAAATGGCTGGAGCAGAGAGCGTTTTTATGTGAAGAGCGATAAAAATGCAGATAAAGGAAATACAGAAATGAATGGCTGGGTAACTTACGAAGCCGGTAAAACTCTGTTCAACCAAGCGGGACTTGACATAGATGAGATGCTTGAAGCGGCAGATTCTCCGGACTTTGAACCTGTTGAACTAAAAAATACAGGACTTTCAGTAAGCATAGAGGCTGAATACAGAGATATTAACTCCAGAAATGTAATTGCGAAAATCGAAGGAAATGATCCTGAACTAAAGGATGAATATTTGGTTTTAACAGCGCATTATGATCATTTAGGAATAACAAAACCTATTGATGGTGACTCGGTAAATAATGGAGCAGAAGACAATGCAGCGGGAGTTAGTGCGGTATTGGAATCAATGAAAGCGTATAAATCCATTCAGCCGGAATTAAAAAGAAGTGTGCTTGCTGTAGTTGTTGGGGCTGAGGAAGTTGGATTGCTGGGCTCGCAGTATTGGGCGGAAAATCCAACCGTACATCCCGGAAAAGTAACCGGAAACATTAATCTGGATGGGATGAATGTATACGGAGAGACTAATGATCTGGTAATTATCGGTTATGGAAGAAATACATTAGCAGATAAAGTTGTGGAAGTGGCAGAGGAACAAGGCAGAGCTGTAAAGCCGGATGCCAATCCTGAACAAGGAATTTTCTATCGATCAGATCATTTCAACATGGCAAAAGTTGGGATACCGGCGATCTTTCCGAATCCGGGAAATGAATTTGTAAACAAACCTGAAGGATATGCTGAAAAGGTAGACAGTGTTTCAGCTGCTAATTATCATTCTGTGAACGACGAGATTAACGAGTATTGGGATATAGCCGGAGCTGTAAAAGACACCCGTTTATTCTTTGAGGTTGGTTTCGGGGCATTGAATGATGATAAACTACAATCATGGAAACAAGGCGATGAATTTGAAGCTACAAGACTTAAAATGCTGGAGGAAATCAAGTAGCTTTAAATGAAATTGATTGAATCACATAGAAAAGAGATACCTAAATCCAGTTGGGTATGGAATATTCAATCTAAAGAATTGAGTCTAGGACTTACTTTTTTAAAGCTTTTTGGGGAAGATGGCGATCTGGTTCCTGAAAATTTTAAGGGAGAGGTTCTTAAAGCTTTTTTTAGTGCCGAAGTAAGCGAAGGTATTCCGTTTTATCGGAAAACCCATCATGTTATCAATGGGTCAGAGTATTTTGTGGAATGGGTTGGGGAGGCTATTGAAAGGAACGGCGAAGGTGGAATCAGCAAGATGGCTGGTTATGCTGAGTTAGCTTCCTCTCCTGATGATTTTACACTTTCTTTGAATGAAGAAGCACTCTTTTTTACCCGTTTGATGGATAATATTCGTGAAAGTGTTTATTTCAAAGATCTGGAAAGTCGCTTTATAAAAATTAATAAAGCCTGTGCAGAAAAATTTGGGTTGGATGATCCTTCTGATATAATCGGTAAAACTGATTTTGATTTTTTTGAGGATGAACATGCTAGGCCTGCATTCAATGATGAGCAGGAAATTATTAAAACTGAAAAGCCGATTTTTAACAAAATTGAAAAGGAAGTTTATGCAGATGATTCATCTCAAGTGACATGGGCATCAACAAGTAAAATGCCTTTGTATGATGGGAACGGGGTTTTAATAGGCACCTATGGAATTACCAGAGATATAACTGAAGAACAGATCGCTAAAAAGAAGTTGAAAGAAAGTGATGAAATGTTTCAGCGACTTTCGGAACATGTTCCTGGTTTCTTCTACCAATATAAATTTAACAAAGACGGAACTTCTTGCTTCCCGTTTGCCAGTAAAGGAATTAAAGATATCTACGAGCTGGAGCCTGCCGATGTAAAAAACAATGTTGATGGTATTCGATCCAGAATACATCCTGAAGACAGAGAGCGGTTCAAAAATTCTTTGAAGAAAGCCGTTGAATCAAAAAGTGAGTGGAATTGTGATTACAGAGTTCAACTTCCTCAAAAGGGAACAAGATGGTTGAGGGGTAATGCAACTCTGGAGGTTGAAAAGGACAACAGTATTCTCGGTTATGGTTATATTAAAGATATCACCAAAGAGAAAGAGGCCGAAGAAGAGCTAAAAGATAGAAATGAGTTATTTACAAAACTATCTGAGCAAGCTCCGGGTTTCCTCTACTTGCACAGAGTTGATGCAAAAGAGAAAGTTAGTTTCCCGTTTGTCAGCGAAGGAATCAGAGAAGTGCTGGAGCTTGAACCGGAAGATTTGAGGTCAAGCATAAAACCATTATTGAGATTAGTTCATAAAGAAGATATTGCCAGAGTAATGAAGTCCATAACATGGTCTGTGAAAACCCAGCAGGAATGGAGTTGTGAATACAGGATTATATTACCAAGAAAGGGACTTAGATGGGTTAGAGGAAGAGCAAATCCTGAATTACAGGCAGATGGATCTGTTTTATCATCGGGATTTTTGTCTGATATTACCAGAGAGAAATCTATATCTGAACTGAATGACAGATTGAGAAAGCAGTTTGAGTCTGTTTTGGATAACGTTCCAAATCTGATATTTGTTAAAGATCTTGATGGCAAATATCTGATGGCAAATAAAGCTACACGAGAGTTTTTTGGACTGTCAGAAGAAGAGATCATTGGTAAGAAAGATATAGATCTTGGGGTTCCGGAGCAGTTGGCTAAAGGGTATCATGCTGCAGATGTAAAGGTTGTTAAAACCGGAGAAACACTATTTATTCCGGAAATTAAATCTATGGATTCTTCCGGAAACGAAGTATACCATCAAACTATAAAAGTGCCTTTTCAGCAAGAGGGATCGGATGACCCGGCTGTACTGGCTGTTGTAACGGATATTTCTCAGCGAAAACAAAAGGAGATGCAGCTTAATGAAACGCTGGATATTGTAGGCGAACAAAACAAAAGGTTATTGAATTTTGCTCATATCGTTTCTCATAATCTTAGAAATCATGCAGGAAATATTTCTATGCTTTTATCCCTGTTTGATGTGGAGGAGTCGGAAGAAGAGAAAGAAGAATTATTGGGTTATCTGAAGACTGCTTCAGAAAGACTGAACGTTTCTATAGAAGATCTAAATGAAATTATTGATCAGCAGTATAAAACAGAAAAAGATCTGAAAGAATTAAAACCTGCTGAAATGATCAAAAAGGTAAAAGAGATTCTGATATCGGATATTCTGTCTTATAACATACAGTTTGAAGAAAACATCGATGATGAGTTAACCATAGAATATAACCCTGCGTATCTTGAAAGCATTACTTTGAACCTGATCTCAAATGCAATTAAATACAGAGATCCGGATAAAAAGGCCAAAGTCAGCATAGATCTGTATGAGAAAAATGGACATCCATTCCTGGAAGTTTCGGATAATGGATTAGGGATTGATCTCGACAAACATGGGGACAAGTTATTTGGGATGTATAAAACATTTCATGGAAATGAAAACTCAAAAGGAATTGGGTTATTCATAACAAAAAATCAGATTGAGTCATTGGGAGGCTCAATCGATGTGGAAAGTACACCCGGAAAGGGAACAACATTTAAAATTAGATTAACATGAGCAAGACAAAAAGCGTTTGTATAATTGACGACGATAAAGTGTATACATTCGGGGTTAAAAAGATCATTAAAAGTCACCTACCCGAAAATGATGTAACAACTTTTGAAAATGGAAAAAAAGCATTAGATGGCATACAGGAAATGATGGAATCAGGTGCGGGTCTACCGGATCTTATTTTGCTGGATATTGATATGCCTGAAATGAACGGGTGGGATTTTTTAAAAGAATTTGATGTGATCAGATCTAAGGCTGAAAAAGAAGTCGAGATATTTGTAATCAGCTCCAGAGTGGATACCAATACTGAAGATCTGTACAAAATTGAATGGGACGAAAAAGTTTCAGATTTTATTAAGAAGCCTGTTCAGGTAGCGGCTTTAAAAAAGATTTTATCTTAACCACAAAATGAAAAATCAGAATCATGAAAAAGTATAATGTAGGGTTATTTATAGCTTCCGTATGTGTTTTTCTGTCATGTACTAACTACACAGAAACTTCCAATAATGCAGGATATGTAACTCTACTTGGTAACGATACACTAGCGGTTGAAAAATTCGAAAAAACGGATAATTCAATTTCAGCAAAGGTTGTACTCAGGAGCCCAAGAACATCTCTTAAATCCTACGAACTAAGCTTAACAGATAATGGTGGAATTGAAGAATTGACTATTACAGATTTTGATCTGGAAAGTGGTTTTGATTCTGAAGGTGTATTGGAAAGATCGTACAAAAGAAACGGAGACTCGCTTGAAGTATCTGTTCTAACTAACGACGGCTCCTACAGGATCATAAAATCAGGATATGAAGAAGGAATACTTCCTTTTATAGATATGGTTCACTGGCCTTTTGAGATTGCTTTCAATAATGCAATGGAAACAACTGCTGATAGTATTGATCAAAAATTACTTACAGGGAGCAGGGCTTCTACTTTTATAGTTGCAAAAATAGATTCCGACTCGATGACTATTCGCCATCCTTCACGCGGAGTAATGGGTGTAAATGTAGATAAGAATGGTAACATTATAGAACTGGATGCTTCTCAAACTACCAGAAAGCTCACCGTAAAACGAAAAAATGATATTGAAATAAACAGCATTGCAAAAAGGTTTGCAGCTTCTGATAAACAGGGCAATCCTTTCGGGTCTTTATCCGGTGCAATTGAAGAAGAATTCACAATTGGAAATACCGTATTTAATGTTTCTTATGGATCTCCACAAAGAAGAGGCAGAGATCTGTTTGGTGGTATTGTTCCTTTTGGTGAAAGATGGAGAACCGGAGCCAACAGAGCTACACATTTTACAACATCGTCTCACCTTAAAATTGGATCGCTTGACGTTCCTGCGGGAGATTACACACTGTTTACTATTCCTGAAAAAGAAGGTGGTATTCTTATTATCAATAAACAGACAGGCCAAAATGGAAGAACCTATGACGAAAGCAGGGATTTAGGCAGGGTCCCAATGATGGTGTCTGAAAAAGAAGACAGCACCGAAGGCTTTACTATCCTTGTGGAAGAAGAAGGTAATGGTGGTTTGTTAAAATTGGTGTGGGGAAATACAGTGTACTCAGTAAAATTTGAGATCACCAATTAGGAAATATTCCCATTCACATAATATTATTAAGTGACTTTAGATCTTTTTGAACCCATATCAATCACTCAAAAGGAAAGAGTGAATTCTGCAATGGTGGAATTACCCCCTCATGAGCCGGGAGTATATACGATGTATGGGAAAAAGGATGAAGTACTTTATGTGGGTAAGGCGAAGGATCTGTTTAAGAGAATTACGTCTTATAGATATTCAAAATCTAAGAAAGTACAAAGCATGATCGCCCAGATTGACCGAATTGGGTTTGAGATCTGTAAAACAGAAATGGATGCGATTCTTTTAGAGAATTTGCTTATTCGTTCACTACGCCCTCCTTTTAATCATGCCAACAAAAAACCCGAAACCTACTATTATATATCAACAAAACGGCGGGGGAATAAAAGAGAGTTCAGGCTTTCGATGAGAGTTTTAGACGAATACACAAAAGTGTACGGCTGTTTTAAAGGTCATGCCAGAGTAAGAAAAGGGTTGGGAGCTCTTTTAAGATTATTGTACTTACAACATCGAATGATCGACAGTGCGCACTATCTGCCTTCTCAATTACTGGGCAGGTTAGCTCCAATGCGCTTCAATTGTGAAATAGATAAAGCTTCAAAAAAGTTAGTACACGATTTTTTTCTGGGGAAATCGAAAGTATTGATCGAAGATTTTGAAGAATTAATTTCGAAGAGAACTTTTAAGGATAAATTCACTAAAAAATATTTCAGTAATGAACTTGAGCAACTGAATATTTTTTATGCACTTGGTCCGGAGAGGAACAGACTTATGAAAGAACAGCTGGAATTGGATTCTCACCTTATAAGGCAGGAAGAGCTCGATGATTTTCAGGTCTACACCAACTAGAACAGAGATTTTTCCTGAATTGACATCACAAAAAAAGTGCTCAGGTTATTAACCGTGAGCACTTAAAATCCAGTTCAAAAAGTAACTTATTGCACGGTTCCTGTTACTTCAGTTTTACCTGAAATTTCAGTAACTATCTCCATTTCTTGTGGAGAGGTCATGTTTAATACTCCTGAAATAAGTTGTTCCATACCTCCTTCTAAAATAAGTCCGGTTTTTCTGTCAATTTTTATCGTTCCGGATTGTACACCTGATAAGTCTGGGGTCATAGTAGCACCGTTTGTTACAAGCTCTCCTCCTTCAGTAAAAATATCTGAAGAAACATTCAGAGTCACTGTTTCATCATCATAATCCGCAACTTCGTATGTAGTTTGGATGTTCATTGTAAAAGGGGCAGAAACAGATTGATCCTCAGTCCACAGATCACCTTTATTTAACTCTTTATCCGGAAAAACGATCAGCGTTCTTTTAAGCTGATCCTTCATGCTCTGTGTGTTATATTGAGAAGACATTTGAGATTTAAAAAGGGATAACTGAGCTTCCTCGGTAATACCCATGTTTGCAGCCATGGAATCTAACATTGCTTCAAATCCTGTAATGTTTGAAACCTCTCCTGTTTTACTCAAGGTAAATTGAAGTTCTCTATCCAAAACTGAAGCCACTGCTTTAGCGGAGCCGGTTGGTTCGGTAGTAGCAGTTTCAGAGTCATAACTCAAACCTGACATCGGTTGATTTATCATAATGCTTTTATACACCATTTTAACACTGTATTTACCGTCTTCAAAGTCAGTAAAAGTAAGTTCAATTCCGTACCCTTGATCACTTTCAACATCTTGTGATTGCCCCATATAGGCTTGAGAGATATCCTGTTCAAGAACCACTTTTGTTGAGTAGGTAGTGCCCGAACTGAGGTTGTAATTAAGTGTAACCTGTGCGCTTGCCAAGCCGGCAACCAAAGTCAGCATCATAGTTAGTGATAGAAGTTTTTTCATGACAAAAGTGATTTATTAAAGGAGTAATTGCTATTACAAGGGTACGAAAAAGTTAAATCAAATACTTAGCTTTGGGTTTTGAGGGCGTACTCCTTAAATCCCTTACAAAAACTGTTTCCTGAATTGGTATAAGGCTTTGATTCAGTTTGCTTTGCCAGATCATCTGGCTTGCAAACCTGTTCAAAGGTTGAAAAGTCTAACGAAACATTCTGCCTACAGCCGGACTGAAACATTTTTAAACTCAATTTATAGTCTTTTGAAAGCTTTGCGAAAGACCGTTCTTTTTCGAGATGCTCTTCAGATTTTGGATCTCCAAAATCCAGATAAGTAAGCCTGAGTTCCAGTTCATCTAGCTGTTTCTTTTTTGCATCGAGATCTGCAGCACTTAGTTTGCAAGCAAGCGCCTCCTGAGGAGAGAGAGGTTTTGGGGATGCACTTTTCTCAGCCATGGCGTTGTTAACTTGTTCCATTACATTTTTATGTTGTCGGGCGTTTGCGTCATCCATATACTGGATGATCTCAAGGATCATAAAATCCTGATCTAAAGTCAGAAATCGAATCCAGTAGTAGTTTTTCCCTTTTATAGCAATCCAATGGCTGTTATCAGCTTGAGGAGTAGATTCAAATAACTCATAATTGTTTTCGAACCTTTGTACAATTTCATCTTTTATGGAAAAAGCATCATTTTTGTCAGCTATTTTCAACCCTAAACCACCGGATCTTTCCTCATAATATTGATTTTGAAGATCTCTCTCGACTATATCACGGATGGAAATTCTGAATCCATTCGGAAAACGATCGTTTGTTTCGGAAGGGATGATCTCGTACTCATAATTTTTTTCGGAGGTATCCAGTGTTTTCTCAACACGGAGGTTGGAGCTGATATCAATATCATCAGCAAGATCTTTATCTGTCATCAAATCAAAAAATAAGCTGGTAAGATCCTCAAGTTCACGACTGGTATAGAAGGGCTGATCTTTCAATAAAGAATCCGGCGAGACTTCTGTTTTATCAGTTGGGGGATTGTAAACCTGAGACTGCATAAACGGAAGAGAGTTTTCTACAAAGCTCAATCTTATAAGTGCAGCAAATACGAAAAGTAAGGAATAGCGCAAAATCAGGTAAGCATGTTTTCGCTTGATCATAAACCCTACTATCAGCGTGATGGTACTGATAACAAATACAGATACAATTCCCCAGAACAAAAATGATTGGTTCAATATGGGATTTCCCCATGAGGTATTTGCAACAGGGACGATCAGAAAGAAGCCGAGAAGAATAAAAACGACACCGGTTAGAAATTGAACCGTATCAAAAGTAGATTTTTCGGGTTCAATTCGATTTTCTTCCCAAACCCCGTTAATTTTTTCAACGGTAGTTCCGCAAAGGCTGCAACGTGCAATATTCTGAGTAGAGGGTGCTTGTCTGATTCTACCGCATCCGGGACAGATATAATTCTCTTTTTCCATAGTAAACTTTTGATGTTTGTAACTGAAAACAGCTCAAAAGTTCCGAAAACGAACAGAGAAACTACTTTAATTCCAGAATAACAGTGGATTTAGCATCAACCGAAAAGTCATCTGAAAGGTCAATAGTTCTGTTATTCATCACATTTTGTCCGGATTTAAATTTGTCCAGAATTTCAGCGAATCTTACCCGCTCCAGCGTTCTGTTTTCCTCACTGTTATTCATAACAACCATAACAGTTTGATCTTTATGAACTCTGAAATAGACATACACATTATCCTGAGGTATAAAGTGTACAAGTTTACCTTCGTGGATAGCAGGAGAAGAGTTTCTCCAGTGAATTAATTTCTTAGTGTATTCATGAATTTCATTTTCTTTTTGTGTTCTGCCTTCTTTTGTAAATACAGAACGAGAGTCGTTTGGAAAACCACCCGGCATAGTTTGTCTCCAAACTTCATCATCTCCACCTCGGTTTTCATGCCCCATCATGAGCTCGGTCCCGTAATAGATCTGCGGAGTTCCGCGTGTAGTCATAAGCCAGGCAAGTGCCATTTTAAATTCGGCTTCTCTTTTTCCGATGTGCTCAAAAAACCGACTCATATCATGATTATCGAGAAAGGTCACATTCATCATCGGATCTGAATACAAAAAATCCTGAGAAAGCACATAATACAATTGGCTAAGACCTTCTGTCCAGCCAAAGTCTTCATTGAATGCTTTACGAACAGCAAAGGCGAATTGGAAATCAGTTAGACTTGGTAATTCAGAATCGTATCCATCATCAACTCCGTCTTTATCTTCCTGCCAATAAGCTTCACCTGCAACTGTATTTACCCAAGCCTCTCCTACGATATTAAATCCGGGATAAGCTTCCAGAACTTCCTTTGACCATCGAGCCATATAATCTTTATCCGGATAAACATAGGTGTCCATTCTGATGCCATCAACGCCGGTATACTCGATCCACCAAAGTGTATTTTGGATCAAATAATCTGTTAAAAGTTCATTATCCTGATTCAGATCAGGCATTTCAGGAACAAACCAGCCATCAACCAATTTCCGTGAATCAAATTCAGATGCGTATGGATCGGAAGCGACGGAACCTCTGAAATTTGTTTGTCCTAGCTTTTCAAAATCATGAACCCAATCTTTGGTTGGCAGGTCTTTCATCCACCAGTGCTGATCTCCAATATGATTGTGAATCATATCCATGATAACTTTCATCCCGTTCTCATGAACAGTTTCTATCATGGCTTTATATTCTTCATTGCTTCCAAATCTCCGGTCCACTTTATACAGATCAGTAGCGGCATATCCGTGATAAGCACCATACTTGGTTGTCATGTCATTTTCGAAAAGCGGAGTAAACCAAACTGCTGAAACTCCCAGATCTTTGATATAATCAAGATTATCAACCACGCCCTGTATATCTCCTCCTTGTCGGCGTTGAGGATTGGAGCGATCCGCAGATTCCAGCATTCCCTCAATGGTATCATTGTCAGGATTTCCATTTGCAAAACGATCGGGCATCATTAAATAGATCACATCTCTTGAATCAAATCCCTGATAGCGTCCTTCTGCAGGTTCTCTTTCCAAAAGTTCATAAGGAACTGAAATGGATCCATCTCCATTTTTAAGAATAATTTCTAATTTTCCGGCTGCTGCCTTTTCGGAAATATCTAAATAGATGAACAGATAGTTTGGAGAGTCAACAGCTATCTGACGTTTGATCTCAACTCCGGCATAGTTAACGGTTGCTCTGTATGAGCCGAGATTTTCACCATACAACTGAATTTGCAGCTCAGTAACCGGCATATTTGCCCACCAGAAAGGAGGATCGATCACTTTTACTTCCTGAGCTTTTAAATTAGGAATAAGGAATAGAAGAATTAGGAAAAAGGTGTATAGTTTGTTCATGCTAAAAAGAGAATTTTAAACCTGCGCCGGACGAAGTTATTGTAAATGTAAGTTGATTCTGGATCGTGCTATTCAGAGTTGCTAAACCGCTGTTGTATTCATTAACGCCTCTTCGTGCATTTTTTACGGCTGAATTATAGATAGGGATCGAAATTACTGCTATGCCTGCTCCTACATAAAATAAATTCCAATTAGGTTCTCCGCCACCAATAGCCGTCCCCACCGGCCAACCGATAAAAAAGCCTCCTATAGCACCAACTATGGTTGATGTGGTTGCCTGGTTTTTGCTCATACGAAGATAAGTAGCAGCTTGCTCGTTTTGATCAACAAGACTTAAAGTTTCGTCAAAGTTCAAATTGTTTCCATTATGCTCGAACTTAATACCGGAAAAGAAACTGGTTTTTACGGTAAGCGATTCATTTGCTTGTCCAAAAATAAGTCCGGAGGAAAAAAGAATAAAAAAAGAGGCGAGGTAAGTTTTTTTGATCATGTTGTGTTCGTCTAAAATAATTTGAATGTGGTTTATAATAGTAAACCCAAAAGAGAGATTCTTATGAAAGTGCTTACATTTGATTTTGGCTATTTACACTCTTTCAGAAGATAAGAGATCCTATTTGCATCAAAGCCTTTGTCAACAGCTTGTTTAAAGTATGAACAAGCTTCTTCTGTTTGCTCAAGATCAAGGTAGATCTCTCCTTTTGTGATAATGGCTACTTGATACTCCGGATCTTTCTCAAGCACAAAGTTTATATCTTTAAATGCAGCATCATGATCTCCCATACGCAGGAAAGTATCCGCTCTGTTATTGTAAAATATCAGTTCTTCAGGGTATTTTTGGATAAGCTTGTTAAAATCTTCAAGCGCTTCTTTTAAAAGACCTTGTCTTTTTTTGAAGGTGGCATAATCTGATGCTATTTCCCAATTGTTGGGATCAAGCTCTATCGCTGACTCAAAATCTGAATTTCCTTTCTCATAGTTTTCCAATTGCATATGCAATGTTGCTCTGTTTGTGTAGAAAACCACTCTATCATTTTCGAGTTTTATAGCTTTATCATACGATTTAAGAGCGTCCTTATTTTTTCCTAATCTGCGTTGGATGGTCCCTAAATCAGAATAATATCGAGCCAAATTTGGACTCTTTTTACTTTTCTTAATGAGCTTTTTTTGTTCTTTCTCAGCGCATTTATAATCTCTTGAACTGTAGCATTCGTTAATTTTGTCTTGTATTTCTTGTACTGATTGGGCTTGAATAGAACCGGCGCTTATGATTACTAAAAAGAATAAAGAGAAAAGTTTTGACATAATTTATTTTGTTGGTTTAGCATAGATGATAACAAAGCAAGAAGAAATATACATATATAAGTGTTTCCTTGATCTTGAAAATATAGAGCGATTTAAAAAACCAGCTTTACTCCACCGTTAATAACAAAGCCATCAACAGGGGCATAAATATCTTTGAAATCCGGATCACTTAAGCTTCCCGTGTAAATAGCATCAAACTCAGATTGTCGGGTGTCCAAAAAGTTTTCGAAGTTCAGAAATAATGAAATATTCTTTCCGAATTTCTTTTCGGTCATTAAACCGGTTATCCAATACGATTTACCTGTGCTTCCATCTCCCAATTCCTGTGGACTGAAGAAATATGCTTCCAAACCGATCCAGAATTCTCCATGCTTTTCGTACATCAATACGTTATTTAAACGATGTTCAGCAACAAGCGGAAACGTTGTAGAACTGCCATTATAATGTTCTTGTACATTTGCGTGAGTATAACCTATAAAGAGTTTTAAGTCCTCATAACTCCATTTCATATTTACTTCCACTCCTTTTGTATCAACATATCCCTGAGGTTGACGAAATTCAAAATCACCGCCTACAGGAGTAAGGACAAGTGGGGCCCGAATTTGTGTGTAGAACAACAACACATTGGTAGATAGAGAAAGCTTTTCAGAAATTAAGAGTAGATAGTTGGTATCAAAATTTCCGCCGAATGATCGTTCCGCTTCAAGTAGATCTGTGTTAATAGGACGTATATTTTGAAACTGCAATTGTTCGGCATCTTCAGAAAAAACGGTAGGAGATTTATAGCCCAACCCACCTCCTGCTCGAAGTGTGAGTTTTTGTGAATGCTCAAACATCACAGATAATCTTGGTAATGCAAATGTTCCGTATTCACTGTGATCATCTAACCTGAAACCTGTTTCCAGCGTCCATTTTGGTTTTACATTCCAGATATTTTGGATGAAAGCACCAACTATTGCGTCATCAAAACTAAGATCTTGTCCGGCGGTTCCCTGCGATTGATCAAACTTGTCTGTCCACAAATTAACCCCGGCGATCCATTCCGATTCATCTCCGATAAAACTGATATTTGCTTCGCTAAATGAAGAAGATTGTTTCCCGGAGAAAGTGAAGTCGGGAATCTGTACAGATCTATCATAAAAATTAAGACTGTTTTTTAGAGCTATTGAAGTGGATGAGTTGAATTGATGGTTGAGTTGAAATTGACTGGAAACTCGTTCGGTTTCATTCTTTTCAAAATATGGATCATTTACATCTTCACCTTCTATATAATCTATGTTTCCGCCAAGACGATCTTCTGTGACTAAATTCAATCCAACATTTATAGATGTTTGTTCTGAAGGATAAAGAAACAACTTCGGGTTTAGAGTAAAACGCTCGAATTCAGGAATAGCAGTCAGTCCGATATCAGCAGGATCATAAGCCGTTCCTTTGTTGTAAGAAGTGAAAACAGTAGTTCCAATTTTCTCGTTTCTTTTAGAGTAAAAACCACTCGCGTCAAAACCAAGCGCTGAAGTACCGTTAAACATAAAACTCAGTTCAGGTTCGTCTTCAGGGCTTTTTGTGATCAGGTTTACCAATCCTGAAATTGCCCCACCTCCATACAGAGTAGAAGACGCTCCTTTAATAACTTCAACTTGTTTAAGATCTAAAGGAGTGATTTGCATTAAGCTTAATCCACCTGAGAATCCAGAATAAAGAGGTAATCCATCTCGTAAAAGCTGAGTGTATTTACCATCCAGCCCTTGAATTCTGATGCTGGAATTATAACTGGTAGCAGAAGTTTGCTGAGTTTGAATTCCGGTGCTTTCATTTAACAGCATACGGATATCGCCGGGTTTCATATTTCCTTTTTCCGCTAATTCTTCTCCGGCGATAAACTCAACTCTGGTAGGTACGTCTTCAATAGTCCGACTGCTTCTTGTAGAGCTTACTACAATTTCAGCCATTTCTTCATGATCATGTTCAAGTTCAAAGATCTGGTTTTGCTCGGAGTCAGCTAAAGGGAAAGACCTGCTAAAAGAGATAGTTTCATATCCAACATACCGGATATTAATGAGATGATTTCCATTGGGAATATTATTAATTGTGACTACTCCATCTGCATTACTGGTATTACCAATACTAAGATCCGGAAGAAGAACGGTTACTCCAATCAGAGCTTCGCCGGTGTCATGGTCTAATATTTTAGCTGTAAAAGAGTTTTGAGCAAAGGCAGTTTGACAAAAAAGAAGGAGGAGTGAACTTATAGCAAATGTTATCTGCATTTTATTTTTTTTATGGAACTCAAAGTCTAAGGATGAAATGAAATTATTCTGAATTTCAGCAAACGGAAATTACAGAGGTGAATTATTAATAGTTTATAAACTTTGCGACTTTTTAATGAGTTGATGTGTCTTATGAGTGAATGCGCGCAAACATGAATTCCTAAAAACGATCTGTGTCTGATTCTGAATTTACTGACTTACTGAAACCTCATTATAATGATGCGGTTAATTATTGCAGAGCTTTATGCTCGGGTGCGTCAAAATCAGAAGCTGAAGATGTGATGCAACAAGCATTGCTGAAAGCTTACGAGAATTTTGATTCACTGAGGGATAAAGCAAGCTTTAAAAGTTGGTTTTTTCAGATCATAACAAGGACTTTTTATAACTCGGTTCGCAAGCCGTTTTGGAGTAGGTTTGTGTCGCTAAACAGTGAAGATGGTAAGGCTGCTTTTCATGTTTTTGAAGATAATTTCTTTGAAGACAATCAAATGTTGATCGCGGCTTTATCAAAAATCAGCAAAAAAGAACGCGCTGCAATTCTTCTGTTCGAAATTGGAGGGTTTTCTATTGAAGAGATCACCGCCATACAAAAGGAGAAAAGTGAATCGACTATAAAATCACGATTAAGTCGGACCAGAAAAAAGTTAAAGGAGTTCATGGTAACGCTTGAGGAAGAATCTGTAGGGACGCAAAATATCGCTCCCAAACAGAAAATTCTAAAGCCTCAAAAATCAACCAAAGATCTATACCATGAAACCGCTAAAGTTATCAAAGAAATTAAATCCATTGGGTGATATTATGAACCTGCCGGAAGCTTTCGATCAATTAAAAAATACAAAGCACAATTCTTCATTTGAGAACCTGGGTGATTGGTTAGAAAACAACAATGCAAAACCCAGAAAAATGAAATCACTCTATAAAGTTGCAGCATCCTTAATTTTTACAACCCTGATCTTAATAGCTTGCACCGTTCCTGTTCAACACGAAGAAGAAATCGGATACATGATCAAAGGTCTGGCACCCGGAATAGAATCTAAGACCAAATCGAATATCGCCTCAAGATTTGAAGAAGAAGGTCTGGACATTTCGCAAGTAAGTATCAGCCAGGTTTTAATAGAGCATGAACAAACAGGTGAAACTAATGGTGATAAACTCACAGAAGTTGTGATGATACTACCAAAAGCGGATTATAAAATAGCTGAACAAAAGAAAAGCGCCTTAGCAAATGTGTTCGATTTTCAATCATTGGAAATTCTTCCGATAGAAGAGACCGTTGAACGAACCGTTTTTGAATCAGCTCTGCACACTTTTGACCTTAAAGTAAAAGAAGAAATCAGTGAAGAAGAGATCGCGATCAGAATCAATCGTTTCATACACGAAAACAGTGAACGCATGCACGGTGATGCAAAGATCAAAACTGATAAAGAAGGCAACAGAATCGTAGAAATAAGCTTAATTGATGCAACCGATAATGTGAATGATTTCGAGATCAAACATGAGACAAACAGAGATGCAGATTATCGCACAAAAAAATCTATTGAGACTTTATATAATGATCTGTCACCTGAGCGACCGGCTTCAGAAAGAATAAAAAACATGAGTGCAGAAGAAGTAAAAGCTTTAAAGCTGAGAGAGATCAAAAAACAGGAAATGAAGAAGAAAAAAGAGCAGGAAAACTAAGCTTGGTAATCAATTCTTGTGACTTTAACACTTGTAACGATGCTTTGCGCCGTTACAAGTTTTTTTGATCAAAATAGATGCACAGGGAAAGTATTGATACCTAGCATCGGACTAGTTTAGAAAAGTAGTTCAGGACCATCTTATTTATAGGAAAGGTCGGAAATCCGGAATGCTAAACCAGATGTGCTATAATGCCAATCACTAAAAAAGCCAGAATTATCAAATAGCATAAAATATAGGCCATTAAAGTTCTTAAGAAGGAGCTGATCTTTCCGGCCGGACTAAAGAGTTGTATGAATGTCCAAAAAGCAAAACCTACAGAGAGGCTAAGCGGGATGATGGGATAATAGTACAAATCGATACTGCCGATATATTGAACGAGTACAAAAAAGGAATAAATAATGGCTTGTTGACCCGTGATATAAGCATTGATTACAAAGTGCTCAAAAAAATTATATCGATATTTTTTAAATGCAATCAGAGATGAAATAGAAAAGAAAGGAAGAAACAGAATGGTAGAGTATGCATGATTTTGAGCTATCCATTGTAAAATTGTTGACAATACAGGATCTGATTGTGTAGAAGGGCCACCTTCCGCCATGCCGAGCACAACCTCTCCTAAAAAAGTGGTTTCGGAAATCAAATTAGCTACTAAAGCATAAAAAGTAGAAAGCAACAAAACATAAGATACAGGCCTTATATAGTTTTTTCTTTTTCCCTCCAGGTATTCCCGGATACTATTTCCCGGTCGTTTAAAAAACTCTTTTATCGTGAAGAATAATCCGGTGTCAATTTGAAAAAAGGTGTTTGGGATCTCGGAAATTATATACTGAGCATTTATTCGATCTACTTTTGTTTTTTGCCCACAATGAGAACAAAAAACTCCACTAATTTCTTCCCCACAATTTTTACAGGTCATATTATTAGATATTAAAACCTCACTAAGTTTCCAAGTGGTAAATGTTTTCTTGTTGACCTTAAGGCACAAAAATCCGCCTTAAGCTTTTTGATCAGCTTAATAAAACTCTTTCACTGACTCCATTTCGAATAACTTTGTTTTCACTTTGATGTGATTTGGATTATCGGTCTGATTTTCAAGTAATTCGTTCACTGCCACAACACCAACCTCAAATCCTGAGTGATGAAGGTGTGAAATATTCGGATACAGATAATAGGGAACAAAACCATCGCTGATACTGAGCAATGATATCTGTTCAGGAATTTTGTACTCCATCCTCATCAGCAAGTGATGGGTATTTACAAGTAATTCATCTGACATGCAGAAAATGGCAGATATGTTTTTGTTTGAAGTTAAAATTGTTTCTAATTCTGAGTCTAATGAAAGAATATTCTCTATCTCTAAAGATATATGCTTAGATGGGAAGTCGGTATAATTTTGGAGAGCCTTATTAAACCCATCTTTTCTAAGATTGGTAATACTAAGATCCGGATTTCCAAATATACTAAGAATACTGCTATGCCCCTTTTGATGCAGGTATTCTGCAGCTTGGTAACCGGCAAGTTCATCTTCGATTGTAATAGTAGAATAATTTTGAGTATTCAAAACTTTATCAAGAAGAACTACGGGCATCTCCTTTTTTGTTATTTTATCGATATGGGAAAGATTCTTGGTCTCGACCGATAAGCAGAGCAAGACTCCACAGAATGACATTTCCAGACAATATTTGAGCAATTCTTTCTCTTTTTCCAAGGAGTTATCTGATTGAAAAATAGCTACTGATAAACCGGATTTTTCAGCTTCTAAATTTACTCCATATATAAGCTCGGGCATAAAAAACATATTGATTTCAGGAATGATCAATGCTATGATATTTGACTCATTCTTTCTTAAACCTGACGCTCTTCTATTTTTTGTATAGTTCAGTTCTTCCGCAACAAGCCTGACCTTTTCTTTCATATTTTCACTAATATCAGGATGATCGGAAAGAGCACGAGATATAGTAGAAGGAGATACTCCTAATTTTTTTGCAAGATCTTTAATAGTGGCTCGAGACATATTAACGCAAAAGAGGGTTTCTTTTTAAGGAGAATATCTAACGATTAATAGGAAAACCCGCAAACGTTTGCGGAGGTTTTTTTTAAAAACTTTTTTTGTTGATATAAATTTGGAAGCGCTTCTATGGTAAAGCAGTTCTAACCATTGAGCTATTTTTTCAGATTAATCGATCTATAACTAAACAACGAAAAATGAAAAACTATAAACACATCCTATTATTAGGAACTTTGCTGATGATGACTAGTCAGGTTTTTGCTCAACGTGGAAGCGTTTCCGGTACTGTGTCAGATTCTAATGGAGAATTAATTGTAGGTGCCCAGGTTTTCTTGGTTGGAACTACAAGTGGGGCAATTACTAATGAAGAAGGATTCTATTCTTTCGAAGCACTGTCAGGAAATTACATGATTAGAGCAGCCTTTGTTGGTTATGCCAGCTCAGAATTAGAAATAGAGGTAATGAGTGATGAGACGACTACTCAGAATTTCACCTTAACTGAAGATTTATTGATGCTTAGTGATGTAGTAGTTACAGGAGTTGCAAACCCGAAATCTAAGTTAGAATCAAGTGTATCCGTAACTTCAATAAATCAGGAATTCTTGTCTGAATTTGGAGCGCAAACTACAGCGGAAACTTTTAAAGTAATTCCCGGTATTCGTTCAGAAGCATCAGGTGGAGAGGGTAATGCAAATATTGCTGTAAGAGGAATACCAATTGCTTCAGGGGGAGCTAAATATCTTCAGCTATATGAGGATGGATTACCTATCATGCAATTCGGAGATATTTCTTTCGGTAATGCAGATATCTTTTTAAGAGCAGATGCAACAGTAGCAAGAATTGAAGCAATTAAAGGTGGTTCAGCTTCTACTTTTGCAAGTAACTCTCCAGCAGGTATTATAAATTTTATAAGTAAAAGTGGAGCGGTAGAAGGAGGAAGTATTAGCAGTGCTTTCGGTCTAAATTACAGATCATTAAGAACTGATTTTGAGTATGGATCACCGATTGGAAATGGAATGAGCTATCATATAGGTGGTTTTTACAGACAAGGAGAAGGTCCTAGAAATGCAGGTTATACTGCTAATTTAGGCGGGCAATTAAAAGCAAACCTTACCAAGAATTTTGATAATGGATTTGTACGTGTGTACGCCAAGCTGTTAAATGACAAAGCGATCGGTTATTTGCCAATGCCTGTTCAAGCAAGCGGTAATGCGGATGATCCAAATTTTGAGTCCATTCCGGGATTTGATGCTACTAATCAAACACTTCACAGCCCTGAATTCCTGTATGTATTAGGAGTTGATGGACAAGGAAACAGTAGAACAAAAAACATTGCTGATGGTATGAATCCAAATTCAGCAGCTATTGGTGCAGAATTTGATTTTGACCTTGGTGATGGCTGGAATGTGAATAATAAGTTCAGGTATGCAATGAATAGTGGATCATTCACTTCTCCGTTTCCTGCACAGGTTGCAGAGGCTGACGTTATTGGTGAAGATATTGCCGGAGCAGGTTACGAATTAAGCTACGCGAACGGTGAAAATGCAGGACAAGCAATTGCTGATCCTAGTTCACTAAACAGAAATGGGTTGCTAATGCGCATTCACTTATTTGATACTGAGATCGATAACTTAAACAACTATACAAACGATATAAGTATCACTAAGGAACTTGAAAACGTTACTTTAACAGGAGGTTTTTATAAGGCATATCAGAGAATTGCTATGACTTGGTTGTGGCAAACATTCTTAACAGATGTAAGTGGTGATGGTCCAAATTTATTAAATATTTCTGATGCAGGAGGAAACCCTTTAAGTGAAAATGGATTAACAGCACACGGTGTTCCATTTTGGGGTAACTGCTGTACAAGGGGATATGATATGAGATACGATATCAGCGCACCTTATCTTAACATTGGCTTTGATGTAAATGAATCATTAAATATTGAAGCGAGCGCACGCTATGACATTGGTACAGCGTTCGGATATTACTTAGGAAACAAGCAAACAGCTATCGATGTTAACAATAATGGTACTATCGATGCTGTTGAGCAAAGTGTAACCGTGTTGAATAATGAAACACCAAATACTGTTGACTATGATTTTGATTATTTTTCATTCTCGGTTGGTGCAAACTATTTGTTGAATGAAAACCAGGCAGTATTCGGAAGAATAAGCAAAGGTGGTCGAGCAAATGCAGATAGGCTGTTGTATTCTCCATTCTTAACCCCAGCAGGTGAGACTATTTCAGGGTTAGATGCTGATGAAATTGTTCAAGCCGAGTTAGGTTTTAAATACCGTTCACAAAATCTAGCGTTGTTTGCTACTGGTTTTTATACAACTATTTCAGAACAGAACGAAGAATTTGGAAGAGCTATAAACAAAGATTTTAACTCTTACGGAGTTGAATTAGAAACGGTTTATACAATTGAAAAATTATCGGTTCGTTCTGGAGCAACTTATACTAAAGCAGAGATTACTAAAAGTTTGAATCCTGCTGAAGTGGGAAATTCTCCTCGAAGAGTTCCAGACCTTATCTACAATATAAGTCCTTCATATAATTTTGGATCAGGTTCTGTTGGTTTAAGCCTGATTGGAACTACTAAGGTATGGGCTCAGGATGATAACGTTGTTGCTTTGCCTGCTTATGCTTACTTAAATGCTTTTGCGAGCTATGGTATAGCGGAAGGGTTATCTCTAAGGGCTAACGTTAACAACTTAACTAACACACTCGGTTTTACAGAAATGGAAGGAGATCCATTTGTAAACGGAAGCGTAAATTATTTGAGAGCACGTTCTATCACAGGTACAGCTGCTTCTCTAACAGTTAAATATTCGTTTTAATCATTAAACTTATCCTGGCATCTATTTAGATGCCGGGATTTTTTAAACTGGAATACCATGCCTGATTTTTCACTCACCACTATCGACATTATCACGATTATTACCTATCTATTCGCAATTATCGGAATAGGTATTTGGGTTTCCAGAAAAACAGAAACGTCAGAAGATTACTTTTTAGCCGGTCGTACACTTACTTGGTTTTTTATTGGGTCCTCTTTATTAGCATCAAATATCTCGAGTAGTAGTTTGATTGGAATGGCAGGTAGTGCCTATAACTCCGGGATTGCAGTGTATAATTATGAATGGATGGCTGCAATCATTTTGGTAGTTTTTGCAATATTTTTTATTCCGTTCTATTTGAAATCAAGGGTGTTTACAATGCCTGAGTTCTTAGAAAGAAGGTTCGATAGCAGGTCTAGATATTACTTTTCAGGTTTTACAATCTTAGGAAATATTTTTATTGATACCGCAGGTTCATTGTATGCAGGAGGTTTGGTAATTCAGTTACTTTATCCTGAAGTTCCATTTGTTCTTTCTGTTTCTATTTTAGCACTTATTGCTGGTTTATATACCGTAATCGGAGGGCTTAAAGCAGTTGTTTATACAGATGCTATTCAGGCAGTGCTATTAATACTTGGTGCCATTTTAATTACTGTACTTGCCTTCGGGGAAGTAGGTTCGTGGGAAAATGCAATGGCAGCAACAAACCCGGAAATGATGAGTTTGGTGCTCCCTGCTGATAACGATTTCCTTCCCTGGACCGGGTTAGTTTTCGGTATCCCTTTGTTGGGATTTTATTTTTGGTGTAACAATCAATTTATGGTGCAGAGAGTTCTTGGTGCCAAAGATATTAACCACGCAAGATGGGGTGTTTTATCAGCTGGTTTTATGAAATTGCTTGTAATCTTTATTATGGTTTTTCCGGGAATTTTTGCGTTAACCCTATATCCCGATCTTCCTTCACTTGAAGGGTACACTCCAGATTTAGTTTTCCCGGTACTATTATTTGATCTGCTACCAATCGGTATTCGAGGGCTAATGTTGGTTGCATTAATAGCTGCGATCATGTCTAGTATTGATTCGACGCTTAACTCAGCTTCCACACTTGTGACAATGGATTTCATAAAAAAGCTTAAGCCCGATATGACTCAAGCAAAAATGGTTCAAGTCGGTAGAGTGACAACATTTGCTTTCATGATCGTTTCGGCACTATGGGCTCCATTTATTAAGAGCTTTCCTTCATTATGGGAATATCTACAGATGTTTTTGGCGTATATAAGTCCTCCGTTTGTGGCTGCTTTTGTGATTGGTATTTTCTGGAAGAAAGCAACGAGTTCAGGTGCGTTCGGAGGATTGGTTATTGGTCATCTTTCTGCAATAACGATATTACTTTTATCTCCGGTTTTCGGAATACTTGAGATCCAATTTCTTATGGTAGCACCTATTCTTTTTGTTATCTCAACAGGGGCTATCATATTCATTTCTATGAATACAAAAGCACCCGATTTTGATAAGATCAAAGAATTGATATGGACCAAAGCTTTATTTGATATCGAAACCCAAGAAATGAAAGGACTGGCTTGGTATAAGAATTATCGCTATCAATCAGCAGCTTTACTGACATTAACAGCAATCATAGTGATAACTTTCTGGTAATCTCAAATGCAGAAGCCTGTAATAATAGGTCTTGGAGAGTTACTTTGGGACAAATTTCCAGATCATAAAAAGCCTGGTGGTGCTCCAGCAAACGTAGCATTCAATGCTAATATGCTTAGAAATGCAGGAATTTGTGTAAGCGCTGTAGGTAACGACAAAAATGGCAAAGAGTTATTAGATTTTCTGGAGTCGGTTAATTTGAGCACAGACTATATACAGACTCTAGATGATTTTCCAACAGGAACTGTATCAATAGAGTTTGATGGGGCTGAGCCAAATTATACTATTGAAGAGAATGTGGCATGGGATGGAATAGAATGGAACTCTGACCTTGAAATGTTATCAAAAAAAGCGTCTGCGGTTTGTTTTTCAACTTTATCGCAAAGATCTAAAAAATCAAGAGAGACTATTCACCGGTTTTTAGATTCTACAGTTGATGAATGCTACAAAGTTCTTGACCTGAACCTCCGTCCACCTTTTATTGATTTTGAAGTTATTCAACAATCTCTTTATAAAGCAAATGTAGTTAAAGTAAATGAACAAGAGCTGGAACAGTTGAGTCATATGCTTGAAACTGATAGCATAGAGAAAGTTTTATTTGACGAGTTTGGTGTCAAGTTGTTATGCGTTACACTTGGACAAAAGGGCAGCAGCTTTATTACTCAGACAGAAAGTATAATAGATGCGGCGCCAAAAGTTGATTCTAAAAATGGAGACGTTGTTGGAGTGGGCGATGCATTTATTTCCTGCATTATTCATCATTTAGTAAAAAAGACATCTCTTAAAGACATATTAAAAAAAGCCAACCGATTCGCATCATACATGGTTACAAAAAAAGGGGCTATGAACACAGTTCCATCAAGTTTACTTGAAGAGGTAAGTTAATATGGATAGAGAGATAGTTTTGAAAAGAACGTTATCCCGGTTACAAATCCGGTTAAACAAAGAAAGTTCAGGCACTAAAAAAGAGAAAGAGATTTTTACGGGAAAGTTGAGCGATAACTTCTCAAAGTTAGTAACACCACTTTCAAAACTTTACGGAGACCATTTAGATTTCTACATATTTTTGGAAGACTTGGTAATTCGCGTTTACAAATCCTGGTTAAAGAGAGATAAAAACCTTAAAGAACTCGATGAATCCAGAGAAATTAAACAAGACTGGTTCAAGTCCGAAAAAATGATTGGAGCAGTCTGTTATGTGGATTTGTTTGCAGAAGATCTGAAAGGTCTCGAAAATAGAATAGATTATCTAAAGAGCTTAGGTATTACTTATTTACATTTAATGCCACTTTTCAAAAGCCCGAAAGAAGAGAATGATGGAGGCTATGCAGTAAGTAGCTATAGAAAAGTTGACAAAAACATTGGAACCACAAATGAACTAAAAAGCCTGATTCTTAAATTGAGAAAAAATGGGATTAGTTTAGCTTTAGATTTTGTAAATAATCATACATCTGATGAACATATATGGGCAAAGAAGGCGAAGAAGGGCGATCCTTTTTACAAAGAGTTTTACCATTTTTTTCCGGACAGAGAAGAGCCCGATCAGTATCAGAAACATTTAAGAGATATTTTTCCTGAGATTCGAAAAGGGTGCTTTACTCAACTAAAAGAAACCGGAGAATGGGTCTGGACTACCTTCCATAGCTATCAATGGGATCTGAATTATAAAAATCCTGAAGTATTCATCAGTATGGCAGAAGAAATGCTATATCTAGGTAATCTCGGAGTTGAAATTCTTAGATTGGACGCTGTGCCTTTTACGTGGAAAAAAAAGGGTACAAATTGTGAAAATCTAGCGGAAGCACATTATTTAATTGAAGCATTTAATGCGGTTACAAAGATCGCTGCTCCGGCACTTATTTTTAAATCAGAAGCTATTGTTCACCCTGATGAAGTAAAAGCTTATATAGATCAGGATAAATGCCAGATATCTTACAATCCCGGGTTAATGGCTTTACTTTGGGAAGCATTAGCCACCAGAAAAGTTGATCTACTGAAGAAATTTATAGATAAAAGGTTTGTGTTGGATCAAAAAACCGCCTGGGTAAATTACGTCAGAAGTCATGATGATATTGGTTGGACTTTTTCAGATGAGGATGCAGCTGAACTAGGAATTAACGCTCATGACCATCGTAATTTTTTAAACAAATTCTATTCTGGAGATTTTGAAGGGAGCTTTAGCAAAGGAATGAAATTTCAACACAATCCCGTAAATAATGATATGAGAATTTGTGGTACTACCGCCTCTTTATCAGGGCTTGAGCTTGGAATCGAGAATAGTGATAAGGGTCAAGTTAACGATGCAGTTAACAGAATTGAACTTCTTTACGGAATAGCAATGAGCATCGGTGGGATTCCATTGCTTTATTTGGGAGATGAGTTGGGAGCCCTAAATGATTATTCATTTCAAGATTGTAAAAGCAAAAAAGAAGATACTCGCTGGGTTCATCGCGTTAAATACGATGAAAAAGCTTACGCCTTATCAAAAAAGGAAGGTACAATTCAGGGCCTGTTATCAAATAAAATAAAACACTTGATGCAGCTGAGAACTAAGCATCCTTCATTTGGTTCAGAAAATATTGAAGTTGTGGAAACTGGAAATCAACATGTTTTAGCTTTCTTAAAAAAGACACAATCAGAACGTGTTGTAGTATTGGCAAATTTTAGTGAAGATGAGTACGAAATTAGTACTAATAATTTACCTTCTTTAAAATCGGCTAAAGAATTATTGAGCAATAGAAAAATGATTGAGAGCGATAAGATGTCTATTCCGGGATATGGGCTATTCTGGATTAAACTTGCTGATTAATTGATCTTAGAATTTAAAACCTTATCAAGTTTCCCAACAGTAGCTCTTTTCCTGTTGAACTCACCAACCCTAAAGTGTCTGCTTCATAACTAGAAGGAAAACCATTGGTCTTAGAAAGGAGATGTCTGAGCTCGTTTAAGGAAAGTTGTGGCGAATAAGTATTCATTATGAAGAACCTGTTTTTTTCATCAAGGAGTTTCATAACATCCTCCAGAAGCTTTGGCAAATCCCTATTCAACTTCCATCTGCCTCCTTTAGGGCCAAGTCCAAAAATCGGCGGATCCATGATAATTCCGTGATACTTGTTTCCTCTTCGGATCTCTTTTTCTACAAACGTCGGGGCATCTTCAACTATCCAGCGAATAGAGTCTATATTGTTCAATTCTGCATTTTCCCGCGCCCAGTTTACTACACTTTTTACAGAATCAATGTGGGTTACTTCAGCTCCGGAAAGATCCGCGGCTAAGCTTGCTCCACCTGTATAGGCAAAGAGATTCAGGAATTTTGGAATTATTCCCTTTGCAGTCAGCTCTTTACATTTTTTGTTTATGAATTCCCAGTTTTCTGCTTGTTCCGGAAAGATGCCGGGGTGTTTAAAAGAACCTTGGCTGAGTTTAAATATGATCTCAGAATCCCCAAACGGATAAGAAATATTCCAATCGTTGAGATTTTTATCCCAACTACCTTTTTGGTTTTTATTCTCGGAAAAAACCGCATCTGCTTTATTCCATTCAGAATCAGATAATGATTTCTTCCATGTGGCAGATGGTTCAGGGCGGTCAAGTATTACAGTGCCAAATCGTTCCAGTTTTAGACCATTACCATGATCTATCAGCTCGTAATCTTTCCATTTTTTAGGATAATTCATGAATGAAGATACGTTGGTTGGTGCGGAGTTCTAAGGATAATATAGTGCAAATGGTTAGTTATTCTGCAAAACCAATTCTGCCTAAGACAAGAGCTTCTACAAGCTTTTTCAGCATGAAATCACTGTTGGCTTTCTGATCCAATAATGCAAATTGTTCTTCATTGAGGGTGCCATCATCGAATAATGATTGATAATGGTCGGCTAATTCAGTTCTCCTTTTAAATGCTTCTCTTTCACTTCCTTCTCCTCTACTTGCAGCCTCCGATAACTTTTGTACTTCCATCTGTCCACGAACGTATTTAACATAATGAATTAAGTGATTTTGAAAAGCGTCATCATCCATGCCCTCTATAATATTTTCTGGAGCGCTTATCCTTGCATTAAAATCTTCGAGTAAAATTTCATCTTGAAGTTTTAGCGTTTCCTCGTTATTCATTTCTCTAATACTAAGAACACGGGACCAAGTTAGGTTTAAACCGGATTGATTTAATAGTTTCTTACAATGGTTAATATGAGCTTCATATAGTTTTATCTGTAATCTCTCATGCTTATAAAGAACATCATTGAGTTTAGTTTCAAGATTCCCCAATTCATCTTCTGGCGTTACTCGTGCTTGTTCGTACATTTTATTATACAGTTGGGACAGAGAATCTGATTTCAAAAACATAGGGGCTATTTCAGGTACACCCATAACTTCATATTCAAGACACATAGCTTCCGATTTGAAATAATCTTTCATTTCTTCTTTGGATACCTCTTGAGCCCATATGGAAAAAGGCAGGATCGATAGGAAGATAAGTAAGGTCGTTTTTGCTGGTATTTTTTTCATAATTAAATATTGAAATAGTATTTCTTAAACTAAAAAAGATTTGACCCCAAGTGATTCTAAATAATGTTTTTCGGGGTTAGCTATGTTGTTGAATTTGTTTTCTTTTTTAATTTAATACTCTAATAAATATAAATTTTCCCATTAAAAAACCACCCAAACAGGTATTTATAGGGATTTCAAAAATAATTACAATATTATATACATGAATAAAATCATTATAATAGATTGTTTTTAAGAATAGTTCTTGGGTGTTTAATGACAGCAAGATTTGAAAATTAAAAATAGATCAATGAAAAAATTACTTAGCGTATTAGGATTAGCTGTAACATTATCCTGTAAGTTCCCTAAGTGCTTGTGCAGCTCCAGCATTTAATTCCCAGTCATAGTCTGAGATATCATTAATATCTGTTCCGATAATATCTCTGATCTTTGGAATAGTTTTTCCAAGGCCTCTGTACATATTCAGAATAAAAGGGTCCTTTGAGTTTAACCCAAAAGCCGTTGACCAAACCAAAAAATCTTCGCAACCCTCATATTCTTCAACAGCATAAATGATCAACTGAAGCATAAGAGCCTGATTTCCTTTTTCAACATCTTCGTATTCATCATCCAACGGAATAACGGCAGTAAGATCTTCACTACTAAACTCAATTTCCCGGAAATAGATACTATCCATTTTAGGATTCGTTGGCAGAGCAGTGAGTTTGATCTTTTTGTCTTCTAAAATTGAATGTAATACTGCGATCTGAGGATATTTATGTTTGGCTTCTTCTAGTGTCATTCACTTGAATTCAGGAAAACATCCGCAATTCGGAAATGAAGATTGTCGAAGCTAGCGCCCGAACGATTAATAGTATAAGCAATGATCATCCGATGCTCTTTATTCATTAAAAACATAGTGCTTCCCCCGACGGAACCTCCTGAATGACCAACCCAATAATTTCCTGCATGTTGTAAGGTGCTATATCCCATTCCGTAATTAGTGGAGTTTCCATCTGAAGTCATTTGAGGGGTGGTCAGGAGTTTTTGAGTCTCTTCATTCAGAAACTCATAATCGAAATGTGCTTCTCCAAATTTGATCAGATCTTCTGTTGTCCCTATAAATCCACCACCTGCCCATTTGTAGCTGTTATCTACATAAGGAGCTTCAACATTTGCTCCGCCACGCCAGATATAAAACTTAGTTCGATGCTCAATATCCTCATCAGCCCAATCCGGAACCGTATTTTTCATATCAAGCGGCTTAAAAACTTCAGATTCCATGTATTCCAGAAAAGGTTGTTGAGCTGCATTTTCAACAACAGCACTTATTAAATTCCATCCGTAGCTTGAATATTGATATTTGGTTCCGGGCTCAAAAAGCAATGGATCATCTTTGAAGAAAACCAAGCCTTCTTTGACCGTTTCATATTTTTTAGTGCTCATAAATTCATCCCCGCGATAGTGACGGATACCGGCTATATGTCCTGAAACCTGCTTGATCGAAATTGGGTATTGTTTTTGTGGAAATTCCGATACCCATTTCTGAATTTCGTCATCAGGTTTGAGTACATCATCCTGAATTAATAAACCCAATCCGGCAGCAGTAAGAGTTTTAGATACGCTTCCGATTCTGAATAAAGTTCGAGAAGGGTCTACTTCGATTTCATTTTCAACATCAGCAAATCCATATCCTTTCGACCAGATCATTGAGTCATCTTTATACACTGAGATGCTCATTCCGGGAAGTTTGTGCTCAGAAAAGAATTCGGTTACAAGCGAATCAGCTTTTTGAATAAGTGCAGAATGATCCTGAGTAAAAGCAGAAGCACTTATGAACAAAAAACCGATCAGCAGAAGATACTTTTTCATATTGATACCTTACATTTAGTTATACCCGTAATGTAATATTTTCCTTATGATTATTCGAAGTCTTTTGACCTGTTTGTTTATTTCGGTTAGTATTTTATTGTCCGGATGCGGAGGAACTAAGTGTTTAATTGAGGACTGCAAATCTACAGATATGTCTTCACAAGTTATTGAGATCGAGTTAGGTGAGAAGAAAGAGATCTTAAATTATAAAAGAGGAATGATGTGGGGTGGTTATGCTCCCGGGCTCTTCTCTGAAGACACTAATATTGTGTCAATTGAATATGATGAGACAAGAAAAGGACACAAAGCATTTATTGTCGCAAAGAGCTCAGGAACAACCAAAGTGCATTTCGTGAATCGACTTGGAGCAGGAGCTGTTAACCAGGATAGTACTGAAAGAGCTTATTGGCTAGATAACCAAGAGGGCTCGAAATTTTATTTTATAGTAACTGTAGAATAAATGAACCCTGAATGATGGACTTTATGAACTAATTGTCCCAAAAAGAATCTTCAGAATTGAGATCTATTGACTCATATCTCCAGATACTATCCACTAGAAAATCCCGAATTATAAATTCATTAGCATCTACATGGTCAACACGAGCGATATATTGGAATCTGTATTTTTTAGAAGTGTCTGCTTTTAAAGCAGTCATGATTACAGGATTTAATCCATAAAACAGATTGCCAAAAGACTCAGCTTGAGAATAATGATTGTATGGGTTAAGCGGATCATCAACAACTAAAGAGTCCGGTAGGATCCTGTCTATCTCTCTGAATGTTTGCTCGATAGCATCAGTAGACATATTTGCTTCACCGGGCATCAAGTAATAATCGCTCTCGTCAAGTGAGCAATATCCAAAAATAACAGCTCCAATCAGAATTACGAAGGCACCTAAACAACCACTTCCGCAGCCTTCTTTTTTAGAAGTTTGGTTAATATCTGAGGTATCGTTTTCCATAGACCAATCTAAATAAAATACTTAAATAAAAACCACCGCTTTCGGTAGTGATTTGTGTAAAAGTCAAAATTACATTATGCTCAATCATAGAATAATCCATATACGTCTAAAATAAATCCCATGAAAAAATTAATAATTATTGGCTTATTAACACTTGGTTTATCAACGTTTAGTAAAGCTCAGATAACAACTGTAAATATAGGATATCAGGAGAGCGATGTTTTCAGTAGTGTAACTGTTGGCGGATTGTTTGATCATGCTGATGTAACGCTTTTTCTTGGTTCACCTGATCTGGGTGACGATTCCAATTTTATAGTGGGAGGAAGATTTGGATACATGTTTCACTTGTACAATGATTTCAGTACAGCTTTTTACGTTGGTCCCCATGTAGGAGCATATTTTTTAGAAAGAACCAATTTTGATAATTCCGGTTTTGACGATACGGAGTGGGAAAGCAGTTTAAATTACGGCCTGACAGCAGGTGTTTATTTCACCCCTATTAATCTGGCTGTAAGTTATGGAGTGGATGATCTTTTTGAGACAGAATATGTGGAGTTTAAGATCGGATTTAATATAATGGAGATCATGGGAATGTAAATTTTACGATACATTCTCGGACTTCTTTTTGGTTAGTCCATATAATCGATCACCAAATTAGCCATCGCTCTTACTCCAAGTTTTAGCCCGCTTTCATCAATGTAAAAATCAGGTGTGTGATGACCTGAGGCTTCGCGATCAGGAGCTTTTCCTCCAACAAAGAAATATAAACCCGGAATTTCATTTTGGAAGAAAGAGAAGTCTTCCGCTCCGGTAATGGCATTGATCAGTTTTACATTTTCCTTTCCGGCAGTTTCCTCCAGTGTAGATAACATTTGAGCGGTTAGCTCAGGATCGTTATATGTGATCGGGTAGCCTTTGTTGATAGTCAACTCAGCAACTGCGCCATTACTTTCGGCAGTATTTTGAACGACTGTCTCCAATCTTTTAAAGATCAGTTGCCTCATTTCTTCATCTAAAGCTCTGATGGTTCCCTGCATAGTCACTTCTTCAGGGATAATGTTATTTCTTACTCCTCCATTAATTACGCCAACCGTAACTACAGCTGCTTGTCGGGTTAGTGGCATACTTCTGCTAACAATAGTCTGGATATTATTGATGATCTGTGCAGAAGTTACAATTGGATCGATTCCACCCCAGGGAGCAGAGCCGTGAGCTTGCTTCCCGGTAACTTTAATATCAAAACTGTTTACACTTGCCATTATTCCTTTTGGTCGGTATTCAATTTCACCAACCGGCGTATCATCAGAAATATGCAGTCCGAAAATAGCGTCTACATCAGGATTCTTAAGAACGCCTTCTTTAACCATTAATTCAGCACCGCCTTCTTCTCCTTTTGGAGCGCCTTCTTCAGCCGGCTGGAAAATAAACTTCACTGTGCCTTTCAAATCACCTTTCATCTCGGTTAAGATCTGAGCAACTCCCATAAGGATGGCAATGTGGGTGTCGTGTCCACAAGCGTGCATTACTCCAACTTCATTTCCCTGATATTCTCCCATTACCGTTGATTTAAAAGGAACATCTGTACGTTCGATCACAGGAAGAGCATCAATATCGGCCCGGAGTGCAACAACAGGACCCGGTTTTCCTCCTTTTAATATGCCGACCACTCCTGTATGGGCGATTTCGGTTTGGACTTCCAGTCCAAGGCTTTCCAAATGCTCCGCAATTTTTTTAGCGGTATTGAATTCGCGATTAGACAGTTCAGGATTTTCATGAAAATATCTGCGCCATTCGATCACCTGTTCTTCAAGTTCATCCGCGCGTTGATCTATCATCTCTTTGAGATCAGATGATTGTGCGGTAAGGGATAAAGCGATCAGAGAAAGAGTAAGAAGCGAAAGAAGTTTTTTCATGATTTTCAGAGAGATTAAATTAGATGAAAAATGTAGATGAAAAGAATAAGGTAATCAATTGATTGTTTTACGGTGAATATCTAAAGTCATTGATAAATACAGAATCTTCAGGAAATGATAATGGTACGATATTTTTAAAAGAGGTAGAATTTTTTAACTCATCGATATCGAGCCAAGGTATATTGAAAGCGCCACTGTAAAGTTCAACAAAAACTGTATCACCAACTTCTATTCGGTGGAAGAAGTTTTTTGTAACAGTCACTGTTACTTCCTTTTCATCAATGTCATGCATACTCCAATCAGGTTCTACAACAAGCCTGTAATTGTTGTTATCAGAAGGAGTTATTTTTTTTGCAACAGGGGATTCATAAACAGACGATGATGAACTATCCAGTAAATAATTTAGCATTAGAATAGATGTGAATATATAAAGTGAAATAAACACAAAACTCAAAAGCGAATTAAGCAAAGAAGAGAAGTTTTTAATTTTTAATTCTTCAGAACGAATAAAAATTAAACCAAAGAGTAAGGCTGAGAATATAAGAGTTGGAGTCCAGACATTGTCAAGAGACAGAACTTCAAAATCAAAAAGTATTCTTAGACCTAATCCCCCAGAGGGTAAAAACAGAGCGCTCATTATATTTGGATATTCACTTTCTTTATTTGAGTCCAGTTTAACAAGACCTTTAAAGTGATAGAAGATCCATAAAGCAATTAATGGTATCACAATATTAACCAGCACCGCTAAATCATATGGATTAGGTATAATAATAAGCCAAAAAAAAGAAATTAAACTAACGCCATTGAATACCTTCATAGTTCTTTGAGCACTCTCTAGTTTTAGCTCTCGTTCTATTTTATTCCCGCCAAAACTTTCATTGGAGAGTATCTCCGAGATTTCCTCTTGATGATTTAGAGAATTAAGATTGTCAAATCTCTGATACAAAAACTCAATAAACTCATACTTGTCTTCTATAGACGAACTTATGCGAATTTTTTTAATTGAGGGAGGTCTTGAAATGATACGAATGTAATGTTCATCAATTTTAAAACCATCTATTTCATCGAGGTTTATAGTTTTTTGGGTGAAAGCCAACGTATGACGAAGGGCCCCGTTTTCTACATTTACTTTCTCTTTTCTAATTCTGATAATTGAATAGAAAGAAAATGCTGCCAGTGATAAACTAACTGTAACTGCGATGAGGCTGTTGACACCGCTACTTACTTTTGTAAGAGCTTGGTAGGTCATCAAAATAGTAAGAATAAAAAATGAAGACATTACCACATAAACAAAAACACGCCACGACTTTTTTATCCTAAATTCCATGAGCGTATAATAAAAAACCCCAACAGTCATACCAACTGTCGGGGCTAATTTTATCGTCCTCTTTTTTTGCGACGCCTTTTTTTCCAGGGAGCATCGACCTGCCAGTCGCCCGCCATGATACAACCATATGGCATGATCTCGTCCACAACTTCGCCAAGTCCAAATGTCTTCATTTGTCGTTGAACGGCTTCTGCATTTTTATAAGCGCTTGGGAGTTCAGAAATATCGATATGTCCGGAAAAGAATCGTACATCCAATCCTTTTGTTTCTTCCAGAAATATTTCCTGCATTTCTTTCCCAACTTTGCTTTTAATATGCTGAGTTCGGCTGACATTTCTGCCTGCGCCATGCGGAGCAAACCCAAGGTTGTTTTCAGAAGCTTCTCCTTTCACGATCAGTACAGGCTCACTCATGTTTAACGGAACGAGTCTTAAACCTTCATGAGAATCAGGAACGAATTTATCCGAAAGTGGTGTAGCTCCTTTTGCGTGATAAAAGAGGTCATCATCTTTAAATACAAAGTTATGTTCATTCCAAAAACGGAGTGTAGGTTCTGTATTCAAGGATTCTGTAGTAGCCTGATGCAAAACAGTATGATTCAGCTTGGTCCACTCTCTCACAATCTGAAGAGCTTCCCAATATGATTTCCCTTCTTCTTCTGAATATGGAATCCATGCGTTACCCTTTAAAGTGTCCGGAGAAAGTTCCTTTCTGAAATTTTCAGCAACCTTCATTCCTTTTCGGTAAAGGTTTGCACCAAAACCTCGGCTTCCATGATGAGTAACCATGATCGTTTCTCCGGTTGCTTTCGAAACGCCGATATACAAAAAGTGATTTCCATCGCCTTGTGTTCCAAGGTGTGTTTTAGCCAATTGAAGAGATCTTTTATTATTCAGGAAATAGTTTTCCATGATTTGTTCTTCCAATTCAACCGGAAAATCAAATAGATCATCTCTTCCACCACCACCGAAATGAGTAATGCTATGAGCGGCATCTAAAACTGATCTTGGATCAACTTTTCCGAATGAAGTCATCATTACAGAACAACAAACATCAGCTGAATGCATAGCAGGGTGAATTGCATTTTTTGTAACGGCAACTCCGCCCACAGGAATTTGTCCGATTCCTCCCGTAGGGCAGGCATCCGGCATGACAGCTCCATCAACGATCGTGGGAGTTTTCATCAGTTCGTCCATGGTTTCAAAAACCCGTTCCACATTCGATTCTTCAAGCTCAGATTCCGCTTCGATATTTTTTTTGTAGGAAACCGGCTTTTCAAAAGGCTCTATTAGAGGCGGTGGACAAACCGAGTCTAAATACTCAACAAGTGCATCTCCTTCCAGTTTATTTTCATTAGCATGAGGAATGGCGTCTTTAAGCCATTCTCCGGGTCTGTACCCTAATTCGATAATTGTTTTTCCTGTAATCATAATATTTTAATGTAATGAAGGGAGAGCCGTATTGCTCTCCCTTTTGTTGCTGTTTTAATGATGGATATCCAATCACTAATTCCATAATAAAACATGACTGCGCAATCTTTTTGCGTAGTTGAAAATTAAAACCAAAGGCGACATCCGAATAAAGCTTTTCAGAAGTATCTTTATTCAACAACACTTTGGATATATTGAAAAGAAAAGGGCGACAATCAAATCAGCCTAACCGGATTCGAACCGGACTTACCCGTTTCCGGGATTTCAAGCCATCGAAGTATGCTGACTCTACGACACCTTTTCTTTTAAAAAATCAATAAGGGCTACAAGCGATAGGAATGTATTTTCCGCCATTCAGTTAAAAATAACTGAAGCAGGACTTGAACCTGCACCTCTCAATTAAGAGAGAATCGGTTTATAAACCGATTGCGTCTGCCGAAGTATTTCCAGTCTACAGCACCTTATTTTTATTCAATAAATAAAGATCGAGGTAACAGGCGATGAGCCACATAACATGCTCTACCAACTGAGCTACTCTGAATTTCTTCAGAGGCTGGGTTCGAACCAGCGACCATGCGCGGAATAGGCGAAGTAAGACTCATCTACAACACTCAATCAAATCAATAAAAACCTTTTTGGAGCGACATTCGGGTTAAGAGCAGGGCATTGCTTGCCGGGAGTTGAACCCGGTATAACTCTTTGGTTATATCCTCCCCATTGTTTGGCGCGAAGTATCTTAACTCTACAACATCCAAAAAGAACTCCGAATTTAATCGGAGTTTAATTTTATGCTCTTTATTTGGGAAAGCGTGCTTTCGCCATTTTCAAGAGCGGTCAATACGTCAAATATTTTGTCCGACCAGCCGGCAATAAGAAAAACATCATTCTGCTCAACTTTCAGAGGGGTATTTCCATATCCTGCAAGGTCAAATAAATAAAGCTTCGCACTAGGTGCAATGGTGGCTTTATACTCTTTCCATAATTTTTGGATCGAGTTTTGGTCTCCTGTGCTATCCCACATCTGACAGTCAGTAAACATCATTACCTTATCAACTACTTTTTCTTTTTTGATAAGTGATGAGATCACTTTAAATCCGTTTGTGGAGTAACCTACACTTCCTTCAATGCTATTAAGCAATTGTGTATTGGCCAGAATTTGTTTTGATGGCAATGAGTACGGTTTCCATTTGCTACCAAATATTCCGGTAATGACATTCTTACTTTTACTGTTCATTAACATTCCAAGTAGTAACCCGATATCATAACAACGGATTTTACTCTTTGGTGATAACTGACAATACATAGAACTTGATACATCGCACGCAATAAGTACTTTGGTATACAATCCAAATCCTTTCAGATTAGAAATTGAATAACTAACGGCTTCTTCAAGGCAGTCCAAAAAATAGGAAGTGAATTCGTTTTCCACTTTTTGAATTTCTCTGTATGCAGATAGAAAACGAAAAGGCAATTGTCTGGATCGCGCAACTTCACTTTCGTTTCGTATTCTGTTTCCGGCAATTTCAATGTATTCAGCACGCACTCCGGCTTCCAGAATGTTTCTGATATTTCGAAGTAGTGCCATATATCCAAGCCTGTTGCTCGCGATTAGTTCTTCCCACTTGTTGCGGAATGCGTCAGCTTTCTCTTGAGGAGTAGAATAGTCTACCTGCCCAGTTTGAGATAACTCGACTTCCCATGTGTATGGTGTTTCTAATTGTTCTTCCGCAATTTTGTCAAAAATTACTTGTTGAGAATCACTTTCAGCTTTCGGACGAACCAAAAACAATGCATCTTTTAAGGAGATCTCGGTTTGGCGATCATACTTTGCGAATTGATATTCATCAAAACGATTAAAAGAATTTCCTAAACCTTTCTGAATTTGTTTAGAAAGCTTGTTTAGCTTTTTATAGCCGGTTCTTTTATTAGCATAAGCATAACAAGCCAGTAATTCAGTGATTTCGTCTGCTCTTTGGATTACGGATGTAACAGTATTACTAACCAGACTGTCTCCTTGATGTATTTTTGCCAACTCGGTTATCAATACAAGCGGAATAGATCTAAGATTCATTTTGGTCCTTGCGTATACTGCAAGTTTAGCAACAAATTCAGGATTTGTTTGGCAAATCAAAGTTCTGATTCTTGAGATTCTCTCTTCCTCAGAAGTGTAAAATTTGTTTCCAAGTCCTGCAGTTACAACTGCGCTGTATAATTCCATCTCTGGTGAAAGTTTGATAGCTTTTGCACCTTCGAAATTAATAACTTGTTTTTTCTTTCTTGTTAGTATGTTGAATTTCATAATTCTGAGGAGTTTGTTTCCTTGTTCGAAAGAATGATAAAGGCGAAGTACGCAATCTTTTTGCGTAGTTAAAAATATTTTCTACTTTCTTTAAAAAAATTGGAATGCCTGCAAATAGAAATGCTTTAATTCGCTATAAAACCATTGACAAATGTTTGAGAAACAGGCAACGACTCTGGACACTTGACGATCTTATCCATGAATGCTCAGAAGTGCTTTATGAATATGAAGGCATTGATAAAGGCGTAAGTAAACGAACGGTTCAAAGTGATATTCAGATCATGAGATCGGATAAGTTAGGATATAATGCTCCTATAGAAGTGAAGGAAAGAAAATATTACACTTATACAGATGCAGAGTATTCTATCACCAATATCCCACTAACTGATCAGGATATGGGAACTTTGAACGAGGTTGTTGAAGTCTTGAAGCAATTCAAGGGTTTTTCACATTTTGATGACATGGACGATATGATCAAGCGTCTTGAAGATAAAGTCTATACTACCAAAACAAACTCACGTTCGATCATAGATTTCGAAAAGAACGAAGGTTTAAAGGGCTTACACTTTTTGGATGACTTGTATCAGGCAGTACATAAAGAGCAGGTGCTTTTAATTACTTACCAATCTTTCAGAGCCAGGCAGCCCGGTGATTTTGAGTTTCATCCGCAGTTTTTGAAAGAATACAATAACCGTTGGTTTGTAATCGGAATTAAGAAAGAAGAATCTCATCCGATTAATCTTGCTTTAGATCGGATTATAGAAATTAAAAAGGCAGAAAAATCAGAATATATTCAAACAGACCTGAATGCAAAAGAGTATTACAAAAATGTAGTTGGCGTGACGGTCAGTCCGAATATGAAACCGAGAACAGTAAGACTTTTTGTTGGATACAATCATGCTCCTTACGTTTTAACTAAACCAATACACCCCTCTCAGCAGTTGGTAGAAAAAGTAAAAGGCGGGATAATTATTACACTGGAAGTTCAGCTTAATTTCGAGTTGGAAAGTAAAATTCTGGGATTTGGAGACTCTGTTAAAGTATTAGCACCACAAGCTTTGGTAACCAGAATAGATAAGAAACTGAGAGTGGCTGTTGCGCATTATGATGATCCGGACTTTCCAGAAAAGAGGTGATAAAACATATACTCAAATTTCTTAATACTTGAATTTTAAACAACAAAACAGGGAACAATCTATACTAATGAGTGGATGTCCTGAGCTTCAAATATGTGTTTACTCTGTTTAGAATTCAACCCTTCTATCATCGCTTTTGCAACGGTTTCGGCTTTTATAGGGTGATATTTTTTAAGCCTAGGTATTTTGCAAACTACTTTAGCTATTGCTATTCCGATGCGTTCTCCCAATCGAAATTCATCCCGGCTTCCATCCAGAAAAGAAGGCCTTAGAATTAATGTGTTATCAAAAGGCAGCTCTTGGACGGCTTCATCCAATTCTCCTTTAATGCGAGGGTAAAAGGATCCGGAATCAGGGCTGGCTCCCAAAGAAGAAACCAAAGCATAGCTGGAGACTCCATTTTCAGAAGCGATTTTAGCGAAATTATATTGATAGGTGTAATCAATCTTATATTGAGCGTCTTTACTCCCGGCTTTTTTAAGAGTTGTTCCCAATGTTGAAAATAAATGATCTCCGGTAACAAGTGGCTTCCAAGATTCCTGATCATCAAAATCGATGATACGTTCAGTTAGTTTTGGGTGAGAAGTTCCGGTACTACGACGATGTAATACTTTTACGGACTCATATCTCTCATCCGATAATAAAAGTTGAAGAACATGTGACCCAACCAGTCCCGTAGCGCCAATTAGAATAGCTTTTTTCTCCATTATTTTACTTTTTGTAGTGGATTTATAATTTCAATTAGTAACAAATTAATAACAAGTGGCTCTTATTATTGTAAGCCCAAGGCTATAATAATTGATTATCTTTAATGATTGACCATAAATGACGATAATTAAAACGGAGAGACATTTTTATATTAAGTTTTCTTTATAAAAATTAGATATTGTATATAAAACATCTAATAAGAACCAGGCTTCGTATAATGTTATCCACAATCTAATATAGTTATGAACGATTATTCTGATGTACTATACTTAACAGCTGCAATGGTTATTTACTCTTTTTTAACCATTAATACTTCAAGAAGTTTTTTAAGCACTTCGGAAACAGTGATCCGTTCTGATGTTGAATACAGAACTATAATAAGGGCACAGGATGTAATTGAACAGGTTAAGCTGGTTCAAAGAGCAGATGAAAACATGCTCAATCCCAACCATATTGATTATATGTTCGCCGGTTATCCAGTCACAGATCGTGAGACTTATGGTTACAATGATGAGTATACCGATACTTTCATAATTGATGCCAGTTCAGAATATATTGATGAAGGTGATCCTCTTGTAAGAAGATACAAGATAACGGTAAATGTTATTAATGAAGAAGTAGATCCGAGTACGGAGGTAGACTTAATTTTTATTAAGTCTTTTGAACGATGAATTTAGGATTAGCTACTACATATATCATCGGGGGCTTAATGTTGCTATCAATTTTAGCATACAATTACTCTTTGTTTAATTCTACCGTTGAAACAACTTCAAGTGTTATTACACAAAGTAAGCTTGATAACATCGTATCTATACTTCAAAATGACTTGAACAGAATTGGATATGATCGTGGGATTTCAGATGCTTTTGTAATGGCTGAAGACAGCGCGTTTATTTTTAGAGGAAATATTTTTGACAACGATGGCTCAGATGATTTTGATTTAGTTGAATGGGCTGTTACTTCGGAATTAGATACAGCTACTACAAACCCAAATGATATAGTTTTAATCCGAAAATGGAATCAGACTCCAAGTATCCCGGCAAATGAAATCGAATTCCGGTATTCAGTTCGTGACTTTGAAGTCAACTATTATGATATAGATGGTAATGTGCCCGCACAACTCGATGACATAGTACAGGTGGAAGTTGAAGTATTGGTAGAATCAAATGAACCTTACCTGACTAAAAAAGATGGAACGGAATTGTATTACAGATCCTATTGGAAGCGTAGAATTGTAGCAAATAATTTAATTTATTAGGAGGAACTATGGGACGATCAATGCTTTTACTGGTAAGTGGTTTGGTAGTACTATCAGGAATAATACAGTTTTCAAATAGTCAGCGTGCAAGCTTGCTCCCCGAACGGTCTGCAGAAGTTATAAGTGAAGTTCAGGCAAGAAATTCTACAAACAGTCTTATTCAAACAGCGATTGAGAAAATAAGAAGCGATAATACTTGGGAAGGCACACTTTACGGAGGGGATTTGCTTCCGGGCAGCGCTACTTTAAAAACTTATGATATTGAAAATATCGACGAGCTTGATGCAGTTGACTCTCTGTACTCAGTAGGAGAAGGTGGCTGGGATACATTTAAAGTTCTTTTATTTAGCGAAGCTACCTATGGTGATAGTAAAGTAATTACAGAAGTATTAATGAGACGGGACTCGTTTTCTAAATATTCCTACTTCTCAGATAAAGAAAAAACCAGTTCTGGTAATAATATATATTTTTATTCATCAGATGAAATTAGTGGGCCTATACATACAAATGGAACGTTCAAGATGTCAGGTTCACCAACCTTTTATGGTCATGTTTCAAGCCCTAATGAATGGAGAGGCAGGGATGGCACGATCTTAGGCGATGCTACCCCGGATTTTCAAGGAACCACAGATTTTAATGCACAAACCAGAGAGTTACCATCCGGAGCAAAAGTAGCTGCTTTAAAAAGTGCTGCTACAAGCGATGGTGTTACCTTTAATAGATTATCGTATATGATTATGCAATCTGATGGAAGTATTGAAGTGAGTGAATATGATAGCGGTTCAAGAAATTGGACAGCCTTTGTCAATTATCCGAAAGAAACACATAACGGAATAATTTCATCTAGCGAAAAAATTTACTTGGAAGGCACTGTTTCAGGGCAAATAACTATACATTCGGAGGATGAAGTAGAGATTTATGATGACATAGTATATAATGTTGATCCGAGAGTAGATGACACATCCACAGACTTGTTAGGAGTTGTAAGTGAAGGAGACATCTTAATAGATCAAAGTGCTCATTCAAGAACAGGATCTAAAGACCTTAGGCTTCATGGTTCATTTATGGCTTTGGGAAGTTCTTTCAGGGTGGAAAATTATGTTGCAGGATCTCACAGAGGCAACATTGACTTGCTTGGAGGAATTATTCAGGAAACAAGAGGCCCCGTAGGAACTTTCGGTAGTTATGGTGTAACCGGATATTCCAAGAAATATGAATATGATGAAAGGTTAGGAAATTCAATTCCTCCTCATTTTCCTAGAGAAAGTGTTTTTACTGTGGTTTCATGGAAGGAGAGGGTAGTTTCAAATACCAGTGGATATTGAAATAAAACTGAACAAAGACTTTAAAAAACAAATACTAATAAAAACAAAAGTACTATGAAAAAAGTAATACTTATGATGGCGTTCACTATAAGTTTAACAGCTTTTAGCCAAGCGCAAACATCAGTAACATTTAATGTAGATATGAAATATGCTCTGGATAACGGGCTATTTAATACTTTAACAAATAAGATCTATTTGAAAGGCGATATCTCTCCATTAGGCGAGAACTCAGCTCAGTATTTAGAACTTACAGACACTGCACCGATTGATAGTGTATATTCAGTGGCAGTGGTGTTTCCCGCAGTTAATACTAATGATCTGCTTAAATATAATTTTGTGATAAAGAGGCTTCTTTCTACAGAGCATGAAGAAAGAACCAGAGAGCTAACACTAAGCGGACAGCCAGAAGTTCTACCGGAAATAAAGTTTAATTCTTTTGACTGGTAAGAAAATTTAGTGACGGTATTTAAAATGTAAAAAGCATTTCTATTAACTTAGAAATGCTTTTTTATTTGAGTGAGAAATTGATTGTGATTTTATTCCAGAGATTTTAAAACCCTTTTGACGATTCCGTCCATAGCTGATCCATTGATCCAACGAGCAACAATAACCAAATTATTTTCCTGATCCACGTACACCATATTTGCTCCCGAGCCCAGATGAAAGAAAGCAGACTCCGGAGCGCTGGGTAAACGTTTTTTGTCGGTGTTTAAAAACCAGTTCATGAATCCATAATCGGATTGAGCTTCTGTAGGAGTTTGAGCCATCTTATTCCATTCTTCAGAGACTAATTGCTCACCATTCCAGTTTCCATTGTGTAAAGTTAACAGGCCAAATCTGGCTTGATCCCGGGCAGAAATAAACATCCCGCCACCCCAATGTCCACCGCCACTCACTGATTGCATTTGCTGCCCGTCGATGACAACCCACGAGTTTTCGTAACCCTGCCAGCGCCATGTTGGTGAAGCACCAATTTTATCCATAATAATTTCTCTGAGAACTTTGGGTAATGGCTCTCTTAAAACATTCATAGCAGCTAAAGCCAATACATTTACACGGACATCATTATATTCATATGCACTTCCCGGTTCTTTTCTTTCTCTGTTTCCCCATTCAGATCGTTCTCTGCTTGGCCGATCTGCCCAGTCAGGTTTTCCCCACAAAGTTCCTTCCCAATCGCTTGTTTGTCGTAGCAGATGATTCCAGGTTATCTTTGAATTATGGTCTCCTTTAAAAGGTTCCATTATTTTTGGTGAACCGTAATGATCAGCTTTATTTCTGTTATCATCCCACTGCATTTCCAGGATCGGTGCCATGTATGGATCTACTTTATCGTTCACATCCCGAATCAATCCTTTATCATAAGCCAGACCAACTGTATATGATAAAAAGCTTTTGGTAACGCTGTGAGTCATATCTACTCTGAACGGTTCTCCCCATTCAGCAACTATATATCCATCTTTTATAATGATTCCGGTTTGAGGTCCACGATCCTTGAATGGGCCGATTCCATAACCGAAAGGCTCACGACCAAAAGTGCCATAATGATTTTCTTCCATGCTACGAAGGTTTGTAGATTCCATTCTTTGTGCATATTGAACAGCGGAATCAATTTGAGCAGGATCTAATCCAAGCTGAGAAGGGTTCTTTTTTTCCCAATCACCCCATTTGCCTGGAAAATAGGATTGAGCAGAAACGGAGCTTGTTAAAAACAGAACAACCAGGAAAAGAAAGGAATGCTTATTCATATCAATATATTGCGTTAGTTATTGATTGAAAATAGCTGAAGAAACCACAACTGTACAATTTAAAACAATCTTTTACTTGTTCATGAGCTTGGAT
This sequence comes from Balneola sp. EhC07, assembly GCF_001650905.1. Classification (GTDB taxonomy): domain Bacteria; phylum Bacteroidota; class Rhodothermia; order Balneolales; family Balneolaceae; genus Balneola. Next base: position 228,559 of record NZ_LXYG01000016.1, read on the forward strand.
CGGATGCAATCTGACTTATGCCTGTATAAGTCACCACATCATCCAATGTGATTTTTTCGTCGTCTTTTCCCATCACATATTCGATATCAATTGAGTATGAAACCAGATCCAGTTCCTCAAGAAGCTCATCGTAATCATTTATATGGGCAGGATCTTGTTCCAGCTTGTCAACTAACACAGGCCATCTGTTTTGGAGTATAACCCATCGAAAAAGTTTTAATGGATCAACTTTATTTTGCTCGATCAGCACAAGGTTTCGATATACGGTGTATTGGTTTGCCAACCGTTTAACTGCACGAGGATTATTTCCCAAAAGTTTATGATGCTCCATCAGCAAATGCTCAATGTCTTCAGTTGTTTCATTAACAGTTTCCAGCATAATGTTTTGGGCATCTTCAATAGTGGTGTTGTATTGTTCAGCAAGCTCTTCAAGATTAGCTTCTCCGGAAAGCACGGCTTCCTGCCCTGTTTCTTGGAGTTGTCTTTTTAACCCTTCTGTATTTCCTGTCCCAGACAATTGGTTATAACTTTCCTGATTGAGAATATGGCCCCAGTAACGGCTTATTTGTTCTCCGGACGGATTGGGAAGCCGTATGGAGAGTTGAAAATTTTTCTCAATGAATGAGTAACCAAGTTTGGTTCCTTTTTTTACTGTATCTATATATTCCGAATATACGTTTTCAAAACTTTTAGCTATCCAATGTTTATCTGCAGCAACCAGATAGAACACTTTTTGCTCATTAAACATAGTTTGAATTCCTTCAAGCAATGAAACTACAAATTTCCCGTCACAGCGATCTAAATCGTCAATAAAGACCGCTATGTGATAATTGCCTTTTCCTTTTGTGTGTTTAGTTTGCAGATCCTTTACTAGCTCTTCAAAATGCTGCTTGATATGTGCTGAAGGATTTTCGGTTCTTAGCATAAAGAGCCTTGCATTTTCAGGAGTGTCCATTACAAAAAACTTACTCCAGGACTGCCCAATAGCCCATAAAGAAGCAAAAATAGTAGATACAGAAACGACAATTTTAGTCGTTTCTGGTAGATTAAGAAAAGAAATACCGAGAAGATTGCTTGCGCTTAAAATCAGAAAGATTATGAAAGCAAAAACTGAAAGAGTAAGCAAAGTACCGCTATTTAACCTTCTTATATGTTCGTTCAATTTGACTCTAAACCGGAATCTCTTTCCTGATTTATTAGCAATCTGTTCTCTTCCCTGCCTGTAAACGGCATCCAGAAAAGTCCACCAAGGCGGGTCTACATCCTGATTTTTCCACGCATTATAATGGATAACGATCCAGCGATCGTTACCGGCTTCCTGTAAGCCGTTTTCCAAAAACTTCATGAAAGAGGACTTTCCTTCGCCCCACCTTCCCTGAAGGTGCGTCATAAAAGCATGACACTTCTTATTCCCAAAAATGTCATCATTGATCAGCTTTGCTAAACTTTTGGCGATCGGTTTTCGTCCCAGTTTATCTTCCAGTGCGGGGTCATCGAGGTGGAAGTCTATTTTTTCGTTTTTTTTATTTGTAGAGATTCCATTATCAGATCTTGTAATAGTTTTCCATTCTTTACCAGTATCAAGGAGTAAACGATTTTCAGCACTTTTAGGATATGGAATGGTAAAAGATAGCGGACTTGAATTTGGAACACTTAATTCGGAAATAAATTGAAGCGGAGAAATTTTTATATGTTCAGTGGTTTTCCTTAATACAAAGTATAAAGACGTGTCAAAAACACTATTTATTTCAACCCCTTTAAACATGTGTCTTACTTCTTCTAATACTTTTCGATCAATAGGTGTTGGGTTTTCTTTAGGGTGTATATCTTTAACTACAATAATCTTTCCTTGAGAAACTTGGTAGAAATCATAATCTGAAAAACTAAAATCAGGAGCTTTTCTATTTATATAATCTTCATTGAGATGGAGTTTCTCTAAAATTGCTGTACGAAAGCTTTCATATAATTCAACTTTCAAGTTTTCCGGATAATCGAAAATAAAAATAAGGTCTTCAGAATCAGGTAATAAATCTGGAATTAAATTAGCTGTTAACCCCTGTTTTCGGTAGGTACCCGCTACACTTTTCTTATAGAGATCTTCTATAGACTCACTTTGGTTTCTAGATTCAACACTTTGGCTCTTCTCTTCTCGGCTATCTTTTTTTGTTGCCATATCATAACCCGTTTTAATTCTATATAAAGAACAAAAGAATCAGGAAGAAAAAAAGAACTACTTGTTAATGGGGCTTATAATTGGATCTTCATTCCCTCAAAAGCCACATTAAATCCTAAGCTTTCGACTTCTTTTCTTTCAGGGGAATCCAATATCAAAGGATTTGTGTGATTGAAATGTATGAAATGAACCTTGGCTTTCTCCGAAGCGGGAAGGATTTTAAATAGCTCGATACTTTCTTCCACAAAAGGATGTGGAATTTCACTCATATCTCTTCCGGGCAACTCATCAGAATCATAGAAAGTAGCATCCAGAAAAGCATGATCCACTTTGGCGATCTCTTCAACAATGGATCTGTCCCAAATATCCCACTTATTGATATCAGGAATAAAAAGTACGGATTTGTTTTCCGCTTCAATCCTGTAACCAACTGTTTCGGAGTATTCATCCCGATGTGGGACAAGAAATGGAATTACCTTTATGTTTTCAGAAAGCTGAACAACAGAATCAGTAGTCATTTGCTGAAGTGCAATATTCTCGAAATCCACCAATTGCTTCCATGGTCCATTAGTTTGCAAGTAGCTTTTCATACGAGGCATTGTATAGACAGGAATTCCTGAAGCTCCCATAACTTCATGTCCCAGATGCATTAGTCCGGTATAATGACCGATATGAGCGTGCGTGAGAAATATTCCGGAAGGATGTTCATTTGTTCCGGCAGATTCCTGAACGGCATTTAACTGATCTTTCAAGTCCGGAGTGGCTTCAAACAGCCAGTATTTGCCTGAGATATGGTCAACTAGGCCGAGCGAAGTGGCATGGCGTCTTTCTTCTTTTCCATCCCAGTAAAGGCGGCAGTTTTCTTTTTGGCAACCAGATTGAGGAAAGCCGGCGTCTTGGGCAATCCCCAGTACCACTAATTCAATTCCGGAAGATTGATCAGTAACAGGTTTATCGTTTGAGGAGCTGTTACCACATGAAATCAGGAACAAAAAGAAAAGGGGGATCAAATTTTTCATTCTGAAAGGAATGGAAATCAAAGGAATAAAAAAAGCCCCGTACTTTATATATGGGGCTTTTTCAGAAATTCAGATATTATTTAATCCGAAAGGAGATACCAAAAGTAAGGTTCACAGTAGAAATGGGTTGTTCAAATGTGCTTCCGTTAACATCAAATTCAGGATTCCCTGATATAATGTCAAAATTTGAAGTCAATGCAATGAAATCACTTAAATTATAACGCAGTCCGCTACCAATGGAAAACGCTCCACCAGAGCCTTCGAATTCTTGCGATCCATCATCAGGATCGAGTGTTGCAGATGATGTTCCTATCATAACCCTGAGGTCTAGTTCTGTTTTGCCATCTTCACTTGCAAACGAAAAAAGAGGACCCACCATAAATGATCCAAATCCCCAAATAGGTTCATCTCCATTATTTGCATCAATAGGATATGCTGAACCGGAAAGCATTGCTGTAATACCGATGTTTTTTGAAAACAAATACCCAAAGTTTACAAGATTAATAGCTACTCCATTTTCAGCAAAGCCGGCGTCATCATTATTTAAGTCACTGTCAGCAAAGTCTCCGGTTGGGAAAGCTGCACCAAGAGTTACAGATATGAATCCGTTTTTTGTTCGGGCCTCCTGAGCAAAAAGACCTGACGAGAGAGTTAAAAGTAGTAATAAAGAGAGTAAGTGTTTCATTATTGACGTTTTTAAATTTTTAAGTTGATGGTAAAGTAATAATTATCAGATATTAAAAAAGCCTCAAAGAAGAAAATCTGTGAGGCTTTAAATTTATTTACGACCGAGTGAAATTATTTGGTTCCGTAAAATCTTTCTTTTACGATGTGGTCGCCTTCCCACTTCTGCGTTGCTACCTGTTCGATCTGCATTCTGTCGCCGCCTTTAAAGGTGACATCCATTGTGCATTCAACTGCAGTAGTTGCATTTTCTTCGTTCGAGGTTATAGACTTGATCTCGAGACCATGGAAATCTTCAACGCTTGAAAAGAATTCGATTTCACGTTCTCTGTTCTTTTCTTTTCCGGAAACAACCTTACCATCTTCAAGTACCATATCGCAATCTGAATGGTAATATTGATCAAAAGCTTCCATCGCTTTTCCTTGTCCAAGTTGAGTGTAGATGTCGTTTATCTTCTCTAAATAGCTCATTTCTTAAATATATTAGTTTAATATTAAATAGTTCTGTATTGATGTAACTAGAGAGAAGGGAGTTTCGTTCAAAATTTTAATAAAGACATTTTATGAAGAGAAAAGGAAAAAAAAGAGGTTGTATGAAACTGATAAGAGGCTCAAATAAAGCCGCTCACTTATGATTCGAATCCGCTTTTTTATCGTGTTGTAAGAACTTTTTTGCCTGTCTGGAAAAATATAGAACCAGTAATCCAGGGATGGCCAGAATAGTAATGCTTAGAACTAAGCCTGCAGCGGAATCATATGTAAATCCAGTTGATAATATAACAGAGACAGCATTTAAAGCTCCTTTAATAAAAAGCATAAAAACAATGCCAAAAAGACTACTAATTACTAAAAATAATATACCTAAACCTTTCTTCAACTTCTTTCCAGCATCCGTTCTAAAGAAAGAAGTGCATTTTTAGTTACTTCCTGTGAAACACTGATCTGATTAACAACTTCACCTTGTTCCAGCTTTTCTAAGCTCCATAAAAGATGCGGAAGGTCAATTCTGTTCATAGTTAAACAAGGACACATAAACGGATTCAAAGAAACAATGGTTTTATCGAGATGCTCGTCTTTAAGTCGATTAACCAAATTCATTTCGGTTCCAATAGCCCATTTTGATCCGGGCTCGGCGTCGTTCAAAGTTTCGATGATAAAATTGGTTGAACCTGCAAGATCGGATGCCTGTACAACATCGTATGTACACTCGGGATGAACCAGGATCTTCATTTCCGGTTCTTGTTTTCGAAGATTTTCAACATGCTGAATATTGAATTTTTCATGTACGGAGCAATGTCCCTTCCATAAGATGACTTTTACATTTTCGAAATCACCTTCGTATTCGAAAGAATTTGTCAGTGGAGCATAAACGGCCATTTCTTCCAGTTTTACTCCAAGTTTAACGGCTGTATTTCTGCCCAGATGTTGGTCTGGCAAAAACAAAATTCGTTCTTTTTGGGTGAAAGCCCATTCCAGCATTTTATCGGCATTTCCGGAGGTAACGCAAGCGCCACCGTTCTTTCCTACAAAGCCTTTTATAGCGGCAGTGGAATTCACATAAGTCAATGGAAGAATAGTATCTCCCCAGATCCCCTGCATCTTTTTCCATCCACGCTCAGTCTGATCTATATCCGCCATATCAGCCATAGAGCAACCTGCTCTGAGATCCGGAAGAATTACTTTTTGATCAGGACGTGTAAGCATATCAGCAGTTTCTGCCATAAAATGAACGCCGCAAAATGCAATGTATTCGGCTTTGTCCATTGAGGCACAGATCTGAGCTAATTTCAGTGAGTCTCCACGTGCATCAGCAAATTGAATTACTTCATCTTTTTGGTAATGATGTCCCGGGATAAATAATCGTTCGCCGAACTTATTTTTTATCTCTTTAACACGGCTCTCCATTTCCTCAACAGAAAGTTCTGAGTAGCGTTTTGGAAGAGATACTTCCGATTCAACTTCTAAAATGTCTAGTACATCCATGGTTTAAAAATAACGCCACAAAATCTCTAAAACACGAAATGATTCGTGAATTTGTATTTTTTAGTGGCTGATCTTAAGTATTCAAATTAAAACTTATATCCAATGCTTTTACAGAATGCGTCAGCCAACCTAATGAAATTACATCAGCTCCGCAGCCTTTAAAACTGCTAATCGAATTGGGCGTAATTCCACCTGAAACTTCAACTAAAATTTCATCAGGGATCAGCTTTACCAATTCTTTGATCTCTTCCGGAGTCCTGTTATCAAGCATAATTACATCTGCCTTAGCTTCTACAGCTTCTAACACTTGCTCTTTAGATTCCGTTTCTACTTCGATCTTTACCATATGACCAATTTTAGAACGAACCAACTCAACAGCTTTTGTAATACTTCCCGCTGCTTTTATGTGATTGTCTTTGATCATAACTCCGTCATCCAACCTGAAACGGTGATTCTTACCGCCCCCACAAGTCACCGCATATTTTTGGAGCGCTCTGAGTCCGGGCAAAGTTTTTCTGGTATCAACAATTTCTATCGAAGAGTCATCCAATAATCGTATGACTTCAGCGGTAGACGTAGCAATTCCGGACAAATGCTGCATCAAATTAAGAATGACTCTCTCAGCAGAAAGTAAAACCTGTGTAGGTCCTTCTACTTCAGCAATTCTCTCTTTGATACCTACAGAATCTCCATCTTCTTTGAGAAGATTTACGCTTACATTCTCTCCCAAAAAATTATAAGCTATTTGTAAAACATCAAGCCCTGCTAAAGTGCCTTCCGCTTTTGAAACAAATGTTCCTTTAGAGTAATGATCAGCATCAAAAATGGATTTGGAAGTAAGATCTCCCATACCAATATCTTCGCGAAGAGCGCTTTCAATAATTTCTTTAAGATGAATAGAGATCATGGCTGTAAAGCCCTAAATTTTTGGGTATTTTATTAAGACAATAAAGATACAGCATTTCTTGAAAAAGAACGATTTATGATTTACCTGGATCACGCAGCAACAACTCCGATTCACGATACTGCTCTTGAGGTATTAGTGAATGTTTCTAAACACTACTATGGAAATCCAAGTAGCCTTCACGACATTGGTGCGGAGGCTAAACAATTACTGGATGCCGGCAGGCGAACGATCGCTAAGATTATTCAGGCAGAAGCTGAAGAGATCGTATTTACCAGCGGCGGATCAGAGTCGAACCAACTTGCGATCAGGGCGTTAATCAGCGCTTCAGATACTTCCCGAAATCATATCATAACTTCTGAAGTTGAGCATTCATCGGTCAGAAATCTATTTGATGAATTAGAACGATCAGGCTACAAAGTTTCAAAAGTTGGAGTGGATACTTCCGGCATGATTTCGATTGATGAATTGAGCAAGCTGATAACCGATGAGACCGCATTGATATCTGTTCAACATGCGAATTCCGAAACAGGCGTAATTCAGGATCTGGTAGCTATTGGAAAACTTGCTAAGCAACACGGTGTGTTTTTTCATTCTGATTGTGTTCAAGCTTTCTGCAAATTGGGGATAGAAGCGTCGTGGTTAGACGCACTCTCTGTTTCTTCTCATAAAGTATATGGACCGAAAGGTGTGGGAGCTTTTTATTTAAACAAAACCATCGACTCAAAACCTGAAATACCCGGAACATCTCAGGAAAAGGGATTGAAAGCCGGTACTCAAAATGTTGCGGGAGTTGCTGCTTTTGCTACCGCTGCCAAACTGAATTATACAGAAAGAACAGATGAGCATATTAGATTAACGATGCTGAGATCGAAATTCGTAGAAAAACTGGAAGCTTCAGGGATAGAATTTATTGATGAAGGCTCCCCGGAAAACAAGCTGCCTAATATTCTTGGGATAAGGTTTAAAGGGATGGAAGGTCAGTTTTTAATGCTGGAATGTTCGCAGGCAGGTTTGGCTATCTCAACAGGGAGCGCTTGTCAGGTTGGTTCGGATAAGCCCAACAGAACAATGAAAGCCATGGGAAGGTCGGATGAAGATGCCAGAGAATTTGTAAGATTCTCATTTGGAAAACAAAATACCGAAGATCAAATTGATGTGATAATTGAAAAAATAGGCACTATCTTAAACCGTCATTTTGCTAAAGCGAAATTTTAATTAAAATGTTTCGTTAAAAAGCTGAAAATCTGAAAAAAATCATCGACATGAAGAAAGTATTATTTTTTACCCTGATGCTGGGTTTAGCAACCATAAACTTTGCGAATGCTCAGGACAGGGAAATGCCGGAGCTGCCCGTACTCAAAATCACGAAATTCAGTGACTATCAATGTCCTGCGTGCAAGTATTATGGACAAATGCTGGATCAGGCAAAAGAAGACTTTGGTGAGCGAATAGAAGTTATTTATAAAAATTACCCATTGAGAATGCATCAGCATGCTAATCTTGCTGCAAGAGCGGCTGAAGCTGCCCGTGAGCAAGGTAAATTTATTGAAATGCATGAAATGATATTTACCGGACAAGAACAATGGAGCAGAGGAAAGGCAGAAGCTATTTTTATAGGCTACGCACAAGATCTGGATCTTGATATGGATAAATTTAAACAAGATCTGAATTCAGCAAGGTTGAATCGGCGTGTGCTTGCAGATAAAAGAGAAGGTACAGCTTTGGGTGTGAATTCAACTCCTACTTTTTTCATTGATGGGAAGAAGGTTGAGCGATTACCTCAAAACTATGCTGGATTTAAAGCAATGATCGAATCCAGAATGAAGTACTGATCAGAAAGAATATTTTGAGCCCGGTAGAAAACTATCGGGCTTTTTTTATGTTTAAAATTTCGTTCTGAAACGGTATGCAAAACACTGATGTTTGACAGATACCTTCTTATATTTGACTCATGGCCAGAAAAAAATTCCAAATTCCAGAAATGTACAAATCGCCGGTTATCCGAAAGGTTAAAGAGGCGACAAAAATAACCGATCCAATGAAGAAAGACCTGCAGCCAACCGTGTTGGATTTTGGTCCGGTTCAGTTTTTGATCCCAAGGTTTTTTGGATTTTGCTACGGAGTGGAAAACGCAATAGATATAGCATATCGGGCGGTAGAAGAAAATCCCGATAAAAATATTTACTTGTTAAGCGAAATGATCCATAACCCAACAGTGAATGAAGATTTGCTAAAAAAAGGGGTAAAGTTTTTATTTGATACGGACGGAACGGAAAGAATTCCCATCGGTTCTCTTAAGTCAGAAGATATTGTAATAGTACCTGCTTTTGGTACCACGGTTGAAATTCAAAAAGAACTTCAACAGGTTGGAATCGATCCGTACGAATTCAATACTACTTGTCCGTTTGTAGAGAAAGTCTGGAAGCGAGGAAAACAACTAGGAAAAAAGGAATACAGCTTAGTGGTTCATGGTAAGCACGAGCACGAAGAAACCCGGGCTACATTTTCGCACAGCGCTGAACATTCTGAAGTGGTTGTAGTTTTGAGTCCTGATGAAGCTGAGATCTTAGCTGAGATCATGACTAAAGACCGACCGTTGTCAGATTTTGAGAAGTATTTTGGACATAAATCTACTCCAAACTTTGATCCATATACGGATCTGAAACGTTTTGGGGTGATCAATCAAACCACCATGCTTGCAACAGAAACGCAGGAAGTTATGGATATTCTGAAAGAAGCCGCTATCAAGCTTTATGGTGAGTCTGATATTCTGAATCACTTTGCAGATACTTCTGATACTCTATGCTATGCAACCAATGAAAACCAATCGGCAACTTTAGCATTAGCAGAAACGAATGCAGATATTGCTTTAGTTGTGGGTGGATATAATTCTTCGAACACTATGCATTTGGTTGAGATTCTGGAGCATTCCTTTCCAACTTTTCATGTTCGTGATGCCGGAGAAATCAAATCAGAAACTGAAATAGCTCATTTCGATCAGTGGAAAAAAGAAATACTTGAAACTAAGAACTGGCTTCCGAAAGACAAATCCCCATTGAGAGTAGCACTGACCTCGGGTGCTTCCTGCCCTGATGTTCTTGTTGATGAAGTGATGCTGAAAGTGTTGGAATTCTTTGATGATGTAAAAGAAGTGAATGAAGTAATAGAGCCTTTTGAAAAGGTTAGTGATTAAGTGAAAGATGATTACATATGACAAAGACTTTTACAGATAAATTTCTTTCGAATATTAAATCATTCTTAGTTTTCATGTTATTAGGAGCACTTGGATATATAGCGCTGATAATATTAGGGACTAATTTTGAGTTTTTAGATTGGTTATTCGGTAGTTCAATAGTTTTAGGTTTTATAAGTTTATTAAATCTTGGGATGTCGTTTATTCCTGTTAAAAGAATGCTTTCACATTCTATAGTCCCTTTTCTTTCTTTATTTTTTTCTACGATATTGCTTACTGGTGAAGATACGATGGGCTATGGTTTGGAAGCAGTGTACACATTATCATTTCTAATAAACCCCATTTTCAGTCTTCTTATTGATATTGGCACTTCTCTTCAAACTGAAATCAGGATGATATTTATAGATATAATACTTACAGTTTTTATATCACTATATATATTTCTCGTTTTACATTTTTCAGATAACGATAGTCTGAAGAGACTAGAAAGTGAGTGAAAAAAGACTACAAAAGGTGTTACCAATATTCGGAGTGTCTTATAGTGGAATACTATTAAAAGCTACTTTTTCGATGCAGTGACTTACCTAATCACTTTTCACTTAATCACTAATTACTGATCCACCACACTAAAATAAGCCACTGCCTTAGGTTGGAAGCTCCTCAGTTTTAAAGCATACTTAGTTGCAATTAATTCTATATCCGGAGTGACAAAACCGGTTTCGTCTTCCAGAATTTTTCTATAGGGAACGTACACTACATATGGAGTTTCATTCTGTATTTCAGAGAATTGTTCCAGTGGGACATCATATTTAATGACTATGGAAGAAGGATTGTAGGTGATGTTTTGTCCTCGGGGAAGATTACGAGTCCTTATGTAAACACTTACTTCGTCTTCTGTGAATTCTGAAACATTAGCTGTTAAAGACAATTCATTTAATGAAATACTCAACAAAGGATTATCGTTTGTGATGGAAACCACTTCCGAAATATCATCCTTGATTCCGGAGATTTGTAAAGTGTCATCAATTACCCATTCTGTAACTTCATTCATCTGTGAAGCCGCTCCGGTAACAGTAATACTATCAGGAGAAATAACAGGATCATTGATCAACCCAAAACGGGATTCAAATTCAAAGTCCCAGTTTATCCTGACAGGTACTTTTTTAGTGATCTTATTTTCAAGATTTACAGAAACAAGAATAGGTTCAACTTTAGACACCTCAACTTCCTGATAGGAGTTCATTTGTTGGCGAACCTGATTAAATAAATTTACTTCAGATTCATCAACATCAACAGGAATTGAAGGCGGGTTGTTATACAAATTTATAAGAGGGAGAGCTGTTCCTGTTAAGCTGACCTCGACAAACTCCGGTAGGTTATCAGTGAGTGCTAAATCATTTGGGATGTCTCCAACTTCCAAAGGCATGTTTACCGTGATATTAAAAATCCCATTCAGGTTCACTGCAAACCACAAACTGATCGCAATTACATATGCGAATACAAAAACCAAGGCACTTTCCTTAGTTACCAGTTTACCGTCGTCATCATCCTCACCCGGTTTTGTTCCCTTTTTAACATAGGAGAGAATACGATCTTTGATATTTTGAATAGGGTTGTCAGACATAACTGAATATAGATTTGAATGGCGCCTTATTCAACTAGCTGCGAACAATGATATCGCCTACAACCTGAGATTTAACTTTGGTATTTAATCTCTTGGCAATACTAAATCTATTGGCATGAATTTCATGTCTCCAGACCTGATTAGATACTTTAATAACCAATTTTCCTGACTCAAAATGAATATCAGTGACCTGAGACGCAATACGTTTGCCAACCACTTCTTCCCAAACAGAAAGTATCATACCTTGTCTAAGCTTCTTTTTATGAGGAAACTTATCCAGATACTTCTGGAGCGAATCGCTTATTGGTTTTGGAGTATCGAATCTCATACTTCTTCTTTGATTATACCATCATTAACAGAAAAGAATTTATTTCTATTCCCATCAAAATCGACATATTCTTCGAAAGGTACCGGATTTGCAGAGGTTATAAAAGTTTGCCCCTCGTGATTTTGGAGTGCATCTAAAAGAATTTCAGTTTTTTTGGGATCCAGATCACCAAAAACGTCATCTAACATCAAAATAGGCAAATCGTCTAGTTCATCAGAATAATAGTGAAGCTGGGCGAGTTTTAATGACAAAGCAAATAACCTGTGTTGACCCTGAGAGCCAAATCTGCGAAGTTCAAAATCGTCCAGGTAGAATACAACCTCATCTCGATGAGGACCGGTTAGTGTTTGTTCCCGTTCAATTTCTTTGTCGATGGTTTCTTCAAGAGCTTGCTCATATTGAGTTTGAATTTCTTGCGGATTTACAGAGGGTTCACAAAAAGTCTGGTATTCAAGCCCAGTAGTCAGATCCATTCCTGAGATCATGGCATAATCTCTCTCCAGATATGCTTTGAAATTTTCAAGCACTTTAAATCGAGCAGCTATTATTCTTGAACCGGTTTCTACAAGCTGAAGATTCCAAGGTTCTAAGTAGGTTTTCAGTAAGGAAACAGGGCCTTGAAAATCTTTTAAAAGAGTATTTCTCTGCCTGCGAACTTTGCGGTAATCAATGAGATCTCTGAGGTATGAGATCGAAATTTGGCTGATAAAAGAGTCAAGAAATGAGCGTCTCTCCACAGGGCCTTCAAGCGTAAGTTTTTTGTCATCGGGAGCAAGAACAACTACGGGAACCATTCCTATCAGATCAGAAAGGCGCTCAAGAGGCGAATCATTTACAAAGATCTTTTTTCCATCGCCGCGGGAATACGAACAACTTACATCAAATTCAGAACGGATCTGTCCTTCAAAGTGTCCTTTTATCATGAAGTATTTCTCTTCATTATTAATCACATATTGATCAGTAGTAGAAACAAAACTTCGCGACATGCACAGGAAATGAATGGCATCTATAAGGCTTGTTTTTCCGGCGCCATTTGGTCCGGTGATCACATTTAAGTGTGGCGCCCAACCTACTGAAGTTTTAACGTGATTTCTGAAATGAAGTAATTCTAGCGAAGTAATTCTCATACTTCAATAGTACAAATAATCACACCAAAAAATGAAGTTGTAGTCGTATATCCTATTTGATCAAAAGCATTTTTCTAGTCAGTACAGAAGACTCAGTTCTGAGGCGGTAAAAATAAAGTCCGGAACTCAGGTCTGACGCATCAAAAGTTACCCAGTGTTTGCCGGTTGACATACGCCCGTTTGAAAGTACTGATACTTTTCTTCCAAGTTGATCATAAACCGTTAGAGTGACCGCTTGCGGGCTGTCCAGCTGGTAGCTGATAGTTGTACTTGGGTTAAAAGGATTCGGGTAGTTCTGATCTAAAACAATCGTATTTGGAACATCCGAAAAGAGGTCTTCATTAGAAGTCATATTTTCAGGTTCAAAACTGCCAACCGGCATAGAGTTGTCTGCATTAGCATTAGATGAAGCACCATTGTAGGCGTTATCTCCTGAAAAAGTCCAGTTTCCTTCAACAAAAGTGTTACCATCAGGACCTGTAAAACTATTTCGATAAGCCCATCCATTTGAGTAAGACCAGGATGTCGCATCACCGTCAATTTCTCCAAAAATATCTACTACAAATTCGTTTCCGGTAAAGGCTTTAGTTGAGTCAAAGAATAATTCAATGGCATCATCACCATTTATTGCAACAGCCATATCGCCGGTCAAGTCAGGATTAAAACCGAACCAGACATTGAAGTTGTCTTCTTCTGTGGCAACATATAAAAACTCTCCTTTTGAAACAGAACCGGAAAGAGTGATTTCAACTCCATCACTTCCTCCACCATTGTTTGCAGATCCAATTCCATAAAGGCCAAGGTCTTCAATATTTTCGATTGCAAATAGTTCCACACCTTTTGGAGTCCCTCCGGTTAAAGTTCCATCAAAAACACCCGTGATTATCAGGCTGGAAGATGACCCGGAACCAATTACTGTGTCAGGAGGTGAATCTCCAAAATCCGATACGGTAACTTTGGTCGCCCTTCTTCCTGTTTGGGAAGACTGATCTTCCGTCCAGTCAATAGTTGCTTCAGCTATGCTTTCATACTCTGTGAACACAAAAGTTTCGCCATCAGGATCTTCGGTAACCAGTCCTGAACCAAAGTTGAAGTTAGCAGTTTTTTGTTGACCGTTATCGTCGTAGTTAACCGTAAAGACTTCACTCTGTATGTTTACAATCTCGCCGCTTAAAGGATTTGCTATCGTTGGGTTAGGGTTACCGTTTCCACCAAAATAAGCTCTTCTTACCAATGTGGTATCATGAACAAATGGGTTGCGGTTACCCTGAGCAGATTCAGCTCCAAGGCTTCTGTCAACCTCTGCCTGATCCACGGGATCAAGATCATGCCATGCAAGAAGAACATCTTTCATTCCATTAAAGAAAGATGCATCATCGGCTACTTTACTTTTATCTTGGTAAATAGTCCAGAAATAGAAGATTGCCCGTGCGGTATTTCCTTTGTGATCTTCTCTTACCTCAAAAAGGGAACCACTTAATAACTCACTGTATTCATCTATATTGGAAGCGGGAGTAGAAGTTAACTCTGATGAATTTCGAAACCATTTAGTGGTTTGATTGTCTGGACTCTCTCCAAAAGGCAGGTTGCCTCGTGCAGAATTAGCTTCAATTCTGGTTGGGAAAAGGTGATGAATATCGCTTCTCATCGGAAGGTCGCTATCAAATTTACCCTGTGGCCAGGTATGCTCCGCATTAATTCCTTTACTGAAAGCATCACTTCTTGTACTTGCAGTAATTGTAAATCCGGTATAAACTCCAGTCAATTGGCCATTCTTATTATCGATACTTCCATACATCGCATCCCGTGCAGCATTGTAACTTAGAGAGTTAGTCACAGAATAATTAGCTTGTAAGCTGTTTATGAGCGTCTCTCCGGTTTCAGATGGAAAGATGCTGTCGTTTTGAGCGAAAACGGAGCTTGTAAAAAGCAACAAAAAGAAAGAGAGTAAATAACGCATAGATATATTAAATCTGAAAAAATTAAGTGATTCTAGAAAATGAAATTAGAAGCCAAAGGTATCATGTCCCATATAAATAGCGTTGTCACCTAGCTCTTCTTCGATTCTGAGAAGTTGGTTGTATTTTGCAATACGATCTGTTCGGCTCATGGAACCGGTTTTGATCTGACCGGCATTGGTTGCAACGGCTAAATCAGCTATGGTTACATCTTCAGTTTCACCTGAACGATGAGAAATCACAGCGGAGTAGCTGTTCTTATGTGCCATTTCAATAGCATCCAATGTTTCGGTGAGTGTACCTATTTGGTTTACTTTGATAAGAATCGAATTCGCTATCCCATTTTCGATACCGTGAGCTAATCGTTCTGTATTTGTAACGAAGAGGTCATCTCCCACCAACTGAACTTTATCGCCAATTGATTCGGTAAGTTTTTTCCATGCATCCCAATCGTTTTCTGCCATTCCGTCTTCAATAGAAATGATAGGATACTTGTCCGCCCAGTTGGTCCAGAATTCAACCATTGCATCGGTATCTTTGGTGGAGCCATCACTCCATTTAAACTCATACAAACCCGTTTCAGAATTAAAGAATTCTGATGAAGCAGGATCCAGCGCAATTAAAACATCATCCTGAGGAGTGTATCCGGCTTTTTCGATAGCCATCAAGATCACTTCAATGGCTTCTTCATTAGATTTAAGATTTGGAGCAAATCCACCTTCATCTCCAACGGCTGTACTGTAGTTTTTATCGCTAAGTACTTTCTTAAGATTGTGAAAGATCTCAGCTCCAATCTGTAGAGCGTGACTAAATGATTCAGCTCCGGCGGGCATAACCATAAATTCCTGCAAGTCTACGCTATTGTCGGCATGTGAGCCACCATTTATGATATTCATCATTGGCACGGGCATAACTTTTGCGTTTACTCCGCCAACATATCTCCACAGTGGCATTCCCAAGTCGCTGGCAGCAGCTTTAGCGCAAGCAAGGGAAACTCCAAGAATGGCATTAGCGCCAAGCTTGTTTTTATTTTCGGTTCCGTCAATATCAAGAAGGTAACGGTCTAGGGCTATTTGATCATAAATCGGAAGTCCGCGAAACTCATCAGCAATCAAGCCATTCACATTTTCAACAGCTTGCTGAACTCCTTTGCCAAGAAAGTAGTCTTTGTTTCCGTCTCTTAGTTCAACTGCTTCATGTTCTCCTGTAGATGCTCCTGAAGGAACTGCAGCTCTGCCCATAGCTCCGCTTGAAAGAATTACATCTACTTCTACGGTTGGGTTACCGCGAGAGTCTATGATTTGACGTGCAACTAAGTCTTCAATAAAACTCATTTATGATCTCCAATTGTATTAATTTTTTAGTCCCTAAAGGTACCACGATTTAACATGTTCTTAAAACGCTTTTGCTAAGGTTTTAATAACTTAACTTTTTTATAACAACAGAGATATTTTGACCGAAGAAAAACAACACCCCTGGGTAATACTTTTTGATATTGATGGCACATTATTAACGGTAGATCGGAAATTTAATCGTCCTTTGATCCGAAGTATTTTAGACGATTTGGGAATTGATTATCCGGATATGGAAAAGGAGGGTTTCTCCGGCAGAACAGATCATGATATTTTAACCTCTTTCCTTTTAAATCATGATTTCGATGAAGAGTTATATCAAAAGCTAAAATCAGAATATTTATTGAGAACAGATTCAGAAATGAACTCTGGACATGTGATCCGTCACTCTCATATCGACGAAGCAATTTCTTTCTTTGACAAAATGGGAGCATATGTTGGGTTGTTAACAGGAAATTACCCAAGTGCTGCTAAAGCAAAGTTGAAAGTTGCCGGGGTTGAATACGACTTTAAATTTGGGGCTTTTGGCGAGTTTGATAAAGATAGAAATCAGCTGCCGTTAATAGCGCTTAAGGAAGTTGAAAAGAATCTTAATATCGATCCGGATCCATCAAAGTTTGTAATAATCGGAGACACTCCCCGCGACGTAGAATGTGCGAATTATGCGAATATGAAATGTGTAGCTGTTACAACAGGTAGATTCACTAAAGAAGAGTTGGAGCCATTCAATCCGAATGTGATAATATCAGATCTATCAAATCCGCAAGAATGGTTTAAGAAGCTAACGCAGGCTTAATCCCACATCCAACCAAAAACAAAGCTTATTTGAGCAGAGCCATAGTAACTCTTCGGCTCATAACTTGTGGTTGTTTGGAGTTGACCACCTTGGTAACGCGGAAAATTATTCTGATCAGTCAATGGTTTTGATGGTTCTAGAATCTGCAATCCATTCGCAAAGTAGTAGAAGTTATAGCCAAAGGTCATGCTTTGTAATCGGGAGAAATTACTATTGAAGTCTATTCCGATTTCAGCACTTCCTGTAGCTCCCAAATGCCAGTTACCATCTTTCCATCCGGTAAAGATGTCGTTTGTTCGTTCAAAGCTTTGATACAGTTGCGGGTCGTTTTCTCTGAACCCATTATCATTCTGATCATTGAAATATGGATATGAAAAAGCCATTACAGGCCCTCCGCTCACGCTGCCAAAAAATCTGAAATTATCTGAAACTTCTTGAGCAAAAAATCTTTTTTTCAGACCGATGGATAAAGGAAAAGAAATTACACGTTGATATTTGTCAGGAACAGTTTTCGTGCCGAAGAAATAATCAATAAAAGTCTGCTCTCTGGGATCTTTAATTCCATTAATTCTAAAAGTTAAATGAGCTTCAGTATATCTGGTGATCACTTTTCGATATTGACCCCCAACACCAAAACCAAAGTCATTAGCACCAAATATAAATCCGAAGCCCGATTTGTATCCTTCGTCATATAAATTCTTTGGTATTTCTTTTTTTCGTACTTCCGGTTCTCCAAACTGAGCAAACAAATTTGTAGTGCAAATTAATGTAATCGTTGCTAAGCTCAATAAAAATAGTTTTTTCATATCAGTAAATTGTTGCTTGAAAAGAAAGGTAACATAAATTCAACGAAAAATAACTGATTTTCTTATTGCCTTAAGTTAATAACATGTTATTTTCAGCCAAAATTTAATATGAAATAAATACTGAGTATGAATTCACATACCACGTTTCTGGTTTTTGGTCCGGCTGCAACCTTGCGCAGAATGTCTGATAAAATGTTTAAAGAATATGCGCCAAAATTTATTTATGAGCACAGCAAAGAAGGAGATAAAGACAAACTTTATGTTGCTGTGTATGAAGAGTATGAAAAACAGATAAATTCCAGTGTAACTTTAACTTGTATATTTGAAAATACTCCGGATCACAATAAAATTGTTCTCAAGAAAACCGGTGGAAGAATGGGTTTTAGAGGAAGTTCTCTTTCTGAAGATAGAAACGTAGAGTCTAATGTAATTGACTTTATTCTGGATTTTGGAAAACGTTTTGGTCTAACGGTTCAGGAAGAGCAAATCTCTGATGTTCCCGCCGACGATAAAGAAGAAGACTAATGCCTAACACTCGTAATGAGTGGACTGTACTTTCCATGCTTGAATGGGCTACTTCTTATTTTGATGAGAAGGGTGTAAAATCGTCTCGTTTAAGTATTGAATGGTTGCTTGCTTACGTTTTAAATATAAAGCGGTTAGATCTGTACTTAAAATATGATCGTCCTCTGACGTCAGATGAACTGGCCGAATTACGACCTCTTGTTAAGCGAAGGGCTGGTCACGAGCCATTACAGTATATCACGGGAGAGGCGGAGTTTTTTAATTCCATTCTAAAAGTAAATTCGGAAGTTCTTATACCCAGACAAGAAACTGAGCAACTCGTACAACTTATTTGTGAGGAAAATAAAGGGACAGATGCTATTTCAGTTCTGGATATTGGAACAGGATCCGGTTGTATACCCATTTCGTTAAAAAAAGAATTTAAATCCTGGAATGTTTTTGGGATAGATATTTCAGATGGTGCTCTTTCTCTGGCTAAAGAGAACGCTTCAATAAATGAAGTTGAAGTGCATTTTTTAAAACATGATCTGTTTGACCCGGATCTGCTCTTAACAGAAAACAAATTCGATATAATTATTTCGAACCCACCATACATTCTTCAAGAAGAAAAAAATGGTCTGGATAAGGAAGTGAAAGACTTCGAACCCCACCTCGCTTTATTCTGTAAAAGCACAATAGAAATGTTTAGCTCGATCGAGAATTTTTGCGCAAAAAACCTTAAAAAAAATGGGGTTATTTATCTTGAGATTCACGAAGACTATTCGGGAGAAGTATTAGATATTTTCATCGCTCAAAACTGGAATGCTAGAACAGTTCAGGATCTTGATAAAAAGGATCGTTTTATCGTTGTCCGGAGACCATAAAAATTTAATGAAAGCGCTTTTTTTCAAGCCAAATTTAAAATGTGGAAAACTTGTGGAAAAATAATTCTATTTAAATTCTCCCGGGTGAAACAAGGGGCAGTTCTTTGTTACGGTAATGTTATGGCATGTCAAGTTAAAAGTTAAGGATTCCCGATATTTTTTTTAAATTACTGGTGCACAATCATTTATAAGCTTTTCATGATTGTGGATAACTTTTAAAAAATAGCATTTATTGCGTTTGACTTGAGGTAAATAATTCTTCATTTTCAATTCAAGATTTAAACAAGTCAGCATATTTTAGCTGTGGATAACTAGCCTTGCATTTAGGGTTGAAAGGCAAAAATTTTTTAGGAGTTTTAGAATTGAGGATGATATCTGCTGAGGAAGCATGGAACGAGTGCTTAGACATTATTAAGGATAACATAAGCTATCAGAAATTTAAGTCTTGGTTTGAGCCAATCAAACCAATTTCACTCGCAGATAACACATTGACTATCCAGGTTCCAAGTCAGTTTTGGTATGAGTGGCTTGAAGAACATTACTACTCAATGCTCCGATCCACGCTCGCAAAAGTTTTAGGACCCGAAGGCAAGTTGGAATATTCTATTGTGATGGAGAAATCTGAGCACTTTGAACACAACAGATCTATACGTCTTCCGCAACGACCAATGGGACCGGTTGAACCTCAGGAAATGAATGGCGGGTACAAAGATTATTACCCGGAAAGAATAGAGAATCCGTTTGTGATTCCGGGTATCAAAAAGACCAAAGTAGATTCGAATTTAAACAGCTCTTACGTTTTTGATCGATTCATTGAAGGGGATTGCAATCGTTTGGCGCGTTCTGCGGCAATGGCAATAGCTGATAACCCGGGAAGCAATTCATTTAACCCGCTCTTTATCTATGGGCCTACAGGATTAGGCAAAACTCATTTGGCTCAAAGTATTGGCAACAAGATCAAGCAGAAGTTCGGTGATGAAAAGTCTGTGCTCTATATCTCTTCAGAATCATTTACTAATGAATTTGTACACGCGATCCGAAATAACAGAGCAAGTGAATTTTCAATGTTCTACAGAAATATTGATGTACTTATAGTTGATGACATTCAGTTTTTTAGCGGTAAAGAAAAAACTCAGGAAGAGTTCTTTCATATCTTTAATGCTCTTCATCAGGATGGGAAGCAAATTATTTTAAGCAGTGACAGAGCTCCAAAAGATGTCCCGGATATTGAGGAAAGATTGATCTCAAGATTTGGATGGGGACTAAGTGCTGACTTACAAATGCCTGAATACGAGACCAGATATGCAATTTTGGAACGCAAAGCGCAGGATAATGGAATAGAAATTGATTCCGAGATCATCGAATTCATTGCTCATAATTTCAAGTCGAATGTTAGAGATCTGGAAGGAGCTATCATAAAATTACTCGCACACGCTTCTCTTCAGAATATTGATGATATCGACCTTGCAATGGCGAAAAGAGTTTTGAAAGACATGGTGAAAGAGTCAAACACTCAGATCTCCATTGAATCTATTCAGAATTATGTGTGTGATTATTTCGGAATTGATACTAACAAAGTTCGCGAAAAAACCAGAAAGCAAGAGATCGTTGAAGCTCGCCAGATTGCAATGTATTTTTCTAAGAAGTACACTAAGTCGAGCTTGAAAACAATTGGACTTCATTTTGGAGGAAGAGATCACTCAACAGTAATTCACGCTATTTCAACGGTAGAAGAAAGGGTTACAACCAGCCATAAGCATAAAAAGATGCTTGATGAATTGCAGCAACGCATCGAAGTAGCAAGTCTTTAAGCTATGGATAAGCTCGTTATAAAAGGGCTGAAATTTCATGGGCTTCACGGTGTTTTTGAGCAAGAAAAGATCATAGGGAATATTTTTGAAGTTGACTTAGCCTTTGGTCTTTCACTTCAAAAAGCCGGTGAAACAGATAACCTGGATCATACTATCGATTATGCAAAAGTTCGATTGATGGTGGAAGAGATCATGGAGAGTCATTCTCTCAATTTGATTGAAACATTGACACTAAAAATTGGGAACAAGCTCTTTAAAGAGTTCGATTTGATTGATCTGGAAGTGAAAGTAAGAAAACTGAACCCGCCCATGGAGGGAGAAACTGAATACTCTGAAGTCACAATGCAATGGCCCAGGTAGTAATAGCTCTAGGTTCAAACCTGAATGATCCTCATCAACAGCTGATAGATGCAAAAGAGTTTTTAAGGCAAATCAGTAATTCAGAAATTCTTTCTTCATCTATCTATAAGTCTGAACCGGTTGGGCCAAGTGAGGATGATTTTCTGAATGCAGTCATTAAGATTGATACCGATCTAAGCCCATCTCAGTTGTTCAATGAGCTCAAAAAACAAGAGAAAAAACAGGGCAGACCATCCCGTTATCCAAAATGGACATCAAGAACCATAGATCTTGATATAATTGCATATGATAACTTGGTGCTTGAAACAGATACCCTTATTATTCCCCATGCAGAGTATAAATACAGAATGTTCGTTCTGTTGCCTTTAAAGGAAATTTTTCCGGATTGGAAGGATATAAAAAATGCTCTAGCCATAGAGGAGATGATAAAAAAAGCTCCTGAAATCAGAATAGAAAAAACAAAGTTAGCCTGGTAGATGTCGAACCATTTTGATTTTATTGCTATTGAAGGTGTTATCGGAGCCGGGAAAACATCGCTGGCACATTTGCTGGCTGAACGGAAAAACGCCAGAATTGTACTGGAGGAATTTGAAGACAATCCGTTTCTGCCAAAATTTTATGAAGACAGAGAGCGGTATGCATTTCAAACACAGTTGGCTTTTTTAGCGAGCAGGTTTAAGCAGCAACAGAACATGATGAGCCAGGACCTGTTTAGTCAGGTAACGATCTCAGATTATATTTTTGATAAGGACAGAATTTTTGCTCGGTTGAATCTGGATCAGGATGAAATGGCACTGTATGACAATATCTTTAACATCATGCAGGGCATTGCACCTCAGCCTGACCTAATTATTTTTATACAATCGTCGGTAGATCGTTTGATGGAAAACATTGACAGACGGGGAAGGGATTACGAACAACATATTACCAGAGATTATTTAAAGGAACTGAACGACGCCTACAACCATTTTTTCTATCACTACAACAGATCTCCTTTGATCACAATAAACGCGTCGGAAATTGATTTTGTTAATAATGAAGAGCATTTGAATTATATAGAACAGCAAATATTCGAAATGCCTTTACATTCAAAAACTCATATTCATATAGCACCGTAACTATGCTTTGGAAGCTTTTACTAATTATAGGTTTTATACTTTTTTTAAGATACGTGAACAGAATGTTCTTACCTTCCAAGAAGAAAAATAGTCAATTCAATCCGTTTCAGGGATTTGGAAACACGCGGTCGACCGGGAGCAATAACAAGAGAAAAAATATCGACCAGATTGAAGACGCTGACTACGAAGATATAACCAATAAAGAAAATTAAACCCATGAATTTCGAAGAGAAATTAAATCACGGTTTCGAACTACTGAAAGATAAAGATATTGATCATGCTTTAGATATAGCTCGGGAGCTTCAAAAAGAAAACGAAGACTCTCACGAAGCATATTATCTGGAAGCACTGATATTTCAACAGCTGGAACAATTTGATCTGAGTTTAAAGAACATTGACAAAGCGATCGAATTGGATAATGAGCAGGCTGCTTATTTTAATTTGCGAGGAAATATTCGCATGAATAAAGAAGAGTTGAAGGAAGCCGAAGAAGATTTTGATAAAGCAATTGAACTTGATGACTTTGCAGGTGCTCACCGAAGCAAAGTAATGTTGATGTTGATGACAGAACGTGGAGCGGAAGCTATTCCCTATACCATTGACCGCATTAAAAAATCTCCGCAAGACCCCGAGAATTGGATCCTAATGGGAGATATGATCAAGCGCGGAGGTCAAGCCGATAAAGCAGCTACTTACTACGAGCAGGCGCTTAAGATCGACCCTGAGAATGATTACGCACGCAGACAGCTCGAAGAAGAGTAAGAAATAAAGGAATATTGAATAATAAATATTCAATATTGAATCTAGATTTTAAACTTCAGGAGCAACTGAATCGTCTTAAGTTTACATTAAGAGATTCGCCTACGCCTGAAGTGCTGTTCGCAAAATAGCATGGAGCGTTAAAGCCTGCTTTGATTTTTTCAAGGCGGGCTTTTTTGTTTAAGAAGTATAAAGATGTTGAAGTATACTTAAGGTGTGATGGTGTTAGGGTGAAAATTTCTAAAGAAATACCCTAACACTATAACACCATGACGCTAATTATCTAATGCTTTTTTATGAATGTAATAGTATCTTTGACACCCTACTTAGCTCACGTGGCGGAATTGGTAGACGCGCACGCTTGAGGGGCGTGTGACTTAACGGTCGTGGAAGTTCGACTCTTCTCGTGAGCACTTTAAGAAAGCCTGTTTCAATTTTGAAGCAGGCTTTTTTTGTTTAACTATGTAATTGGGGTTATTTGTTTTTTAGAATAAATTATTCATCAACTTTAATTCCAACCAATCGCTAATTAATGAAGCCTATTTATTTTATTGCTTTAATTTCATGTGTTTTTTTTACTTGCAACGAAGCTAAGTATGAATGTAAAATTGAAAATTTTTCTAAAGTTCAAAAAATAATTCTTAAGCCAAAAGCTTTTGGGTCTTATACCACATATAGTGTCTCTATTACTGGTACTGTGAATGATACTTCGATTGTCCGAATTTATGATGGGTTCCCAAATTATTTGTCTGGAGAAGTAAACTTTAGAACTAGAGGGGACTATTATGGCGAGGTGCCATTTATTGTTAATTTTGAACCTCATAAAGCAACATCAGGTAATTTGAAAATAGAAACTTCAATTTTTTAATTTTTCTACAAAGGATCAGCAAATTATAGCTGTATCAAAAAGGTTCTTAATTGTTAATGGTAAGCTTTCTAATCTGAAGCAGCCGCCATTCATCTAATTTCGGGTTATTCTCTTCATCATAAAATGCCCACGGACTATTTGCTATGAAATAAAGGATTCCGCTTTTGATGACGCCAAGTGTCGGTTCGTTTAATTCCGGAACAGCTCTGTCTACAATTTCCATAGATGAATTGCTGATATTAACTTTGGCAACCTGAAAAGGTCTGGTGCCATTCTGCATCAAATACAGCTGACCGTTAGAAAAGTAAAGCCCATCAGTTCCGCGTGTTAATTGATTTCCTGAAATTACTGGAGTTGTCTTTTTTGAGGAGAGGTCTACAGAATACACTCCGGTTATATAATCAGAAATGTAAAGCGTGTTTTCTTCTCCCAATGCCAATCCCTGAAGATTAAATAATCCCTCAGGCTTTAAGAATTCTTCGGGTTTATCAGCCTGCTTTGTAATTTTGTATACGATCGGCTCAGAGGAATCAGAAATATATACCGTGCCGGTTTCAGTAGTTACCAAGTCACCAAATGCATGATGACCTTCCACAGAATAAGATCGGATTAGCTGTTTTTTCTTTAAATCAATTTTAAGTACTGCAGATTTCCCATCCAGAGAATCAGAATATTCACAGTAGTTAGGAAGAGCTGAAGTACTAACCCAAAGCATGTTGGGATCCTGCTTATCAAAGGCCATTCCCATTGCACCCCAGTATCCAAATTTTTTTAAATCCAGGATGGGTTTGTGCTCCGATCCGTCTCTCTTGAATGAAGAAATAAGTCCGCACCGGACATCAGAAACCAGAAAATTACCAGATTCAGGATGAATCGCTATGCCTTCCGGATGAAAACCTTTTTTCTCAAATTCAAAATGAAGAGAGCTGTTGAGAATCGGTTTATTCTGTTCATCAATCTGAGAAAGAAGTTGCTGATATTGCGGCAATGACTTTAGTGGAGCTAATTTTTCATCTTGGTCAAAATCATTTAATGCATAAAAAGAAGAGCGATATTTCAGAATTTCAATCGCTTTGTAATGTTGATCATTTAAAGTATAGGCTAAAGCAAGATTGTAAAGAATAGTTCTGTGATTAGGTCTTAATTCATTGGCTTTTTCCAAATGTGAAAGAAATGCAGAGAAATTATTTTCTTCATATGCTTTGTTTGCTGCTTGATAAAATTCTCCCGCAGTTGACTGAGCCTGTAAGAAAGGAGAGAACAAAATCAGAACGGATAAAAAGATTGAAAATCGCATAATGTAATTGAGATGATTATGCAGAATAATAACCAAATGAAAAGCGGAAATGAAAATAGTTAATTCATATTCAATCCTTCTCTATCACACAATTGGATTTTCTTTGACAAAAATTTCTTATCCATGTCATGTTTTGAAAGATCATAAGCGACCTGATAATAGGACTTAGCAATTCCATATTGTTTATCATCAAAAAGCATGGCTCCTTTTGCGGCATAATATAAATGTTTGATGGGCTTTGAGATGTTTTCTTCTATCTTTTCCAGCTTTTTGAGACCACTTTCTGAGCCTTTCCATTTACTTAACGCAATTGCATAATTTATTTGGGCAACCGGATTATCATCGATAGTTGTCAATTTTTGATAACACATAGTTATGCTTTCCCAATCTGTAGCTTCAAAACTTTTTGCCATACAGTGGATGGAAGAAATAGTAGCTTCAAGATGAAAAGCTGAGATGCTTTTTGTATTTCGTGATTTGGCAAGGAATGAGGTGGCGGCATGGATCATTTCTCTATCCCACAAAGAACGATCCTGAGTTTCCAGTTCTATCATCTCTCCATTTGTATTTACTCTGGCCGGGAATCGTGCCATGGAAAAGTAAATAAGTGCCAGTAATGCATAACTCTGAGGTTGGTGATCACCATCGATACTTGAAACCAGAACTGCAAGACGGGAGGCTTCGAAACACAGATCCTCATTGATCACCGAATTACCTGAGGTCTGTTTATAACCTTCATTAAAGATCAGATAAATGATGGTATGAACGGTGTCAATTCGTTCCTTTATTTCGTGAATAAAAGGAGCGTTCAGGTCAACATCCTGTTCCTGAAGAGATTTTTTTGCTCGGTATATTGCTTTCTTGACAGCTTCTGAGCTACTTAGCAGTGCGTTTGCAATTTCGGAATTATTGAAGCCTGATAAGATCTTAAGGGTCAGCATGATCTGTTCTTTCTTATTCAAAAAAGGATTACAGCATGCAAAAAGGGCTCGCAGTTGACTGTCTTTGATCTCTTTATCCAAAAAAAGTTCATCAACTTTTTCTTCCAGTTTCTCGCCTGCAAATTGTTCATTCAGACGGGTTCGGTTACTTCGTTTTTTAAGCTCGTTGATGAGTTTATTCTTGGAAACCTGCATCAGCCAGGCTTCAGGTTGTTCGGGAACGCCTTTTATGCTCCAGGTTTTCATGGCAGCCAGAAAGGTTTCCTGAATAATGTCTTCGATTAAGCTGGAATTATCAAAGCCAAACAAGCGAATCAGAATAGAAAACATCTTTCCCGACTGCTGTCGAAAAAGATGTTCAATGTTTTTTGAATCAGAATATGTGAGTTTGGTATTCACCTACATTTTCATTACTTCCCGAACTTCAACACTACCGCCCAATCCCAAAGTCGGACATCCTTTAGCTAGTTCAGTTGCTTCTTCCAAGCTATTTGCATTAATAATGTAGAAGCCGCCTAGCAGCTCTTTCGATTCTATAAATGGTCCATCAGTTACTACTTTATTTTTCCCTGTTATAGTTTTAGCATCGGGAAGCAACGGCTCGCCGGAATCATAATGATCTCCAAGATTCTCTATCCAACTCATATGTTGTCCAATTTCTTTCTGCATGTCTTCGGGCGACATTTCATTAAAAGCCTCTTCCCGGTCAAATAATAATAGCATGTATTTATTCATGTTCTTTCAATTTTTTAAAGTTGATGTTCACTCTGATAACAAATCAGAATTGAAAACGGGGACATAATTCAGAATCAATTCCTTGCTTTAAATCGAACGGCCATGCCTCCACCTCGAGCCATATTTATTTTTAAGGTAGAAACCGAGTTTACGATCTGTCCATATTTGATCAATAACAGAGGTCTAACTTCATAGTCTGCGGCCGGACCATCAGAATAAATAATGGCCTCATATTCTTTTCCATCATCCAGAAAACTCAGATCCACAACATATTCCCGTGCATTTTCATCTGTTACAGCGCCCAGATACCAATCATCAGAATTTCGGTCTTTTCTTACAACAGTAACATGTTTCCCAATTTCACCAGCAAGCACTTTTGTGTATTCCCAATCGGTAGGGACATCTTTTATAAACTGAAATGGGATAGGATAATTTTCATAATTATGGATCAAGTCAGCAGCCATATGAAGCGGACTGTAAATGACTACATAAACAGCCAGTTCACCCGCCAGAGTAGAGTGAACTCTGTTCTTTGGTCGACCTTCTTCATTATCTTTCAATAAAAGATCGAGAACTCCGGGTGTATAGTCGAACGGACCGGAAAGCATTCGGGTAAACAAAATGGTTGGTACATAATTGGGTGGATTTCCTCCGTCTCCACTCCATGCATTGTATTCTTGTCCACGGGCTCCTTCTCTGGTCATCATGTTTGGCCATGTTCGACGAATTCCTGTGTCTTTGATCGGCTCGTGAACATCCAGCATAATTCCGTGCTCAGCAGCTTTTTCAACTACTTTACGGTAATGACGAACCATATACTGTCCATGATGCCATTGCCCGTTTGCTATCATATCACCCACATAGCCTGATTTTATGGTGTTGATTCCCAATTGCTGGTAATAATCAAAAGCATCATCAATCTGAGATTCGTAGTTTTCGATTCCGGTTGAAGTTTCATTATGCATGATAATATTGGTGCCTTTGGATTGAGCATAATCAACCACTTCTTCAAGGTCATAGTCCGGATAAGATTCAGTAAAACTGAATTGATCGGCATTTTTTGTCCAGTCGCCGTCCCATGTTTCGTTCCAGCCTTCAACCAACACTCCGTTGAAGCCGTGTTTTGCAGCGAAGTCGATCCATTCTTTAGTGTATTCAGTAGTGGCTCCGTGCTTGTCGCCGGAGTGCCAGGTCTTTCGGTTCAGATGCATATCCCACCAAATGCCGACGTATTTCCCGGGCTCGATCCACGAGGTATCTTCAATTTTAGAAGGCTCATTCAGATTCAGTTCAATGTAATTGTTCACTAAACCATCCAGATCTTCATTTACTTTGATGGTTCTCCATGGAGACACAAAAGGAGTTTTCGCCCGAACTTTATGTCCGGTTCCATCCATCCAGGGAAAAAGCGTAGCCTGTAGTTTGTTTTCTCCACGGTTGATCAGCGACATCGAAGAATAATCCGTTAAAGCAGCTTCATGAAAACTCAGATATAATCCGTTATCTGTTTTCATAGTTAGCGGAGTTGCTGCGGTATCAATTTCTGATGCTTTTGAAGCAATGTTTAAATGCTCGTATCTGTTCGGGATGTATGCTTGCAGCCACCAGGAATCATGATCATCAGCTAATACGAATTCTGTCTTTTCTTCCATGATCACAAATTCATTCATAGCTTCCTGATCCGGCCATTCATAGCGAATTCCAAGACCGGTATCATACAATCTGAAAATGACATTCATCCTTTTACCGGAATCATGTTTCAGATAAACAGCTAATTCCTGATGATTGTCTACTATTTCTTTTACCTCACCCCAGGGTTGTGTCCATGTGCTGGAAGAATCCCGTTTTCCATAACCGATTATTTCGAAATTTTTGCTAAGATCTTCATCCTCCAATACCACACCCAGATCAGAAGAAAGAATTACAAACTCGGGACCTTTATTTAATCGGTAAGTAGGAACACCGCTCTTTAGCTCAAATATCAGTTGAAGTTGGCCTGATGGAGAATCCAGTAATTGAACAGGAGAAGTAGCTTTTTTCGCCATTCTGTCAATTTTGGTGTTCAGGCAGGATGTAAAACCAATTAATAAAAAGATCGATACAAATCTGAAAAGGGTAGACATTTCGTATTATATATGTGAGTGATAAAATGGAAGGTACTAAATGAAGTTATTACTTAGAAAATGAAATGGAATTAGCGGTTATATATGTTAACCATTTGTGATATAACTCTACGGCTAAATCTGTTACTTATAGAAAACAAGAATGAACATGAGAAACACTATGTTTAAGAAATTAATATTTACAGGGCTGTTTTTGAGCCTTACATCTTTAGCTTTTGCACAAGACAAGAAAATGGAAAAGAAACTCGAGAAAGCGACTTTTGGTGCCGGATGTTTCTGGTGTGTGGAAGCTGTATATGAGCTTGTAGAAGGTGTGGAATATGTAGAATCCGGTTATTCCGGGGGACATGCTGAAGACCCTTCATACAAGCAAGTAGTAAGAGGAAATACCGGTCATGTGGAAGTGGCCAGAGTTCACTACGATCCTTCGGTAATTTCTTACGAACAATTATTGGAAATTCACTGGCACTCGCATGATCCAACTACTTTAAACAGGCAAGGAAATGATGTTGGCGAGCACTACCGTTCGGTGATCTTTTTTCATAATGAAGAACAGAAAAAAGTTGCTGAGGCTTCATTAAAGAAAACGGATAAATCCGGTTTATGGGATGATCCGATTGTGACAACCATTGAGTCTCTCAAAAACTATTATGTGGCTGAAAATTACCACCAGAATTACTTCAAGAATAATCCTAATGCAGGATACTGTTCTTATGTAATTGCTCCGAAGATCAAGAAATTCAAAAAAGAGTTTAAGCATTTACTGAAGAAGACTTCTTCATAATGAAAGGTAGTATTTGATTTTAAAGCTCGTTTCTGAAAAGAAACGGGCTTTTTTATTACCAATAAAAAAAGCCCTCCGAAATTCGAAGGGCTTTATAAATGCAAGTAGTGAAGACCTTAGTCCACGTTTGTTTGATTAGTACTCTTAAGGATTTATATAATAGGTAATTTCTTTTACCTGGTTGGTAGATGCATCAAAATAAATGAGCATTCCATCCCATTCATTTACCTCCATATCAAATATCAAAATGTAATCAGGCGCTCGAAGCGTAGAAGGCTTTATTTTGAGATCACTTCCAAATTTCTGTTTCATCAAATCAAAAGAATCCTCCACTCTAATTGATTCCCCTAAAACTTTTACGGTTAGCGCAGAACGAGAAGTAGCTGTAATACCAGAGATATATGGATCCTCTACCTGGGCATAATAGCCTAAATCAAGACCAGTGAATTTATAATTAATACTTCCAAAACTGGAAACATTTTTTGAAGTGGGGCTTCCAAAAATATCATATAACAACTCTTCGTCGTTTGCAATAGAGTTTAGCTGAGCCATGGTATAACCATTGTACTTAATCTGTTGGTATTGAGAATCTGAGATTATATTTATTCCATGGGGCTGTGTATCGAGAGGGAGTTTTATTATTTCCTGAGCATGCAAATTTATGCTAAGGGTAAGAGATAATATAAAGGCAAAGTAGGGCAGAAGTAGTTTCATAATATTGTTGTTCTTGAACGTACACTAATTGATGTCTACCTAAAGTAAGCATATAAAAAAATCCCTCACAAGAAATTCTTGAGAGGGATTATAAATGCAAGTAGTGAAGACCTTAGTCCTCGTTAGTTTACTTATTCATTAGTTTTTTAAAGTCGTTGAGTGTGCCACGCACAGCATCAGCCGACTGATGCATAAGATCGGTTTCTTCTTTGGTTAATTCAACCTCAATTACTTCTTTGATTCCGCCTTTGCCTAATTTCACGGGAACGCCGATGTAAAGATCATCAACACCGTACTGGCCATCAATATGAGCGCAAACCGGGAAAATTCTGTTTTGGTCAAGAAGTATTGCTTCCACCATTTGAGCAGCAGCAGCACCTGGAGCATACCAAGCTGATGTTCCCATCAAACCAACAATTTCTCCACCACCTTTTTTAGCACGGTTTACAATTTCTTCCAGTCTTTCATCAGAAATGAAGTGTGTAATCGGCATTCCGGCAAGTGTAGTAAATCTTGGAAGCGGAACCATAGTATCACCATGTCCACCCATCAACAATGCTTGAATGTCTTTAGGAGAAACGTCCAGCTCTTCAGCGATGAACGCACGGTAACGAGCAGTGTCTAAGATTCCAGCCATTCCCATTACTTTCTCGTACGGAAGTCCTGAAGCATCTTTTGCAACCTGCACCATTACATCTAAAGGATTAGAAACCACAATAATGATCGTATCAGGAGAGTGCTTTACCAATTGCTCAGTTACGCTTCTAACAATATTTGCGTTGATCTCTAAAAGATCGTCACGACTCATTCCCGGTCTTCTCGGAACACCGGCTGTAATCACACAAACATCTGAATTTGCAGTATCTGCATAATCAGTAGTTCCTTTAACTCTTGTATCGAACAAGTGAATCGGTGATGCTTCCCACTGATCTAAAGCTCTTCCCTTTGAGGGGTAAAATGTTTTATCGTCTTCTTTGCGTTCCAGATCAACGGCGATCACTTCTTTGGCGAAGTCTCTTTGAGCAACGCTTAATGCTACGGTCGAACCAACATTTCCACCTGCTCCTACAACTGTTACTTTCATTAGATTGTTTGTTTGTGATTAAGTTTTATAAAAATCCCTTTCAGACTCTAAAATTATGAATTATAAATGATGAATGTTGAATTAATTCGATTTCAAAAATCATAATTCAGCATTCATCTTTTTCTAACTTTCCCAAGAATATTCTCAGAAGATAACAATCCTGCAACAAGCCAAGTTATCGAAATCCACGCATCATTTCCTATCCACAAAATCAAAAGGCAAATACAAAATGCTACCAGTCCATATATAAAAAAAGAAGATGGAACCTCATTGGTATCAAAATCAATCGGATAGCAAATAGCGGGGACCAAAGTAAAGCCAAAGCATAAAATTAGAAGAAGACTAATTTTGAACCAAAAATTAGAAATTAAAATCCAAGAAGTAAAAATTTCATATGCAGCCCAAGACATCATTATTATTACTGAGCAACCAAAAAGAATTAATTTTAACCATCTAAAGAATTCAAAATTCATAATTCTTCATTCCTAATTCGTCTTGAGTCTTTCCCCCACATCAATTTATTCCGGAGTGTTTCAAAGTAATCCTGACCGGGTAATCTTATTAAGTTAAAGGCCAGATCAGAAGCTATGATCTCTACTTCCAGCGGCAGCGTATCCACTTTATAATGCACACCATCGTATGAAAACGAAACATCACTTTCCTGTTCTTCTACTCGGATCTTCAGCGGTTTGTCAGAACGAACTACCAGAGGTCGTGTAGTTAACGTGTGTGGATTGATAGGTGTAACCAGCATAACTCCAGATCCGGGAACAACGATCGGTCCTCCTGAGGATAAATTATATGCAGTTGAGCCGGTGGATGAAGCAACAATTAATCCATCCGCCCAATACGTATTGATCAAACTGCCGTCATATTCAGCCGTTATATTGATCATGGCTGTAGAATCTTTACGGGCGAATAGAAATTCATTCAAAGCAAAGTATTCATTTCCGGTAGAATCTACGGCTTTAAGAAAATGACGTTTGTCAATGGTGTAGTTTCCGCTTTTTACTTTTTGAAGTGCTTCTTTAAGATCTTCAAATTTGGTGTCGGTCATAAAACCCAAACGCCCACCATTTACTCCTAAAATTGGTTTGGAAGAATGAGATGAAATTCTGGCCGTATATAAAATCGTGCCATCCCCGCCAATTACTATAACTAGATCGCATTCATCAATGGCTTGCTTATCAGAATTGGTTTTTTGAATTACGTCAGGGTTATGGAAGCCGGTTAGCTTACAAGTTTCTTCAGAGATCAAAAGTGAAACAGAATTCTCTCCCGCCCAATCAATTGTTTCCTTAAGAACCTTTTTTACTTCAAACTTATTGGGATTGGCAACTACGGCAAATTTCATATTAATTTGATTCATTAATAGTTACCCCATCAAAAGAGATATTCCAAGGATATTTGGAGATGGTGATTCCTGAAACGTTTGGTTGAGTTAAAACCAGAACAGGCATCTTCCAACTAACAGTTTTTTGTGCACCCGGGAACCTGATAGTGGAAAATGAAATATCATCGGTGATTGCGTAGGATGAATTTAGTACGATGGTAGCGCCGGTGCCCGATAATTTTTCTGCGATAGCATCAATCAGGAACACTTCAGCAGGATTGCCTGTGTAGGAAATATAAGCTGTTTGCTTTCTCAGACTGTCCGAAAAAGGGCGTTTATTTTTGATCTCGACAGAGCCAAGCGTTTTTTCAAAGCTAAGGAAATCATTGTTCTGAGATACTAAATAAGAGAATAGTGATGTATTTCCGGATGCCTGATTGTAATAAAAGTTGATCTCA
Source organism: Balneola sp. EhC07 (assembly GCF_001650905.1). Taxonomy (GTDB): domain Bacteria; phylum Bacteroidota; class Rhodothermia; order Balneolales; family Balneolaceae; genus Balneola. The sequence continues at coordinate 262,282 of NZ_LXYG01000016.1, forward strand.
TTATTAACAGGTGGATTGTAAAGAGAAAAAGAGGGCTCAAATTTCAAATCTCCGGATCCCGTAGTATCCGTAACTTCCTGTATAGTATTCGGACCGAGTTCAACTAAAGCGTCCAGATTGCCATTAGTAAAATCCTGATAGAGATCAGATTCTGTTTTTCCATGTGTAATATCTAATCTGGTTGGAACTTTTTGATCCTGAAAGTATTCATCATTGGACGCCAGAATTAAAAGGTTGTTTTTTTTCTGAGCCAGATAATAACTGCCGGTACCGATAGGGTCTGTGATGGGATTGTTATTGTTGGGAATACTTTCTTTTGGATAAACGGAAGCCAATGGGTGAGCTAGTTTTTCAAGTAATTCTGAATCTTTCTTTGCAAGCTGAATGACCAGAGTTGAGTCGTTAGAGGAATAAATTCCCTCAATGGATTTGATCGTCCTGTTAGCAGGGATTTTTATAAAAGTTTGCTCTGTATGGTATGCATTAAATCCTTTAACGGACTTAAACATGTCTGCAGCATTATCGGGTACAAGTATAGACGCCATACGTTCAAAGTTAAGAACAATGTCTTCCGGAGTAACTAGTCTTCCAATACCACTTGTAAATCTGGAATCATCGTGATAGTACAAATTGTCACGCAGAGTAAATGTGTATCTAAGAGAGTCCCTGGTTATGGTCCATTTTTTAGCAATAGCCGGTTTCACATCTCCATTAGCATCAATTTGAGTCAAGCCATCATAGATCAGAGCATTGATTCTGAACTCACTACTTGTAGTTGCAAAAAGAGGGTCTAAAGTTTGAATGCTGTTCAATTCTCCGATCTTCAGATTTGTAAAATCATCCTGAACCTCGGCTCTTTTTGTAGTATCGCTGGTTTTATCAGAGGGAAACATCCCACTTGAATCATCAACAATGGTTATTTCAGTGCTTTTCCCGCAAGAAATAATCAGAAAAAGTAAACATAGTATGCTTATCGCTTTAAATCTCATAAACTAGTTTTTTATACCTTTTAGTCCTTTAATGCCTTTTACTGCTTTTTCATTCAATAGGTTAGTCTCATAACTCTGAACACGCCCATTTTTTTGCTGATGATTTTGGATAGCAATTTCTATCAATTCATCAATGAGCTGTTTAAATGAGATATCAGACTTATCCCATAAATAGAATGAGAAAGAACCCGGAATAGTATTGATCTCATTGAAATAAACTTGTTCAGTTTCAGCATTTACCAAAAAGTCTAACCGTGCAACCCCACTTGCACCGAAAGTCTTAAAAGTTCGGATCGCCAGTTCTCTGATTTCTTCGGTAAGTTCAGAAGAGATGTCAGCGGGAATAACACGATCTGCAGAAGCCATTCCTTTATCCGCACCTTCTCCGCTTTGATATTTATCTTTAAAAGAAAGTGTTTCTGTGGTTCCCAAAGGTTTTTCGCAAACACTGGCTCGGCATTCCTGCGCGGTACCTAAAACCGAACAATTTATTTCCATCAACGGATGAACAGCTTCTTCGATCAATAAGTGAGCGTCGTATCGGAAAGCCATTTCAACGGCGTTGATCAACTCATCTTTTGAAGTAGCTTTAGCCACACCAATACTGCTTCCTAAACTGCATGGCTTAACTATCAATGGATATCCAAGAATTTCAGCTTCTTTGATTATTGTTTCCTGATCTGTTTCCCAATTTGATTCATAGAAATCCAGACTGTCTGTTACCGGTATATCATTGGCAACACAAACTTGCTTGGCTTTTACTTTATCCATCCCTAAAGAAGAAGCCAAAACATCGCTTCCTGTATAAGGCACATTAAAGAAATCACAAATTCCCTGAAACGCACCGTTTTCTCCTCCACTGCCATGAAAAGCGCAAACTACTGCATAAACTGGATAAGATTTCGGCTTTGAAAATAATCCGGAAGAGTTTTGTTGTTTAAGATGCGTTCTTCCGATGTCATCTTTAACAAAAGCGCATTGAAGAGCATTTTCTTCCAGCAATGACAGATCCTTGTAAGTTTCTAATTCTAAAAGCTGGTTGCCTGTAAACCATTTTCCGGACTTACTTATATACAACGGAACGAGGTTATACTGAGAGTTTTCCATACTGGAAATAGCTTGTATTGCCGAAAGCACAGAAACTTCGTGTTCAGGAGAAACGCCGCCGAAGGCAATTATCAAATTCTTAGTAGACATAGAGATAATGAAATTTTTTTATTGATGGAAAATAGGGAATTGTTTGTGCTTTTCATTAACAATTAAACTCTTTCAAATTTGTTCCGACACAAGTTTTTTATGATCTTCAATGTCCTGTCAAATCTTCAAAATACATACATGAAAAAAGTAATTTCGACCATAAATGAACTGGATTTTACAATAGCTGATCTGAAGCCGATGCCGGCTCCTAAAAAAGTGTTGTTAGTAAAACCAACCCATTTCGCCGTTGAGTATGTAATTAATCCGCATATGCAAGGTCATGTGGGACAAATTGATAAAATGGCTGCGATGGATGAGTGGGAGCATCTGAAAAACGGCTACGAAGAATTAGGATTTGATACCCATGTACTTGAAGGCGTTCGTGGATTGCCGGATATGGTTTTTTGCGCAAATCAGAGTCTTCCATATATAGATGAGAATGGGAATAAAAAAGTTTTGATGAGCGTGATGCATGCCGACCAACGCAAAGGGGAAGTGCCGCACATTCAGCAAATGTATGAAGACAGCAGTTATCAGGTATTTCATTTAGATGAAGATAAGTTTGAAGATTTTGAGGGAATGGGCGATGCACTTTGGCACTACAAAACAGGTTTGATCTGGGGTGGGTACGGGTTCCGTTCCTCTCAAGAAGTGTACGATTTGATAGCTGATATGTATGATGTGCCGGTAATTAGATTAGAGCTTTTGAACGAAAAATTCTATCACTTAGATACTTGTTTATGTATTCTGGATCAAAAAACGGCGCTGATCTATCCGAAAGCATTTACCAAAAATGGACTGGATCTGATCCATGCTTTATTCGACAATGTTATTGAAGCATCTAAATATGAAGCAGAGGAACTTTTTGCCTGTAACGCAACATCTCCTGACGGCAAAAATGTGTTTATTCAGCAAGGTTGCACGGATGTAAACCAGAAATTAAGAGATCACGATTTTAATGTGCATGAATTCAGTACTGCTGAATATCTGAAAAGCGGCGGCAGTGTATTCTGTATGAAGATGATGTTGTGGTAACTTTTAAGTGAAAAGTGAAAAGTGAAAAGTGAAAAGTGAAAAGTGAAAAGTGAAATTCTAGTTTCTTTCTGTAAATCCTTTTAAATCCCGGTGTTCTTTTTTCTTTTCTTACCGGCTCTGCCTACTTTCACAGCAATAACTAACTAAACTTTGCTATGAAAAAGCTTTTCCTTCCTGTATTTGCACTTTTGTTTTTTTTTGGGGCATGTGATCCTGAACTAAATCGTCTGAAACAACAAGCTGATAACATCACCATAATGCGTGACGATTTCGGAGTTCCTCATGTGTATGGCAAGACGGATGCAGATGCTGTTTTTGGATTGATGTATGCTCAGGCTGAAGATGACTTTCCCCGAATTGAAAGAAACTACGTGTGGGCTATTGGCCGGCTTGCAGAAGTAGAAGGTGAGGATGCTCTTTACAGCGATCTTCGTGCTCGGTTATTCATGACCAAAGAAGAAGCTATTCAAAATTATAACAACGCTCCGGATTGGCTTAAAGAATTGTGCGACGCCTGGGCCGATGGATTGAATTATTATCTGGCTACTCATCCTGAAGTTGAACCAATGCTGTTAGAAAAATTTGAACCGTGGATGCCGATGTACTTCAGCGAAGGTTCTATTGGTGGAGATATTGAACGCGTTTCAACCAGAAGAATTAAAGCCTTTTACGAAGACAAAGCTTCTCTTTCGTTGAACGAGTTCGGAAACGGTTTAACTGTTGTTGATCCGTATGAAGAACCAAAAGGATCAAACGGGATTGCAATTTCGGGTGAACTTACCGAATCCGGAAATGCCATGTTGCTGATCAATCCTCATACATCTTTTTATTTCCGTGGAGAAGTTCATGCGGTTAGTGAAGAAGGGTTGAATGCATATGGTGCAGTAACCTGGGGACAGTTTTTTATCTATCAGGGATTTAATGAGAATACCGGTTGGATGCACACTTCTACTTACACAGATGTGATCGATGAATTCAAAGAAACTATCGAAGAGCGTGATGGAAATCTCATGTACAAATATGGGGAAGAGTGGAGAGAAGTTGAGACAGATTCAGTCACTTTGAAATATCAGGAAGACGGCAAGATGCTGGAGAAAATTTTTCCGATGTATCGAACACACCACGGACCGATCACACACATGATAGATGATCAATGGGTAGCAACGGCAATGATGTGGGAACCGGTTAAAGCATTGGAACAATCTTATACCAGAACAAAGAAAGCGAATCATGCAGAATTCAATGAGATGATGGAGATCAAAACCAATTCATCAAACAACACTGTATTCGCTGATTCAGAAGGAAATATCGCTTACTATCACGGGAATTTTATACCGATTCGTGATACTCAATTCGATTATACCCAGCCTGTAGATGGAAGCGATCCTGCAACCGATTGGCAGGGACTTCATCCGGTAGACGAAGCAATCACTTTGCTGAACCCAGGTAATGGCTGGATCCAAAATGCGAACTCGACTCCTTTTACAGCTGCAGCGGAATTCAGTCCAAAGAAAGAAGATTATCCGAATTACATGTCTCGAATTCCTGAAAACTTCAGAGGTGTACATGCTCAGGATCTTTTAGCAGAAGCAGAGAATTTAACATTAGACGGATTGATTGATCTCGCTTACTCACCCAGAGTTCCCGCTTTTGAAGAGTTGATTCCCGGAGTAGTTCGTGCTTATGATCGCTCTAACAATAAATACGGAGTTCCTGAAGAAGCGATCGATGTACTAAGAAATTGGAACTTTGAAACAAACGCAGAATCAGTTGCCATGACCATCGCTCATTTTTATGGGATCAATTACATGAGAAACGGTGAGGCTCCTGATGGATTGAACTTCATGGAGCGATTTTCTTATTACGGAACTAAAGCTCCTTTTAAAGAGCGATTGGAAATTCTGAAAGCCACTTTAGATCAGCTTGATGAAGATTTCGGAAGCTGGAACACGGCGTGGGGAGAAGTAAACCGATTCCAAAGACTAAATGGAAATATTGCTCCTAACTTTGATGATGATCAACCTAGTTTACCCGTCGGTTTTGCCTCCGGCAGATGGGGAGCGTTAGCTTCTTATGGGGCTCGAACCTACGACACCAAAAAGATCTACGGAACTTCAGGAAACAGCTTTGTGGCTGTTGTAGAATTTGGAGATAGTTTAAAAGCGAAAAGTATCCTCGCCGGTGGACAAAGTGGAGATCCTGATTCGCCTCACTTCTTTGATCAGGCAGAACCTTATATCAATGCCAATTTCAAAGATGTAGCCTATTACAGAGAAGATGTAGAAGCCAGAGCGGAAGAGACGTATAAACCGGGGAAGAGAAAAAACTAAAGAATATTCAACAAGGAATATTCAATGTTGAATAGTTCGTCATCCTGATTCCGAAGTTTCGGAACGAAGGATCTTACAGGATTCCAAACAAGTTTTTCTGACCCACTCTTTTTCTCTCCCTATCAATAGGGAGAGAGACTCTTTTACTCAGCTATAATTTCGTTAACAAGTCCTCTTCCCTTGGCGAAGGGAAGAGACAGAGATGGGTTCGCAAATACAGGCTGTCCCATTTCTGCTCACTACAGATTTGGGATTAAGCCCTGAATGACTTTGAAAGAAAAAAATCTCCCTTCGAAGGGAGATGATTATCCAAACAGTTCTTTGGATAATCCGAGGGAAGTGTGAAGTTTATTAATTTCTAAACCTCACACATCCTCCATCTTTTGAGAATGCATTATCTAATCATCCAAAAACTCAGTTGTATAATTAATAACAAAATCTTTTAGAAAGTCATCTAAGAATTTATCATCATAATTTGGATCATCTTTTTTTATTGATTCGCGTAAATCTTTGTATCCTTGTGTCTTTTTGAATTTATCAAATTGCCTTTTCTTGAACTGTGCAAATTTTTTGTAATTATAGTTTCTTGCTTCAGTAAGAACACCATTTTTTATTTCGAGAAGCCAATATTTACTATAAGTTGATGCAAACCCCATATGCACGTAATTTCGCAATTTACCATATGGCAATATCAGTATACCGTTGTACCAGTCGAGTTTAACTTTTGATGCTTCAGGGAAAACTTCTTTAAAAACGGATTTTTGCTTGTAAGGATATGAATCATGTTCTTTGTCACTAACTGTGATTTCTATATCTGTTACATAAAATTCATTTTCTAAAATTTCAAACTTAGCAACATAGCCTCTCCAGTTAGCAGATGAAATAATATCTGTCTTTGGTTTTTTCTCAGGATACCTTTCAAAGAAGGTTTCAAGAGGAGTAGAATTGAGATCGAATTTCTTTCCGTTATAGATTATTTCATCAGGTACTTGAGCAGTTCTATTTTTGAAATCTGACCCAATACTACCAATCAAGAATAGAGTAAGTAATAGTATAAGATAGTTATGCATATATCATTAACTATTTATCGTGAAAGAAATTATTCATTGAAATCAAAAAGCCCCACATTAAAAAATGCGAGGCTTTCAAATCAATTAATCACTGATTAAAGTCAGCGACTATTCTTCACCCAAAAACGGATATCTATAATCCGTTGGGGTTACAAAAGTTTCCTTGATCGTTCTTGGAGAAACCCAACGTAACAAGTTGATCATAGATCCCGCTTTGTCGTTAGTTCCTGAGCCTCTTGCTCCACCAAATGGCTGCTGACCAACAACGGCGCCGGTCGGCTTATCATTGATGTAGAAGTTTCCGGCAGATTGCTCCAACCGCTTGGTTGCAAGCTCGATCATGTATCTGTCCTGACTGAAAATAGAGCCTGTCAATGCATAAGGAGAAGTGTTATCCACCAACTCAAGTGTTTCTTCGAATTTGTCTTCGTCGTACACATAAATGGTAATAACCGGTCCAAAGATCTCTTCGCACATTGTGGTGTATTTTGGATCTTTAGAAAGCAGAACAGTCGGCTCTACGAAATATCCTTTCGACTTATCGTAGTTACCACCTGCGATCACTTCCACATCGTCACTTGCTTTTGCATTGTCGATGTAGCTGGCGATGTTATCGAATGACTTCTCATCAATAACAGCATTTATGAAATTACTGAAATCTTCCGTGCCACCCATTTTGAATGACTTAAGATCTTCGATCACATAATTCTTCACATCTTCCCAAAGGTTAGAAGGAATATATGCTCTGGAAGCCGCGGAACATTTTTGTCCCTGGAATTCAAAAGCACCACGGGTAATTGCGGTTGCGACTTGTTTTGCTCTGGATGATTTGTGAACCATGATGAAATCTTTTCCGCCGGTTTCACCTACAATTCTTGGGTAAGACTTATATTTTTTGATGTTCTCACCAATAGTTCTCCAAATATGCTGGAATACTCCGGTACTTCCTGTAAAGTGAATTCCACCAAATTCTTCGTGTGAGAAAATTACATCTCCGGTTGTTGGTCCGTCCACGTAGATCAAATTGATCACGCCATCAGGAACACCGGCTTCGCGGAACACTTCCATCAATACATTTGCAGAATAGATCTGCGTAAAAGCAGGCTTCCAAACAATGGTGTTACCCATCATCGCTGCAGAAGTTGGTAAGTTACCTGCAATTGCAGTGAAATTGAATGGAGTAAGTGCAAATACGAATCCTTCCAACGGACGTTGTTCCAATCTGTTCCAAACGCCATCTGATGATTCCGGTTGCTGAGAATAAATTTGAGTCATGTACTCAACATTGAATCTTAAGAAATCGATGATCTCACATGCAGAATCAATTTCAGCTTGAAATGCATTTTTAGATTGCCCTAACATTGTAGCGGCATTTAATTTTGCACGATATGGACCAGCGATCAATTCAGCAGCTTTCAGGAAAATGCTGGCTCTGTGTTCCCAACCCATATTTGCCCAATCTGCTTTAGCTTCCATAGCGGCATCAATGGCCTGCTTAACATGAGAAGCATCACCTTCAGAAAAATGACCTAAAATATGCTTGTGGTCATGTGGTGGAGACATTGGCTTTTTGTTATCGGTAGTAACTAATTCACTTCCGATATACATTGGAACGTCAATTTCTTTTGATCGAGCTTCTTTAAGTGCAGCCTGAAGTTCTTCTTTTTCAGGAGAACCCGGAGCGTAGCTCAAGATAGGTTCGTTGATTGCCGGTGGAACGTTAAAAAATCCTGTTGCCATGGTTTCTGCTTTCCGTTTTGAAATTCAAATTTTTAGAGAGTTAAATATACGGTTTTCCCGATGGATTATGAAGGAAGGTTAGTTAAAGGTTATTAGTTATTGGGAGAAGTACTAATAACCAATAACTAATATCCAGCTACATTCACAGCTTCTCCAAAAACTCTTCCGCTGTATCCAAGCGACTCTGTAAAGTCTCTTCATCCATCTTGTCCAAATTACTTAGCAGCATATTCAATCTTGGATTTCCTTCAAAGAAATCACGATGCATATGCATGAATCTCCAGAATAACGCATCCCAAGTTTCATTCCAATCTGCTTTTCCGTAATCACTCATTTTTTTAATGTAATTACTGCTGCTGATGTACGGTTTAGTTGCCATTAGTCCTCCATCCGCAAATTGACTCATTCCATAGACATTTGGAACCATCACCCAGTCGTAAGCATCTATATACATTTCCATAAACCATTTGTACACTTCATCGGGATGAATTTCACAGAGCAACATAAAATTACCAAGGATCATCAGTCGTTCGATGTGATGATTATATCCGGTTTTAAGTACTTTTTTGATGGCATCATCAACAGGTTCAATTCCAGTTGATCCATCGTAGAAAGAGTCAGGTATTTTACGATCAAATCCCCAGAAATTTTCGGTTCGCTCCTGAGTTCCTTTCTTCTCGTACAATCCTCGCATAAATTCACGCCAACCTATGATCTGTCTAACAAATCCTTCTAAGGAGTTAATTCTTACATCATGTTTTTCCGCATATTTCAGTGCTTCATCAATCACAAATTGTGGGGTTAGTAAACCCACATTCATCATAGGAGTTAGCACACTGTGATTCAGAATTCGTTTGTCAGAAACAACGGCATCTTCATAAGGACCAAATTCATCAAACCGTTGCTCAAGAAACTGTTGCAACCACTTTTCTGAGCTTTTGAAATCGGTGGGATAAAGTTGAATCTCTACCAATTCTCCGTAATTATATGAAAAATGTTCTTCTACATATTCACGAGCTTCTTTGTAGAAGTCGGTTTCTTCAGGGAATTCTACATTCGGCGGAGTTTTCTTCTTTGGGTATTTCTTTCGGTTGTCCTTATCGTAAGTCCAGTCGCCACCCACAGGATTATCATCTCCTTCGATCAAAATCCCGCGTTTTTTACGTTCTTCTTTATACCATGAAGTCTGAAAGAATTTCTTTTCTTTAGAGCCAAACCAATCTTGTAGATCATCTCGGGTATTCAGGAACAACTGATTTTCATATTCTTCTATTTCGGTATCATTTTTATTAACAGAATCAGTGATTCGTTTCTCCAGCCAATTATCTGTAGGATTTAAAAAGCAGATCTTTTCAATGCCTTCCTCCGCAAGAAAAGAAATCAGTTTTCTGACATCACATTTTTCATCCTGTGCTTCAACATATTCAACATCTCGATCCTGATCCTTTAACCAAGATTCGTAGAACTTCATAGTCGCCCGATGAAAAGCGATCTTCTGTTTATGAAATTTATACTGCTTGAAGAATAGTTCTTCCTCTATCAAATAAATTGAAAAGCCATTGTCCAAAAGTGGGCTCTTTTCAAAAAGCTGATGCGGAAATATCAGGTTTACAGATTTCATAGTAAATTTTACCCTCTCCTTTGTTTCCTCCCCAAGTGGAGGAAGACTTTTTAAATTAGTATGGATCTAATTTAAATAGCTTCCCCTCCTTGGAGGGGATTGAGGGGAGGGTCATTATTTAGTAGTTTTCATTTTTTTATTCCTCCTGCACCGCTCACTACAGTACTTCACATTATCCCAATCCTTCTCCCATTTCTTCCTCCAAGTGAATGGAAGTCCACAAACAGGACAAATTTTTTCAGGGAGGTGTTCTTTTTTATGCGCCATCAAACAGATCTTTTGGCCGCGTGAGCTCTTTCTTAGCTTTATTCCAGAACTTGAAAAACGACTGATAATATCCCTTTACAGAAAACATCCAGTCTCTGGGGTGTTCATTTCCGGAGTAATTATTCAAAGGATGTTCTTTGTAATAAATATCTTCTTCATTTAATGAAAACTCGTTCTTTAAGTAATCAAATTCTCCAACGTAGGTCTGAAGATTCGGGATATTCTCACCCAGATCTAACATGAACTTAATTGAATCTTCCGACACCGGATATTTCTGAAAAACGGAAGGTTCGATCAATAGAATTCGATTTGCATCCTCGCCCTCTCTCCAAGTGGGATCCATATTGTAGAAATTATAGATCAAAGTGGGTTTATCAGAATTTATATTCAATTCATCTGATTCAGGAAGAGGTGTTTTTAGATTCGGTGAGGTCAGATCCCTTAGAATATCTGGAATCTTCATGGAATCGAAAGCTTCATAAGGTACATCCAAAAAAGTGTCTTTTTGATCGGTATAGCAATATTTGTTGATGTTATTCTGATTAGCAACGTAGGTTTTATTACTGTTTGATCCTGCCACCCACTGCCAGCTAAGTGCGTTGCTTGCCCAATCTCCATCTTTTAAATGATAGTACATCCATTGCGCAGGCACTTTCCAGTGACTTCCTCCGATTGAACAGCAAATTGCTGCGATATACATTCGAACATGATTGTGGAGATATCCGGTTTCGTAGAACTCTTGAATGGCATCATCAATAGCTCTGATCCCAGTATTCGCTTCAACAATCACTTTTGGCATTTGATGGTTGTCAACATCCGGCTGCATTCTTCTGAGATCGGAATTGATCTCATTACCTTTCTCAACCCAAATTAGCTGCCAGTAATCTCGCCATGCTAATTCCTGTAGCCACTTTTTTATGTCATCAGGATCGAAGCCACGATCCAAAGTTCGCTTCATTACTTGTTTGGTGGTAATAACACCTCGTGAAATATAGGGCGATAACTTACTTACATTGCCGTCAATAAAATTTCGTGTATTGCCATAACTGACAGGATCAACCTGATCAATTTGCTCTAAAATATCTTCGTACTTGGTTGTAAACATACTGATTTAACAGCTGGAAGAGAGAAATAATTTCAGTGTATAAAACAAGCTTAATTTATCAAATCAAGAAATTTGGAAGCTCTTTTCGAAACTGACTTTCTATTATCTTTACTCAGTTTTTCCAAATGAGGAAGAAGCCATTTTCTTAAATCCTCATCTTCTTTGGACCATTGAAAAAGAGTTTCCATTGAGGTATTCAGAACAATCCAGTCGTTGTGATTAGCCAGATTATTCTTAATGATTTCTTTTGCTTTCCGTTTTTGTGATTCCGACAAATCGCTTTCAAGCAACAGGAAAAGCTGAGCTAAAGTCCATTGAGTTGAAGCTTGGTCTATATCAGCGATTTCATTTAAAAAGCGATCCAGATATGGAATGAGCAATTCAGGTTGTTCCTTACAAACTCTTTTCATGGCATTTGAAACCCTTAATCGGACTACTTCATCATCACTGAAATAACAGTTAAATAATTCATCAAATTTAGATGAATCTGCTAAAACTTCGTCTACAATTTCTATGGGATTTCCGAGAGTAATACAAATGTGCTCTCTACTACTTTCTATTTTCTATAAAATGCTACGTAAAATGGCATTAATACAGGCTTAATATGAAATAAAGAGAATTAAAGAGAAATAGATGATACAAAACTTGTACAAATAATAGAGTCGAATGATTATCTCTTACGCATTGCAAAAAAAGTGTATAGCAATAACAATTAGTTGTTATTATTAATGATGAAGCAATGGAAAAATTTATGCATGTCAAAAAAAAGAACCTCGTTTTTTTAAAAGTAAGGTATGAGTACTGAGCAAACTGTTTGAGAGAGAAAGAAAAAACGGAAAGATAAATTAGAAAAAAGGCAGAATTCTATTTTTCTCTAATATCAGTTATTATTGTCGTAATTTTTTGTCTTTTAAACAAGTTGTTGCATACATTTACAAAATGGACATGTAGACATTGGCTATACTAATAGGGTTATTCTTTCCGATAGTTTGTTGTGATTAGCCAGAGACGTAGAAACAACTCCAGCGGGCTTGCGATAGGATCATAATTTTCTGTTAATTACATTTTCTAATGTTGTTCGATTGAGTTGAGATATCAAATACAAATGTACTACCGTGTTTAGTAATAGCGGTTGAGGAAATAGAGCTTCTAAAGCCATTATCCTCTGTATCTTGATCTGGGTGATAAAAAACGTAGCCTCTAAAATGACCCTCACCATTTACATATAGTTTGAAATCTAAGGGACCACCGTGAGATAGTGTTCTAATGGGGTATGGAAGCTCTTTATCTTTTTGTTTTGGAACTTCAAAAGATTTATTTCTAACCAAAACATAGGGTTCATTGCAATTCACATTAGTCTTAATTATATAACTTAGAGTTATTTCATTTTCAGGGGTCCTGGGGATGTTTTTAAAAGGTTGGAGATATATTTTATAATCTTCAGAATATTCTCCATAGGTGTAGTTCACGATTAGTTTAGCTGGACGATTGCTGACTTTTCGTTTAAAGGAAAAGTGATGAATTCCCCTATTTAAACTATCATCAATGCTTTCATTGATAAAAGTAATATTGGTTTGCTCCTTAACTTTTATAATCAATTTATCACTAGTCAATTGATTTCTATAGAATACAGCCAAATCGAAGTCATTTGAGCCCTCTTCTGTTACTATAAACTTCGCGCTAAACTGCTGTTCTCCAGTAACACAAGTTAGCCACTTTTCAGATTGATCATCTGTAAGCCCCATGAATGCGTATTGATCTCTATAGCTTTTGGCTTCAGAAAGATTAAAAGTACTTCTAGCCCTTTTTGAAAATTCTTTTTTTTGATAATAAGAAGCATCGGCGCTGAAATATCCTTGTGGTGATATAGATTCAAAGAAACCACTAGCATCAATTGTCTTATCATTATCAATAGCTTCTACTATTTCATTTAAAATAACTAGCTTTGAATGGTAGCTTTTATCTGAAATAACCTTAGTAGGTATCAATATGTCATCACAAGAGTACGACTGAGCTAAAGATAAGGTGGGTATAGTCAGTGCAAAAAGTAATATAAAGAAGCGCTTCATACCTGATAAATTAGTTTAAAATAACTATAAGTAATTGCGTAAATTTAACTTATTTTTAAGTCAAAGTCATTTAAATGGTATTTTTTGTTTGGACGGCAAATAGGATATAATTAAGTATTATGCTTTTGATAAAGGCTAATGAAGTTGCTGACTATTTAAAAGACTATCCTAATCCATCTACGAATATTTCTTATGAGATTTCGAAGACTCAGGACGTCAAGTTGTTTGTATATGACATCATTGGTAGAAAAGTTTCTGAGTTAGTAAACAAGACACAGACTTCAGGTTTTTATACAGTCAATTTTGATGTGAGTCATTTAGCAAGTGGGTATACATTTATCAGTTGCAAACGCAAGATTTATCGACTAGTAAAAGAATGGTGTTGATTAAGTAATTATTTGAGTTCTAAAATTAATTGTTCAAAAATACCTTGATCATACTTTGGATGCGGTAAGCTTTGAAAGTTATCCGAATTGAATTCTTCTAGTTTAGGATCAGATTTTAAAAGAGCTCTTATTTCATCAATTGAATATTTTTTAGAGAGTAAAAAAATTTTATTAAGTAATCTTACTTCCCATTCATCATGTACACTTGTGTTAGTATAATTTTGTGAACTTCAGGGTGAACTAAAATTAGATTGGAATCATCATTGTTATTATGATTCCAATCCATATGATGGATATGCCATCCTTTAAATTCGTTTTTTTGAAGCTTTTTAAGTCGAATCAATTTAGACACAATTCACAATTAAAGAATTCTTAGCTACTCTTATTTATCAAATCCTGAGCGATAATACTGGATGAAAGAACGCCGGGAAGTCCTGCACCGGGGTGAGTTCCTGCTCCAACGAAATACAGATCATCCACATCTTCTGATTTATTATGAGGACGAAACCATGCTGATTGAGTCAAAATCGGTTCCACAGAAAATGCAGATCCTTTATGGCTGTTTAAAACATCTCTGAAATGGATCGGATCGATATAGTGCTCAGCTACTAAATTTTCTTGCAGATCGGGAAGGTAATTCTCTTCCAAGAAATTCATAATAGCATCACGATATTTAGGAGCAAACTCATTCCAATCAGTGCCACTGTCTAGATGAGGAACAGGAGAGAGCACATAAAAGCCTTCGTGTCCTTCAGGAGCAATACTTGAATCTGTTATTGTTGGCATGTGCAGATACAAAGAGAAATCATCGGCTACGTGTTTCTTATGGAAGATATCATCCAGTAAACCTTTGTAGCGCTTACCAAGAATGATGTTGTGATGTGCTAAGCCAGAATCCAAATATCGTTTTTTAGTCCCAAAGTAGATCACAAAAAGAGACATGCTGTACTTAGTACGATCGACCTTTTTATCAGTATATTTTTTTCTGTGCTTGGAGTCGATCATATTCTTATAAGTGAATCCAACATCAGCATTCGAAACTACAATGTCTGCCTCAAGAATCTCACCATCTTTTAAACGTACTCCGTTTGCTTTGCCGTTCTTAACCAGAATCTCATCTACCTCTGTTTGCAGATGGAATTTGCCTCCCTGTTCGGTAATCAATTTTTCAAATGCATTCACGATCGCTCCGGTGCCGCCCATTGCATAATGAACGCCCCATTCTCTTTCCAAGTAATGGATCATTGCATAAATGGAAGTAGTATCAAAAGGATTACCTCCTACTAATAATGGATGAAATGAAAAGCATTGACGTAAAAAATCATCTTTTATAAACTTAGAAACATATTTATAAACGGTTTTATAGGATTGTAGCTTGATGAGATCAGGAGCAACTTTCATCATATCCATAAACTTCAAAAAAGGCTGATCTGCAAGCTCCACAAATCCTTTTTGAAAAATGGCTTTAGTAGTTTTTAAGAACTTTTCGTAACCGGCTACATCACCCGGACTTCTTTTCTCAATTTCTTTGATCGTAAATTCATGATCATTGTTATAATCAAATTTTTCGCCATTATGGTCGAATATTCTGTAGAAAGGATCACATGGAACAAATTCTACATAATCAGATCTTTTTTTACCGGCAGCTTCCCAGATATCATCAAACATAAATGGAGCAGTAATTACTGTAGGACCTCCATCAAATTTAAATCCGTTTTTCTCATAAACATAAGCACGTCCCCCAAGTTTATCTCTCTTTTCTAAAACGGTAACATCATGTCCGGCAGATAGCAAACGAGAAGCCGCTCCTAATCCTCCGAAACCACTTCCAATAACAATGATCTTTTTTTTCATGCTGAATTTTTATTCGGTTCAATCGCTAAACCGAAAAACACACGGAATCAATCCCGGGTTAATTAATCGTTTTCGATTTGTTTTATAAAACCGTTAAATCCTTGTCTTTTAAGGCTCCGCATATCTTTTTCAGCTTTACTACGGTCTTTATAAAGTCCGTAGTAGATTCTGTATACCGTTCCCGAGTTTAGATTCAGAGTTTCAACTCGGCTGCCTTTTATTTTGTTGGATTGTGTTTGAGCCGGTGCGAGGTCATTATAAGAGCCTAGCTGAACAGTGTAGGTAGGAACTTTAAGATCAGTGACTCTTGAGTTCTTGAGGTCGCCTTTAACAAGATAAAGTTTAACATTGGCGGTTCCGGGACCTATCATATCAACAGCCTGAGCAGCTCCTTTTGATAAGTCAATGATCCTGTCTTTAGCAAAAGGACCCCGATCATTAATTCTTACACGGATTGATTTTCCATTGTCCTCATTTACTACAATAACTTCTGAATTGAACGGAAGTGTGCGATGGGCAGCAGAGATTCCATTCATATCAAAGGTTTCTCCATTAGCCGTTAAACGACCATTAAAATTGGGGCCGTACCAACTTGCGACTCCTGTTTCAATTAACCGCCCTTTTTTAGTGGGTAATGAGGATGTAGATGTAGTTACAGTGCTATTCGCATCTCCTGTATTAGATGTCCGCCGTGTTGCGCCACAAGACATAAGAAACATGAGTGTTACTACACACAGAAGCACATGTTTTAATAATCGCATAGATAGATGATGAGTTTTCACTGTGAAGATAAACAATTCATATACCTAAATACCACCCAAATGGGTAGTGAAAAAATAGATGCATTAGAGTACGTTAGCGACAACCAAATTGAATATTATGAATTATAAGTCTTGTTTTTATATAGTTTGCCTAATCGTATTAATGCCAATAAGTGTATTTTCTCAAAGTGGGATTTTGCCGGCTTCAGGATTTGTATCCAATAATAACGTATCTCTGGTCTTTTCAGCCGGAGAAACAATTGTTGGCGAGTTTGGGAATGAGTCAATGAGCCTGATCGTGGTTTCTATTCCGGATCTTCCTGTTATCCCAACTTCTATTGATGAACAGGGAGACTTACCTAAAGAGTTTGGCTTAAGTCAGAATTATCCAAATCCTTTTAACCCTTCTACAACTATAAATTATGCTTTACCAAAAGCCTCAGATGTCTCAATAGATGTATTCAATATTCTGGGAAAGAAGGTTGCTTCATTGGTGAATCAAAGAAAAACAGCGGGTAATCATTCCGTACAGTTTCAAGCCGCTAACCTTTCGAGTGGAGTGTATTTCTACACACTTCGTGTTGGCGGAAGAGTGCTCAAATCACAAAGAATGTTATTAATCAAATAAATAAAAAGTCATGAAATCAATTCTACAAAAGATAGTATTTAGTTTTATCGTAGTTCTTGTGACAGCAGTCAGTGCTTACGCACAGGTTCCACAAGGCTTCAATTTTCAGGCGGTTGCTCGGGGAGCAACAGGAGATATTTTAGCTGAACAAGCTTTAGGGGTACAAGTTTCTATCATTAAAGGAACAGAAGACGGGAATCCCGTTTATGAAGAAGCGCATACTGTGACAACGAATCCTTTGGGACTAATCCAGATCGTAATTGGAGAAGGAACTGCATCTGAAGGAAACGATTTTTCAGCGATTGATTTCGGAAACGATAATTATTTCGTGAAACTAGCTATAGATCCTGCCGGAGGTACTGAATATGAGGATCTGGGGACTACAAGATTACTTTCTGTTCCTTATGCACTAGTTGCTCAAAAAGCGGTTGAGGGAAGTAGCACAGGTACAGAGATACCATTGAATATAGATTTAAATACCGAAAATGCAGACTCCTCATTGATTATCAGTATAGAGGGTGATAAGACAGCAAAACCATTTCAGGTATTTAGTAGATCTAGTGGATTTAACGGTGCTATTTGGGGAGAAGCAATAAGTGATGCATCTAATTCGAATAACCAAAGAGGGACTTACGGAATGGCAAATGGCTCAGGAACCGGAGACCATTTTGGTCTATTTGGAGGCGCTGTAAATTTTGATGCTACCGGAGGTGTTAGAAGAGGAGTTCATGGACAAGCAGCTTCTAAAGCTAAATATAACTACGGCGTTTTTGGACTTGCTGCAGGAGATGGAAATGGTGAGTCTGATACAGATCCAGAAAACGGAGATTTTGGTTCCTTTAACTTAGGTGGATACTTCCAGGCTTATGGAAACTTAAATGGTAACACTGGTGCCCAAGGAATTTCTGCCGGAGAAAACGGTAGCCTCAGAAATTTTGGATTGATTGGTACTTCAAGAACCAGTGCTGAAGGAAGAAATATTGGGTTACGTGCAGAGGCATTTAATTCGCTCACAGAGAATACGGGAGCAGAAGTTGTTGCAACAGGAGCTAATAATAATATTGGTTTACGTGCACAAGCTTTTAATGGAACATCAAACATTGCAATTATTGCTGAAGGTGATACAGCTGCTATCTTGAACGGTCACTCAATAATTAATGGAGACCTTACCGTTAACGGAAATATTTTTGGTTCTGTTGGAAGCGGAAGTGCAAACGGGCAAACTCTGGATTCATTATTCATTTCAGCTCAACCTGAAGCAGAGTATCAGAGGAGTACAGCTTTCTATCCGGGATTTCTTCGTAACACTGATCAGGATGGAAATTTTGTAACTCTGTCAAGAAGAGCCTTGCAATATGGTGATGTTGACTCAGAAGGGACGGGATTCGTATATAATTGGTTCAATAAAGGAGGTGCACAGGTTGCAAATGCAGACTATGCAAATGGAGAACGGGCTACAGGAATGAATGGCGGCTATTTCTACATGGATATTTATAAGAACGAAAATTTCTATGTACCACTCCAGTTTGGAATTCAGAATGCTGCAGAAGGTGGCAGATCATGGTTTGAAATGAGCTCACTAGCCAGACAAGAAAGTGGATTGGGAGCTTTATTAAATATCCATATTTCGAATGACCCAGCCGGCAATGACCCTTCTGGTGAATCTTCACAGGTAACGATGTTTGGAGACACAAGCCCGAATTTCCAATACGGAGGTCAGTCTTGGGAGAATAATGATCTGGCATTCTTAAACATTTTCGGAAGTACCCCTAGTGGAGATGGATGGTATCTCACAAATGCAGAGATTCATGTAGCTTCAGATGGTACGGATGAATGGGGAGCTGTGAGTCTGAAGAAGACGAATATTGTTGGACAAACAAGTCAGGAAACCATCTTATTAGACGGCGGAAACGGAAATATCAATATTTCAGGAACATTGAATCAGTCTTCTGATGAACGATTGAAAAAAGACATCAGAACTTTAGATAATGCTCTTGAGAAAACTATGGAAATGCGTGGAGTTTCATACACGTGGAAGACAGATGTATCTAACGAAGATCCACAAATTGGTGTGATTGCACAGGAAGTAGAGAAAATCTATCCTGAGTTTGTACGGACTGATGAAAACGGCATGAAATCCGTGAATTATGCACAAATGACAGCGGTGCTGATCGAAGCCGTAAAAGCTTTGAATCTTGAACTGCAGGAATTAAAAAATGATAATGCCACACTTCAGGCTAAAGTTGACAAACAGCAAGAACTTGAGATTAGATTATCACGAATCGAAAAATTGTTGAGTTCCGGTAATGGAAATACAACCTACTCTTTAACTGAAGATTAAAATTAACAGCAGTAATAAACACCTGAAGGTTTGGTGAGGGACCAACCAAAGGGTGTTTACTCTGCTGTAGATCCGAAATAGTTGTTGTAGCTTAGTTAAATTGTTCAGGTTGTAGGTAAGCCCGCTTGATTTCTATCAAGCGGGTTTTTGTTTTAATTTTGGTCAGGATTATAAGGGCTGTATCTTCTTGTTAATCTAATTTATCTACAGAATGTATATTACTTATTATCTGATTGCAGCCAATGCGATTGTTTCTCTTGTTGGGTTATTTATGAATCCAAAAGTAATTGAAGTTGGGATGATGATGCCTTACCGGACCATCAGGAACAAGTCTTGGTACGAGTTGATAACATCCGGCTTCGTTCATGGAAGCGTATCTCATTTGTTATTTAATATGATAACGCTCTTTTTCTTTGGGCCTGTTTTAGAAATGCAGATTGGAGAGGTTCAGTTTCTGGGACTCTATTTTACCGGTTTGATCGCATCCTCAATTCCGTCTTTAATAAAACATAAAGACAATCCACAGTATGCAACACTGGGTGCTTCGGGAGCAGTTGAAGCTGTTCTGTTTGGCTTTATTCTCTTATTCCCATTTGAGCCTCTTTACCTGATGTTAATTCCTATAGAAATTCCGGCGCTGTTATTTGGAGTAGCCTTTATCGGATACAGCATTTACGCGAGCAAAAAGGAAGGAACTATTAATCATGAAGCTCATATTGCAGGCGCTGCATGGGGAGTGATTTACATGCTGGCTTTTGTTCCCTTTGCACTCGATCACGTATTATCGATGTTGGGACTAAATTAGTAACTAGTATTGTGTACTTAGATGTTAGGCTGTTTATACGTTCTAACATCTAAGTACTAATTACTAAATTTATCCATTCTTGCTTCTGAAATCTTTCATGAAATCAGTCAAAGCTTTTACACTACTCAACTCACAAGCATTGTAAATACTGGCTCTGATACCACCCACACTTCTGTGTCCTTTAAGAGCAACAAGATCGTGAGTTTTTGCTTCTGATAAGAATTGTTGTTCCAGATCTTCAGAAGGTAAACGGAAGGTTACGTTCATTTTTGATCGGGATTCAAGCTCAGCAGTTCCGCGATAAAAATCATCCGAATCGATAGTGCTGTAAAGAAGTTCAGCTTTTTCGGTGTTCACTTTTTCAAAATGCTTAAGGCCACCTTTATTCTCCAGCCACTTAAGAACTAAGCTTACCAAATAAATAGTAAATGTTGGCGGAGTATGAAACAACTTGGCAGTGTGTGTTCGGTAATCAAGCATAGTTGGAATATCAGATTTGCTGATCTTAGCCAAAAAATCTTTTCTGATAATAACTACAGCAACACCGGATGGCCCCAGATTCTTTTGTGCACCTGCATAGATTAATCCATACTTATCAATGTTGATAGGGCGGGAAAGAAAATCTGAAGAAGCATCACAAATTAAAGGCACACCGTTGGTTTCAGGTTCAGAAGGGAACTGCGTACCAAAAATTGTATTATTGGAAGTATAATGAACAAAATTGGCATCAGGAGTTAAATTCAGATCTCCGGAAGTTGGTACTCTGCTAAAGTTAGAATCCTCACTGCTGAAAGCAATATTTACGTTTCCGAATCTCTTTGCTTCTTTAATTGCTTTCTGGGACCACGCACCTGTATTGATGTAATCAGCTGTATCACCTTCATTTAGAAAGTTCATCGCAAGTTGAAGAAATTGTAAACTTGCACCACCCTGAAGGAATACAACCTCAAAATCATCTCCAAGACCAAGGATGTTTTTAAGGCTTTCGGTAGCATCTGTATTTACTTTGGTGTAGTCCGGCCCACGATGACTCATTTCCATTATAGAAGAGCCGGTTCCGTTGTAGTTTAATAGTTCAGATTGAGCTTGTTCTAAAACTTCCAGTGGTAAAGCAGCTGGACCTGCACTAAAATTATGAGCGCGTTTCATGTAATAAGTGAGTGTGAGTTAAAAAGTATGAATTAAAAATCCGGATCGTAACTTAGGTTCGAACCAGGTTGATTTAGGAGGCATCAGTAATCCTGCATCAGAAACATCAACCAGCTCACGAATGTTGGTCGGATACATGCTGATTGCCATATCAGCTTTGCCGGAATTAACAAGCTTCTCCAGTTCGTTGGTGCCCCTGATTCCCCCAACAAAAAATAGATTTTTATCCGTGCGTTGATCCGAAATACCAAGTAATGGTTCAAGTAAATGTTCCTGCAGTCTGGCTACATCTAATGAAGATGCAACATCAGATCTATTACTCTCAGGAAGTGATAGCGAGTACCAGCTTCCATCCAGATAAACACATATATCGCCTTTGTTTTCCGGTTCAGAATTTGTTGTTTGCGTCAGTTCAAATTTATCCTTCAATACAGAAAGAAAATTATCCGGAGTAGAATAAACAATTCGGTTATAGGAAAGTATTTCCATTTGTTGCATCGGAAAAACTACGGCCGGAAAGTAGTTATACTCTTCCTCTCCTGTATGATTCGGATTCTGCTTCTTCATTTGTGCAGCTGTTCTTGAAGCACTTGCGCAACGGTGATGTCCGTCAGCTATGTAAAGATTTTTAATTTTTGAAAATGCACTATCGAATTCTGCGCTGTTATCAACTTTCCAAATCAGGTGTTCTACATCTTCAATTGTGATCTGGTACAGAGGCTTACCTTTACTTACTGACTCCATCATTTCAGAAATTCCGGCAGTATCATCAAAAGTTATCATAACCGGTTCAGCATGTGCTTGCTGAGTAATTATGTGTTTTGTCCGGTCATCCTCTTTATCCGGTCTGGTTAGCTCATGCTTCAAAATAATTTCATTGTCATATTCAGCCACACTTACACAACCAAAGATTCCTGATTGAGAACGTCCTCTCCAGTTCAGTTTATAAACGTAAAGAGCGTCTTTTTCTTCCTGAACAAAATGTTCAGAATCTAATAGTTTGGATAGGTTTTCAGCTCCTTTTTGGTAGACCTCTTCGGCATGAATATCCATACTCTCAGGAAGATCGATCTCAGGGCGAATAACATGTAAGAAGCTATCAGGCTTATTTCGGGCTAATTCTCTGGCTTCATCAGTGTTGATCACATCGTATGGAACACTAATTATGTTTTTTGCAGATTCAGGTTTTGGTCGCCATGCCTTAAAGGATTTTACTACTGCCATACGTGATATTAATTTTGGATTTGGTGTATAAATAAAGGTAATTAAAAATCATCTTTATTTATGTGAAAACACCTTATTTTTATAAAAACTACTAAACGAAATAAATCGATAGATGAATACTGATAATTTAAATCCTGAACAACAAGACCAGTTACTGTGTATGATGTTAATTCAACAGCATCAGCAAATTGCTATGATGGGACTGGGTAAGCTTCAAAACCCGGCAACCGGAGAAATGGAGAAAGATCTTTCTTCAGCTAAATATGCCATCGATACTTTGAATATGTTGGATAAATACACAAAAGGTAATCTTCCTCAAGAACTGAAAGGATTTCTGGATCAAACACTCACCACTCTTCGTTTAAATTATGCCGACGAAAAAAAGAAAGGCGAAAGCACGTCTTCAGAAGAGTCAAAGAGTGAAGAATAAAAAAATAGAAGCAGCCGGCGGGATTGTCTTTAGAAGAACAGAGAAAAACCAAACTGAAGTTTTAATGATCTTCAGAAACGGTTTTTGGGATATTCCTAAAGGTAAAAGAGAGAAAGGTGAAACCATTGAAATGTGCGCAAGAAGAGAAGTGATGGAAGAGGTTGGCGCAGATTCGTTGCCATTGATTTCTAACGAACTGGTTTCTTCAAAGCATTCGTACGATCAAAAAGGTAAAATATACCACAAGACCACCTATTGGTTTGCCATGAGTTTTGAGAACCCGCAATCTTTTACTCCTGAAACTTCAGAAGGGATCGAATTGGTAGAGTGGGTAGAGCTTGATAAAGCGATAGGGAAGGTCGGATTTCAAAATCTTGTGCCCGTTCTGGAGGATTTCAAAGTAAAACTACCGGACATAAAAAAGGCGTGAATGTTGCCAATCACGCCTTTTAATTTGATCTGAAAATGTATCAGTTACTGAGTTTGAATAAAATCGGTAAACTCATCTGAACTTGTACAGGTCTACCTCGTTGCATTCCAGGTGAGAACTGAGCAGTTTTTACAACTCTTAGTGCTTCTTCATCACAGCCACCGCCAATTCCACGAATAACACGTGGGTTCTGAACGTTACCGTTTTCATCAACTACAAACTGCACAGTAACACGGCCTTCTATACCGGCTCTGATTGCAACCTGAGGATACTTCACTCGTTTTTGAAGACCAGCTTGTCCACCTTTAAGTTCCGGCATATTTTCCACAACTATAAAGATTTCCTCTTCTTCATCATCTGGCGGAGGAGGAGGTGGTGGTAAATCCATTGGTCCGTCCAAATCGAACTCGGCTATATCCAAAATCTCATCCTCAATGATCTCGTCATTAGGAACCTCTACAGGGACCGGTGGACGCGGAGGTGGTGGTGGAGTTTCAATTTGTTTCGTTTGAATTGCCTCTTCCATTACAACTTCTTCCTGCTCATCGATCGGAGGAGGAGTTGGGGGAGGACTGTATAAGTTAATTCGTACAGCTGCAATTATAAAAAGTAATGCTACAATTAAACCTACTTCGAGGTAAACATTGTAAGATCGCTTTAAATCAGCCTTCGAATCTTTTCTTCTGTTAATCATAATGAATGCCTTTTTTCATGAACTTTAAAGAAAATGATATTTCAGTTTGACTGCAAGTTATATTTTAATCTTTATGTAAAAAAAACGTGTTTTTTGGATAATTATTCTGTTTGAGTATTCAAATACTATCTTTTTAGTTTGAAGTTGACAGATTGTACCATCTTTACTTTTACCAAGGTGCCGTTTTGAACTCCCGGTGAGAACCGAACAAGTTTAATAACTCTCAAAACTTCTGCGTCAAGGTCAGGGTGAACTCCTCTGATAATTTCGGGATCAATAACTTTTCCTTGTTTATCTATAATGAACTGAACATGTACCCGGCCTTCAATGCCAATATTTTGAGCGATTTTTGGATACTTAATTTTAGAGTACAAAGCTTCTTGTCCTCCAATAATGGTAGGCATTATTGGTAAAAATTCAACAATATCATCATCATCGGTAGTCTCAGCTTTAGGAGGAACAGGTAATCTATCAGTAAAATCGCCAAAGTCAGGGAAATCCGGAATATCGATATCCAATGGGGTATCATTTGGTTTGGGAGTAAATATCATTGGTCTTTGGGGAGCAACTTTTTCGGGAGGGGTGACCGGAGGCAGGTCAATAATTTTTTCCGGGTCTACAGAAGTTTGATCTAAAATACCGGAATCATTTTCAGATCCAATATTAACATTTGTAGCAGCGATCAAAAATAAAAGCGAACAAATAATTCCTATTTCAGAAAGTATAAAGTGATTTTTCTTTAAGTCGAAGTAACGATTCTTTTTCATAGTGCAAGAGATTTGTTAGTGGTGTGCTCTGGTAATAAATCTCTTTTTGAAAGATGTTAGTATAACATAATCATGCAGTATGAGCCTTTTCAGATGGGAACATAGATTTGAATAAGAAATGAAGTACAAAAATTGCAAACAAAGCGCCTAATGCATCGGCAACAAAATCTAAAGCTTCCGGGCTTCTGTTGGTTGGAACTACATATTGTAGAAACTCGATAAGTAGTCCATAAAAACACCCAAGAGAAAATACTTTCCAAAGACGGGGTTTTCTTTTCGTGCTACTTACTCTGAAAAGTCCAATAAGAAAAGTCCAACCTGCAAACATGATAAAGTGTCCAATTTTATCATAATCCCAGATGTTCAGAGAGAGTGATGTTTTAGATGGATAGAGGGTGGCAACCAATATAGTTATGGTTGTGAAAGCTACAAGAATGCCAAAGAGCCGTTTATATTTAAAAATAATATCGATGGGTGATTCCTGTCTATATTAAATGAACTGGCTCTAGTTCAGAGTTTAAATTGTTAAAATGAATACCTGCTTTTTGTTTGCCATCAATTAGAGCCTTGATGCATGTTGAATCAGATACTTTTAAAGACAACAGGAACCCGCTGACTTTACCGGCTAGTATATCTCCGAAACCCGCCCGTGAAAAGATTCGGGTATCATATCCCGTTAAATAAGCATCGCCCGAAGTTGTTCCCAAAATACAGGGAAATCCTTTTGACAAAATAGTAACATTTTTTTCTTTAGCAGTTTTAGAAACTTGAATTAACCGGTCAAACCCATCTTGAATTTCTGAAGCCAGTAAATTTTTTAGCTCGCCCGGGTGTGGAGTTAAAATCCAGTTGGCATTATCAGGTTTTTTCCAACCATCAGATTCAGAAAGAGCAAAGAGAGCGTCGGCATCGATGACAACGTTTCCGTTAAAATAAGAAAGTATCTTTTGAACAAACTTTATGGTTTCAGGATCTCTGCCAAGGCCGGGGCCGATCAATAGCGATCCCGGCTTTTCATTTAAGATCGATTGAACCTGCTCAAAATGAGAAGTTGAGAAACAAGTATCTGTATCAGTGCCAACAGGCTTTTTAATGATTTGAGTCAGGTTCTTTTCATAAATATTGAGCAATCCTTTTGGTGTGATCAGAACCACAGCTCCAACCCCGGTACCCCATGCACTTTGTGCTGCTAAAACTGCCGCTCCGGTCAAGCCTTCTGAACCCGCTATTATATAAAGAACTCCTCCATCATATTTGTGTTCGCGTTGTGTTTGATTGATGCTTGATTCTGTAAACCAATCTTCATGAATCAGATAAGCAGACTTCTCTTTAAAATGATTCGGAAAAGGAAGTTCGCACAGTACGATTTCTCCGGAATGTTCGAACCCCTCATTCAGATAGAAACCTGTTTTTAGTGCTCCGAACGTAATCGTAAAATCGGCAAGTACAGCGTTTCCCATTTTTCTGCCGGTATCAGCGTGCAATCCTGAGGGAAGATCCAATGAAAAGACAGTTTTGTCAGACTGATTTACTCCATTTATCACATCATGATAAGGAGCTTTGACTTCGGAACTTAATCCGGTGCCAAAAATGCCGTCCACAACAAAATCGTATTCTCTAAAATCGAAATCAGAGTCCCATTCAATAAAAGTGATGTTTCCTTTCAATTTTTTGAGTAGTTCGAAATTCTTAGAAGTGTCTTTACTTAAAGAATCAGTTCCTCCAACAAAACAGATCGTAACCGGATGATTCTTCTCAGAAAGAATTCGCGCTACAACTAAAGCATCTCCGGCGTTGTTTCCTTTCCCGCATATAAACAAACCATGAGATCTATAATCGATTTCAGATAGAATAAATTCAGCAGCTTTAGTACCTGCTATCTCCATTAAAGTGAATCCATCAATCCCAAATTCATTGATGGTGCGCTCGTCCATTCTCCGGCACTGTTCCGCAGAACAAAGATGATATGGATATGGAGGAATGTTCATTTGTTTAAATAGAAACTATGTTTGTAACAAGATTATACTCAAAATTTTACCCCCTCTTTTGTTTTCTCCCCCGAGGGAGAAAGACTTTCTAACTTAAACCGGTTTAGTTAAAAAGAGTTGGGTAAAGAGATCAATAAGACCTAGCAAACAACACTTTCTGTTTCGAAGGCTTTCCTGTAACCATACAATTACCTTCCTTCCCATCAGTTTTTAAAGGAATACAACGGATGGTTGCTTTGGTTTCATTCTTAACAAGCTCTTCGGTTTCTTCAGTTCCATCCCAGTGAGCGTAAATAAATCCGCCTTTTTCTTCCAGAACTTTTTTGAACTCACCGTAAGTTTCTACTTCTGAAGTAGCTTCTTCTCTTCGTTTCTTAGCAGCTTCAAACAGATCAACCTGAATAGTTTCCAGTAATTCCTTAACCATAACGCCAATTCCTTCTCTGGATTCAAACGACTTGCTCAAAGTATCTCTTCGCGCTAACTCTACATTTCCTTTTTGAACATCTCTTGGTCCTACCGCAATTCTCAATGGAATTCCCTGAGCTTCATGCTCCGCAAATTTGAAGCCCGGCTTGTAATTATCTCTGTCGTCCAGTTTTACCCTGACTCCAAGATCTTTAAGCTCGTTGTAAATGGAATCACCATATTCAAGAACAGTTTCTCGTTCTTCATCACTTCTGTAAATCGGAACGATCACAACCTGAGTCGGAGCTAATCTTGGAGGAATAACCAAACCCTGATCATCCGAATGCGTCATGATCAGTCCACCGATCAATCGGGTTGAAACGCCCCAGCTTGTTGCCCAAACCAGTTTGTGATCGCCATCACTATCCTGAAATTTTACATCAAAAGCTTTGGCAAAATTTTGTCCTAAAAAGTGAGACGTTCCTGCTTGCAATGCTTTGCCATCCTGCATTAATGCTTCAATACAGTAAGTATCCACGGCGCCTGCAAACCGTTCGCTTGCAGTTTTCACACCTGTGATAACCGGCATGGCCATATAATCTTCGGCAAAAGTCCGATACACTTCCAACATTTGGAGCGTCTCATCGACTGCTTCTTGTTCAGTTGCATGTGCAGTATGGCCTTCTTGCCACAAAAACTCCATTGTTCTCAGGAATAACCGAGTTCTCATTTCCCAACGCACAACATTTGCCCATTGATTCACTAAGATCGGAAGATCACGATAAGATTGAATCCAGCCTCTGTATGTATCCCAGATTATGGTCTCTGAAGTTGGTCGGACAATAAGCTCTTCTTCTAATTTGGATTCAGGATCAACTTCCACTCCGCCATCTACAGCTTTTAATCTGCTGTGAGTGATAACGGCACACTCTTTCGCAAAGCCCTCTACGTGTTGAGCTTCTTTAGAAAGAAAAGATTTCGGAATAAAAAGAGGGAAGTAAGCATTTTCGTGTCCGGTATCTTTGAACATTTTGTCGAGGCCTTGCTGCATGTTTTCCCACAGAGCCATTCCTGTAGGACGGATAACCATACATCCACGCACCGGAGAATGCTCAGCGAGTTTGGCTTCCTTTACAACATCCAAGTACCATTGTGAATAATCTTTTTCTCTTTTTGTGATCTTCTGCGCCATAATTTTCTGTGCAACCCTGACAGGGTTTCTGCAATTTTTTATTCGTGGATAATATCTCTAAACCCTGACAGGGTTTAGAAAAACCAAAGGTAACAAACTTAGAAGTGAGTTATAGCAGATTTCCCCGAAAAATTGTTTACGGTTGATGTTGGAAGTCCTTATATTTGGAGTTCTTTGAAAAAAAGAAAAGCCACGAAAGCTCTAAATCACAAATTGACATTTGGAATTTGAGTTTTGAAGCTTTCAATTTATTGACAAATGGCGTGGTAGCTCAGATGGTTAGAGCGCACGACTCATAATCGTGAGGTCGACGGTTCAATTCCGTCCCACGCTACATTACAAAAAGCTCAGCTTGGAAACAGGTTGAGCTTTTTTAATGATGATTTTGATCTTCCCTTCTACTATAATTGATAACTAACAGAAAAGCTGATCAAAGAACATGGACTTATCTAAGTTAAAAGAAAGTAAAACTATAGAGTTTAAAGAATCATTTAAAGATGATTCCTTGAAAACACTCTGTGCTTTTGCTAATACCAGTGGAGGTTCCCTTTTTGTAGGCGTAAAAGATGATAGTACACTTCTTGGTGGTGAAATTACAGATAAAGCCCAGCAAAGAATTGTAAATCAGATTGAGAGTGGATTAGGAATTCAACCAAATATGCTCGTTCATAAAAATGGGAACGATGAATTTCTTGAAATCAGGGTTGTTCAAAGCAAAGCACCTGTGGATTTGAGAGGAAGATTTTATAAACGAGTTGGGAATACAACAAGAGAAATTGACCGAGAAGGATTGAAATATTTGTTATTAAAAGATATACCATGGGACTCTAAAACACGGGAAGATGTAACTCAATTTAATTTGAATCACGCACACATTTTACCTTTTGCTATGCGTGCAAAAGAGAGAATAGTTGAAGTTACACCGAGCCAGTTTGACACTCAAGATTTTTTAAACCAGACTGGTCTAATTGTTAAGGACAAAATTACTAACGCAGCACTATTATTATTTGGCAATAGTGAAAGAGCTGAATTTCCGTATGCCAAAATTCGTATAGCTCGTTTAAAGGGGGAAACTACAATTGTAGCTGATCACATTATTCAAGGGAATCTCACTAACCAGATTCAAGAATCAGAGCGGGTCATTAAAACTCTTTTAAATAAAAGATATAATATAACCAGTGAATCATTCAAGCGTGAAGAAGTATGGGAATATCCACTGGAAGCAATTAGAGAAGCTCTTTTGAATGCTTTAGTTCACCGAAGCTACCATATTAAAAATTCAATTATTGAAGTTAAAATATATAATGATCACATCCTTTTTTCTAATCCAGGCAAACTTCCCGATGGAATTAGTCTTAATCAACTGAAGAGAGCTCATCCTTCTATCCGTAGAAATCCTTTGATAGCTGAGGCGTTGTTTAGAGCGGGGTATATAGAACAATTTGGCACTGGAACTTTACGAATGAAAGAAACACTAAAAGCAGCTGGGCATCCAGAGCCAGAGTTTAGCGAGGAAGAATCTGGTTTTGTTGTTCGCTTTGATGCTGTCAACGAACCAGTGGACATTAGCAATCTTGACTTAAATGAACGACAACTTAGAGCGATTGAACTGGCTTTTGAAACAGAAATTCAGGCATCTGATCTTCAGGTACATTTTCCCAATGTAAGTCGAAAAACCATTACCCGCGATTTAACTGAATTAGTTGATCTGGAAGTGTTCGAAAAAACTGGAAGGGGGAGAGGTACACGTTATTATTCAAAGTTTAAAGGTTAAAATTTATGGGACGTTTTATGGGACATTTTTCGGAAGTTTCAAAACAATTACAAGATTTAAATGAAACCAAAACATGTCACAACCACTAATGGAGTCCATTTTTTGATTCCAAAATAGGAATCGAATTATGGGACATTTTATGCCTTATAAATTACTTATTAAATCTTTGAGCTTTTTTATATAAAACCCCATCCGGTATATTTATTCGGCTAGGTTTTCTTAACCGCGTAACATATTTTCGAAATACGGGTATCAGTTAACCGGATTTTATTCGGTTCTTTAAAAAACAAACTAACATCACGTGAACAGGTCGGATCAGCTCGAACTCATTTATATTGCTCAAAATGTATTTCTGAAAGCGTACGAGAAGTACGAAGAAGTTGTGCAGGATCTGTCCGATGAGGAAAAAGAGCAGTCTAATCTGATCACTTCTATTCACGATTCACTCCAGAACCTGAACCGAAAGATCAAAGCTCATCTGAATGGTAAAATTGATATCAATAAACTACTGGATGAGTTTAATTTTGAAAAAGGAATTCTTGAAGGGGAATTGGAACTGGCTCAGAATGCCAATCCGAGAGTAAAGAGGTTAACGAAGAGAATACTGGTAAGTATCGACGAATTTCTGGAAAAAGCGGGAACCGGAAAGAAGTCACTGATTCCCAAAAGGTTTAAAGACCCAAGTCAGTTCAAATCAAAAAAGATCGCTTATCTGTTATGGTTGATTGGTTTTTTTGGAACACTTGGCTTTCAACGTTTTTATCTGGAGAAATATGGTACGGGACTTGGTTGGTTTGCCTCAGGTGGTGTGTTTGGATTAGGCGCAGCTTATGATCTATTTACTTTGGGCAAACAAGTAAAGGAACACAACAACATCGTGGAAATGAAATTCCATGAGTTAAGGCAATCCGAGAAAAAGCATCAGATTTCCGGCAGAACAGATGATTTTTATCCATAAAAGATCCGTTAGATCGTTCAAATGCAGATTTCCTAACCCAGCAATCGGCTCCGGATTTTTACTTTCCTCCAAAGTTGTAGCGCAAGTTTAAACGAAAGGCTCTGCTTGACCAGCTGTACTTACTGTTTGTATATGAAAATGGTTGAATAATTTCACGATCGCTATTCCTTGAATTAAACAGATCTCTGATATTCAAAGAAATGTTTGCTTTGTCATCCAAAAAATCTTTTGACAGTCCCGTGCCTACAAAAGACCGACCGGCTCGTGTACCTTGTGTGGTTTGTTGGGCTCCACGATAAGTTATATATGACTGAAAGTTCCAGCCGTCCAGGAACTGCCACCGAACTCTCACACGACTGGTAAAAGTTTCCGATTCACTTTGATAAACCTGATTTTGAAAACTGCCTTCTCTGTTGGATTGGTAAATATTTAAACTTCCCGAAAGTTGAAGTCCGGTAAAAAGCTTTTGGTCAGCTGAAAACTCAACTCCCCAGGCATCTTCTGTAGCCAGGTTGATCGGAGTTTCTGTAGTTATCCCATTATCAATGGTAGATACATCTTCAATAACGTCTGTTCTGTGGCGGTAATAAAAACTGGTAAGTACGGAGCCGGTTTCCCAATAGCGTAAATAACCTGCTTCATAAGAGTTGCTGAATTCCGGTTTCAGGTCCGGGTTTCCAACTTCCCGGTTTCTGTCATTTTCGATTTCCACAAATGGTAATAACTGTCCTGACCAAGGTCTGGAAATTCTGCGACTATAGCTTAATTGTACCGAGTTCAGCTCATTGATGGTATAGGATAGAAAAGCGCTTGGGAAAAAGTTTGTGTAATCCTGAGAGCTGGAAGTGCCTGATTCATCTAATCGGGAACTGATTCTCGTATTTTCGACTCGCAAACCTATCTGATAAGTAAATGGTTTAATTTCGCCTGAGTAGATTCCATACAGTGCATTAATATTTTCAGAATAAATAAAATTATCAGCAGGTCCGATATCCTGACCGGAACGTACCCATGTCCCGTTTTGAAATTCCTCTACCAGATAATCATTATCCTGCCATTCATAATCATAACGCAGCCCCGCTTCAAGTTTTCCTGATTCGCCCAGAGGTTGCTCATAATCAACATCAAAACGAGCTTCCCGGTATACTTCACCTGCATTGGTTCGTTGCTGAACTGCAGTTCCGCTCCCTTGTTGTACGATCTGATCAAAGTTTATTTTTCCGTTTTCCTGTCCGAATTCGAAATCAAGATCTGCCACTAATCTGTGATCCCGGTTTTTATTGAATTTCTTTTCGTACTGAACTCTGACATCAAAATCATTTTCAGTTTCATCTTCCAGTACTTCGCGTTCTGTTTCCTGAATAATACCCCAGTTTTCATTTGCTGATTGGTACACCTGATCGTTATCAGGATTATAATCGATATAATTTACATTTCGGTCCTCGGTTTGATTTTCCAGATTAATTCTGGATGAAATGGTAACAATTTGATCGTTATCCAGAAAGATATCTGCTCCGAGATTAAAACTAACTTCTTTTTCCGTTTCGTCTGTTTCTGAGGATTCGCTGTAAGCATAAGTGGTATCATTGCTGAAGCTTTGAAAAGTATTGCCGGTTTCGGGTTCACTTTCATACTCTACCTGGGCGTCAGCAAACCAATTTATTCGTTTCTTTTGATAATTTACATTAGTTCCAAGGCTGTAATCTTGTGGATAGCCTGCATTTGCACGAACCGTTCCGTTAAATCCCAGTTCTGCTCCATCCACCAAAATTATATCAATAATACCGCCGGTTCCATTTGCGGCATAACGGGCAGAAGGATTAGTGATGATCTTTACTTCTTCTATCAATCCGGAAGGGATACTGCTTAAGGCATCGGTTCCATTCCTAACAAGATTAGAAGGTCGACCATTAATTAAAATTTGAACACCTTGATTTCCGCGCAAGCTCACGTTTCCTTCAAAATCGGTTGAAATGGAAGGAACATTATCCAGCACATCAAGAGCGGAACCGCCGAGGCTTGTAATATCATCCTGAACATTAAAAGAGCGGCTATCAAAATTCATTTCCATATAGGAGCGCTCTCCGCGGACTTCTACCTCATCTAACTCCGCTTCCGTTGGTTGAAGTGTGATGGCACCCAGATCGAGTCTTTCACCTGACTTTATGGTTATTTGTCTTCTGACATCAGCAAAAGCCAGAAAAGTAATTTCAATGGAATAAGATCCGGGATCGAGTTGAAGCGAGAAACTTCCTTGTGTATCAGTGACGGTACCGGTCAGTAGCGAATCATTTTTATAAACCGCAACAGTAGCATTGATCAAAGGTTCGCCTTCATCGTCAAAAACGTTACCTGTGAGATTGCCGGATGTAGCAGAATTCTGAGCCGTTAAGCTCACCGATAAGAGTAAGAATAAAAAGGTTAAAACTAGCAATCTCAGATCAAACATTCACTTTCGTCTATTGAGTTAGTTGATTATACAATCAAAGTTAACCTGCAACCTTGCGTTGATTCTGTAGCAAAACTGAATCAATTTTGAAGTTTAGTCTGTTTTTACACTCTTTAAACTAATTCGAACAGTGTGCCAGTTTTTTTCTGTGGTATAAGAGATGGGCATTGCGTTTTGATCAACTATCCTTTTTACGATGGAAAGACCCAGGCCAATAGAATCAGAATTTTGTTCGCCTTTTTTAAATCTTTCAAACAGGACAGAAGGTTCAGTATTCAATTCTTTTCCTGTATTTGAAATTTCAAGATAGTCACTGTTTAGTTTAATATTAATTTCACCATTCTGAATGTTATGGTTTACAGCATTTCGGAATAGGTTTGACCACAAAATCTCAGCAAGTGAAGGATGGATTTTTAGTATTACAGAATCACTGATATCAGTAGCTAATTTTAGGTTATTGAGGCTTAATAACTCCTGAAAAGCATCAATTCCATCTTTAATTATCGTACTTATATTTACCGTTTCGTTTGTGGAAAATTCATGGTTTTCGATTTTTGTTAACAATGCCAAAGAATCATTTAATCGCGAAAGTTTATTCAGTGTTGTTTCCAGTTTTTCTACATAGCTGTATTGTTGCTCATTCAGGTTGGTTTCAGTAAGAAGTTCTAATTTGCCTTTAGCGATAGCAACGGGAGTCTGAAGTTCGTGAGAGGCATTTTCGGCAAATTCCTTCAAATTATTGAAATCAGAAACAGCTTTTTTTGTCATTTCTTCAACAAAGATGTTCAAATCTCTGAACTCTTTTACATTGGTTGGTTCAGCTTTCAGATATTTTTTTTCGTTAATTTGAAAATTTTGAATTCTGTTAAGGGTATTTCGAAATGGTTTAAAAAGAGGACCTGAAACAACAAATCCTATTCCGACAGCACCAAGCACCTGTAAACCCAGAATCCAAAGCAGAATAGAAATAACAGCCTCTCTCACATCGTTAGATTCGATCATATTTCCATAGGTAGAAATAAAGTAAGTTGTATCGTTGATGTTTCTGAAAGCAGAAACTTTCACATTTTTTTCTTCTCTCTCAAGACGGTCGTCCCAAATCAATGTGTCAGATACTTGTGTATTATTTTCTTTAAAGGTACTTAAAGGAGTAATAATCAGATTTTCATCCTGATCGAGCTCTCTGAATTTGGCAAAGGTTTTTCCTTGCTCTAGCAAGTAAGTAACTCTGTCAATTCTATCAAGAAACTCGAACTTCAATTCACGGTCTATTTCATCTTTAATGATGTGATAGGATATAATACCGCCTATACCAAGTACAACAACACTTACGGCAAGATAAATGAGTAGAAACTTAGTGAATAACTTCACGAGGATCTCCTGTTAGCATTGAATTTGTAACCAATGCTGTAAATACTCTCGATGTAATCATTTGCCCCTGCCTGAATAAGTTTTTTCCTCAGGTTTTTAATATGCTGATAAACAA
Source organism: Balneola sp. EhC07 (assembly GCF_001650905.1). GTDB lineage: Bacteria > Bacteroidota > Rhodothermia > Balneolales > Balneolaceae > Balneola. The sequence goes on from NZ_LXYG01000016.1 coordinate 297,429, forward strand.
AATCCAGATTATCGAGATGCCCCACATAATCACCCCATAAATGTTCAGCGATGGTTTGCTTGGAAAGCACATGATTTTTATTGGAAGAAAAATAGAGCAATAGGTCGTACTCTTTGGGAGTAAGATCCACTACCGTTTCGTTTACTTTCGTTTCCATCTTTTTTGTATGAATAGCAATTTCATTGATCTGAACAACATCATCTCCATTAAGATTATTTCTTCGGTAAACAGCTTTAATGCGAGCATGAAGTTCAGCAAGTTGAAACGGCTTAGTCAGATAATCATCGGCACCGATTTCCAAACCTGTGACTTTGTCGTCCAGAGAGTTTTTTGCAGAAATTATAATTGTTCCGGTTTGGGGGCGGGCAGACTTTAACTCTCTCAAAATCTGAAGACCACTGCCCCCCGGAATCATCAGGTCAATGAGAACTATATCATAAGTGAAAGACATGATCTTGTTGAATGCGGTATCGTAATCGGGAGCAGTTTCACAACGATTTCCTCCCCGTTTCAGGTAAGTGAGAATATTTTCCAAGAGATCCTGATTGTCTTCGATAACTAATATTTTCATAGCAATGATAAGATAACTCTAAACTTTGAAGGAAAACTGAAGAGAACATTGAATAAAGAGGAGCCTATCCAATTGCCGTATTTTTTATTCCATAATGAGTTGAAGATCTGAAATTTGATACAAAAAAAAGCCGACCCCAAATCAATGTAGGTCGGCTAATATCATCTACAGACGGCTATTACCCCATTTGCAATTAAAACATAAGTCTAACACTCAACACGCTCAATAGTGAGATTTACGTAATTTGTATACGTGTTTTTATGTAGACATTGCGTAAAAGCAAAATCTCAAATTACAATTAACAGTTGCAGTAAGTAAAAAAGCTATGCTACATCGTTACTTAGAGCGTAGCGGACAAGGCTAGCTGTATTTTTCAAACCTAGTTTCTTGAGGAGGTTGGTGCGGTGTTTATCTACCGTTCGGGGACTAATAAATAACTTCTCTCCGATCTCAGAGCTGGTTAAGCCTTTTACGATATAGGAAAGTACTTCCTGTTCTCTGGGTGTAATGGAAGTTCGTTTTCCTTTTTTTAATCGGGATAATCTGAGGTATTCCCGGGTCATCATTTTCGAGAATTGCTTACCGAGATGAGTTTCTCCATCAGAGATCTTTTTGGCTGCTTCCACAAGTTCGATCTTATCGGCTGACTTGAGCAGCAATCCGTTTGCACCGGAATCCAGAAATTCGTTCAGCGTTTTTTCTGATGCATTATCTGTCAGAATTAAGATCTTAGCGTTAGGGAATTTGTCAGAGATCTTATTGGCTAATTGAATTCCACTTATTTCAGGCATATCAAATGAAATTACACACAGCTCCGGCAACACGTTTTCGTACGCTGTTAAAATGAGCGCACCATTATCTATTTCGCTGAGGATCTCAAAGTCTGCCTCACGAAGAATGGAGATTAATCCATGCCTGAATATTTCGTTGCCGTCTGCAACAATTGTGGTAATAGTACCCATGAGACCTCCCCAGGCTCATTGGTTTACAAATGGACAGCTAATTTAATTAAAATAGTTGGTTAGGCAAGAATTATTTTTCTTGATGTTATGAATCAATACATATAATGGGTCATCCTGAACTTGTTTCAGGATCTTACGGAATGGCTTAGTTTAAATATCCGAGCATCAATTATTTTAATGTATCATACCAATCCCATTATAAACGTATTGCTAGCTTATCCGAAGTTGGTCAAAAATATAGATAGGCTTTGTTTTAAGTCATTAATAAAGATTCAAGATGTGTTCCTTACAAAGATCCTGAAACAAGTTCAGGATGACCCCACTTATTTGCGACCATTTTTGCCAGAATATTAAAGACCCATTAGAACCCACAAGCTCAATCCGCTTTTAATACTCCAAAGCACCGTCCTGAACCAATTTGTTTTTACCAATCCATCGATCAGTGAATCCACTTTGCCGTGTTTTAACGCATTATGCTTTGGCACGGAAAGAAAAAATGTAGAAAGCCAGATCAATATCACCAGATAAAAGCCAAAAGCGTTGAGAGTTGTCCAGCCTTCCATCCATGCAAGAACGCCAGAAGTTGAAAGTTCAATACTCATGACGGGCATCACAATAATTCCGGTTCTCACAGAGTGATGCTTATGGAATTTTGCGAAATTCTCTTCATTTAAAAAGCGAAAAGAAGGATAATGAACTAACTGCACGTACCATATCAAGCCGGTCATAAAAAAAGTGCAGAAAGTATTTATCAAAAAAATGGTTTCAAGCGACATCAAACAAGCTATTCGTTATTGTATTCCTTATTTTTGGCGATCTTATAACCAAAGTTTTCATTCTACGATTCACTTTACCTAAAAATGACTTTAAAAAGAACACATACCTGCGGAGAATTAACAGCCGAGAATATCGGAGACGAAGTAATATTAAACGGTTGGGTTGGTCCACGTCGTGATCTTGGCGGTGTGATCTTTATTGATCTGCGCGATCGCTATGGAATTACTCAGGTTGTTTTCACTGAAACCGATGAAAAATTACATGCTAAAGCAGAAGAGCTACGCGCTGAATATGTTGTAGGCGTGAAAGGAAAAGTGATTACGCGTGGCGATGAAAATGTGAATGCGAATTTGGTTACCGGTGAAATCGAAGTCGAAGCTACAGATCTGATCTTTTATTCAGAAGCAGAAACTCCTCCGTTTGAAATTAAAGACGGTATTGCTACAAATGAAGAAGTTCGTTTGAAATATCGTTATCTGGATCTTCGTCGCGCTGAGATGCAGGAAAAAATGATGCTTCGTTCAAAAGCATACCATGCAATTCGGTCTTATTATCATAAGAATGACTTCGTTGAAGTTGAAACACCTGTATTGATGCGAAGTACACCCGAAGGCGCGCGCGATTATTTGGTTCCGAGTAGAGTAAATGAAGGGAAATTCTTTGCGCTTCCACAAAGTCCTCAGACCTACAAGCAGCTATTGATGGTTTCAGGGTTCGACAGGTATTTTCAGATAGTGAAATGTTTCCGTGATGAAGACCTGAGAGCTGATCGTCAGCCGGAATTTACACAGGTAGATGTGGAGATGAGTTTCGTAAATGAAGATGACATTTACACCTATCACGAAGGTTTGATGAAAATGATCTTCAAGGAAACGATCAATGTTGATATTGAAACTCCGTTTCCTCGAATGACTTATGATGATGCCATGAATACATATGGTTCTGACAAACCGGACACTCGTTTTGGAATGGAGTTCAAAGATTTCTCTGATATTGTTAAAGATGCGGAATTCAAAGTGTTTTCAGGGACGGTTGCAAATGGTGGTGGAGTAATAGGAATTACGGTTCCCGGACAAGGAGAAATGGGTCGCGGTGCTATTGACCGTTTAACAGACCGTGTTAAAAAAGAAACCGGAGCAGGCGGACTTATCTACATCAAAATGCAGGAAGACGGACCAATGTGTAGCGTTGGTAAATTCCTGACTGAAGAGATCGTTTCTGAAATGGTAGAAGCTTCCGGTGCAGAAAAAGGAGATCTGGTATTGATTCTGGCAGGACCAAAACCTGATGTCTTAAACCAACTTGGTCAGCTTAGATTAATGATGGGTAAAGATCTTGGGTTGATCGATAACTCGAAATTCAATCTTTTATGGGTTACTGACTTTCCGTTGTTGGATTGGGATGAAGAAACCAGAAGATATCATGCCATGCACCATCCGTTTACTTCACCAAAAGAAGAAGACATGGAATTAATTGATACGGATCCTGCTGCTGTTAAAGCCAGAGCTTATGACTTGGTATTAAACGGAAGTGAAATTGGTGGTGGTTCGATCAGAATTCATAACAGAAAAGTACAGCAAAGAATGTTCGAGCTTCTCGGAATCGGAGAAGAAGAAGCAGAAGAAAAATTCGGTTTTCTACTTTCAGCATTCAAATACGGAGCTCCTCCACACGGTGGTATCGCTCTTGGTTTGGACAGAATTGTGATGTTGCTGACAGGAGCAAAAAGCTTGCGGGATGTTATAGCTTTCCCAAAAAATCAAAAAGCTCAAAGCATTATGGACAACAGCCCGGATGTGGTAGATAAACACCAATTAGATGAATTGCATATTCAGATAAAAAAGAAATTGAGCTGATGAAAACAGGCGGCATTGACGGGTGCAAAATCGGATGGCTATTTATTTCTTTTGATAAAGGAAACGAAAGATGGGAAGTGCTTGAAACCAAGGAGCAGTTAGAAGAAAAGTTTCTTGAGACGGATCGCGTGTTTCTTGATATGCCCATTGGTTTAGAAGACGAAGAATATACTCGTGAATGCGATGCTTTAATGAGAAAAGAAGTAGGCGGAAGTTATTCTTCCAGCGTTTTTTCTCCGCCAATTCGTCCGGCGTTGGCCGCTCCAAGTTATGTTGAAGCTAATATGATCAGCTACGAATACACAGAGAAGAAGCTGTCTCTTCAATCCTGGAACATCACACCAAAGATTCAAATGGTGGATGATCTGCTTACAACTCATAAAGGTCTCGAAGAAAAAGTGCTGGAAAGTCACCCTGAACATTTATTTCAGATATTGAATGAGGGTGAGATCTTTCAAAAAAAGAATTTAAAAAAAGGGATCAAGCATCGCCTTAAATTGATCGAAGAGGAAGAGCCAGTTGTCGACGATTTCTTTCGTGATATCAAAGAAGAATACAGACGAAGCGAAATTGCTGAAGACGATATAGTAGATGCGATGGTGTTGGCTCTGTTTGCCAAATGGTCAAAAGAAAAACCTCTGAAAACTATCCCTGCTGAAGTAGAAAAAGATGCTATGGGATTACCAAAGGCCTATCACTTTATTTAACTGATTTTGAGTTTTTAGTGTTGAGTTATGAGTGGTAACTCAACTCTAAAAACTAACCACTTAAAACTCATTTAAGTATTTTCTTGTACTTCACTCCTGCTTTGTGAACATAATTTATTCCATTGAAAGCTGCTATTCTGTAAGCTTCACTATAGGTAGGGTAATTCAGCACATGATCGATAAAGTAACGGATATCGCCACCTAAATTCATTACTGCTTGTCCCAAATGAATGAGATCGCTGGCTCGTTCGCCGATAATATGAATACCGAGAATTTTAAAAGTCTCCTGATCAAAAACAATCTTAAGTAATCCTGTTTGTTGATTACTTACATCACCTTGAGTAATGTTTTTATAATATGCGCGCCCAACAGCTACATTAAACCCTTTATCAATTGCTTCTTGTTGCGTAAGACCAATATTTGAAATTTCGGGAATAGAATAGATAGCAAATGGAATTTGGTCGGGCATTTCCAGCGAGTTGTTTTCTCTAAACATTTCACAAGATGCAATTCTACCCTGAGAAAATGATGCAGAGGCCAATCGCGGGAAGCCGGAAGCATCACCTGCAGCAAAAATATTATCTACCGAAGTTCGGAAAGTGCCATTTGTTTTAACAAACCCTTCTTCGTCGAGATCAACTCCTACATCTTCTAATCCAACACCATTTGTATTAGGGAGTTTCTTTCCCAAATAAAGCACATGTTCAGTTTCCAGGACATATTTTCGTCCCTTTTCTTTATCTCCTTTAAGAGTATGCATTACTTCTACTGAACCCCGAAGATCATTAACACTGATAGAAAGGTCTCTGACTCTTTTGATTACTTCAATGGAATGATCCTTTAAAACAATCCCAAGCTCTTTTTGTATATCCTCGTCAAGGAAGGGAAGGAATTCCGAAGTATAACTGAGAATAGTGACTCTAGTCCCAAGAGATGAAAATGTAGTTGCATATTCAAGAGCATTGATACCACTTCCAATGATCACCATTCTTCGGGGAATATGAGTTAATGAAAGAACGGAATTATCATCTAAGACCAGATCATGATCAACCTTAAAACCATCAGGTTCTTTATTGTGACTTCCGGTTGCAAGCAAAATATATTCAGCAGTAAATTCCTTTTTTTCACCCTCCCAATTTTTTACTTCAATAGTGTGATTATCTTTTAAAGTCCCGTAGCCTCTGTAGGTATCTACTTCATTTTTTAAAAGATCATTTTCAACCTTTTTGTTCTTGCTTTCCAGAATCTGATCTTTGTAAGAGAGTAAGTCACCCATTAGATATTTTGAATAGGGCTTTTCTTTAGCCTCTTCAGGGAATTGATTCTGATAGCGCTGAATAATCCGTGAAGTTTCACGGAGAGCTTTACTCGGAACTGTTCCGGAATTTATCCATGCTCCACCTAAATGGTCTTGATTGGCTTCAATAACCAGAACTTTCTTATCAAATTTTGAGCTTTGCATAGCACAAGAAAACCCTGCAGGGCCGCTACCAAGGATAATTACGTCGTAATCGTACTTTTTCATAGTTAGTATAGTGAGTGTGAGCTTGAAAGATAGCCCATTTTTAACCCTAAATCAGATATAGAATCAGCTAATAGTGTAAACAAATCGAAAAGATAGACACTTTATATAGTCACAGGAACGAATTTAACAATGTCATTGCTTATTTTAATAAGCAGAAAAAGTGGCATCAAATTTGTAGATGCTTGAGAATAGAAATTTAAATTAACAAAGAGGAACCATGGCTTACGAATTACCGGAACTACCATATGCTTACGATGCATTAGAACCTCATTTTGATGCAAAAACGATGGAGATCCATCACACTAAGCATCATCAGGGATATACAAATAAAGTAAACGCAGCTCTTGAAGGACATGCTTTTGCAGATCTGGATATTGAGGAAGTGCTAACCAGAATTAATGAAGTGCCTGATTCAGTGAAGCAGGGAGTCATCAATAACGGTGGTGGTTATGCAAACCATAAATTATTTTGGACCATTCTTTCACCAAACGGTGGCGGAAATCCTGATGGAGATATAGCAGAGGCTATCAATGAAGCTTTTGGAAGCTTTGATAAATTCAAAGAAGAATTCAGTAATGCTGCAGGCACTCGCTTTGGTTCAGGATGGGCATGGTTATCAGTAGATGGTAGCGGAAATCTGAAAGTTCATTCAACAGCAAATCAAGATAGTCCTTTAATGGATGGATTAACTCCGGTTCTTGGATTGGACGTTTGGGAGCATGCGTACTATTTAAATTATCAAAACCGACGTCCTGACTATATTTCAGCATTCTGGAATGTTATCAATTGGGATCAGGTAAATAAAAACTATAAAGACGCGAAGTAATCTTTTTACAGAGATTCGTATCTTAACTCCAATTTAAAAGGAGAAATTATGCAATTTGGATTTGGAATAGGTCCTGATACGTCCTGGATGAGAGAAGAACTCACACAATTTGGTGTGGAAGAACTCAAAACTCCGGAAGATGTAGACCGTGCAATGAAAGAGTACAAAGGCACAATGCTGATGGCGATAAATTCGGTATGCGGCTGTGCTGCCGGAAATGCCCGACCGGGCTTGGGAATTGCTTTAGAAAATTCTGAAGCGAAACCTGATCATATGGTTACTGTATTTGCCGGACAGGATAAAGAAGCAACTGCTCATGCACGAGCTTACTTCAGCGAGTATCCACCATCATCACCTGCATTTGCATATTTTGTAGATGGGGAAATTAAAGCAATGATTCCCCGTCACAGAATAGAAGGCAGAACAAGTGAAGATGTAGCTAATGATCTTAAAATGGTTTTCGAAGCCTTTGGAAAAGAAAAGGATGAAAAGTAAAAACCTTTAAATGATCATCATTTATTTAAACCCTGAGTATTAAAGTACTCAGGGTTTTTTATTTTAGTAAAATTAATAAGTGTCGATAACACTGTTTGTACTAAAATTTTGGGAACTGAATGAAAAAAGCGATTATCGTTGAAGATAATTTATTGATAGCAGTTGTTTACAGGCATTACCTCGAGAAAATGAATTACAAGATCATTAAGGAAGTAACAACGGGGGAGATGGCCATTGAGGTTTTGGCTAGCGAAAAAGTCGATATTATTATAATGGATATTATGCTGAATGGTGTAATAGATGGTATTGATGCTATGGTTGAGATCAGAAAACAGACGAACAGCCCTGTAGTTTTTGCCAGCGGCAACTCTGATGCATTAAATATGAGCAGAGCTTCGGAGGTTTCAAATTCAATGTTTTTGATAAAACCTGTTACTGAAGATGACTTTACAACAGCAGTTTATAAAATGACAGGAACAAAAAAGCCGGTCTGATTACTTCCCACTCCCAAAATCCACTTCTTTACCATCTTTGAAGATCCGTAATCCATCGGGATTACTTTTTGAGCCGTTTGGTCCATATTCAGTAACGCTAGCCGCCAACTCTTCTTCAGTTCTGGGTTCACCAACTTGTCTGGGTTCATCTTTGTGAAAGGAATCTACATGTAGTGTCTGAGTCGGGAACGCAAATTCAACACCAACTTCTTTGGCAAGTTTCAGAACTTCGAGAAAGAAATTATGCTTTTGTTGTAATTCGGTACTCCAATCAGGCACTTTAAAGAATACATATACCATCACATCTAAAGAGTGTGCTCCAAAAGCATTGAAGTGGACTTCATAAAAATCCTGACGAAAATGAGAATTTGATTTTACAATCGCTTTAATGCCTTCCACAAAAGCTTCCATCTGTTCAGGAGAGGTTGAATAGGTTAGATTAAGAGTAGTCAATAAACGACGATATTCGCGGAGTCCTAAATTATCAACTTCATTATTGGAAATGTTTGAGTTTGGAACGCTCACCAGTGAATTATAAAAAGTTCTTATTCTGGTAGATCTGAATCCCACTTCTTCAACAGTTCCTTCTACTCCTGCAACTTTTATCCAATCACCAATCCTGAAAGGCTTATCAACAAAGATGGTTACGGAGCCGAAGAAATTAGCTAAAGTATCACGTGCGGCAAGGGCTACTGCAAGTCCACCAATACCGAGACCTGCAATTAAAGAAGCAACATTATATCCGTTGTTTTGGAGGATTAGAATTACCCCCATCACAAGAACAAAAAAGCGAAGTGTTTTACGAATCAAGGGGACGAGTTGGTCATCCAGTTTGGTTTCGGTTTTTGAAGTGAGGACTCCTAAATACTTAGAAAATACATCTGAAAGGTTATAGAACAGCCATATAAATCCTACAGAGACAGCTATTTCAAGAATCAGCGAGAGGTAGTGATTAACCGTAACAGATAGTTGAAGGTTGGTAAAAGTTGCCAGCCAGAAAAACATCATAAAAATAAAACCGGATGGCTTATCTATTCCGTCAATCAGATCGTCATCCCAGGTAAACGCTGTCTTTTTGGCTAATTTATGGATGTAATTTTCTAGAATAAATTCGAATACCTTTCGGAAGATCAATCCGAGTAAAAGCCAGCAAAAAACAGCTATGTACTGCCAGATTTGTATTCCAAACCAATCTTGTTTTAAAGAAGCGGGTAATTCTCCAACTACAGCTTCCACTAAGGAAGAAAAAGTATCTCTATATAATTCAGGAATTTGCTCAATGGTAGCTTTTGAAAATACCCATTCATCATTTGTCTTGGTAAGGTAGATCTCAGGAAGCTCATCAAATAAAATATACTGTTGCAAACCGGAGAGGCTATCTACATAATTTCTTGTATTTGGAACGTTCTCATATTCAACTAATAAGCCTCTGGCATCAAGAACTTTTTTTAATTCGGTAGCAAGTTCAATACGTTCTTCATCAGTTCCTTCAAGCATCTTCATTGTTAAAGCCGCTTTGCTCAAATCCAAGTGACCTGTTTGTTGCCAGTGCAAAAAAGTATGCAACGACTTCTTAGGAGTAGATAACAGTTCTGACTGTGCATTTTGAAAAGCCAGTGCTGATCCCGACAATAAAAACAGTAGACAAATAAACCCTGATGTGAAAAAACGTTTTAAACTCATAAATAAATCCAGTTAATTGATTGCAAATAAAATAAAGAATGTTTCGGAGGCATTAAAAGATGAATAATAAAAGAAAACGGGTAACAAAAAACAGAAAAAGCCGTAGCTTCATGAACGCAAAATTTAAATAGACTAAAGGGCAGATTAAGAGTGATCAACAGAAACTCTTACATATTAATATTGCTGGGGATTTTGGGATTTACCGGGTTTGTGTTCCTGAGGCCTTATACAGATTTCTATGCCGGAGAGCCAATTTCTGAAAGCAGAAATGAAGTAGAATCAAAAGTAGCTCAGTTGTCTCAGGCATTTGGTTTTTCGACTGATAGCCTGGAAATTTTTACGTCAAGAAAGCAGCACGTTCGATATTTTGATGCCATTAATGACACTCTTAATGGCGAATTTTCCGCCTATGAATTAAATCAAAGAGAAAGAAATCTTCAATCATGGGTTAGTGAAATTGGTAAAAAAGGTGCTGTAAATGAAACTATTATCAATCCCGGGGCACTTTTCGAATCTTATGGAAGATTTAAAATGCGATTTTCCAATTCAGGAAAGATAACGAGACTTTCTTCTAACGAATTTGCACCTAATCCGACGTTTCTGAAGGGTAGTTCTCCTATTGAGATCGCTGAAACGGTGGTTGGTAATATTCTGGGTTACGATCTTAGTATGTATAAATTTCTAAGTTCAGATGAAGATACCAGCTCCATTGATCAGGAAGAGCTAAATCCGGAAACACCAAATCAGGTCTCAAATAGTTCGTTTAGTTCGGGATTGGTATTTAACTGGATCAGGAAAGGGGATAATTTCGAGCTTCCTAATACACTGTCCCTAAATTTGGAATCAGTAATTAAGGAATACGAAGATGAAAATACTTTTAGTACCGAATTCGGATACCAGATCAATTCATTTATAGCAAAGAATGAACTTGAGCCTGAGAATTTTGATGCTGTCGTAACCCGACAAGCCAGTACTTTTACGTTTGTGTTTTTCGGCTGTTTGATCTTGATCGTAGCATGTGCTTTTACGGTAGGAATTAAAAATATCTTCAGAGGAAAAGTTGAGTGGCGCAGGGCTTTATTCATGTTTGCCACAGTGGGTTTAGGAGTTTATGGGTGGCAGGCAATGTATGCGATGAGTTCATTTATGCCCTTTTATGAGAACACCGTTTTACTTGGAGCAGCAATAAACAGCTTGGTTTTTGGGTTAGCGGTTGGTTTGTATATGGCCTTAGCTTATGTAGCATGGGAAGCATTGGCAAGATCTCAAAAGCATGCTCAACTTGATGTTATCGACGCTCTTTGGCAAAGAAAGTTTTTTGTGAGAGAAACCGGATCCGGTCTTATGCATGGTTTTGCTCTTAGTGGAATTATCATTGGACTTTTCAGTCTGATGGTTTCTGTACTCGATTTGTACTTCCTTCAAGCGGATAGCCAGTTTGGATTTACAGAGCCAAGTAATGAGCTTCAGTTGTTGACAATGAACATGAGTAGCTGGACTACCACCTGGTTAGTTGTTTTTGTACAGATCGGTTTTGTTTATGGATTGGTTCATCATTGGGTCCGAAATAAATGGTTTGCCTTAATTATAAGTATTTTATCAAGTGCCCTGTTCATATCTGTTTTAGGAAGATTGATCGCTACAAATGGAGAATTTTTTCAAGATTATATAATCTTTCTGGTTGTTTCTGTAGTAACAATAATTGGATACCGGGTTTATGGAATTCTTACTGTATTAACAGCATGGTGGGTTTTTGCGGTTGTGTATATGATCACGCCGTACTGGAGTTCTCCCAGTATTGAAGTTGCTTACATTTCCTGGGCTCAGGCAGGAATAATATTAGTAACCCTTATTTACGGTTTAATTTCATACCGACTTGGAACCCCACTTTCCGAAATAGGAGATTACGTTCCTGAATACGAAGAAAAGATATCACAACACTTAAGAGTAGAAAGAGAAATAGAAATTGCGCGGGAAAGTCAGTACAAATTAATGCCCGTAAAGCCACCACAAGCTGAAGGGTTTGATGTTCATGGATTTTTCCTTCCTTCTTTTGAAGTAGGTGGAGATTATTTCGACTATGTTTTAAGCGAAAACGGAGATGGTTCTGCAAAGGCGCTCACAATGGTTGTTGTGGATGTTTCCGGGAAAGCTATGAGGGCGGCTATGCCTGCAATTTTCACCAGTGGATTGCTTCTCTCTAGAATGAAAGAAGACTCTCCGGCCGAGATCTTGTCAGAAGTGTGTGAGCCTATTTATAGTCGTACAGATAAAAGAACTTTTATTACCTGTGCGATGGCAAGATATGATCTTGCTTCAAAAATGCTCAGTGTTGCGAATGCAGGACATTGTAAGCCCATTTTAAAGCGAAACGGAAAAGCTGATTTTATTCAAACACCCGATCCAAAATTACCATTAGGTATTAAGCCGGATGTGAAATACCAAAACCTTGAATTCAAACTTAAGAAAGGTGACTTTTTCTTGTTATACTCTGATGGGTTACCGGAAGCGGCTAACGAGAAAGGTGAATGGTTTGGTTTTGATGAAGTTCCGGCTCTTGTGGAACGTATTGACACAGATAACCTTTCTGCTAATGAGATAGCTCAAGAAATTAAAAGAACAGTGCAAAAATTCAGTAATTATCAGCTAGCTGATGATACAACTGTAATTTGCTTAAAAGTATAACTAATAATTAAGGCCTAACACTATGGCTCAAGAAACAGATTTCTCATTCAACGTACCGCCGGAGTTTGAGAAAATTACAAAGAATATTAAATCGATTGCTATCGGTTTAGTAGCGGTATTGGTGATATTCTCATCTTTTTATACAGTAGAAACAGAAGAGGTTGGAGTTATAACCAGATTTGGAAAATATGTTTCCAAAGCACAACCGGGTTTAAATTTTAAAGTTCCTTTCATTGATCAAGTGCAATATGTACCTGTTCGAAGACAGCTTAAAGATGAGTTCGGTTACAGAACAGCATCTGCAGGAGTGAATTCAACGTACAGAAAAGCAGGTTATGGAGGAGAGTCTTTAATGCTTACAGGAGATTTAAATCTTGCTGATGTAGAATGGGTAGTTCAATATAGAATTGATGATCCTTACAATTATTTGTTTAAGGTCAGAAACCCGGATGAAACACTACGCGATATTTCAGAAACCGCAATGCGCCAGATCGTTGGTGACAGAACGGTAGATGAAGTTATCACTATTGGTAGAGCCGAAGTTGCATCAGAAGCAGAGTTGATCATTCAACAGATCTGCGATGAATACGAATTGGGAATTAAGATCGAGCAATTGGTACTACAAGATGTGAATCCACCGGATCCAGTAAAGCCTTCTTTTAACGGAGTAAATCAGGCTCAACAGCAAAGAGAAACTTTGATCAACCAAGCTCGCGCTGATTACAACCGTGTAATTCCTCGTGCCGCAGGTGAAGCTGACCAAACGATTCAACAGGCTGAAGGTTATGCACTTGATCGTGTGAATACTTCAGAAGGTGAGGTTTCCAGATTTAATGATCTGTATTCAGAATATATCAAAGCTCCTGAAGTAACAAAGACGCGTATATTCCTTGAAACGATGGAAGATATCCTTCCAAAGATGGGACAAAAGATCATCACGGATGACAAGGGAAACAGTGTAATACCATTGCTGCAATTACAGATGAATGGAGCTAAGGTGAAAGCAAATAATGATGGAGGAACACCATGAAGAATGTAAAAGGAATAGGTTTACTGATAGTACTTGGAGTTATAGGTTTAGTAGCATCGCAAGCACTATTTATCGTATCAGAAAAAGAGCAAGTAATTATAACCCAATTTGGTGAACCAATAGGCGAAGCCATTACAGAGCCTGGCTTAAATGTTAAAATTCCATTTCTGCACAAGGCTAATTTCTTTGAAAGAAGATATTTGGAATGGGATGGTGACCCGAATCAGGTTCCAACGAAAGATAAAGTATTTATTTTTGTGGATACATACGCCAGATGGCAGATAACGGATCCTCTTAAGTATTTCGAGACTCTTGGTGATGAAGACGGTGCTCAATCACGACTTGATGATATTTTGGATGGGGAAACCAGAAATGCAGTTGCTGCTAACGATCTGGTTGAACTTATTCGTAGCACGAATCGTGAACCCGCTCAACCGGATGAGATAGCAGATATTGTTAGTGATTCTCTGCAAGCCATTAATGTTGGGCGCGACGAAATTCAGGAGGAAATTCAGAAACTGGCTAACGAAAGAGCTAAAGACTTAGGTATTGCGGTTCTGGATTTCCGGTTCAAGCGAATCAACTATGCTGAAGAAGTACGTCGTACAGTTTATGATCGTATGATCTCTGAGAGAAACAGAATTGCGGATAAATTCCGGTCTGAAGGTCAGGGTGAAGCATCTAAGATCAATGGTGAAAAAGAACGTGAGTTGAAAAGAATTCAATCAGAAGCTTTCCGTGAAGCAGAAACCATTCGTGGTAGAGCCGATGCAGAAGCAGCAGCTATCTATAACGATGCTTATAATAAAACCAGACAAGCAAGAGAATTATATGCATTTGTTAAAAGTATGGAAGCTTACGGCAGAACAATTGACAAGGAAACTTCACTTATCATATCTACGGATAGTGAGTTTTACAGATATCTGAATTCTATCGACTAATAGTTCGGATGATTAATTTTATCAAAAGCGAAGCCTTATCAGGCTTCGCTTTTTTTATTGGGTTTGAAATCACTCCTAAAACTCTCATGGAGTTCTAACTTCCCGTATGGATTTTGTTTTCGGGCATATAAAAGAATACAGATCAGAATAAAAATCATCCCTAAAATTCCCAGCAATCCGGCCTCGGGTCCAAACTTACCACCCGTCCAAATATCCGGACCAATTTCGTTTGTTTGGAGCACAGACCGTCTTCCATCAAGTCCGCTTACAGGTAATCCGTAAATTCCACCCATTACCCAGTTCCATGAAAAGTGAATTCCTATCGACATCGCCAGCCTTCCGGTCAATAGAAATGGAACAGCGAGCATAAAGCCCGCCAGAATAATATTAAAGGTAGAAATTGCAGATGCATTTGGATTTCCTGCATGGGCAAAACCGAAAAGTACTGATGTTAAAATAACAGCAATCCATGAAGCTTGTTTAGAAGTAATTTTTCCGAAAGTAAATCCTTCAGCTAAGTTTTTTATGGGGTAACCTCGAAACAGCAGTTCTTCATAAAACCCAACTGAAAGCATTGTCATGAAGTATGTAAACGCTGACCATCCCCACATTTCAATACCTGCTCTTTGCCAACCGTAACCTGTAATTTCCAGCCAGGAAAATCCGTATTCGATCGAAAAAATGATGGTCTGGGCCAGAAAAGCGATAAAAACTCCGAGCCCAAACTCTATCCACCATACTTTTGAGACCTCGAGACCAATCGAAGAAACAGGTCTTTTATCCATTCCCTTTACAACAAGAAAAGCAGCTAGGAGGCATCCTAAAGAGATGGAGAGCGAAGCTACCCAGCTAATGGAAATAAGGCTAGAAGGTCTTATGAAAAGAATAGAAATAACCAAAAATACCACGATTCGAATTCCGGCCCGGAACCTCTGTTCAGAATTATTGTAAAGAATATTCATGCGGGTTGGCTTGTTATTAACTTGTTCAATCCATTCCTTAAAATACTAACTCTTTAAAGAACTACATCATTATGAAAAGATATGTTTTGCATACCGAGAAAGAAATTATAGAAGAAAATTTTAGTGTTACATCTTCATCAGAGTCACTATTTGAGCCTTCCTATAATGTTTTTCCGGGATCTCCAATGCCTGTAGTTTTTCATGATTCTGAGCGGGAAATAAAATCAGCGGTTTGGGGAATCAGTTCGAAAAAAGAAAAAATAACAAGCTTCAGCAAAAGTGAAGTGGAAGAGAACTCGATAAAAGACCGTAACTTAAAACCCTGTCTGATTCCGGCAAGCGGCTTTTACTTATGGAAGCAATCTGTTGATGATAAATACCCTTTTTATATAAGAATGTTGGGAAGAGAGGTGCTGGGGTTGTCAGGACTGTATCAGGAAACTGAAGACAAGAGCGGAAAGAAGTCATTGGAATTTGCTGTAATTACAAAAGCATCAAATGTACTGCTTCAGCCACTAGAGCCTACTATGCCTTGTATTTTAGATCCCGAGAATTTTGAGCAATGGATAAAAGGAAATGAAAAGGAGGTACTGCAATCTCAGTTTCAGGACACGCAATTAATACCGGATCTAGCGGTATACAGAGTACCGGAACTGGTTAATGATCCATCAAATAATTCTAAGGAACTTATACAGGCTATCCCAAAGCTGAGAGACGATGACTAAAGGAAATTTTGATTCCATAACTGATTCGATTAATATTCTTAAAACTTTAAATAAGCGGAGGAGTTATGGAAGGCAAGAATATGGCAGTTTGGTTTGAGATACCTGTTCAGGACATTCAAAGAGCTAAAAAATTCTACGAGACTATTTTTGATATAGAACTTTCAGGCATGGATATGGGAGATGAGTTCAAAATGGAAGTTTTTCCGGGCGATCAGGATTCCGTAAGTGGCGCATTGGTGTACAATGATTCATGGTACAAACCAAGTAAAACAGATGGGCCTTTGCTTTATCTGAATGGTAATCCTGATTTGCAAGCTGTTCAGGATAAGATTGAAGCCGCAGGCGGAACCGTTACAATTCCAAAACGACAAATTTCTCCCGATTATGGCTATATGGCTGTCTTTGAAGACACCGAAGGGAATAGAATGGCATTACATTCTGATAGTTGACATGACAAAAGCCAAAAAGCATGGGCTATTTTTTACAATATCTCTACTGGTAACTTTACTGATAAACTTATCAGCTATTGTATTAGGATTTGCAATTATTTCCTTAGAAGAATTTGTTAGTTCAATCTTTGAAACGCCATTTAGTTACTGGTTTTATTTTCCAGTTGCTTTCTTTTTATATCTAAATATTTATTTAGTTTTCGCGATTCTAAATTGGAAACAGTGGTCTGTGAGGGCATTCTTTTTGTCAAATTTTATACTTTTTGCTTTTGTGATTTCAATAGAGAAGATTATGATTCTCTCTTTTCTTCCAATATTTACAATTGTGTTAATAGCTAGTGCGTTATTTTTTGAAAAAGAAAAGGGTATATGGTTTAAGAAAAGTCACTAACACTAATGTAGAAAAATAATATACTTTGGAAACTTTTGACATAGTAATGGTTATCGCCATCATCCTGTTTGCAAGGCTGGGAGTTCGGTTGGTGTACAGGTGGTACAATCAAAAAAATGAAGAAGATCCGCCGGAAGCGTGAAGCAGATTTATTATTGGGTGATCAGGCTATCTTTTTGTTTTAGTGAAGCGAAATAAGCTGCCCCCACAATGCTTGCTTCGTTTTTGAAAGTGGCAGGTTTAAGCTTGGTGTTGATCTTAATAAAGGGGAATGTCTTTTCCGGTTTTTTACTTACTTGACCACCGAGTATAAAAAGATCGGGATGGAAAACACGTTCGTAATGTTCTAAAGAAGCCTGCAATCTTTTAGCCCACGTTTTTCTTTTGATACCTTCTTTTTTTCGAGCTTTGTTAGAAGCCTGATCTTCGATAGGGATTCCTTTGATCTGCATTAATCCGAGTTCAGTATTTGGAAGTAGCAATCCATTATTAAAAATGGAAGATCCCACGCCTGTTCCAACAGTTAATACAATAGTAGTTCCCCGTTGATTTTTACCTGCACCAAAAGTCATTTCAGCTAAACCTGTGGCGTCAGTATCATTAATAACATTTACATCGCAACCGGTAATTTCTGAAAAAAGATGATTGGCATCAGCGTCAACCCATGCTTCATTTATTCTGTTCGCAGACAGTACAATGCCTCTGTTCATTGCTGCCGGGAAAGCACAACCGATTGGGCCATCCCAATCAAACTGCTTAACAATGTGATGCATCTTTGAAATCAACTTATGAGGACGGGAGTCTTCAAGTTCACCGGTAGTTTTTTTCTTGGATATAATTTCTCCAAGAACGGTATTTACAATCGCTCCTTTTATTCCATAGCTGCCGATATCAATGCCAAGTACTTCCAAATTGTTAAATATACCTGTTAAGCTTTTTTATCTTAGAAAACACAAAAATTCTCTGTGTTCATTGTGGTTAAAAATTACTTCTCAACCATTACCCAGCCTTTATTCTCCACCATGTCTTTGGCGTACTTCCATTTAATACCTTCTTTCACTTCACCAGTGGTGGTATTTTGGATGCTTACTTTGTCATTTCGGCCGGGTTCATCTTCAACCACAACAGGTTTACGTTTTACGTTTGGTCCCATTGGTTTTTGCTGATTCCCGTTCTGTGATTGCCCGCCTTGCATTCCCATATTAGTAGAGTCTGCCTGACTTGCTTTCATTCGACTGGTATCAAATCTGGATTTTTGCTTCTGAGCTTGCTGAAGGCTGTCATTATTTGCTTGCCCTTCCGGTATTGATTTCCAAATAGTAGAGATCACTTCGGTATTGATCATTCCGATCAACTGCTTGAACATATCAAAAGCTTCACGCTTGTACTCTAATAAAGGATCTTTTTGTCCGTACGCCCGAAGTCCGATACCTTCTTTTACAGAATCCAACTCACGCAAGTGTTGCATCCACTTGTCATCGATAGTTGCCAGAACAGCTGTTCTTTCCAGAGCCCGGGCTACTTCTTTACCTTCATTTTCTAACGCAGCGTCAACATCTACAACCACACGCATTCTTTTAATGCCGTCAGTAAAAATTACCTGAACTCTTTCAGGTCGGTTTTCAGCTTCGCTTTCTGCAATTCGCTTCATCACTTCGTAAAGAGGTCTAGCCATACGTTCTTCTTTCTGGCGATAAACTTCCAACGCTTTGTCAATGATCTTGTCAACAAGTTCATCCGGATTCATTTTTCTCCAGGCTTCCTCATCAAACTCCACATCTACAGCAAGGTTAATCAGTATTTCCTGATGAAGACCAGCATAATCTCCTGCAGCAACATGATCCTCGACAAGATTTTCAACGAAATCTTCCAACATATCCATGATATCAGAGATCAACTGGTCTCCGGAAAGAGCGTGACGACGACGAGCATAGATCACATTACGCTGATTGTTTAATACATCATCATATTCCAGCTGCTTCTTTCTTATGCTGAAGTTATTCTGCTCCACTTTTGATTGAGCGCGTTCCAAAGATTTTGTCATCCAAGGATGGGTAATAACCTCACCTTCTTCAAAGTTCAATCGGTCCATCACATTGGCAACACGGTCTGAGCCAAACATAGACATCAGATTGTCTTCCAGAGAAACATAAAACTGAGATTCACCCGGATCACCCTGTCGACCGGAACGACCACGAAGCTGCAAATCAATTCGACGAGATTCATGTCGTTCAGTACCAAGAATTGCTAAACCGCCATTTTCTTTTACTCCGGGAGCCAACTTAATATCTGTACCACGACCCGCCATATTCGTTGCCACGGTAACAGCTCCGGGCTGTCCGGCAGATTTTACGATCTCACTCTCACTCGCATGTTGTTTCGCGTTCAATACGTTATGAGGAATTCCCGCTCGTTGGAGCATTCTACTCATGGTTTCAGAAACATCAACGCTGGTAGTACCAACCAAAACAGGTTGTCCTTTTTCATGATATTCACGAACCTTTTCAATAGAGGCGTTGAATTTCTCGCGCTTCGTTTTAAAGATCAGATCCTCTTTATCATCTCGCTGAATAGGTCGATTGGTTGGAATTACAACTACATCAAGATCATAAATTTCGTTGAATTCACCTTCTTCCGTTTCAGCAGTACCTGTCATGCCAGAAAGTTTGTGGTACATTCTGAAATAATTCTGAAGGGTAATAGTAGCGTACGTTTGTGTAGACGCTTCCACCTTTACTTGTTCTTTTGCTTCAATTGCCTGGTGTAAGCCATCAGAATAACGACGACCAGAAAGTACACGACCCGTATGTTCATCAATGATCTGAACTTTTCCATCCTGTACGATATACTCATCTTCTTTTTCGAAAAGAGTGTATGCCTTCAGTAGCTGATTTACAGTATGAATTCTATCACCACGCTCGGCAAATAATCTGTGAAGCTCATTGAAACGTTGCTCTCTTTCCTGGCGAACTTCTTCTTTAGCTTCCTCAATTTTTTTCTCTTTGTATTCGTCGCTGAGTTCTTTCTGTTTTACTTCTTCAACCTTTTCTGTTTCAAGTTGTTTAATTTCTTCTTCGATGTCTGAAGTTTCAGCACCCAGATCAGGAATTATAAAAAAGTCAGGATCTTCTCCTTTTTTGGTAATGAACTCACGACCTTTTTCAGTCATCTCTATAGAGTTTAATTTCATATCCACAGCGTAATACAAGTACTCGTCTACCTCAGGCATGTTCTTGGCATTATCCTGAAGGTAGAATGCTTCTGTTTTTTGAATCATCTTCTGGATACTAGGCTCCTGAAGCATTTTTCTGAAACGTGAGTTCTTCGGAAATCCACGTTGTGCTCTGAATAACGCCAAACCGGCTTTTTCTTCATCCCCGGCTTCGAGATGTTTTTGAGCTTCCTTCACTAACTCAGAAACCAGTTTCTTTTGGGCGTCAACCAGCGACGCCATTCTTGGTTTCATTTCCTCATATTTATCCGACTTGTTATCGTTCGGAACCGGACCCGAAATAATAAGTGGTGTTCTTGCTTCATCAATAAGGATGGAATCAACCTCATCAATAATAGTATAGTGGTGCTCGCGCTGAACCAGTTGTTCCTTTTCGATTACCATGTTATCACGGAGGTAATCGAAGCCGAATTCGTTATTAGTTCCGTAAGTAATGTCTTTGCGGTATGCTTTTCTTCTACCTTCAGAATTTGGTTCGTAATTGTCAACGCAGGCAACTTCGAGTCCGTGGAAATTGAAGATAGGTTCGTTCCATTCGGCATCACGCTTTGCAAGATAATTGTTAACCGTAATTACATGAACACCACGTTCCGCAAGTGCGTTAAGATAAGCGGGGAAAATAGCGACAAGTGTTTTACCTTCACCGGTTTTCATTTCTGCGATCTTTCCCTGATGAAGTGTAATTGCACCAACCAGCTGTACATCATAAGGAATCATATTCCATTCAACTTCATCGCCGGCTACTTTCCAGCTTTTACCGACAAATCGACGGCAGGTATCTTTAAGCACGGCATAAGCTTCGGGCAAAATGTCATCTAAAGTATCTTCAAGTATATCGAGCCACTCTTGTTCAAGGGTATCCAGTTCATCAGCTAACCTTCTGCTCTCACCTTGAGATAAGTTTTCAATGTCATCCATTTTAGCCTTTACTTCTTCTATTTTCTTAGAAGTTTCGGCGGTGGCATCCTTGATCTTTTGTTTGAACTCCTGAGTCTTTGCCTTCAGTTGTTCATCACTCAATTTCTCCATTTCAGGTCCCAGAGCATTGATTTCATCTACAATGGGTTGGATATTTTTAATGTCTTTTTCACTCTTGGAGCCAAAAATTTTGGTAATAACCTTTCCGATCTTGTCTAACATAAATTGTGCAAACTTTAAATAAATAAAATGATGTGTACGCTATTTACATACAGCATGATAAATTACGCAATTATTGTACCAATTTTTTATAGGAAGTAGGATATAAATAGTTAATAGTGGTTGTTAGTAATAAAAACCATATATTGCACACTTACACAAACAATTATATAAGTAAATTAATATGAGTACAGGAACAGTAAAGTGGTTTAATTCAGATAAAGGATATGGTTTTATAACACCTGACGAAGGTGGAAAAGACTTATTCGTACACCACTCTGAAATTCAAACTGATGGCTATGCAGAATTAAAGGATGGTCAAAAGGTAGAATATGAAGTAGGCGAAGGTCAAAAAGGACCATGCGCAAATAATGTTGTTGGTTTATAAGCCAATCATTACGTAGTTCCTGACTTAAAGAAAGGAATTTTCGGAAGCTTGCTTCCAACATAAAAATTAAAGCCTTGTTCTGTTTTCAGAGCAAGGCTTTTTTTATGGGCAAGATTAATAAATAGAAATCATTGAACAATAGTTTTTCTTTTCTTCAATCTTCGAACAAGATTTTCACTTCTACCTGATTAAGTTGATTGTGAGTTGCAAAAAAATTTTTCTTAGTACCAAACCATTTTAAAGCTTCTTGTTTACTGATATTCGTCGTTTTGTCCAGTAAATAGGAGTGCCAACTACTAAAAGGCCAGTTATTAGGAGTTTTCACAAAACCATGATGTACGGGGTTATTATGGATGTAGGCGATTAAACGAACGAAATATTTATCTGAATCGATTAGCTTACGCCTGAAATTGGGAATGAAGAGACTGCCTTTACGATCGTATTTCTTGTTGATGGATTTGGTATAAGAATTAAAAAGATTGGAGAATTGTTGGCTAACAATACTGTTCTCCAAACCTCCAAGGTCTGCCAGACCTTGGAGGTTTGGTTTATTCTTTTTCTTTCTAACAAATTCCAAAATTTCATCTTCTTTTCTAACCCGTATCATCAGATGTAGATGATTAGGCATCAGACAATAAGCAAATGTTTCTGCTACGGGATGAACATAATGTTGGTAACGCCGCAAGAAGTACCGAAAATTTTCATCACACCGAAATAAGTTTTCATTTCCATTGGCATGTGTCCAAATGTGATAAATATTTCCACTTTCAAGTGTTATCCGAGGTTGTGCCATGTTTCTTGAATTGTTTAAGTTGTTCAAGTAAGACCGATAAATGCTTGATTCCTTACAAAATATTATCGATTGCTTCTTGAAATGATAAAACCCTCAAAAACGTTATTCGCAGAAAGACAAAGGGTTAAAAGATTTGTATCTTCTAAGTCTACTCGAATTTTTAAAATTATTCTGAAATGAGCGACAAATTTAAAAGCACTAAACAAACATTTGAAACGGGTAATGGGGAAGCTACTTTTTATAGTCTTCCTAAGCTTACTGAAATGGGTTACGATAAAGTCAGCCGACTTCCATTTTCGATAAAGATCTTATTGGAAGCCGTGTTGAGAGAAAACGATGGCTACGCAATAACAGATGCTGACATCGAAACACTGGCTACCTATAACGCAGAAAGCCCTGAAGGAGAAATTCCATTTAAACCATCACGTGTAGTTCTGCAAGATTTTACCGGAGTACCGGCAGTAGTTGACCTTGCTGCTCTTCGTTCTGCAATGCAACGAATGGGTGGGAAAGCAACCGATATCAATCCGCAGGTTCCTGTTGATCTGGTTATTGACCACTCTGTTCAGGTTGATATGTTTGGCCAAGATGCGGCGCTCATGTTCAACGTTGAAAAAGAAATGGAGCGTAACAACGAGCGTTACGAATTCCTTAAATGGGGTAAAGAAGCTTTTGATAATTTTAGAGTAGTGCCTCCGGGACGTGGAATCGTTCATCAGGTGAATTTAGAGTATTTAGGTCGTGGAGTGTTTACCCGTGAAGAAGTTGACGGAACTAAAACGGCTTATCCTGATACGCTGGTAGGAACCGATTCTCACACAACTATGATCAACGGACTCGGTATTTTAGGTTGGGGTGTTGGTGGAATTGAAGCGGAAGCAGCCATGCTTGGTCAGCCTATTTCTATGTTGGTTCCTGAAGTAGCCGGAATGAAATTAACCGGGAAACTCCGTGAAGGTGTAACTGCTACTGATCTTACTCTTACTGTAACACAAATGCTGAGAAAGCACGGAGTGGTTGGTAAGTTTGTGGAATTTTATGGCGACGGTATCAGCAACATGAGTTTGCCTGATCGCGCTACAATCGCAAATATGGCTCCGGAATATGGTGCAACGATGGGCTTCTTCCCAATTGACAGCGAGTCGCTCCGCTACATGAGAAGAACAGGTCGTTCAGAAGAGTTAGTAAGTTTGGTTGAAAATTATACCAAAGCTCAGGGATTATTCAGAACGGATGATACTCCTGATCCTGAATTTTCGACTACACTTGAATTAGATCTAAGCACAGTAGAAACTTCTCTAGCAGGACCAAAACTTCCGCACGACAGAATTACACTCAGCAACATGAAGAAAGCTTTCGAAACTTCTTTGACCAGTGATAATCCTACGATGGGTTTCAATCTCGCTCAGGAAAGACTCGCCAGCAAAGGCTTGTATAAGAATGGTCAAGAAATTGAAATGACTCATGGTGATGTAGTAATTGCTGCTATCACAAGCTGTACAAACACTTCTAATCCAAGTGTAATGTTAGGTGCAGGAATTGTAGCTAAAAAAGCTGTTGAGCGTGGACTAAAAGTGCCGGCTTATGTGAAGACTTCTCTCGCTCCGGGATCAAGAGTTGTAACCGAGTATTTACAAGAAGCCGGTTTAACTGAATACATGGATAAGCTTGGGTTCAACTTAGTTGGATATGGATGTACAACTTGTATTGGTAACTCTGGTCCATTGCCTGAGCCTGTAGAAAAAGCGATCAAAGACGGGGATCTTATCGCTGCCGGTGTTCTTTCCGGAAACAGAAACTTTGAGGGACGAATTCATCCATGGGTAAAAGCTAATTTCTTGGCTTCACCTCCACTAGTAGTTGCTTATGCTCTTGCCGGAACGGTTAATATTGATATGAATAATGACCCAATCGGTAAGGATAAAGATGGAAATGATGTTTATCTGAAAGAGATCTGGCCAACAACAGAAGAAATTGCAGAGCATTTAGACAACGCAATTCGCCCGGATCTTTTCGACAAAATGTATTCCGATATTTTCGAATCTCCGACCTGGGAAGAAATCCCTGTTTCCGGTGGAGATCAATTTGCATGGAGCGAAGATTCAACCTACATACAGGAGCCGCCTTTCTTTATGGATATGAAGGAAGAGCCTGAGCCGATCAAATCTATTGAAGGTGCTCGTGTTCTTGTAAAAGTTGGAGATTCCATTACAACAGATCATATTTCTCCGGCAGGGAACATCAAAGAAGACGCTCCTGCTGGTGAATACCTGAAAGCGCATGGAGTCGAAAAGAAAGACTTCAACTCTTACGGATCCAGAAGAGGAAATGACCGTGTTATGACGCGTGGTACATTTGCTAATGTTCGATTTAAAAACCAATTGGCTCCGGGAAAAGAAGGTGGGTTTACTGAGTATCATCCAACCGGTGAGATCACAACTATCTACGATGCTTCATTGAAGTATAAAGAGAATAACACTCCACTGATTGCCATAGCTGGAAACCAATACGGAACGGGTTCGTCTCGTGACTGGGCTGCTAAAGGTACAAATCTGCTTGGAGTGAAAGCGGTTATTGCGGAATCTTATGAAAGAATACACAGATCAAACCTGGTACAAATGGGAGTTCTTCCTTTACAATTTAAAGAAGGAGAAACTCCGGAATCTCTTGGTTTAGATGGTTCTGAAACATTTACTATTCATTTAAGTGATGATATAAAAGCTCGTGAAGATGTAAAAGTAACAGCGGTAACTGAGGATGGTAAAGAGATTAATTTTACTACAAACAGTAGAATTGACACGCCGGTAGAGGTAGACTATTATCGAAATGGTGGAATCCTCCATACCGTACTTTTAGATTACTTAAAGAAAAGTAAAAACTAAGAGTTAATTATTTTTTTAGTTTAATTAAAAGCTCCGTTTGTGAATGCAGACGGAGCTTTTTTCTTTTTTACAGAAAAAAACCTGATATTGGAAAAATTTAACTCGGGTAAAAGTGCAAAAAATAGAGCACACTAAATTACTTGTTCATTCCATTCAGAGTATTGGCAGGGCAGTAGAACTTAAAGAACTTCTTGTAAAGAGTATGAACGCAATACAAACAGTATTGGGTGCAGAAGCCAGTACGTTAATGTTGCTGGATAAAGGTACAGGAGAGTTAAATGTGAGTATCCCCACCGGTCCTGTTAAAGATGAGATTACAGGTTTTAAAATTCCGAAAGATAAAGGAGTTAGTGGTTGGGTAATCCAAAATAATAAAGCATTCTTAAGTAATGATGTTTCGAAAGACGATGCTTTTTGGCAAGATCTTAGTGCGGACTTTGAAACCAAAAGTCTGCTCTGTGTCCCATTAAGAGATAGAGATGGAGAAGCTTACGGTGTCTTGCAAGCAGTAAATAAAGAACTTGGTCTTTCATTTCTCGAAGAAGACTTAGAAGTATTTAAAATACTTGCTGAACACATTTCTTTAGCCATTCAAAGAAACAGAGAATATGATGAAATGGAAGCAAAGCTTGAGAAAAAAACACTGCTTTTGTCAGAGACTCATCATAGGTTAAAGAATAACTTATTTGCTATTTCAGCACTTATGGAACTGGAATCCAACAGGCTGGAAAATGGAGATTCCATTGACATTCTGAGGAATGCAAGCTCCCGACTTAAATCGATAGCTCATCTTCATTCGTTATTATATGAAGATAGTGATACAAATGAAGTTGGTCTAAAGGTATTTTTAAACCATATAATTGGAAGTATTAAGAGTATTTACAATCAAAATGAAAAAACAATCCGGATTGAGGCTCAAATTGATGATATAGAAATACCGGCTGAGTTATCTATTTTGTGTGGACTCACTTTAAATGAGTTACTTATTAATGCATTTAAACATGCTTTTTTTGATAGAAATGCAGGCACAATTAATATCAGAGTCAGGAATTTAGCGAATGAAAAAATTCAATTGAATCTGTCAGATGATGGAGTTGGGATGCCTGTCTTAAAAAATCAATCAGATCACTTATTTGTTGTTCATGCTTTTGTTAAGCAAATGAATGCAAAGATCACTCATACACCGAGTGAAACAGGTACTAGTTTCACAGTAGAAATACCATTATAAATTTCTATTCTCCCTATCTTGTAAATTATTATTCCGCCTTTTGTTTTTTGGGCTGAAAAAAGCATCTTTACAGTTTATAAGTTTATGTCTGACAACCATCAAAATATGAGACTGTTGCTTCATGCGATTGAGGGGATCAATCGTACAATGGAGCTAAAACAACTTCTTCTGAAGTGCATGGATTCGGTATGTTATGTTGTTGATGCCGAAGCAAGTTCTTTGATGTTGTTAGATAATTCAACCGGAAGATTACATTTAAGTGTTCCAACAGGTCCTGTAAGAGATGAGGTAAAGGGTCAGATCATACCAAGAGATAAAGGAGTTGCTGGTTGGGTTTTAAAGAATGAGAAGCCATACCTGGTCAATGATATGGCAAAGAGTAAAGAGTTTTTTGGGGATATAAGTAAGGGCTTCAAAACAAGAAATATGATTTGTGTTCCAATGTTCGATTCAAAGAACAACGTAATTGGAATTATGCAGGCATTGAATAAAAAAGAGAGCCGGGAGTTTGCTGAAAAAGATATTCCGGTGTTAGAAACTCTGGCGGCACATGCAGCATTGTCTATCGAAAAGGCTAAAGAAGTTGATGATCTCAAAAATACAATCAAGGACAAAGAGCATCGATTAAAAGAGGTCCATCAGGGTTTTGAGAATAGTTTATCTGCATTAAATGCACTGGTTCAGTTACAGGTTCCATTGCTTAGTGATGAAAATGCTAAGTTTTTGATGAAGTCTACCGGTTCCAGAATTGAAACTATAGCGCATGCTCACAAAATTCTGTTTAATTCAGAAGATAATGAGCTGATAGATGTAGGATTCTATTTGGGCCATCTCACATCAACGATTGTCGAAATATTCGGAGATTATGACAAGGACATAAGCTACAATCTGGATATCGATAAAATAGAATTAAAAGCCAGCACAGCTTTAACAGCAGGCCTTATCATAAATGAAGTTATTCTGAATATGTACAGAGATGCTTTTATCGGTTATGATAAAGGTAAGATCGCAATAGCTGTAAAAAAAGATGGCGGAGATAAGGTTTTAATCAGTATTTCAGATAATGGAAACGGTATTTCTGAGTATCTGGATGGAACAGTTGCAGGGAATCTCGCATCAATTGTAATTCAAACTCTGGGTGATAAACTTAACGCAGAATCCAGACAGCATATGAATGAAGATGGGGGGACAACATTTACATTGATATTCTCAAGGGAAACAACGAATCCGCCTTCAATATAGTCCTTTCATAGTAAACACTTTCAAGGCAATTTTTTTCAAAGGGGTTTTTAAAATTAGCTGAACCAATATTTTTCTAAAAAAAGGGAAAGATTGCTTTCTTCCCATTCTCATATTCCATTCAGCTCTGCGGGAAGCTTTTTTTACGATCTTCTTTTGTTGTTTCTGGTAATCCGATAAAAACTCAGTTTCTTTTTCAGGATTCATCTTAATTTTGGATAAAGCCTTTGCCAATAACCATGCTCCAATCCACCCCAGATTCATTCCTTGTCCTCCAATAGGACTAACTACATGAGCGGCATCTCCACAAAGAATAACACGATCTTTAAAATAATTCTCAGCTGAAAAATTCTGAACACCAAAACTACTTATCATGGTGTTTTTGAGAGTTTTTAAATCAGTACCAACGCGTTGTTTTACAAAATCAGCCAGTATGTTTTGGGTTGGAGAATCAATATATGAGTCGGTTTTTACCACCCAACGACGCATGTTATCCGGAAGAGGAAAAGATTCTATCAAACCTTGCTTAGGTAAAAATACTACTGCTTGATCTTCAAAAGAGGTGTTGTCATCAAAATCGCCCATAATGTAAGTGTCGGGGTATTGCTTACCTTCATAAAGGATGCCGGTATCCTTGCGAACGAGACTGTTTTTGCCGTCACATCCTATAATATATTTTGAGGTGATGCAATATTCCTTTCCTGCTTTTTGATACCAACAAGAAACATCCTGATCAGATTGTTGAACACGTGTAACGGTGGCTTCAGAAATTAAACCCTCAGGATTAAGTTCTTGGAATTTGGCAAGCAAAATTCTTTCCGTATAAAACTGTGGGCAAGCCAGAATAAAATTAAAAGGCCCTCCAAGCTGATCGAAGTTGATAATTCCTAGTACTTTTTTTCCATTATGAGCTAACCCTTTTTTAATAGAAATTCCTTTTTCAAGAAACTCATTTACCAATCCTGTTTTTTCAAATAACTCCAGAGAGACTGGATGGATCCCGAGAGATCTTGAATCCTGTACAGGCTCAGCTCTTTTTTCAAGAATGGTGCAATCTATTCCTTGTTTAGAAAGACAAATTCCCAGAAAAAGTCCTACAGGCCCACCACCCACAATAGTTATTTCTGATTTATTCTTTTTCATAGATTAAAATCAATCTGAAGGGAATAATCCGGTGAACTTTCCAATTGTCCGGGGCTACTTTTGATAGCTCATCAAATGTATAGCTGCGTTTTATTGAAATCCTGCCATCATAAGAAATGAATGAGTTTTTGAAGAAAAGTTTAGAGAGCACAGTAAAAAAAATGTAGCCTAAATCACTTCTTTCAATATCATTAAAGATGACCTTTTTTGTGGCAAGAAGTTTTGCTTCATAGCAAATAGTTTCAAAAGAAGATTGATCTAAGTGATGGAGCAGATGGTTTGAAATCACAAAGTCATATGAAGCTTGCTCATTAACCAGGTCGGTAGATAAAGCGTGTCTGAAATGTATGTTTGAAGGGATTTCTAAAGTTTGGATATACTCTAAAGAACGGGGATCAGAATCAATAGAAGTTATATTTAGATGAAAACCATCTTCAGTTGCTAATTTTGATAGATGTAAGGAAATATCTCCACCTCCGAAACCTATATCCAATAAGCTGGCTTTTCCATTTTGTTGTTCTAGTAGCGGTTTAATTTCTTTTTTGTAGATGAGATCCCATCTTGATAAGAGTTTATTGATCGTTCGAAACTGGCGATATGTATTTTTTAATTTCTCGGAATCACAGTTTGGGTCATCCATTAACTCCCGAAGCTCAGGTTTTCTATGACGTAAAAAAAGGGGCATCAAACTACCTTTAATAATCCACTTTCAATAGTAAGTCCAGGACCAAAAGCCATTGGTAAAATTTTGGAATTTTCTTTGGGATTGGAATTCATCAATTCATTTAAAACAAAAAGAACGGTAACGCTACTCATATTTCCGTATTGAGCCAGAGTTTTCCGGGATGCTGCGACCTGATGTTCTTTGAGGTTTAAACCGGACTCTATTTTATCTACAATTGCTCTGCCTCCGGGGTGGATAGCCCAATAATCAATATCAGAAAGTTGAAGATCATATTTATCAAAAAGAGGCTGTATTACTTGTTTTAGATTGCTTTCAATTATATCAGGAACGTAAGTTGACAAGATCATATCAAAGCCGTGATCTCCAATATCCCAGGCCATATCTTTTTCTCCGTTGGGAGTCAGAGAAGAAGCAAATCCCTGAATTTCGTAGGAAAGTTTCGGAGGTTTTTTTTGGCTTACCAATGCACCTGCAGATCCATCAGCAAAAACAGAAGCTGATATCAGGTTATCTAAATCCGTTTTCTGTTGAAAATGCAGAGAGCAGAGTTCGGTAGCTACAATAAGGACCACTGCATCCGGATTGTTCTGACAAAAAGAGTGAGCCATTTTCAATGCAGGGAAAGCCGCAAAACATCCCATAAAACCTAAATGGAAACGTTCTGTTGAAGGCAAAAGCCCGAGCTGTTTTACAAGATCATAATCAGGTCCCGGCGCGTAAAAACCGGTACAAGAAACTGTAATTACATGAGTAATATCTTCTTTCTCAAAATGGGGATTTTTGTCCAGTAGCTTTTTCCCGGTTTCCACAAATAAAGAAGATGCTGATGTTTTATAGACCTCATTTCTTTCCCCTGTAGTTGGAGTGGAAGTAACGGAGCCGTTCAGGTAAGGGTTCGGTTTTTCAGTTTGATGGAATTCATTGATCACAGAATGCCTTTTTTCAATTCCTGATTGCGAATAAATTCTATGCAGAATGGCTTGAGTTTTTCTGTCTTTAGCTAGAGCAGATTTCATGATTTCCCGAACTGAATCCTGAGAATTTGATCCTTCAGGGACAGAAGTTGATATGTCGTGAATATATACAGGCATCGTTAAGTTATATTATACAACTAACTCTACGAATTTGTATCACGAATAGTTCATGTTTTAGGTGAGGAAGTGAGAATCACTAATCACCAACGGTCAACCTGTGAAAACGAAAGTTATGAAGAACTGCAGCAACAGATAATCCTGAAATCAAACCAACCCAGAGCCCTTCGGGACCAAAATCTGAAATTATTCCCAGATAATAGCCAATAGGAAAACCGATCAGCCAGTAGGCAATAAAGTTTACGATCATTGGTCTTCGGGTATCTTTTAAACCTCTTAACGCTCCAAAGCCCCCAACCTGAAGTCCGTCTGAAATTTGAAACAATCCTGCCATAAATAACAATGATACTGACATTTTACTCACCAATGGGTCATCAGTATAAATGCTGATTATTGTTTCCGGAATCGAGAATAACATAATTGCAGTTAGAGTCATTATAGAGCCACACATAGCAATACCTACAAATCCGCGAAGTCGTGCATTTGATAAAGAACCTTGTCCAATTGAAAAACCAACACGTTGAGTAATGGCCATGGAGAGACCGAATGGAATCATAAATAAAGTGGCAGCTACATTTATTGCAATTTGATGGGAGGCTGAAGCTTCAACGCTAAGAGTCCCCATCAAAACGCTTACACTGGCAAAAAGTAGAATTTCCATGGCGGTACTCGCCCCGTTCGGAATTCCAACACGAAGAAATTCACTGAATATTTTTGGATCGGGACCTTTGGTTCGGGCAAAAATATCAAATCTCTTAAATGGTTTAAACCTCATCATGAAACCAATAAAAATAATAGCTGCAAAGAGGTTAATTAATGAAGTCGCATAACCTGCACCAACAGCTCCCATACCGGTTATTCCCAGCCCGCCATACATAAATATATAATTGGCTCCTACATTCAGAACCAGACTTATAGCTGCGATATACATAGCGGGTTTGGTTACAGATAAACCTTCGCTGAAATAGCGAACTCCGGCATATGCAAACAAAGGGAGCAGGCCCCAGGATATAGCTTTCAGGTAGTCAGTAGCGATAGGTACGATCTCACTTGTAACCCCAACTAAGTTCATGATGATATCCAGGTTTCGAGTAAGGAAAAAAGTGGGAATAGTGAGTAACAAAACCAGCCAAAACATTTGTCGGGCACTGGTTCCGATTTCCTTAAATCTTCGGGCTCCTAAATGTTCAGAAACAATAGGATTGATCGCTATCAGTGTTGCCATGCAGAAAATGGACAAAGGCAGATACATGGCATTGCCAATAGCTACTCCGGCAAGATCAAGTGCAGAGAGATTACCTGCCATTACTGTATCAGTGAAGTTTAACCCCATCCGCATTAACTGAGTGGCAATGATAGGACCACCTAATTTCAGAAGAACAGAACTTTCTTTTT
Source organism: Balneola sp. EhC07 (assembly GCF_001650905.1). Taxonomy (GTDB): domain Bacteria; phylum Bacteroidota; class Rhodothermia; order Balneolales; family Balneolaceae; genus Balneola. Next base: position 329,721 of record NZ_LXYG01000016.1, read on the forward strand.
TTATTTTTGAGGATGTAGCCGGCATGTTTATTTCTTAGCCGGTAATGGTACGAAGAAGCAAGGTGAATGGTAAACTATTCTGTTTCATTTCCTGTAAAAAGTTCAAAACTTAATGTAAAGGTTGTTCCCTTTCCTACTTCTGATATGAAATTGATTTCACCGCCATGTTCTTCAACTACTTTTTTGCTGATGGCAAGACCTAAGCCGGTTCCGCTTGATTTTGTACTGAAGTTTGGAACAAAAATAGAGTGTTCATTTTCTGCCGATATTCCCTCTCCATTATCTGTGATCTCAATATATGCTTTGTAATTAGTGTGACGGCTTTTTAAAGTGATGATACCTTTACGACGTTTGGGTATGGCCTCAATCCCATTCTTAACTAGATTGATGAATACCCTTTGCAATTCATCTTTTACACCATTCACCCAAAGCGGGGTTTTATTCAAACTAAGGTCGATCTTTATCGATCCTTCATTTGAGTACAGGTCAGCTACATTTTGAAGGATTTCATTTAAGTCAATTTTGGTGAACTCTTGCTCTAAAGGACGTGCAAATTTTGAGAAATCAGAAGCAATTCGGCTTAAAGATTCGATCTGATCGATCATATTTGAATTTATCTTGGCGACTTTTTCTTTTAACTGCTCAGGATCAATATCAGTTGCTTTAATCTGGCGCTGTAAATGTTGAAGATTTAACTTCATTGGAGTAAGCGGATTTTTGATCTCATGAGCTACTTGTTGCGCCATTTCTTTCCAGGCAGCTTCTCGCTCTGCCTCTACCAGATTCTTTCTCAATTCCTGTAACCGGTAAACCATAAGGTTAAAAGCATTAGTGAGCGCCCCAATTTCATCGTTACTTTTGACCGGCAATGTAGTTTCAAGACTACCATCAGAAATCGTTTTTATTCCTTCTGTTAATTCTTCAAGAGGATTAGTCATTCTGTTAGCAATCAAAGCAGCGGCAAAGATGAATACTCCGAATACCAAAACAAAAAGACCTACCAGATAACTTATAGTGGTAAGTAGTTGTTCATTGAACGTAGGCGTTTTTAAAAAAGTAGGAATCGCTGCAATATTGGTCATTACTCCATTTTTTTTAACAGGAGTGTAGCCAATTAAAAATTCCAGCTCACCCAAAGTAAATTGTTCAATTTCTATTTCACTGCCATTAGTTACCATAGCATTGTAGACATTCCAGGGTACCTGAGCAGGTAACAAGTGTTGAGAAAATATTTGTGGGGCAGTTGATCCAACCAAAGTGTTGCCTTCAAAAAGTACAGCATCAGAATTGATGAGGGTACTGGATAACAGAAGCGTCTGGTTAATATCACTTTCTTCACTATTCTCAAACGTTGAGTTTATACCCACTAGCTTATTTTCCAGTTCGTCAATAGTGATTTCCTGGCTTTGGTTTGTTATTGCTACTGAGGATGTTGCAATTAATGCAATCAGGCAAAGCAAAGAAGCTATTATAAAGCGGTCAATAAACCGATCTCTGAATTTTCTGTTAGATTCAAAAATCTTAAAATCTCTTCGCCATTGAAGGATTATTGATATAATAAAAATGGAGATCAGCAGATAAAAGAAGAATCTCAGAATAGAAAAAACATGGTTGAATAAAGTAACCTCTAGGGTAGAAACTTTAACTACCTTACTTGGTGATAGCTTCCAGAATAATTCTACAACCTCAGCTCCGTGAATGGTCTCAGAAGTTACAAACAAAGAATCCTGATTTAATCTGGAATCAATTTCTTCTGAGAGCATAGTGTAATTAGGAATTTCTAAAGGCAATCCGGAAAGAGAGTTCCTGGTTAGTATTTTGTTCTCATATTCACTTAAAAGAAAAGTGGAGTACGTGTCCTCTTCTTTTTTACTGGCAACTACAGCTCGTAAAGGTTTTCTGTATTGTGGCTGTTCCTGATACACCGAGCATATGATCCATCCCAGTTTTTCTTCGCTGGTTGGAGATTTGAAAAATGGAATCCAACCCTGTCTGAATGAAGTGTATTTTGCTGGGGGCTGCTCGAGTGGATTTCTTCGAATAATAGGCCTTATTCGTTCTCTTCTGATACGTTCCTGTACATAAGGCACTTCCAGACTGAACATGTCGTAGGCTTTTGTCCATCCCGGAGCATTTAAATTAGAAGTGAATTCTGATATAGGATCACCATTGCTATCTATTAATTGAACTGAAAACGAAAATGTTTGCCAATCGGGGTTTTGGCGAAAAAGCAGTTCGATTTGGGAATTGAATTCAGAGGTTATTAGTGATTCATTATCTGTAGAAGAGAGTTCAAGTTTTGATAATACTTCTTCCAGAATATAGAGTGTTTCCACCGTAATGGTCTCGATCTCAAGTTCGCTTTCTTTTGCAAAGCTCATGGCCTCATTTTTCATAGTATCTGCTCTCCAGTCCATTTGGCCATAATAAAAAGGAGCATAGGCTAGTGCGGAGGACACGGCGCAAATTAAAAGAAGGAGCCTCAACCGTGATTTGTCTCTAAGGTTTAGAAACCCATTCCATGAAAAATAAGAGATTGCAATAAGGAGGGAAAAGAGGATGCTTACCAGCAACAGTATCCAGACTTTTTCTGAGTTCAGGTGGTAAAAATAAAGAGCTAACAGAGTCAGAAAAAAACTAATGCTAAGCAGAGCAAGAGATATAAATCCTTTTGCACTAATCGATTTTAACAAAAACGTGAATAAGTAAACTATTGACCATGAAGATGCTATCCATAGTACACCCGCAAAAAGGAAATACAAAACTATACTGAGCTCAGGAATCAGACTCAGATCGTTCAGGTTAAGTGATGTTTCGGCTGCAATTCTAAAAAGGGATAAAGATATACCAACTAGTACGAGTGCAATCAGAATTCCGATTACAGAATTTATAATTACCCCATACGTAAACGGTAGCTTGTATTTGAATGATTTGTTGGAGTAGTAGAAGTCCGTAATAAAGACGGCAAATGCGAACGCAAGAAATGAGTTGAGTCCCAGATAAAAAAGTTCTGTTTGAACGGTTTGTGTCCCTAAAACAAGATCCAGATCAAGAAAAGGCAAGAGAAGCCAGCTCAGAATCCAGAATACAAAAATTGAAGCTGTAGATATAAGAAAAACCTTCTTGGGATTGTATATGAAGGACAAAGAAGAGAGGAAAAGCTCTGTGATAAATATTATCAGTACAATAAATATCAATCGCAGTTTTGAGTGGTCTGCTTTTCTTGACTCAGAAAATGTATCTATATCATCTTCAGCAGCATAAACTGTTGTGGTAAAGTTACCTTCTTTAAAGGATTGCTCGGTCTTAAAAATTACTTCATCAGGAATTGGTTCATTAATACTAAAGTGAACAGGGAAATTGAAATCTATACCAAGAACATCAGATATGCTTAATTCCGTGTCACTTCCAAGATCCAGAACATTAGTTTGTTTTAGTTTTTTTGCAGAAGTGAGAGAGTATGAGTTACCAAAATCATCATAAAGCCATTGTGTAGCTTTAATAGCCAAAACATTTTGAACGTTAACAATCTCTATCAGAAGAGTATCTGAGATAGCTAATGGTTCATTATTCGGGATTCTAAAACCTGTCCAAACCAAGGCTTTTGTGCTATCTCGTAATTCTACTCCCCAAAAGTTTGTTTCTTTATTGATAAGGTCGTGTATCTGTTCAGAGGAGGAATCTTTAGATAGTAACGGAGTAACCTGTTTCCCGAGTAGTCTGCTTTTACTTTTAAAATCTGTTATGAATCTTTCTAAAACTTTAACCGCAGATCCTACATTTTGAGCAGCCATCTCTTCAATCTCGGATTCAGAAGGCGGGTTGGTATAAAAGTTAACTTCCAGGATTACCAGACTTAGTACACTCAACAAAAGAAGAGAAAACAGCGCGGTAATTTTTTTGGATTTTATAGCTTTCACTTTTAAATGAGGTTAGGAATATTGCTATCGTGCTCACCTTTAAGCACTGAAACTATAGCTTTAGATGCAAGCATGCCTATTGCTTCCCTGGTTTCAAAAGTTGCGCTTGCGATATGTGGCAACAGAACACAATTTGGAGCTTTAAGTAAATCGCGATGAACTTTGGGTTCATTTTCAAATACATCTATTCCGGCTCCGGCAATGATCTTATTTTGAAGTGCATAAGCAAGAGCTGCTTCATCTACTACAGGCCCACGCGAAATGTTGATCAAAATAGAATGTGAGGGCATTAGCTTCAAAAGATTTTCATTAACTAAATGATGCGTTTCATTTGTTAAGGGACAATTTAAACTAAGTACATCAGAGTTTTTTGCCAGTTCCTCAATTGTAGAAACAAATGTAGCATTGAGAGAGTCTTCAATTTGAGGGCTAACTCTGGAACGATTGTGATAGGCTATGTTCATTCCAAAAGCGCGAGCCCGGTGTGCAAAAGCTTGTCCAATTCTTCCCATCCCAACGATTCCAAGGGTTTTCCCTCTCAACTCTATCCCCAAAAATCCCAGCGGTTCCCATCCGGAAAAGTTCCCTTCTCTTAGATATTGTTCAGCCTCATTAAACTTTCTTGTTACAGCCATAAGCAACCCCATGGCAAAGTCACCACATGCTTCAGTAAGAATATCCGGAGTGTTGGCTACTTTTATTCCAAGGGTTTTGGCAGTTTCTACATCTATGTTGTTATAGCCAACAGCAAAATTGGCTACTATTTTCAAATTCTGAGCGGATTCTAAAACTTTTTTTGTAATAGGATTGGATAGCATACAAAGGAGTGCATCATAATTCGTAATGGCATTAATGAGGTTATTCTCATCTTGAAACTCTCCTTTTGCACCAACTTTGACAATAAAATGTTCCCGAAGATAGGCTAAGTTTTTTTCAGGGATTGGCTCTGTTACAAGAACTTTAGGAATTTGCTGAGCCATTTCAATTTAATTTACTTCATCTTTGATATGAGTGATCTTTGCATCATTCCACATTTTTTCGATGTTATAGTAATTCCTTTTTTCTTCACTCATTACATGAACTACAATGTTAACATAGTCTAAAATAATCCAGGCTCTGGAGCTGCCACCTTCTTTTCTCCAGGACTTTTCTGAGCATTTATTCAATACATCTTCCTCTACAATGTCGGCAAGTGCCTTAACTTGTACATCGGAATTACCATGGCATATTACAAAAAACTCTGCAAGTGTAGTTAATTCAGAAACATCTAAAACAGTAATATCATTAGCCTTTTTACTCAATAAAGCCTCTGTAATAGCATCTAAAACTTCAGTTGTTTTTAGATCTTCTTCAGAATAAGCGTTCGAAAATTGTTCTTTTTTTGGCAATGTATCTATTTTAGTTTAATTAGTATTTAGATCTTGATAGTCTTTTCCAAGTACAACCGTAACGTCAAGATAAAAATCATCGGACTCTTCACGGATTATATTTTCCTCACTCACACCAAGAGCATCTGCAACTCTCTTTGCATTGTTAAATGACGAGCTTCTGGAAATTACAAAAGTATTCTCAACATCAAATCGTTCAAAATTTCCCACCTCAACAACATCAAACCCATTATTTCTTAACAGATTCGTAAAATTATTTGCGATCCCTGATTCTCCACAACCATTCAAAACCTCTAATTGAATAATAGAACCAATTAATTCAGAAGGTTGATCAGCTCGTTGATTGAAAACTCTTGGATAAATGATGCGAGTAAAAAGCGCAAGCAACAATCCGAGTAGAAGAACGCTCAGGAACCCAATTGCGGAATTTAAATAAAGATCTTTAGATGTTGAGTTCTTCTCGTCTTGATGATGAGCCATTCAGGAATTAATAGAACCTAGAATTAAATCGGTTAAAATTGTTATACCCGAAAGGTGAAAGCCCATAAGGACTATAAGGAGATCTTTGATACTGGAAACTTATAGTCGCTCGATCACTGATCTGATAATTTAATTCTGCATTACTTAGCATTACTCGTGGTTCGTTTTGGCCTGTACCGTATAAATTATTTCCACCAAACGGAGAGTGAAAAAAGGAAACGTCAACGCGCCCCTGTAGTCTGTCACTGAATGCAATATTCATAGTATTAGTGTATGCATTCAGGTTTTGATATGAACCACCAACAGAACCGAAACTCATAGAATATGAATGGCTCATTTGAACTTTGTTTTCAAAAAAATCAGCCAATTTACTTTGTACAGTCGCACTTTGGGTATTAACAACCGCTCCTCTGTAATCAAAAGGCTGTGAAACATCACCGCGCATTTGAGCTTTGGCGTCAAAGGTTAGCAATAATATGATTGCAGGTAAAAAGTAATAAAGATGTTTTTTCATGATGTAATAATTTGGTTCGTTAACGTTGAACCGCACCTATAAGTATAATCAAACAACGCATAATAATAAATAGGAGTTCAAATGAAGTTGAATTGAAAAAGATTGAATAAAACGCTATCTTTCTCAACTTTTGAAAACAGCAATTTAAAACTCCATTCAACCCAAGGAGAGATGAAACTCACCGATTTTAGATACGAACTAGAAGGATTAAACGTACCAGAAGAACCACTCAAGAAAAGAGATGACGCTCGACTTATGGTTCTTAACAGAGCAGAAGAAACTATTGAGCACAAAAAATTTTCTGATATACATGAATATTTAAACGAAGGCGATGTTGTAATCTATAACAACACAAAGGTATTTCCTGCTCGCTTAAATGGTAAAAAAGAAAAAACAGAAGCAGATATAGAAGTATTCTTGTTGAGAGAGCTTCAGCCGGAAAATATGCTTTGGGATGTTTTAGTTGAGCCTGCCAGAAAAATCAGAATCGGGAATAAACTCTATTTCGGAGAAGAAGACGATGAGTTGATGGCAGAAGTTGTTGACAATACAACCTCAAGAGGACGAACAATTCGATTCCTTTTTGATGGCGGTTACGACGAGCTGTATGAAAAATTAGATTCGCTTGGTAAGATGCCTCTTCCTCCGTACATCGAAAGAGAGCCTGTTGATGAAGATAAAGATAGATACCAAACAGTGTATGCAACAGAAAGAGGAGCAGTTGCTGCGCCAACAGCCGGAATGCATTTTACAGAAGATCTGATCAAAAAGATCGAAAAGAAAGGGGTTGAAATGCTTCCGATCACCCTTCATATCGGTTGGGGAACATTCCGAAATGTAGAAGTGGAAGATCTTACAAAGCATAGAATGGATTCGGAAAATTATTTCCTTTCAAAAGAAACTTCCGACAAAATAAATGTCGCTTTATCATCTAAAAAGAATAAAGTAGTTGCTATTGGGACAAGTGCAGTTCGCGCAATTGAAACAAGTGTGATGGCAAGCGGAATGTCAAAAATGGGAACAGGTTGGACTGATAAGTTTATTTACCCTCCCTACAATTTTAAAATAACGGAAGGTTTGATTACCAATTTTCATCGCCCGGAATCTACTTTACTTATGCTGGCAGCGGCATTCGGGGGTTACGATTTTATGATGAAGGCGTATGAAGAAGCTAAAAAGGAAAACTATCGCCTATTCTCATTTGGCGATGCAATGTTGATCCTTTAATTGAAATCGAAGGCGGTCATAATTCCGGCTGCCGGGTCAGGAACCCGTTTGGGTTCCGATGTGCCCAAGGCATTTATTGAGGTTTCAGGTAAAACTATACTTCAGAGATCCATCGAGTGTTTTCTGAATATTGATGGAATGATGCAGATCATAATTCCTGCTCCAAAAAATTATATCAGTACTTGTAAGCGTATATGCTCGGAGCTGGAGAGTAGATCCGTTAGTCTTGAAGTAGTTGAAGGTGGTGCTGAAAGGCAATACTCGATCTGGAATGGAATAAAGGTTTTAAACTCCGGTGTAGAGTTGGTAGCTGTGCATGATGCTGCTCGTCCTTTCGTGAAAGAAGAGTTCATTGTTAGCTGTTTTAAAACTGCAGATGAATTTGGAGGTGCTGTATTAGGTATCCCGGTTAAGGATACTATCAAGGAAGTAAAGGAAAACCTTGAAGTTAAAAATACTCCTGAAAGAAGCTCATTATGGCAAGCACAAACCCCTCAGGTGTTTACAAAAGACCTGATTGTTGATGCATATAGATCAGCATTAGAAGAAGAATTTTTAGGAACAGATGACGCCTCTTTGGTTGAGCGAATTGATGGTAAAGTAAAAATGGTGATGGGAGATTCAGAGAACCTGAAAATTACATATCCTGTAGATTTAAAAATGGCAGAGACAATAGCGGAGGGCTGGAATGAGTAGCATAAGAATCGGTTATGGGTACGATGTGCACAAACTAGTGCCAAACCGAAAGTTAATCCTGGGTGGGGTTGAGATAGCTCATGAATTAGGACTGGACGGACACTCAGATGCAGATGTTTTGCTTCATGCAATAACCGATGCGTTATTGGGGGCTCTGGCATTAGGGGATATTGGAACTCACTTTCCGGATACAGATCCGAAATATAAAAATGTAGACAGCAGAATTCTTCTCTGTGATGCTTACAAGCTGATTCAAAGCAAAGGGTATAAATTAGGAAATCTGGATGCTACCGTAGTAGCTCAGGAGCCTAAGCTAAAGCCATATATTCCTCAAATGAGAGAGTTGATCTCTTCGGATTTGAATACAGTAATTGAAAATGTTTCTGTAAAAGCTACTACTTCGGAATGGTTGGGGTTTGAAGGTAGAAAAGAAGGGATTTCAAGTTCTGCTGTAGTTCTTCTCTCAAAGTTGGATTAAATGGCAGATCAAATTGTACAAAATATAGTAGACTGGATTAATGTGGTTCCGCCAATTGGAATTTATTTGATCTTTTTTGGAATTGCATATCTTGAAAACCTGATCCCTCCAATGCCGGGAGATGTAATAGTTGCTTTTGGTGGTTATTTAGCCGCTGAAGGGACGGTTTCATTTATGCTCTTATTTGTTGTTACAGTAGTTGCTTCTGTTGTAGGTTTTATGAATATGTACTGGTTTGGAAAGAAGTGGGGGTCACAAATTGAAGAGAATCCGAAGAGTCATTTTTTATTGAAATTCATTGACTATAAGTATTTTCAAAAAGGAAAAAAATGGATGAATAAATGGGGGCAATGGGTTGTGTTTGGAAACAGATTTTTAGCAGGGACCAGATCAGTAATTTCCCTCACCACAGGCATGAGCGGTTTAAAGGTTTCCTATACTGTAATGAACTCTTTTCTCAGTTCAATTTTGTGGAACGCTCTGCTTCTTGGAGCCGGTTGGTATGTTCAGGATAATTGGGAAATAATCGGAAGGTATTTATCCAACTATGGAAAGTTAATTTTAGGTGGGATTATTGTGGTAATAGCACTAAAATTCTTAATTTTCAGGTCCAAAAAAAAGGGTGTGGGAAACTCAAAATAGTTCATGATTTTTTTCACAAGGACTTGTTGACTATAAGATGAACTATGAGTATTTTTCCAGTCTTTCGAAAATGCCAGTGTAGCTCAGTTGGTAGAGCAACGGTTTTGTAAACCGTCGGTCGTCGGTTCGACTCCGGCCACTGGCTCATTCATTTGATTTATTGAAAAGAATTTGGGGAGATACCAAAGCGGCCAACTGGGGCAGACTGTAAATCTGTTGTCTTACGACTTCGTAGGTTCGAATCCTGCTCTCCCCACGCAAAAGCGAGCGTAACTCAATTGGTAGAGTGTCACCCTTCCAAGGTGAATGTTGCCGGTTCGATCCCGGTCGCTCGCTCATTGGAATAGAAGCCGATATAGCTCAGAGGTAGAGCACTTCCATGGTAAGGAAGGGGTCGTCGGTTCAAATCCGACTATCGGCTCTGTCGGTAATCGTTTTACAAATTTAATTAACACAAACAAGACAAAGACATGGCAAAAGAGACCTTTCAACGCACCAA
>NZ_LXYG01000017.1 GCF_001650905.1 Balneola sp. EhC07
GCATCGTTATCTACATTAAAGACCGAAATGCTTTGTGCTACATTGGAGTTAGATGAAATAGGAGTGATTTGAAGCCCTGTCCCATCAGATTCTATATGAAGCTTTGATTCCGGACTAATGGTTCCAATACCTACATTTCCATTATGTGTTAGTTTTAATAGAGACCCACTTGCATTCCCAAAATTGTAGCCACGTGAAATCGAATTATTGATAAAGTTTACTCCGTCATCATTAACACCGACATCTAATCTGTAGCCACTTGTATTTGAGCCGGTTAAAAACTTGAGGTTTTGACCTCCTTTCACTAGATGAAGTCGCGAACTAGGACTAGCAGTTCCAATTCCCACGTTGCCCGAAGCAGGAAACGTATTGGTTTGTGCTTGCAATACCGTAGTACAAAATAATGCTGTAATTATTATTCCAAATATCTTCTTCATCTTACTTCTCCTTTTTTTTCTAATTGTTCGATTCTTGTAATCAGTTCTTTATTTTTCTGCAGCACCCTCTCAATTAATTTCTGCTGAGATTGTAATTGCTGCTGTTGGATATTCAATGTTCCTTGTTGAATATTGTTACGTTCCTTCTCTTCCTCTAACACCTTATGTCTTTCATCTAGCTTTTTTTCCTGTTCAATCGCATGTAAAGTCAACTCCTCAATCTTCTTCAATAGCAGCATGTTCATCTTGCCAAGAGTTATTCCGTTCGCTTCCATTTCCTTAGCAGAAGGAATTTCAGGCAAGTGTTTGTTGACTTTAATGTAGGCTTCCAGATCTTTAAGAGTAGTGAGGTCATAATCTTCTTCAAATACATAATCCGGACCAGGCACATTCAAATCCACAATTACTTCTTCCGAATGGATTTTGCCTTTGACGGTGAGTTTTTGATCTGGAGTTGAAGTACCAACCCCTATTTTACCATCTTTATTAACAGATAAACCGTTATTTAATCCCACACCAGCAGTTATCTGCAGAGTATTACTTGCATCATCAATCCAAATTCTCTTGGTAATATTTCCAGTTTCAGTCCAAAGAACTATCCCATTATTCCCTCCCTCATGCCTTATTTGTATTCTGCCCACACCTTTATTTGTAAAACTTCCTAGTAATAATCTACTATTTGAATAAATATTTCCTGTTACTGATAGTTTTTCGCTTGGGTTTGAGTTGCCCACCCCTACGTTACCTCCATTTCGGTTCAGAATAATCTTGGTTGAAGTATCATATCCCAAATATAAATCCCCACCTCCAATGGCATCTATTATTCCCCCTTCAGTTCCATGCCAAATATTAATGTATCTAGAGCTTCCGTTACCATGACCATAAGTTCTAATTTGATTTCTACTCCCACCCGAAAAAATGTGAAGTTTGGAAAGTGGAGTAATAGTGCCAATCCCAACATTCCCTGTGGAATCGATTTTATTCGTCGCGGTTTGGGCTTGTATGTTAAGTGCCAAAAAAATGGAAAGTAAAAATACAATTATAATCTGGATTAGATTTTTCATGGTGGCGGTTTTTAATTTTGAAATAGCTATAAAAGTAAGATAGGCTGTTACCTATTCCTTACAGGAAACCAAGAAAGAATAAATCATCTTACTGAGAACTCTTTTCTTAAAATTTCTAAAACGAAAGTAGTTGAAACAAATCAGAAAAAGAAATATCTGGCGCTAAATAATTGATAAATAATGCCAAGAAAACAAAAGGAGCGAAAGGAATTCTCGATTTTCGATTCAATTTTTTGAATAAAACCCCGATCAAAGCAAATACTCCTCCTAATACCACCGCTATGTAAAGTACCCACAAAAATTCCCATCCCAGAAACAAAGCGAGGAGCGAAATCAGCTTTAGATCCCCCAAACCGAATGCCTTTTTTCCTAAAACCTGTACCATTAAATAGTAGACCAAACCACCTAGTACAAGCACAGATAGCAAAGCGACAATTGGTTCGTATTCGCTTACAATCAGAACATTCAAAAGGGCAATTATTGAACCTACTACCAGCAATTTGTTTGGAATAATGTAGCTGTATGTATCCACACAAGCGCCGAAGAAAAGAATTACCACAAAAATAAAATACAACCACTCTGTGCTAGACTCGGGAGTAAAAATAAAAGAGAGTACAAGAACTAAAATGATACACGTAATATTCCATGTCCATTTTGCTTTTTCGGAAGGTAGTTCATTTATATTTTTTGAAAGCCATGAAGGCTTAAAAAAGCAAAGATAACCTCCTAATAATCCTAAAAAAACCGCTATTAAACCTGTTAGTAGCAATATGGACTAGTCGGGAACCACTTGCTCAACTTTACCTTCTTCATCAACTTGCCACTTGTTGTAGACACCATCTCCATCAAAATCAATGATAGAAGTAGCTGTTGCAATATAGCTTTGGGGGCCGGCTGATTCCACTTCTATGGTATATCTTGCCTTGCCTCCTTCGGTAATCATTTTTTCTTGCTCAAAACCAAGAGCACTAAATTCTAACGAATACGTATCATTCTCTAAGTGGTATACCCTCTGCAGTGTATGAAGAAAGCTCAACTGCGTTTTTGCTTCTGTAGTTTTTGCTCGAGTAGTTACATTTTGATAAATAGGTACAGCAATCATTATAAGTATCCCAATAATTGCCAGCACAATAAGCAGCTCGGTAAGTGAAAAACCGTCTTCGTCTCTTATAAATGGTTGTATGAATTTTCTCATTGATCTGTACTATTTAATGTTAAAATGAATCTTCTGTTTTGGCTTGATAATATCACAGAGTCGCGAGTAACTTGAATAATATATGAACTCAATAAACTATCTCCCTTTGCTACAAAATAACTTTCGCCTCCGGAATCTGTAATTATTGCGGTTTCACCAATGATTCCATTTAGCGACAACTGCGGTAATTGAAATGGTTTTTCTTCTTGTTTACTTACTTCTTTTTTGATAGGAGTTTCAACTACTCTTCTATTTGGATTAAAAGGATCTCTGGATGTTTCTTTGTATTTATATGTGCTTGAAGTAGGCATCACTAAATCTTCAAGTGAAACTTCACGTATATCTCTATTCACTATTTCATTCGATGGGCTTAATATTTCAGAAAAGTTAATGAAATTTACTCCCCAAACTCCAAGAACTATTATTATGAGTAGGCCCTTACCTAATGTTGTTTCCAAAAACTCTTTCATTCTACTCCATTTTGCATGGTTAGCTCAAACGTTATGGTGCTCTCTAACATTGAGCCCATAGCAGGATTACTTTCTATACTCATTCTCTGTAAGTTAATTAAGTAATCCCCTTGCTCAACCCGATTAATAAATCGAGCCAGATTGTGGTATTCTGACCGAAGCTCTAAAGAGAACTCCTTTTTTAACTGATTTCCAATTGAAATACTTTCTGAGGGTTCAATCTTGCTAATGCTAACATTGGAAGATTTTGCTGTAGTAAACAAAGAACTTACTACAGATGAAAATTCCTGTTCTTTTGGTAAACCCACATAGATCGTTTGCATACTTGCATTGAGTACATGTTGTTTTTCGTTTAACTCCTCAAGCTGATCACCCCAGTCCCCAACTAACTCTAAGCTTTCTTTTTGAATGCTATAAACCTGATATTTTTCGAGTGTTAAAGCTACGTAAGGCAGTACTACATATATAATCAGCAGTATACAGGTAGTAAAAACTGCTATACTTGCTACTCTCCATAAATATATGTTTATGTTTTCGCTCATGATTCAAAAAAAGCTCTCAATTCAAAACTTAGAATTCCTACAGATTGATTATTTTGAGCCCGTGCCCCGTTTTCGATATTTCCGGAGGATATCAAACGAACATCGCTAATTACATCACTAAGTTCCAGCTTGCGCATTAGCTCGGTAACAGCATTCGCTTGGTTTGCCTCACCTTCAATAACTATTTCGTATCCAGATCCCTCTTTTTGGACTTCAATACTGGTTAACCAACTATTTGATGAAACTACTTTGTTTATCTCTCCAAAAATTCTTGCCGAATTTATTCTTTGCTCAATAAGTTTTTTTACCTGACTATAATCTTGATAGGTACTCATTAATTGTTCTCTTTTCTCTACTACCAATTCTAGATTATCGGAGATCTTCTCAGTAATTTGATTAGTTTCCCTAAGTTGATATTCCAGATAAGAACTTACAGAATACAATATCAGCATGATCAAGATTAAAGGCACAGCCAATAAAATCGATGCCTTGACAGCCCCCTTTTTTTCGAACTGTATTAATGACTTTTCTTGTTGATCATGTGAAATAAAATTAAAACTATCCAGACCATCATAGAAAGATTTGATACTTATACCTAGAGATGTAATCTGTTCAGCATTAAGTTGTTCTTTCTTTAGATATTCCGGCTTAAAGAACACTACATTGCTTTCAGTGCCTTGTGCCAAAAAATCTTTCTTAGCATACTCAGGAACCCAAATGGAGTGAAGGGATTCCTCTTTATTAAGATTCATTTTTTCAGTTTGGGCAAAAGATTGAGTTTCTTTTATAATCCTCTCAACTCCATCATTTAAACCTACCTCAAGTACAAAAAAATTGCATATAAGACCGCTACTGAAACAACTCAAATAACTACGATTATCCTCAGGAAGGATAACAAAAGAGAGATCTTCTACGAAATCTTTATTCTTAATTTGAGTGTACGCGGCTTCAAAACAACCCGTAAACACATAGTTAAGATAAAGCCCTGCTTCTAACAAAATCTGTTCAAGACGGTATATACTTTTTGTATCTACTACCTGAAACAAGCATCTTGAAAAGTCTTCGTCAATATTAAAAATGTGTGATTTTATACTTACATGCTTTCCATAATCTATTAGGATTTCTTTTTCTCTATTTTTTACCCAGGTATTCTTTCTGTCTTCTTCGTCAAAAAAAGGGATCTCTTCTGAACTTGAGTGTAGCAAAAAATTAGTATTCGATACTGCTATTTTAAAAACATCAGCGCTAAGATGGCTCTTTACTTCTTCTATACTATCCCTTAAACCAATATCCGAATTGTTATGAGTAAAAGAACCCGAAGACTTTATACTTATCGAGTTCCCAATTTTACTAGCCTCAACCCATCTGAGAGTTCTATCCGAGACTTCGATACCTATAGTTGTATTGTTTAGGTAAGGAATGTTCATATAGCTAGTTATCTTTATCTATGCTCAGGTCAAGATCTTTTCTTAGTTCTCTCCATCTGCTTTCATCTGTTCCATCACCATAAAACACGTGGGGTGTAATAAATATTACAAGTTCAGATTTAACCAAACTGGTACTCTTATTTCTAAACAATCTTCCTAAAAGAGGTATACTTCCCAGAATAGGAACTTTGTTAATATTCTCAGTTTCAGATTCCTGTATTAATCCTCCTAAAATAATTGTTTCTCCATCTTTAAGCCTTACAGTCGAATCCAGAATTCTGCTATTAATAGTAGGTGGAACATCAGCATTAAATCCTCCAACAGGTGTATTAAACTCCGGATGGATTTCTGCTGTTACTTCACCTGAAGCACTAACATAAGGGGTAATTTCCAAAGATACATTAGCTTCAATTTCTTCAAATCTTTGCGTTTCTTGAGTTACAATTTGATTTGGAGATTGAAGTGGGGTAGTTGTTGTAAGTAAGAAGTATTGTGTAGTCCCCACCTCGATACTAGCTGTATATCCATTAAGGGTAGAAATTTGTGGTCTCGATCTAATATTTACTATTCCATCCTGATCCAATGCTTGGATTCTAAAGAAGAAATCGCCTGGTAGTTTGCCAAGATTAGCTATCCCAAAAAGATTACCCCCCGATGAAAAAGCGTTGTTTACATCATCACCACTTCCTTGTGCTGAAAACCCACCTTGCTGATTGCTACCTTGACCAAAAAAAGCGGTGAATGGATTGTTAATATAACTAGAGTCAGGTGCCGCTCCCTGTGCAAGCGATAATCCTAATTGATACATATCAGAAGTTCGAACATCAACAACCAATGCTTCAATTAATATTTGAGGACTTGGGTAATCAATCTGATCTATGAAATTTTCGAGCTCAAGAATTATATCATTTGTCCCGATTACCATTAAACCGTTTTGCTCTTTAACTACTTGTATTGATGCTCCTTGTTTTACCGATTCTGGTATCAATTCAATAACAACATCGGAACGGATATGCTTCAATCGAATTAATTTATTCGATGCAATTCCACTCGTAGCTTTATCACCAATAATATAGATCTCTCCTTCTTTCCTATATGTAAATGAAGTTCCTCTAAATAAATAGTTAAGAGTCTGATCAATGGTTAGGTTATTTGTCTTAGCAGTAATTTG
Organism: Balneola sp. EhC07; assembly: GCF_001650905.1. Classification (GTDB taxonomy): domain Bacteria; phylum Bacteroidota; class Rhodothermia; order Balneolales; family Balneolaceae; genus Balneola. Next base: position 6,307 of record NZ_LXYG01000017.1, read on the forward strand.
ATTTTCCGGTAAACCATAGGTAATCATACTAGCATCTGTTTGATAACCAATTTCTCTAATAATATCTACGATACTGGCGTCCACTACATCCATAGATATATTGTTTTGTTCATCTATTGAAACCCAAAAAGTAGACGTTGTATTTCCGCCGACTTCGTTTGACCTAAAACCGATCCTGTCGACAATATAGACCCCATCTTTCTCCCTCAGGGAGAATCCATTGTTAGATAAAATTGTATTTAAACCAGTTTCAAATTCAATATTCTGCAAATATCCACTTACTGTTCCTCTTACTCCATTTCGGACAATAATATTCTGCTTAGTTACTTGCGATAATCTCTTTGTAAATACCCCAAGATCAATATTGTTTAATTCGATATTCAGGATTCCGTTCTCAAATGATATTTCGGGTTCGTTTACTTCAGGAACTGGTTCCGATGCGACATACTCTCTTACCCGAAAAATTTGTCCTGACTGAACTAAGCTTAGATCATTATCCTGACAAATTATTATTAATGCTTCAATTATTGCAACGTTACTCAAGCTTAGTGTAATTCTCTTACTAAGACGGTTATCTACAATAATATTTAATCCATAAGCTCGTCCGAATCCTCTTAAGAAATCTCGGGCATCAATATTTTTAGTATCGATATCTTCAGTTTTTTCAAAAGAGTTAGTAGGGAGATAGTTAAAATTGACTTGAACTTTATTTGTATCAATGATCGATTTTAAATATTCGATTTGTTTTAGTGAATCAACCGCAGAACTATCTACTCTGACTTCTTGTGCCTTTATATCAAAACTTAAAATTATGAGAACAGCTAAAATTAACCCTTTTCTCGCTTGTTGCATATTATTTACTTTTTTCTTTCACAGAATAGAAAATTTTTATTGAACTTACACATATAGTTTAAAGTGAAGTCTCCCTATATACTTCTTCAATTGTGGTAAGCCCCTTCGTCATTTTTTCAATTCCCATCTCATGTAATGTTTTCATTCCAGAAGAAATACCTTTTGCTTTAATATCAGAGTAGTCAGCGTTTTTTGAAATTTTATCCGCAATCCCATCATCAATCATTAACAATTCTATAAGTGCTGTTCTCCCTTTATATCCTGTTCCGTTACACTTTTCACACCCTTTTCCTTTGTAAAAGGTAAAACCCTCTTCTAGCTCTAAATCTTTTATCATACTACTTACGGGGGTATACGAAATTTTACAATTTTGGCAAATTTTACGAACAAGGCGCTGAGCAATAACCATTCGTACTGAAGAAGAAACCAAAAAGGGCTCCATACCCATTTCAACGAGTCTTGATACTGCAGAAGAGGCATCATTGGTATGTAATGTTGAAAATACTAAGTGACCTGTAAGAGCTGCTCTTATCGCAATTTCTGCTGTTTCTTTGTCTCTTATCTCTCCGACCATTATTATATTTGGATCTTGCCGTAGTATTGATCGGAGGATGTTTACAAAGGACAGGTCAATTTCTTCATGTACCTGCGTTTGGTTAATGCCTTCTAGGTTATACTCAATAGGGTCCTCAATGGTAGTAATATTTACCTGCTCGGAATTGATTTCATTTAGCGCAGAATATAAAGTAGTTGTCTTTCCCGATCCTGTAGGACCTGTTACCAAAATCATTCCGTAAGGTTTGTGAATTTCACTTCTAAAAGCGGATAATTCGTCGTTGGAAAACCCAAGTGACTCCAAGCTCAACTCCAGAGTCCCTTTGTCTAAAATTCTTAACACAACTTTTTCTCCATATTGAGTAGGAAGCGTAGACACTCGCAGATCAATATCCTGTCCTTGTTTTGCTCTTATTTTAATACGTCCATCCTGAGGGCGGCGCTTTTCTGCAATATCTAACTCAGCCATAATCTTCAGCCGTGAAGTAACCGCATCTTTCTGGGATAACTGCAGCTCTGTAATCTCTTGAAGAACACCATCAATTCGAAATCGCAATCGATACTTCTTTTCAAAAGGCTCCAGATGAATATCACTTGCACCCGCTTCAATAGCAGCTTGAATGATTTGATCTACCTGTGTTATAACTGAGCCTGAGAATTGTGTTTGCATAGCTGTTATTAATATTGAATCGAACTATACTACAAATTAATAATTATATAAAGATAAAAATTTATGCTTTGCATTCTGTAAGTAACTTAAATTGTATTCTTATTTTGCTAGTTGTTTATTTCCTCAAAGAAAAAAGCTCATATCCAACCTAACTAAGCAAATAATACTCTTTCAAGGGCATATATTGCATTGTAAAATATTTACGCAACACTTCCATACCAATGATTCCCCATTGATATCAAATCTATTCACTGATTTTTTATTTAGTCAAATCTTCAATACCAAAATCATTTGATCTTATAGAAAAATAATAAACTTGATATTCTAGGATATTTAGTTTTAATTCACTAAAAAGCAAGGATTTGGATGGGTTAAATGAAAGCAATTATACTGTTTATATGTTTTGCAATAACAGCAGTGACAGTTAAGGCACAAACCTGTACCGATCAATATAGATTACTTAGTGATTGGTCCTTTACTATGGATAATGACACTTTTACTCATTTTATTGGGCTGGGTTTTCTCAATGAAGATCGTAACTATACTCAGGGAGGAGAGATCGCATTAAACTCACCCAGATTGGGTTGCTCTATACGTAATCTTATTGAAAGATGGAATTGGCACACAAAAATACATAATCATCGATCTTCTTTGTCCTTTCAAGAGCCTACAAAAATTTTTCTTAGATACTCTGCCTTCACACCAGACGACCTTAGGAAAATGAACCCAGTCATTGGAGACCGTCCTTACTCTTCTGTGGTATGGCTCGGATTGAATTTCAACTGGCTGGATCAAAAGCTATATACTAAACAATCTTGGGAATTCAACATTGGGGCAATCGGAATTCCAAAAATTGCTGAAAGCATTCAAACCGCCATTCATAAACCTCAGAATGAACATAATACCAAACCACCTTACAACCCAGAGGGATGGGATAATCAAATCTCTCATGGAGGTGAATTAACTGTTCTATTATCTTATTCAAGAAAAAAGCTTATTACTAAAAATGCTATAGAAACAGAGGCTCTTAATAATGATCTTAATAAAGGAAAATTTAAAAGCCAATTAGTCCGAACAATCCATCTTGATGTTGGCCATATTCTACAAGGTGGTTTTGGTCTTGAGTTCCGGCTTGGAAAACTGGATCTACGGAATTGGCATTTCAATCCTTCCAGAAATACTGACGCAATAACAGTCGCACCCGGTTCATTTGGAAAAAAAATTAAATATTTCAATCGAAAGAGAATTCGTGAAATTTATTTTTATGGTGACCTCAGAGCCTCTGTACTTCTATATAACGGATCACTTCATGGTCAATTCCGTAGCTCCAACTACACATTGCCATGGAGAGAAACTGGCTTTGTTTATGGCTCATCGAGAATAGGATTTATGCTTAAAGGAAAAGATTTTCTTTTTAGTCCATATGTTGCAATGAAATCCCCAGAATTCTGGAATAAAAACTCAAGAGTTCACACTTGGGCAGGCTTTACTATCAATCGTACATTTTGTTTATCAAAGGAGTAACCTATGAGTATACTTAAGCTTAATTCTGAAGAATCAATTACTCTATTGAACGCTGAAAATGAAGCTGCATTTCTTGCAAAATACATTCAAAACAAAGAACAATGGAATACAGAAATTGACACCTCTGAAATTCCTAAATTTAAAGATTTAAAAACTTTAGCTCCGGCAACTTCATCAGGAAATATTCCATCTACCGTTCCTTCAAACTGGATCTTAAGAGCACCATATAGATTTATTTGTAAGCTAATCATACATTACCCAGGCTATTCTTTTGGAGGCAGTGGAGTTTTGATCTCACCACAACATATCCTCACCGCTGCTCATTGTATTCTGCCACAGTATGAAGATAGATATCCCAATCATATCAATGTTTACCCAGCTCTAAGTGGTACAACTGCTCATGTAGGCAGCCAATCATCGACACACTATTTTGTTCCTGACACCTGGGAAGACCATAGGGGGACTAATTTTGGTCGTGAGTATGACTTTGGACTGATAGAGTTACCTGATACTCATTTATATCAACGGTTACGAGGTCATTTTCATCTATATGAACTGGATGACCATGATGATGTAAGCCGGTTAAGTGTTTTTTCAGGGGGGTATAAAGATTTAGAAGCTGACTACTCTGAATCTCCTTTTGGCAACCAATTTATGAGCCAAGGAAGAATTATTAAAGTGTACAACAAGAGTATTTCTTTTACTAATCAACTTGTGTTTGGGTTAAGTGGCAGTCCCTTATTTTTTATCGATAATGATGAATATTACACGATAGCAGTTTGTGCGTATGGATATAGTGAAAACTTTGGTCCAAAAGTACGACACGAAATGTACGAGCTTATAAAGCGATGGATTGAAAAATAGCTAAAGATTAGAGGCTTTAACCTTTTTGATTTAGTAGTACACTTTATTATATCATTAGATATGATAATTGCTAATTGCCTTAGCACTACTTCATCCAGCTTCTACTGATTCTAAACCAGATAGTGAAGTGTGTAATAAGGTCCTTGTGTCCCATTACAAACTGTTGCAATTATATCATTTCCTTAAGATCGGCACACCTTTTCACAGAATGTATTCCGGAATTAATGAGTAGATACATTTTCATAAATACCATTTTCACTGAAAGCCTTTTTAAGGATTATCCCTGCCAAAGAAAATAAAGCCAATCGTACGCATTATGTTCCGCTGTCTTCTTTTACTTTATCTAGTATTGAATATTGAACGAATGAAAAGTATTAATGTAGAAATTGATTTTGTATTTGAATCGACAGCTAAGAAGGGGAGACCTATTAAGTGTCTTCAGCATGCCGCTAAAAGAGTTCGGGAATCATCAGAAGTATACCGACTACCGCATCCATGATTTACGCCGAACCGCAGCAAATTTTATGGCAAAGGATTGAGTCAATAGAACTGTATTAGGACAAAGTTATAAATCATAAAGGTCTTGCCGGGGACAGTAAAATCACATCCATTTACGACCGTCATGATTATATGGTTGAAAAGCAAAATGCTTTTGAAAGATGGAGGCTAACAATCCAAAGAGTTCTTGACAAGAACTCCACGATTGCAAAAAATATTATTTTTTAATTAGTACTAAATATTTTTCGGCACTTAATTCTTCAGAGCCTTAGGTACACTTATCAGTTGTATAATACTATGTCTTTTCGACTCAATTTTCCCAGCTATGAAATCAAAAATAAAAGCAAGTAAGATTATCCCGATGGCTGCAGCTAAAGCTTTCGGAACATTGTATAATCCCGTTGCCCTTAATATTAGTCTTCCCAGTCCATTTTCTGAACTTATAAATTCTCCAATAAAAGCACCTAAAAGTGCAAAACCGATATTCAATCTCAATGAATTTAACACCCATTCAATTGAACCTGGAAGTACTACTTTAAAGAATTTACTTCTTTTGTCAGCTCCATATATTTCTAATAAGTCTAAGAATTGATTCGATACTAATGTAGCTCCTTTATGAGCATTTGTTAATGCAATAAAGAAAGTTGATAAGAAGGCAAGTACAACCTTCATCCAAAACCCTATACCAAACCATACAACTAATAATGGTGCAAAAGCAAAAACAGGAATTGATCCCATTACTATTATGAAGGGTTTCATCACTTTTGAAGTAAATTCGGAATACCACAACAAAAGCCCACATGTTGTTCCTAAACTTGTGCCTATAAGGAACCCTACTAGGGCCTCAGACCCTGTCAAAAAAAAATGATAGAAAAAATTTTCATTTATGATTAATGCAACCAATTCTTGGCCCACGGAGGATGGTGAACCTAACAAAAACTTAAATTGATTAAATTGAGATGCCAATATTTCCCATAAGACACCTACTAGAACTATCAAAAGAACCTGCATCGAGAAAACCCTTTTCCCTTTAGTGAAATCCATTTTCAAGTATCTCCCATATCTTGCTAAATAATTTATTAAATTCAGGAGCTTGTCGACATTTTACTGCATCTTCTGCTCCTTCAGATAAACTTGAATCAATTATATCTACTATCTCACCTGGTTTTTTTGACATTACAGCTACCCTATCACCCAAAAAGATTGCTTCCTCAATATTATGAGTTACAAAAATTGTAGTTACCCCTTGTACTTTAGCCTTGTTTTTGAATTTTGTGTTAAGATCCAACCTTGTAACAAAATCTATTGAAGAGAATGGTTCATCACATAATAAAATCCTTGGTGAACTTGCCAAAGCCCTTATTACCGATGCTCTTTGAGCTTCTCCCCCTGATACCTGATTAGGTAGTTTATCTTGAAGGCCATTTAATTTAAAGCTGCTAATCAAGTCAGAGATTAAACCTTTTGTTGAGGGGGTTATCGATTTTTTTATTTCGAGGCCTAATGCCATATTCTGATACAAAGTTCGCCATGGAATCAATAATGACTCTTGAGGTATATAAGCTATACCTGAGCTCCTTCTTTCCTCATTTATGTGATAAGTGCCTTGGTAATCCTTAATTTTGTTAACGAGAATTTTTAATAGTGTGCTCTTTCCACATCCACTTGGTCCTACAATACAGAAAAACTCTCCCCTCTTAACCTGAAAGTTCAACTCGTTTAAAACTACAATATCTTCATTTCTTCCTTTATATGATTTTGATAACCCTGCAATTGTAATATCGTATTCATTTTTCATTGACATGCCTGCTTAGATTTAAGACAAATAATTCTGAAGCAAAGCTAATCGAAAGAACGGTTACCAATAATTGACTGAAACTTTCTGAAAACGGGAACAGTGAAATAATCAGAATAGATGCTATTACACTAAATAAACTATAATGGATATAACAAAAAGTTAAGTTTTGCCTTAAATCGAAATAGTCTATAATCTTCTCTGATATATATATTCCAGCTCCTATAACAGCTGGCACAAATGTGAAAACCTTTAGATACGCCTTGTTAATTGAGACTGATACCAACAGCCCAATTAATGCTAAAGCAATACTACCTGTTAGTACGCCTAACAATAATTTCTCTTTTTTATTACTAATGATCGATCCATCTGTATTTACACCTCTTTTAAAAGCATTATCCAGACGAATGCTTATAGGCTTTATTTTCTCTTCATAAAAAGCTTCAAATTGTAAAATCTGATCGTTGGTTACCTTTTTATTTCTTGCGTCAGAACTTACTATGCATTTTTTTACCCATTGAGCTTTTGTAATTTTTGCTGAGGCTGGAAATAAACTACTTTCATTTGCTCTTTGCAATGCACTCGAAGCCAACTCCTCATGAGTATTTTCAAATCTTCTTGAAGCAACCTTTACTACTCTTTCATCATCAAATACACATAGAGTTATTGCTTTTTGAAGTGCGGCCACTATTGCCTCAATAATATCGAAATCTTGTTCAATTACATCACTTCTTGTTAGTAGAGCTGTAGTCAAAATATTGTGATATTCTGGAGTGTTACTAATGTCCAAATCAATTCTGAATTCTTGATCTTTATTTTCTTTAACAAGTGCATCAATCCATACTATATCGTTTGAAAGAACTAATACAGAATCATCATCACTATGTTCTCTTAATGCTACTAACTCTTGTTTCGAGCCAACTGACTTTATATTAGGTTTTTTATTTGCTGATGTATAAATACGATTTGCAATCTCATAAGAAGTTGTCCCTTTCTTAAATGCTATTATCTTATCATACCTTGCTAAATCTTGTAATGTTCGACTATTATATTTTCCATGATTAACAGCCCAAAAAGCGGTGTTATTAACTAATGCCATTATCGGAATTGGACGGAATGAAGCCTTATTATTATCATAAAGAACTCCGCTTGGATCACAGACAGCGAACTTAACTTTTTCAGGGTTACTCATCAAATCATCTAACGCCCCTTCATCAGTCCTTTCCACAGAGGATCTTACGTTAACCTTTACATTAGGAGGAAGTAGGTCAAAAAAATTATATTCCTGACAAACATATAAAGGGAGATACAGAAAATGTGATGCCATTTGAACGATTTCTATTTCTCTCATTTTACTCAGTTTTAAAAGATTACTCTTTGCATTCAGAAATAGCTACTTCTGAAAAAGAGTTGTCAATCAGTTCTAAGTAATTTTTTCCCCTCGGCAAGTCACCAACATCTTGCCTCAGATCTATAGCACTTACCCACGCAGAGTCAGATATCACACCGGTTTTAGGTATAATTTCTTCTTCTAAAATGCGCGCCAATGCTAACTTTGATACTGTAGTATCAAGCTCTGTGAAACGTTTGTTCAAAATTAATACGGTACTATCAGGATTACTATATATGAAATCCATACTCTGTTGAAGTGAACAAGTAATCCTTTTTACTAAATCTGGATTATCTGAAGCTGTTTTAGGTAATGTTGTCAATCCAGTAATCGCAAATTCACCATATAACTCTTTCATTGAATATATTACATGAGCTCCATTTGCGGTTGCTTGAGAAACATTTGGCTCCAACTCTAAAGCAATGTCAACCTGATTCGCATTTAGCATGGCTAATAAAGTACCTGGAGTTCCCTCTCTGATTTTTGGCTCTAATCCCGACTCAAGAAACATATCCTTCTGAAGCGTATATGCTGTTGAAGGAGACGGGAAAGTAGCTATCGTGTAGTCTTTTAAATCAGCTGGATCATGTATTTCTGGTATCTCGTCAGAATACGATACACCCCAAAACGGAACCCCATTTACTATATTTGCTACAACTAATCCCTCTTGACCCCTTTCCTTGGCAATAGCAATAAATGTTGGGTCTGCAATACCAAATTGTGCTTGTCCACTTAGGACCGCCGACCATGTAAGCTCATCCCCTCCCGTGTTTACAATACTTACGTCAATATTATTTTTCTCAAAGTATCCCTTATCAATCGCTATATATAATGGAGCGTATAGATAAAAGTCACCAAACTGTGCAATTACAATTTTATCTTTATCACTTATTGATTTGCAAGACAAACTCGTAAGTAATGTAAGGCCCAGTAATACCCTTAATCCCTTCATATCCCTAATTTTTTTTTGTATAGGCTTAAAAAGAATAATTTTTATTTAAAATTCAAATTAATTTTTGAATCTATACCTCTATATGATATTTAGTACGACTTCATCCAACCTCTCCTGATTCTGCGCCAAATAATGAAGGGTAGTCACTGGGTCTTTATGTCCCATAACAAACTGAGTAGCCACAATATCATTTCCGGAGGAACGATACACTTTTTCACAAAATGTCTTTCTCAATGAGTGAGTAGAAACGTTTTCATAGATTCCATTTTCGATAAAGGCATTCTTAAGAATTCTCCAAGCTTGAACAGATGAGATAGGATTATTTACCCCCTTCCTGGATTGAAAAGCGTAACAAGTTAGATTGAAGTGACCCTTTGATAATAATACTTCCCTATAACTTTCAAGCACCTCTTTCAATTTAGGATGTATAGGAATTGCTCTTGGATTTTTGCCACCCTTCATATTTTTTGGCTTGATGTAAATTCTTTCATTTACCTCGCCATTCGGCGCATAAAGATCTGACAGCTTCAAGCTGAGCACCTCCCTGATACGATATCCCGCCCACCTCTGAATGGAAAACATTGCTAAGTTTCGAAGTTTCTTCCTTTTTGAGAAGTAAGATTCTATCAATTCATACTCTTCATCAGTTAACTTTCTCATACCTGCCATGATTTCTCCTATATTTTTTTGAAGGGTTTTTAAATTACCTCAAGCGGACTTACCCTCACCATTGGATGATTACAAATCCGGGAGTCCCACTTTTTGGGTTATACCCCATTTCAAATAACCGAATGGGGCCCCCTTTTTGAATCCTTAGAATACTATGGGTTTCTATTAATTTCTACACGAATGTAAACTTTTACTTAAAAGCTTACATTCAAACCTCCATTTTGAGCTCTTTAGGATACTTTATGCTTTAACTGGAAAAACCTTATGTGATTTCAGGTCTTGAGCCATAAATAACCTCTTAAAAACATCGAATCCAGTTATGGATTTGTGGGTTTTGTTCTTACTACTCGGTTTCAGTCGTACTGGCTGAAATATTGAATACTGTTATATCAGCTTGCTTACCAAAAAGGTTATTCTACGAGGTCGAAAGACGTATAAATGGCTGGATTCCAGAACCTCAATTTTTGCAAACGTGTTTACTTTCGTGATCTTTAAAAGTGACCTTTTTGAGATCGTAAGAGATACGGATTTTCCAAAAAACTCCAGTTTCTTGTTTTATTGCAAACCGGAAACTCATAAAGCATAATCTCTATATACTAAACTCTTCCTATCTAAGGTATTTTTACTCCTATCTCTCCTAAAAGAGTCTCTACTCTATCTTGGTTAATTACTAGCCAATCATGCTTATCTTTATTTAACCTTTTTTTCATAAGGGATATCAGATATCTCCTTTGCTCTGCATGTTTCCTCATTGAATACAAAATTGAATCACTTTGATTAATTGAATTCTTAAATACTAAGCTCTGACCTTTTATAATATTCGATCGTTTATGTGAATAAACTAAAGAACTATTTTTCTTTGATTCACTGCTACTGTGAATAATGTGCTTTGCAAGCTCAACCTCAATGTCGTCTAGGTCATCTCTAAAAATTCTCACCTTCTCAATTAACTCATTCTGGCTTCTAACTTTTCTATAGTTAAAGCCTTCAAATAATTCCTCAAAATAATCTTTTGTGACTGTCTTCATTTCGTGGGATATATCTGAAAGTGAGTCCTTTAAAAGAATAACTGCCGGGTTGTACTCTATATCAAAATATATCATATCATAGTATACAGAGTGAACTTTATCACATCTCATACACTTTGATCTAAAGAATCTACCTTCGTTTAGGCCTGATTTTAAGTTCGCGTCTGAGGTTCCGTTAAGAACATGCCAAGCAGCAAAAGACATACTTGATTTACAAAAAGGGCAGTTGGTCTTATAGTGCTTAACCATTGTCGCATACTTGTCATCAATATTGCTCAGTATTGGACCATCTTCTATAATGATGTTATCTAAAACCAGTTCTTTGACAAGTTCTTTTGAAGACTCGGTATAGGTAGGAGGTATGTCTGATATACCAAATTCTGGGTAATAAGTGTTTATTATATAATAAAAAGCCCACTCTGCTACACTTTTATCAATTGCTGAATCTTGCAATTTGGATATAAGAGCTCCAAAATCTCGAATAGTTATTTCACTTATATAGTGATCTGTAAACAAGAGTTCAAAATCACTATTCCTTGACCCAATTCCACAATTATCACAAGGTACTAATAGTCCCTTCTTTATATTTCCACATTTTGTACACAGAGCAACCGTCATAATTATTTATCAATCTTGTTTGTCCTTGTTCTCTCGATCAAGTAGGAGTAAAATATACACAATTTTGTATGGCATACCATGTCGTTTTGGATTGGTAATAAGCTTTACTTCTCCTCAATGTTGGGAGATAAAGAACAAATAGAAAAAGCATTTGGACAGGTAATCAAAGAATTACGGAAGTCTCAAAACCTGTCTCAGGCAATGCTTGCTGAATTAGGGGACTTTCAGCGTACTTTTATTTCTGATCTGGAGAGGGGGGTGTATCAACCTACTTTGTATTCAATTTTTCGGTTAGGAGGTGCACTAGGGATTTCACCTCATGAGATTCTTAAGAGGGTAGAGGAAAAAATAAGAGATTAGCTTATACTTTTATCAACAATTAATTTCACTAAGGGAGAGATGAGTAAACTAATTCTTGATATGGATCCCCGATGGGAGGGTTATATAAATGAGTACACCCAAGAAGCTTTTGAAAAGCTTTCAAGAGATCTTACGAATACACACGATAAAGTTCCTAAGCCTGTAAAAAGACACCTAAAAAGAGTGGAGAGTTTGCTTTTCCTTAAATCTGTAAACTATGAACTTCAAGATGTTGCAGAATTCTATTGTTATACTATTCTCGAATGGTCTTTAAGAGATTTACATCGCAAAACAGAAGGAAAAAACAAACAGAATTTACGCCCTTTGTTAATATGGGCCACAGAAAAAAAGTTAGTTAGTTTAGATACAAATAAAATTGAGTTTATCTGTGACTGTAGAAATGGCTTCGCTCATTTAAATTCGGAAGAAGATCTTCAGGGAATTTTAGCGACTGATATGATCCAATTTGTAGTTGGATTAATTAATGAGATGTATCAATAAGTTTTAAGTTAGCTCATATTATAACTCATAAGAATCAGGTCTTCAGCTTTTCGAAGATCATCGTGCGAACGAATTGTTATTTCTAAATCACCAGTACCCAAGTGACCTATATTTCGAACATCCCTGGTAAACCCCTCTTCTAATTCAATGTCATCCGGACTTACTTTCACATTTAATAAAAGCTTGTTGCTTTGAGTATATATTTCAACACAGGCAAAGTTTTTTATTCGCTTGAAAGCAAAGTAATATTTAAGGGTTTTCTCCTGAACATCATCTCCTAGAGATAACATGTAGCTACGTAAGTCTGCATAAAGATTTGTTAGTTCCTCGCTCGCATCTTCCAAATAACTTGATACTGTTTTATAATTAGCTTTTGTTGATGACGGAGAGGCTGATGATTTCGCTTCAGCTATATTTACAAGTTCTAAAAGCAGCAGATTGTCTTCAAACTTGATGTATCTAATTAATTCAATATTTCGGTTCATTTGCTTTACAGCATGTTCATCAAATTTTGTGAACGCACCTGCAATGCATAACAACCGCGGGTTATTCCAGTCAATACTGTCAGAGTGATCCTTACCAAATTTCTTTAAAACAAGGAGTTCAAACTCTGCCTGATGATCCATTAGCCAATCCAAATAAAATAGCCCCTGATTGATTACATTTTCATCTCTGTGGCGTTTGTACTCTATAATTACCGGACTGCCATTCTCATCAATCCCTAAAGTATCTATTCTACCACCGTGATTAACACCGGTTGAATATTCTGTTTCCAGAAATCTTACACCTAGGTAATCTTCTAAATTTAATTCAATTTGAGACTGAAGACTTTTTTCAATGTTTGCAGTACCACCTGTGAGCTCAGTTACTTTGTTATCGTTTATACGAAAAAGTTTTATGTCTGACATAAATAGTTATTCTTTACTATTATCCATGCTAATGTAATTGTTTTATTTGAATTAATTCGTAATGTTCATTTTTAAATGATTGATTCTATACTTAGCATATTTTCGGATTATATTGGCTCTTTTCTAAAAGGTGCTGTGAATCGTATTAGATTCTATTCGAATAAATTATTGAATCGCTCTGAACCTTACACCAAAGATGAAGCTTTGGAATATGCCTATGCAGTGATTTCCGGAAACATAGTTCAAGTAAGTTCATTCAGAAATTTTTCTACTGGTAATATCTACATTGCTGTAAAAGCTAAAGAGAAGAAAGGCGAGTATTTTTTCAAATTAATCCTTCTTAAAAAAGTTGGAAGTACATTTATAAGAGATTGGGAGCACGAACTAATAAGCTTTACTGAAGACTTTGAAGTCATTGACCTGCAAAAATCTGGAGAATATTTTATACTGTTTATAGAAAACTCGTTTGGCTCAGGCGCTGGAACAAAGACCCTATACGCTTTTAGCTCTTCTACTAAAAAATTATTTAAAATCATTGAACATCACGATTGGTCGGATATGACTCGAGTATATACCCCGTCTATTGAACTGAGTCCACGGGATGTCGATCAAAAACTACTGAAAAATTTGGAGCAGTATGCTTCAATGAATGACATGTTAAAAGAAATGCGCGTCGACTTCTCCAACCCTAAACATGCCGTACGAAATTGGCATAGATTAAATGGTTCAATTACAGAAGGCGATGTAGAGCTTTGCTTTTACGATGGCCGTCCAACTTATGGGAGCTCTCCAACTGAAGTAGTACATTATGATGACATTGAATGGATTGGGTATTTCAAAGGGCCACTCTGTGGTTATCTAAAAAAGAGGGATGAGCACTTTATCGCCTATTCTCCAGGCTGGACTTATGATTGGCCACAGGACCTAAAAATGAAAGGTAATGGCATTCAATTTACTTCCGGTAAACATACACTATCTTTTGAATTGAACGGAAATAAAGGAAACTTAAATAATATCTAGTTTGTCTTTCTTCAAAAATATCGCATTATCCCTTTCGGGCGGTGGGTATAGAGCCGCCACCTATCATTTTGGTGTTCTATCTTGTCTTCATAAAGTTGGTTTATTGGATAAAGTCTCAATGATATCGTCTGTATCTGGAGGAAGCATTACTACATTAAAATATGCAAGTACCTTAGCAGAAGGTTTGGATTTCGAAAGCTTTTCAAAGGAATTAGAAGAGTTTTTAACTGAACGTAATTTAGTGAATGATGCAATTGGATTATTAGGAACTCCTACTTCTAAACGAATGCTCCAAAAGCATACGTTAATCAGTGCGTTTAGCGAGCTATACCATCGATATTTATTTAGCAAAGGATCAAAAAAGTTCAATGTTTTTTGGAATAGCAATTTTAAAAACTGCCATGTAAAAGAATTAGCTATCAATGCTACTGAATTTTATAGTGGTAATAGTTTTCGTTTTACTAAGAGTCAAAGCAAGGGTGCAATAATCGGTAATAAACACCTCAGAATTTATTATTCAGATGCTCAAAAACTTAGACTTGGCGATATATTAGCTGCATCCTCTTGTTTCCCAGCAGGTTTTGAACCCATTGACCTTTTGAACGATTTTGTGATTTCAAAACCCTTAGATAGAGACTATAAAAATCTATGGCAGGTTGAATCACTATACCTTATGGACGGGGGTATTTATGACAACCAAGGACTTGAAGCCATAAAACTTTCAATTGATCGGGGAAACTGGTATGACATGATTATTATTTCGGATACTGACAGGGATAAAGAATATCCGTTATATGCACCTTCAAATAACTCTATTAAATTTCCAAAATGGACTCTTAAAAAAACTCTCTCAATTATATTGCGGCTTCTGGTACTAATCTATTTTCTAATTGTAATAGGTGCTTCAACAATTTTAAATTTGTTACTCCCACTTGATCTCATTATTGGATCTTTTTTATTAATCTCTATCGGACTTTTCTCAGGTTTAAAACAAACCAAAAAAATCATTAAACAGCATATTAATAGGAAATTAACAAAGCAATTTAGTCAACCTTTAGATTTAGAGAAGCTTTCATTACTAAAGGTTTTCAGTATAATTGATTCTATTTATATAAGAGCTCACTCCTTAGTCTCCCTTACGAATACCATTTTTATGAAGCGTATTCGGTCTTTAGTATATACTAGCACCTACGAAGCGCCGGGGCTTGGGAGAAGAACTGTTGATAATTTAATCTATAGCATTAATGACACTGCAATAATTGATGGTTTTCATATCACCGATTTAATGTTAAAAAAGGTTGATACAGCCAAGTCAATGTCTACAACTCTCTGGTTTACTGATGATGATCAAACTCAATACAACGCACTAAAAGATACTGGTGAATTTACTACTGCATATAAACTAATAAAACATATCGATAAAATATCAATTAGACTTGGTAAGTCTAAAAAAAAGGAGTTAGATCAAATTAGAAATAAACTTTTCACAATCTGGCTTTCACATTGCAAACAATAAGATCTTAATTATTGCTTTGTCTTAAAAAGTTTTGATATAATGAAGTTAAATATGCATCCGAAGCATCATTGATCAAGTAATTAATGAAAGCTACATAAACTACGGCTCCTGGGCTTTTCTTTAATTTAAACATTGTGTCCCTCCAATCTTCCAAATTTACTCTTAATTCAGTAATTGATTGTGCATGAGTTCGGAGCCTATCATTGTCTATATAACTTCTATAATAATCTTCCCATAAATCATTTAGTATTAATTGTTCTAGATAGTCTTTGTACCTCACTTTCAGATTTAGAACTGAAAGCCAGTTGATTACAAGATCCTTTTGAGTCGGATCTTTTGGAATAACATTAAAATTCCAATCCTCTTCTTTTATCCGAACCTTTAGGTTTGGCTCATTTACATAAGAAAAGGATATATCTACTCCTGAATGAATTTGAAAAGGATAAAATGCCTTAACTCTTAATTGTGAACTATCTATTAAAATATTCTTCTCCCCCTTTGCTGGACTATTATTACATGATGGACAAATAGGGACAAGGTTATTAAAATTTACGGCAGCCATTGGAAAGTCCTTTTTACACAACCAATGATCCAAAGGAAGTCGTGCTTGCCCTCTTAAATTGTTGATAGTTTCAATACCGCAAAATGGACAGACCTCAATACCATTTTCTTTTTTAAAGCGGTTTATTAAATCAAATACGTTTTCTTCTACTAGATCATTAAAACGGTCATAATTAATTGCACTTTTATAAAGGTACAAAAATAGGGTTTTTATTGGCTCTTGAATTCTTTTAGGCAAATCATCTATGGAAACAATCTTTGAAGCAGGGTCATTGTCACACAATTTTTCAATCTGATTATTATATAGGAAGGTTTCTCGGATTAGCTTCCTAGTGGTGACAGACTTATAGGTCTTATACTTGTCATAAACGGTCTCAAACTTATTTTTTAAATCAGTAGGTGCAAAAACTGTATTAGCCCATGTTGGGAATAAATGATCACCAAATTGAGCCGAATTTTCAATATTTCTAAAAAAGATCTTCGGTATCTGATTTATTACTGAAATCCGGGTTTTAGTTTTCTGAAGCTGTACTATCATTATCCATTTCTTCAGTTAATTCATAAATTCTTCTAAACAAAAATTGCTTCTCACTAGATTCTCCAAAGTACTCAACAGCTTCCCTTAGTTCTTCCAAGCTTCCATTTTCTATAAGGTCAATAAGCTCATCTTTTGATTTTTTAGGAATAAGGTCAGTATTAAAGAAATTTTTCAATATATAATTGATACTCGAGCCAAACGTTTTTAAACCCAACTCGCTTGCGGATTTCGCTACACTGAACTTTGAATCATCCTTTTTGTCAAAGAAGATCACATTATTAGGTAAACAGTCAGATATAATAAAAGGTGAATGAGAAGTAAGAAGAATATCCTTCATCAAATGATCTGCACCACTTTCTTCTAGACTATTCTCAAGCATATCTATAAACCTACTTCTCCAATCTGGATTAAAATGTGTTTCGGGTTCATCTAATAAAATTAAAGACCGCTTATCTTTCAGGATCAAACAAATACCCATCGTATGGAGAAATTGGTGCTCTCCATCTGAGAATTGTTTTAAAAGCAGCTCAAAAGTCTCCTCAGAGTTAATTTTCCTTTTCTCAATGTAGAAATCTTCAAAAAAGAATACTTTATCAGCTGGCCCCGGAATAGGTAATTTACCGTCAGTATAATAGCCTGCCGATTTATATACCTCTTCCTTTATTCCTCCCCTAATATTTGCTACCTCGATAAAATTATTATTCAGCTCGTAAAGCAACTGGAAAAACTGAAACATATCTAATGAGGATTTAAATACATTTCTGAAAGCAGCTTTCATTTGATTATCAAGAAAGAAGTCCAGCGTGAGTTTGTAATACTCTCTTGATTCTTCCATCTCTTCATCTTTCTCAAATTTATGAAAGAAGTGAGCTGTTGAAATCTTCTTTAGAGCTTCAATTTTATTATTTAATTGATGGATTACTGGATATTTCTTGACTTGGTTTTTCTCTAAAACCTTAAGTATGTGGTTTTGAAGAGTTATTCGAAAGCTTCGAAGTCGAACGATATTAAGCTCTTCTTTAAGACTTTTTAGTGTCTGATCACTTTCGAAAATAAGACTTGAAAGAAGTACCGCTTGACTCATTTCATTATCAATATACACCAAACTACTTTCTGGCTTTTCAAAGCGTTCGTTTCTTACAGTTGATTGTGCATATTCGTCATAATGAATTAACCTCGATTTTATAAAGGGAATACTTAGGGTTTCATTCTCTCCAGATGAGTACCCTACAATAACATCTGGCAAATAAATTTTACCTGGAGCCGCTTTATCAAAACTAGTTGCTACAATTTGAATTTCTTGATCTATAGCATCGGGAGAAAATAAGTCCCTTTTAAGATACATCTTAGGTTCTTTACCTTCTTTCTTAACAATCCGAATAATATTTAACCCATCTAATACATCCTTCAAATCTTCTTTGAAGATGATATATTCTAATTCAAAAGCATGCGGTCCATTTATATTCGTACCGGGAGAGAAAAATTCAAATGCATCGGGTTTAAATCTATTTGCGCATAGTTCCAGATGGTAAAAAATATTTGCTAAGGCCTCTAACACATTAGACTTTCCACTCCCATTCAACCCAGCAAAACAGAATGGTTCAAACTTTTTTAACGTTCTGATTTCGTTTAAAAACTCCTCTTTTAAAAATGTTGGCCGAAAGTTTAATTCAAAACCAGTTTTTAAGCTTCTGAAGTCTGAGTTTATTTTGAGTCGAAGAAGTTTCATTTCATTTGTAGGATCGTTTGTTTGTTTTCCTCATCGTATTTCTGTTCTACCTTTTCAGCTTTCATTAACTTGAATAAAATTTCTTTCGCTTCTTCATATTCTTCAAAGGTGCCGAACGAGAAAGAGTCTCCTTCATCATTCATAAACTCTTCTTTCTGATTGTGCTGATTAAATCGATCAACCAATTTTTGAATGAGTGATACATCATCATTAATAGCTTCCACATCATTATTCTCAATAAGTGCGTCTAGCTGTAGTTCGGATTGAAAAGATAGATCTCCATGAAAGGCTCTTTGAAGAAGAGAATTAAAAAGGTTTTCAGCATTAGCTAAAGAAGAGTTAAGTTTTAATCTTGTTTTCTCAACTTTATATACTAGAGTATCAAACTCTTTTTGAGCATTCAATTCTGGTAATGGGATTTCAAGTTCACGGAGTCTTGACTTAGAGATATTTGGCATTGAACCGGCTGCACCTCCTCGAAGATTTTGCACTTCTTTTCTAAAATTTGAATCATTAAACAAATAATATAGATAGAGGCCCGTGACTTTGGATGGGTTGAAAACTAATTTAAAAATCGTATCTGGCAATATTAACTTTTTATGATCATTGAAAACATATGCTGTTGTACCAACTAATTCTGGGGTATTTTTTCTAGAAAAAAGTACATCACCTTTAGTAGCTGTAACATCTTTTTGGATACTTTTTCCCTCTGGTAATTTTTTGTTTTCTTCAGCAATAAACTTTCGTTTTGAGACAGCTCCTTGCTTAAGTACAGCCCATTCATTTTCATTATTTCGAGAATATTTTTCGCATCTAGGACTCCAACCAGATTCAATTTCATCAAGCACTGAACTCAACGGAACTTTTACCCACCCCTTACTTTCAAATACAGGATCCCCAAACATATTCAAAAAAGTGTCTCGAAGTAGCTTATTCAACAACTCAATACTTTCCTTCCGTTTATCAATTAGAGATTGAGCTCGATCTAAAGCTTCTACAATTTGTTGTTGTGTTTGAAGATCTGGAAGCTCTACCTCTTGTTTTTTGACAATAGTTGCTGAAATATTATTGAGCGTAACTCCTCTTCCTTGATTAACTAACTTTTCTTTATTGAACTCAAACCAATACCTAAGATACTCTAAGTTTAATAAGTCTTCTTTTTTGGCTGTTATACCAAGTATAGCTTGGTTCGAAGATAATTCAGTTCCCGCAAAAGCTGTTTTCCCAACAGAACCATACATTGCTAACAACAATGTGCCTTTTTTAAAAAGTCGATTATTTATTGAATTTAGTCCCTTCTCAGTCAAATATTCTTCTGTTTTATGAATAATTGACCCTTTTGTTCGATCAAAATCGCCAATTTTCACCCAAGGGATAGTACCTCCATAGAATGATGGCTCACTTCTTCTTGGAGTTCCACCACTTTTCATTTCACAAATTTCTGAGAGAAGGTATTTCATCCTACCAAATTCCTTAATTCTTCCATTTCTTTTAGAATTTGATTTTCTAGAGCCATCAACGACTCTAAAATCTCTTTAGGTGAATCATAATCTTGCTCCTCATATACAAATTCTTTGTATCGATTAAAACTTAAGTCGTAATCATTCTTTTGAATTTCTTCTAATCGTACAAAAAAGTGTTGCCCCTTTCTTTCGTTCTCCGAACTTTTTTCTTCTCTTTCTTCCCAATCAGTTACAGCTTGAGGTAATGGGCTATCTTTCAATCTTCGCCTGTTATCATCAAGCGAATAACCGTCACTTTTTAGCTCATAAAACCACACCTTCTCTGTATGAAACTCATTTGAATCCTGCTGAGCTTTTGTAAAGACCAATATAGCCGTTTTAACACCTGTATATGGTTTAAATACGCCACTTGGAAGAGAAATAACTGCTTCCAATTGACAGTCTTTGGCCATAATTTCACGAAGCTGTCTATTTGCTTTCGATGAACCAAAAAGTACCCCTTCAGGAATTATTACTCCCCCTTTTCCTCCAGGTTGGAGCATTTTAATAATTCGTTCAAGAAAAAGTAATTCCGTAGAATTCGAAGAAATACGAAATTCATCACTTTTATCATTCTTCGAAATCTTCCCGGTAAAAGGAGGATTCGCTAATACCATAGAGAACTCACCTTCCTTATGATCGTCATCGTACTTCTTTGAAAGTGTGTCCTGATTTTCAATATGTGGGTATGAAATACCATGAAGCATTAGGTTCATAAGTCCAATACGTACCATCCCCGAATCGATATCATATCCATAAAAAGTTTCTTTCTTTAGTTGATTCCAGTGCTTTTCATCTTTGATTTTATTCCCTAATCCATTATAAAACCCATCATCATCTTTTATTTTTTTCTTCTCCGAAGATTTTTTAGCTAAAATATACTGATACGCGGCAACCAAAAACCCTCCCGTTCCTGCAGCTGGATCACATATTTTATCGCCAATATCCGGATCTAATATCTCTACCAAAAAACGTATTAAATGTCTTGGTGTTCTGAATTGACCATTCTTTCCTGCATTCTTTAGTTCGCTGAGTAAATATTCATACACATCTCCCTGTGTATCCTGAAAAGCTTGTCCAGCTTTTTTGTCATTCTCGATGTAATCAAATATTTCATCGATTGCTCGCATGGCATCTTCTAATAACAATGCACTGGGCATAAAAAAGTTCGCAGATTGCATATGTCTTGCGTACGGAGAATTTTCCTCCTTTAAATCTTTGAGAAAAGGGAATACATATTGAGAAACATGGGTTAGCCTTTCCTCGGTTTCAAAGTCTTTAAACACTGTCCATCGCAACATCCTCTTTTCAACGGTAATAGAATCCCCCTCACTATCTTTTTTTCCCGTATCCCATGTACCTTCAAAAATTGACTTATAAGATGATCGTTTTGATTCTTCAGCATCCATTTGTTCTAACCTTCTCATAAACAATAGGTAAGAAATGTGCTCTATTGCTTGTAAAGGATTTGCCATACCGCGTGACCAAAATTTATCCCACAAGTTGTCAATCTTTGATTTTAATTCTTTTGATAACATATATTAATAACTCTTTAGAGGAGGAGGTTCTCCTTATTCTTATTTACAAGTTCTTTTTTCTACTCTAGATTAGAGTGACTAAATAATTTATATCGTACTTAGCTGTTTCAATTGAAAATTTAGCTAATTATTTGTTAAATCATATATTCTTTGATTCTAGTCTAACTATATCACACAAGTAATTCAATTACAACAATTATCATACCCCTCTGCAAGAGGGTATTGTTCGAGATTTGTCCTAAATGAAATTACATGATTTTTTAAATATCATTCTCGATTTAATCAGATCTGATTCTACCGAATATGCTTTTCCATCCTGTATTACAATTTGACTGTATTCCGGATAATTGACAATAAATTCCTTTTTTGACTCTATATCCAAATCAATATGATAATTCCCAATTATTATAGGCCTTTTATTCTTCTTTAGAATGATATACTGATGCCTAAATGCTTTACTCTTTAACTTGTGTGCAGTTGAAACTGCTATTTCACAAATCTCAGCAAAAGCTCGGTTAGACAATTCTCTATAAACAAACTCATTTCGGCCGGTTAATACTCCTGCATGTCTTTTTTGAGTAAGGCCACTGAGTCGTTTGTAATTTTGTCTGCTTTCATTCACAAGCCTGCCTATGACTGCTCCAGCACAGAAAGCTTGTGCATCCTCAATCTTTAGTGGATTAATCAGTACTCCCGTCTCGTGTTTGGCACCGATTGTATCCAAAATATCTGACCAGGATTTTATAAACATTAATTTCGTTTTATGATCTAATGAAATAAAATTGAGATCTATTAGACGCTTTAAGTCCCTAGAAATCGTTTTAGTACTATTGTCTCGAATTCCTGAAAGTTGATTCTTTAGGTCTGTGTTGTTCTTTAAAATGCCTGGCTTCAGCTTTTTAAGAAGGAGAAAGGTAAATAACGGATCCTCAATATGATTTGTAATAGCATACTTACAAAGCTCTACCGGAATCAACAAATATCCTGATGACATAACTTAACCTACTCACCAGAGTTTTGTTTTTCTTCAAGCCATTCTTCTATATCAGACTCTTTCCATCCGACGATTCTCTCTGATATGGTAATTCGTTTGGGTAGCTCTCCTGATTTCTCAAGCCTCCAAAGGGTGCTTTTTGATACTCCAAGTTGGTTAGCTAATTGGGTTGGTCTAAGAATTTTCATAGTACAAATAGGTTTCGTTGCGGTTTAATGCAACTTCTTGCAACTATGACTCAGGGAAAATACTTTCAGATGTTTTCGAAATCTCTTTTTAACAATTAATTTTATTAGTGATAGGCTTTAAAGTGTTTCCCCTATTTTTCTTCTATCCAATCAGCTATTGTGTCTGATGGTATATGGTCGATACATCCATCCATCTGGGTTTTTAATTCTTCTATTATCTTATTTCTACTTGGGTATCCGTTTATACTACTATGGAGATGTTCTTTTTTCTCTTTATAGAATTTCCGGGTTATTTCTCTTCTTACCGGATACTTTGTAGGTCTACCTGGTTTTTCTTTATAGCCAGTCTCATAATCAATCAAATTATATAACGACCTTTTAAAAGGGAAAATCTCAATAATGGCATCAATGAGAAGCATCTTTCTATTCAAGAAGAGTTCAAAGTATTCCTTTCTAAACCTTTGCGGTATCGAGTGAATAATACTTGGAACCTCATAATTGACTGTTGAATTTTCATCATTTTTTATGGGATATTTTTGAGACTCTAATTTTTCATTTGTCCGGACAAAATCTATCTCTTCGTTCGCTTCTAAAAATTTGATGTAATTTTCTATCCCAAGAAACTTACCATAAACACTTAATGCTTTAGAGAATGTTTTTGCCCTTTTAATGTCAAAATCAGGTTGCTCAATCACTTCACACTCTCCCTCACCAAAATCCTCAATAAGATTTCTTTTTAATACTTTGATATCTTCATCATTGATTAAGTCTTCATTCTTTAAACAGAATAGTTTAAATCTTTTAAGCCAGATTAGTTTTTGATCTAATGTTTCAAAGGTATTAAGCCGCCTATTAAAAGCTGGAAAATCTCTTTCAGACATACAATCAATGATCTCAGAATAGATCTTCTGCTTTTCTTTCTGTGATAAATTTTCAATTGTCTTCATCCAATAGTCTCCATGAAAGCATATTTGATCTTATTCAAACTACTGATACTCTCAGAAATCTCTTGAATCTAAAAACTTTTTTTGAATAGTAATAGAATATTTCTGTGTCCCCGGCGTGTCCCAAATCGAATTTTTGGGTATATAATTAGATAAAATAAAAAAGCCTTGAACCGCTTTAAATTATTGCGGCTCAAGGCTTAAGAATCTGTGGGACCGGGCGGAATTGAACCGCCGACACACGGATTTTCAGTCCGTTGCTCTACCAACTGAGCTACAGTCCCGGTAGATTTTCCTTTAAGCTGATAGCTTGAAGGGCGACAAAGATATCAGGATTATTATCTAACAGCAATACCAAATTGAAAGTAGTTCTGTTTTTGTTGGTCTTGAAATACTTCCGCTCTTTCTGTGACAAGAGAGGCGAACTACTCAGAGCCCAAGAATCTGTTTCGTGGCCGGGAAGGTCTGGTTCCGACGCAGAGCATCGGAACCGGATTAAAATGTAAATGAATCAATTTGTGATGGCATAGTAATGTTGAATCATATTCATGCCATAATCCAAATTATTAATATAAAATCCTTTGTAGGGGCGATTCATGAATCGCCCCTACAAAGGATTGCAAACGCGGAATTTTATCGTGATCAACGTCACAGAATGTTGATTCCCGGATTTATTGGTTGACATAAAATAAACACAACGCGCCGGCCCTGAAGGACCCGCTGGTTTAAAATCACACACCAAAATTTGAGCTAGTAGGACGTTCACGCCCGGCGGATGGTTTCAGGTTCTGTTGGTGTGTGCATGAATTAAATCTAGAGCTAATTCTTTAATCGTGCAGATCTTTCGTCCCGAAACTTCGGGATCAAGATGACTTTACTTTTGAAAATCATTTCTAGCTCATCTGACTCTTGTCGCTCCTAAAGAGCTCCCCTCCTTAATCTTAGGGAGGGGACGGGGGTGGGTTAGAAAACAGAGCCGAGAAATCTGATTAAACTAACAGCCTTCACAAAGATCCCGAAACAAGTTCGGGATGACCCTAAATGAGTTTTGAAATTTATCTCATCGTTAATTCTGATGAATATCTTTAATTCTTATCTGAAGAGTTCTGCGTCCATTCCAATGATTTTCTTCAACTACATAGGCCATATCAAAGGTTTCTTTGCGGACAAATGGTAAATACTCATGCATATTAAACCCGATCGCATCAAAAACTCCTGAATTACCTTGTTTAACTTTCATCTTTAAATGTCCGTTTCCTACAATAGTTGGCACACCAACCGCCTCTACTTTACGGCTGGCAAAAATTGGTCTTAAATTATGTGGTCCGAATGGTTCGAATTGATTCAGCAACTTCCAGAATTTCATGTCAATATCTTCCAGGGGTAACTCTGTATCAATTTGAAGCTCTGGTTCAAAAGAGCTTTCTGAAAGATCTAAATAAGCGATCTCATTCATCCGTCTTTTAAACTCTGAAAGTTTTCCATCTTTTATGGTAAGACCAGCTGCAAATTCATGTCCCCCGAATTGCTCTAACAAGTCTTCACATTTTTTCATGGCGTTGTAAATATTAAAGCCTTTTATGCTTCTGCCTGAACCTTTTATTACTCCTTCAACACTGCTTAACATAATTGCAGGCCGATGATACAGATCCACCAATCGTGAAGCCACAATCCCGATTACACCCAAATGCCAATCCTCTTTGTACAGAACCATAATAGAAGTTTCGTCAAGATCCATTACATCATCTATCATTGCCAAAGCTTCTTCCATTGTTTTGCTGTCTTTGTCGCGCCGACGCATATTTACAGATTCCAACTCATGGGCAAATGCCTTTCCTTTAGCTTCACTTTCAGCAATCATCAATTTAACAGCTGTTGTAGCGTCGCCCATACGTCCCGCAGCATTGATCCTTGGACCTATAGAAAAAACAATCTTCGTAGTATTAATGTCTTCTCTTGGCATCTTGATAAGGTCCAGCAACGCCTTAATTCCCACTCTTGGTTTCTTGCGGATCATGGTGAGTCCTTCCTTCATAAGGATCCGGTTTTCATCCACAATAGGAACTATATCTGATGCGATTGAAATCGCCACAAGATCTAAAAACTGATATGCCACGTTTTTGGGCAACCCAAGCCTTGAGATAGTACCCTGAATAAGTTTGAAACCGACTCCTGCACCTGAAAGCCCATCAAAAGGATAAGTACAATCCGGTCTTTTCGGGTCTAAAACAGCTAATGCATCCGGAATCTCATCACCAACATTATGATGATCACATATGATAAGATCGATTCCTTTTTCTTTGGCAACCAGCGCCTCTTTTATAGCAGTGATACCGCAATCCACAGATACGATAAGATGAGAGCCCGTATCTTCGGCGTATTTTATTCCGTCAGGATTGATACCATAGCCTTCTTTAAACCGGTGCGGAATATAATAGTCCACATCCACACCAAACTTTTTTAAAAAAATGTATAGACATGACGTAGCTGTGGTTCCGTCTACGTCGTAATCACCATAAACGAGTACCCTTTCGCCATCGCGAATAGCCAGTGCTAGCCGGTCGGCCGCCTGATCCATGTCCTTCATCAGGAATGGATCATGAATTCTGTCTATTGTAGGTCTGAAAAAGAGCTTTGCATCATCATATGTTTCTATACCGCGGATAGCCAATAATTCGGCTATTTTGGCCGGGACTCCGAGCTTCTGCTTTAACGCAGACGTACGGGTGTCCTCGTCCTGCTGCGCGAATACCCAGCGGAATGACATGGTTTACCTTATTTATTTTTTTATTCATAAAAGGCTGCGAGGTGGTCAAACCTAAGCGCCAAAGCATCTATGCTTATTTCTTATAAAATACAATATCGTAGCTAAAAAACTTAATCTGTTACAAGATTAAATAATTTTTTAAACCCTTGTAATATGCAATTAAACTCCTTGACTTCCCTTTCAGCACCATCATTTATAAAATTATGCCTTTAAAACCCCCATATATAGTTGATGTTTTCTTATATTTGGAGGCTTAATTGAATTTGGCAGATCAGAAGTAAATGTAAAAAAGTGCGCCGATTTACAAAGCCTTTGGAAGCGTTTCCATAAAATCGAATTTAGAACTTAGTAAGAGAATTTTAGAATGACTGAAGCAACCATCCAAAACACCATGAATAAAAAAGAACTTGATCCGAATTTTCCAATATTCAACGCTCTTCAAACAAAAGGGCATGAACAAATTGTAATGTGTTCAGATCCTGAATCCGGATTACGTGCCATTATTGCGATTCATGATACAACTCTTGGTCCGGCTCTTGGTGGTACCCGAATGTGGAATTATGAAAACGAAGCAGCCGCTCTTAAAGATGTTCTTAGATTATCTCGTGGCATGACTTATAAAGCAGCTATTTCAGGTTTAAATCTGGGTGGCGGTAAAGCTGTCATCATCGGAGATCCGCATAAAGACAAAACAGAAATGTTATTTCGTGCTTTTGGTCGTTTTGTGGATGGGCTTGGCGGCCGTTACATAACGGCAGAAGATGTTGGAATGGAAGAAGAGAATATGGAATGGGTTTATTCCGAAACCAAGTTTGTGACCGGGATTCCTAAGTCTATGGGCGGAAGTGGTAATCCATCTCCTGTTACTGCTTATGGAGTTTATATGGGTGTTAAAGCATGTGCTAAAAAAGCGTATGGAAGCGACTCATTAGAAGGAAAGAAAATCGCACTTCAGGGCGCCGGAAATGTGGCTTCCACTTTTGCTCGCCACGCAGCTAAAGAAGGTGCTAAGCTTTTTATCTCGGATATTTATGAAGAAAAAGCAAAAGCTCTTGCCGAAGAAGTAAATGGTACTTTGGTTAGTCCGGACGAGATCTACGGCCTTAATGTAGATATTTTTACTCCCTGTGCTTTGGGCGGAGTGATCAACGATGACACCATGGGGCAGTTCAAATGTGATATTATTGCAGGTGGCGCGAATAATGTACTCGATATTGAAGATCAACACGGTCTGGAGTTAATGAATAAAGGTATCGTTTATGCTCCTGATTATGTGATCAATGCAGGTGGCCTGATCAATGTTGCAGGAGAGTTGGAAGGCTATAACGAAGAACGTTGCTTGCAAAAAGCCGGGAAAATCTACGACACTATTTTAGATATTCTGAATTTCTCTGAAGAGAATGAAATTCCAACTCATGTTGCTTCTAACAAACTTGCCGAAAGAAGAATTGCTCAAGTGGGTAAAACTCATAAGATCTACTCTTCGAAAGGTCATTTTTCCGGAAGAATGGGCGAAATGTATATGACTGACCGGAAGTGAGTTAGTAGTGATGAGTTACTAGTGTTTAGTTAATAGTGATTAGTTTTGAGTGGGGAGTTTTCAAACTCGACTCGGCTATTAAGAAACGATTCTCTATCCCTCTGATAGAAACTCTCTCTGTGGTCATTCGTTTATTCTCGCTCAAATATCCTTATCTTTATGGATTCAATAGATCCTATTCATTAAGAAGTTACATTCATGAACAAGAAGGAATTCGAGTTTAAAGATCGCCTTATTAAGGGGATATCTAAAGACGTCCATTTTAAAATCTCTGTAGTAAAAACAACTGAGCTTGTAAAAGAAGCAAGGGAAAGACATGACCTTTCGCTTTTGAATACTGTTATTCTGGGAAGAGCACTTACAGCCACCATGTTAATGGCTTCCGAACTTAAAGGAGAGGAGCGTATAAGACTCCGAATGGAAGGCAATGGTCCGATCGGTTCTCTGGTGGCCGAAGCAAATAGTCTCGGTGAAGTACGCGGTTACGTTGCTAACCCTTCTGCAGAACTGGATTATACTGATTCATCCACAACATTCGGGCAGGGACTTGGACTTGGAGTACTTACATTTTCCAAAACACTATATAATGAAGCGGAGCCAAGAACGAGTACCATTCAATCGATAAACGGTGACGTGACTTCTGACATCGCTCACTACCTAACTCAATCTGAACAGGTTGATTCCGCACTTATTTTGGACGTCGGGATGGATGAAAACGGAGAGGTAACCGAAGCGGGAGGTCTGTTGATCCAGAAACTACCCGATGCACCGGATGGGCAAATTGATATGCTTCAGGAACGACTTAGTTCCTTTCCCGCGGTTCATAAATTCTTCGAAGACGGACAGTACATCGACGACGTGATGCAGAAAGTAATGTCGCCGATCAAGGTAAAAGAACTATCTCGCCAGCTTGTTGATTTCTTTTGCCGCTGCAGTAAAGATCGTTTTCTGAATGCACTGTCAATGCTGAATTATGATGACCTTAAAGAAATGAAGGGAGAGTCTCAGGAAATTGTCTGCCAGTATTGCAACAATAGAGAGGAAATCTCGAAAGAAGAGATCGCTGAATTAATAACTTCCGCGAAAGCAAAAATGAACTAGCTAACAAACAAATAGATTATGGCTGATCTAAAGGATGATGAGATAAGACGGATCGTAAACCGGGCTACGATGTTCCAAAAATTCTATGGCTCATCTTCTCAAGTTCCTTTAGCTGATCTGGAGGAAGAGTACCCGGCTCTTTTCGAAATTACTGACTCTCTTAAATTGAACCGTGCTTTTGTTTGCGAGGCTTTACTGGAGCATCAGGGAATTCCGGTTGATGAACCCATGATTTTAGATGCCGGCTTTTCTAATGCAGAAGTGATAGGTTTTTCTTCTTCAAGTTTGAACCCTGAAACGCTTAAAGAACTCAAGGGACAAATTGAATATCATTTCAATACGGTTGGCGAACTAAAGCATCGCAAGAATAAAACGCTTTGGAAAGCACGCCCCAAAGGACTTTCAAGATTCCTGTCTTCTCAAAATTCTACTCAGGTTCTGTTCGAAGAATCCAGAGGCGCTTTAAAGATCTCTGTAAAGCAGAGTATGAAAACCTTCAACAAACTTTATCTGCCTGTAGTGGCAGGATTATTTGCTTCGATCATGATGTTTGCCGGTGCCGTTTTTGGCGCGATGGGTAACGACGAAGGAGTTGGAATAATCATGTTCGGTATTTTCGGACTTGTATCTTTTCTGTATGCCCGCTTTATGAATAAAAGAAAACGACTTAAAAAAGAACGTCTGGTAGATCTGGTGGATCGCCTTCAACAAATTCTTGAGCGTCGCCAAAAAGTTAGTACTGCTTCTTCATCAGAAACTATTTCTATTCCGGAGAATGAGTATGACGGTTTTGATGAAATAGAAATAAAAGACACAAAAAAAGTGTCTAACTAATTAAAGCTGACACTTTTTTATAATACTTAACTCTCTTTTTTCGGTTTAGCTCTCAGGAACGATCTTATATATTCCTGCTCCATCCACAGCTACATAAATATAACCGTCCGGACCTTGTTTTACGTTTCTAACTCTTCCGATGTCTTCTAAAACGATCGTTCTATTTTTCACTTCTGTACCATCCAATTCAACTATAACCAGATAATTGAATTTCAAAGAGCCAACAATGGCTTTTCCCTGCCACCCCGGATATAAATCACTGGTTACAAAATCTAGTCCGGAAGGTGCAATAGATGGATCCCAATAAGTTTTAGGTTGCTCCATTCCTTCTTTTTCGGTCATGTCTGTAAACGACGTTCCGTTATAATTTATACCATAACTGATTACCGGCCATCCGTAATTTTTTCCGGCTTCAATATAGTTCAATTCGTCACCTCCACGTGGTCCGTGCTCATGAGCCCAGATTCTACCTGTTTCGGGATGAGTACTCATTCCCTGCGGATTTCTGTGACCATATGAAAATACAGCGTCAATGGCGCCATCTTCAGTTACAAAAGGATTATCAGAAGGAACTGATCCATCATCATTCAGCCTGTAAATTTTCCCGCCATCTTTAGATAGATCCTGAGGAAGAACATCTCTGTTACCCCGATCACCGATCGAAAAGTAAAGATATCCATCACCATCAAAAGCAATACGACTTCCATAATGCTGACCTCTGCTTGTATTCGGCGTTGCTTTGTATAGTACTTCCGATTCAACAAGAGCATTATTTTCAAGCTTAGCCCTCATAATGGCTGTGTTTGCTCCATCTCCTTCGCCTTCAGTTGAAGAATAGGTTATGTAGATCCACCCGTTAGACTCGTAGTCAGGATGCATTTCTATATCCAACAAACCACCCTGACTCCGGGCAAGTACTTCCGGAACACCTGAAATTTCTGCTACTAAATTTCCATTTTTCACTCTAAGCAGTTTTCCTGAACGGTCTGTGATTAACATGTCTCCATCAGGAAGCCAGGTCATTCCCCAGGGAATAGATACACCACTAAAGTACAGTTCGGGAGATACTTTTAATACCTCGACAGTATTTTCTCCTTCATCTGTTCCGTTTGTATTTGGTTTTTCTGCACAAGCAATGATCAACAAGGCTATTGTTAAAATGCTTAGTGCTGATTGTAGTTTTTTATTCATAATTATATCCATTTTGAGCTCTTTTGATCAGGAGCCCGGGTTATAAAGAAATTGTCTTAATTCATCAACATTCATAAAGCCTGTTCTTTTCTTAACAACTTTTCCATCAGCTGTTAATACCAAAACAGTAGGAAAAGCATATGCACCTTTACTTTGTGCAAAATCTCTGGCAGCAATTTCTTCTCCATTAAATCGGATTAGCTCTTCAGAGTTCCCGTCAAGCTTAACCGGTATATAACCTTGATCTATTACAATTCTAACTGTGGTGTCGGGATAAACCTCTCTTTCCATCGCTCTGCAATATTTACAGCCTACTTCGTAAACATCAACCATAATAAGCTTATCATTTTCTATGGCTTCTTTTTGAGCTGCTTCCAGCGAGATCCAGTTTGGAGCGTTTTCGATCTTTTGCGGTTCAACACTTTTTAAGGATGAATAAAGAAATATCCCTAAAAAAATACCTACGGCTATTAAAATTGTTAGTCTTTTATTCACTTATTTGAAAAGTCTGTTTCATTTGGTTTTTTTAAAATACGGAACTGAAAGCGGTTTTATTCCATTAAAGTAATATCAATACTAACAAACGGATTAAAAAATGAAAAAATTCATATTCTCAGTATTAACTATAGCTTTTGTTGGACTTGTGTCTCCCATAAATGCGCAATCAAGCGCTGATGCAGAAACAATGTTCAAAAAACACATCAACAAAATGGTTGAAAGTGTAGAAAAAGCAGAGACTCCGGAGAAAAAAAGAGAGCTTTTAAATGACTCGTTTGACGATTTGATCACTTCTATTGAGAAAGTTGAGTCTATGAGTGCTGTTCCTGCTTCTGAAAAAGAAGGCTTGGCGATATTCAAAAATGATATTCAGGATAAAAAGAGTGAGCTTAATGGGATTAATGGTTTTAATAAAGTTCCTAACAACAACCTGAATAACTTTGCTAATTTTGTTCAACAAGATCTGGAACAAGCTGATACAGTTACTATCGGAGTAACCACCTTGTTACTGATCATTATCATTTTGCTTCTGCTTTGATAAAAAAACCAGTACAAACTATACTTAAAAAAAGACCGCATTCTCATAATGTGGTCTTTTTACTTATTGCGATTTTTCTCGCGATTGGATGTTCCGGCTCCAAGACGATTTCCCAAAAACAAGACCCCGGCGAAGTTAATTATCGTATCGTATCTTTGATTCATGCCGATGCCAATTACCTATACCATGATCAGGGAGAAGCTAAAAAGGCAAACGAAGAAGCTCTTAAGGAATCTATTGAAACTGCCCGGAATGCTAAAAAAGGTGAGGTTTTTATATTTCACCAGAAACCTGAACGGAAAGCTTTCCTTTTCTTCCCCAAAAAAGATCGGGTTTTCTATCATTACAGAAACGGAAAACTGCTAAATAAAGGAAATTACTCCCCCATAGATGGCGGACTTACTACAGAAGCTCAGATCTATCAATCCTATTCCTCAAAAAAAGACACTAAAGAATATTTGATCTACTTTGGTCATGAGATTCCCACTTTCAAAGATCGAAACTATCATCGATCAATGTCTGACATGAATTTTGATACTGAGATATTTACGAACGACTTAAAGAAATTCTCTTCACATTTCGATGTAACTATTCTCTCAACCTGTAATAACGGCAATCCATATATGATGGAGAAATTAAAAGCGGTAACAGATGTTGCTGTAGCTTCTCCTCAAAATTTACACCTGTCTTATATGTCGATGGAAAAGTTTGACCTTTTAGAGAAAAACGACTCTATCCCCAATGGAATTTTTGCTGACTTTTTTGCTCATCATGCATATGATAAACTCAGTTCAAACCTTTCTACGATGGTAACTATTTCTGTGTACTGGTTAACTGCATTTGATGATAACTTAGAGGAGTTGTCAAACAGCTATTCAGAACACCTCCAAAAGACTTCTAAAAAACCACTTTTTACTGATAATGCTGATTGCAAGGATCTAAATATCTATTCTGAACCCCTTCACTTTTATGGAATGACTGTTTTTTATAAAGCTCCTGAGTTTGGCAAAAAAGCTAATCAAAAGAAACATTCCGGCTGGGGCTGCAAAGAATAGGTTCTCCATTTAAGTTCGATCTGCCTATCTTTAGCAAAACGAAATGCATTTATGAAAGAAATAGAATCATACAAACTTGGAAAAGTCCAGGTTACCATCTCGGAAACAGAAAAAGAAAACAAGTTACTTGTTGAGTGTTTTGATGGCGAGTATAAATCCGACTTTATGGTTAGTAAGTATGAATATGAAAATTATCGCCGCCTTATGAATCAACGTATTACAAGAGCATTTTCGGGCGAATCTGACGGCGACTGATTATCCTGATATCTGAAAGAAAACAAATATAAAACTGATCACTGATAGTGCCAGACCTGCCATAAAGATGTTGTAAGCAATTCGTAACAGCTTGTACTTTTTTGCGAGTACCAGCCCTAATCCGTGAAGATCTCTTGCCATGGTATCATACAGTCGCTCACTATCCTGCATCAACTCTTCCAGGCCTTCTACATAATCTGCTCTCGGCAGTGTATAGAAGTTTCCAAAGAATAAGATATTGGCTTTGTTTTCACGCACGTCTTCTAACGTTACTTTTTCTTTGCTGACTCTTGGACGAGCAGAAAGAACTGCATAAATCAGCGCAACCAAACATGTAACTAAAAGAATCGAAGTTGGCAGTAACAGCCATGGATTGGAATCGATCTTTGGAGAAATGGAAGCTATTATTATAGAAATAATAATTCCATTTATACTGATCATGATGTTGGATTTGTTGTCCGCAATCGCACTTAGTTCGATGTGTGTTCGGTAAGAGGTCCGAAACATATCGGACACCCCGCGTTTTCTGGATCCTAATTTCTTTTTTGAATCTGAGTCTGAATCTGATGACATTTTCAATCTTTTAAGTTGCCCGAATATAGAAAATTAACAGCTAAACTCGATGCGTTATGGATTATGGTGTTAGTCCAATTTTTTCAAGTAACTCAGAATATCGTTTATCAGTCTTTAATTTGTTTAGCGGAAACATTGTTTTGATAAGCAGAATAGCGCCTAATTTTTCGTCCACCGCCTTATTCAGATAAAAGAATGCCTCATCACTTTCTCCCAACGCTGCATGAATGACTGCATAATCTAAACTAAGATTAAGATTGGGATTAGCTTCCTCTCTTTTCTTGATTATTTCTAAGTTCTCTTGTGCTAATTTTTTATTCCCTTTTAAAGCTGCAATATAGCCTAACTGCGTTCCTCCTTTGAACTCCGAATCAACAAGGTCTAAATATTTCCTGACCGTTTTTATTGCTTTATCATATTTTCCTTCAGTAACATACACCAGAGCCATTCCTTCTAGTGCCGACCTGAATAAAGGGTCTAATTCTAATATCTTTTTAAAGATTTCAATTGCTTTTTCATGGTTATCCAACAGGCAAAATGAGAAGCCATGCTGAAGTAATACCGGCAATGATACCGGAGCTATTTTACTTGCTGCTTTAGTATGATGAAACATCCGGTCTATATCCCCAATAATCCGGTAATACATCGCGAGAGCCAATCTTGCTTCTTCATTGTTTGGCTCCATAGTAATTGCTTTTCTGAAATTGGCTTCAGCATTACCGAAATCCCATCTAGAGAAAAGATGTACATAACCCAGAGCCACAAAAGAACCTCCCCGGAAGTCGTTTAGCTCCAGCGCCTTTAATGCATAGCTTTCTGCTTTCGTAAAAGCTTTCTTTCCTTTCAGGTGTCCTATTACCCCTAAAAAACTATAACAATTTGCCAGTCCGGAATACGCTTTGGTATATGTAGCACATTTCTTTATTGCTTTTTCGTAGCATTTAATTGCTTTTTGGACAGCCTCAGGAGTTCGTTTATTCCAATAATACAGACCTTGTAAATAGTGATTATATGCCACAACACTGTCTGTCGACGCTTCGTAAAGATTGCTGGCCGGGCTGAACTCAAAATTCTCTTGCAACTTCTCAGCGATCTTTTGAGAAATCTCATCCTGTACTTTAAATATATCTTTCAGCTCACCATCATAGTTTTCTGACCATACATGAAAACCATCATCGGTATTTATCAACTGTGCGGTTACTCGAATTTTATTCCCCGCCTGCCTGACACTCCCCTCTAAAACTGTGGCAACGTTTAACTCTTTGCCGATCTCACGGATATCTTTTTTTGTGTTTTTATAAGCAAAAACTGACGTTCTGGATGGAACCTGAAGCCCGTCTAATTTTACAAGGGCATTGATGATCTCTTCCGTAATCCCATCACTAAAATATTCGTTTTCCGGATTGGGACTGAAATTCGCGAACGGTAAAACTGCTACACTGTTCTTATGACTTCCGGTAATTTCCTGTATATAAGATTGCTCAGGAACAACAATTCCTTTGTTAGCCAAGGCAAATATGCTGATCGGGTTGAATACATTTTTGAGTTCATGCTCTCCAAACGCTTCTACTTTTATTCCCGGATGGTTCTTGATCTCATCAAAGACTTTTCCTGACATCATTACACCTCCGGGAACTGACAGCGATTGAACTCTTGCTGCTACATTTACAGCGTCACCAAAAACTCCTTCAGAATCATGGACTACATCTCCAATATGAATTCCAATCCGGAGAGGAACAGGGGGATCTTGTTGTAGTTGCTCTTGAATTTCCTGAGCCGCCTCAACGGCATTAATAGCACTCGAGAACATGCTTAATGTCCCATCGCCGTAATATTGCATTACCTTGCCATTGTTCGTGGTAATAACCTTATCTACTACATTTCTTTGGCGATCTCTTAAAAGCTTTGCCCTTGATTCATCTTCCTGCATCAACCTGGTATAACCTACCATATCAGCAAACATAATTGCTGCTAGTGATCTATAATTACTTGGCTCTGGCATTCTGGCTAATTATTACTTTTTGATGCATTTATGTTCAATATATCAATAATCGAGCCACAGTTGAATAACTAGAAGAAAAATCCTGCTTTAATTTCTATTAATGTTCCCTCATCAGAAATACCAATTGTGGAATTAAGTAAGACGGAATCAAAAGCATTGAACCAAACTCCACCGCCATATCCTTTATGTAAAAGTGAAGAAGTTTCACCGTCCGTCCACACTCTGCCTATATCAAAGAAACCTGTTACTCCAAGTTTTCCGCCAAGCAGATATTTATAGAAATCTAAAAGTTCTATTCTTACCTCTGTATTGTTATAAAAAGTACTTCTCCCTGCGAATCTGTTTCCTTTAAACCCTCTCAGGTTTGTTGTTCCGCCAATAGAATTAGATTCATAGAAAGGAAAGGGGCCGATGTTATGAGATCCACCCACACGGTTTGCTACAACAATTTGAGGGCTGAATCGAAGCGGATAGAATATACTCAGTTGTGTTTTGAGCGTCGAAAACGTTTGTGACGTGTTTACAAGTCCTATGTTCAGATCTGAAGAGTATGAAAATTTATATCCCTGTTTAGGATTTACCATATCATCCACGTCATTGAGTGAGATTTCTGTGAAAATAGTATTAAACCATTGATCTTCGAATGTACTTTCACTTACACCAATTCCGGGTTGTGTTATAACATTAGGGCCATCGTCATCGTCGCCTTCTACTTCTGTAATACTTAAGCTGTTTCCGAATTCCAGTGAAAATATTTGATTTATTTTCCTGTATAAACTACCTCTGAATGTGTATCTGGATAATCTGGCACGGTAGTATTTATTACCCAGATCCAGTTCCACTGTTTCATTTCCCAGTCCAAAAAAGTTCTGATAACTTTTAGGAAATAAGAACTCGGTATTTGAGCGGATGTCCCATTCTCCTGCTCTTCTGTACCAAATTCCTTCGTATTTGAGGTTAGAAGCTCCCGTTTTGGGCGCATAGTTTATCCTTAGATCATGACTCACTTTGGGCTCTCTTCTGAATCCGTTACGCACAATTCTTGGCCCGCCGCCTATGAAAACACCATCGAAGCTATTATATGCGAAAAAATATCCCGGAAATGATCGGTTAAAACTGAAGTCTTTTTCGTAATTGTAATCGTTTAAAGTAAAATCATCTGTTAAATGACGATGTGTTTTTGCGGGAATATTGTTGTACTCATTTTGGGTTTCTGTATCATAAACCTCGATGTTTTTGGCTGTCTTTTTGGTCAGGTCTTCAAAAGTATATACGTCATTACCTGAACCGCCAGAAACTGTGATGAGCATTGAATTCGATCCATTGCCCCGGAAATGCAGTTCATCATTATCTCCCATTGCGAATAAGCGAATTTCGTCTGTTTCTTTATCGCTAAATACCCGGTCAAAGTATTTATCTCTCAATTTTCCTTTTCCTGATAGTTTGTATACCCTAACCCTCGTTCTTTCATCATCAATAAAATCGACTTCGTAGCGCTCTCTTTTATCACTTCCGGATACAGAAACTACTCTGTTCAACATCTCAAAATAAGTTTCAG
Organism: Balneola sp. EhC07; assembly: GCF_001650905.1. GTDB lineage: Bacteria > Bacteroidota > Rhodothermia > Balneolales > Balneolaceae > Balneola. Next base: position 43,933 of record NZ_LXYG01000017.1, read on the forward strand.
AAACCTCTATCAATTTGTCTCTTCTTGCCTTCAGGTGACCAATAGTTTCACTGCCGTACTTCTTAAACACTTCGTCAGGATACTCCCTTACCGCCGCTACTATTACACTATCAGTAAATGAGTTCTGAACATTTTTGGTGATTTCCATCCATTGCTCTCTTGTGAGTTGGTTGGTAAAACGCCTCGTCAGATCTAAAGAATTGTCGTTAAGTCCGATCAGATTTCCGTAATTATCTCCAAAATTTTGATACTGATAATAAGGGCCAAACTTTGCCAGCGTAGGAATCAGCCCATTCATTACCATGAGTGCAACATCTCTATCCCGGGGAATCGGACGATAGATTTTTCCTTGATTATCATCCGGTTCAAACGTTGCCCATCGCCACTGATCACTGTGTCGGTCCCAATCTCCCAGAAACATATCCAGCAAACGCGCTCTCAACATCATTTCCTGATCTACTCGGTGATCAATATCTCCGTTTACTTCCCGAATCATATCGCGATATGCTACAACTTCTTCAGAGCGCCCAACACTTTCTGAATGACTCATATCATTATCATACTTCTCTTCAAAAAGAGCTAATTCACCACCGATTTGATCTGCATAATCTCCTAGTAAAGGATCTTTTGGTACATAATAAATCTTTGGGTTGGTATGATATACTTCTGCGGCATCAGATAATTTTGTGGCTATAACTGCACTATATGGGTTTATGAATGAGAACTGATCCTGAGCAACATCAAGAGCGATAGTTTTTTTTAGATTTTCGTCCCAAATTTTTCCGGCTTGCTTATCCAACGACCTGAGAACAAACTCATTTCCCTCTGCATCTTCTAGATGTAATGTGTTAGTCTGACCTTTTCCTCCCATTCTAACCGGAGTCAAACCACCTCTTATTTCCGAAACATCGAAATAAGGGAATTCAGATTTCACTGACCAATACTTTCTGTTGTGTGATCCCGCAATAGCCTCAAAAAGCCAGTTCTTATTATCGTAGGATGGATTAGCGGCCATCACTATTGTGCTATCTGAATAATCAATATTTGGTAATTCTTCAGGGTCTTTCTCAACAGGATCACTATATGGCCCCTTCATTTGTGTTTTATACATAAGCTCACCTTCAGCTCCATCTCCAACCGGAGCCCAGGCTTCCAGCCATACCGAGCCATCTCCCATATACTTTACTTTGGTAAATCCCTTGCCCTGATAACTAAATTCTGAACCTCTGCCACTTGCAGCATAATTGTCTTTGGTTCCGGCTCCGGTTACTACAAAATGCCTGGTTTCTCTTTTTCCTTTTTCTCTGAAATACTGCAGACTATGAGAATGTCCTGACGCGTAAATAAGATGATCATTGCCGGCAAATAAGCTTCTTAAATTAGTTGCCATTCTGTTATACTTATAGTGATTTACATCTTGCTCAAGACCAAATACCCGTCTGTATAAAGCATAAAATGTGCCTATAACCGGCGGTCTTATATGTGTGGAAGGAGGAAGGTAGCCACCATGCGGACCTTTGGTTATCAATGGATGGTGAGCGGCAACCAACAGAAAGTCTTTTTGTCGCTTTATAAGAATATCTTCAAACTCATTGAGGAAATCTCCTCCGTCAACGAGCTCATATTCTCCAGTATCTCCATAAGATTTATCATATTTGTGCAACCACCATTGGGTATCCAGAATGATCAACCTGATATCGTCTCTAAGTAATGGATGAGCATCATCATCCATTAGTTCTATATCTACCGGTCCGGGAAATCCATCATCCGGTAAAAATGTGTTCCCTCTGTTTAAATATGCCTCAACAAACTCTTCTTGTCTCTTAACTGCTTTTAGTCCGTCTTTGCCGCCATCATCCCAATCATGATTTCCCGGAATTATAAAAACACGCCCTTTGAAATTCTTTACCGTCTTCATTTGCTCAATGATCCTGGCCTCATAAAAACCTCTTTCCGGATGGGTTGAATCAGGCAGACCTTTGGTATAAATATTGTCTCCCAGAAAAACGACCGCACTTCTTTCTGAGCTTTCTTCGAGTTTGTTTTGAAGCAACTTTAAATTTGGCTCCTGAACATCCAGAGTTGCAGAACCCGCATCACCAATTAAGTAAACTTCATAGATAAGCTCTTCTTGATCCAACGAGTTTGCCTTCCAGTCTTCTGCATCAGAAGAATAATATAGTTTGGAACTGGTACAGGATAGCAGCGCTAAGGTAAGAATTGAAATAGTATATGCTCTTTTCATGCTCTGAAGATAGAAATAAGTTGAGTATGAATGCAGAGGAAAAAGCGTAACAGATGGGCATAAAAAAACCCTGCCTTTCAGCTGGGTTGCTTTGTTTTTCAATCAACTGTCACCAATATACGACGGGAACACCCCGCTGACCAAATCTTTTTTGTAATGTATAAGTAATGTTAGTTAATAATTATTTAAACTTATATATTAGACAACTAATTATGCATTAATAGATAAATATTTTTCTAACCCATGCCTCGTAAAATTGGTTCTTTAACGCTTTATTCCATTGATGATCTGCATGAAATGCTTGGCATATCAAAAATGACGCTTCGGGCTTACCTAAGAGAAGGCCGATTGAAAGGCCGCAAGCTCGGTGTAAGTTGGTTTGTTACAGAGAATGCTATCAGGGAATATTTTGAAGAAACGGATAAGAGCGTAGCACAGCCTAAAAAGAAACGCTCTTATCGGTATATTGTTCAGGGTGTGAATGATCTGGTTAGTGAAACAGAGTATTGTGAAACTATACAAGATGTGATTCAGACATTGAACGAACAAGCCATCATCAGTTTATTTCAAGTACAGAAAATTGATAATGAGACTGAAGAAATTATAGAAATTATTAAAGCCAGAGATTTTTTAGACAATCATGATTCCAATTGAACAAACCGGTATTGAAGAATTAAGTTTCGGAGACTCCAAAGAAGACATCTTTCACATTTTAGTAAACAAACAGGTTTCACCTAACGGTATAGATCTTGATAAGCTCAGACTCGCAGACCCAAGAAACTTCGATGCAGCACTAACTTCAGCAGGGTGTATTATTATGCTTAATGAAATTGAGATCGAGGAGTTAGCCAGAAGGGGAGAATTGAACCCCAAAAAACTACATCAGAGTTTATACGAGCTTGCAGAACAAGAAGGCTTGCTCTAGATTCTGTCCAACTTTTTTAAATACCCTTCTGCTCTTAATAAGCAGCAGACCGTTTTTCCGTCGTTGATTTCGCCTGAGTGAATCATTTGTACAGCCTCTTTAAACGGCACCCGTTCTTTCTGTACAAACTCATCGTCATCCGTTGCGTCTTCATTGAACTTGAGATCCATAGCAATGTAGATATGGATCACCTCGTCCGCATATCCAATGGCGGGAAAAAAATGCCCTACATAATGAAGCTCTTTTGCTTCAATACCTGTTTCTTCTCTTAACTCCCTAACTGCTGTTTGATGAGGGTTTTCTCCTTTATCAATTTTACCGGCCGGAACCTCCAGGAATATTTGTTTAGCCGGATAGCGGTATTGATTGATCAACATTACATCCCCATTATCGAAAACCGGAACTACAGCAGAGGCTCCCGGATGTTTGATCCATTCTCTGGAAGAAGTTGTATTGTCCGGAAGTGTCACTTCATCGTAGTACACATGCAAAAGCTTGCCGTTAAAAACTTGTTTGGAAAAATTTTTCTTTTCAACTAGTTCTTTAGAATCTGTCATTAGTATTAGGTCTTTAATATTCTTTATAATATAATGGGTTATGAGGAATTAAAGTCCTGTTTATGAAAGAATATAAACTTGAAATAAAACAGATAGGAGATTATCTATACGCTTACTATGAAGCTGAAAAAGACAGCGTTGCGCTATCAAATGAACTCTGGGGAAAAATTTCATCGACAATGTCGAGCTGCAATCTTTCCAAGCTTCTAGTTGTTGAGAACATCAAAATAAACCCCGGCTCTGTTTTGGATGTCTATAATATTGTTAATGCTGTTATCAAGCTTGACTTTCGTGGAAAGGCTATCGCATTTGTTGATTTGATTGAGGATCATTACAGTTCAAATAAATTCGGGGAAACACTGGCGGTTAATCTTGGCGTTAATGGTAAAATTTTTAAAACAATTGAAGAAGCTGAAGAGTGGTTGAAAACACAGCTATAACTTTTCTTGTGTTTTGAATTCCTTTTTTTACTTCATTTTATTTGTTTTGGCTTTGTGTGGTTAATGAGCGTACCTTTCAATATTAACAGATAATACGTACTACTTGGTTGATCAAAAAAACATAGATGGCAAAACAGTTCAAGTTTCCGGAAGGGTTTTCACACTTTCGAATCTGATTTCTTTTTCCCGCTTTTTGGTAGCGATTCCGGTTATTTATCTGCACATCCAAAATGATTACCAATATGATGCTACCATCATTGTTTTAATTTTATATGCCGGTATTTCTGATTACCTAGACGGACTTGTAGCACGTAAAACCAATACCGTTTCTGAAGTTGGCAAAATGATCGATCCTATTTCGGATAAATTATGCGCCGCTGCTCTGTTTATTTATACTGTTTGGTTAGGATGGGTTCCGCCTTGGTTTCTTATTCTGAATGTGTTCAGAGATTCTTTTATTATGATCGGCTCTTCTTTTATCAAGATAAAGTATGGAAAAGTTGCCATGTCCATTTTGTCCGGTAAAATTGCCGTTAATGTTCTTGCCCTTTATTGGCTTGCTGTTTTCTTTTTCAGAGATGCAGAACAGGTTCATAATTGGCTACTTTATATCTGTACATTTATCATGATATATTCATTTTTTGACTATTTTAATCGCTATCGCAAAATAATGCGGGGAGCAAAATTTAACTGATCTATGGGATTACTTGATAAACTTGGTTTTAAGAAAAAAGAAACTTTAGACAAAGGTGTTGAAAAAAGCAGGGAGGGGATTCTTAATAAACTTGGGCGTGCTTTTGTTGGGAAAGACCAAGTTGATGACGAAACACTCGACGACCTTGAAGAAATTCTGATCACTTCTGATGTCGGGGTGCATACTACCTTGGAGATCATTAAAAGAATTGAGGCTCGCGTAGCTAAAGACAAATTTGTAACGCAGGCAGAGCTTCAGACAATGCTCCGCGAAGAAATTGTAAACCTGCTAAAAGACAATGATTCGGACAAGCCTGCTGAGTTCGATGCAAACTTCCCGGTTAAACCACATGTTGTTTTAGTAGTTGGTGTGAACGGTGTTGGTAAAACTACTACCATTGGAAAACTTGCAAATCTGTATAAAAAAGCCGGCAAAAAAGTTCTTCTTGGCGCAGCTGATACTTTCCGTGCTGCTGCCGTAGATCAACTCATTATTTGGAGCGAACGAGCGGATGTGCCCATAGTTCAACAAGGTCAGGATGCGGACCCTGCTTCCGTTGCTTTTGATACCGTTTCCTCCGGCAAATCCCGTGGCTCTGATATTGTTTTGGTTGACACCGCAGGCCGGCTGCATAACAAAAAGGCGTTAATGGATGAGCTCACCAAAATTAAAAGGGTGATGGGCAAAGTTGTTGATGGAGCTCCACATGAAGTAATTCTTGTACTGGATGCTTCCACTGGTCAAAATGCCATGCAACAAGCTAAAGCTTTTACAGAAGCAGTAGATATAACGGGACTGGCTTTAACAAAACTTGATGGCACTGCAAAGGGTGGAATTGTAATCGGTATTTCCAATGAGTTGAGTGTACCTGTTAAGTACATCGGGCTTGGCGAAAAAATTGAAGATCTTCAGGTTTTTGACCGGGCTAATTTCGTAAATGCACTATTTGGAGAATAAAGAGCCCGCCAAACTAACAGGCTCTTTATTTGTATTTAACTTACTTTTCATCGCCGGTTCCGGACTCCGGATTAGATGGTCCTTCTGGTTTGCCATCACCATCAGGCATGTTGAATTTTTCTTTGGTTGATATTCTGTAATTCATTGTACTCCGTTTATTTTTTGGTTGTATGGAAACAACAAAATATATTCGATGTATGCTACAACCTCTTGTAAATAACCTAAAAAAGAAGTGCTTTTTAATTGCCCTGATATCTGTGCTTTTTTTTCCTTCTGTTTCCATTTCGCAGTACGCAAATGTTGAGAATGACTCGCTGTTGATTTTAGGAAATGAAGTATATAGAAAGGGAAATTACCCCGGGGCAGAAGATATTTACAGAAAGGCATTAGACAAATATCAAAACAATAAGGATAATAAAGAATGGATTATTTCTGCGGTTGGTTATGGAGCGTCCTTACTTGATCAGGGGGATAATAGAAAAGGGTCGGAATGGATTTTTAAAGCAGACTCCGTATTAAACAACAAAATCCCGTTTGAGCTTAAAGCTTATGTTAAAAGCAATGTTGGCTGGGCGTATAAGCGTTTAAGAAACTTTGATAAATCCAGCTTGAATTATAAAGCCGCTCTTGATTTTGCTGCGGAGTCCGGTGATCAATACAGAATTGCACAAGTAAGCAATTCTCTTTCACTGCTACAATATCAGCTGGGCTATTATGATGATGCCATTAAATATGGCAGGGTAGCCGTTCAGAGTTTTGAACAAATTGACGATCCCTTTTTATTATCTATTTCTTACAGAAACCTTGCTTCTGCTTATGAAGCTTTGGGCTTTACTGAGGAGGCGGAAGAAAGCCTCATCAAATCTTACAATACAACGCTAAGAACTCAGAATGCTGATCTTACATCAACAGTTCATTACTATTTAGGATCATTTTATCACAGGACAGGAAGTTATGATAAAGCCTTAGCTAATTATTCAAAATATCTTACCTATGTAAAAGAAGTTGGCGATGTGCCATTTATTACTCCTGCATATACATTTGTTGCTTCCGTTTATCAATCGCTTGGTGAATTTGAAAATGCATTGGAGTATTACAACGAAAGCGTAAGGCTAGCCAATCTAAATAATATTGGTACTTCAGTCAAAACCAGATTAAACATTGCCTTTTGCTATCAAAAGCTTGAGGAGCTTGATTTAGCGAGATCACTTTACAACAAGATTTTATCAGAGCAAATCAAGAATGACAATACTTTTGATGCTATAGAAATTTATCTAAGGTTTGCTGAGCTTGAGCATGAAACAGGAAACTTTACAGAAGCTCTTTCCTATGCAGAAAAAGCTTCTGATCTTTCGCAAGGAACAGAGTCAAAGCAATTAAAAGCCAAGTCTTACGCTTCACTTTCCAAAGCTCATCTTGCATTAAATAATACCGATCTTGCTCTGGATTATTCTAAAAGAGCTTATCAAATCGCCTCTGTATTTAAAGGATACAGATTGGCTTCTTATACCGCTTCGTTAGCAAAAGCGTTTTATCAAGCCCAAAGTGACAGCGCTTTTTATTATACTGATTTAGCTTTTGCCGAAATAGAAAGGGAGCAAAGTTCCGTTTATGGAGAAAATCTTGAATCAGGTGTTTTTAGTAATTATGCTGACTTTTATGACGAGATTGCATATTGGTATTTAGAACAAAAGAACGACATATATAAAGCTTTTGAAATAACTGAACGTGGCAGGGCGCGCGTGCTGCTGGAACGGCTTTCTTTTTCTGAATCAGATCTCCAAAATGTAGTTGAAGACACTACCCTGATTGCATTAAGACAAAAAGAAAAAAATATAGACAAGCTCTATCGGCAAATTGAAAATTCGAAAGATGAACTATCAGTATCAAAGCTGAAAAGTGAACTTAGTGAATTGGAATTTCAGTATCAGTCTTTCACAAACGAACTTCATTTAAAGTATCCGAAGCTTCGCGCCTTTAATGAACTTGAAACTATCAAAATTCCAGAAATTCAAAATTCACTCTCTGCCGAAGACGCTTTGATTGAGTATATGTTTACTGATCATCGATTAATAATATTCAGGATTACGAAAGATGATGCAGATTACACTTCAGTTGAAATAGATTCCGGATCTCCCAAAAACCATCTCTCCGGATTGGTTTCAGATTTTAGAACTGCAATTCAGGAAAAGTCAGCTTTAGACCTTATCGGCAAAAGATCGCAATCTCTTTTTGATCTTCTTCTGAAACCCCTATCAGATAAGCTGGATGGAATTAATAACCTTCTGATCGTCCCTTCAAAATCACTTTCTCTTTTACCGTTTGATGCGTTATATATCAATAATTCTTTTTTAATTGAAAAATTTAGCATCAAGTATCTTCCTTCTTCTACCATCTATAAATACATCGAACCTCCTCACAGAACAACTTCTCGAGAGCTCTTTGCTGTAGCCGGTTCCGGACTAAATGGCTCAACATCTCAAACTAAAAATTACTCTTCCTTGCCTTCAACCATTCTGGAAGTAGATGCCATTTCAAAAGAATTTATTGATGTTCTGACATTAAAAGATCAGGAAGTCAGCGAATCAAAAATTAAGAGTTCGCCTTTAAATGAATTCCGTTATCTCCATTTCGCAACTCATGGAAATGTTAATGAGTTAAATCCCCAGCAAAGCGGATTAATAATTTCTGAATTAGTTGAGTCTGAAGGGGCTTTTCAAGAGGATGGCTATCTGAACAGTAAGGAAATTTCTTCGTTAACTTTCAATGCAGATCTGGTGGTTTTAAGTGCTTGTAATACCGCTGTTGGAAAGATTATCAGCGGTGAAGGTCTTCATGGATTACAGCGGTCTTTTTTCAAAGCCGGTGCCTCTTCTGTTGTTGTTAGTCTATGGAGTGTTTATGACAATAGCACGGCGTCTTTTATGGGGTCTTTTTATAAAAATTTAAGTCGCCTTGAGAAAGAAGAAATCGGGTTATGGAACAAATTTAAATTGTTCTTTGATCTGTACGAGCCTCCAATGTTTGGCTATAAAGAAAATGCTCTTCATATGGCTAAAAAAGAATTGCTAGATCACCCTTATTATAATCACCCGGTATATTGGGCTCCCTTCATAATGATCGGTAAATAAAAAACCCTCAAAGTTTTTGTTTGAGGGTTTTAAAATTGCTTAAAAACGTACCGTTTAGTTGCGTGCCTGAGCTTGTGTTTTCTCAATAAAGGCCTGATTGTCAACTGCAGGTCTTTCGCTGGAATTGGCAATCATTGCGGTTGTAGTATAGATTAGTTGTGTTCTTTTTGTAAGAGCTTCCCATTCTATTTTTTCAATCGAATCTGATGGTCGGTGATAATCAGCGTGCACTCCGTTAAAGAAGAAAATGAAAGGAATTCCCAATCTTCCAAAATTCCAATGATCGCTTCTTCTGTAAAACTGATTCGGGTCTTCAAGATCATTGTATCTATTGCTCAGGTCAAGATTTACGGTAGCTTCATTTGCACTTCTGAGTAAGCTATCTAAACCTGATGAAATTATCTCGCCACCAATTACATAGATGTAATCTTTATTTTCTTCATGTTCTTTATCCACACGACCGATCATATCCACATTTATGTTGGCAACGGTATTTTCGATCGGATAGATTGGATGATCTGAATAGTATCGTGAACCCAGTAATCCTTTTTCTTCTCCGGAAACATGTAAAAACAGCACGCTTCTTTTTGGACCGGCTCCGGCTTTTTTAGCAGCAACCATTGCTTGTGCTGTGCTTAAAAGTCCAACAGTACCACTTCCGTCGTCATCAGCGCCGTTGTAAATGGTATCTCCGGTTGAATCCGGTCTTCCGATACCTACGTGATCATGATGTGCACTCAATACAACCACTTCATCTTTCAATAATGGATCACTTCCTTCTAAAAAAGCGGCGATATTTGATGCAACAACTGTATTCTCACTTATCGACACATCATGTGATAACGTGTATTCCAGTTCCATTGGCTTAAAGTCAGAAGCGTTTGCTTTGATCTCTTCACTCATGTCCACTAATTCACTTACACTTGCTTTGCCCAACATTTTAGCTGCTAATTCAGGGTTTACTCTGTTCCAGGCAGCAGATCTTGAACTACTGTTGTTTTGCAAGTATGCTAATGATAATCGACCGGCCGAGCCTATTCTGGATTGAGCTTGTTCAGCGTTCTGAATAAATCCTTCCGGATTGTTTTGATCCATGATCATTATCACACCGGCTGCCCCTTTGCCAGATAATGTTTGCAGAGCTCTTTGATTGGTAAGTTGTCGATCAAAAAATACCATCACCCATTTATCTGCTACAACTTCAGGAAGCTGGTTTGTTGCTTCATTACTGATCCCAAATCCAGCGAAAATTATTTCTCCACTTACATCATCAGAACCACCAAAAATAGTAACGAAATCGCCGGTAGCTTCTTTAGTTACTGCGGTCTCGCTAATTAAACTTCCTTCATTATCTGTTACTGTATAATTATAACTATCAATAACCGGAGCGCTTAAATCGTAATTCTGCTCAAAGGTTCCGTTATCTCCAACAGGTGTAAGGCCGATTTCTTTATATCTTTCAGTAATATAGTTTGTGGCTTTTTTAATGCCTTCTTCTCCTGTCTCGCGACCTTCAAATTCATCGCTGGCAATTATTGTTAGATCTGACTTTAAACCATCTACGGTTATGGTTTTATCAAAATCATGTATGCTGGCCGAGGGAAGGGTTGTTGTTTCTTTTGATCCGCTGCACCCGGCTACAGCAACGACCAATACTAAGTATATTATTTTCTTCATCTTTATTTTTTGTTGTTATGCACTAATTATTTCATCAACCGGCTTCAAGTCTAAGTAAAAGTCGGTGGGGTCTTCTTCGATAAATAAATTTATTTGTTGCTCTTTTATCATTTCTAATATTGCAAGAAAGGTAACAACTATTACTACCCTATTTGTTAACACTTTGCAAAGAGTTGCAAACGATTGTCTTCCTGACTTGGCAAGACTATTAAGTACAAATTCTGACTGCTCTTCAATCGTTGTTTCAACCTTATTTACTTTATGAACGATCCTTTGGCGCTCTAGATCTGTTAAAACTTTTCTGAATGCTGAAATAAGATCGAATAATGTAACATCTTTGAGCGCTTCACCAGACGCTTGTTGATCTACATCATCAACTTCAGGGTATCCTCGTTTATACCGCTTTCTGGTTTCTTCATCTATATCAGCCATTTTAACCGCCATCTCTTTGTAGCGCTTATATTCCAGAAGTTTCTGAACTAATTCGTATCTGGGATCGGTTTCGTCTATCTCGTCGTTTTCATCCTCTTCTCTCGGTAGCATCATTTTTGCCTTTATAGACATTAACATGCTTGCCATAAGAATGAATTCACTCGCTACATCAAGATCTAATTCTTCCATCAGGTTAACATACTCAAGGTACTGTTGAGTGATATATGAGATCGGAATATCATAAATATCCAGCTCATCTCTCTTGATAAAAAAGAGCAACAGATCTAATGGCCCTTCAAAGTTATTTAGTTGTACTCTATACACAGTCGGAAACTAAGTGGTTATAAATTAAAATTCTCCATTTTCTTTTTCCAAATCTCGCTTATTTTATAGTAACCATTTGATACTAACCCATGAATTATTCAAACTTTGTAACTGCTGTCCAAAATGATGACCAAAAATCATTGAAGGAGCACTATGAAGTTCTCACAAAAGTTCTGTGCAAATTCTTATTGGTTAGAATGGATGCCGCGCCTGAAGATGCAAAGGATTCTGCTCAAAATGCCATTATGTTTGCGGTTGAAAAAATAAAAACAGATGAGCTGAACCATCCCGATCGGATCATTAATTATCTTTTTGCAACAGCAAAGCACGACTACTTGAAGCATCAAAACAAACAAAAAGAAGTTAACTACGATCAAGTTCCTGACTCTCATTCAGAGGAGCCCGATCAATTGGAAAACCTTTTAACTGAAGAGCGTCAGAGTATACTGGAACGCTGCTTTACGGAATTGAAAGCTAAACAAAAGTCCTTCATATCATACTGGTTTGACAACCCTGACAGCGAAGCTTCTGTTGTTGCAGATCATTTTGGAATAAGCATTAATAATGCATGGACAAAAAAACATCGTATCATTCAGGTGCTTAATGAGTGTTTTAAAAAAAATATTAACAAATAATGTAAGGAATGCCCTCTGAAACTGTCTTACTGTTCAGAAGGTCCAATGTATTAGAAATACATTGGTTAATAATTTAGGTTCATTATGGAAAGTTCAAGAGATCAGGATATTTATAAAAAGATAGATGCTTATGTGAAAGGCACATTAAGCAATAATGAGATTGATGCATTATGGGTGGAGTTTGCTAAAGATCCTGAATTATTAGATCGTTTAGAGCTAGAAGTCTCGTTAAAAAAAATTTTAGCTGAAAAGATCAAAACCAAAAAGAAGCCCGTTACGCCTAAACCGCTTCCAACTTGGATATGGCACGCTTCAGCGGCAGCAACTATTCTAATTGTAGCAATGGTGCAGCTTTTCAGAATTGAAACACCTACCGATCTGAATGAATTTATTGTCAATAGTATCCCGACCGACCAGATTGAAGTTGCCGATGGTCTTCGCTCTCAGGAGTTCGGTATAAGTAGCGCAGACTCTCTTCTTAATTTAGGTTTTGCTGCAATTTCTTCCGGAGATGATGAAAAGGCGTTAGAACTTTTTAGTAAGGTGATTTCCTCCTATGATGAAGAGCCATATGCCTCAAAAGCTTTCTTAAATCGTGGAATTATACATTACAATGATGGAAATTATCAGGCTTCCATAGAAAATTTTGAAGAAGCCGCTTCCCGTGCTGCTGATAACAGAATGATTGCTGAAAAAGCATTTTGGTATCTTGGCAATGCGTATGTAAACATTGGGGAGTTTGAAAAAGCATTAACAGCTGTAGGTGAAGCTTATAACCGTGATGGCATATTCAGAAAATCTGCCTTTGTTCTCTATCGAAAGCTTAGTTACGATCTGGGCAAAGTTGATCTAGAAGATGAAGAGGGAACATCTTCTAATTAACCTGTTAACCAACCATTGGTATCGGGCTTTCTGAATCCTGAGTATGATTCATTAGCACTTTATGCGTTGATACTTTCCGCGTTCCCTTTGGTCTTGGAACCTTATCGTATGTTCCATCTTCATTTAACGTCCAGCGTTGCATATTGTCTCTCAAATATACACTGATAATGAATTGAAGGTATTTTTTGAGTTTTGGTGCTTCAATAGGCGTTAAAGCTTCTACCCGTGCATCAAGATTTCTGTGCATCCAGTCTGCTGAGCCAATATAGTATAAATGCTCCTCAGCATGACTGAAGTAAAATATTCTGGAATGCTCCAGAAATCTTCCAATTACGGAATGAACCTTAATATTCTCACTCAATCCGGGTTTTCCCGGGATCAGTCTGCACACTCCACGTACTAACAGATCGATCTGTACACCGGCTTCAGATGCTTCATAAAGCTTCTGTATGATCATCGGGTCCTCCATGCTGTTCATCTTTGCGATGATCCTGGCCGGGCGCCCTTCTTTTGCTTCCTTAGTTTCAAACTCAATAAGTTCTGTTACCTGCTTTCTCAGATGCTTGGGCGCTACCATCAATTTTTCGAATGTTTGATCCGGTGCATATCCCGTCAACAAATTAAAAATATCTGTTACATCAGACGCTATAACTTCATCGCAAGTAAATAAACCAAGATCTTCATAAAGCTGAGCCGTATCGGGGTGATAGTTTCCTGTTCCAAGATGACAATAGGTTCTTAATCCATCAGCTTCTTCCCGCACTACCATAGTAACCTTGGTATGTATTTTTAAACCGGGAATTCCATAAGCAACATGAACTCCATAATTCTCAAGTTTCTGAGCCCACGTAATATTTCTTTCTTCATCAAACCGCGCTTTGATCTCAACTAACACTGCAACCTGTTTCCCTTCTTCGGCAGCATTCATTAACGAATGCATAAGCGGTGAATCTTTGGAGGTTCTGTATAGTGTTTGTTTTATTGCCAGAACCTTTGGGTCTTTTGCGGCTTCATCTATAAACCTTTGAGTAGTAAGAGCAAAACTATGGTAAGGATGATGAACCATAAAATCCCCATCCCGAATGATCTTAAAAAAGCTGGGAGCTTCTTCATCCAATTCGTGCTTTAAGGCAGGATGTAAAACCGGCGTCCATGAACGACTTTTTAATCTTGGGTATCCGGAAAGCATGGATATCTGCATAGCATCCACCAATCCAATAGTGCCTTTCATTTCATAGACATCATTCCAGTTTATATTCAAATTCTTGAGCAAGTACTTTTTAATATGCTTTGGCATATCTGCTTCCAGCTCCATCCTCACTATCTCTGAAAATTTCCTTTCTCTGAGCTCATCTTCAATAGTTTCCAATAGGTCATCAGCTTCTTCTTCCTCTCGTTCAACAGATGCGTTTCTTGTAACCCTGAACATATGAGCTGAAATAACTTTCATACCCGGGAAAAACTGATCTATCTTTACTCTTATCAGATCTTCAATAGGAACCAGAATTATTTTATTTCCCCTGCGATGAACTTGTATTAACCTCGGGCGGTTTGCCGGAATTTTAATTCGGGCGAAGTGTTTTTCTTTATTCCTTGGATTTTCAAGCTCTACTGCAAATGATAAACTCTGATTTGATATAAAAGGGAATGGGTGTGATTCATCCACCGCCAATGGTGTCACAATTGGATATATCTGCTTCTGGAAAAACCGATCGCTTACCTTCTTTTGGTAATTGGTAAGCTCAGAATATGCTTTGATCTTAATTCCTTTTTCTGCCATTGCAGGAACCAGATCATTGAAAAAGCACCCTCTGTAGGCTTCGATCATTTTCAGTACTTCTTGCCGAATCTCTTTTAACTGATCAGATGCCGACATTCCATCCACAGAAAGTGTTTTAACGCCTGCCAACTGTTGACGCTTTAGCCCACCAACTCTTTTCTGAAAAAACTCATCCAGGTTAGAACAGACTATACCAATGAATTTTATTCTCTCGAGCAGTTTATTCTTAGGATTAAGAGCTTCTGCCAAAACCCTTTCATTGAATTTCAACCAACTTAACTCGTAATTAAAGAAATACTCCGAACCATAAATTTTCAAACTGCTTGAACTCAGATCTTTGTGCAATCCTTTCTCCTTCAGAATTTCATTCTTCTTTAAATTTGCCAATTTCTTACCGCGCTTCTTTTTTTGATTCTCAATTGGATCAAAATCGAGCTTATCCGGGGAGAAAGAATTGTATTTCATAGCTTCTTCCAAAATTCAATGCGCATTTCGATTATAAACTAAGTATAATTCTATTAAGTTAGTGTAAACATATTTACCGAAATTCTGTGCATAATCCTCTGCTAAATCCTGAGCAAAAAGAAGACGTTTTCGAAAACTCTGTACGCCCGTCCAGTTTGGATGAGTTTATCGGCCAGAAGAAAATAATATCCAACCTTGAGGTATTTATAAAAGCTGCCAAACAACGCGGCGACGCTCTAGATCATGTAATTCTTTCCGGTCCTCCGGGATTAGGAAAAACTACATTATCACATATTATCGCACAGGAAATGAATGTGAATATCCGACCAACAACGGGGCCTGTTCTCGAAAAACCGGGCGACCTGGCCGGAATGCTTACAAATTTAGAAGATGGAGATGTACTATTTATAGATGAGATCCATCGACTAAATCCGGTTATTGAAGAATATCTCTATTCCGCTATGGAGGATTTTAAACTGGATATCGTAATTGATTCCGGTCCCAATGCGCGAAGCATTCAAATCGAATTGAGCCGGTTCACTTTAGTTGGCGCAACCACCAGAAAAGGTATGCTTACTGCTCCATTGCGAGCTCGTTTCGGAATTGATATGCGATTGGATTATTACGAAGTGGAACTGTTACATAACATCGCGCTTCGCACAGCCGGTATTTTGAATTTCGGGATCACGGATGAAGGCGCTTACGAAATTGCCCGCAGAAGTCGGGGAACTCCACGGATCGTGAATAAGCTTTTACGCCGTACCCGTGATTTTGCGCAGGTTGAAAATCTCAAAGAGATCGACAAAAAGATCGCAGATAAAGCACTTAACGCGCTTGATGTGGATGCAAACGGACTGGATGATATGGACATTAGAATGCTACGCGCCATAATTGAAAATTACAGCGGTGGTCCCGTAGGTTTGGGCACGCTTGGAGTTGCCGTTGGTGAAGACAAGGGAACCATTGAAGAAGTTTACGAACCTTTTTTAATTCAGGAAGGGTTTTTACAACGAACCCCGAAAGGCAGAGTCGCTACCGCAAAAGCTTATCAGTATTTAGGAATTGATAGAAAGGCCAGTGATAAGGATTTATTCGATTCTTAAGCTTTATTAAAGAATAAATCTTCTTACCTTTTCTGCGCTTCGTAACCGAAAGAACCTTACTCAATAAAATACAAGAATGAAGAATTTATTTACCTCAGAGTCAGTATCAGAAGGGCATCCGGATAAAGTTGCCGATCAAATTTCAGACGCCATTCTGGATGCCATGTTAGATCAGGATCCGGAATCAAGAGTAGCTGTTGAAACCCTTGTAACCACCGGTTTAGCTGTAGTTTCTGGAGAAGTTACTACTGATGCCTATGTTGATGTTCAGGAAATAGTAAGAGAAGTCATAAAAGAGATCGGGTATACGAAAGCATCCTATCGTTTTGACTCTGAAAGTTGCGGAGTACTCTCCACCATCCATACACAAAGTCCTGATATTGCCCAGGGAGTAGACAGAGAAGGAGCCGGTGATCAGGGAATGATGTTTGGTTACGCCAATAAAGAAACTCCGGAGTACATGCCGATGCCGCTTCAGTTTTCTCATGATCTTTTGAGAGAATTAGCTCGTATTCGTAAAAAAACAGACCTGATGCCGTATCTGGGACCGGATAATAAAAGTCAGGTTACCATTGAATACGATGATGCCGGAAAGCCAAAAAGAATCCATACCATCGTTCTTTCCACCCAACATGATGAAGGTGTTGAGCAGTCACAAATTCACGAAGACATAAAGAATATTCTTATCAAGAATGTGATTCCTTCCGAACTCATTGATGATGAAACCATTTATCATGTAAATCCAACAGGCAAGTTTGTAATAGGCGGACCACATGGAGATACCGGATTAACCGGTCGCAAAATTATTGTAGACACTTATGGAGGATTCGGAGCACACGGTGGTGGAGCTTTTTCCGGAAAAGATCCTTCGAAAGTGGATAGAAGTGCCGCCTACGCATCCCGACATATTGCCAAAAATGTAGTAGCCGCAGGTTTGGCTGATGAGTGCCTTGTTCAATTGGCGTATGCCATTGGTGTTGCAGAACCTGTTTCCATTAATGTGAACAGTTACGGAACCGGAAAAATGAGTGATCCTGAATTGGCTAACTTGGTTGCGCAGACTTTTGATTGTACTCCGAAAGGAATTATCTCTCGTTTTGATCTGAAACGACCGATCTATAAACCAACCGCGGCTTATGGTCATTTCGGAAGAGAAGAATTCCCGTGGGAGAAACTAGATTTTGTAGATAAGTTGGGGTGATTTCCATACAGGATTGGGTTATCAATGACATCCCTCGTATTGTTCAAAGAACCGTTTGGTGACGGATGATTTGTATCCCCGAATGATTTACCCAATATTGTTTGATGGTGATTCAAATTTGGATTTATAAAATGAATTATTGATTCCAATTTTATTACGTAGGGGCGAATCGCGATTCGCCCCTACGATTGGGTTTTTATCAATAATTTCGATAATCTCATGAACATGATTCGGCATAATCACAAATGCATCCAAATTTATATTGTCACGAATGGCTTCTGTTTTAAACCATTCATTCCTTACAACCACCCCGAAATCATTCAGGTGCATTTTGCCATCAATTACATCGCCAAAAATACGTTGCATATTTTGAGTACAAATGGTGATGAAATAATATCCCGGGCTAGAATAATCATAACCCTGCAAACGCATGGATCGTCGGTTTGCCAATTTCTTCTGCTTCATCATACACAGTTAGACAGATTGAGGCCGGATTCCTTACAAAAAATATCCCCGAGGTTTTTCCAGATGTGCTTTGCGGATGATTTATTGGGTTTGCATTCCATGTAGGGGCGATTCATGAATCGCCCCTACATGGAATATGCAATGGCCACACTGAATGTGTATAGAAATCCGGGCTCACTTTTTGTTTCCTGTTCATTGCCCGTATCTGGGGTTACCATCGACATCCCTCGGATTGTCCAAAGAACCCTTTGGACAATCGTCTCCCTTCGAAGGGAGAATTTGTGCCGAATGTATTAGTCCCTGCTATCTGAACTCTCAGATGTGTATTTTTGATGTATTCAGGAATTACACACAAATAAACTGTACGGATAATATTATGTTAGGTGGCTTAACAAAATGAAAGGTTTAAACAACGATATTACTTTTTCACAGTGCAAAGAAATCTTTCATATGTCTGGTCCATGGATGGGTACACTTAATTGGAAAAGAACATTTGAGATCAAATCTATAATGATGGATTCCGTTTTTACTGAAAGGAATACCGAACGGATTTATTTCATCCGTTGCAATATGCCAACCAATAAACGTAATGACGTCTATTTTTCACTTTGTTTCATTGAAATCGAAACCGAAAAAGCATTTGAAGTCCAACAAAAACTCCCTTCTACTTCATTGCCAGAAATTACTACTATGTATAAAAATGATAATGTTGTTCTTGTCCAATTTCACAATAAAGAATTTGTCATCGATACTACTGAAGCCTTGCTCAAACCCTTAATGAATGAAATTATCCAAAGTAAATCGAAATAAAATCGCTTCGCCACCTAACAAGCGTTTCAAGCGGACTCGGGAAGTGGCTCCGCATTTTTAACTTTCAGGTAACTGATTAATTCTGTTACTTTCAGAAAAACCGAAAACCCTCGCCGCTTAAACGCGGGGTCGTTATGTTACTTTAGAAATTACAGCTGTGATCATAGACTGGTATAAATCGCATGATGAAAAAGAGAAGAGCAATTTTGTTGCTGTTTCATGGGTCTTGATTGCAGTTTTAGGTTTGATGCTTATTGTTCTCTCAATTGGTCAAGAGCATGATGATTACTTCAAAGCCAACAACGGTCTTTTCTTAATGTGTATAATGACCTTAGTATTGATCCTAATTCGCAGAAAGACGTTTGATCAAATTTTTAAAAACAGTTTTAAACTACTGAGTAAAAAAAGACCTATTGAATTGCTCTTTCTCAGTGATTTTATATTTCTACTCTCGGTTCTGGCTGTACTAATTTCATTCTTGTTCGTTTTGGATCTTACATTTATTTCCAAAAATGGTTTGCAAATTGGTGGCGTTGTTGCAGTTTCTATAGCTAGTTTGTTAAACTCACTCAGAAAAACAGTAACATAACAAGCGTTTCAAACGGACTCGGTTAGGGTTCGAAACTTTAATAAATTAAACCAGGCTCGCCGCTTAAACGCGGGGTCGTTTGCCTACCAGCTGATCATGGAATATCCCAGCATTCCCCGAGTATTGGGATTATTTGTAACCGAAATCAACAAAAGTGGACCTGCTTACGAATGCGGAATCATGCCGAGCGATGTGATCGTACAGATTGGAGAAGAGCGTGTAACCAGCGACATACATGCCCGGGCTTTATTTAGCGCTATTATTTGTCACTCCATTTTTTAAAATAAACATTCCTGGTTCTTCCGTTCGAAGCATTGAAACCGGTGATTTCTCCCGCCTCGTTACGCACAAAATCTACCTCGGCAATTGGGTATCCTGCACTAAATGTGTCGACGCTTCCCGGCGACAATTTAATATCATCCGCCAACTGATAATTTTTAAGCATCAGGCTGCTGTCTTCAATGACAATATCATACACCGTTTCTATTTCTTCACTGAAGTATCGACCGGTAAACTCCTCCATTTCATCCACCGTCAGCTCAAATTTTATTTTCTTCGCGATATGATTTCCGTTTTGGTGCAGGGTAAGCGAATCAGCAGTATAATCTTCATTTCTGTGAAAGGTGACTGAGGCATTCACTCCAACCAAACTAAAGGTAGAGTCGGATGTGGCTGTAATATCAACTTCCGGCTGACCGGTAGCCTGTGTGTAAATCCTATCGTCATCTCTGGAAAAACTGAGGATAAAACCGGGCATAACTTCCAGTTCATAGCGACCGGTTAGCGGATCAAAGTCCGTCGGGTCGTATTCAAATTCCTCTTTCTCTTCAGCAGCCATTTCTTCATCGGCTTCTGCTGAATCTGCTTCCATATAATCATCAAAAAAGGCCTCTGCTATTTGATTGGGAATACTTCCATTAAAAGAAGCATGATTGCTCTGAGTCACCACGGCTGCATCAATTCCCGGGAACACCATAAGCATGGAGCGGTGCGCCAGATCGGCTCCTCCATGATGGAAGTAATCCAGCCCTTTGTATTTAGCTACAAAAAAACCCAGGCCGTAGCCGGTTTTATTGCCCTCATTTAACTCAAAAGAGGTGGTCATTTCCTCAACCATAGCTTCGGTTCCCACCTTTGGATCCTGAAGATTGTTAATCCATTTTGAAAGATCACCGAGGGTAGTATAAATGGCGCCGGGCCCCATACCACCGCCCAAATCACTCACTTCGGCAACGCTACCATCTTCGGAAGGTTGATACCCCTGGGAACGGTTTTCAATGACCTCTCCCGGGTCGCTGCGGGAAACTGTGTGATTCATACCGATAGGCTCAAACACATTTTCTTTCATCCATTGAGGGAAACTCATATCGCTAATTCGCTCTATAACTTCAGTCATAAGCACATAACCGGTATTATTGTAATTCCACTCGGCTCCGGGCACGTTTTGTAATTCCGGCTGGCGCTGAACAATTTCAATCACCTGTTCCTGACTTAAACTTGAACTCGGATTGCGGCCCGTCATAGCCAACAAGTTTAGAAACTCACGATATCCGCTGGTGTGGTTTACAAGATTCCTGAGTGTTACAACATGATCAAATTCAGGCAATTCAGGTATATATTTACGAACGTCATCATCCAGGTCCAGCTTACCCTCTTCTTCTAAAAGCAACAATCCAAAAGTTAGAAACTGCTTGGAAGTAGACCCGATGTTATGAAGTGTATTTTCCTGCATAGGCACATTATGAGTAAGGTTAGCCATGCCATACGATTTTTGGAAAATAACCTCTCCGTCTTTCATCACCAGGGCTGCTGCGCCGGGCACGTCATTTCCGGAGTATTGCATCATCAGCTGATCCACTCTGCCGGCCGGCTCTTTTGCTACCGGCTCAACATGTGAAACCAGCAAACTGTAATCTCCCTCTTCCTCTTCAAAAGGGGTTATTTCAAAAGTGTACTGCCCCGCGTCTTCTGTATTAAACTGAAAATTTTCATGGCCCCGTGCAGGACTGTCAAAAGAAGCAACAGGCGTTCCATCCGGCCCTTTTACGGTAATCACCACGTCCACCGTTTTTTGATCGGCATAGCCAAATACAAACTGATCAGCGTCAATGGTAAGTGTGAACACATCGGTTTCACCTGTTTTTAAGGCATCATCAATTTCGTCCCCGACTTTTAGCGGGGTTGTGGTTTGAGCTATAGAAAAGCCTGTGGTTAACAGAAGAGCTAAAAGTAACGTCGTTAGTTTTTTCATTTACTTGAGTTGATTTGCATTCCCGATAAATATTCCCGAAAGATTCAAAAAGGTAACAGAAATTATTACTTCTGCAACCAAAATCCTTGGGTTGGTTTGTTCGTATCTTGGATAATAATTGTTTCGATGAATTTGTGCTACTTTCATATATATGTACCTCAGAGGTTCTCCGACTAACGAGACGGGTAACATCTCAAAAACAATTAATGATGAGTTTGAAGTATGATTTTTGGATATTATCCACCGCGTGCTAACAAAACCCTTGTTCGGATAATATTATGTTATATTGCTAAATGGAATCAGAAATTGAACCGATGTATGTAGAATGTGGCAGGCATGGCAAGCGCATTTCTTCGGTAGTGTGTTGTCATTTGTTAAAGAATGAAGGAGATAAAGTAGGATTTGTTGAAAACGTTAGCCATCCCAATGACCTTCAAGCTTGGTGCGAACGATGTGAAAAAGTATTCGAAGAAGAAGGTGGTATGACAGACATCTTTAAAGAGTTTAATGGAATGACTATTGTTTGTGTTGATTGTTATTCCAAGTCAAAGGCTTACCATTCTTTATGAATACACAATTTACACACAGTAATTGGCAACATAACAAACGTTTCAAGTGAACTCCCCGAATGCTCGAGGCAGGCTGGTTCCGAACTTTAATAATTTTAACACGACTTGCCGCTTAAACGCAGAGTCGTTAGGTTGTTTTCAAAAATGTCTATCAAATTATCTAAAGTCGATTCGCTGTTTATCCTCGATCAAATCGAGTTGCCAGAACAATTGAGAATTAAGCTAGAGAAAAATGATGATCTAACTGAAGATGAAGCTGATGATCTCAGAGATCTTTGTGGAGAAAAGCTTCAAGTTTCTGGCTTTGATTTGGATTACAATGCGAATGAAATTGGAAAACAGTTAGAAAATTTAATAGATAAGCTCTTTATTGGGTAATGTTGCAACATAACAAGCGTTTTAAGTCGGACGCAGGACCGTTATGCTACCTTTTCATAAAATTTGACAATACGCACGCAATAACGTACGTTTCATTATATATTTAAAATCATCAAGTCATGAAAACACTAACAGCCACGCAAGCTCGCAAAGATATTTATAGGTTGCTGGATGAAGCGTCTGAGACACACAAGCCCATCCAAATTACCGGGAAACGCTCCAATGCGGTATTGGTAAGTGAAGAAGATTGGCGGGCTATTCAGGAAACGCTTTATCTTTCTTCCATTCCAGGAATGCAGGAGTCCATTATTGAAGGAATGAATACCCCTCTTGAAGAAACGGAAGAAGAACTTGACTGGTGAGTACCTATAAACTCGTTTATACCAAACAAGCTACGAAGGATGCCAAAAAAGCCGCTTCGTCAGGTTTAAAACCCAAGATCAAAGACTTATTGGAGATCATTCAAGAAAACCCTTTTGAAGAATATCCTCCATATGAAAAGTTGGTTGGCAATTTGGAAGGAGCTTATTCCCGCCGAATCAATATCCAGCATCGCCTAGTATATCAAGTTTATGAAAAAGAGAAAGTCGTTAAAGTGATCAGAATGTGGACGCACTACGATTAATCGGTAGCATAACAAGCGTTTCAAGTCGGGCTCCCCGAATGCTCGGGGCAGGCTGGTTCGAAACTTTAATAATTAAAACCAGACTCGCCGCTTAAAAGCCGGGTCGTTATACAACATGAAGATCATTCCCTATTTCTTATTTACTTTTTTCCTCTTTCTTGGAGGTTGTGCCAACCACTTAAAAAGTAGTTGCTCGGAATATTTTCAATCCTGTGAAAGACAAACAACTGCTTTAGATTGTGATCAATTAACTCATAAAAATTTAGATTGGGTTCCTAAGATTTCAAAACTACAAGGGCCACTTGATATAAGTGAAATCGAGAGTTTTAAAACTTCTGATCAAGTTTCAAAGGATTTTATCTCCGAATCAGAAGGAGCAGATTCATATTGGTGGTACGTTGACGGGCACAAAGAAAGAGGAACCCAAGGTATCATATCAGTTAAAGGTTGTACTATTTTGACACATCAATCTCTTGAAATTTGGATCTTAGACGACATTGCAATGTTGTATAACAAGCGCTTCAAGGCGGACTCGGGAAGTGGCTCCGCAATTTTAACTTTCAGGTAACTTATTATTTCTGTTACTTTCAGAAAAACCGAAAACCCTTCGCCGCTTAAACGCGGGGTCGTTATGTGCTTTTGAATGAAACAGGCTTTCAAAATTCTTAAAAGTCGACCAAAGGTCAATATTAAATTAACTAGAGATCCCGTTTCCATGGCAGACGACTGTCTCAGTAATGATGAAATAGTAAATACTTATTCATTTCTCGAAACACATATCCTAGTTAATCAAGTTTCCAGAGATTATTTACCTAGAGTTCGTGGATCTGGTCATAAATGGGACTGTGTATTTAACGGAGTTAAGATTGCAACCATAACTTATAATGATGTTCTTCCTGAGGTTGAAAAAATAGATTTTGAAGAAGAAAATGTAATGCACTTTGTTTATCACTCAGCAAAATTTTAGCGCACATAACAAGCGTTTCAAGTCGGGCTCCCCGAATGCTCGGGGCAGGCTGGTTCGAAACTTTAATAATTAAAACTCGGCTCCCCGTTTAAACACGAGGTCGTTAGCCTGCTAAAGAAATTTTAAAAAACTTTTTTGTTCTGTATTTAGTACATTAATCAGTACAATTAATTAATTCTTTATCTCATGTCTCACATTCAACTTGATCAAGATATACGATCACTTTCCGATTTTCGGGCAAATGCGGCGTCTTTTATAGAACAAGTTAAATCAGAAAGACGACCTCTTGTTATTACACAGCATGGTAAAAGTTCTGCGGTATTAATAGATGTGGAAGATTATCAAAAGATGCTCGACAAAATTCAGTTATTGGAAGAATTAACTACTGCGCGTAAAGAATTAAATAATGGAGAAGGAGTGAGTCATGAAAAGTTTTTCAGTGAACTGAGAGCTGAATATTCATGATGAAGATTATTTGGTCACCCACTGCCAGATCTAAAACCAGACAAATTCTCGAATACATTTCTAAAGATAATACAGACGCTGCGTTAGCTCTTCTAGACCAGTTTGAAGAGAAGGTCGAAGAATTAAGACAGAATCCATTAGTTGGTAGAGTTTTACCTGAAACAAATAATCAGAGTATTCGAGAAATCGTAGTTCGCAAAAATTATGGTGTTATTTATGAAGTTTTTCAGAATTCTATCGAAATTTTAACCGTTCGACATTTTCGGCAAGATTTCTCTATATCTAAACTATAAATCATGCGGACTAACAACCGTTTCATGCGGACCCGCCAGCTGGCGGATTCGAAACTTTAATAATTAAAACCAGACTCGCCGCTTAAACGCGGGGTCGTTAGGTCTACAAGAAATACTTGAATATTAAATGAAGTATCCAGGACAACCAAAAGATGAAGCTCCTTCTTGGTATAGCGATAGAGGTCAATCGCACATTGAAAAAAAGTTTTCAGATGCGGTAGATGAATTAGCTGGAAAGATCGAAAGTGAACATTGGTTTGGTGATAAAAAGAAACATGGACGCTATAGAGTAGATTTTATTCTAAAAGATGCCCGATTAATTATTGAATTAGATGGGCATAAATATCATTCTACACCTGAGCAGTTGGAAAAAGATGCAATACGTCAACGTTATTTGACAAGAGCTGGCTATACAGTCATTAGATTTACAGGTAGAGAGATAGTACGAAATGTAGATTCTTGCGTTAATGATGTCAGAACTATCTATTCAGAACGAATGCAACGTGAACCGGCCAAATATAGAGCCATGTATATTGATTATGAATTTTTTATCGATGAGCTTAAAAAAACTGTAGATTTTTATACCGGTTTATACCCTGAAAGAAACTTCGTGCCCAAAAATATTGAAAATACATTGTCATATTTGGTTGAGTGGTTGCATGAAAAGTCATATATAACGTCTTTTATATTTCATTTACCACAACATAATGAAATTCTAAAATCTATTAATGGTAATGTGAAAGAATATGAAAAGGGTGAAATCAGGATAAACACTATTCCAGATGATTTATATTCAGTTGTATTAGGAGAACATCTTGAAAGCTATTCACATTTTTTCGATGAGTTTTTAATTGTTGCTGATGATACAATTTATATCGAACCTCTGCGTCAAGTATTGTCAAGTGTAATAGCAAAAGAAACTACAGGTTCACATAATCATTATTATATTCCAAATTGCAAATTACTAAGAAAAGGAAATGAAGACACTAACTTCAAGAATACAGAGCTTGTGAAAGTAAAATGGCAACGTCTCTCATGTCCTTTGGGAGCATCATTTGGTTTAAGTTTAAACGAAATGTAGGCCTAACAAAGCAAATCAAGCGGACGCAAATGCGCTTAGTTGCCTACATTCAAAGGCTTAGGTTCACCGCTTAACCGAAGACCATTATTCTGGTTTCAACATACTGAAATAGACATAAACACACTTATCTGGTGGAATTGACACGATATTTCACTTTTTTGACACGTTTGTTTAACTAGCCCCCAATAGATTATAGCCAATAAAATTCGGGACTATTAAACACGTTGGCTTTTAAAAAACTAAATATACTAAGTTATATACTACTTATACTTTTTTTTGGTATTGGTAGTGGGAATGCACAAACTTCTAGGGCTATAGAAGACTCATTAAGAGAACAGAAAGGGGTACGAAACTTTCCTGTTGAGGAGTATTTCCAAAATATTCAGATTCATTCTATTACTATAGACAGCCGAGGCTTAGTCTACTTTGCTCAAGCTCATGGAATTGTAGAGTTTGACGGTATTGAGTGGCGTATGATTTCGGTTCCAGATAGCGCCGAAGTTAATGCGCTTGCCGTAAATTCGGATGGAAGAATTTATGGCGGTGGCGAAAACATATTTGGTTATCTATATGTTGATGATGCTGGAAATACTAAATTTCAGTCGCTGGTTGAAAGCCTATCCTCTCCTTTTAACGATACCATTATTGAAATAAAAACGTTTGGCGATATCGTTTACTTCATTGGTTTTAAAACCATTATTAAGTATTCGGATGAAACAGTAGAAATAGTTGGTCGGGGAAATTTTTTAAGTGCTGGGTTTTTAGGTAATACACTTATTGTTTCGGATCAAGACCACGGGCTCTTATATATCGATGAGATTGGAAATATGACTCCGATTTCTACGAAAGAAGCAAGAGTAATAAGAGCTCAAAAAATGAAAGCTCTATCACCCCAACAATTACTTATTTCAACACGCTCATCTGGTTTTTTTACCGCCCAAATTGAAGAAAACGCGTTAGCGCTTGTACCATGGGGAGAGCCAAGAGATCCCAATCTCCGTCAAGCATCTATTTCTTCCATAGATGTATTTAACGACAAACTTGTTGCTCTTGGTTCATTTCAAGATGGTCTCTTTCTAACAAATCTTGAAGGTCAAATTGTTCAAAAATATTCCGCTGAAAATGGCTTATTGAATAATTACGTGTTCAACGTCTTTTTTACGCAAAGTGGCTCACTTTGGGCGGGACTGGATGAAGGCACCTCCCTTATTAAAATACCCCAGGAATTAACAAAGGTAAATGTTGCAACTACAGTTGTAGCAGAAAATTTTGCACCGGAAGACACCACAAGTACCGAAAAAGGTTTTTTTGCATGGATTAAAAGTGCCTATAACGAAAGTCTTGGTGGTTGGTTTTCAGAAAAGCAAAATGAAGAAGAAAAAAGCAATGCATCCCTGGATAAAACGGCAGATGTATTTGCTGCTATCGTCCGGAAAGTTGAATATACGCCAACAGATTCTGTGATTTTTGGCGGAGCCTTTTCAGAAACAAGAGGTGGGGTTCAAGTATTGGACCAATCTGATTCTACAAATTTTGAATTTGATTACGACTTCAATGCTTTTCGTTTTAGCTACAGCACTAATAATTACGAAGATATAGAAGGACTTCAATATCAGGTTCGGTTAGATGGCTTAGATCATAGTTGGTCGAAATTAAGCAATAATACCTATCGGGAATATACCAACCTTAGCTGGGGAGAATACGTGTTTCTTGTTCGGGCTCAAGATGTAGAAGGAAATCTTAGCCGATCGGCTTCTTTTTCATTTTCCATTAGTCCGCCATGGTATGAGTCTACGTGGTTCTACCTGCTTCAATTTACAGCATTGTTAATGGCCCTGGTTGTTTCGGGGATTTTGAATAAAACAGGTAAAGCTATTTCTCTTTCCGAGGCACTAATCGCTGTAGTAGTAATTGTCATTTTCCAATATGTGGATTTCTATATCGACCCTTATTTGGATGAATACTCAGATGGAATAGCAGTTTTTAAAATAGGAATCAGCATTGTGTTTGGTTTTAGCTTGGAGTTTATAGAAGAACTTTTTCACAAGATTGTAGCAAAACTCACTGGGCTTGAAAACATCGAACCTGATGTGGAAGATGGCTTATTAGAATCAGAAACCAACAGTATAAAGGAACATAACGAAATGAAAATTTCAACTAATAATAACTAAAACAACGGTGCAAATTATGTTAACACCTTTCCAAAAAAGAAAACTAACCCGCTACTTTAACTGTCTGGATACAGACGCAAACGGGTACTTTGAAAAAGATGATGTAAACCGAATTGTGGAACGCCTTGCTTCCGCTCGCGGCATTGACGAAGGAACAGAAGCCTATGAAGAAATTCAGGGTGGCATAGATATGATCTGGAATAACGCCAGAGTGTATGGATACAGCCAGAATCCTAATAAAGTAACCCTTGGCGATTGGCTTCAACACGAAGATGTAGTGCTTTCTACCGAAGAATGGCGCGAAGAGTACATGAAAGCGGTAACCCGTGGGGTATTCGACTTGATTGATGCGGATGGTAGTGGCGAAATCTCGATAGATGAATATACCCAGCTTATGACTGCTTTTGGGGTAGAACAAGGAATTCCGGAATGGGCCTTTAAAAAGCTGGATCTGGATGGAAGCGGTGTCATTGAAAGAGAAGAATTCGTGACCATTGTTGAGCAATTCCATATGAGTGAAGACTTAGATGCACCGGGCAATTATTTGTTCGGACCTTACTAATCAAACCCACAAATTTTTAATAAAAAAATACAGAATCATGTTAACACCTTTTCAACAACGTAAACTAACCCGTTATTTCAACTGTCTAGATCTTGATGCTAATGGCTTTTTCGAGCAAGACGATGTGGACTTAATAATAGAACGCCTCACCACAAAACGAGGTCTGGATAAAGGCTCTGAAGAGTACGCCTCTATTGAAACCACCATTGGAATGATTTGGCAAAATGCACGTGATCTTGGTATCACTAAAGATCCAAATAAAGTAACCTTGGCCGACTGGCTGGCTCACGAAGATGTAGTGCTTTCGAGCGAGGAATGGCGCGAAGATTATATGAAAAAAGTAACCCGCGCTGTTTTCGATTTATTTGATGCAGATGGCAGTGGTGATA
This sequence comes from Balneola sp. EhC07, assembly GCF_001650905.1. Taxonomy (GTDB): domain Bacteria; phylum Bacteroidota; class Rhodothermia; order Balneolales; family Balneolaceae; genus Balneola. The sequence continues at coordinate 72,996 of NZ_LXYG01000017.1, forward strand.
TCTCCATAAAAGAATACACCGATATAATGACCTCTTTTGGTGTGGCTGAAGGAATCCCAGAATGGTCATTTCAATATCTGGATTTAAACGGAGATGGCGAAATTTCAAGAGATGAATTTGTGACCATCGTGGAGCAATTTCATATGAGTGAAGATTTAGATGCGCCAGGCAATTATCTGTTTGGTCCATATTAAACAAAAAATCTCGTTCGAAAACGTGAGTGCTTTGTCTCTAAAAAAGTACTCATAAATAATACAGAAGTAACAGCCCGCTTAAATAACGGGCTGTTTTAATAGTCCATTTGGAGGAGAGTGAAGTCTCCTTCAGATTTTAATATAGAATGTACACCAATTAAAGCGAATAAAAATTTTAGGTCAAATTACTTCAATTATTAATGCCATGAAAAAATCATCACCATACACAAATTCTATCCGCAGATTTTTGCTGATTATAGTTTTTATGATTACAGGAATTTTAGCGGCAGCTGCCCAAACAATAGACATTGATCCCATGCAGCATAAGCTAAAAGTATATAAAGATCTAGAAACGCAGCGGCTATTCTGGCCCAAAGATTTACCGGTGTATGTTTGGTTGTCAACTTCACCCCAGCAAACGGCGCCAAAACATAAACTGGAAACGGCCAGCATAAAACAACAAGAGTCCGTTGAAGCTTTGGAGCAATCGCAGATAAATTTAGAGCTTTCCGGCAACCAATATTTGCGTTGGATTAACTACGAAACTAAGGACACACTTCTGTTAGAATTTCAAGCTGATGGACTTCCCCCAAGTTCTAATATTATACTAAGCGGTGCGGAAACGCATCAATTTGAAGAAGTAACTTATAAAGGGCGGGGATTGAAAGCAGAGTTTGACGCAAATGATGAACATGCGGGTGTAGAGAATATCTACGTTTCGGTGAATGGAGCTGATTTTGCACCTACTTTTGGCGTGTATGATTTTAATCAGGAGAAAGAATACAGTATAGCCTATTACGCAGTAGATCATGTTGGTAATGCTGAAAAGGTGAAAAAGGAACTGTTTTTTGTGGATCTATCAGCCCCAGTTACCCAACATCAAATTGTGGGAGTACATCAAGGATCAATACTTTCACCAAGCGCTGAAATCACTCTTTCTTCTAATGATGCACATTCAGGATTAGCTACAACCGCCTTTCACTTTAATCAACAAGAACAAACAGAGTACAAAGAGGCTATATCGGTATCACTTCTAGATGAAGGCTCCCATATGTTGTACTACAATTCCAGAGATAATGTGAAGAATGAAGAAACCGAAAATGTATTTCAATTCTATGTAGACCGCACCTCTCCTCAAACCATTTTAAAAATAGAGGGAGATCAGCATATAGGAGACAGAACCTACGTATCTAACCGAACGGAGTATAGACTTACATTTTCTGATAATAAAACAGGGGTTGGTTCTACCCATTTTCAAATTAATGACAACCCGGATCGAACGTATGAACATTCTACAATTAGTTTACCCTCCACAGAAGGGAATTACCGGTTGGCATTTTGGTCGGTTGATAACGTCAACAATAAGGAAGAAAAGAACGAACAAGACTTATATGTAGATCAAACGGCTCCCACGTCTACACATTCGTTTAATGGGACTTCCTTTACGCAGCGCGGTAAAACCTGGATCACCTCTCAAACAGCAATGGAGATAACAGCCAGCGATAAAGAAGCGGGAGTAAAGAAAATACAGTATTCGGTGGAAGGGGACGCGAACAATCAGGTGTATACTGATGTTCTTCCATTTAACAACGAGGGTGAATTTGTAATATCCTATGGCGCAATCGATAATGTAAATAATGTAGAAGAAAAACAGCGTGTAGAAGTGGTGGTTGATAACAGCCCGCCAATGGTAACAGTGAACTACAGCTCATCAAAAATTGGATCCGGAAATGCAGGAGATGGCTCTGTACTGGATCAATATCCCATCGGAACGGTATTGTATTTAGCGGCAACTGATGAAGCCTCCGGTGCAGAAAGTATCCGATACAGCCTGAATGATGAGGCAAAAAAACCTTTTGCTATGCCGTTAAATTTTGAAAACCCGGGTGAGCAAAAGATAGAAATCTATGCAACCGACCGTGTGGGAAATGAAGCAATTAAAACACTTAGGTTTATAATTTCGGAGTAATACTATGTATTGGAATCTGAATAAAACCGAGCTAAAAAAGCGCCTCACATTTGGGTTGATCCTGAAAATAGGATTGATAACACTTTGCTTTTTATTTGTGATAACGGAAGCCCTTTATGCTCAATCTCCTCCAGCTAAACCGCCACTTGAACATGAAATTCAAACGTATCGCGCACCCGACAACAAAGTGTTTATAAACCAACATCAGTCGTACCAATTTATGTTTTTGGGGATGCAAAGTGAAGCAACCCAAGTGCTTGAAGATGCCGAAAAACAACGTTCACAATTACTCCCCGAAGGCGCTACAAATGTACAGATTTCAAACGCTGACGGTAGCATTATCAGCTATCCACTTGTGGTAGATGGAACTGCACCTGTTTCAACCATAGAACTAGTAAATGCACCTCTTTTTACAAACGATGAAGGAAGGTTGTATGTAGGAAAAAGCATGTCGGTTAAATATGAAGCCGTTGATGAATCAGCTGGTGTGTTAAACACTTATTGGGCATTAAATAATGGCGCTTTCAATCCATTTACTGAAGAAAACCCTGCTTTTAGAAACAATCAAAACTACATGTTATATTATTATGCCGTTGATAGAGTTGGCAATGTGGAGCCGGTACAAACGCTGGAATTTGAAGTAGATGTAACAGGTCCACAAGTTCTTCAACATGTTGAAGGTCCACAAAATCTTTCTGTAATTGCAGCAGAAGCTACCATAAGTTTAGCAGCTACGGATAATGCCTCTGGCGTAAACAGTATATTTTTCTGGTTCGATGAAAATGAGGCTTCCCAATACAGCACCTCTATTTCTTTAAACGATCTTGAAGATGGAGATCACATCCTTTTTGCCTATGCAACAGATAATGTGAAAAATGCTGGAGATACATTGGCTTACCGTTTTTACCTTGACAGAAATAGCCCTGAAATAGCCGTAGAGCTTTCGGGAGATGTATTTAAGCAAGATGCCACAACCTACCTTTCTTCCGAAAGCAACATCACTCTTATTCCTCGTGATAATAAATCTGGTGCTGCTTCAACAAAGTATCAGATTAATCAAAACCCCGAACGCCCCTACTCCAACCCTATACGGCTCCCATCAGTTAGCGGAACATATACCGTAACCTATTACTCAGGAGATGTGGTTGGGAACACCTCTGATAAGGAAAGCGTGAAGCTGTATTTGGATAATGGACGCCCAAGTACCAATATTCGCTTTCAGGGATACTATTCTAAAAAGGGCGATGGGTATGCTATAAATCCGGAAACTAAGATTGCGCTCGATGCCGGAGATTTGGAGTCTGGTTTAAAGGAAGTGCGCTATAAAGTTAATGATGAGCCGTGGGAAGTTTACACTACTCCCATTTCTTTCACCCAAAAAGAGACTGTTTCATTGTCTTACTACTCTATCGACCAAGTGAATAACCAAGAAGAAGAACAACGCATAAAGCTGACGATACAAGAAACAGAAAATACAGATTTATATGTTCAACCTGAGCGAATAAGCCCTGAAAATTCTTCATTTATGAAAATTGAAGAAGCCATTCAGGGGCCGGATAAGGAAGTGTATCTATGGTTAAGTTCGTCAGATGCAGAAGATAGCGAAAAATTTATGTTAAGCTTTTCATCTGATAGCTCAAGGGTATTTCCTATTAATTTGCAGAAAAATACAGAGAATATTATACAAGTTGAGGTTGATGAAAGTACTACCCATTATCCTATTACTATTGACGGAACCCCTCCGACATCAACAATCGAGGCTTCGGGAGCAGCTTCATTTAAACAGGGAGAAACACTGATTTTTGCACCAGGTGTGAATTTGGCGCTTTCGGCTTCAGATAATATTACAGGAGTGAAAGAAATGTACACCTCTGAAAATGGCGGCCGGTACCAGCCGTATGATAAAATGCTAAGTGGCTATTATACCGAGCAAAACTATGCCATCCGATATTATTCAGTTGATGAAGTGGGTAATGAGGAAAATGAACAGCTTTTTCAATTTAATGTGGATGCTACAGCACCGATTACCTCCCATCGTTTCTCGTCTAATTTTTCAGGGTCTAATCTTTCGGAATATACTACCCTATTGCTTGAAGCTGATGATAATTTGGCGGGAATAGACACCACCTATATTCAACTTAACAATGAAAAACCGATTATATATAATTCAGAAATAAAACTTTCTGAATTGGGTGATTTTGAAGGGGCGTATAACACCATTTATTATTATTCGGTAGACCGGGTGGGTAATAGGGAGCAGAAAAAACAATTCAACTTCAAAATTGATAAAACCGGCCCCGTAGTAAACGCTGTTTGGCAAGGTCCTCATTTTGAAGCAAAAAACCAGGTTTATATTCATCCAACTACAGAGCTGGCCTTAAAGGCAAATGATGAAGAAATGGAAATCCGAACTGTTTGGTATTCTACTAATGGTGAAAACAATAGGCAACCTTATAGTCATCCAGTTTCATTTAAGGCTGGGAGCTTTTCAGTGCTACAATTTGCAGCAGAAGATGAACTGGGTAACCAAAGCGAGGTACATAATTTAAATGTTGCAGTTGATGGAACCGCACCACAAACACAACATGTTATTTCAGGAGACAGAATTGAAAGCAAAAACGGATTTATTTTTGGACCAGGAGCAACATTAAGCTTTTCAGCTGCGGATCGGGCATCTGGTGTAGCGTATATTAATTACAGCATAAACTCCGAAACCATGACTCGTTATTCACAGTCGATTCAGTTTAAACAGTCTGGCCAAAAAATTGTGCGCTTTCAAGCTGTAGACCAAGTAGGCAATGTTGAAGAACTTCAGGTACTTTCAGTACTATACGATGAAACTGCCCCTGAAATAGATATTAGTTTCAGCAAGCAACCTCATCAGCAAAACGATAAGGAAGTAACAATAGATGCAGAAACACTTATTTCAATCACATCCATTGACAGAGAATCGGAAGTAAAATCACTAGAATATAAATTGAGCGAGCAAGACTATAAACCTTATTTCCGTCCGATTAAAATGCAGGGAAGTTCACCTCAAAAACTAATCATTAGATCCATTGATCTGTTTGGAAATGAGCAAATAAAAGTCATCGCCATCCAATTAAACAGTAAAAAATAACCAAACAATTGTAATTGAACGATTTTGAATGAGACCAAAAGTCGACCTTCGGATACTTCCGAAAGTTGACCCCGATTTAAAAATCTAAACTTCCAACTTCAACTATTCAATTTTGATGAGTTTGTTCTTATTTCAAAATTTCGTTACTTCAAGAAAAACAAATACTCCGCACCGCTTAAACGCGGGGTTGTTATGTTGCTCTTTAAATGAATAGATTCCCAATGCATCTAAAGCCAATTCTAGTACTATTTCTTTGTTTTGGAATATCCTTGCTTAGTTGTTCACTCATGACAGGTCGCAATACTAAGTTTTTTAAGGAAACTAAAGCTTACGAGTTAGCTAAAGCAGTTGAAAATGGAAATCTGAAAAAAACTGAACGCTTGGTTAAGAAGGATCCCTCTTTATTGGAGGTTACCAATCCAATAAGTGGATCTAATGTTCTTGCACTCTGTTTATACGTCGAACAGTTTGAGTCATTTGAAAAGTTACTCCAACTAGGAGCTGATCCCAATTTTACGAATCCATATACCAATTACAGTATATTGATTAATTCAATCATGCCTTTTGGAAGTAGTTCAGAATGGATAAAGGATAACCGCTATGCTAAAACATTATTGGAATACGGAGCAGATCCAAATTATTCAGTTGATAAAGATTTTGTCAATGAGAAAGGACATTACATTTCGGCAACTTCTCCACTCATTAAAGCATCTAGCTTAAATCTTGATCTTGTTAAACTTTTGGTTAGTCACGGTGCTAATCCTTATTCAAAGTTAATTGAGGATCAAAGAATCCCATTTGCTAGTTCCGTAAGTGCAAGCAAATTTGATATTATCAATTATTATATAGATTCATTGAATGTCGATGTTCTAAAACCAATGAGAGTAGTTGTGAGAAAACCAGAGAACATTGAAGTCACTTACTATATTCAAGATTATATAAAACGGTTCATGTCATATAAGGAAGGATCTGAAGGATATAAAAAAAGGGAACAGCTAATATCTAAATTAGAAAACATGGGAGTAGATTTTGAAAACTACGAATATAAGCTTTAGTTCCTTTCCGCAACATAACAAGGCGTTTTAAATCGGACGCGGATGGGGTTCGATCGAACTTGTTTGTGAGGAATTAATTTCGCTACTTCAAGGAAATCATAATCCCCGCGCCGCTTAAACGCGGGATCGTTATACCGACTGCAATAATGCATCTCGCTTCCAGTTCTCTTCAGTAATAAGTACATTCTGATAAACTAACTTATTTATTATGATTACCAACCCCAAAGAAATTGAAACTTCGGCTTTGAACCTTGACAAAAAGAATAAAGCCCGTCTGGTTGATAAACTATTGCAAAGTATCCATGGTAAAATTGATCCTGAAATAGAACAGTCTTGGATTGATGAAGTTCAAAAGAGAAAGGAATCACTTAAATCAGGAGACGCCTCCCTTCATTCTTCTAATGACGTTTTAAAAGAAGCCAGAAAACGTATTCAAAAGTGACTATTAAATTTCATTCAGAAGCCAGAAAAGAATTCTTTGAAACTTCCGAATATTATGAGGAACAGGTTGTTGGGCTTGGGGATGAATTTATTAATGAGGTAGTAAAAGTTTTAGATGTCGTTGAACAACAACCTACATCCGGAACTAAAATCACTAAAACAGAACGAAGGTTTTTAGTTTCCCGCTTTCCATATGGAATCATCTATTCTGTGGAAGACGAGCTTATTACCATATTTGCTGTTATGAATTTAAGACGAAAGCCCGGATACTGGGCATCTCGAACCTAAAACCGTGAGCATAACAAAGCGTTTTAAGATTACTCAGATACCAGCCCCACAATTTTAACTTTCAGCGTTTATAAAAAAGAACCCCACCACCACGGGTACCCGATAAGAACTCCGCAACACCATCGCTATCAAGATCGGTGAAGTGTGGGCTTCCCAATTGCGTTGTACGCACGGTAAAAGGGAAGGCTTCTTTGGTGAATGCCGGATCTGTTGACGTTCCTGTATTCCTAAAAAAGAGATAGCCATCGATCTTGGTGCCTAAAAAGAGATCCAGATCTCCATCACTGTCAATATCATACAATGCCGGAGCACTGCGTTGCAAACTTTCAACTTCAGGAAAAACATCCGGTACGGAGATGAATTCAGGGGCTTTGTTTGTCCCTTCATTTCGAAAGAACTCAACTCCACCTCCCGACTGTCCGGCTATCAAATCCAGATCGCCATCCGCATCAAGATCTCCCAAAGAGGGAACTGCATTACTTCCTCGTGGCAGATCGGCAGCATTTTCCTTAATCAACTCAAAGCCTGAACCGGTATTTCGATAGAAATCCATTCCTCCTTTCCAGTTCCCAAGTATAAGATCCGCTTTTCCGTCTCCATCCAGATCACCCAACTCAGGAGCATAATGATAAGCCGCCGGCAATTCCAGACTGCCGCTCAAGTGAAACTCGGGAATCTGTTTGGTTCCACGATTCTCAAATTGATAAACAACCGAAGAGTTCCGGTTATCGGGATCGATCTTATTGGATACCAACATATCCAGGTCTCCGTCCCCATCCAGATCACCGGTAGTTACAATGCTTTCGTCTCCGGTATCAATCATGGAAAGAAATTGTTCGGTTTGTAACTCAAAGCGATTATCCTGTTGCTCGAAAAAGTAGAAATTATCTGCCGTGGTTTCATTCGTGTTATAAGCGCCACCCAGTACACCCAGAAACAGATCCATGTCTCCATCACCTTCCCAGTCTACCAATCCCGGCACATTATAACCGCTGGTCATGACCGGACTGGATGGTGGAAATGAACGTGGTTCGCCAACAAATTGTGGATTGCTGCAACTGCCTGTGTTTTCTAAAAGAAGTATACTGGGTTCAAAGAAATCACCCCAAAAAATATCCTGATCACCGTCGTTGTCGATATCGATGAAAGCCATCGTATTTGCTCCGTGGAGCGTACCAAATTGTTTCACGATCTCAATGTCCTGAAATCGTTTTGTGATAAGTTTAAAGAGAGGTGTGCCTTTCTCATCGCGTCCTTGAGATTCATAACGAGCGAGTGTTCCATCAAGGCTTCCAATGAAAAGGTCAGGCATGCCATCACAATCAATATCCGTAACGTTGGGAATATTCTGCCGATCCGAGAAGATCGGAGTTCCATTAATGTCTCGTAAGGAATCTGCAACCAATGTATAGCTGGCCATTTCAGCCGTTCCTTCATTTCTGTAATAGCGAATGTAACTATATGGTTGTTCAGTCAACAAATCCATATCTCCGTCCTGATCCATATCTACAAACCGAAACCACTCACCAATATCCAAACCCTTATAAGTATTGGTGATCCATTTCAAAGCTGATTTAGTTCCCGGTTCACGGTTTTCAAAAAACATTAATTCGGAAGAGTGTTCTTGCAAGAACAGGTCCGAATCGCCATCATTATCAATATCCACAAATTGCGGACGGGGCGTATTCAATCCACCTATAAATGGAAACTGAATTTGATTGCCTTCTTTATCGAATACAAAAAATGGATCGATCTGCTGTTGATAGGTTTCTGCAGATTCTGACACGATCAGTTCTTTCTGTGCAGTACACGCGTTTATCAGAGTAATGATGAAAACTGCTGAAAAGAAGTATTTCAGCATCTTTAAAATATGGGATCCTTTATTGAACATTGGTTCCTATACCGGTGGCATTTTTGCCGACTTCAATCACTTTGATGATCTCTTTGCTCTGAGTGTCGATAACCACCACTGTTCCAGGAGCATCTTCTGCCGTTACTCCTTCAGGCAAATAACCTCCGTTTCGATTGTTGTTGCTTACATATAAAAATTTACCATCAGCAGATAGTGCAGCGCCGTGTGGTTGACTTAGTCCATTGCCTTTGATCACTGCATCTATTGCACGCTTTTTCATATCGATCACTGTTACCGTGTTGGTGCCTTTATTTGCAAAGTATACAAACTGACCATCCGGGGAAAAAACGGGATGCCATGGTGCTGCATTCACAGCAATAGCCTCTTCCAGCGCCGGAGATACCGGGTTTGTAATATCAAATATCAATAATTTGCCTGTCATTTGGCCGGTTCCCACCATGGTTTTTTTATCCGTAGAGATCGCAAAATTTACCAGCATGTGATTCATACCTTCCAGATTTGTCAGCTCTGAATCAACTTCTTTAGAACTCACAGACAGAAACTGATTTGAAGACAAGCTCCCAACAAAAATCCGATCGCTACCCGGTAACGTGGTTATAGCATGTGGTCGGGTAAAAAACAGATCCTTCTCGGATTCCAGACTCATATCACTGCGATTGATTACTCCAAAACTTTGAGGAGGATTCACTGCACTCATTGATCGCCCTACATAAAGTATATCGCTGTCAGGATCCATCGTCATCAATCCCGGTACTTCTATTTCGGTTTCAGCTACCAGTTTATTATCTCTGTTAAACTTAAGGACTCTGTTTTCCCCAATCAGAGTTACATACCAGTGCGAACCATCCGCTTCTGCAATTACATGATGTGGTTTGGCATTGGCGCTAAAACCCAGTTCTTGAAGATCAACGACCGCTACGATTTCGTGCGTATTATTATCAATCACGCTGATACTGGCCGAACCTTGATTACAGGTATAAATATATTGAGGGTTAGCTATCTGGCCTTTTACATAACCGGTCGATAAAAGGAATATTAATGCTAAACACGAGCCTAAAAATCTACGCATGATTGGAATTTTCTCTGCTTATGATATTATTCTTATAAAAAAAGCAGCCCATCTGTATGATAAGATAGGCTGCTTTTGAAACGATTTAATTACTGGCTGATTGCCTTAGCATTTGTATCCAGTACGAAAAGACCTTCACGACCACTGGTCATAATAACTAAACCACTTTTGAAGAATGGATAGTTACTCCAGGTTCCGGCAAAACCGGGTGCATCTTTAGAGAAAGGATCAGTATCGAAGTCTCCTACTTTTACAGGATTTGCAGGATCAGAAACATCAATCACCTGAAGCCCACTTACATAATTAGACTGATACATTTTATCGTCTTTGATGTAAAGGTTGTGATCAGATGACGGGATCTCTACATAAAACTCTCTCAATAGTTGAGGATCATCCAGATCGGTCACGTCCCAAACCATTGTACGAGTACGCTCTACTGCTCCCATTAACTCATCAAGCTCATCATTCTGAAAGAAGTACTTATGATCTTCTGTCAACCAACCTTGATGAACATATCCATAATTAGGATAGGTAGCTGTAGAAAGAGCAACCGGATTTTGTTTGTCGGTTACATCAGCAATACTTACTGCGGTTTCATTTGCACCAAAGCAGATCTCGCTTCCCTGGTGATCTTCATCCGGGCCATTGTATATTACACACTGTGCATCATGCGAATAACCCGTACCACTTCTTCCTGTTGATGGATCAGAAAAACAACCTTCAAATTCAGGATTTGCCGGGTCTTGAATATTCAACATATGAAGACCGCCACCACAAGTGTTTCCACCTCCGCTGCTACCAACGATAAAGGCGTAACCGGTTTCTTCATTGATTACTACGTTATGAGCACTGTGAATACCTGTGTACAGAGCGGTTTCTTCTAACTGTAATGGTTCGCCATCAAATTCCCTTAGCTTAGTTAGATCCAGTATCTGCATTCCATGTTCTCCGGCGCCATCAGCTACGATATAAGCATGGTTTTTATATACCTTGATATCTCTCCAAACATTTGCACGAGAGCCTTCTGTCATAGGCAGGTTACCTACGTATACCGGATTACCGGGATCAGCAAGACTAACAAAAGAAGTTCCTTCATTTCTTCCAACGAGTGCATATTCCACGCCGGTCTCAGGATCGGTCCATCCCCAAATGTCATTAACACGAACACCGCGTCCGCCACCAATATCACTTACAGGAAGGAAGGAGATCAAATCTACATTTTTACAACCAAATTGTTCAGCTTTCAAATCATCACACTGTACTCGTCGCCCCTTTACAGGTTCCAGCACAGAAGATTCTTCTCCGATAATCATTTTAGAAGCCATCCAGTCACCTGAGCCTTTCTTCTCCATTATGACTGCAGAACCGGCACCATAATCTGCGCCGATCAATCCTACTACTGCAATATTGCCATCCATAGCCATTGAGCCGGAGAAACCGTCGCCTGCTTCTTGTTCTCCAACAGGTAACTTGGAAGAACCTGTCCACGCACCATTTTCATCCATCATAAACTGATAAATATTTCCGCTTGAGCCATTAGCTCCCGGAGCTCCTACCCAAACTTCATTTTCAGCAAATGCTACTGAAGCGCCAAACTGATAACGTCTTTCAACATCAAATGCCGTCAGCAATCCGGAAGGACTCCATTCTCCATCTACATTTTCATATACAAAAACAGTTCCCATCGCATTGTTGTTGCGGGGAGCTCCTACCAAAATTCGATCTCCTTTTATAGCCAGAGAGGAACCAAAACGACTTTGCTCCTGAGCCTGATTACTGCTTAAGGTAGTAGCCATTGTCCACTCACCGTCCATATTATTCATTACAAACACGGTGCCGCCCTCTCGTTTCGGAGCGCTTACTACAAGTTGATCACCATCAATAGCTAATGATGATCCAAAATTAGCTGTAGAAGTATCCGGATTCATGATGTTGCTTTTCAACGCCCAAACACCGCCCGAAGAACGCTGGAAAACCATTACAGAGCCTTTTCCGTCTGCATAGCTTGGAGCGCCTACAAATGCATGATCGCCCGTCAATGCTACACTTGCACCTAATCCGCCGGCTGTAATATCATCGCCGAGTTTAAAATTAGCTTTTTGTGACCAGGTTCCGTCACGACCGCGTTCAAATATATATGCGGCTCCAATCCTGTCATTAGCGCTTGGTGCACCAATCAAAACGCGGTTTCCATCTGCTGACAGTGCAGAACCAAAATTATCACCAATTACACCGTCTTTGGCCATAACACGGGCCATTTGATCCCAGTTGTTACCTTTCTTACCAAAAATATAGACGGTACCGGGTTGGTGAAAATTTGAAGGTTCGCCAACAAATACACGGCCGTCAGATACGTCAACGGCACGGGCAAAGCCTTGCATGGCTTCTAATGAACCATCCGGCGTGGTTTGAGCTTGAATCATGGTCACAGGGACACATAACATTACTATTAAACTTAAAAGTGATATACGTTTCATGAGATTTATTTTATTTGCAGTGTAATACATTTTTACTCGGTGTTTTTGTAGGATCAAGCCGAGATAGAGTTCATTAGTATATTGAATTTATAGCGATTTTAAAACTTCGCAGAACCCGGGTGTTTCTATGTTTTCGTTATTTATTTGAAAAGAGAAATGGCATTTGAGCTCGCTAATCAAGAGTAATCTTGTGTACAATAAAATAAATGAGTTACTTCTATAAGAAACGTACACCTTCATGAAACTTTACCTTCTCATATTTATTTTATTGCTTGGCTATTCTAATGCTAATGCGTGTTCTTGTGCAAGTTCATGGCAAGAAACAAATAACCACTATATAACATCTGATTTTGTTGGTAAAGTTACTATAAACCAAGTCTTCGATAGCCCTACCAAAGAATCCAAGACGTTCAAAATTGAAGTTAAAGCGGAAAAAGTATTCAAAGGAAATGAGGTTAGTACTCTTTATGTATACGGAAATCGGGGACATGGCATCCTTACATCGTGTGATCTTTATGTTGAGAAGGGTGAGGATTGGATTGTCTATGCTACTAAAAATAATGAAGGGAAATTAACTTTTGGATGGTGTAGCAACTCCAAGCCAATGGTAAAACCCTGGTTTAAGGGAAGGGCAAAACAGAACAGACAACAATCTATTAACCGTGAACTTGAAATGTTAGATTTTTTGTCTTCCCGGTTATCAAATTTAAAGAGAAGTTTTTCTGTCCAACCTGTTGGAACAAATATCTCTGACTATTTGAAAAAGTATGATGGAATTGAGCTGCCGCAAAACAGCTATTACCAATATTTAATAACATTTGATAGAAATCTAAAGATACACAGCGTTAAGACACTCAAAGGAATCGATAATGAATTTGATGCCGGGTTTATAGATTTCTTAAAAAGTAAGGTTGAATGGATGGTTCCTTATAGTGACAAGCCTAAAACCAACTTCCAGCATGTGTTTGCCGTGTTTTATTATAATGACAAAGAAAATGAGACTCGGTTTTTAAGCTCTTTTGAACTTTAGTATTAGCCGTCAATAATGCTCGCCAATAATTCTAAAGGTCGGAGTATTTGGACGTTGTTCGACGCCCTGAAATTTTAGTGAAGAATATGGTCATCACGCGGCGAATGCCTGAGATCCGGATTGGTCTGACCCACTCTTGTTCTCTCCCTAACATTAGGGAGAGAGACTCTTTAAATAAATTTGGGATCTAGTTAAAAAGTCCCCTTCCCTTGTTTAAGGGAAGGGACAGGGATGGGTTCGTCTTAGTACTTGTTTTATAAAGGTGGTTTGCTATCTTAAACTGATTTTAAACGAACGGAAGTTCGTGTATTATTATGTTAGTTTGCTTTAACTTATATGAACAGAAACAACTTCTTTTTTTTACTCAGTTTACTACTTATTTCATGCACGAAAGAGCAAAAAGAAATTATACCTACTGCAACCGAGTCTGAAGAAATTGTTTCTTTTCAGGAAATCGATTCAGACTCAATTATATATTCTGTTCTAAAAATTGATAGTCTTGCATTAGTAGATTATTACAAAATTGATCTCAATAATGACCAATTTGAAGATTTAGTAATACTTCAAAACCCACCTAAGTATCAGGCGGATCCTGGAACTTTCTCAAGGTTAACTGTTTATCTAGCTAATAATGGGACAAAGTCTTTTGATCCAGTTGACATATTTGATGTAATTCCAGATGACTTTTCATCATCTGCTACTTCTTTAATCGACTCTAAATTAGTCGGTATATATCCTACTCAAACAGGAGTTCTAATTTTTGCTTTTGGTTATCCATATGGATCAGGTCGATCAACCTCATTAGTAATAAAAGTTAGTGGTAAATCAATAAATACTGTTTTTGAGGGAGATTATAATTACTTCATTAGTTTATCAAAATTAAATCAAACTCCTACCTTGGTTTTAAGAAAAACAGCGGAACATTGGGGATGGGTTGATTCATTAAATATTTTATTGTCGAGTTATTGTCCATATCAAGTTGTTACGTTGAATGAGACTTTTAAGTTTGATTCAGTGTTAACAAAGGACTACAATATTGAGAATTATGTTTTTCAAGGTTATGAACCTTACAACTCTAAGATTACTGTAGCAATACCTAAAGATGGAGCAAAGCCTTACTTATACCAAGCAAACTAACAAACATTTCCAGCGGGGCTTGAGCAGGTTCGTAATTTTAATGTTAACTCGGCTCGATTCTTAAACCCGGTCGTTATTCTACTTACATTTTTTGATAATTCAATATGACCAAAATGATCCGTGAAAATTTGTTTAAAATATCTATTAAACTGGTTATAGTTATTGTCCTTTTTAATGTTTCTTCGTGCTCGGATTCTGACATTACAAACGTATCCAAACAACAATTAGAGGACTATACATTTACGCTTGATGGGACCGGGTCAATAATAAACAAGGATAATCAACCTCTTTTTGTTTTGAATGGTAAAGTTACGTCTCGTGAATTTTTAAAGCGTATAAAAACTGAACATATAGACTCTATCATAGTACAAAAGGGTGATATTGCAACAGAACATTATGGAAAAGATGGGAAAAGTGGGGTCGTTAAAATATATGCGGACAGCAAAGTTTATACTGATTTAAAACCAGATGTAACAAGTGAAGAATAACTAAGCTCCTGAACTCCCGCAACATAATTCTCCCTTCGAAATGGGTTCGTTCTCATCGTTTTCAGAAAGACCATGCTTTCAAACTAGCCGATTAAAACAGTATTCTTAATTAGACTCTATTTTCAACGACACATAAGGCGTTAAAGGAAGCTGGTTAATCCCTCTCTGATTGAACACATCATAATAAAACAGGTTTTCTCTGTTATAGGTGTTAATGGCTCCGGCCTGAACTTTTATATCTTTGGTGCCGGCATTAAAAGCCTGCGATACAGATATATCCAGTCGGTGAAAATCGGGCATACGTCCTTTAAAAGGCTTGTCCAGCAGCACTCTGGGTTCGCCGTAATCTTCAGTAACATCGGGAGGACGCTGATCAAAACTAAAAAAGCTGTCAAAACCTAGAGGACGTGTATAAGGAAGGCCTGATCCATACGACCAGCTCACATTTGTTGAAAAATTCCCCACATTGAAACCTGTCTGAGCATTTAACTGATGGCGACGATCATGCGGCGGATTGTAGCTCTGCACAGGTTCGCCAAACCAGGTCCCAAAATGATCTTGCCTTGTTGTGTATTCTGTGATGGAGTAGCCATAACCTAATCCCATATAAAACCTGCGGTAATTTAAATTAAGCCGTAGATCCATACCTCTCACTGTTCCATCTGCATAAGCAAGTGCAGTTGCAAAACGAGCAACCGGACCCCAGGTTGCAACCGGAGTATCTTTTATTTCTTTGTAGTATCCTTCTACGGAAAAGTCGAAAAAGTCACCTATGGGCTGTCTCCAACCCAACAGTGCATGTCTTGCTTCCATTCTTCGTTCTGATTCGGGTAACAGAATAAAAGTAGTAAAGGATGTTCCAGCGTCTCTGAAATCAGTGAGTCCTGCAAATGGCTGTCGATATATTCCCAGTGCTGCATGAATTTCTTCATCCACGCGGCCACGCGGCTGCCATGACATCTGCAATCTGGGCTCCACACTTGGTGATAATCGTTTTAAATAACTTGTGATAGACACGCCCGGCTCGATCAGAATTTTCTCCCCAATATTAACGCCCATTTTCAAATATCCCCCGGCATTTGAAAACGCTACCGCTTTTTCATCAAGAGAAACAAAGAGATTCGCAATATCATAAGACATGGTTCTGTAGTCAGTAAAGAAACCATAATCGAACCGTATTTCTCCAACATACAAGGTCAAGTTCATATCTAAGTGCGATTTAAATATCTGAGAATTTCTCACCCCCCCTTCAGATCCACCTTGCTCATTCGTGAAATAAGATAGACCAAAGTTGAAATCGACAAACGAAACCTTCGACTCTGCAGATGCTCCTGCACAGCGACCGCCTGTAACTACATTACTCCATTTAAAATAATCATCCGATTCAAAATCGAGACTACCACGATCGTATGTTCGCATAATTAATGCAGAACAATTTACTCCTTCGCCACTTGAGTTGTAATACTTGAGCAGCTGGCTGTTAAATTTCATCGGCTGTTTTTCCGATAGATATACATCACTTGTCTCTTCTATCAATGAACCGCGCAAAGAACCAATAATTGAGCTTTTTCCTTCACGAACCGGGGTTTCAAAAAAGAAATCCGACACAAAAGGACTCACAGAAGCAGACCATTTTTGATTGTAAAGGTTTCCGTTTTTAAGCCTTACATCCATTACCGAAGAAGTTCTTCCACTGTAACGTGGACCAAATCCACCGGCATAAAAATCTACATTCGAAACTACATCTTCGGGAAATACCGAAAAGAATCCAATAATATGAAACGGCTGATAGATCAATATACCGTCCATTAGCATCATATTTTCTGATGGCGTTCCGCCTCTTACAAAAAGCTGTCCTCCACGATCTCCTACAGCAACCACACCGGGTTGAGTTTGAATATAACTAGCCAGATCTGCGCTTCCGCCGGGTGTTGGAGCTCTTCCGAACGTTTCAGGACTTATACTAATCTGACCGGGGTTCATGTCTTCAGCAACTGCACCTTGCACATTGATTTCTTCAAGCTCTTCACGGGAATGTCTCAGCTGCACATGATTTGAAATATTCCGTGCTCTTAGCCCTATGGTTAATGTATCAATGTGCATTTCGTATCCTACATAACGAACCACAAACACATAATCACCGGCGGCCACATTATTGAATTCATAAAGCCCGTTACCGTCTGTAGTTGTTCCAACGATTCCCTTGCCCGTCATTGGTTGAAGGGTAATGTTTGCCATATCGAGCACTTTTCCTGTCTGATAATCTGTTACTATCCCGCGAATTAAAGAGCCTTGAGCTTTGATGTTGCTCGTCAATACCCCAAAGATCATAAAGTACATGACAGGTATCAGTCTTAAAAGAAAGCTTATATTCATATTCTTTGTGTAGATCATTTAACGGTCTATTCGCATTTTCTTTTTGGGTAGCTTTCTGCGGAAACTCTTTTAGATGTTATAACTATTTTTCGCTTAGCTATTCCGGCTATAAACCCTGTACCATTAACTACATTTGAAACTGCATCCGGCAAAACAATCTCTTCTTCACTTAAGTCAACGATGTCGGGCCAATCTTCGCTGGATGAAATTACAACCAACTCTCTTCTGTTAACTATCATATCACCCCGATTGGCTAATAAGATCTCTTCTATTTTCTCAGCGTTATCTATTTCAGCGCAATAATCTCCATTCGTTTTTAAGTTGATATCATCCAGATTTGAAATAATAACCTCTACCTCCGGCTCAACTACACGATCCCTGATCACTTGTATTAAATATCTGAAATCCATGGTGACTAATGTGTCTTCACTATTACCTCTGATTTCTCCTTCTTCATTCCCACCCGAATAAATTATATCCGGTATCGCTAACTCTGACGCCATAGTGATTGTGGCAAAGCTTTGACTTCCACCCGGTGCCTCTGCGCGAATCATGTATTCTTCTTGAGGCTCCAGTTCTTTGGTTGTCCAGTAATTCCATACATAAACATTTTCACTAAAGCGGATTAATTTGGGTTGAAGTTGAGTTTCTTCACCGGTTCCTTGATGGATCATAGTTACTGTTGTACCGTTTGAATCCGGATCTTTTGGAATCAGAGTCTCCACAATTGGCATTACCCTTACCCAATTAGTGTCGGCATGTATATCAAATGTGCCATACATTGAAAAAACATACCTGTCGTTTTCCTGAAGTGGATCGAACTCGTTTTCGCACCCTATTCCGGATACGCACAACAGTCCAAATAAAAAGATCTTTACTTTACAATAAATCTGACTGTGCAAGCTTCTCATCAAAGGTGAGTTAAATGAATTATTAAACATTATTATGAATTCCCTGATTCTAGCTCATTAAAATCTTAACAATGAAATTACTAAACTACTAAAAAGATTTATTTTACAAATTACTCTGTTCTCTATCAATTATTTGTGATCACTTACTATAACATGTACTCTTGTTGGTGATTGGTGTAGGTGAGATAATTAACATATAGATCTCTCAGATAACATCTTTTTGAAATAACCGTACCGGGAACTTTTCTTTTATTCAAAATTATGAAAGCTTTTTTACTTTTAAGTTTGCTCTGTACTTTTTTTGTGACGCACTCCATCGCCTCTGATTGCGTTATTCTTCTTCACGGATTGGCGCGATCAGATAACTCCTTTTCTAAAATGGAGCAGAAATTGAATGAAGAAGGGTACTTCGTTATAAATAAGTCCTATCCATCTACTAAGCACGATATTGAGACTCTCGCAAACGATATTATTCCAAGATCTGTCGCTTCTTGCCCGGATTCATCTCAAGTTCATTTTGTAACTCATTCTTTGGGGGGAATTCTTGTCCGTCAATATTTAAGCGAACACTCAGTAACCAACCTTGGAAGAGTGGTCATGTTAGCCCCGCCTAACAAAGGGAGTGAAATTACCGACGAAATGAAGGATAATGTTCTCTACAAAACCGTTAATGGACCGGCAGGATTACAACTTGGAACGGACTCATTAAGTGTGCCAAACCAACTGGGTCCCGCAAATTTTGAGTTGGGTATTATTGCAGGAACCAAAACTGTGAATCCGATATTATCTCAAATGCTGCCAAATCCCGATGACGGAAAAGTATCTGTAGAAAGCACGAAGCTAAACGGCATGGCAGATCATATTGAAGTACCCTATTCCCATACCTTTATTATGAATAAAGATGATGTTATTGAACAAGTAATCCACTTTCTGAAAAACGGTTCTTTTAATCATACAGAATAAAAATTGCTGCCTATTGCAGGAAAGAATATTTTACGGTACTTTGTATTAAAAAGTACTTTGTAATGAATACAAAACAAGATTATAATCAAGACCTGGCTGAGATCCGTTCTATGATGGAGCGGTCATCTAAATTTTTGTCGCTTTCGGGATTATCCGGGGTGCTGGCCGGGCTCTATGCCTTAACTGGATCGTACATAGCTTATTATATATATGATTTCGATCCGGGTTCTGCGAACTCTTCCGGTGTAGAAACTGAAATCATTTTATTAGCTCTTTTGGTTTTGGTATTGGCCGTAGGATCGGCGGTTTTACTTTCTTACAAAAAAGCTCATAAAAAAGGAGAGAAGGTCTGGAACCCTGCATCAAAAAGACTTTTAAGTATCGTGGGAATTCCTTTGTCTGCAGGAGCTGTTTTTTCTCTAATTCTTTTTTATGAAGGATCTATTGGCTTAATACCTTCTGTAACTTTGATCTTTTACGGAATAGCATTGTATAGCGCCGGCAGACTTACGTTCAATGAACTGAGTGTTCTGGGTCTTCTTCAAATAGCATTGGGCTTGAATGCTGCTTATTTTACTGAGCACAGTTTACTTCTTTGGGCGCTTGGTTTTGGTGTTGCCCATGTTATTTATGGAATCTATATCCATATCAGGCACGAACGGTGAAAGTTTCAGTAAACGACTTACATAAGGCTTTTGAAAATCGAACCCGGCTGGGAATTATGTCCGCATTGGCCGTTAACGATACTCTGGATTTTAATTCGCTGAAGGAACTTTTGGATGTCACGGACGGTAATCTGGCCAGTCACATCAAAACTCTTGAAAAAGAGGATTTTATTGGCGTGAAAAAGACCTTTATCGATAACAAACCAAATACGAAATATCATATGACTCAGGAAGGTAAAACTGCTTTCGAAAAACACCTAAATGTATTGGAAGCTATAATTAAGGCTCAAAAATGAACAAAGAAACACAACAAAAATCCCCTGTTCAAAGAACACTCTCAATTGTGCTTATTACGGTTGGCCTCATGCTTATGATATTTATGATAACTGTTGAAGATGAACCCGGAGCAATTCCGTTATTTATGATCCTGAGTGGAATTGTCTGGTTCTATAAAACACGGCTCAGAAATAAAATGAAACCTTCTTAAAAAAATTTACCCCCTTACTTTGCAATTCAAAGTGGGCTAACAATAATATCCCAAATCATTACATCATGAAATCAGAAACCTCACTTAAAAAACATTTAGCGTTTGTAGCAACAGGGACGGCCGTGTTATTACTCGTCCCGCTAATTGCAATGCAGTTCACGTCTGAAGTCGTTTGGACTCTATCCGACTTTATTTTTGCCGGAGTTTTACTTTTTGGAACAGGAGCCGTTTTTGTTGTTGTTTTGCATAATATGGAAAACAATTCATATCGAATTGGAGCCGGCATCGCGCTGATCTCAACCTTATTCTTAGTTTGGGTAAATGGAGCTGTAGGAATTGTTGGGCATGAAGGAGAACAAATTAATCTTCTTTATTTCATTATCCCGGGTGTGGGCTTGATCGGGGCTTTTTTGTCCAGGTTTAAATCGCAGGGATTGTGCTATACATTATTCGTTATGGCTACTATACCTATGATCATCGCGGTTATTGCGCTATTGGGATATCTACAAGAACCACCTCATAATTCAGCTACTCAAATATTAGCAATTAATATGTTTTTTACGGTTCTGTTTTCTCTTTCCGCTATTTCTTTTAGAAATGCCGTGCGTGATCAAAATGAGAAAGAGTTGTCGCCGGAGTAAGTTATAAAGCTTTTCTTTTCAAAGTAATATTATGTCACATACTCAAATCTTTGAAATGAGAACGTTCTTATCACATCTTAAATCTTAAGAGTAATTGCACAGCCATCAGACGGGCTATCCGTCTGATGGATTGTTGATAGGACTTTAGAAGCGTAAGTTTTTATTGTGAAAAGATTTTCCTGTTAAATTTAAACACGCTTAAATTTTTTGGTTACAGATTTTTCTACCTTCTGTAACTATGACTTCACCAAGCGGGCAACCTTCTATAGAAATTTTCGGGGTTCTGATAATGGAACCCATTGTTACTCTCACTGATCTTTTGGTTACTGCGGTTTGCCTGTATGCTTATATCAAGCTAAAAAAGCTTAACCATCAGGGAAGCTCACATCAATACTTTCGTTTATACTTTTTGATAATGGCTATTGCTACAGCTTTTGGAGGTATAACCGGTCACGCTTTTCAGTATGCTTTAGGTTTGAGCTGGAAGCTTCCCGGCTGGTTGATAAGTATGTTGGCTGTTTCGGCTCTGGAGCGGGGAATTATTTCCTTCCTTTCTCCAATAGTCTCTAAAACTACCAGCAAAGTTTTGGGCATTGCAAATGTTGTTGAGCTTCTTGGGTTTGCTGTTCTTTCTTTTCTCACCTTAAACTTTTTCTATGTACAGATTCACTCTGCTTATGGATTAGGTTTGGTTGTTTTTCCATTATGTTTTTATGCTTTTTGGAAAACCGGAAACAAAGGTGCTAAGATCATTTGTCAATCCATTTTATTTACATCACTGGCGGCCTTCTTTTATACTTCAAAAGCTTCTATAAGCCCCTGGTTCAATCATTTGGATATTAGTCATTGTATAATGGCTTTCGGTACTTATCTTTTTTACAGGGGAGCGGTGATGATGGGAGATATTTCATTTATAAGTTACCGAAAGCAAGAAATTTCGATTGGCCAAACCATCAAAGAGCTTTTGACTTCACAAAAGTAATTACAAGTTTTCACACCGGTAAAAATTCATCAAAATAATAACTAAAAGTTGTTTTAGGTTTCCACAAACCTGTTCTTACATTGTATTCAAATAACTAACAGACCATGAAACGAGTAGCTCTACCTGCTGTTTTAGTTGCGATATTGGTACTAACATATATCGTTTTTCAAACACAGAACAATCAAACAACCAAGCAGAAAGTTACAGGTAATGTAACGGCTTTTACTAATGTGTCCGTCATTCCTATGACAAGCAATCGTGTTATTGAAAATCAAACGGTTGTAATCAGGGGTGATGAAATTTCTCTTATTGCTCCATCCGAAAATGTAGAGTTTGATAGCGAAGCCACAATTATTGACGGCTCCGGCAAGTTTCTTATTCCGGGATTAGCTGAAATGCATGGACATGTTCCGCCGACTGATCCTCCTTCAAATGCTCCACGATATATGAATATGGAGTATGTTGAAAACACACTATTTTTATATACAGCTGCCGGTATTACTACTGTAAGAGGCATGTTGGGTTGGGCTAACCAGCTTGAACTAAAAGATAAAGTATCTTCTCAGGAAATAATCGGTCCAAGTCTTTATCTGGCCGGCCCAAGTTTCAACGGCAATTCTATCGGTTCTGTAGAAGAAGCTACGAGTAAAGTTCGTCAGCAAAAAGAAGAGGGCTGGGATCTCTTAAAGATCCATCCGGGTCTGACTTTGGAAGAGTACGATGCCATGGCGCAAACTGCTAATGAGATCGGTATTACTTTTGGCGGTCATATTCCTTCCGATGTGGGAATAATACACGCTATTGAAATGGGGCAGGAGACCATCGATCATATGGATGGATATGTTGCATATCTTGACAGCTACACCGGAAAAGAACTTGACCAAAAAATTCATGAATTAATAGCTCTCACAAAAGAAAACAATGTTTGGGTTGTACCTACTCAGGCTTTATGGGAAACTATTTTAGGCGCTGCGGATTATGATGCCCTGAGAGAATATGATGAGTTAAAATATATCCCTAAAAACCTTGTGTCCGGTTATAATGCCTGGACAAAAAGGTTGCTAAACAACTCTAATTTTAATCTTGAGAATGCTCGTGAGCACGCCGCTCTTCGTCAGCGACTTCTTTCAGAAATGAATAAATCAGGAGTTAAAATTCTTATGGGGACGGATGCTCCTCAACTTTACAGTGTTCCGGGTTTTTCAATTCACAGAGAACTTAAAGTAATGAGTGAAGCGGGAATGTCTCCTTATGAGATACTGGTTACAGGCACAAAAAATGTTGGAGAATATTTTTCGCACAAAGATAATTTTGGAACCATTGAAACAGGTCAAAGAGCCGACCTTATTCTTCTGGACAATAACCCTTTAGATGATATTTCAAATCTTAAACAGAACTCCGGAGTAATGGTTGCCGGAAGATGGTTGTCCAGAAGTTTTATCGATGAAAAGCTTGCCGCCATCGAAGCCTCCTACAAAGCTAAAGACAAATAGTATTTTCTCAGAAATCAATTAAATCTTTAACTCCTTCTTCCAGCTGATCCATTAAGCCTGATTTTACTGCTTCGGATATTGCATTACGGATAATTGGTCTGAATATCTCTCTTAAGGCTTGTTCTACTGTATCAGATCCTGACTCACCAATATCGGTAAGAACTATTCTATCAACAGTGGCTTCCGCTGATCTTTTTTGATCCAGCTCGGATGAAATCTTTACTTTGCCCTGTTCAAGAATAAATTCCTTGATGATAATTGTCTTCTCTGATTTATCATCTGAACTCATCTCAATGTTACTGCTGAGCTCTCTTAGATTTACTTTTGTCTCTTTTTGTTCAAACAGTATTTCCGGATTGGTTACCCTGATCCTGTTAACCACAATTTGATCAGATAACAAACTTTTAACATCCATTTCGATCTCAATTCCTTTTAAAGAAATCGCAACTTCATCCGAAAAACCCTCCGGATTGTACACTATAAAACCGTCCATATCTGCCGAGGCTCCGAAAAGAGAAACATCAATGTCGTCTACTTCCACTTCCGTTTTTAATATTTCGCTGCCTGAATCTTCTATTCCTGATTCAACAATGCCATCAATGGTCATTCCAACAGCTAATGCTACTCCCAAAAATATTGCTATTATAATTCCGGTTATTTTTAAACCCTTCATTTGTTTCTTTTTAGTTAGTTTTCAACCTTATAAACTATCCCTAGACTAAATAGTTTCTTTTTCTAACTCATTGCGCATGAAGACTTTCCATTTGAAAACCACTGTAGTACTTCTCGAAAAACTAAAAATGACAGTTGTGGTTATTCCGAAAGCTATGGTCGAAGAAATGGGTGGGCTGGGAACAAGGCTCCTTTGTTCTGTAAATGGATTTGAGGAATTTCATTGCGGATTGGTTGCCTTTGGTGAAGGACAGGGATACATCTCTATAAACAAAAAAAGACTTAAGAAGTTTGGGACCGCTTTAGGGGCTGAAGTTACACTGGAACTAAGGCATGATCATTCTAAATATGGGATGGAAATGCCGGAGGAGCTTGAGGCGTTGCTTGAACAAGAACCTGAAGGGGCAAAGTTATTTAATGCTTTGAGCGACGGAAAGAAAAGATATATCATCCATTATGTTGGCTCAGTAAAAAGCAGTCAGTTAAAGATCGATCGGGCAATAATGCTCATTAATAATCTTAAAACTATGAGCGATAAATTTGATTTCAGACACCTTTTGGGAATGCCTCCAAGAGAAGAGTAGTGATTTAGTTTATTCCTCCGGTGCCGGTTTTGATCTGACAACTGTAAGATACTTTGCCCATGGACCAATCTCTTCTTTGAAATTCTTGGCCAGAGTTCTGTTTATTTGCACAATGTGGCCTAAATCATGAACAACCCATGCTGAAAGCATTTCTTTTACGGTTATTTCACCGAATTCCGGATGTTTTCCTTTCCTCATAAGGTCATCGGAAGAAAGGCTCATTCTTTTTAACTCTTCCAAATTTTGTGCTCTTCTTTTTGCAAACAAACTCAATAACTCTTCGGAGTTTTTATCTGCGTAAAGTCTGTCCTGTGCAAATCGGTCGTAGGGCTCAAATTCTTTTGTGGCATCGAATTCAAGAATGATCTTTGTTCTTGGTAACCAGTCCGTTTCTTCGCCATATACCAAGTGCCCTAAAACCTGATGAGGACTCCATGTTGAACTTTCTTCATTATTGTAAAGCCATTCTTTAGAAAGTCCCAAAAGCAATGCTGACAATACTTTCGGGGTTCTTTCTAAAATTGAAACAGCTTCATCAATATCAAAAGAAATGCTCACTTAATTTGCTGTACTCCCACTAATTGTATGTCCAAAGAATATAGCATTGGCAAACAGTTTATTTGTTCCATACCAAAATGCCCGGAAATTTGGATTGTCCGTCATTGTAATAACTTTTCCACTTCCGTGTCTGCTAATAATAACAGCAGCTGTGTTCTTCATTCTTTCAATGTTTTCATCTGAAACATATCCACTGGCTAAAGGAGAGTCAGTGTATACAACCGGATTTGAATATGGGTTTTTACCTTTCTGCAGAAACTGAGTGCTGTTTCTAAAAACAGTTAAGTCTTCATTATTAAAGCCATATCCCATCGGGTGAGTAAGATCTATTTTTGTATTAAAAATAGCCCCACCAATAACACCAGCTCCTGAATCATTGCTTTGATTCACATATGGTCTGGTTTTTACTTCATCGTCTTCATTATTATTGTTTCCTGAAACGAATTCTACATTTGCCAAACCGTGCTGCTTAGCCCAGCCTATTCCATACTTGTAAGCGATGAGTGTTCCCCCGTTGCTCACCCAGCGTTTTATTTCGTCAACATCACTTGCAGACAGGTCATTGTATCCGTAGCCGGAAATAATTAAAACATTGTACCTGTGTAGTCGGGAACCTCTAATATCATCTTGCTCTACAATACTAAGTGGCATATGATATCTTTGATCCATTAAATGCCATGCTTCGCCAATTTCATAAGAATTGGTCCCGTTACCGCCGATCATTGCAACTTTAGGTTCTATCAGATTTTCAAAATTATTACTTCCCAGATCCATGCCTTTTGGAGTTAATCCTGTTTTTACTGAATAGACACTTATCCCATTTTCTTTTGCAATTTCCTGAATAAGCTTGTGTGTTTGTTGCTGATCATCCTGAACGCCCATTGGAACCATAATTGTGCCGTAATCAAAGTCTTTCGTTCCCTGAGTGGTCACAGATGTAAATGGCTGAGAGGCTACTTTTGCCCGAACTCCGTTTGAAAGAAGTTTATAAACAGCTTTTGGCGCATAGTATTCATCCCACTCAAATACATACGCGTAGTTGCTTTTTCCTCCTATCACGGATCCATTTGATTTCATTTCGCCGTCAAACTGAGAACCTAAAACATTGTCCTTGTACTCTCTGTTTCCTAATTCCGCGAAAGGAAGGTTAAATGCGTAAGGCATTGTCCATGCAGAAACATCGTAGAAAAGGCTATCTGTGAATTCCGTTCTTCGTTCAAAGACTGCTGTTATAAGCTGATATTGTTGTTGGTTTGTAGGAACAACAAATGCTTTACCGGCTTTAAAATTCTTACTGTCTGTATTAAGGTCGTTTTTCAACTCATATATTTTGACCTGATGGCGGTTTAACATTTCAGCCAAATGGTACGTTCTTGCCTGATCCGCCTCTTCTCCAAAAACATATGCCTTTATAGATGCTGCTTTTGCCGCTTCGGATCTTTCTTTGTAAAAGTCCCGCATATGCGCCAGCAACTCTTCTCTCATAGCCTGAGTTGCTTTTATTGTTGACAGGGAAGCTGTAAACTGATTCCTAATTGTAAATGGAAATTTAAGAATTCCATGAACGCTTTCCTGCGCATGTCCGCGGGAGCTGGCTTGTTCAAAAAGAATTCCAATAGCGCCGTTCACATCCGGATATGTAGATCCTTTTCCGTAGTAAAAGTCATCAAAGCTTTCTTTTGAGTAATACAAAGACTGAATTTTATCCAGTTCTTCGGCATGGTATTCCGCAATGCTTGCTGTTAATCTCTGGTTTCTTTCCGGGGTTAACGGATGTGTTCTGGATGGGATTCCCGGTTGAAAAAAGAAGGTGGAATTTGTTCCCATCTCATGGTGATCTGTTAAGATATTTGGTTTCCATTCGTGGAACTTTGCTATTCTTCCTTTGCTTTCCGGGTGTTGTACTAACAGCCAGTCACGATTAAGGTCGAACCAGTAGTGGTTGGTTCTGCCTCCCGGCCATACTTCACTATATTCTCTGCTGGCAGGATCCGTTACTAAATTATTCAAACTCTTATGTTGGTTTGCCCATTGTGCAAAGCGGCTCAGTCCATCCGGGTTTATACTTGGGTCTACCAAAATAATAGTATTCTTCAGCACGTCCTCTATTTCTTTTCCTTGGGCAGCCGCCAGATGATATACGGTTAGTAACGACGAATTAGAACCGCTCGGCTCATTTCCGTGAACACTGTAGCTTAAGGTAATCACCGCCGGCATATTCGAAATATCCAGACTTCCGGAGTTCGCTGCATCTGTAAGCTGAACGTGCTCTCTTTTAAGTTTATCAATATTTTTATGATTCTCAGGAGAGGTAATGGTCAGCATTAAAAGCGGACGACTTTCGTAAGTTCTTGCATATTCACTTATTGATACTCTGTCTGATGCTTCTGCTACTGCATACATATAATTTACCAATTGGTCGTGACGAACATGCCATTCTCCAACCTCAGAACCTAACACGGATTTTGGAGTCGGGATCTTTGAATCGTATTTAATTCCATCAGGTAAATAGTAATCAAGAGTTATTTGTGCTTGTGCATTAAACCCAAAGATTAACGCCGCACATAAAAGAAATGCCTTTTTCATAAGTATTGTAGTTATTCGTTTTTTTAAGATCTCTGTATAGTAGCTTTACTATATGAAAAATGCTGAAAAAAGCGCTTAAACAAAAAAAGCGCAATAACTGCTTTCATACAATTATTACGCTATAGTTCCTCAATTTTGGTAGAAGTTAATCAAAACCAGTGGGAATTGAGGACTAGGACATCTTGTGATATATAATGTTTCCATAAATCCCTACTCAAATATGACGATAACAGTCTTTAAATGAATAACTTCTTAGTATGATTGTGACAAGAGTTAGTTAAACTCACCTTTGAATGAGTATGAGTAAATCTTCTTTCTTATCTCCGGAGACGGGAATTTCTGCTTCATTACTCATTATCAACATTCCACCGTCCGATTTCCTGTATCTTTCAATATGATTCAGGTTCACTAAATAACTTTTATGAACTCTGAAAAAAGAACTTTCAGGAAGCTGTGCTGAAACGAACTTCAGCGTTTTACTGATAAGCTTAGTGCCTCCATCTTCAAGGATGATCTCTGTGTAGTTATTACTTGCCTTGGCATAAACGATCATTGAATGTTTTACCAGTTCAATATCTTCTGTTGTTGAAATAGCCAATTTGTCTGAAAGCCCAATATCAATAGCAGGTTTTTTTGATGCATATAGCTCATCAACTACTTTGCTCAGCTCCTCAAGTTCGATAGGTTTTAAAAGATACGCTTCCGGTTTAAAATTTATGGCTTCAACTGCATGTTTAGCATGAGCTGTTGTAAACACTACTTTCGTTTCTTTTGGTTTAATCACTTTTATCAGCTCAAAGCCGTTTAAGCCCGGCATTTCTATATCAATGAAAAGTACATCCGGTTTTATAGAACGAAGGTTTTCAACACATTCAACACTATTGTTGCATTCAAAAAGTACTTCTACTTTCTCAGAAAAAGACTCTTCCAGATCGTACTTTAATGTTTCTATACAATGCCGTTCATCATCAACTATCGCTACTTTTAATTTCATTTTAGCTTCCTGTTTATCTTTGGAAGCTCCAGCCTTACTTCCGTTCCTGTTGGCGCCCTGGAATCATCATAAAGATCAATGATCTTAACTTTATCTCCATCAACTCCCTTTTCTTCCAGCAACTCTATTCTTTGTGTTGTCAGGTCTATAGCCATCGATCTGTTTTCTTTTTTTATTCCGGAAGAACCTCGACTTGCCTCTTCTCTTCCTATACCATTATCCCGCAGTATTATCTTAATTGTATTTCCTTTGTCTTTTACAGAAAGTTCTATTTTCTTTTCTCCCTGCTTTTGCATCAATCCATGCCAAATTGCGTTTTCTAAAAATGGTTGTACAATTAATGGGGGCACTATTAACTCTTCTTCGTTTAAGCTTTCATCTACTTCAATAATAAAACCAAATTCATCCCGGAATCGCAATTGTTCTATTTGAACGTATAAGTTTAAAACCTGCAGCTCTTCTTTCAGCGTAATGAATTCTTCTGTTGAATATTCCAGTATCTGTCTTATTAATCTGGAAAATTTTGCTAAATAACCTGAGGCGTGTTTAGTCTCATTTTTTATCATATAAGAACGAATGGAATTCAGCGAGTTAAAAATGAAGTGAGGATTCATTTGAGTTTGCAAGGCTCTCATTTTCACTTTTTCCATTTCCTTATTTAAAATAGTTTTTTCGTCCTCCCGACGCTTCATCAAAATTCCCAAACCCATACCAAAAATAAATATCTCTAATATCACCCCGATCATGAAGTATTGAATGTCACCCATTATTAAGGCGGTAACACTTCCTGTTAATAACATTGTTGATCCTGCCATTATATAGATCCCTCTTCTGTCTTTAAGATTCAGAAGTATATATATGTTTGTGACTACGGCAAACGCAATCATCATCAGCCTTTCTGTTGTTACTATATAATAAAGCGATGTACTTAAGGGGTTAGAAAAAATGCTTATCAGCACCACTGTTACAAACCCGAGTATTATCCATTCTATAACTTTACCTGCCTTATCTATAAATGGGTAAAGGGTTTTTGCATCTAAGAACTTCCTTACAAATCTAACATACCAGTAATTAAGAAGTATTTGTGTTACTTCATTCCAGGCTTGGTTAAGTATTGGATAAGCACCAAACAGTACTGTTGATTGAGCAGGATACATTTTGACTCCTAAGTACATCAATAAGAAAAGAAGGTAAGCTCCATATAATAAATAAAGCCGGTCCTTATAGATAAAATATATTCCTAACGTATAGATCAACAGGAAGGCAATTCCTCCTAAAAAGAATACAGCTCTAAAATTATACTCTGCATCATCTATAAAACCAATTATAGAGTTTGATTTAAAATCAGATTCCTGAATTACACGGATTTGCTGTTTATAGATCTGAGCCGGAAAGTAGTTTTCCCTCAGTTCCAAATACACATATTTTCCCTGAATCAAATTCGATTCATTCATTGTATGATAGCGCCATGTGATCAGTTCCAGTTCCCTTGTTACAGGATCTAAGTTCCCGGCTTTAGATATTATTATGCTATCATTCTGATTCAGGTACAAGTTATTGAGCGCATACCCCCCCGATCTTACCACCCAGTTCTCTTCTTCAAAATCAATATTACTTAGATCTGCTTTAAACCAATATGTCTTCGCTCTCTCAATGCTTTTGGTTTTCTCTAAGCTGTCAAATTTCTCCTGGTACTCTTTTGAGAGAATATCGCTGATACTTAAATTGCTTTCTGTCGTTTCAAAAACGGTATACGGAACGCTTTCATAGGGCTTAACATCCATGAAAGACATTGCCTTCTCATCCATCTCATTTGCACAACCAATGAGAAGGAGGGAGCAGAGCCAGAAACAAATATGTACACTTTTTTTCATTTTCTCATTTTACGACTTACAGATGGAAAGAAAAATTTGTACTCTCAAAAAGTTTAATACTTTACTAACCAATATTATGGATACAGAAAGTCAGTCCAGATTCTCTACTTTAAAGTACGCGCTTGGTCCCGGGCTAATAATGGCAGCAGCAGCGGTTGGTGTCTCGCATTTAGTTCAGTCTACCCGAGCCGGTGCAGATTATGGTTTTGCATTAGTATGGGCCGTTATACTTGCCAATATTTTCAAATATCCTTTTTTGGAATATGGTCCTCGCTATGCAATTATTGCTAAAGAAAGCCTGATAGAAGGTTATAAGAAACTTGGTTCCTGGGCTTTTTGGATTTTTGTTGTTTTTACTGTCGGAACCATGTTCACGGTTCAGGCGGCGGTCACTATCGTAACTGCAAGTTTAGCTGCTGAATTAACCGGTCTTGTTTTAAGCCCATTGATCTGGAGCGCTATTATTTTGGGGATTTGTATTCTTATTCTTGCCGCAGGTCAATATTCTGCGCTGGATAGTGCCATTAAATTAATTATGGTAGTACTTACTATCTCTACTCTCATAGCAATTGTTGTGGCTGTTTTTAATACAGGCGACGCACCCAAACCGCAGCCTCCCAGTATTTGGACAGGTTCAGGAATCGCTTTTCTTATTGCTTTGATGGGGTGGATGCCGATCCCCATTGATGGTTCTGCCTGGCATTCAATTTGGTCATTGGAACGAATAAAACAAACCGGCAGGCAACCCAGCTTAAAAGATTCCCTTACTGATTTTAATATTGGTTATATAGGCGCCGGAATTTTGGCCCTTTGTTTTCTCACGCTTGGCGCTTTGATCATGTTTGGAAGCGGAGAGGTTTTTGCGAATAGCGGAGGGGCATTTTCCAGACAACTAGTAAGTATTTATACCTCTTCGCTTGGCGACTGGGCATATATCATTATCATCATTTGCGCCTTCACCACAATGTTCAGTACAACCCTAACAGTAACTGACGCCTATCCCAGAGTATCAAGACAAATTCTATCAAACATATCCACCAAATTTAGTGCTGATTCTACTAAAAGCTATAAGTACTTTATAATTACCATTTCCATTATTTCTTTGATAGTACTTTACTTCGCAGGTGATCGTTTTACTTTTATGGTTGATTTAGCTACAACACTTTCATTCCTGACAGCGCCGGTCCTTGCTTTTATAAATTATCGCCTGGTTATGTCGAAGCATTTTCCGGATGAACACCGACCACCAACTTGGCTTCGAATACTTAGTTGGTGTGGTATTGTATTTTTATCAGGATTTGCTCTTTTCTACACTTACTCAAAAATATTTCTATAAACCGGAGATTTTACTTGTCAAACTTTCTATTTCCAGCACGCGAGCCTTTTAATGCTTACTCACATTTGATCGGAGCCATTGGTTCTGTTGTACTTCTTGTTTATCTGATCCTTAATTCTTCCGGAGATCCCGGTTGGTCAAGAATCTCTTTTATTGTTTATGGGGTCACCGTTTTTCTAATGTTTGCCTCGAGCGCTCTTTATCATGCAATAAACGTTTCTTTTAAAACAGAAGAACGCTTCCGGATGGTGGACCACATCATGATCTATTTGGTCATAGCCGGAACTTACACCCCAATATGTTCTATCGTTCTGGATGGAGAATGGAGATTGTGGATGCTTATCGGTATTTGGTCTTTTGCACTGATAGGTATCATCAAAAAGGTATTTTGGATGTCTGCGCCTCGCTGGTTCTCAACAGTATTGTATCTGTTGATGGGATGGATATCGGTTATAATTTTTCCAAAGTTATGGGAGCAGCTTCCTCATATGTTCTCTTATTGGGTTGCTATTGGCGGCTTATTCTATACAGTTGGTGCCGTAATTTATGGACTGAAAAAACCTGATCCTTTCCCTGAAAAATTCGGTTTTCATGAAATTTGGCATTTGTTTGTTTTAGGAGGCGCTTTTTCACATTTTTGGGGTATCTATAAATTTCTTCCCGGATATATAATTTCCAGTTAATGAAAGCTCTCAAAAACTTTGTTCTGTTTTTCTTTCTTTTATCACTGAGCACCGATGTTTCTATTGCTCAAACAAATATTCAAAATGTTTACTTCCCAATTCATCGTCCCGCAGGCTTAAACTGGCAACAACTAAAGACCGAGCACTTTCGCATTATTTTTCCTGAATCAGAAGACTCTTTAGCTTTTCGTACTGCTGCTATTCTTGAAAACCAATATCCCAAAGCTGTTGAACTGTCAGGAGGGAAGCTCAAAAACTTTCCGGTCATTATTTCTAATTATAATGATCTCTCAAACGGTTTTGTTACTTCTAATAATTTTCGTTCCGAATTTGATGCCGCTCCTTTCAAAGGAAAAAGTATAAATCCACTTTCGGGAGATTGGTTTGAAGCGGTTTTGCCTCATGAATTGTTACATGCCACTCATGGAAGCTTAGTTGTTCCTTATTCTGTTCCTTGGTTATATGGTATTTTCTCTCCCGATTTTGCTCGTAGTTTTAATTTCTTTCCTCCGGTTGGGGTTCACGAAGGCCTTGCTGTACACCATGAAACAGAAAATGTAACAGAGGATGGAGGTCGCAAAAATTATGCATATTTTAATAACCAGTATAATGCCAGAGTAAGCAGTATTGATCCCTGGAGCGCCGGCCAAACCTTCAATGTTTCAAGATATAGTCTTCCATATAATCGTCACTATATCTCCGGGTCTACATTCACACAGTGGCTGCATCAAAACTATGGTGAAGATGTTTCCAAAGAAGCTATTCGATATCATAACAAATTCTTTTTTCTCGGCTATGGCTTTGCTTTAAAACATGTAACAGGAAAATGGCCGGAAGATTTGTTTGCCGAATATTTGTCAGATAAAAAGGATGAGGAAGCTACTCGCCAAAGAAAGATTGGAGAATCCACTTCAGAAAAACACCTGATAATAAACTCTCCATATGATGGGGTAACGCAACGAAAACCTATCTGGACTTCTCCTGATGAAATCATTTTCTTTAGTTTGCATTACAATGCACCGCGTGGATTTTACAGCTATAATCTGGAGTCACAAAAGACACATAAAATTGCTGAAGCCAATGCCGTGTCTGATTATAATATTGATTACGACCGTGCTGCTAACTCTATTTTATTTTCTGAATATGATGCCAGCCTTCTATACTCCTCTGCTTTTAAAACAGAACTGAAAAGGATCGATTTTGATACTAATAAGCAGTTTGAAATAACAAAAAAAGATCGTGTTTTCAGCCCGACAATTTCAGGTTCAAATATTATCGCCCTGCAAACCGATGGAGCAAATGTTAATATAATATCCATTGACGGTAACAATACTCATCGTCTGCTTACATCTGTTAAAAAAGGTACACCCATTTCAATTAAGGCAAACCCAGCTAGTCCGGATCAGTTAGCTTTGATCATGAATAAACGTGGTGTACAAGGTCTTTGGATAACAACGCCACAAACCATCGCTCAAGATGTTAATCAAGCTCCCCGTGTTGCTTTTAAGAACGCCTCCATTTTCGATTTAGATTGGCATCCGTCTGAGCAAAAGTTGCTGTTCACTGCGGATGAATCTCCTGCAATGAATATTTATGAGTTGAATGTCTCAACCGGGGACATAGTCCAAAAAACAAATTCACTTTTTAATGCTTTTGAAGCTTCTTATTCTCCTGATGCCTCTTCAATTGCTTATGTTGTTCAGCAAAATCAGGAACAGAAAATAGCAGTCCTCAATGAGGCGGATTTTTATAACGAAAGAGTACCCAGAGATGCTCTTCTTTCAGGAGCAGAGCTTAGAGACCGACTTTCTCGCCCACTGATGGGCTCCGGCATAGATTCAGATTCATGGGAAGTTGAAGAATATGGCCCTGACATTTCCTGGCTTAAACCCAGAGTTGTTCTCCCTGTTGTCAGAGAAAACTCCGGGGCCGATCAATTTGGAATAAGTGTACAAAGTATTGACGCATTAAGCAGCCAAAGTTATACAGCGGAAATAACGGGTCTACAAAGTCGCCTTTGGTACGATCTTTCTTATACCAATAAAACTTTTTGGCCGGGATTTAAGCTTAGGTCATACAGTAATCCTTCATTCAGGGTCTTAGATTTTGGTAACAATAACATCTATTCTGTAATGATACAGGAGCGTGGATTTGATTTAAGTATTCCTGTGGACTTTACATTTAATGCAACTACCAGAAGTAAATCATTTTATATTTCTCCAAGAATAAGCGCCGAGCAGTTCAGATATTTTAATCTGGATCCCGATCCTTTATCAGATTTTGAAACTCAGTATAAAGCAGGGGGTTATGCTCAGTTGAGCTGGAACATCCTCACACAAAGAAGAGATATTCAACCTTCATCTGGATTCTCGATTTTCGGATTTTTGGACAAAGCCTTAAACGATCAGGATGTGCTTTTGACTTTTGCCGATGGTAACCAAGGGGGGGTCAATATAAGAGATCGTTGGGCTGCTTATTATGGATTAATCGGTTATGTGGCTCCATTACGAAAATTGAATCATTCACTCAGATACGATATTCAGCTTTTGAACCAAAGTCCGAATACGTTGTACAGCAAAAGTCTCATTATTCCGGAAAGTTTTACAGATAACGCCTTTCAGATAAGTGCTAACTCTAATGAAACCTTTAATAATTTGGGCCGGTTCAGCACGCGTTATACTATTCCCCTATCATATCCGGGTGATGGAGGAATGTTACTTCCTTTATACTTAAGAGCCATCTATCTGTCAACATTTTCGCATACCATCACAAATTTAGAGCAAAATAATTTTGAAGGATTACTTTCTGAAAGCCGAAGTGTTTTTGGTGCAGGATTGCACTTTCAATTCAACGTTTCTAACATTACTTTTGATTTTGGTCTTGGGTTTTCTTTTGAGCCCACTCGTAATAACATAAAATTTGTTTTTGGTGAATTCTGATGCTTAATCGATCTACTGTTTATTTGTTGGTTATTGGATTTATTTTCAGTGTTAGTTGCGGGGAATCGAAACCTGATTCTCCTCAGGACGCACCAATAGGAAATCGTAAAAGCCCTATCGCTATTGCTTCCATAGAGCATGAGAATACTTACATGAAAGTTGTTTATGGACAGCCTTATAGAAAAGGAAGAACTATTTTTGGAGAATGGGAGCCATATGGTCAAGTTTGGAGAACCGGAGCAAATGAAGCTACCGAAATAACTATTACAGAGCCTGTTTTAATGAATATGGAAGTAATAGATGCAGGTACTTATTCTTTATTTACTATACCAAATGAAGAAAACTGGACCATTATTCTAAATAATGGCCTGGGCCAATGGGGCGCATTTGATTATAACGAACAATTAGATGCACATCGATTTACTGTTCCTATTCAAAATTTAGATTCTCCTGTTGAGGCTTTCACTATCAGCTTTTCAGATCTTAAAGGCTCAGCAACTGTTATGAGTCTTTCATGGGATCTTGTAAAAGTAGATATCCCGATTCGTTTTTATTAGATTTCTGAAACAGCTTTATTTTCTATTATTCTATTCTCTATAAATATGCGACTAACTTTATTTCTTCTCTCTCTATTTTTAATTCAGGCTCAAAGCTCTGATTTAAAAGCACAAAAGAATTTTTTTTCCGGCGAATGGTATACCTATTCAACAGAATTTCATACGGGTGTTTCTACCGATAATGTTAATGGAAATATCAGCATTAATGGTTTAGGTGAAGCCAAGTGGATACATTCTGATGGATTTTATTTAAGCCGCCTTAAAAAACAATACAGAGGATGCGCTCCAACGGAAAAATCTATTTCAAATTACTCTTCTTTTACTTTATCTCTGGCTATCGAATGTGCCAACTCTGATACCGTTGATACTTTTAACTTAACCGGATTTAGTGTTGGAAACCCGTTTTATCTTCTTGGTTCAACTACTCGGGTAAAAGCCCTTAAGAGCAATTCTGACCTGGATACAAATTGCTTTTTAGGCGGTGGTTGTATTCTAAACTCTTATAGTTCTTATTTGCGCCGCCGTTCTAACAGAACCGTTGTGGAGGATTTTCTTTTCACCGGTTCTGCTACTAATCCTAATATATCCATTGAAGAAATCCGGTTTACTGATCAGGCTTTGGAAGTGCTTTTGCTCTTTAATGAAATTGATCAGCAATACAGTGGAAACTTACATTCCCCGGGCTCTGACTTTGCCCTGTATATTCGTGACGCTTCCGGGAACAGATACGATCTAATATCACAATTTGGATGGATGGGAAGTGACAAGTATGGTTATGGAAATATGGTCATTCCCGCCGATACAGAACAACATCTTTTATTGTTCTTTGAACCGGCAACTAACTCAGATTCTATAACAAATTTAAGCTTGATCGAGGGAAGCTGTGAAACAGGTTGTTGGAATTTTTACGATGTCAGGTTGAAAGACAAGAACTAGAAATTCTTTACTACACTAGTCAACCAGGGCCAACAGATCTTCAGGAACATCTATATCCATTCTCAGAACTTGTGATGCATGAGTTTTTCCTTGTGCATCAAGTTTTAAAGAAACCGTTCCTCCACCACCTAGGCTTTCATTAAGAATAAAGTTCAGGGCGCCAATATTAGGAAGCTCATAACGCTCAACCTTTCCTTTGCACACATACTTCATGTGCTCTTTTACTTTTTCTGAAGTGAGTTCTTTTTTGAGAAATGGATAGATATCAGGGTGTCGTGCTATAATACCAACATTTGATCCGTTTCCTTTATCTCCGCTTCTTCCGTGAGCTATCTTAAGTAATTTTACCTGAGGCATTCTTCTTTTTTTGAGTTTACTGATAATACAAAATAAGTGCGTTTTTATCGACAGACTATCTGTTCTGTTTTCAGGTTTCTATTTCTACACTTTCAAAAATTTCATACGGTGGTTCTGATCCTGACCAATAATACAAAACGATGGTGTCTCCGGCTTCGTACTCATAAATATCTTCTGCTTTTAGCCTTTTTACAGTGTTTGGTAAAAGCTCATTTTCTTCTGTTGAGATCGGAAACCAATCTATATATGCTAAAACCTCTTGTTCAAATGCTGCATAGTATAATGTCTCTGATGTTCCATTCTCTATTACAAGTTCATTACTTTCCCAGCGGTAGGCGATCTCATTATTCTCATTTTCGAATGCTGAGCAGGATAAAAAGGGAGTTATAAGAATAAATAAATACGCTATTTTCAATTGTATCTTATTAGTTTGGTTTTGTTTTTAACTTAAATAATTTATCGAAATTGTACGATTCTTCCTTTTTGATCAAACTGGTTCAGGCTAAAATGCCTTTTGGAAAATATAAAGACCGCTTTGTAACAGACCTTCCTGTTCATTATCTGGAATGGTTTCAGCGAGAAGGGTTTCCTCCCGGTAAATTGGGACAACAGCTTTCAACCATGTACGAGATCAAAACCAATGGTTTAGAAGATATTCTGGATCCCATAAAAAAGAAATACCGATGGAATCGTCTTCAATAAAAAAATTTAACTAAGCAAACTACCCAAAGTTGACGGTTGGTGTAATAGCCAACCCGACAAGCTATATCTCGGCACATTCGTAAGTAAAACCTCATGTTCAACCACATCACTTTTAAAAAGAAGCATTCTTTTAGCAATTGGTTCTACTGTAAAGCCTCCTTCCTCATTACTAACTTTAAGCTCTCCTCCGTCTCCTTTTTTCCAGCCTTTATTTAGATATATAAGCACTGTAATTTGCCGATTACTTCTTTTGTTAAATTGGTCTATATGTTTCTCATATTTTGAACCGATTGGATATTTGGCCAGATGAAACTCAGACCCTGATAAGCTAATAAAGCAATACATTCCTAGTTTTTCTCTTAACTCTTCCATCAAATTAAAAAAAGGCGTAAGGAGAGCGTCTCTTTTGGGATCCAACCAGTAAATAAGATCTCCCCTTACTTCATTCTTTATCTGATAATCCAGACTGGTTCCTATTCCTGCTTTTTTGAGCCGTTCATTTTCTTCAATAACAGAGAAAAAATCCATGATCGTTTTATATAGTTCGTCAGATATGAAATCATCTACAATTACAATGTCTTTTTCCGCGAGCTCATCCACCCATGAGATCCACTTGTCTTCAGAATAAACCATGGGTTCTATTTTTAATCGAGTAATTGGTAACTGGTTTAAGAAAGGCTTTAAACCATGCTAACCTTTTAGTTAGGTAAATTTAAAATACACATTTTTGCGCCATCACAAGACCCTTTTATTTAAGGATTGAAAAAAAAGATTAATAGCAGTGTAACATATTTTTTACATCACGTAAAGAAAACCCGACATTAACTAAACCTAATTCATTATGTCTAAACAAGAAATTCTTTCATGGACCTCATTAGCGACTTCTTCTTCGTTTTTATTCTTTTATATACTCTTTAATTTTGGATTGCCCGGAACCGTCGAGAGCTTCTCCGGTACATTTGTAAAAACCTTTTTCAATTTATTCTGGATTGCTGTAGTTATTGAGATCATTGTTGAGATCAGTGAGGGAAACAAAAAAGTTCAAAAAGATGAGCGTGATTTTATTATTGAAGCAAAAGGCATTAAGGCCGGATATAACATTTTAGTTATTTCAATAGTAATCGCCCTTGTTCAAATATTCATATCAAACCTGAGTTTTATGAGTAATTCTGAATTTCCTTTTTCTTTGGAACTTTCAACTGTTTTTCATTTCCTCATACTTTCTCTGTTCTTTGCCAGTGCAACCCGCCGAACTATTATGATCTATCAATACAGAAAGGGGTATTAGTATGGAAGACGGGATCATTGTAAACAATATCAGGAAGCTTCGTTTTGCTCAGAACGAGATGACTCAGCAGGAGCTTGCAGATCTGGTTGGGGTAACCCGACAAACGATCAATGCCATTGAAGCGGCTAAATACTCACCATCCCTTGAGCTTGCCTTTAAAATTGCTAATGCTTTTAAAAAACCAATTGGTGAGGTTTTTAAATATAAAATGGAGCCTTAAAAAACTTCTGTTTCTAAGTTTCTATTGGTGTTTGTTGAGTCGAAAACAACAGTGAAGTTTATACGGCCAAGAATCATGTCGTCATTTGTGGTTACGTCTACTTTCCATTTCCCTTCCAGAATGTTGGTTTTATATGTATAACCACGATAACCTCCGTCTCTTCCCCCTGTGATCTCAAATTCGATTTTATCTGAGGTTTCCCAATCACCCGTTTGTGAGTTTTTCCATTGCCAATGATGGTTTACTCTTTTCTTCAGATCAGCCGGGGCAAAAATAGATGTGAATATGAACAAACTATCTCCGGGAGTATAGCTTGTTTCGTCATCAAATGGAGAAAACAGACCGCTTTTCTGATAAGTAACAGTATACGTTCCGTTTTCTTTTTCAACGTTATGAGCAACCAATCCTTCCTCCATTGCCAAAGGAACCGGCGGTATCAGATTGAAGAAGTAGAAGATATTTATAGAAGCATAAATTATAAGGATCAGATTTATAAGCTTGGTCTTATTAAGTTCTCTTCTTGTAGAAGGGCTCTTTCCATAAATAAAGGTCACTAAAATAAGTGTGCTGGATAAACTTATTCCTCCTGATATCATAAAAATAAATGTATTCATCGTATTTACTAATACCGGAATAAAAAATGTGAAGAAAGTAAAGTTCACAAAAAAGTATGTGCCGAATTGAAGGTACTTATTCGATATCCTTTTCTTCAGAAGCTCATTTGCAAAAAGAAGCACTACCAGAATTATGAAAAAAGAAACGGTCTTTGTAAATGATACACTTCTCGAAAAGAATATTACATATGCGCTGCACAAACCCCCGATAAAGAACTGAATAGCGAGCGGAAAATAATCCTCATAACGCTCCAGAAACGTTTCTTTCCATTTATTATCATCTGCTAAATTAAAAAGGTACAGACTAAGGCTCAGGGATAATAAATACACACAGATAATAATCTGATCATACAACCGGTCAATGCTTCCCAGTGTTAACGAATCCCATGTAAATCCCAGTATAAAAAAGACAACCGGTGCACTTTTTTGATGCTTTCTTATAAAAGCCCGGAAACGCGAAATTTTTATCATTCGATACTTACTTTTTCCATGGATTAAAGGTACAAATCAACATCCACTTTTTCTGTTAAGAATAATCTCGCTTTTGCTTTTAAACGTGTGATTGATTTCATTTATAATTTCTTTTTCATAAACCTGTTTTATTATGCCTAAAATTAATGTAACACGTTCTGCAACAATAGATTCCTCAATCAATAATGTTTACTCAAAATTGAATGATTTTAATCATTGGATTAAATGGTCTCCATGGTTAATTATGGAAAAGGGAGTAAAGGTCAATATTTCTGAAGACGCTAAATATTATGAGTGGAAAGGTGACAGAGTTGGTGAGGGCAACATGAGCATCTCTCTGGAAGATGGAAGTAACTCCATCGAGTATGATCTTACTTTCTTAAAGCCATGGAAATCTGAGGCTAAAGTAAAATTTATGCTTTCCGATATTAACGATCGTACCGCTGTTACCTGGACCATGGACAGTAAACTTCCTTTTTTTATGTTCTGGATGAAAAAAATGATGGAAGGATTTATAGGCATGGATTATGAAAGAGGCTTGAATATGCTTAAGGATTATATTGAAGTAGGAGAAGTTAAATCTAACCTGGACTGGATGGGAGAATCTGATTTTCCGGGAGCTAAATATGTAGGCATTAAAACAACTTGTGACATTGATAAAATGGATGAGGCTATGCCCGGAGACTTTGGCAAGCTGGAACAATTCATGAAAACAAATGAAGACCTTGCAACAGGACAGGCCTACAGTATTTACCATAAGTGGGATATTGTAAAAAGAAAGGCAACCTATACCGCCTGTGTTGGAGTAACTTCAATTCCTGAGGATTTATCTGATGATCTAATATCCGGAGAAATTCCTGCTACAAGAATTTATACACTCCGGCATACAGGAAAATATGATCACCTTGGTAACGCCTGGTCAACAATGATTGGCATGGCAAGAGGTAAAGAGTTTAAACAAAAAAGAGGCATTCATCCTTGGGAACATTACCTTACAAATCCTAAGGAAACAGCGGAAGATGCAAATATTACTGATGTTGTTTTTGCCATTAAGTAACTCTTTTATCTTTCTTTAATTGACCGATCACAGAAAAGGAATGAATCAAAAGCTGCAGATAATACTAATTGTCTCTCTTCTTGCCGGTATTCTCGTTTGTTTCCCTCTTTGGATAAACGAAAGAAGTTTTCCCGTTCTCCCTGCATTTGATTTTTTTGAAACGGGAGGATTTTTTCATTTCTCTTTACTAGCCCTGCTTTTTGTTACCGGTTTACTTTCTGTTTTTGATTTCAAATTGTCTACGCACTCTTTATTTCTATTTCTGTTACTGATATTGGTTTTACGCCTTCAGGATCAGAATCGATGGCAGCCCTGGGTTTATATATTTTATGTTCTCTTGGCGTTTGTTTTCACATATCGCTGTAAGATGATCACAGAAAAAACCTTGTTAAAATTATTTCGTGTCGCGTTTATTGGGATATATTTTTGGTCCGGCATTCATAAAGTTAATGCAGGTTTTATAACAAATACTTTACCTGAACTCGTTGTTCCTGATCTTGGTCCTTTGAGTTATTCTATTCCTCTAATTGAAGCTTTTTTCGGTGTTGGATTGATCTTTATTTCAACAAGAAAAATTTCAGTTTTGTTGCTTCTGGGCATGCATTTTTTAATTCTTTATGAAGTGTTATTCGGCTTTTTTACATTCAATACAGTCATTATATCCTGGAATCTTGCAATGATGATCCTGTTGGTTTTCTTATTTTGGAATAAAGAACCTATTCAGCTTTTTAGTAATCCTTCTGTTTCTAAAAGCTTTGCTATTCTCATATTCCTGATCTTACCCGCAACCAATTTTTTTAATCTTTGGCCGGGATATCCATCTTTCAATCTGTTTTCAGGAAAAACGGCAAAAGCATACCTATATGTTGATGAGGATTTTAAAACGAACTTTAATTCAAAAACCCTTTCTAAGTTCGATGATGAAAACAAAATCACTGTTCATACCTATAGTTACTCTGAATTGAATGTTCCTTTCTACTCAGAAAAGGAAGTTTATCTTCAGCTTTTTAACAAGCTATGTGAGCGTTCTACGCATGAGTTTTCTGTAGTGATGGAAATAAAAACACTTCCACATCTTTTTAAGAATGAATGGACTTCGGAATCTTACTTTTGTGATCAGTTTTAAAATGATTCTAGGATTACTTTGCTCTCTAATTAATTTTCTTCATTTAATTTTCAGCTGGAATTAAAATTGTAGATTTTTTTGTCTTTATTAGCCTAAGACAAACTATCTTTCTACATGAAGTTTTTTTCATCACAGATCTCTTACTTTATTTCTAATAAGAACACGAAGGTAAATATAGCGCGCCTTCTTAAGTTTCTTGGTATTCTGGTTCTTCTCATAACCATTTATGGAGTCCTTTTCCATATAATTATGGAAAGAGAAGGTCAGCAACACAGCTGGATGACAGGGTTTTACTGGACTCTGGTAACCATGAGTACACTGGGCTTTGGGGATATCACCTTTACTTCTGATCTGGGACGTTTCTTTTCCATGGTAGTTCTGGGTTCAGGTATTATCGTTCTGTTGATCATGTTGCCTTTTACGTTCATAGAATTCTTTTATGCTCCGTGGATGGAAGCACAATCTCGCGCAAGAGCTCCTAAAGAACTTCCTCCAACTACAAAAAACCACGTGGTTATTGCCAGTTTTGATCCCATTACAAAAGCCCTCGTCGAAAAATTAAAGCAGTACCACAAGGAATATGTGCTTTTGGTTCAGGACCTGACAGAAGCTCTGGAATTGTTCGATAACGGATACAGAGTTATGGTTGGTGAACCTGACAATCCCGAAACATATCAAAAGCTACAAATTCATCAGGCGGCAATGGTGGTTGCGAACGGCTCTGATATGTTCAATACCAACGTGGCTCACACTGTGAGAGAAAACAGCGAGCATATTAAAATTATTGCTACTGCCAACTCTCACGATTCGATTGATATTCTGAAACTAGCCGGATGTGATCATGTGTTACATATGGGAAATCTTCTGGGAAGGGCTTTATCGAGGCGAGTTCTTGGACAAGATGCTCGTGTTCATACTATCGGCAGACTTGGAAATATTGTAATTGCTGAAGCCACTGCTTACGATACTCCACTTGTAGGAAAAACACTTCGTGAATCACAACTCAGAGAAAAACTTGGAATCAATATTGTTGGAATTTGGGAACGGGGACATTTTCTCGGTTCTCATCCGGATACAGTAATTAGTGAACAAAGTGTGATCATGATGGCGGGTTCTGTGGATCAGCTTCGAAGATATGATGAGTTGTTTGGCATTTATGCTATAAGTGAAGAACCTGTTATCATCATTGGTGGTGGACGTGTGGGTAGAGCTGCGGCTTATCACTTAAAGCGTCGTAATATCAAATTCAAAATTGTTGATAAAAATCCTGACCGAATTCTAAATGAAAAG
Source organism: Balneola sp. EhC07 (assembly GCF_001650905.1). Classification (GTDB taxonomy): domain Bacteria; phylum Bacteroidota; class Rhodothermia; order Balneolales; family Balneolaceae; genus Balneola. Next base: position 117,500 of record NZ_LXYG01000017.1, read on the forward strand.
AATTTCATTCTTGGAGACGCCAACGATATCAACACACTGAAAAAAGCCGGAATTGACAAGGCTCACAGTGTCATAATCAGTACCAACCAGGATGATATTAATATTTATCTCACTATTTACTGTCGCCACCTTCGCCCAAATATTCACATTGTTGCTCGTTCTACTCTGGAAAGAAATGTGAGTTCGTTACACCGCGCCGGAGCAGATTTTGTGATGTCATACGCTACTATGGGAGCTAACGCCATCTTCAATATTTATGAAGAGAACGATATTATTATGATCGCCGAAGGATTGAATGTATTCAGTTTAAGAACTCCTTCTAAAATTTCAGGAAAAACTATTATAGAAGCTGATATCCGTCACAACACAGGATGTAATGTAATTGCTTATACCAGAGATGGGAAACAGATAATCAATCCTGATCCCACAGATCCTATTCCGGAAAACAGCGAACTAGTTTTAATTGGGGAGACAGAAGCAGAAGAGCGGTTTATTCAAATGTATGCTGATTAAAGATCACTGATTCAGCGGTCTTTTTGATTTACTCAGATATAATATGCCTTTATAGGAAAGCGATCATCCAAAAAAGTTCTTTGGATGACCCTTCGGTTTTTACTACTTCGACTCCATCTCCATAGCCATTGTTTGCATTCTCATAGCCAGGTCTTTGTTGGATTGCATTGCCTGAGCTATGCTTTGAAATCGTTGTGCAGACATCTCAGAATCCTGAATTGATTGCATTTGTTGTTTTTGAGCGCTCATACTTGCTTGTTGTAAAAAGCTCTGCATATTCGCTACGGTTTCTTCCTCTTTAGTGGTAAGTTCTATTTCTTCACCTTCAGGGTTTTGCTTGCTCTGCATTATTTCCTGAAACCTTGCTGTAGACATTCCCTCTTCTTCCAACTTGGCAACAACCATACTGTCCAGTTCCATTCGTATTCCTTGCAGTTCCTGTGCTATTATTACAAATTGTTCCAATTCAGAATCTGATACTGAATCGGCAGGAGCAATTTGTTGCATAGGCATATTCTGAGCCATTACAGCTGTACTGCAAATAATAAGTGATAAAATGAGTGCTTTAACTCTCTTTAAAATGTTCATTAAAAAAATAATTTCTTTGTGAATAGTTTAATTAGTTGAAAACTATCCATTAATAAACGGGATACTAAATTTGAAGCCGGGCTTTATAGGGTTTTAACATCAGGATGGCTGATTTGTTAATTTTTTTGATTACCGCTGATATCTAACCTTGGTAATTAATCCACTTATAATCATATTAGTTTTAATGTTTCAATAAAAACGGCTATGAGTGACCTTTCCATGCAAGAAATTGCAAAACATCTACGGAAACCTTCAGGAAAGAATGGTAAAGAAGTCGCCAAACAAATGAATAAAGGCAATCAGCATCTATGTCTAAACTCATATAAGCTGCTTAAACCCAAACCTAATAGTTTAATTTTAGAAATTGGAATGGGAAACGGTTTCTTTACCAAAGATTTAATGGGCTTGGATCACAATTTAGAATATATAGGATTGGATTTTTCCCAGACAATGGTTGATGAAGCTATACGATTAAATCAAAAATTAATCGATTCAGGAAAAGTATCTTTCATTAAAGGTTCGATCGAAAATCTACCTTTTAAAGATAATAGTATTGATTATATAACAACTACGAACACCATCTATTTTTGGCCTGATCTATCAAAAAATGCCCGTGAACTATATAGAGTATTGAATCCTAATGGTAAAATACTGATTGCGTACCGACCCAAAAAAGTATTGGACAACCTAGAAGTATCAAATTATGGATTTAACAAGTACACAAGAAATGAAGTAGAAAGTTTGCTTGCTGAAGTTGGGTTCAAAAATATCTCCTCAAAAGAAATCTCCGAGCCAGACTTTCATATCCAAGGCAAATCATTGCAAATGATTGGATTGTATAGCACCGGAATAAAGTAAAAGCTTATTTTCGCTACATCGGGATAAATCCCTCGCTTGTTAACCTTAAAAATGTGTAGCTTTTTAATAATCGTCATCCTGAACTTGTTTCAGGATCTGTAGGGAGTTGCTTTATTTAATTTGGCTTTTCTAGTTCAAAGAAGATATATCCATTGGGATAGGAAGTTTTTTCCTTTTCAAATTAGCGTTTTGAACAAGTTTATGTGGTTTTATCACAACACATACAAAACAGAAATATAGTACCGCTCGCTAACTGTAGTTTTGTTATTGTTATTTGAAGTAACAATGAATTCTGAGTTTCTTATCAGGTTCAATGCTGCTTCATCACAACCCCCACCAATTCCTCTGGTAACTCTGGTCTTTTCTATTTTACTTTGTTCAGAAATGTCAATATAAAGCCTTACAACACCTTCTATTCTGGCTCTTTGTGCTACTTGTGGATAATTAATGAATTCTTTATTCACCTTAATCTCAATATGATCAACAGGAAATCCTTGTTCGGTTAACAACTCTCCAACTACAACTTTTGATCCGGATTCTGTATAGAATTCTGTCCCTTTAAAACTTGCCATTTGATTAGTAGAAACACACCCTGATAAAGCAAATAATAGTATAAGAATTGTAAGTATGGTTGATTTTAGATTTATCATCCTTTTGTAGGATTTATATTTCGTTGAAAATTTCTCATGACTTAAAGAATAGGTCATCCCGAATTTATTTCGGGATCTTACGGAATGGCTATATTTTCGACTCCAAAATCAATGTCTTAATGTCTCATACTAATCTACTAATTCTAAATATTCGGAGTTAGTAAGAAAATAGACATAGCCTTTGCTATTTATTCGTAAGACATATTCAAAATCTATTCCTCACAAAGATCCTGATCCGCCAGCTGGCGGACAGGATGACCAATGAAGTGATTTTGAATTTTAATCTTAAAAGAAATCTTTAGAACAAGATCTGTGATAAGTTAGTCTGTTAATTTTTTTGATTTAGAGTTCCCAATCCGTCCAAAAACTCTTTCTCATAAATTTTACCGTAGTACTTGAGATTTCGATTAGTTCATACTCATTATATTCGTTCTTTTTGGTAGAAAAACATTTGAATGTTATTCCATCTGAATCCTTATAAGGCTTTTTTAATTTAAATAAATATGATTCCCCGGGAGCTAACAATATTGCTTCATTCAAAGAACTATCACTCAAGCTTTGTTCAAATACAGCTTCATTGCCTTGATGAACTTTTAAGTAATAAGCTTCTTCATATGGATTATAAATTTCAAACTGACCTTCTTTGGGAATGAAAAAACAAGAACAAAAAAGAATAAATATTGACAGAGATAGATATTTCATTCTTAATTTTTAATCCTTAATTCTTAATTACACTCCCTACCTCAAAAACCTCTTCTCCTAATTCCTCAGCTTTTGCTTTTACTTCCGCTGCTTTATCTGCAGAAACCACACAAACTAATCCAATTCCAAGATTAAACGTTGCCTGCATATCTTCTTCCGGTACATTTCCTATTTCCTGAATTAGTTTATACACCGCAGGACGTTCCCATCCTTCCCAATTAATATTTAAAGCCAATCCTTTCGTCAAAATTCGTTTGGTATTTCCTACCATTCCGCCACCGGTAATGTGAGAAAAACCGTTTACCCCATCCATTTCTTTTAATTCAGATATCAAACCTAAATAAGATCGATGAACTTGCAGCAATTCTTCAGCAACAGTACATCCAAGTTCTTCCACATGATCATTTACATCGTATTCACTGAACAACACTTTTCTGGCAAGTGAATATCCATTGGTGTGTAAACCCGAACTTTTGAATCCAAGAAGAACATCTCCTTTTTCAATTCCTGCACCGTTGATCACTTTGTCTTCATCCACAATACCGACAATGGTTCCGGCCAGATCGAATTCACCTTCTCCGTAAATGTCCGGCATCTCGGCAGTTTCTCCACCAATCAAAGCTACATTATTTTCTTTGCAGGCCGTTGCAAATCCTTTGATCACATCATAACCAACATTTTGCTCAAGCTTTCCGGTAGAAAAATAATCCAGAAAGAACAAAGGAGTTGCCCCACAAACCGCAATATCATTCACACAATGATTTACCAGATCCTGTCCAACAGTATCATATTTTCCGGCTTTGAACGCCACTATTAATTTGGTTCCAACTCCATCCACAGAACTAACAAATACAGGATTTTTAAAAGCTCCCATATCCGGTTTAAAAAATCCACCAAAACCACCAATGTTGGAAAGTACCGCAGGTCCATGAGTCTCTTTAACTACTCCTTTTATGGAATTAACAAGCTCTTCTCCGGCTTTGATATCTACGCCTGAATCTTTGTATGTAAATGTCTTTTTTGTCATTTGATAGAGTTTTTAAAATAAATTTTATCAGTTCGGACCCACCCCTCAATCCCCTCCTTCGGAGGGGAAGCTCGTTGTTACAGATCTTTACCTTACAAGTTCAATATGAGCTAAGTGATGATTTCCATGCCAGGCATACATCGCTAAGGCATTTATAAGTTTATAATTAATTCCCGATTCCGGATGTTGAAATGTTCGTTTCCAATCATCTTTTTTAATTGTTTTAAAGATAGCGATCCATTTCAAGTGAACTGCTTCCAGAAAATTCAATCCTTCTTCAACACTCATCAACTCATAATCACCTAAAACAGCCCAGGCAGCTTCATTGTAAGGACGAATTGTAGGATTTTCTTCTGTCATTGCAAGTTTGAATCTGCACAATGAATTCAGGTGACTGTCTCCCAAGTGATGGATAACCTGAACGGGAGACCAACCATTTTCTCTGTACGGAGTATTCAATTGTTCTTCTGATAATTCTGAAACAAGAACTCTTACTTTTGAAGGAAGTTCTTTGATCTGTTTGATGTACATTTCTGTATCATTTAGATCATGATCTTTCTCGTAATCAAAATTTCCAATAGGGTATCTTTTATCCATGAGATCAGGAATTTTTTATTGCTTAAATATACGTTCTTATAAAACTCTTTGAGAATCCTTTTTCTCACTTCTTATCCACATCCTAAAAGACAAATAAAATGAGATTTATAAATTTAATATATAGTAGTAGAGAGTGTGGATTTGTGGATAACAAAGTTATTCTTTTTCTCTACATCGCTTGACAAAACTTTGTGGATATCAATGTTGATATATTTCTTATAAAAAACAGTAATTTATAGAGTGATATTTTTTGTTATCAACAAGTGTATCTGTTTTGTACATATAAATCAGCAGAAGCTGTTCAACACCAAAAGTTATTCTTTTTGAATGTTGATTAGGTGAACAAATTGTGGAAACTTGTTGAGAACTTTGAACGATTTTAGTTATCCAGTTTTTGTTAGTAAGTATTCCACATAGTAATCCACATAATTCAAGTATATGAAAGTTGTAATTCAGCGCGTAAAATCAGCATCAGTGACCGTCGGAAATGAAATTACCGGAGCTATTGAAGAGGGTTTATTATTACTGGTGGGAATCCATCAGGATGACACTAAAGAACAACTGGAATGGATGTGTGAGAAGATCCTGAAGCTGCGGATATTTGAAGATGAAGACGAAAAAATGAATCTTTCGGTAAGTGATGTGGGCGGAGGACTTTTAGTAGTGTCGCAATTCACTTTATATGGAAATACAAAAAAGGGAACTCGACCCAGTTTTATAGAAGCAGCCAAACCGGATAAAGCGGAGCCGATGTATGAGGAAATGATCTCTTATTTTAAAGAACATTCAGATCTAAATATTCAAACCGGAAAATTTGGTGCTATGATGGATGTTGAATTAATAAACGATGGTCCTGTTACACTGATATTGGAGAAGTGATTTGGCTGTAATTTTCATTTTTATTGATGGAGTTGGAATAGGGAACGAAGGAAAAGAAAATCCTTTCCTCATAGATTCTTATGAAAGTTTTCAGATCCTTTCCGGAGAGAATTTTTTTAAGAACGGAAAAGGAGTTCAATCATCGAATCAATTATATAAAGCAATCGATGCAAATCTTGATGTAGAAGGACTTCCTCAAAGCGGTACGGGGCAAACAACTCTATTTTCCGGCGAAAATGCATCCAAAGTAATTGGGAAACATTTTGGTCCGTTTCCTCATTCCGGAATAAAGCATTTACTAAAAGAGCAGAGTGTTTTTCATGCGGTTAAAGAAGCAGGAAAGAAACCATATTTCATGAATGCATATCCTCCTATTTTCTTTGAACACGCAAACAAAAGAAATCGATGGAGCTGTACAACGCTCATGACGAAAAGTGCAGAAATGAGGCTCAATTCAACAGATGATATTCTGGCAGAAAAAGCACTGACTGCAGAGATCGTCCAAAATGCCTGGAGAGAAAAATTGGATATAAATATTCCAAAGATAACAGCAACAGATGCGGCCAAAAGATTAATGAATGTTGTTCCGAATCACGATCTGGTTTTGTACGAATATTATCTCACTGACAAAGCCGGTCATAACAAAAGCATTGATGATGCCCGAAGAGTTTTACAACCACTCGATGAGTTTTTGCTGCATATCATCAAACATAAAAGAAGCGAAGATGTGTTGGTAATAACCAGCGATCACGGAAATCTGGAAGATCTGTCAGTAAAAACTCATACCAGAAATGAAGTCCCGCTATTTGTAATGGGAGAAGGAATTGATCACTTTAATGATGTGGAGAGCTTGGTTGGGGTTAAGGATGGGATTCTAAAGGTAATAAAGTAATTCTCCCTTCGAAGGGAGATGATTCAATCGACAGTTCTCGATTGAATCCGAGGGATGTCCGGATTTATGAATTAGCTCATATCGGATTTCAGTTCCTTTGTTCTGAGTACTTTTGTGCCGACAAGAATTATTAGAGCTAACCCCGAGGTCTTGTTCTTATCTCAGTAACCAAAATCCGTCAGCCGTGCAAAGCCCGACAGACGGACAAATAGCTACCCATCATTTCGCTGAAAGTGGGGTGATGGAAGATGAGATAATGAAGAGTTTGTAAACCGCAATCTTTGTTGTGATCAAATAAATAAATGGTGGTCATTCCGCAGCGAAGGCCGGAATCTCAATTGTTAGAAATAAGACAAATTTTGTTCGCTATTCGAATAACACAGATAGGATTAGAAAACAAAACTTATATAAAATCCAGATCTCGGGCATTCGCCGCGAGATGACCAAAACTTCTTCATGAATTATAAATTCTTTCATTAAATTCTATCCATGAAAAAGAAACTCATCTACAGTCTTTTAGGAATAATCATTCTCTACGGATTATTACTGATTCCCGACAATTCCACCATCAATATTGAAAGCGAAGGTAATTCCACACCTTTTATTTGGGATCAGGATGAACGTTGGGATTTTCTGGAAAGTAAATTTACTGAAGCAAAAGCAGATAAAGATATAATTACGCCCGGAGTTATTGAAGCACTTATATCTGATCTGTTCTCAATTGTTGATGAAATTGAAAAAAGAAAGCCCAAACCGGATGATGTTATTTTCGATGAACTGCTCCTGAGTTTCTTTGAGTTGGCTCCGGTTATTGCTGCACAAGAGGTACAAAATCCTGAGTTTTTTGAGGTATATAACAGAGCACGAAGAGTGATCAAAGATCTGTCTGCGGAATGGGATATATCAGAAAAAGAAAACAGAGATATTCTTTACAAAACGCTGTACGGAATGCGCGCAACAGTTGAAGAAGTTTTATTGCAATCAGAAGAGCCTATAGATCCGGTTTTGTATGTGAAGGAAGAGGAATCACAAACGCCATCTACAAATATTCTGGGAATAAAAGTTCACAGTGGAGATCTTTTGGTATCACGAGGAGGAGCGGAAGTCTCAGCACTTATTTCAAGGGGAAATGATTATCCCGGTAATTTTTCGCACGTTGCTTTGATCTATGTAGAAGAAGGAACAAATATACCTTATTTGATAGAAGCACATATAGAACGCGGTGTTGCTATCGCTACGCTGGAGGAATACATCAAAGACCGAAAGCTTCGGTTTATGGTTTTGCGCCCCAGAGCTGATCTTCCTGAAATAAAGGAAAATCCGATGCTTCCTCATATAGCAGCTAAAGAAATGTTTGAAGAAGTTCAGCAACGACACATTCCCTACGATTTCAAAATGAATTTTTATGATCCGGAAGCTATGTTTTGTTCTGAAGTGGGATCATACGCTTACAAAAATAATGGTATTCAGCTATGGGAATCGGAATCAACCATATCATCTAATGGAGTTGTGAAATTACTGAACACTTTTGGGGTTGAGAATTTTGTAACACAAATGCCGTCAGACTTAGAATACGATCCACAACTTTCCGTAGTGGCTGAGTGGAGAAGTGCTGAAAGTTTGTTCGATGATCATTTATATAACGCGGTAATAGACGCTATGCTTGTGTGCGCCGAACAAGGAGAGGAGATAGAATTCAATCCGTTGATGCTTCCATTTGCAAGGATTATGAAAGGAAACAGTTGGGTCAAAAATCAGTTTGAATCGGAAGGACCGATTCCTGAAGGAATGAGTGCAACCCAGGCATTGAAAAGCGATGCCTTTATACAAAGACATAAAGAGTTGAAAGAGAAAACCTCAACAGCGGTTGATTCATTTATCGAAGAAAACGGATATAAACCACCGTATTGGGAATTGGTTAAATTAGCTGAGAAAGAATCGGGTTGTAAGAACTAGAAGTATAATTATTGACTAGAAATAATGTCAGAGAAGAAAAAAGTACATCTTGTATTAGGTTCCGGAGGAGCCAGAGGAGTTGCGCATATAGGCGTTATTGAAGAACTCGAAAAAGAAGGATACGAGATCATAGAAGTTATTGGCTGCTCAATGGGAGCGGTTGTAGGGGGAATTTACTGTGCAGGCCAGTTATCTGAATACAAAAAATGGATGCTGAGTCTCACCAAAAAAGGAGTGTTTGATCTGTTGGATTTCACATTTACTTCTCAGGGTTTTGTAAAAGGAGAAAAACTGTTCGGAAAACATATCGAGGTTACCGGGCAACAGAAAATAGAAGACTTTAAAATTCCTTTTACAGCAGTTGCAACCGATATGAAACATCACAAAGAGGTTCATTTTAAAGAAGGAGATCTCTTTAAAGCCTTGAGAGCATCGGTTTCCATTCCGGGAATTTTTACGCCCATTGTTGATGAAGATCTTGTTTTGGTGGATGGTGGCGTTTTAAACCCTTTGCCTATAAACCTGGTTCAAAAAAGAGACGACGCGATCATTGTAGCGGTGGATATAAATTCCAGAACCATTGTAGAGGATTTATTGATCAAGGAAGAGAAGAAACAGCGTAAAAAGTACTGGTTCGAAAATATCCTGCCGGATTCCATAAAAGAGTTTGCACAAAACCACGAAGAAAAGAAAAAGGAATCATTTTCACTGTTTGAGCTCATGGAAAGCACTTTCAGTTTTACACAAGACCGACTTACAGAATTAATGATAGAACATTACAAGCCGGATATATTAGTAGAAGTGCCCAGAGACACTTGCGATACTTTTGAGTTCTATAAATCAAAGCAGTTGGTGGAAGTTGGATCCAGAGCATTCAGAAATGCATTGGCTAAATCTTTTTAGGCGCTATACCCGAAAAAAAGCTTTGCGGTAGAGATATTATTTAGTTTATTGATGTAAGCATGAATAATTGGGGTTGAAATGTATGAACTTGAATTCAAAAGTCATGATGAAATAGAGATACTGGAAGTTGTTGCAACAGGAAAACTGAATTTGGAATCCGCAATAGAAATCAGTTCAAAAAGCAGGGAAAAAGCACATAACCTTGGCTATCAATTATTAAAGGATTTAAGCAAACTAGAGTTGAACGCAGGTATACTACAGGTGATGGAGTTTTTTGACCCCCAAAAAAATGAAAAGCTAAATATTAAACACAAATACGTGATAACAGCACTTTTTGTGGAAGGCTCTAAAATAGACTATTGGAAATTCTGGGAAACGGTTGCCAGTAATAATGGATTGGTTTCTAAGATTTTTATGGATAAAGAGAAGGCTTTTAAGTGGCTGCAAAATAAAGCAGAAGAAAAACAAAAATAGCATTATGTTTTCTTCATGGCTAAAGAATACATCCTATCTGTAGATCAGGGAACAACCAGTTCCAGAGCAATTCTTTTCAATAAAAATGGAGAAGTTGAACATGTTGCCCAAAAAGAATTCAAACAACATTTTCCTAAAGATGGCTGGGTAGAACACGATCCTGAGGAGATTTGGAACACTCAAAAAGAAGTGATTCAAGAAGTTGTTTCAAAATATGCAGAAGGCGGGAAAACAATTGCAGCGATAGGTATCACCAACCAAAGAGAAACTACCGTAGTTTGGGATAAGGAAACCGGAGAACCGATTTATAACGCTATTGTCTGGCAAGACCGAAGAACATCAGATTACTGTGATGAGCTTAGGAATGATGGATGGTCAGATAAAATTCAGCGAAAAACGGGACTCGTTTTAGACAGCTATTTCTCAGGTACGAAACTTAAGTGGGTTCTCGATAATGTTGATGGAGCTCGACAAAAAGCAGAAGAAGGGAAACTAGCTTTCGGAACGATTGACTGCTGGTTGATATGGAATCTTACTAAAGGAAAAAAGCACGTTACGGATATTACAAATGCTTCACGTACACTTCTTTTCAATATCCATGATAAAGAATGGGATACAGAACTTTTGGAGCTAATGGACATCCCGGAAAATATATTACCGAAAGTGTGTTCATCAAGTGGAGAAATTGCAGCAGCAGAATTGGACTGTTTTGAAAGTGGAATTCCAATTACAGGAATAGCCGGAGATCAGCAAGCGGCACTGTTCGGACAAATGTGTCTTGAGCCCGGGATGCTGAAGAATACGTATGGAACAGGTTCTTTTATCATGTTCAACACTGGTGATAAAGCGATCACTTCTGAGAACAACCTGTTAACTACGATCGGTTGGCAAATGAACGGTGAGACGACCTATGCTTTGGAAGGTTCAATCTTTATTGCAGGAGCATTGGTTCAGTGGCTAAGAGACGGATTGGGAATTATTGAATCATCAGCAGATGTAGAAAAACTGGCTTTGACAGAAAAAGATAATGGAGGAGTGTATCTGGTTCCCGCTTTTGCAGGTCTTGGCGCTCCGCATTGGGATCAGAAAGCGCGCGGAGCCATGTATGGGTTAACGCGCGGAGCAACTGCCGGTCACATAGCAAGAGCCGCGCTTGAAGGAATCGCATTTCAGGTGAAAGATGTACTGACTGCAATGGAAGCAGATTCCGGAATTTCAATTAAAGAGCTCCGGGTTGATGGCGGGGCTTCGGTAAACAAAACACTGATGCAGTTTCAGTCCGATATTCTGGGAATTCCGATCGTGAGACCAAAAGTAACGGAAACAACCGCATTAGGGGCGGCATATTTAGCAGGACTAGCTGTTGGTTTTTGGAAAAACACGGATGAGCTACAAAAGAAATGGGAAATTGATGCAAGGTTTGAGCCGGAAATGAAAACGTCAGAAAAAGAAAGGCTTTTAAATAAATGGAACCAGGCGGTAGAGAAGAGTAAGAATTGGGTTTAAATAATTAATAATTCTAAATGATGAATTTTGAATTAGTATTGTTTCAAGAAAGATGGTCATCCCGTCCGCCAGCTGGCGGATCGGGATCTTATGTAAGGGCTAAATTTAATTTTATATCTAAAATTTGAATAACCAAAATGAATCGTACCGAATCACTTAATCATCTTAGAGAATACAACGATTATTGGGATATTCTGATAATTGGAGGAGGAGCAACGGGCTTGGGTTGTGCTGTGGACTCAGCAAACAGAGGCTACAAAACTCTGTTGTTGGATATGGCTGATTTTGCCAAAGGTACATCCAGCAGAAGTACAAAATTGGTTCATGGTGGGGTTCGATATTTACAACAAGGAGATGTTTCATTGGTGATAGAAGCTTTACATGAACGAGGCTTGCTTATACAGAATGCTCCTCATTTGGTAAGTCACCAATCGTTTATAGTTCCAAGCTATGAATGGTGGAATGGTCCGTTTTATGGAATAGGAATGAAAGTGTATGATGCTTTAGCCGGGAAACTGGGCATCAAAAAGTCTAAAACACTTTCAAAGGAAGAAGTTCTGGAAAAGATCCCAACTCTGGAGCCTGAAGGACTGAGAGGAGGAGTAATTTATTATGATGGCCAGTTTGATGATTCGCGTTTGGCAATCAATTTAGCTCAAACAGCAGCGGATCTTGGGGCGACTCCGGTAAATTACATGAAAGTAAATGAGTTGATAAAAGGCGATTCAGGTTTTATTGACGGTGTAGTTGCAAGGGATCATATACATGGAGAAGAATTTACTATCAAAGCCAGAGCAGTTGTTAATGCAACGGGAATTTTTTCTGATTCCATACTCAAAATGGATGATCAAAAACACGAAAATATAATTCAGTGCGCACAAGGCATTCATCTGGTGCTGGATAAAGAATTTCTGCCCGGAGACGCGGCTATAATGGTTCCTCATACAGATGACGGACGAGTTCTTTTTGCTGTTCCGTGGCACGGGAAAGCTCTTGTGGGAACAACAGATACTCCAATCGACAAGCCCGCTTTAGAGCCAATAGCATTAGATGAAGAAATAGATTTTATTCTTAAACATGCGAAAGAGTACTTAACCAAAGATCCGACCAGAAAAGATGTAAAGAGTGTTTTTGCAGGGTTAAGACCCCTTGTGAAACCGCCGGAGTCAAAGTCTACTTCTGAAATATCCAGGAGCCATCACATTCAGATTTCTGAATCCGGATTGGTTACTATTGCCGGAGGAAAGTGGACAACCTATCGAAAGATGGCAGAAGACACGATCGATCGGGCGGCAATGGTTGCAGGAGTGGAATTCAAAAAGACAAAAACAAAGAATCAACGTATTCACGGCTGGTTAAAAAATGTGGATAAGAAGGATCCTTTGAGTGTGTATGGCTCAGATCGGGTAGCTATTGAAAAAATAATGGAAGAAAATGACTCTATGAAAGAAGAGCTGCATCCGGGCCTTCCGTATATTAAAGCAGAGATCGTTTGGGCAATTAGGAATGAATGGGCTCAAACTATAGAGGACCTTTTATCCCGAAGAACCCGGGCCTTGTTGTTAGATGCAGAGGCTGCAATTGAAGTTGCTCCAAAGGTTGCAGAGATTTTGGCCGAAGAATTCGGTGAAGATAAAAAATGGCAAAAACAGGAAGTGAAAGAGTTTCTTGAATTGGCTAAAAACTATGTTATAAACTAATGGATTATCAAAAGATACTTAATGAAATAGATTCAGAGCTCGACAAAGGGAAGTTTGGGGGAAAAGTTGCAGACTATATTCCGGAACTTGCTGATGTTAAGGAAGATTGTTTTGGTATACATCTTTGTAGTCTGGAAAAAGGAAATTTTGCGATCGGACAAAATGAGCAGCGATTTTCTATTCAGAGTATCAGCAAAGTTTTTGCGCTCACAATGGCGTACCCAATGTTGGGCGAGAAATTGTGGAAAAGAGTAGGCGTTGAGCCTTCGGGAAACCCATTTAATTCTTTGGTTCAATTAGAATATGAATCAGGAATTCCAAGAAACCCACTTATAAATGCAGGAGCACTTGTTATTTGTGATATACTGATCTCTAAGCTTCAGAATCCAAAACAGGAATTTTTAGAGTTTGTACAAAAGCTGTCGGGTAACCCCGGCATTGGTTTTAATAAAAAAGTAGCTGAGTCTGAGAAAGAAACCGGATACAGAAATGTAGCACTCGCCAGTCTTATGAAATCGTTCGGCAACATTGAAAATCTTGTGGAAGATGTTCTGGATTTTTATTTCTATATGTGTTCAATTGAGATGAGCTGCAAAGAACTCTCGCAAACCTTTTTGTTGTACGCAAATCATGGGAAACATTTTGTAACCGGTGAACGAATTTTGAATGCTTCTCAGTCAAAAAGACTAAGTGCAATTTTACTCACTTGTGGGTTTTATGATCAGGCTGGGGAGTTTACTTTCAAAGTTGGTCTGCCCGGAAAAAGTGGTGTTGGTGGAGGAATAGTGGCCGTTTTTCCTGAACATTACAGCGTTGCGGTTTGGAGTCCAAAGCTAAATAAAGCGGGAAATTCTGTTCTGGGAATGGAGGTTCTGGAAAGGCTTACAACAAAAACAGGATTGTCTATATTTTAATCTATTGCTATGAAAAAAATCATTCAAAACCGAAGTTGGAAATTTCTCTTACTGGAACTATTTGTCGTATTTATAGGGGTTTACGGCGCCTTTTATTTAACAACTTTAAGAGAAGAGGTTGTGGAAAGAAGGAACAGGGTCAATTATTACGAAACGTTTCTTCTAAATCTGAATGATCTTTATGCGAAAGCTGTATCTGCAAAGGAAGAGGTTGACAGTTTAAGAAGTGAATTAGCCAACAATCCGGATCACGAGATATCGCTAAACCGATCTATCGACTTCACTAATAATATGCTGATAGTAAGATCGGGGTTTGAGTCGGAAAACTTCACAACGATCGGAAAAGATTACCTTGCAAGTCTTGACCGGGGATCGAACCTGATCTCTGTTATTGAAAAAAGAGCCGATATTCTGGAAGCGGAAACAAGAAAGTTTTTGATCTACGGAGAGGGAAATGAAAGGGAGTTTAAAAAATGGTACGCCGAAGAACTCGAGGTGCTTTCTGATTATTTAGGGGGCCTTCAGCTCACAATATTAAAAGGAGCGGTCCCTGAAACAAGAATTATGATAAAACAACTTAAGGATGAATAAAAAAAGCCATCAATAAGTGATGGCTTTTAATTAATTACTTTAACGAAGAAGCAATACGTTCAAAGATCTCATCAATGGTTCCTATGCCATCGATTTCTTTAACAACACCTTTTGAAGAGTAGTGATTTTGCACCGGCTCTGTTTCTTCGTGATAAACCTCTAAACGAGTTTTTATCTTTTCTTCGGTATCGTCAGTTCTTCCCTGTCCTCTTGAAAGAATTCTGGAGATCAACTCCTTCTCGGGTACAGTAAGAACAACAAACGCGTCTATAGCTTTGTTTTGATTTTCCGCGATTTCATCAAAGGCTTCTGCCTGAGGAACCGTTCTCGGAAACCCATCCAGTATAAACCCGCTATCATATTTAGGATCTTTAAGCTCATCTGCCACAAGATCAACCACGGTTTCATCCGGAACCAGCTGACCTGCGTCAAGAATAGACTTAACCTTAACGCCAAGAGGAGTCTGGTTTTTTATCGCAGTTCTAAATATATCACCGGTTGAAAGGTGAGGTATTGAGTATTTGTCCTGAAGTAATTTCGCTTGCGTGCCTTTTCCGGCACCGGGAGGTCCAAAAAGAATAATATTCATCTAAATAAATTTAGTTTTAAAAAAGAAGAAACGGGCTTCAAATAGACCGCCCGAATCCGGTTCTTAAAAAGAGAATGTTACTTCTTCTTGCTTTCCTGTCCGCGCTCTTTAATACGAGCAGCTTTACCTCTTAGTTCACGCAAATAAAATAGTTTAGAACGTCTTACACTTCCGCGTTTTTTAACTTCGATCTTTGCAATAAAAGGAGAGTAAAGAGGGAAAATACGCTCAACACCAACGTTGCTGCTTATTTTACGAACAGTAAACGTTTTGTTAGCTCCGCTTCCACGCTCATTCAATACAACACCTTCGTACTGCTGAATACGTTCCTTTTCTCCTTCACGTACACGGTAGTGAACATTCACTGTATCACCGGCGGTGAATTGAGCGATGTCGTCATTAACTATCGTTTGTTCTACAAGTTTTAGCTTATCCATGATTCTGTTTCTTTGCTGACTAATCAGCCGTTAATAATCTTTCTTAAATTTTTCGTACAAATCTTTTCTTCGTTCTTTGGTTTTTGCCAGAGACTGCTCGTTTTTCCACGCTTCGATCTTTTTATGATCGCCGGATCTTAAGATCTCAGGAACATTCATTCCTTTGAACTCGGCCGGACGGGTATAAACGGGAGCTTCAAGTAATCCGTCCTGAAACGAATCGCTTAATGCGCTTCCGGCATCTCCAATGGCATTCGGTATCAATCTAACCAAAGCATCAGTAATAACCATAGCGGGAAGTTCCCCTCCTGAAAGCACGTAATCACCAATGGTATATTCTTTGGTAATTAATGCATCTCTAACTCGCTGATCGATTCCTTTATAGTGGCCGCACAAAATGATCACATTTTCTAATAGTGACAGCTTGTTTGCTTCTTCCTGGTTAAACACTTCTCCATCTGGAGCTGTAAAGATGATTTCATCGTATTTCCTTTCAGAAGTCAGATGGTCTATACAGCTGAAGATCGGTTGAGGTGTCAGCACCATGCCCGGTTCGCCTCCATAAGGGTAGTCATCAATCTTGTTGTGTTTGTCTTCGGTGTAATCCCGAAGATCATGAACAAAGATCTCAACCAGTCCTTTTTCTTTGGCGCGTTGCACAATGCTGTTTTCCAGCGGACCTGTAAGTAATCCCGGAACTGCAGATATGATATCAATTCTCATTTCTAAAGTTCTCCGAGTTCTTCCAGGTTTTGGCAGATGACAGATTCTTCTTCAAAATTTTCCTTAACCACATAGTGGCTAACATTAGGAATAAGAAGAGATCCATTGTTTGAAGAAACATTCAGAATAGATTGCATGGAATTCTCGATGATGTCCATTACTGTTCCGATGTGCTTACCATTTGTGTTGTAAACATCAAAGTGAAGCAAGCTGTTTGTTTCTTCAACGTCAGGAATTAAAGTGTTGGCCAGGTCTGTTTCCAGATATACGCCTGAATTTTTTAATTCTTCTGCCGCTGTGCGATCAGCGATATGTTCAAAATGTACAAAGAACGAAATTTCATTTCTTTTTTCCTCAGTCCGAACATCTTTAATTCGGGCAGGGAAGTAGTCGCCCCTTTCGTTCCGCAAATACACAACAGTTATTTCATTCAGGATTTCGGAATCGTCAAACTCAAAAATGATTTTAACTTCGCCGTCAAGTCCGTGCGAGCGATCTACGCGCCCGACTAAAGTAAATGGTTGTATATTGGCTTCCTGATTCATAGGAGCCGGATTAAATTATCCTTCAGATTGTTTGCTTTCCCATGCTGCAATAACGGTCTTTCTTGACTCGTCGTCAGAAATAAACCCTTTTAATGCATCAAGATCAGTATCTCTGATATGATCGATAGCTTCTTTAGCAGTCATGTCATCAGAAGTTTGAGATGAACTTGCTTCAGCTTTTGGCTCTTCAGCAACTTCTTCTTTTTCTTCTTCAGCCGGAGCGTCTTCTGTTTCTTCAACAGTTGCTTCTTCGGTAGCAGGCTCTTCAGTAGCTTCAGCTACATTTTCTTCTACTTCTTCAGCGGCTTCTTTTGCCTCAACTTCCGGTTCTTCCTCTGCTTCAGGAGCTGTTTCTTCAACAACTTCCTCTTCAGCGGGAGTTTCGTCAGTAGTTTCTTCTGTTGTAGCTTCTTCAGCCTCTTCAGTTTCAGCTGTAGCGGTTTCTTCGTCAGAAGACTCAGTTTCTAATTCAACAGCTGCTTTAGCCGCCTTTTTCTGAATCTGATCTTTAAATTCTTTTTCTTCTGCAGCAAGAACGTCCTTGTGCTTGTCTTTACGGGAATCGCTGTCGTCTCCTTTAGAGTCGCGGTAAGATTTCCACTCAGCAAGTGCTGTTTCAATCTCTTCTTCGCTTTTTCCCCACATCATCAAATGACGTTTGTAAAGAACTCCCTCATTTCTAAGGATCTTGCGTACAGTGTCGGATGGTTGAGCGCCGGTATCTAACCAGTAAAGAATGCGGTCTTCGTTGAGTACCACTTCTTTTTTCTCAGTTACGTTGTCATAACGGCCAACTTGCTCAATGATTCTTCCATCACGAGCAACTTTGCTGTCTGCAACTACAATATGAAAGATTGGTCGTTTTTTACGTCCTTTCTTTTGAAGTCTAATTCTAATCAATGTTGTTCTCCAGTGAGTTGTGTATATATAATGTTACTTACCAATCGGTAAATTTTTTAATCCTTGAAGAGCCCGGCCCATCTTTCCCATTTTGGACATGGTCTTCATCATTTTTTTCATCTGTTCGAACTGTTTAATGAGATCATTGATCTCACGGACAGTAGTGCCAGAACCGGCTGCAATTCGTCTACGACGAGTTCCATTAAGAATTTCCGGATTCTGACGCTCCTCCGGCGTCATTGAATAGATAATAGCTTCAATCGGTTTGAAGGCGTCTTCATCGATTTCGTTGTTATCCAATGCTTTGCTGGCGCCGGGGATCATAGAAACAAGATCGGAGAAATCTCCCATCTTCTTGATCTTTTGAATTTGCTCGAGGAAGTCTTCAAGATCGAACTTATCAGAACTAATACGGCTCTGTAGTCGCTTGGCTTCGTCTTCATCAAATTCTTTTTGAGCTTTTTCAACGAGCGATACCACATCTCCCATACCAAGTATGCGCTGTGCCATACGGTCTGGGTAAAATGGGGAAAGAGCATCCAGCTTTTCGCCGGTACTCACAAATTTGATCGGTTTATTTACAACAGTTTTTATAGAAAGTGCAGCACCACCTCTGGTGTCACCATCTAACTTGGTAAGAACTACCCCATTATAATCGATCCGCTCATTAAACTCTTTTGCTGTGTTAACCGCGTCCTGACCGGTCATCGAATCAACAACAAACAAAATTTCATGAGGATTTACGGCTTTCTTAATTTCCGCGACCTCATTCATCATCTCCTCATCTACATGTAAACGTCCGGCAGTATCAATGATAACGGTATCCATTGCCAAACTTTTTGCCATGGCGACAGCTTCTTTAGCTACGCGAACGGCATCTTGTTGTTCAATGGAATAAACCGGCACATCAATTTGGGATGCCAGAGACTTAAGCTGATTTACGGCGGCAGGGCGATAAACATCGGCGGCAGCAAGAAGAGGATTCCTTTTATGCTCCTGCTTTAGGTAACGGGCTAACTTTCCTGTAAAGGTCGTTTTACCGGAACCTTGTAAACCTGCAATAAGAATTACAGTAGGTGGGGTGTGGGCAGCTGCGATATCAGATTTTTCGCCACCAAAAGTTTCAACCAGTTCATCAAACACGATCTTCGTGAATTGCTGTCCCGGGTTAACGCTGGTGAGCACATCTGAACCGAGTGCTTTTTCCTGAATTTCTTTCGTGAACTCGCGAGCAACCTCATAGTTAACATCCGCATCCAATAAAGCACGACGAATTTCTCGTATAGTTTCAGCGATATTTACATCGGTGATACGAGCTTCGCCTTTCAGATTCTGAAAGGCTTTATCTAATTTTGAGGATAAACTATCAAACATTTATTTGAACAGGATTATTCGCTTAGTTCAGAGCCGATAAAAATACGAGTTTATTCTTGGGTTATCAACAGTAATGTGGATAAAGTTTATTAGAACTTTGAATAATTAACAGAGGAACATGGAATGGCGAAGTATTGAGCTTATATCTGGTTTAAATTACCTTTTTTGGGAGGTGCTAGATATGACAATACTAATAGAAAGATTTACAGAAAGGCAGGATCTGAAGCAAGGGCTATTGAGGGGGCCCATACGAAGCAGGAAAAACCAAGATAATTAATGAATAAATATCTATAAAAGCTTAGCTTGGAAGCTTTAATAGTTCAATCTGTTGTAAACAAACATATAGGTTTTTATGATGCGTAAAGGTGTTAAAATCAGTCTTCCGGTTTTCATTATTATATTTTTAACGATGTTATTTTCTTTTGAGGTTAAAAGTCAGGATAACTACAAGCCGGGATACATTATCAGTAATGACGGAGATACAACCCATGGACATATAAACTACTTAGGGTGGGCAAAAACACCTCAAGTTATAGAGTTTGCTCAAAATTTAGGGGGCAGTGATGAGGTTATTGCCAGTTATAAACCCGAAGAAATAAAATCTTTTCAGGTTCAAAATGAATTTTTTGAATCAAGAGTTTTAGAAATAGATTTAACCCCGCACAAAATAATACTTTCTAATATCAACGCGGACATAGAGGCGTCCCAAGAAAACGTTGTTTCAAGAAAAGTATTTATACAAAGATTAATCGATAGCGAGGTTTTAAGTTTATTTCTTCATGAAGAGGAACGGCAAAACTTCTATATAAAGCACTATCAAAAAGGTTTGATCAGGCTAATTTCAAATGAATATGTGGTTAGAGGATACGAAGACAAGCTTTACGTTAATAAGGAAAACAAATATAAGTTTAGAGACCAAATAACAAATACTATTAGCAATTGTAGTAATATCGGGGACATCGATAAGCAGAGTTACTCTACTGCATCGCTAATGGAATTTATTTTGGACTGTAATTCATATTTAGGTGTTGAAAATCTGTATTATTTTGAAAGAGAAAAGCCAAAAATAAGTCATGGGGTAGTAATTGGCTTAAATAAAAGCGACGCTGTTTTCGGACCTCGAGAGTTTAACGGTGAACAAGGAGCCATCTTTGGATATTCCATGCATATTGTCTTACCCAGGAATAGGAATACAAGGAGCATTACTATTGAAGCGATGTATTCTAAGTTAAATTCTATTGAAGACTCTCAGAATCAAAGAAATAAAAGGCTTGAAGTAGATGCGTTAAAGTTCAGGTTTTTGTATGGAAGACGACTTTCACCCTCAGGGGCAGCCCCAATTTTTTTATATGGTATTTCAACAACAAGGGTATTAGATGATATAACAACAACGGAAGGCGAGGAGAGTCTATTTAATAAAAAACAAATGTTAAACTTAGCCATTGGGGTTAGCCTTAATATTGAAAAAAGTTCGATCATAGTTATATATGAGCCTATTAAGAAAGAAAACAGCTTCTCATCTTTTAGGAGCTTTAGCGTAAATCTAAGGTTGGGAATCCTATGATTTTCTATCTAAGTAGCAGAAATTCTTCTTCATGGGATATGTGTGTTGAGGGATGTTGGACGTCTCCAGAGTCCAGAACTCGTGTTTATTGCGAATATACTTAATACTGTATGTCTAAAAGAATGAAATACTGTTTCAAAAAAAGCACGTTCATTTTTATATCTATTATAATTTTGGGCGTGTTTTTTTCAGGTTGTGTTAATAAAAAAGAACAAGAAAAACTTAAAGCTGTTCCTATCCATGATTTTGAGTTGAGCGAAACAACCCAAGAATATTTACTAAGACTTTATACACAAGTAGTAGATAATCCCGACAAGGATGAATTACTCTTTACAAATTACGGTTCCGTAGTGGGTGTTGTAATAACGGACTATCAAGGCAACTTTATCGAAAAAATAGGCGAAAAAGGGCGGGGTCCTAAAGAACTATTAACATCAAGATTTTTTGGAGCACGGGATTCAAATAAGGTTTTAATTTTAGACAAAGCCTTAGCATTATTTAAATTATATAATAGAGAGTCCGGGGAGGTAAGCTTATACCCCTATGAAGTTAAAACGGGAATCTCTATAACTTCGAGAAACATATCTTTTTGTAATGATATGTGGTATGCGGGTGGTCAGATGCTTGATGTCGCACCACGACCATCAACTCCGACCATTGCAAAGTTTGATAAAAACTTAAGTTTAATCGATACGCTTGGCGGCTACGACCCTTTCTTTAATGGAAGGAAAGATATACTTCAGGAGACATCTTATTCTCTCGATTGTGAGAACGAAATTGTATACACGGTTCAGGGTAAAACCCCGAAGATACAAGCTTTTTCAACAGCGACTGGAGATCTTCTTGGGTCAACAGAAATACACCCACCTTCTTTTAAGGTTTCTGAAAAATTTATAACAATGGCGTCTAACCCTCAGGAAATGTCTAGATACTTATCTGAAGAACAAAGTATTAGTTTACATCTGGCTCACAATGATTCATATTTATATTTAGTATTTAGAAACGACAGCGGAATTTACAAGAGAAATCGAGTTCTAAATGAAAGCAGCCACTTTGTGGGGGTTTATGATAAAAACACATTTGATTTTATTGGAGAAGTTAAAGTTTCGGGAGCTATCCTTGGGACAACGAAGAGAGGTAATTTGATAATGCTTAAAGACGAAGAAAATTTAGGAATTCAGATTATTGAAATTGTGCCAACGAGTTCTTAAAGAATGATTATTCAAAATCCGAACCCGGTGTATTTTTAAAATCAGGCTCTCGCCAGGTATTATAGCTGTTCTTAAGAAGGAACAGAAACACCGCCCAATCAATTAAAGTAATCGCCCAGACCAGAAGTCCTGCGTTTGTGTCTGCTATTATAAAATAGTTGATCAAGAAAGGGCCAAGAACAAAGAGCGTAAAAGAAACCAGCCAACCGATTTTTTTCAACTTGAATAAAAGCCAAAGCAAATAAGGCGTTGAAACAGCGGCAATAAGAATCCATCCGCGGGCAACACCGTCAGGATTCAGATAAGCAATCGTGGGCGTTTTTGAAGAAGCCTCAGTGCTCATCAATTTATCGAGTTTATCTAAGTAATAATTTCTTTTAAACTTTAACGACATATGTGGATGATAGTAAAAACCATAGAGAGTTCAATATTCGATTTTCATTCCCACTATCATTTTAGCTTAAGAATGATGATTTTCACTCATCATATAAACAGAAAAGAAATTTTAGATAATGAGCGAAGGAAACGGATTACTTAAAGGAAAAAAGGGAATTATTTTTGGAGCGCTGGATGATCGAAGTATTGCATGGCGCGTTGCATTGGCTTGTGACAGAGAAGGAGCAAACATGGTTCTTTCAAATGCACCGATTGCATTAAGGTTGGGAGCGCTGAATGCTCTTTCTGAAGAAATAGACGCGCCAATAATTCCTTGTGATGTTTCGGACGACGATGCGGTTAAGGAGATGATGGAGAAGGTGAAAGAAGAGCTCGGAAGTGTGGACTTCATTCTTCATGCCATTGGGATGTCTCCAAACATCAGAAAGAAAAAGGAATACACGGACATAAATTATAAATGGTATCAACAGTCGCTCGATATTTCGGCGGTGTCTCTTCACAGAGTTCTGCATCATGCAGATGAAGCGGGAATCTTGAATGATGGAGGAAGCGTGATCGCTCTTTCTTATATTGGTGCTCAGCGAATTTTCAGTAAGTATTCTGATATGAATGATGCAAAAGCGTTGCTCGAGTCTATCGCCAGAAATTACGGAAGTAGATTGGCTCACAGAGGAATCAGAGTGAATACGATTTCTCAGGCGCCGACTAAAACTTCAGCAGGTTCAGGAATCAAAGGTTTTGACGGGATGTATACTTTTGCAGAGAAGTTGGCCCCAATGGGAAATCCTTCTGCTGATGAATGCGCCGATTATTGTGTAGCGATGTTTTCTGACCTGACAAGAAAGGTAACTATGCAGAATTTGTTCCACGACGGAGGCTTTGTAACGAATGGTATTTCTGAAGAAATGATGGAAGACCTAGCGAAGCTTTACTCAGAAGACGAAGAATAATTTTAAATACTACAAAAACATTATTAGGTCATCCTGAACTTGTTTCAGGATCTTTGTAGAGAAGCTGAATTAAGAACGTCTACATACGATAGCAAAGGTGATAAGTATATTGCTGAAACTAATTGATTATTTATAAAGGCTACTTCTGTATAAAATTATAGAAAAGAAGTTTATAATAGATTATTAGCCGTTGCTTAAGATCCTGAAACAAGTTCAGGATGACCCTTATTGAAAGAATTAAACAACAAACCATGCCTGAAATAATCCTTGGAATTGACCCCGGCTCCCGCTTTACGGGGTATGCTGTGCTCACCGAGGAAAAGGGAAAATTGGTTGCGCTCCGTTGCGATGTTCTAAAAATGGCGCATATGGAAGATCACTCCGATCGGTTAAAATATATATTCGATCAGATCTCCGGAATCATTAAATCAAACTCCCCTACCGCTTGCGCTGTTGAAACACCGATCTATGGAGTTGATCCTCAGGCAATGTTGAAATTAGGAAGAGCTCAGGCCGCCGCGATATTAGCTATCAAAAACAACAATCTCCCTGCTTTTGAGTATTATCCCAAAGAAGTAAAAAAGGCAATCACAGGGAATGGAAATGCGAGTAAGGATCAGGTGGCTTTTATGTTGGATAAAATGGTAACACTGCCGGATGAAAAGCTTAAGAACGACGCAACGGATGCACTGGCAGTTGCCTGGTGTCATTATATGAAAGGAAAAGGCTTGCCGGGAGTTACAAAAAAGAAAACACATCAAAATAATAAAAAGTCGGATTGGGCAAGTTTTGTTGCGGACAATCCGGATAGGGTTAAGGGAGCATGATCACATTTCTAAAAGGTTATGTAGAAGAGTTGGAAGAAAATAAAGCACACCTTGATGTCGGGGGCGTAGGTTACGGAGTGGAAATTTCAGCACAAACATTGGCTCACCTGAAACAAGGAACAGAAGTAAAGCTTCTTATTCATCATCATATAACAGACAGCGATCAGAGGTTGTTCGGGTTTTATGCTAAAGACGAAATGCAACTGTTTGAAAAACTGATAACAGTAAAAGGCGTGGGACCAAAGCTGGGGATTACAATTGTTTCCGGTTTGCCGGCAGATCATTTAATTGGTGCTATTACGGGAAAGGATGCTGCTTCATTGTCCAGAGTTCCCGGAATAGGCAAAAAAACTGCAGAGCGAATAATTTTAGAATTAAAAGACAAGCTTGGAGATGTTAAGACTTCAGGAGGAGTTTCAAAACCGGCGGCCGGAAACATAACAGACGAAGTAGTGTCAGCGCTGGAATCTTTAGGCTTCAAAAAACGACAGGCAGAAGAAGCGGCTTCAAAGGCATTACAAGAAGAAGATGTTAAAACGGTTCCAGCGGCAATTAAGAAGGCGCTTAGCTACTTAAACAAATAATTCATTCTACTGCAGGGCGGGTAGAACGAGCGTGATTATTCGGATTTGTTTCATTGATTAGATTACAGGCGTAATAAACAAAGGAAAACAAAAAAGATTTGAGCGTATAATTCTTCATTTTGAACGCTTAATTTAATTCACGTAACAATTTCTTCATTTTATATTAATGGCAGACATTAGTACCATTGTAGCAGAACTTACCATACCTCTTAACTAAACCTTAAAGAAGTGGCAAAGCAAACCATTCTTGTAGTTGACGACGAAAAAGATCTCTTAGATTTAATTGAGTATAATCTCCGAAAGGAAGGGTTTAATGTGCTTAAAGCCGAAAATGGAGAAGAGGGTATTGCGATGGCGAAAGAGCATAGTCCGGATTTGGTCTTGCTCGATATTATGATGCCGAAAATGGACGGATTGCAAGCGGTCGAAGTAATGAGAAAGGATGCTGAGCTTAAAAGAATTCCGATAATACTTCTAACAGCAAGAAGCGACGAGAAAACCGAGGTCGAAGGCTTAAACAAAGGTAGCGACGACTATATAACGAAGCCGATTAGCACAACGAAGCTTATTTCAAGAATCAAAGCGGTGTTGAGAAGATTTGATGAAAAGGAAGAGGCCACCAACATTCTTGAAGTTCATAATATAACAATAGACAGAGATCGTTATATCGTATATAAAGACGGAGAAGAGTTTCATTTACCAAGAAAAGAATTTGAATTGCTTTTTTTCCTGGCCAGCAGAAAGGGAAAAGTTTTGGACAGACAAACTCTTTTAAACAAGGTTTGGGGCGACAATATTTATGTTGTTGATCGTACAGTTGATGTTCATGTTAGAAAAATAAGAGAGAAACTCGGGGATCATTATATTGAAACGGTAAAGGGTGTCGGATATAGATTTAAAGAATGACTGCATCAAAAAAGAAAAAAGTTTGGCTTTTTAAGCTGGGATTAAGGATAGCCCTGTATTCTTCTCTGGCGTCAGGGGCGTCTTCTTTTTTAGTTCTTATCATCTTTTCCGGACTTTCCTTATTAAACTCTTTTTTAGCAGCTTTCGGTATAGCTATTCTTGTATTGCTGATTTCCTACTTCTTCAATTATAAGTTACAGTATAACAGACTCAACAAGCTCGAGGAAATTTCGCGTAATATTTCCAAAAAAAGGTTTGCGGAATATCAGGATATAACAACCAATTATAGTGATGAGATTGATTATCTGGTTAAACATTTTGTGAAATCAAGCCGAACTATAGAAAGAGAAATCCAGCGGTTGAACAGAATTGAAAACTACAGGAAAGAATTTATTGGCGATATATCTCATGAATTAAAGACGCCAATTTTTGCAATCCAGGGATTTGTAGAAACACTTTTAAACGGTGCGCTAGAAGATGAAGACGTAAACCGGGAATTCCTTAAAAAAACAATGAGGAATGTTAATAGGTTGATCTATCTGACAAAAGACTTAATGGAAATATCCAAGCTTGAAACAGGAGAGCTGAAGTCTGACATGGAGCCATTTTATCTGTACGAAGTAATACACGATGTGATAGACAGCTTGCACCATAAAGCGGAAAGAGATGAGGTGGCCTTAATATTAAATGACTTTGATAAGAATATTCAGGTAAAGGCTGACAAGAACCAAATTAAACAGGTGCTCATAAACCTAATTGAGAATGGTGTTAAGTACAATATAAAGGGCGGTAAAGTAGAAATAGATGTGGTAAACTTTAAAAAAGATAAGAACAGGGTTTTGCTGATCGTTAAGGACACAGGTATTGGGATTGACGAAGCAGATCTTCCAAGAGTAACGGAGAGATTCTTCAGAGTAGATAAATCAAGGTCCAGAGAAAGAGGCGGAACAGGGCTGGGCCTGGCGATAGTTAAACATATAATAGAAGCCCACAGAGAGCAGTTATATTTTGATAGCAAGGTCAATGAAGGCACCACTTTCAAATTTACTCTTCGTAAAGTTCATTAAGAATACAAGAATTCATACCTTAAGGTTTTACTAACATCAGAAGAGATCTTTAAATGGTATATGCAGTTATAATGGCGGGCGGTTCGGGAACACGATTCTGGCCAAAAAGCACCAAAAAATATCCAAAGCAGTTTTTGAATTTGTTTGGTCAAGGAACAATGATTCAAAACACCGCTGAACGAGTAAAAGAGTTGATTCCGCAGGAGCGGATACTCGTAGTAACAAACGATGACTATGTTGATATAGTAAAAGAGCAACTTCCGAAAGTTCCTGACACAAATATAGTGGGGGAGCCTGTTGCAAAAAACACGGCTCCTTGTGTTGCTATAGCCGCAGAGCTTTTAATAAAACAAGATCCGGATGCTGTAATGGTAGTCCTTCCTGCAGACCATCACATTACTAACCCGGAGGAATTCAGAAGAGTTTTAAAAACTGCAATTGAAAAGGCGGAGTCAGGAGACGACCTGGTAACAATAGGTATAAAACCCGACAGACCGGAAACAGGGTTTGGCTATATCCACGCTGACAGCTCTGTTGCAGAAGAAATTGCTGATAATAATGTCGAAAAAGTAAGAGCATTTAAGGAAAAGCCTGACCTGGTTAAAGCTCAGGAGTTTTTGGACTCAGGAGATTACTACTGGAACAGTGGAATGTTTATTTGGAGAGCGGATACCGTTCTGAATGAAGTTAAGAATCAACTTCCTGAGATGTTTGAGTTGCTTAAATTAAATTCACAGGATTTATATACAGATTTACACAAAGCTGCGGTAAACGAGTTTTATCAGGACTGCGAATCTATCTCAATTGATTATGGGGT
This sequence comes from Balneola sp. EhC07, assembly GCF_001650905.1. GTDB lineage: Bacteria > Bacteroidota > Rhodothermia > Balneolales > Balneolaceae > Balneola. The sequence goes on from NZ_LXYG01000017.1 coordinate 145,140, forward strand.
GATGGAGGGAGCAAAAAGTGTTTTTGTGGTTCCCGGAGAGTTTGGTTGGAATGATGTAGGAAGCTGGACAGCGGTTTACGATCTTGGAGAAAAGAATAAAGATGGTAATTCTATCCAGGCAGTTAACGTTACATTTACGGGTTCTCAAAAAAATCTGGTTGTTTCTAATTCCGGTAAGATGATATCACTTGTGGGAATGGAAAATACAGCCGTTGTTGAAACAGATGACGCCATTCTTATATGTGACCTTAATCAGGCGCAAGGAGTTAAGGAGATAGTGGAGCAGCTCAAAACGAACGAAGAACTAAAGAAGTTTCTTTAATCGACTTCAATTACTTGTTGGTCATAGGCTAAATTTATATTGTCAGGCAACTTTTTGTTTGATGGCTCATGATCAACATAGCTATTCATATGAATAAGGTAACCGCGTGGAACTTCGAGTTCATTGATGAGGTCAGCGGCTTGAGGGATAGTAAGATGAGTTGGGTGTTCGGGCTCCCATCTTAGCCCGCTGATAACAATTACTTTAGATCCACGAATCAGTTCTTTAGTAGACTCGGGGATTTCTTTCACATCAGTTAGGTAGCACAAGTCGTTGATCCTAAACCCCAGAATTTTCAGGTCTCCGTGAAAACAAGGAAGAGGGGTTATCTCGATATCATTTAAATAAAAAGTTTTTGATGCTTCAATCAGGTCTAATGAAGTAGAACCCAGATATTTATTCTCTCCAAACAAGTAATCAAAACGAGATCTTATCGATTCTATGCAAGAAGCCGAAGTGTATAAAGGAATGGAGCTTTCCTGAACATAATTATATGCTCTCAGGTCATCTAGTCCAGTCACATGATCCATATGTTCATGGGTTATAAGAACGCCGTCGATCTTCCTTATTCTTGAACGGATGCTTTGAATGCGAAACTCCGGTCCCGCATCTATTAAAATGGAAGTATCTTTAGTTTGTATCCAGGCAGAACACCTTGTGCGAGTATTTCTCGGATCCTTAGAAAACCGGTTCGCCCCGAAGCCTCCCGCAACCGGTACGCCCATAGAAGTTCCAGTACCAAGAAAAGTTAATTTCATTATAAAAAATCCAGTTCGTCAATAGAGCTTCGGGGAGAAAGAACTAATCTTTCCCATAAAATATTCAATTCCTTTTTGACAGCAGGCTTTATATAGATGGCGCTCAAGTCAATATCGCTAAGTATTCTGGCAATAGTCCCGACTTGTGACTCAATCGGTTTGTTTTTATTGATGATGACCAAGCGGTCGCCTTCAATTACGCAGTTATTCCCTCTAAATGAGCCGCGCTCTTTTCTTAATGTGTAATTACACTGTTCTAAAAGTTGTTCTAGTTCCAGTAGGAGTTTGTCGGGTTTCAAAGCGAAATTCCTAGTGTTATTCTATGGTATAAAAGGTCATAATCAAAATCATCTGAATCAAGGTCGTACGAAGAGAATTTATAATCATAACCAAGACTAATGCTCCGACTTTTAATAAGGTTCAGAAAATTAAGACGCGCTCTAACTAAAAGACTTTTATTTGACCCTCCGAAAAGTCCTCCTCTCGAATTACTGAAACCGTAAGAAGGAATCCCTTCAACTGAGAAAGAAAGTCTTTCAGGAATTTGGGCAGAAACAAAGGCTCCGGCTCCAAAAGCAAAAACAGTTTGGCTAAAATCATTATTCTCTTGTTCATTTTGAACATTCACAAGGCTTGAGCTTAAGCCGAAGGGAATACCGAGCTGAAACGTACGCGTTCGTACAAAAGAGAAGTGATTAAGGTAGTCTATACCTAGGTTCAAATAACGTTCATTGCCCGATGTTGTTAGCCCGTTAACAAAACTTAAAGAAGCGCTCAGAGATGTGTTCTCAAAGAAAAAAGTTAGTGCCGGTGATTCAAAGTCTAGTCTTTGCTGATTCGGCAGGTTGCTACTATTTCCTGTGTAGTTAAAATCTACCAGGCTGTATCCAATTCTAAAATAGCTTGAAGAAGCGGGCTCTCGCTGTTGAGTTTGTCCGCCTACAGAAAACATTTGAGCGTAAGCCGGGGAATAGGCGGTTATTAAAAATAATAAAACAAGAATATTTTTCATTGGAACTAACTTAATTAAATATACATTTAAAGGTAAACGATAAATAACGGCAATATTTCATGAAAATAGGATTAATTTTTATTCTGACATTAGTGTTTGGGTCAGCTCACTTCAGTTCAAACTCAATTTATGACTTCAAAGCAGAAAACATTGACGGTAAAATGATCTCTCTGGATTCCTATGAAGGAAAAGCGATCTTGATCGTAAATGTTGCATCCAAGTGTGGATATACTCCTCAGTACGAAGGATTACAATCTTTATATGAGGAGTACAAAGATGAAGGCCTTGTTATATTGGGATTCCCTGCAAACAATTTTAAAGGACAAGAGCCGGGAACCGATGAGGAGATAAAACAATTCTGTACTCTCGAGTATGGTGTTGAGTTTCCAATGTTCTCAAAGGTTTCAGTTAAGGGTGATGATCAGGCTGAACTATTTACCTATCTTACCGCTCTGGATAACCCGGATTTTAAAGGAGATATAAAATGGAACTTCGAAAAATTCCTTATCTCAAAAGAAGGAAATCTTACCCGAAGGTTCAGAAGCCAAACAAAGCCACAAAGTGATGAGTTGGTGACAGCCATCGAAAATGAGCTCTCAAAATAAATATTAAAAAGATTTCAATAAATGGTTGACTTACTTTGATAATCAACCGTATATTTAGTGCTCTCAATTAGGTCCGGTAGTTCAGTTGGTTAGAACGCCTGCCTGTCACGCAGGAGGTCGAGGGTTCGAGTCCCTTCCGGATCGCAAACCCCTCACATAAAGTTTATGTGAGGGGTTTTTTTGTTTGTATATTTCAAGTCCAATAAAAGAGAAAGAGTCTCATGTCTTCTATTTACCCTTCTTACGATGTGATTGTTGTTGGAGCAGGGCACGCAGGTAGCGAAGCCGCTGCCGCCGCTGCACAATTAGGATCAAAGACCTTATTAATAACAATGAATCTGGAAGCCATTGCGAAAATGTCTTGCAACCCGGCAATGGGTGGGGTTGCAAAAGGACAGCTTGTTAGAGAGATCGACGCTCTGGGAGGACTTTCAGGAATAGTTAGCGACGCTTCAGGCGTGCAGTTTAAAATGCTCAACAAAAGTAAGGGTCCGGCAATGTGGAGCCCGAGATGCCAAAGCGACCGAATGCTTTACGCTCAGAAAATGAGAGAATTGCTCGAACAAAAAGAGAATCTATTTTTCCGTCAGGACAACGTTGTTGATCTCATTTTCACCGAAGATAATAAGGTCGAGGGAGTAGTCACCCAAACAGGGCAGAAGTTTTACTCTAAAAGTGTAGTCCTTACAAGTGGCACCTTCTTAAACGGATTGATTCATATTGGCGATAGTAACTATGGGGGAGGTCGATCTGGAGAGAGGGCATCTGTTGGTATTTCTGCCGCTCTAGAAAACAAGGGCTTCCTTGTAGGCCGTTTAAAAACAGGTACTCCGCCCCGGGTGGATGGTCGTTCAATAGATTATTCAGTGCTGGAAGTTCAAGACGGCGATGAGAATCCGACTCCTTTTTCTTTCTTAACAAAAAAGCTTCCTGCGCAAGAAGATCAATTAACTTGCTGGATTGGCTATACAAACAATAGCGTTCATGAGGTTCTGAAAAAGGGATTTGACAGAAGCCCGATGTTTAACGGAAGGATCAAGTCCACAGGACCGCGATATTGTCCTAGTATTGAGGATAAGATCAATAGATTTGCAGATCGTGACAGGCATCAGCTTTTTCTGGAGCCGGAGGGATGGAATACTTATGAAATGTATCTGAATGGTTTTTCAACTTCTCTTCCTGAAGACATTCAGCTGGAGGCGTTGAAAACAATACCCGGTTTTGAAAATGTAGTAATGCTACGTCCGGGCTATGCAATTGAATACGATTACTTCCCGCCGCATCAAATTAAAAGAACGCTGGAAACAAAGAGAGTAAGCGGTTTGTATTTTGCAGGCCAAATAAACGGAACTACCGGTTATGAAGAAGCGGCCTGTCAGGGATTGATGGCCGGGATTAATGCTGCGCTGAAAGTACAGAGCAAAGAACCGTTAATTCTCAAAAGGTCTGAAGCATATATTGGAGTGTTGATCGACGATCTGATCAACAAGGGGACTGAAGAACCTTACAGAATGTTTACTTCCAGGGCAGAGCATAGAATTTTATTGAGGCAAGACAACGCTGACCTTAGGTTAACTGAGATTGGCTACAAGATTGGTCTCGCAAGCAAAGAGAGGCTTGACAAAGTCCTCGAAAAGAAATCAGAACTGAATCGTGTGCTGGATATATTATCAAACCAAACGGTTAGACCGGAAGCTTTGAACGCAAAACTTAAAGAGCTTGGAACTACTGGTTTGAACCAACCGGTGAAAGCGGAAACGGTATTGGCAAGGCCTCAGGTTTCTCTGTTTGATATGATGAGCGCGGACACAGATCTGAATAGTTGCATCGAAGAAGTTACTACAAACAACTATGTTCTTGAGCAAGCGGAAATACAAGTCAAGTACTCGGGCTATATTCAAAAAGAGTTTGAAATGGTAGAAGAGTTGGCTCAGAAGGAAAACACGCCAATCCCTTCTTCTTTAGATTATTCAAAAATAAAGAGCTTGTCCTCTGAGGGCTTGCAAAAAATGTCAAAAATAAAACCGGAAACCATCGGGCAGGCGAGTAGGATAAGCGGAGTGTCGGCAAGTGATGTGTCTGTGCTAATGGTTTACCTTAAGGGGTGAGTTTCACGTGGAACATTCGATCCGTTACATAACAAAAGAAGAGCAGGGTCGAATTGAGTCTTTGTATGATGAAAACAAAGAAGAGCTGAGCGCTTATGTTGAGCGGCTTCTTTGGTGGAATTCTAAAATAAATCTTGTGAGCAGAGATGTTTCACGTGAAACTCTGAAGAAACACGTGAAGCATAGTCTGTACACTTCTTTGTTCGAAAGTTATCGGGAGAGCGGTTTTTTTATTGATACCGGTTCCGGGGGTGGCTTGCCGGGCTTGCCGCTTTCGTTATGTTTTAAGAATAAGCAAATTGAGATCAATGACATTGTTTCCAAGAAGGTTTTTGCGGTTAATGACATGATATTGGGTTTGAATCTTTCTGATCGGGTTAAGGGTCGACAGGGAGATGTTCGTGAGATGCGCTGGGACAAAGAAGCGATAATTATTACAAAACACGCCTTTAAGATTGACCAGCTTTATAGTATGGTAAAGGAAAAAAAATGGAGCAAGATCATTTTTCTTAAGGGGTATGAAGAGGCGGTCGAAGAAGCGAAAAACCTAAATGGTTCTTTTAAATTAAGCATAATTAAACTGGATGATAAGTTTATGGATCCGTTTTATGAGGGGAAGGGAGTTGTAGAGCTAAGCAGGGGTGCGAATGAATAGTTCTGAGAGAAGATTGAAATTAATGTTGATGCTTCAACAGGGGAGAGATCGTAAGACTGTTCAGGAATTCGCGGATTACTTCGACGTAAGTAAAAGAACTATATTCAGGGATTTCAATGCTTTACAGGAGATCAATGTACCCATCACCTGGGATAAATATAGTGGCTATGGGGTGATGCCTGGATTTAAAATACCACCACTCATGTTTTCGTCTCATGAGTTGGCAACCATTATTGTGGGGCTTAATTTTGTAAAATCACAGATCGATGCCAGACTTGTAGAGGATGCAAAGGGGGTTGAGGTAAAAATAAAAAATGTGCTTCCGGATGAATTGAAAGATTTTATGACTTCTTTGCAAAAAAAGACGGTTGTAGATCCTTATCTGAAATTCGGTTCGGAGAAAAAGGAAGGGGGCAACTGGTATAAAATAAGTAGCGCGATTTCTCAGAAAAAGAGAATACAGTTTTTATACACGGCAAAATCCGGAGAGAAGAAAATCAGAAAAGTGGACCCTTACCTTTTGGTTTTTTATCAAGACCACTGGAATATGATCGGGTTTTCTCACCTTCGAGGAGATTTCAGGAACTTTATTCTTGATAGGGTGCGTGATATAGAAATTTTAGAAGAAGATTTTGTAGAAAAGAAGGAAATGTCCATAGAGGACTTAATTTTTAGATTTGACGGCGCGCAGCATAAAGTAGAGGTGTTACTAGATAAAGAAGGATATAAGCGGTTTAAGGCAAATCTCCCCACTAAAAATTTTAAGGTATTGGATGAAAAATCCGAAAAAATTAAAGTGAGCTTCGAAATTGAAAATCTGGAATTTATAAATGTGTGGTTACTCCAGTTCGGGAAACAGGTGAAAATTCTTTCTCCTCAGGAGTTGATTTCCAAGAGAAAGAAGCTTCTTAAGGAAATGTTGGAGCAGTAAATTATTCAGCATAAAAAAAGAGGTTTCATAAAATGAAACCTCTTTTGAAAACCTCGAAAGTAAAAGAGGTTCTAAACCTCTTCTTCTTCCTCATTTGCCACACGAGTTACGGCAGCGATGTTTCCTTCGTCATCTAGTCTCATAATACGAACACCCTGAGTATTTCTTCCCATAGTTCGTATTCCTGAACAACCCATTCTGATCACTTTACCTCTTTCGGTAATGATCATAAGGTCGTCCTCATCAGTGACTTCTTTAAGGGCAATAAGACTTCCGGTTTTCTTAGTAACCTTTAGTGTTATCACGCCTTTACCGCCACGAGATTGTTCTCTGTAATCATCAACGAGGGACCGTTTTCCGAATCCATTCTCTGAGATAGCCAGAACAGTAGCTTCATGAGTATTGCGAATCACAACCATATCCACAACTTCATCATCTTTGCCGAGATTCATGCCACGAACACCGGAAGTGTTTCTACCCATTTCTCTAGCTTCAGATTCGTGGAACCTGATGGCGCGACCGTTTTTATTGGCCAGAATAATGTTGCTGTCACCATCTGTAAGTTCTGCTCCAAGAAGAGAATCACCATCCTTGATGTTAATCGCGATAATGCCATCACGTCTTGGACGTGAATAAGCTTCCAGTGAAGTCTTTTTGATCTGTCCTTCTTTAGTTGCCATAATGATAGAGTGCTTTTTCACATACTCTTCATCATCCAGGGTTTTAACAGGGACAAAGGCTTTAATGTGATCTTCTTTATCAATTTCAATGAGATTCACAATTGCACGACCTCGAGCAAGGCGACCTCCTTCAGGTATTTCATAAACCTTCAACCAGTAACATTGTCCTTTTTCCGTAAAGAAGAGAATGTAATTATGATTGGTGGCTACGAATAAATGTTCTACCCACTCCTCATCTCTGGTGGTAGTTCCTTTCATTCCTTTTCCGCCGCGACGTTGTCTTCTGTATCCGCTAACAGGCATTCTTTTGATAAAGCCTTTATTAGAAATAGTAACAACTACATCTTCATCAGCAATCATATCTTCGATATTGAAATCATCAGCGGAGTACACAACTTGTGTTCTTCGTTCATCACCATATCGCTCTTTGATATCCTGTAGCTCTGCTTTGATGATATCAAACTGGATATCTCTATTGGCTAAAATTTCACGGAAACGTTCAATTTTGTCTACAATTTCTTGATACTCAGTATCGATCTTATCGCGCTCTAACCCGGTAAGTTTTTGAAGGCGCATTTCCAGAATAGCTTTTGCCTGGATATCTGTTAATGCGAATTGCTTACGAAGCCCAACGTTTGCTTCCTGTGGATTTTTTGAAGCACGAATAGTCTTAATTACTTCATCAAGATTATCAAGCGCAATTTTAAGTCCCTCTAAAATATGAGCGCGCGCTTCTGCTTGATCGAGATCATAAATCGTTCTCCGAATAACAACGTCAACGCGGTGTTCTACATAGTGGAAAATTAATTCTTTAAGACCCATTACTTTAGGTCGACCTTTAACGAGGGCTAAACTAATTACACCAAAAGTGGTTTGCATTTGGGTGTACTTATAAAGCTGGTTTAAAACCACTCCTGCATTAGCAGATCTCTTAAGAATGATAACAACACGCATACCGTCACGATCGGACTCGTCACGAATTTCTGAGATCTCAGTTATTTTCTCGTTATTAACAAGTTCAGCAACTTTTTGAATCAGCGTACTCTTATTAACCTGATAAGGAATTTCGGTAATGACAATTTGCTCTCTACCGCCCCTAAGCTCTTCAGTACTAGCTCTTGCTCGCAGAGTAATCTTTCCACGACCAGTTTCGTAAGCTTCTTTTACTCCTTCATATCCATAGATAATGCCTGCCGTTGGAAAATCCGGAGCTGTAATATGCTCCATTAATTCTTTGGTTTCAATATCCTGATTCTGGATGTAAGCGGTTATTCCATTTATAACTTCCGTCAAGTTATGCGGAGCCATGTTTGTGGCCATCCCAACCGCAATACCTGATGAACCATTTATAAGAAGGTTCGGAAGAGCCGCAGGCATAACAGTAGGTTCTTCGAGCGTATCATCAAAGTTCGATTGAAAATCTACTGTGTCTTTATTTAAATCAGTCAAAAGTTCTTCTGCAATTCTGTCCATACGAACTTCTGTATAACGCATTGCAGCTGCGGAATCACCATCAACAGAACCAAAGTTACCTTGGCCGTCAACAAGCGGATATCTCAAAGAGAAATCCTGAACCATTCTTACGATAGTGTCATAAACAGCAGTATCACCATGCGGGTGATACTTACCCAAAACCTCACCAACAATACGAGCACTTTTCTTGTAGCCACGATTGTGAAGCATTCCAAGATCACTCATTCCAAATAAAGCCCTTCTGTGTACCGGCTTTAATCCGTCACGAACATCCGGAAGTGCACGAGATACAATCACCGACATCGAATAATCGATGTAGGATGATTCCATTTCGTCTTCTATAGTAATAGGTATAATTTTTTCTCTAGCCATATCTTAAATAATAAATTCTTTTTGTATTGTTTCGGCTTAAATATCGATTTTTGCGTACTTGGCATTTCTTTCGATGAACTCTCTACGTGGAGCGACTTCATCTCCCATTAATGTGGAGAACATTTTATCTGCAGTTGCCGCACTTTCAACAGTTACCAATTGAAGAGTTCTGGTTTCCGGGTCCATTGTGGTTTCCCACAACTGACTTGGGTTCATTTCTCCCAATCCTTTATAGCGAGAAATATCAAATTTGCGACGACCTTTCTTGAGTTCTTTAACCATTTTGTCTCGCGTGGCTTCATCCCATGCATAGTCAATAGTTTTACCAACGGTAATTCTATAAAGAGGGGGTGTTGCTATATACATGTGCCCGTTGTCAATAAGTGGACGCATATATCGATAGAAAAATGTCAGTAATAAAGTTCGAATGTGGGAACCATCAACATCAGCATCCGTCATAATAATGATCTTATGATACCGGAGTTTTTCTACTTCGAATGCCTCATCGCCGTGACCAACTCCTGTTCCAAGCGCTGTAATCATTGCTTGAATTTCCTTGTTCTCCAGGATCTTGTTGATCTTTGCTTTTTCCACATTCAGGATCTTTCCACGAAGAGGAAGAATAGCTTGAAAACTACGATTACGACCCATTTTAGCTGAACCACCCGCAGAGTCACCCTCCACCAGGTAAACTTCGCAATGTTCGGGATCTTTGATGGAGCAATCTGCCAACTTACCGGGAAGACCACCGCCACTCATTACGCTTTTTCGTTGAACTAACTGACGAGCCTTTCGGGCTGCTTCCCTTGCCTCTGCAGCAAGAACAACCTTTTCAATGATCCTTTTTGCAGTTTTAGGATTCTGCTCTAAATATTCATTAAGTTGATCGTAAACAGTAACTTCTACAGCGCTTTGAACTTCAGAATTACCAAGCTTGGTTTTAGTCTGACCTTCGAATTGAGGTTCTGCAACCTTAACACTTAAAACAGCTGTAATTCCTTCTCTGAAATCTTCACCTGAAATAGAAATTTTACTGTTAGACTTTATGATCTTATTCTTTTCAGCGTAGCTTTTTAAAGATCTTGTTAATGCTCTTCTGAATCCGGAAACATGAGAACCACCTTCTCGTGTATTAATGTTGTTTACATAAGAGTGGACATTTTCAGCATAAGTGTTGTTGTATTGCATGGCAAGCTCAACCGGAACCCCTTCAACTTCTCCTTGTATAAATATGGGTTTTTCCATGTGAGATTCACGGTTTTCATCCAAATACTGAACAAAGTCACTAACTCCACCTTCAAAGTGATAAACTTCTTTCCCGAGCTCTTCGTCCTCTTCTCTTTCGTCGATGAGTTCAATGGTAACTTCAGGATTCAGGAAGGCCAGTTCGCGCATCCTGTCGGCAATAATATTGAACTTAAATTCTGTAGTTTGGGTAAAAATAGAAGGATCCGGCATGAAATTGATGATCGTACCGGTTTTATCACTCTTTCCTTCTTCCGAAAGTTGCTTAGTGGTAATTCCTTTTTCGAATTCCATTTTGTAGATCGTGCCGTCTCTGTGAATTTCTGCCTTGAAAACAGTCGCAAGAGCATTCACACAACTTACACCTACTCCGTGAAGTCCACCGGAAACTTTATAAGAATCTTTGTCGAATTTACCACCGGCATGTAATTTGGTCAGAACAACCTCAACTGCAGGGATTCCAAGCTTAGGGTGCATATCAACAGGAATACCACGACCGTTATCTTCTATGGTCATGGAACCGTCTTCATTAATTTGAACTATGATGTGATCGCAATGACCTGCAAGAGCTTCATCAATGGAGTTATCAACTACTTCGTTAATAAGATGATGCAAACCTCGTTGACCCGTATCGCCAATGTACATAGCAGGTCTCTTTCTTACCGCTTCAAGACCCTCCAAAACTTGAATATTTGAAGCCTTGTAATCGGTAGGTTTATTTTTCGCCATAAATAAGGGGTGATAGCTTGGTTAGATGTGTAATTTGATAGTCGAAAATAGTGCTTACACGGGCAAAATCAAAAAAAGTGAAGAGTTATATCAAAAAAAATAGAGATTAAAATTCTGAAGCCAAATTCAACCAAATTTTGCAACCCCATTAATGTGGATAATTGCAGAAAAATGTGAATAATTCAGTTTTTTGATAAAAATACTACTAAAAACGTTGATGTTTGGAGAGAATAGCTCTATCTTTGGCGTCTATTTCTCAATGAAAAATCAATTATTATAAGATGTCGCGAAGAGACGATATTACCGGAAAAAAAGCACTGAACGGTTACCGTTCATCTAAGTCTAACAATAAGACTAAGCATCGCTTTAATTTGAATTTACAGAAAAGACGCTTCTACATACCAGAAGAAGATAAGTGGGTAACACTTAAGGTGTCTGCTAAAACATTACGTACTATCAATAAGAAAGGTATTACTGAAGTTTTAAAAGATGCTCGTCGTAAAGGAACCCTGTTAAAAGAGGTATAAGAAAATGGCAAAAGGAAACAGAGTTCAAGTGATTTTGGAGTGTACTGAAAAACCTGGTTCATCTAGATATGTGACCACGAAAAACAGACGTACGCAAACTGACCGCATGGAACTAAAAAAATATAATCCTGTTTTGCGTAAGCATACAGTTCATAAAGAAATTAAATAATCTGAGACATGGCTAAGAAACAAGTATTCGGTTCAGACGCACTAGCAGCAAAAGCGGCTCAACGCCGTATGGCAAAGGTTATCATTTCTACTAAAAATGAAAACGGTAAGTACTCTTATCGTGAAGCAATGGTAGATCAGGATAACGTAAAAGACTTTATCCAAAGCAATAAGGCGTAATTCCGTTAAAAAAGATTTAAAAGGTTACGCAAGAAAATTGTGTAACCTTTTTTTTTGCTTAATTTTAAAGGATTATTAAAAATACTATGGCTTTAAAAGAACAAATTCTCGAAGACCTGAAAACAGCAATGAAAGCTAAGGACAAAGACCGTTTACAGGTTCTGCGTTCATTGAAAGCTAAACTTCAGGAAAAAGAAATAGCTGAACGAAAAGATGGAGAGGCTACTTTAACTGAAGAGCAGGCAATTGCTGTTTTGATGAAAGCGGCTAAGCAAAGAAAAGAATCCATCACCCAGTTTGAAGAGGGTAATCGTGAAGATCTTGCTGAAAAAGAAAAGGCTGAGCTAGAGATCATTGAAGAATATCTCCCGAAAATGCTTACTGAAGATGAAGTTCGTGAAGTTGTCTCAAAAAAGATTGCAGATCTCGGAGCAGAAGGCCCTCAGGATATGGGAAAAGTTATGGGGCCAATTATGGGAATGCTGAAGGGAAAAGCTGACGGCGGTATGGTAAGCAAAGTTGTTAAAGAGGAGCTCAGCAACTAATGAATACGGTGGACATAATAATTGCCATCCCCGTTCTGTATTTTGGATACAAAGGTGCCGTTAATGGTTTTGTGAAGGAGATTCTCAATATTGTGGGGATAACACTAGCGATCTTTTTGACGTTCAATTACATGGATGCCTTCGGAAATATCATCGCACCGTTTTTTGAAGATACCCCGGAATATATACCATTTGCTTCGGGAGTGATCTTGTTTCTTGGCACGCTTATTATAATCGCCGTTATTGCGTATCTCACTAAGAAATTTCTGGAAGCTGTTAAACTCGGAGCGGTAAACAGGGTTGTCGGTGCTCTTTTCGGAGCGCTTAAAGCCAGTATGATCGTAAGTGCCGGTCTATTGCTAATCTCAGGATTTAATGTTCCTGCTGAAGAAACAAGAGAAGATTCACTGCTTTACGATTATATAATTCAGGTTGGGCCCGCTGCTTATGAAACCATTGCATTCATTTATCCCGGAGCGGAAGGGTTTACAGAAACCATTCAGGAAAACATCAACAAATACAATCCGGCAGAAAACCTGCCCATTTTAAAAGATAATTAACAATGTCATTTCCAAGTGTTGAAGAACAATTAGCAATCATTAAAAGAGGAGCGGTTGAAATTGTTCCTGAGCAAGAGCTGATTGAAAAACTCAAGAAATCAAAGAAAGAGAATAAACCTCTAAGAGTTAAGTTAGGTGTTGATCCTACTCGTCCTGATCTGCACTTAGGTCATTCTGTGATCTTAAGAAAAATGAGGCAATTCCAGGATCTTGGACACGAAGTGATTCTGATCATAGGTGGATTTACCGCAATGATCGGTGATCCAACCGGGCAAAATAAAACGCGTCCACCGTTGACTATTGAAGAAGTAAATGAGAATGCGCAGACATATATAGATCAGGCAAAAAAGATCCTGGATGAAGACAAGCTTACGCTGACCAATAATAATGATTGGTTAGGCCCGATGGACTTTATGGATGTGGTTCGTCTATCTTCGAAATTGACTGTTGCAAGAATGATCGAAAGAGATGATTTTTCAAAACGATTTGAGAATAATGAGGCGATTTCACTACACGAATTTTTATACCCTCTAGCACAAGGGCAGGATTCTGTTTACTTGAAGTCAGATATTGAATTAGGTGGAACCGATCAGAAGTTTAATTTATTGGTAGGAAGACAGCTCCAAAAAGATGACGGGCAAGATCAGCAGGTTTGCTTGATGATGCCGTTGTTGGTTGGGACCGATGGTTCTGCTAAAATGTCTAAATCTTACGATAACTATATCGGAATAGATGAAGCTCCAAACGACATGTACGGTAAAACTTTATCAGTTCCTGATGAGTTGATCTACACCTATTTCGAACTGGTTACTGATATTGCAACGGAAGATCTTCCTGCGATCAAAGAGAAAGCTGAAAAAGATCCGCGGAATGCTAAACATGATCTGGCATACACTGTTGTTAGAATGTATCATGGTGAAGAAAGTGCAAAAGCTGCTAAAGATCACTTTGAGCAAACGGTGATCAACAAGCAGGTTCCGGACGACGCTCCCGAATTCGAATATAATTCCGGTGAAGAATTAAGACTTCTGGATGTTATTAGTGATACCGGTTTCTCTCCAAGTAACGGTGAAACAAAGCGTATGATGAAACAGGGTGGAATCAGCCTGGATGACGAAAAGATCAAAGACATCAATCATACTATTACGCTGGAATCGGGTCAGGAAGTAGCTCTAAAAGTTGGAAAAAGGAATTTCGGAATCATCAAAGGGAAATAATTGATAAAGATAAGCTCCTACAACGTAAACGGAATAAGAGCCGCTCACCGAAAAGGTTTTATTGACTGGGTTGAAGAATCCGCTCCTGATATTATTTGCATACAGGAGTTGAGAGCAGATGAAACTCAGATTCCCGAAGAAGTAAAAGAGCTTGGGTATCATCAATACCATCATATAGCCGAGAAAAAAGGATACTCCGGGGTTTCTATTTTATCCAAAGAAAAACCGCTCAATATTTTTGAAGGAGTTGGAACCGAATGGATAGATAAAGAAGGGAGAGTATTGGTTCTCGAATTCGACGCTTTCTATGTTTGCTCAGTTTATGCACCCAGCGGAACAACGGGAGATATAAGACAGGACATGAAATATAAGTTTCTGGACGATTTTTATAAGTTCGGAGAGTCTTATCTAAAAAAGGGTAACGAAATTGTCTTTTGCGGGGACTTCAATATTTGTCATGAAGCAATAGATATCCATAATCCTGAAAAGCAGAATAACACATCAGGATTTTTGCCGGAAGAAAGAAAGTGGGTCACAAGTTTTCTGGAACTTGGTTATGAAGACGTGTTCAGAAACCTACATCAAAATGAAGGCGATCTCTATAGCTGGTGGAGTTATCGGGCGGCCTCGAAAGAGAGAAACAAAGGCTGGAGGATCGATTATCATTTAGCGACAAAAGGCCTGGCGTCCAAAGCTGTTGAAGCAGAGATTGAAATGAAATGGGATATCTCAGATCATGCACCGGTTTCTGTTGTGTATGATATTTAGTTAGCGGTTATCTGTTTGCTAAAGTCTTTAGGATAATTTCTTTGAACATGGCAATCCCGGTTTCGATAATTTCGTCGGGGAAGTCGTAATCTGGATTGTGTAATGCAGGAGTTTCTTCTCCTGATCCTAATCCAAACATGGCTCCGGGATAACGCTGAGTAAATACACCAAAATCCTCCCCGAATTTAAAGGGATGCTTTCTCTGATTCAGATCAAAGCCAGACTTTTCTGCGGCTGTTTTTATTATTGCGTTGCAAAAAGAGTCATTCTTGGTTGCTGAAAAGTAATCGAACCAAAGCAGTTTGTGTTGCAAAGAATGTTTAAGCGCCACGTCCTGAGCAATGCTTTCAATTTTCTTCATTAAAGCATTCATTTCTTCAGGTGTCCATGTTCGGATCGTCAAATGAAGTTCTCCATCAGCCGGAGATACGCCATAATCTTTCGTTCCCATTGAACTATACACGGGTGTAATTAAGGCAAAATCTTCACTATTGATATCATTGACTACAATATCATTATATCTATTGATAAGCTCTGCGATAGCTAAGGCAGGATTCAATCCATTTTCCGGTTCGGCCGCATGAGATTCTTTGCCATGAAGAGAGATAGAAACACTTTGCACAGTAGCTGTAAATTCTGAACCGGTCGATACGATCTGATGCATTGGGAATCCCGGAAGGTTATGAAGCGCAAAGATGTAATCAGGAATGATCTGTTCAAAACTCTCGTCCGCCAAAATACCCGGAGCGCCCTCTCCTGTTTCCTCAGCCGGCTGAAAAAGCAGAACAATTCTGGCGTCTTCAAGTGAGGCATTTTGCAACCAATCGGCAAGGCCTGCAACAATTACCATATGACCGTCATGGCCACATTTGTGAGATACAGAATCGGTAACAGAGCGATATTCAAAACTATTAACCTCCTGAATAGGCAGGGCGTCTAATTCGCAGCGTATCATGATCGTTGTTTCAGGGACTCCGAAATCATAAACAGCAGCCACTCCCGTGCATCCAAGATCTGTAATGACCTGATCAGGCTCAAACGGTAAGAGAAAGTTTACAATACGCTGAGCAGTTTCAAATTCCAGACCGCTTAGTTCAGGAAATCTGTGTAATTCTCTTCTTAAAGCAACTAATTGTTGTATCATTTAAAAGATCTTTTTGTGATCGAAATTTGTCAGGATGATTATAATGTGGGTAAGTTTTAACTAAATAAGGATGCTATTAGTTCATACATTGAATATATTAGCTTAACGCTAAACAATTTAACGTGTATCTATGCCAACTCATTTTGAAGGCACCAAAGAGCAAAAAAATACATTAAATACTTTCATCAAATTGATGAGGGCAACAGAAAGTCTTAATCAAAGATTGTGCAGACATTTGTCAGAAGCAAATCTTACGATAAGTCAATTCGGTGTTTTGGAAGCGTTACTTCATTTAGGTCCTCAAAATCAGAAAGAACTAGGGCAAAAACTTTTGAAAAGCGGGGGGAATATAACATTGGTTATAGACAATCTGGAAAAGAGTGGTTTTGTAAGCAGAAAAAAAGATCAAAATGACAGAAGAGCGTTGATAGTAGAGTTAACAGCACAAGGGAAAAGTTTTATTGAAGATTTTTTCCCTAAGCATCTGGATAAGATTTCTGAAGAATTCAGCGTTCTTGACGATAAAGAGAAAGAAGAACTGGCGAGGCTTTGTAAGAAAATTGGAATGAAGGAAGAATAAGTTTCGTTATAACAAAAGAATTTTAAAACTCCATAAATCCCTCAGGGAGTAAGTCATGAAAAGCTTGCTCCCTTTTTTTATCAATCTGTTTTTTCTAAAGGTTCATCAAAGCTGATCTTCCAGTTGTCCGATCTGATCTCTGATCCTTGCAGCTTCTTCAAACTCCATATTTTTAGCGGCATGAAGCATTGTTTTACGTAAATGCTCTATCAGTTTTTCTTTGCTTTCAAAAGTAACTTCGTTCATAGCAGGACTGGCTTTGTATTGAATCCCATCATCAGCAACTTTAATGGATTCCAGATAATCTTGCTGAGCAGCTTTTTCAGCTTCTTGCCCGAAATCCATGCTTTTGTTTGAGATCAAAGAAGGATCAACAAGTGGTTTCAGCTCTTTGATAATCGTTTGTGGAGTTATGCCATGCTTCTCATTGTACTCCATCTGAATTTTACGACGACGCTCAGTTTCGTCAAGAACCTTTTGCATGCTGTCAGTAATTCTGTTAGCATACATAATGGCTTTACCGCCCACATTTCTGGCGGCACGACCAACGATTTGAAAAAGAGAAGTTTCTGACCTCAAAAAGCCTTCTTTGTCAGCGTCCATGATGGCAACCAAACTCAATTCAGGAATATCGATTCCTTCACGAAGAAGATTGATTCCAACAAGCACGTCAAAATCACCGCGCCGGAACTTATAAAGCACTTCAATTCTTTCCAGAGCATCTAATTCACTGTGCATGTATGCTGCCGAAACACCCACATTTTTGAGATATTCGCTGAGCTCTTCGCTTAGTCGCTTAGTTAAAGTAATAACCAAAACACGCTCTTTCTTCTCAATGCGCTGCCGGATCTCTTCCATCAGATCATCGACCTGATTATCAAGAGGACGAACTTCCAGTTCGGGTTCCATCAACCCGGTTGGGCGAATCAGTTGCTCAGTAAATGCTCCTTCACTTTTTTCCAGTTCATATTTACTTGGAGTCGCACTTACAAAGATCACTTGTTTAACGAGGTTTTCCCATTCGTCAAAAGTAAGGGGGCGGTTATCTAAAGCAGAAGGAAGTCGGAATCCGTGATCAACCAACTGCACTTTTCTGGAGCGGTCGCCACCATACATTGCAGAGATCTGCGGGATGGTTTGGTGACTTTCATCTACAACCGTTAAAAAATCATCAGGGAAATAATCGAGTAAACAAAAAGGTCGTTCTCCCGGCTTTCTGGCACTTAAGTAACGGGAATAATTTTCAATTCCGGAGCAATAACCAATCTCCTGTATCATCTCAATATCAAAAAGAGTTCGCTGTTCAATGCGTTTTGCTTCGAGGAATTTTTCTTCATCAATAAGAACTTTGGTTCGCCACTGAAGCTCTTCCCGAATTTGTTTGATGGATTCTTCCAATCGAGATTTTGTAGTCACATAATGTGAAGCAGGATAGATCTTAAATTCATTTACCGTTTCTTTGATATCACCGGTATCAACATCGAACAACTGAAGTGATTCGATCTCATCTCCCCACTGAGATATCCGTAGTCCTTCATCAGAATAAGCCGGATAAACGTCGATAACATCACCGCGAACTCTGAAAGTCCCACGCTTGAATTCATTATCATTTCGATTGTAATGAAGATCAACCAAATCGTACAAAAGAGTATTTCTCGGAATGTTCATTCCCGTTTCCAGAGAAACGATCAGCTTAGCATATTCAGATGGAGAACCAATACCGTAAATACAACTTATGGAAGAAACGATCACAACATCGCGCCGACCTGAAAGCAAAGAACTTGTAGCGCGCAAACGCAGTCGCTGAATTTCTTCGTTGATGGAAAGATCTTTTTCGATGTATTTGTCCTGAGCCGACATATACGCTTCCGGCTGATAGTAATCGTAGTAAGAGATAAAAAACTCAACACGATTGTCGGGGAAGAAATCACTTAACTCTCTGTATAATTGAGCGGCCAAAGTTTTGTTATGACTCATCACCAAGGTTGGGCGCTGCACATTTTCAATAACACTTGCAACGGTTCTGGTTTTACCGGAACCGGTTATTCCCAATAAAGTTTGAAATTTATCTCCGGCATTTAACCCTTCCGTAAGCTCTTTAATTGCATTTGGCTGATCACCGGCCGGATTAAAAGGAGACTGTAAATTAAACTCTGACATCAATGGTTATTTAAATCTTTAAGCAACACACAAGGTACGCAAAATTAAGGAGGATTCGTTCCGGGATTGGGAATAGATTTTATAATTCAAGAGACTTTTGAACTCAATCTACTTCGTCATTTTGGAGGATGTTACTTTTGGCTTGACCCAAAAGTAACCAAAAGGTCAATAAGATTCTAAACTCCTCCCATCAGAAGTGACATATCAGCGTTGACAGATATCCATACTGATGGTTCGTCAAACAAAGAATCTTAGGTTTTACGATTTGTGCAGTAAAGATAGAATTATTAATCCTAAGGCTACCAAAATAGAGTGAAGAAGTAGAACGATCAAACTGCTATATTAGCAGCGGAAAACAAGAAAAATTCAGAATGTCAGACAAACAAAAAGCACTGGAAGGATCCCGGAAAAGGATTGACGAAATCGATGAACAGATCCTTGATCTTCTGTCAGAACGGGCAGAGGTTGTAAATGCAGTCATCAAAACTAAAGTTGAAAACCAGTTGCCGGTTTTTGTGCCGAAACGTGAAGATGAGAAATCAGCGTCGTTCAAAGAAATGGCTCAACAAAAAGGAATCGATCCTGAATGGGCGGAAGATTTTTTAAGGATGATCATGACTTCATCCCGGGACAAACAATCTCAGGATAAGTTTCCGATCGCTACCGCTGAACCAAAGCATATCTTGTACATCGGTGGTGAAGGAGGGATGGGAAAACTCTACAAAAAGATCACGAATCAAACAGGACACAAAGCTTATTCTATCGATAAATCCAATTGGTACGAGCTGGAAGAAATAGCTCCAAAACTTGATATGGTGATCGTAACTGTTCCTATCAAAATTACGGAGCAAGTGATAGAGCGATTGAAAGGTAGGCTATCAGAAAAAACTATTCTGGCAGATTTCACAAGTAACAAATCTTCGCCAATTGAAAAGATGCTGGAGTGTCACGAAGGACCAGTAGTCGGATTGCATCCGATGCACGGACCGGACGTTCAAAATCTCAGCAAACAGTTGATGGTAGTTTGTCCCGGTAGAAATGCAGAGGAAGCAGATTGGTTTGTGGAGCAATGTGAACTTTGGGGAATGCGCGTAATTAAAGCGGACCAAAACAAGCACGATCATGTAATGCATATGGTGCAGGGACTTCGACACTTTGTGGCGTTGCTTCACGGTTCCTTCATGGAAGAATATGATCTTCGTCCAAGCGATATGCTCGAATATTCCAGCCCCATTTACCGGGCGGAAATGATGATGACAGGACGTATTTTTGCACAAAGTGCAGAACTTTATGCGGATATTGTTTTTGCCAATGAAGAACGGCGCGATCTTCTTATGAAATTCTTTGAGCACCACCAAAAACTGGCGGAATTGGTAAAACAGAATGATAGGGAAGGATTCATCAGAGAATTTGAAGGAGTAACTGATTTCTTTGGAAAGTTCGCAACTCAGGCACTAAACGAAAGTGGTTATTTGATAAACAGATTAGCGGATAGGTTTGCGTAAAGATAATGCAGTTTCAACTTGAAATACCGACCACACAAAAGGTAGATCATCTGATCGTAATCTCTCCTCCTGATGAGATAATGAGCATAGCATGGGAGATAAAGCGAGAGGTTGAAAAAATAATAGGGGTTTATAAATCCAGAACCTCAACGCCACATATAACAATATGCAAAAGTGTTCTGACTACTGGAAATGAGGGAAGAATTACTGAACAGTGGCAAAGTCTTTTTATTGCCATTCCGGCGTTCCGAATGCGGGTGAAAGGGTTAAAAGTATTCGAAACCTCAGGCACTCTTTATCTTGAAACGGATTACCCGGAAGAACTTAAGGAGATAAGAAAAGAACTTTATATCAAAAACAAAGAACTCAGAATCAGCAAACAGTTCTACAGCCTTATTTCAACACCACATATCACAATTGGTAGAGGCCTTAGTAAAGAATCTTTGAACAAGCTCGAAGATTATATCAGTAAAAGAGTTTGTGATAAGGAATTCTATGTAAAAGACTTATTAGGTTTAAGGGCAGATTCTGCGGATGTAAAATATCAGAAACGTTATAGATTTAAATTAAAGGAATAAGAAGTTTTGTTCGAAAATAAACCCTGGGTCTACGATCATGATGAACCGCTAAGCCGTTATTCTTTAGGACAAGAAGGTAACAATCCATTGATCTGCTTCGGGGTGAATCCAAGTACAGCTGTTCCGGGAAATTTAGATCCGACAGTGGCCTCCGTTGCCAGGTATGCAAAAGAAAAAGGCTACGACGGTTGGTTGATGTTCAATCTTTATCCGCAAAGAGCCACCAACCCGGATAAAATGCATAAGAACTTCCAGAAGCCTATTCACGAGAAGAACATCGCTGCAATTGCCGATCTTTTGGCAGAGCTTCCAAGCGGGTTAGACGTCTGGTGCGCGTGGGGAACGCTGATCGAAAAGCGACCATATCTATCCAGATGCATGAAAGACATCGCAGAAGTCCTCAAACAAAATAAATGCAGATATTTTACCAGAGGAAACATTTCCAAAGCCGGTCATCCACACCACCCACTGTATCTCAGAAAAGAGTCGCCGATGGATGTGTTTGATCTGGAGGGGTATTTAGAGCTCATCAGCGATTAATACGAAATAAATCCCAACCCTGATATTGGTTGATGGTGATTCAAATTTTGTGCGATAAACGCTGTCATTTATCAATATGCGGATCCGTAGGGGCGAATCGCGATTCGCCCCTACGATGGGGTTTTATCAATAATTTCGATAATTCCATGGATATGATTTGGTATAACCACAAATTCATCCAAATTTACATTGTCACGAATGGTTTTTGTGTTGAATCATTCATCATGCGCAACCAACCCGCATTCATTCATGCGTATTTCCCCGTTGATCACGTTCCCGAATACATATTCATTTCCGACGGCGAACCGGATTCACAAATTACCTGTTTTGGTAAAACCGATCTGTATTCCAATTCATCGGATTATATTTGATGTATTCCCGGATGTAAAACAACGATTCTTCATTTCGGATGATGTGATCATAATAACCCCGCTGCCAGATTTTGGTCCCCGGTGTTTTACGGATTAGGTTGATTTGTTTGGTGACGGATGATTTGTATCCCCGAATGATCGCTCCAATATTGTTTGATGGTGATTCAAATTTGGATTTATAAAATGAATTATTGATTCCAATTTTATTACGTAGGGGCGAATCGCGATTCGCCCCTACGATTGGGTTTTTATCAATAATTTCGATAATCCCATGAACATGATTCGGCATAACCACAAATTCATCCAATCGAACATTATCCCTAATTAATTCGGTTTTAAACCATTCATTGTGTGCAACCACACCACATTTATTCATATGCATTTCACCATTGATCACATCTCCGAATAAACATTCTTTTTGGTTGGTACAAATGGTGATGAAATAATATCCCGGGCTGGAATAATCATAACCCTGTAAACGCATGGATTGTCGGTTTGGTAATTTCTTCTGCTTCATCATACACAGTTAGACAGATTGAGGACGGATTCCTTACAGAAAATATCCACGAGAATTTTCCAGGTATGCTTTGCGGATGATTTATTGGGTTCAATTCCATGTAGGGGCGAATCGCGATTCGCCCCTACATGGAAATGTGCAATGGCTATACCAAATGTGTATACAAATCCGGACTCACTTTTTGTTTCCTGTTCCCAAAACCGGATATTCTTTTTCATTCCAAAATTCATTGTTATATGATCCGATATTTATTTGTCCTACTGATCTTCGTTTCCGCTTGTGCTCCTGATAATAAACCGCCCATAGAATGGGGAGAATCGCCTTGGCCGGAAATTCGAAAGGAACGCATTAATACCTTGTTGCCACAAGCCATGGAAGCAGCGGGTGTTGATCTCTGGTTGGTGATCTGCAGGGAAAACAATAACGACCCGATCGCCGATCACATCGGGGGAGAAAATGCAGGAGGAACGGCGGCATTTCTGTTTTACCGAGACAGCGAAGGTTTTCATTCCAAGGTATTTTCGCCATCCGGAGAATCCACGGCGTTGGATGAATTAGATATTCACGACGAAGTGATTCCGATTGAAAGAGGGAGATCGGCAGTAAGTATGGCGGTAGACTTTATCAAAGAAAAAGACTTTAAAACGATCGCCATAAACTCGAGCACCGGTAGCGCTCAGGCAGATGGATTGAGCTACACCCAACGAATGAATCTGGAAAACCAGCTTGGTTCCGAATTGAGTAAAAGATTGGTTTCTTCGGATGAACTGATCTATGAATGGTTGTCGGTAAAATTACCGGCGGAAGTAGAGATCTTAAGAAAAGCAGCTGAACTGACCGCTGCATGGGAATTGGAAGCCTACGAAATGATAGAGCCGGGCGTGACGACCGATGCGGATGTAGCCGCTTTTCTGGATGCAAAGATGGAAGAATACGGAGTTGGCGAAGCGTGGAACCCAACCCAAAATCCGAATGTGAATTCCGGACCGGATCGTGGTCATTCTCATGCAACTGATAAAGTAATTATGGGCGGGGATGTAATTCAGACCGATTTTGGGATCAAATTGTATGGTCGCTGGGTGAGTGATATCCAACGATTTGCTTATGTGTTGAAAGAGGGTGAGACCGAAGCGCCGGAAGATATTCAGTTCTATTGGGAATCGGCCAGAGCCGGAAACCGAGCGGCTTTTAACGCGATGAAACCAGGAGCTAAAGGAGTGGAAGTGGATGCGGCACAACGAGTGTTGATGAAAGAAAACAATTCTGAATATGTACCGTGGAGCACAGGGCATCCGGTAGGTTATGTAGCCCATGATGTAGGACCAAATCTGGGAGGATCGCAATCGCCGAGTGTACGTCCGGCGGCACAAAAACTCTTAAAAGAAGGAATGGTCTTCGCATTCGACGGCTTCCATGCATGGACCTTAGAATCCGGCGGAACCAAAACGATCAGCGTAGAAGAAATGGTAGTGATCACCGAAAACGGTGCGGAGTATTTGATCGCACCGCAGGAAGAGTTGGTTTTGGTGTGGAATTGAGTTTGTAAAGCAGTACTTCTTTTTGTTTCAACTTAGTTAGCCAACCGTTACTTTCTGTGCTAAAGCAACACGTACAAAAATAAGCACATGCAAAATCTATTGGAAGATCCTATCAGATTATTCTAAGATTAAAGGGAAAATTGAAATGGGGAAAGATGAGCAAATAAGCTTTTTACTATATACATCAAATCAGGGAGAAGTACGAGTTAACGTTGCTTTGGAGGAAGAAACCGTATGGCTTTCCCAAAAAGCAATGGCAAGCTTATTTGGGGTTTCCAAAAAAACGATTAGTGAACACCTGATCAATATTTACGACACCTTAGAGTTAGAAAAAACAACAACTGTCCGGAATTTCCGGACAGTTCAACAAGAAGGTGATAGAGAAGTAACTCGTAATATTGAATACTATAATTTAGATGCGATTATTTCAGTTGGGTACCGGGTAAATTCAGTTGAAGCTACACAATTCCGGAAGTGGGCTACAAAAACATTAAAAGAGTTTTTAATCAAAGGTTTTGCGATAGATGATGAACGTCTTAAACAAGGCAAGACATTGTTTGGCAAGGATTACTTTGATGAATTACTGGAGCGTGTTCGCGAGATTCGGGCGTCGGAACGTCGGTTTTATCAAAAGATCACCGATATTTATGCGGAAGCCAGTGTAGACTACGACCCAAGTGCCGAGATAACGCGAATTTTTTATAAAACAGTTCAAAACAAATTACACTGGGCTATTACCGGCCATACTGCAGCAGAGTTGATTACAGAAAGAGCAGATTCTAAAAAACCAAATATGGGTTTAAAAACATGGAAAAAAGCCCCTAAAGGAAAAGTGCTTAAAAGTGATGTTTCGGTCGCCAAAAACTATTTGAAAGAAGAAGAGCTTAGCGGGTTAAATCGAATAGTGTCTATGTATTTAGATTATGCAGAGAATCAGGCGGAACGACAAATTCCAATGACTATGCAAGACTGGATAAAGAAGTTAGATGCTTTCTTAGACTTTAATGATTATGAGATTCTTAAAAATGCAGGAAAAATTTCGGCTAAAGTGGCTAAGAAATTGGCGGAAGGAGAATATGAGAAATTCAGACCTATTCAGGATAAAAAATTCGAATCCGATTTTGATAGGTTGGTAGAAAAAACCAAGAAAAAAGATTAAGTACTTAATCTAAAACGATCAGCGTGGAAGAAATGGTGGTGATCACCGAAAACAGCGCGGAGTATTTGATCGCTCCGCAGGAGGAGTTGGTTTTGGTGGAGTGAGGTATCACATAGATAGTTAATTTGTGTCTCACTTATGCAACGAAAGATCTTTTGTGTTGCATATTTATTTGTTTTTGATACACAAACTGTTTAACGTCTTATAAGTGATACACAAACTTCTTTAGGAAATAAAGCGTGAAACCATTTATTCCACACGACTTACCCATTAAAAATATGGATTGGCAAAAATTCCAACGGATTTTAGGCCCTGCGAACAGAGCTATTGCCAGATATGATGGTTTATTACAATCCATTCCAAATCCTGCTGTTCTATTATCGCCATTAACTACACAAGAAGCGGTACTATCATCCAAAATTGAAGGCACACAAGCTACTTTAGAAGAAGTATTAAAGTTTGAAGCAGATCCAAACAGAGAAACAGAACATTATCAGGATATTCGGGAAATAATAAACTACAGAAAGGCAATGGCGTTTGCAGTAGCAGAGCTTGAAGAGCGCCCAATGAGCCTGAACTTATTGAAAAGAATGCATTCAATATTGTTGGATAATGTGCGTGGTGAAAACAAATCCAGAGGTGCATTCAGGAACATACAAAACTGGATAGGAAAGCCGGGTGCAGCCATAGAAGAAGCGCGATATGTGCCACCGTCACCATTAAAATTAATGGAAAACCTTGACGCGTATGAAAAATACCTGCATGCTGAAGATGATGATGCCTTAGTACAAGTGGCAATAATACATGCACAGTTTGAAATCATACATCCTTTTTTAGATGGAAACGGAAGAATTGGAAGAATTTTAGTGCCACTATACCTTCATTCTAAAAATATTCTTCACCAGCCAATGTTTTATATAAGTGCTTATCTGGAAAAGCACAGAGATGAATACTATGATCACTTAAAAGCTATTAGTGATGATGGTAACTGGGAAGAATGGATACAGTTCTTTTTAAAAGCCATTGATACACAAGCCAGGGCAAATACAGAAAAAGCACGAAGTATTCTTAACCTTTATGAACAAATGAAGCAAAAGGTTGTTGAAAGCACACATTCTCAGTATGCACTTCAGTCATTAGATGGTATTTTTACTGCACCTATTTTTTCATCTTCGGAATTCAAGAGATTTACAGGAATACCTAAAGCAAGCAGTGCACGGATTTTAAGCACTTTAAGAGATGAAGGAATCATCTCTATTTTAGAAGAAGCCAGCGGGCGTAAACCGGCAGTATATATATTCAGGGAGCTTATTGATATTGTAAATCAGTAGAACCCCGGATTGATTAACTTAAGCAATGCAAAAACGATCAGCGTGGAAGAAATGGTGGTGATTACCGAAAATGGTGCAGAGTATTTGATCGCCCCGCAGGAGGATTTGGTTTTGGTGGCTTGCTTTAACTTTTAAAAGCGATATTCTAATCAAAGTTACACATTAAAAAGGCTAGTACTTTAAAAAAAAAGAAGAAGTGGGTACATTGAATAGGAAAGATTACGTCAAATTTTTAGGTGATATTCTTCCAATAGACTATTAAATAAAGGAGTATGCATATAAAGATCTCTAAACCAAAGAAGGTTAATGCACAACTTTATTACATTGCAAAAAACAAAAGCTAAAATGAAAAAAATTGAAGTTGCTGCTGGAGTGATATTTTGTGAAGACAAAGTACTATGTGTTCAGAGGCCAAAAAATAAACTTCATTACATATCAGAGAAATTTGAATTTCCAGGAGGGAAAATCGAAGAGGGTGAGACAAGAGAAGAAGCACTAAAGCGCGAATTATTTGAGGAATTGAATATTTCTTCTAGGATTAGATCCCACTTTCTAACAGTTGAGCATAAATACCCAGACTTTGAATTAACGATGCACAGCTTTAAATGTGAAGTCGAGTCTCAAGAGTTAATTCTTAAAGAACACATAGATCAAAAATGGTTGAAAATTAACGATCTTACAGCACTTGATTGGGCAGCAGCGGATATTCCTATAGTAGATAAACTAGTTTCGAATGGATGATCTGACCCAAAGCTTCAAACATAGCTTACATACCGGTTTTATTGATAAAACAATTTTATCAGATTCGAATTATCAGCCTGAATTACTTATGAATCAAAAGAACCCACCCAAAAAGGTGCTTTCAACGATTCTTCATGAGCTTGAAAACTGTAATCAGTTTTTTATATCAGTTGCGTTTGTAACAACAAGTGGAGTTGCTGCAATAATCAACAAATTAAAGGAACTCGAACAGCGAGGAATAAAGGGTCAAATACTTGTTTCTCAATATTTGAATTTTACACAACCTGAAGCTCTTAAAAGACTTCTGAAGTTTAAAAATATAGACCTTAGAATAGCTACAAGTGGAAACACCCATACCAAAGGATACATTTTTAAGAGCAAAGACTATTATAATCTGATTATTGGTAGCAGTAATCTTACAGCACAGGCTTTATCTACGAATAAAGAATGGAATATTAAAGTTTCTGCACTAGACGAAAGTGGCATTGTCGAGAAAGTGCTTCGTGAGTTTCATTCTGATTTTAAAGAGGGAACTCCCGTAACAAGACAATATATTATGTCTTACGAGGAAATCTATCATAGTCAATTTCTTCTAAATCGAAAAAGTAAACTTGAAGATATAGTTGAGTCTCAACCTCTGGTCAGCCCTAATTCAATGCAAATAGAAGCATTAGAAAACCTACAAAAATTGAGAGATGAGGGGAAAAATAAAGCGCTAATCATATCAGCAACAGGAACAGGAAAAACTTATTTATCAGCATTTGATGCTAAAGCTTTTAAACCAAAAAAATTACTTTTTGTAGTTCATCGATTGACCATTGCGAAAGACTCACTAAACACATTTCAAAGTGTTTTTGGCAAGGATAAAACTATGGGTTTGTATTCGGGAAACAGGAAAGACTTGGATTGTGATTTTGTGTTCTCGACTATTCAAACCATTTCGAAAACTAACCATTTAGATAACTTCTCGAAAGACCATTTTGATTACATCATAATTGATGAAACTCATCGATCGGGCGCGGATTCATATTTGCGCTTAATCGAGCACTTTGAACCTAAGTTTCTTTTAGGAATGACTGCTACTCCAGAGCGGACAGATGGCAATGATATATTTCAAATTTTTGATTACAACATTGCTTATGAAATAAGATTAAGCAGAGCAATGGAGGAGGAAATGCTTAGTCCTTTTCACTACTATGGTGTTACCGATTTAACTATTGACAACATAGAAATTGATAAAAAAACGGACTTCAATTATTTAGTCTCAAGCGAACGTGTTAAACGGATTATTGAGCAGGCAAAGTTCTATGGTAGTGATAATGGGGTTACGAGGGGGTTAATCTTTTGCTCAAGAAAAAAAGAAGCAATAGAATTGTCCGCATTATTCAATTTGAATGGATTTAAAACAATTGCTTTAACAGGTGATAATTCTGAAGATGAAAGAGCCGATTCAATTGAAAGATTAGAGTCAGAAAATCTAACTGAAAAGCTCGATTACATTTTCACTGTGGATATTTTCAATGAAGGGATTGATATTCCAAAAATCAATCAGATCATTATGCTGAGGCCCACAGAATCAGCGATTATTTTTATTCAGCAATTAGGAAGAGGGTTAAGAAAAGTTGATGGCAAGAACTATTTAACTGTTATTGATTTTATTGGTAATTATGAAAACAACTACCTCATCCCCATCGCTTTGTATGGCGATACTTCATATAACAAAGATTCTTTGCGGAAATTAATCACTGAAGGCAGCAGGATGATTCCTGGCGCTTCTACCATCAATTTCGATAAAATTACCAAAGAGAGAATCTTTCAATCTATTGATTCTTCCAATTTGCAGTTGTTCGCCGATTTAAAAAAGGATTACAATCTTTTGAAATTTAGGTTGGGTAGATCTCCAATGATGATGGACTTTATTGAGCATGGTTCACGCGATCCTTTTTCGTTCGTGGACTACAGTAAATCTTATTACAATTTCTATTTAAAAGTTGAGAGATTAGAGAGCTTAGAATTATCTAAGCAACACGAAAAGCTATTAGAGCTTTTTTCTAAAGAGATAAACAATTCAAAACGAGTTGAAGAAAGTCTTATCCTTAAATCATTAATTGAATTAAATGAATTATCGGTAGATGATTTAAGAGATATGATCCTTCAGCAGTACGGCTATTCGATAACTGAAGAAACCATAGAATCTTGCATCTCTAATTTGAATTTTAAGTTTATTAGAAAAGAAGAAAAAATCCTTTATGAGGAGGGAGGGAAATTTCATTTTTATGAGGAATTCTTAGGCGTTTTGAAAAACAGAAAATTTAGGGAGTTTCTATTAGATTCAATTAGTTATTCTATCTATGCTTTTAATAAATCTTATAGGGAAGAAAACTATAAAAAAGGTCTAATTCTCTATAATAAATACAGCCGTAAGGATGTATGTAGATTGCTTAATTGGGAAAAAGATATTAGTAGCACGATATATGGTTACAGAACAAAGGATGGTGTCACTCCGTGTTTTGTTACTTATCATAAATCAGACTCAATAGATAACACTATTAATTATAACGATCATTTTATTGACCAATCTACATTTGCGTGGGAGTCAAGATCAAATAGGAAAATTGGGAGTAAAGAAATTAGGGAAGTGAGGAACTCCAGCCGCATTTTACTATTTGTAAAAAAGGAAGATGGGGAAGGAACAGATTTTTATTTTATGGGAGATGCTTCAATAGTTCCTAATTCAATTCAACAAAGTACTATGAAGGACTCTAATCTACCGGTTGTTCATTTTAAATTTAACCTTGAACAACCTGTTGTTGATAGTCTATATCAATATATAACGACCGACAAAATAAAAACATTTGACGAAGAGCCTCCCTCCGAAAACAAGGAAAGAAAAGCTACTGTTGACCCAATGTTAAAAGAAGAATTGAGTAACCCAATTCCGTTATATGATTTTTATGCAGCAGCAGGGTCGTTTAGTGAAATGCAATTAGAAAAAGATTTTTCCTTAATAGAAGGCCCAGAAAATATGAATTCTAATATCGATTATTTTGCGTGTAAAATAGTCGGTGAATCAATGAATAGAGTTATTCCAAATGGCTCAATCTGCTTATTTAAGGCATATACTGGAGGAAGCCGTAACGGGAAAATTGTTTTGGTAGAAAATATGGATATTCAAGACGAAGATTTTAATTCCTCTTTTACCATCAAGACCTATTCAAGTGAAAAAGTAGTTTCGGAGGAAGGCTGGAAACACTCTTCAATTGTCTTAAGACCTAATTCATTTGATGATTCTTATAAAGAAATCAAAATAAATGAAGAAAATTCAGCTGGTATGAGGGTTGTAGGGGAGTTTGTAAAAGTTTTAGCGGAGGTATAATCGCAAGTCAATTAATACCATTTTTCATGTACTTCTTTAAATCTTTTATTGTGAAGTAAAACAGCCTCAATCGCAGGATAATAATTCGGGTTATCAGGTAGTAAAATCTTTTTACCTTTTCTTTCTTCCAATCCTGAAATAATATTATCCGGAATATCCAGGTATTTTGAAATCTTTATCTTATAATATTCATCAATGGTTAACATGAAATTGTCAAACATCCAATGATGTGATTTACAAAGCGAAAGTCCGTTTCTGGGATCATCGTTTTTATAATCACTCCATGGAATAATATGTGCTGCATCAACAAGTGAATTACCATTAGGAGTTATTATTCTATCACCACAAATCGCACATTTATCATTAAAATTATTACGTATAACTCTTGAGAAACCTTTGCTTCGTACGGGTTTATGTACGGTGCTGAATTTTAATGGATTATCATTATGATCTAAATAAAAGGGATCGGCGACCATACCTAAGAGAGAGTTGGAGTATGAATAACTCTTAGTAATGAGTTCTTGAGTTTTAGTAAGTCGTATAGCAATTTCATCTGAAAAATAGTTCTCAAAAAGGAGAAACCGTAGCTTTTTATTTTCTGAAGGGTCAGACATTATTTGAAACATATTCTGATCTATTTCAAATGATTCAACTCTTTTTAAAAGCGCTCCAAGAGACGGTGAATAAGAGAATTCATTTTCGCCCTGCTTATATATAAGTTTCCAGAAAGGCTCACTTTTCATGTGATAAAGAGGAAGAGCGATTGAGGTTTCTCTTTTTTCATCAAAAAGGTTTTCCCAGTAATCGAAAAAAGTTTCTCCTATAGAATCACTGAATTGAAAATGGCTTGAAATAATCCAACCATTTTCAATTCCATCCATAATAGATAGCAACAGAAGAGGTTTATGAGGAGCGCCAGTCTTAGTTCTTTCATCCCAAATATTAGGATTGGTATCCCGATTTAGGCTTATTAAAGAATCTATGATCTGTGATGAATTCATAATTTATTTAACCAACAAAACAACCTTCCCGATATTCCTCCGCTCCTCGATGTAGCGGTGGGCTTCGCCGGCTTCTTCGAGGGTAAAGGTTTTGTCTACATGCGGACGGACCCAGCCGGTTTCTACGCCATCCAGAATGGCGTTCATCCATAAAGCGGCTTTATCGGATTCATGCCACAAATGACCGAGATTTACGCCATAAACGCCACGATTTTTATCGAGCAGAGAAAGCGGTTTAAAAGTGGGCATTTTCAGCACCGTTTTTATGAGTTCGAACTTGGCTCTTAATCCACCGGAGGAATTTATACTGGCTACAGATATTCCAAACATTCCCAATCTACCGGTAGCGCGTAGTGCTCGGTAGCTTTTTTTCCATTCGTCGCCACCTAACGGGTCGGTGATCAGTTCCACCCCGCGTTTATCGGTGAGTTTCATGAGTTCATCGTACCAATCCTTGTTTCTGTAATCGATGGGATGATCCAATCCGCGTTCTTTCAGGAAGTCGTGTTTACGCTCGCTGGCCGTTCCGTAGGTTCTGGCGCCAATATGTTTGGCAATATCCAATTGAGCTAAGCCAACTCCACCGCCGGCATTGTGAATGAGAACGGATTCTTCTTTTTGGAGTCCGCCCATGGCTACCAACAACGCCCAAGCGGTCAAATAGGTAACCGGAATGGAAGCCGCTTCTTCAAAAGACAACTTATCCGGTTTTTCATACACCTGTTTTTCTTTCAGCACTACTTGTTCCGCCTGTCCTTTAAATCGGCATAACCCGATCACTTCTTTGCCGACCCAGCTTTTATCAATTTCTAAGCCAACTTCTGTAACAATTCCTGCGACTTCATAGCCCATCACACACGGTGTTTTTGGTCCGTCGGGATATTGCCCTTTTCGGGCGAGTATATCTGCGAAGTTCAATCCGGATGCTTTTACCTGAATGAGGAGTTCGTCTTTTTTTGGAGTCAGGTCAGGCACTTCCTGAACCTGAAGGACATCATAACTTCCGGTTTTGGTATAAACGAGTTGGCGCATGGTTTTTTAAATTGGTTTAATGGAGTGTAGGTAGTTTTAGGGAGAGGGGAAAGTACAATCAAGGGTTATTTTTAATGGGGTTTAGTGGTGTCACTTTTGTCAGATCCTGATATTCATCAGGACAGGCGCCAGTGACCAAAAGGTAAATAAGATTCCAAAACTCCTCCCATCGGAATCATTCAAAAAGCTCTGATTGAGATCTATCCCGATGGTTCGTCAAACAAGGAATCTTAGGGTTTGGCTTAGTAGTTGTCATTCTGATAATTTTACAGAGGAACGTGTAAGGTTTGTCGCCACAAAAGCACAGAAACACGAAAGTAAATTAAAGGGGTAAACCACGGAAAGTGAACCACAGAGCGCACAGAGGTTTTTTGGGGTGAATGTATTTAGTCTCTGTGTTCTTTGTGGTTAGTTTTGGACCTCATCTGTCTTCTCCTACATCAGGAGAAGGACTCGTTGATATTGTTTTGAATATGATTCGGAATTTCCCCTCCTGTTGCAGGAGGGGTGAGCTGCTCAGGAAGAAGAGTGTAAGTAGGTTTCGGGGAGGTTGGTGAGGGGGAAAGTTCATTTAAAACCACAGAGGATTCTTTGGTGAACAGGGGTGGGGCAGAAAATAGATGCGAAGATTCTAAATCTCCCTTTGAAGGGAGACCGATCGAGCACTAGTGTGAGATCAGAGGGATGTTGTGCGGTTTCTGAGCGAGTAAACCCCACAACATCCTCCGTCCGCCATTCGGCGGACACCTCCTTCAAAGGAGGATTTTAAAACCCCGAACATAAGCTAGCTTGCTTGCGCGAAACTTCTGCATAAGCTAGCAAGGGCTTCAGCCCTGCGTTTTTGTGGGCGGGACATTTAATCGCATTAATAGGTAACCGGTCGGACTAAAGTACTCTCTGATGAACTTGATACTGAATGTTGATAGAATATCAGATCTAATCAGGTACACCAGCCAGGGATTCATCCCGCAGCGTTACGGGTATCTATTAAGAATAATTTTAAGTGTAAGATTGTTCGGTCTAAAGTCCTCACTGGTGAACTTAATACTGAATGTTGAATAGGTTTTAGATTTGCTCTGGTATATCAGCCAGTATCTTGATCCGCAGCGGGTTAGGAATTGGATGAGGTCTTTAAAAGGGTAAAAATGGTCGTTTTATACTAATATGTAATAAGTTGAGGGAGTCGCCCTCTTGATATAAAATGATGAGTATTAATGAAGCAAATTAGAAGTATTTGAAAGGCTTTAAGTATGAGCGTTTATTAAAATTAAATAAATCTCACTACTATATGTGTGTATAAAGGGCTAAACTGTATTTTTAAATAACAATTAAAGCAAAAGTTTAAATGGGACAACAACAAGTTTTGTTGATTCTGCTCGTGACAGTGATAGTGGGTATTGCAACAATACTGGCTATTAATACTATGTCCAATACATTACAACAAAACAACATAGACGTGGTTCGAGTCGAACTGTCCGTAATAGCAGCTCAAATGCAGGCATACTATCAGAAACCAAGTGCCCTTGGTGGAGGGAGTAAATCTTTTGAGGGAGTTACATTTAATACAATAGTATTCCAGGCAGACACTATAAATGCTTCCGGATCAATGGCTCAAAATGATAACGGAATTTATAGCATTGAATCAGCAACCAGTTCTGAAGTGGTAATTATAGCACAACCGGCATCTGGGCCAGCAATGACATTCGATAATATTACCAATTCAGAAATCACCCAACGCGCTACAGTTAGCCTTTCAGATGTAGTAATGCGTTATGAGATCGAGTAAAGAAAGTCGTATTTGATAGAGAGGTGAATGAAACTTGGTAGTCACCAAGGAATCACAAAAGCACGGAAAGGGTAAACCACAGAGGGCACAGAGGTTTTGGTAGTTCTCGGTGTTGAAAAGAAACCCATCCCTGTCCCTTCCCTTCGTTGAGGGAAGGGAACTTTGATATTGGTATCTAATCTATTTTAAGAGTCTCCCTCCCTAAAGTTAGTGAGGGAATAAGGGTGGGTCAGGAAAGGCTGGGAATTGTTTTAACCACAGAGGGCACGAAGGTTTTGAGATGAAGAAGCTTAATTTTCTCTGTGGTTATTTGTTTTGACCTCATCTGTCTTCTCCTACATCAGGAGAAGGACTCGTTGATATTGTTTTAAATATGATTCGAAATTCTCCTCCTTATGAAGGAGGGGTGAGCTGATCAGGAAGAAGAATGTGAGTAGGAGTCGGGGAGGTTGGTGAGGGGAAAGTTCATTTTAAACCACTGAGGGCACAAAGGGTTTTTAGGGAACAAGGGTGGGTCAGAGAATTGATGCGGATATTCTACATCTCCCTTCGAAGGGAGACCGATCGAACACTAGTGTGATATCAGAGGGATGTTGTGCGGTTTCTAAGTTATTAAACAGCACAACATCCTCCTTCAAAGGAGGATTTAAAAAACCTCGTACATAAGCTAGCCTGCTTGCGCGAAGCTTCAGCACAGGTAGGGAAGGGCTTCAGTCCTGCGTTTGTGTGGATCGGGATATTTAAGCTCATTAATAGGTAACCGGTCGGACTAAAGTCCTCTCTGATGAACTTGATACTGAATGTTGATGCAGTATCAGATCTAATCAGGTATACCAGCCGGGGATTTATCCCGCAGTGGTGTTAGAATTGCTCAGAAAAGCAGAACACCGATCAACAATCTGCTTTCTGAATTTTTCTTAAAAGGATCAGCACAGAGTCGGGGTAACTTTCGCTTAGTGCGATCGCGTGATCTGCCGCCGCTGACACTTTATAACCGGAGCTCTGACCTTGCATTACCAAGGAAGTATAAAGCTCACCCGAAATATGAGGCTCCACAAGAGTTTGAACATCAGACCAAGTGTATTCATTACATGAAAAATGTTCGGAAGGAGATTTGGTTCTTTTTCCCGAACAACCAATCAGCAGAAGAATTATAACGACTAAGAACCTTGAAAAAAATGAGGGGATCATTTAAAACGGAAGATCATCATCCATATCGTCGAAGTCTTTATCTATTGTAAATCCCTCAGCGCTTGGCGGTGGCGGCGCTTGTTCCTGTTGATTTCCTGATCCTTGTTCAACTTTCCAAGCTTTTACATCAGTATACCAATTGCCTTTGTATTCACGGCTCTGGATATCGATTGATACCGTAACTTCAGCATTTTGTTGAACAGCCTGCGCATCTATATTCTCTCCCCATTGAGTGATACATACTTTACGGGGATATTTACCGGGAATTTCCAGAATAAAATCTCGTTTTCTCCACGGACCGTTTTTGCCCTCTCCTGATTGTTCTTCTAAAATTTGTACGACTCGTCCTTTTAATTGCAGATCCATGGTGTTGATTTTTTAAGTTTTCATAAAGATATGGGTTTATATGGAATGATGTTATGAAGCAGAAAACTCTTTTTTATATGATTTGAGCCAAAAAATTAACAAGTAATAATTTTTCGGTAGGGCTTTTAAATACTATTATTGGAAAAATCGTACAAAATGTTTGTCAGGCTTTTTATAACAGGGATCATAATTACGTGTTTTTCTATTGAATTATGGGCGCAACCCACGTTCAAAAAGACTCGCTATGCCGGTGAACAGGGGCTTTCGCATAATACTGTTTTGGGCATCACCATGGATGAAAGAGGATTTCTTTGGATAGCTACTCTGGATGGTCTGAACAGGTTTGACGGACTGGAAATGAAAGTGTACAGACCTAATGAAGAAGATTCGTTATCCCTGAATGATGGGTTTATACACGGCATCCATCAGCATGAAGATGGAAAGCTTTGGGTGAGTACCCGCGATGGCGGCCTGAATATTTTCGATCCGGTTACAGAGACATTTAGTAGTTTAAGTGATTCAAAACAGGAGTTGGGCCAGACTAATTTTCCGGAACACGAAATTAGTCTTTTTTACAAGGATAGCAGGGAGAATTACTGGATCGCCTTTTTTGGGCATAGTACAGGCTTGATGGATCCGGAAACAAAGATCTACTATCCAGCCAATATTGTTGATGGAGAAACGGGAGAAAGAAGAACCTCTGTTAATGCTTTTCTGGAATTCGGGGATGGAAGTATGCTTTTTACTTCGCTGAATGGATTGTTTTATTTGCCAGCAGAAGAAACAGAAAAATTTCTAAGTAACCCTGAATCTGATCAGAGTATCTATGCAGTTCCGATCCGTTATTCTGATTCGAACCCATCTCCAAATACGGTAAATATGAAGGTTGATTCCCGGGGAAATCTCTGGGTAAATCTGGTTACATCGGGATTGGAAAAAATGTCCTCAGCTTATATTCCGGATTTTCTGAAAAAAAGCATGGAAACAGGTGTAGTGAGTAACTCATCCGGAAACTTGGTAGTGGAAAGAGACGGCTTTTTAATATCGGGTTATCTGAGCAACCAACTTCTTTTTGTCGATCTTGAAAACGGAGTGAAAAGTATTTCAAAGTTCGATCAGGGAATTAATTTACAAGGGGCTACGTACATTTATGAAGATCCGAATCAAGAGCTTTGGGTATATACATGGGGAAGTGGGTTTTATAAACTTGAACAAAAGACAGGTATAACTCTCGTTAATAACACGACACTTCCAGGCACATTTGAATCAAATTTTATGCTTGGTTTCGAAGAAGATGAGAATGGGTTTTGGATAGGAACAGGAGCAGAGGTTCAGTTCTATGACCTCAATAAAAAAGAATTTACGGCACTTAACGAACGATTATCAAACACTCAGATTCACGGGATATGGGATATTGTAAGAGAGGAGTCGGGTCTGTGGATCGTTACCGTGGAAAAGGGATTGGTGTTTATCGGAAATGAAGAATTAAAAAAGAGAAAAGGGTTAAAAGCCCATCGTTTTACAAGCCAAAACAGCATAATTAAAAGCAAGAATCTGCATACGGTTTTTAAAGACTCCCGGGGTTGGCTATGGCTGGGATATGAAGGTGAGGGTATCCAAATAGTTAAAAATCCGAAAGCGCTTATCACGGGATCAGTTTTAGATATCACAGAGCTGACAACAAACTCAGAAAGCGAACAGCCTGATATTTCATCGGAAAATATCCGTGAATTTTACGAAGATAGTTTTGGGAATATATGGGTGGCCACAAATGATCGTGGCTTTGACCGGATATCGATTCAGGAACAGGAAATTTTATCGGTAAGATCATTTCAAAATGAACCCGGGAATGTAAGATCTGTACCTCATAATGATGGAAGAAGCATTTTTCAGCAAACAGATTCTACCTATTGGTTTGCAACTTATGGCGGAGGTATCGCAAAATGGAATTCTTCAACTGATATTATCACCAGATACACCACAGACGACGGGCTTCCTAACAACAGTACGTATAGCGTGATCGGGGAAAATGAAACGCAATATATATGGACGAGTACAAATTCAGGCTTAGCCAGATTGGATACTAGAACGGGTAAATTTGATGTGCTGACAGAAGAAGACGGATTGCAGAATAACGAGTTTAACACCGGCGCCTATTTAAAGCTAACAGATGGCAGACTCGTTTTTGGGGGAATTAACGGATTCAACATCATCGATCCGGCGGAATTAAAAAAGAATGACAGGGTTCCACCGGTTTATATCACTCGGATCAATTTGTTTGACGAATCTTTTCAGACGGATACTTCAGCCACAGTGATCAATAATATTAAATTAGCTTATAACGAGAACTTTCTTTCTTTTGAATTTGCAGCGCTCGATTTTGAAAACCCAAAACAAAATCAGTTTGCTTATAAAATGGAAGGCGTGGATGAAGATTGGGTATTTTCAAAGAACCGGAATTTTGCAGGCTATCCAAATCTGGCCCCGAGTAAATATAAATTCAAAGTAAAGGCTGCCAATAATGATGGTTTATGGAACGAAGCCGGTACAAGCATTAACATCGAAATCACCCCACCCTGGTGGCAAACAGTTTGGTTTAGATCGGTTTCAGGACTTCTGTTGTTAGCAGGGATTGTTTTCGGAGTAAGATATTTTTCTCAAAAAAGACTCCGAGAGCAGATCAGAAAAATGGAGATAGAGAACAAGCTCAGAAATGAGAGAGAACGAATTTCCAGAGACCTTCATGATCACGTCGGGGCGCAATTGGCAAACATAATGTCCGGGCTGTCACTGGCTGATAAGTACAATCAGATCGACAATAAAGAGAAGTCTTCCTCTCTGATGAACTCGCTGCGGGGTGATGCAGAAGTAACCATCAAACAACTGAGAGACACCATTTGGGCGCTTAACCAAAATGAGCTTAACCTGTTGAATTTCAAAGATCATCTGCAAAGCTATTTTAATAATCAGACGGCTTTTAAAGAGTCTCTTATGTTTAACTATGAGATTTTGGGAAACAAGGAAACAAAGCTGTCTTCCACGCAGGCATTGAATCTATTCAGAATAATTCAGGAAGCTTCACAGAATACACTAAAGTATGCAAATGCTGAAACCATTAATATAAAATTGCATCAAAAAAACGGATCTTTATTCGTATTTATAAAAGATGACGGCTCTTTTAAAGGAGATCAAAAGACCTTTAACGGAGGGTATGGTTTCGGGAATATGGAAAAAAGAACGAAAGAATTGGGAGGTAATATCTCAGTGAATACAGAGAATGGAACTGAGATCAAGGTAAACATACCGATATAGATAAATACCAAATTCGGGGTATAGCTAATAACTTCGGGATGAATGATATTTCTTAAAAAGATTGATTATGGAAAGCAAAGAGCTGGGTAAAAAAATTAGGGTAGCTATTGTTGAAGATCATGACATCTTCAGAAAGAGGCTGACGGAGTTGTTGGGCTTCTATGATGAGCTGGAGTTGGTTTTTACAGCAGATTCGGGAGAGACGTGTATAAAACAAGTGTTTGAATCTGAGCCGGAGAAAATGCCGGATGTAATTTTAATGGATATTGAACTTCCGGGAATATCAGGTATAGAAACTACTTTTCAGCTTAAAGAGAAATTTGAAGAGATTGACATCATTATGTTCACAGTTTTCGAAGATGATGAGCGACTTTTTGAATCCATTCAGGTTGGAGCAACAGGATATTTGCTGAAAGATACTGCTATAGACGAAGTGG
This sequence comes from Balneola sp. EhC07, assembly GCF_001650905.1. Taxonomy (GTDB): domain Bacteria; phylum Bacteroidota; class Rhodothermia; order Balneolales; family Balneolaceae; genus Balneola. The sequence goes on from NZ_LXYG01000017.1 coordinate 184,660, forward strand.
TATCGTCTTTGAAGGAAGTAAGGGAGGGAGGGTCGCCTATAACACCTTCGATAGCAAGAAAGCTGATCGGAATGGTTTCTAAACCAAAAAAAGAGAATTCTTCCAAATCTGAACCTGAAGTAGTTCCATTTGATCTGAGTCCGGCAGAAATTCGAATTTTGGAACAGGTTATCGATGGTAAATCAAACAAAGAAATAGCGGAAGAGGTATTTCTGAGCCCCTGGACTGTGAAAACGCACATCAAGAACATCTATAAAAAAATGCATGTTAATTCAAGGGCTGCCGCAGTAAGACTAGCTCTGAAAAGGGATATTGTATAAGCTGATTTCACGGAAAAATACTCCGTTTGGGTGATTTATTAACAACTGATTTATAGTGAAGTTTGACGGGCAGCGGTCTTTAGATGCTGTTCACTACTAATAAATCAGGATCAAGATGAAGAAATTAACGTTACTATTTCTAGGGGTACTTTACTTTTCCTCGCCTCTTTTTGCACAAACAAAAACGATTCAAGACTGGATCGCATCACAATATTTGAATACTTCACATCAGGCGTTTGTTTATCAGGTTTCGCCCCAAATGAAGCTTGCAGATGAACAGATCATAAATGCCGGAATACAAGAAAAGAAGGCTTTTTTGGCTAAATACAATCAGCTTAAAAGAAAAGGAGCTTTTGTAAATAATCCGGATACTACGTGGAGATTTGAAGAACACAAAGCACCGGGGGATTCTATGTATAGGCCTTCATCTTATGGTCAGCTTTGGTATGAAGGAGATGTTGCATCAGGAAATTATTTATATAGTAATGAATCGTTTAGGTGGCATCCGGATAGTTTAGATTTATTTCCGGATCGTCATAATTACAGCAGGGTTTATGAAGCAGGAAATGACACCAGTGAAACGGTATATTTTAATAACTGGAACCGAATACCTTACTACGGAATAAGAACGGCGTTTATAGAAGAGCCGTCAGGTGAAGCAGATTACGAGACCTTCTCGGATAGTTTTAATCCGCTTTTTGGGTGGGAAAAATATGCACATGATCTCAGATATCAGGACGAAAACGGTTCGGATACACTGAGAATCTCAGAAAGATATAATTCTGAAACGATGGAATATTATCCTGAATCAGAGCAAAGATATATTTCTAATGAAAACTACAGCCTAAGCTCATATAAATCGTATAATTTTGATGGCGCTATCGGGTATTGGAGCTATGATTATACTAAGTTTGGAGAGGATGGCAGATATATTTATCAGGTTTCAAAACAGTGGAATAGTACCGAAGAAAGGTTAGTTGGAAGAGACAGTCTTCATTTTAAATATGAGAATAATGTGATTGAAGGAGAGCAATATTACTGGGGAGACTCTCTATGGGTGGCCCAAGGTTTATACAAGACTTTTCAAAACCCAAATGATGAAACCGTTGTGGACAGCATTATAAATTACAGTGTTTATCCTGACAGTTTAGATGAAAACAATGGACCGGTAATTGATGAAGCAATCATTCGTACTGAATTTGTATATGATATCAATGGGAATCAAACAGAAGTTAGAACATATAGTCTTATTGAAGGAGTGTTAACCTTGACGAGCAGAACGGTTAGAACCTGGGAGTTAATAGGTGAATATTACGTAGTTGTCCGACAGGATACATATTCCAGAGACTTTACTACCGGTGAGCTTTATAAATCTGGATTTTTTGAGCGTTTTTATGATGAAGGAGGTTCAAATACCGGCGATCGAACTTTTAACCTGAATGCTGCCGGTGACACGACTTATGGCAGAGGAAATCAATCGCTCACTCTTGAAGATGGAACCAGAGTTTACTTAACTCTGCAATGGGATTTTAATTTAAATGAACTAGTTCCTCTGTATTACAGAGCGTATCCAAGATCAGTTTTTGGGGAAGGCGGGTACCTGAATCAAAGCACTTATTTTGATCTGATCACAAACAGCGGAACCAGGAGCATAAACGTAGGGGGAAATTATCCGGGTGTATTTAACGATGGACCCATACCAATTATGGCAGGTGATACATTGTCCTTTTTTGTAAGTGCGCTGAATATGGATTTTTCAAAACCGGATGTAGAAATTACAAATATGCCGGCAACTGCGACTTTTGATCCTGAAACCAGAAAATTCTGGTGGGTAGTAGATGAGGAAAACCCCGGACCGATGACATATACTGCAACCAATAAAAACGGAAGCTCGGAGGTCGTGGTTTACTTCGCAAATGTTGAAGCTGCAAATGATGACAGCAACCCGGTTTCAAACGAAGAAGATAATTTCAACCCGAAAGAATTCACGCTGAAGCAAAATTACCCTAACCCATTCAATCCAAGTACTAATATCAGTTTCAATTTACCTCAAGCTTCTGATGTGAGTTTGAAAGTGTATAATATGCTTGGGCAGGAAGTAGCAACTTTGGTAAGCGAAAGGCTTGGAGCAGGAACGCAAACGGTGAACTTCGATGCAAGTGATCTTTCTAGTGGAATGTACATCTACAGATTACAATCGGGCACTTTCAGCCAAACTAAAAAAATGATGCTGATCAAATAACAGTTTATAATTGAGGGATCAATGGCTAAAAAGGATCGGGTAGAAATATCTGATCCTTTTTTATTTCATACGATTGAACGTTAAGCCTGAAATAACCCAGTTTGGAAGGTTTTTTTCAGGATCGCGTTTAGTCATATCTATGAACCAGCCTAATTTTTTCATGATGGGGACTTTATGCGTTTCCACAAACTCAATAAGGGTTCCGTCCGGATCTTCAATGTAAGTAAAACGACCGGCAGCCTCTCCCATATCAAAACTTTCGGCGCTGTCTACAGTAAACGGGAATCCCTTGGCTACACATTCTCTTTTTAAAGCATCCATGCCTTGCACATCAAAACAAAGATGGATAAATCCAATATCTCCCCAATATCTGTCTTCAAATATTTTTTTAGGATTTCGGCGCCCATCTTCACTTTGGACAAGCTCGATCTCAGTTGGACCAAGCATTTGGCTGAAGCCACCTTTTCTGGGTTGGGAGTGTCTGAGCAATACCCTTCGAAATTTAGTCTGACCTGAAGGGAGTCCATTCATATCTTCGAAAATATCCGTTTCGTCATAAACAACTTCATCATAGCCAAGAATATCAGAATATAATGTTCTTGCTTTATCTATATCAGAAGAACCAATGATCGCTCCGGAAACACCACCGGTAAGTCGACGCTCCTTCGTTTTAAACCATCCCAATCCTTTCACAACGTTAAAGATGTTTCCGTTTAGATCTTCAACAAAAAAATTAAGATCTCCGGAAGGGTTTTCTTTTAAAGGTGTAAGAACTTTCAGTCCGGCAGCAGTAAATTGTTCGTACGATTTAGCAACATCGTATGACTTGATCTTGCAGCAGTTTATACCAAGATCCCCAATTTGTAATTCAGAATCAGCGGCAACAGGTTCGCGACTTGTGTATTGCCAGATCTCAAATCCACCACCACCACGCATATTTAAGGTAAGGATCGCGGTTCTGTCATGAGGCTCTCCGCCGGTGTAAGGTAACATAAGGTCCGCGGTTCCAGAATCTTCAAATACTTTGATGTCCATACCAAAATAATTCTTATACCACTCGGTGGCTTCATTTACATCAGAGTTTCCAATTCCTATTTGCTGAATTCCGGCAATTACTTTTTTCATAATGTTTTTAAAGGAGCTTTTATTTGATTAGAAACTACGAAGAAATTCTTTGAACCTCGAAGTGTTATAGTCGGCCATGCCTCTTCTTTCAGTAACAATTTTACCATCCGGTGAAATAACGTATGTAGTTGGGACCACGGTGGAATTATAGGTGCCTGGTTTTCTGCCATTCAGGAAGTAAACCGGAAAAGTATATTCTTTTCTTTCAAGGTAGTTTCGGGCTTTTTGATGATCTTCATCCAGTGATACCATCACAAACTGAATACTATCACTTTCTATGGATTCATAAAGGGCCTGAATATTGGGCATTTCAGCTATGCAAGGCGGGCACCAGGTGGCCCAAAAATTCAGAAAGATCGTTTTGCCTTCAAACTCTTCTAATGTTGAATCGTCTCCATCCAAAGAAAGGAGAGGAAGGTTATAATTTGCAGCCCGATACTGGTTTTCAGGAAGCTCTGTATCCGGAGTCATCAAGCCGGTCCATAGCAATACGCGTTGCAGATTTCCAATAACAGGAACGTGTAATCCGGAAAAGTACAATATACCGATAACGCCCAGTATGCAGCCCCATTCAATAAGCTCTCGCTTAAAAGATCGGCGCTTTTTTGATGAAGTTTTGTTTTGCATGGTGTATAAAATAAAAAAGCCCTGAACAAAAGATTGATCAGGGCTTAAAGGTAGAAATTAAATTCTACTTATAAGAAATGTTTAGTTCCACTCTTCGATTTTTTAAACGACCATTGGCGGTATCATTTGTAGTGAGTGGTCTTGTTTCGCCATAACCAACAGCTTTGATTCTGGAAGCGCTTATGCCTCCGTTAACAAGATGTTGTTTTACGGCTTCTGCACGTAATCTGGAAAGCTCTAAATTATAGTCATTATTTCCACGGTTGTCGGTATGACCTTCAATACTCAATCTCAGATCGTCATCTTCACTCATTATTTTAACAAGTTCATCAAGATCATCCAAAGAAGTAGGGTCAATATTTGCGGAATTTGTAGCAAACAATAGGTTTTGGAAGATAACATCAAGCTTTCGTTTTACCTCAGCGTTTACTTCCGGGCAGCCTTTATTTGGCTTAATTCCTTTTAAAGCAGGGCAGTCATCTTGCTTATCAATAATGCCGTCGCCATCGCTGTCAGGGCATCCGCCAAATTCAGCAGTTCCGGCAAAAGCAGGGCAAAGGTCTACTGAGTTTTTAATGCCATCGCCGTCATCGTCTGGGCAGCCATCAGTAGCTGATGTCCCTCTTACTTCTGGACAAAGGTCTTCTCCATCAGGGATCTTATCGCCATCTTTATCTGCACATCCTTGAAACTCGAGAGAACCTGCAATATTTGGGCAAGCATCTTCGAAGTCTACAATCGAATCTCCATCTGAATCTGCACAACCACGGTTTTCAGCTGTACCAGCTACATCAGGACAAAGATCTTGAGAATTAATAATGCCGTCACCATCATTGTCAGGGCAGCCGTTGCTCGCAGCGCTTCCCGGAATTTCGGGGCAAGCATCAACTTTATCTTTTACACCATCTTTGTCGCTGTCTTTAGGACCGGAAAGACGAAATTTTAAACCAATAGAATGGATAACAAAATCGTCATGATCTTTGCGATCTACATTGGATTCACCATCAAGGCCATCCGTTAAAGTTCGGTTATAAGTTGATTTAATTTCTAAAACGGCTCCTTCTGAAACCGGGAACTCAAAACCTGCTTGAATAGGTATTTCCTGATATAGTTCATCGCTTATGGAATTATTCTTTCCAAAAAAATACGAAACACCATAACCGGCACCTATAAATGGCCGAACAAAGGCATCCTTTTTGAAAATTATATCGTTGGCAAGATTGAAATCTATCATGAGATTATTGCTCAAAAATAATTTTCGAAATCCCGGGTCCATATTGTCTGTATCCAAAGAGCCGTAATTGAACTCGTAATTTAGATCAAAGGTGTTATTCAAATAGCGATGTACTCCTAATCCTACAGATACATCTGTGTAGACTTCGGGTTTAAAAATTTCATTGGTAAAATCTCCGTCATATTGATGAGTTCCAATATTTAAGGAAATCCAGGTTTTGCTGTCGCTGTTTTGACCATATACCCCAAATGAAGTGATTCCAATCATTAAGAGGAATAAAAGTATCGTTCGTTTCATATTGTAATCCGCTTGTTAATTTTTTGGATTACACTAAAGGTAGGTGTTAAAGTTCCGAATTTACCGTTTAAATATTTTAATTAAAGACTTCTAAAGTTATATAAATGAGGATATTTCATTCAGAGCTTTTTTCTTGATATCAGGAACTTTAACATCGTCAGCGGGATAGCCAACTACTAATAACAAAAATGGTTTTTCATTTTCAGGCCTGTTCATTACTTCATTCAGAAAGCCCATAGGACTTGGAGTATGAGTTAATGTGGCGAGACCGGCATTATGCAGTGCAGTGATCAACATCCCGGTTGCGATACCAACAGACTCTTTCACATAATAATTTTTCTCTTTGTTTCCTTCTTCATCTAAAGCATAACTTTCTGAGAAAATTCCTATCAAATAGGGAGCTTCTTCCAAAAAGGGCTTGTGTTCATCAGTGTCAAATTGCTCAAGATCATCCAGCCAGTCTTGAGGAGCACGCCGGTGGTAAAACTCATGCTCTTCATCTTCAGCGGCATCACGGAGTTGCTTCTTTATATCTGCCGATTCAACAACGGCAAAATGCCAAGGTTGTTTGTTTGCGCCGTTGGGAGCTGTTCCGGCGGCTAAAATGCAATTTTCGATAATTTCTCTTGGAACACTTCGTGAAGAAAAATCCCGAACCGTTCTTCTTCTCTTTAGATCTTCATAAAAACTTATAGCCCTCTCCTTCATTTCTTCAACTGAATACTCTTTATAATCTTTATGAGGCAAAAACTGGTACTTATTCATTGTGTCTTATCGGAATTTTAAGATTTATTGATGGTACGAAATATAGGTGACAGAGAAAGTAAAGTTTTAATAACAGAAGTTATTCACTTCACGACACTTCCTTTGGCCAGCCACCAAGGTAAAGCCTCAATAATCAAACGGCCGGCTTTTACAGCGGGGTCTTTGCTTGCAAGAGCAACAGCTTCTTCTTTCGTGGCAACGGCATAAAGTGAAAATCCTTTGATGGTTTCGTCTCCCTGACTCGGCCCGTTCAAAACGATGATCTCTTTTTTATAGAGACCGGCCAAATATGCAAGATGTTCCTGTTGAATTTTGGAAGCTTCCTCTTCCGATTGGCTTCTGTTCGGACCTTCTTTCAGAAACACGATGAAGTATTTTTGCATCGTAAAATCCTGACCTTCCCAATTATATTCGAACGTTTCCGGGACGGCCGTTTTTGTAGAGTCTTGTGCAAATAAAGACGGTGAGCAGAAAGCAATGAGGCTAAAGAGAAGTAAATTTTTCATGATCTGAAGTTTAATTAGCGGTAATTCTTGAATAAACGAAATTTCTCCATTCTTTCAATTCGGTTAGTCGTTCGGAATATCTTGCTCTGAGAGGGAGCTTGTCGATTGAGCTTATCATTAGATCAGCATCACCAATAGATTCATTTAGTACAAGCCGCAGAATCATTTCTTCGTAAATATCAAACCAGTCGGCATTTAACGGCTCTTTAGATATAAAAGAGGTAGCAGTCGGCAGATAGTAATTTGTAATTCCAAGCTCTATTGCTTTAGCCGTTGTCATCATTTTGACGGGGGTGTTTAACCTGACCATATCGTTAGCCAAAGGTATCTTATTTTTATACCGAGCTGTTAAAAAAGCATCCCAATTCAGGGAGTCAGATCTGAGTTCGTAAGAGTATTTAAAATTGCGGGCATCGGAAGAGTCTATTTGTGGTTTTAATTCTAGAAGTAATTTCTGAGCCGAGGAAATATCACCATGAAGAAATAGCGCATCTGCATTTAAGATCCGCAAACTCAGAAGAGTGTCAGAAGCATCAAATGCATACAAAGCGGTGGCATAATTTCTGTGCAAAAGTTGTTCTCTGAGCCAGTCTCTTTTTATAAGCTTATTACCGGGATTGAGTTCGTAAAGTTGTTCAATAGTTTCTAAAGCTTTGGCGGTATCCTGATTTGAAACATGAAAATTATATTCATCCCATAACTGCTGTTCTTCAGTAAATGCGTGAGGACAATGTTTTTGAAATAAAGATCTTCTACTGAAAATGAATTCTGAAATCTGTTTATCAACTGAGTCAATTTCTACGGTATTTAAATGCTGATGCCAGCCATCAACCAGTTCTTCAAAGGATACAGGATAAGAGCTTTCAAAATTATTGGCGGGATACGCCTTTTTAAAATACTCAACAGGATAATTGTTCAGTAGAAATTGCACAAAAGAACCCGCGGTGGTATAGCTGATGGAAGAAGCAGAACTATAGAAACCTGAATTGGAAAGAGCGTTTTTCATTTGTTGCGGAGAAGGATAGGAAGATTCAGCAGAAATGATCTGGTCTAAAGTTGACTCAGGTGATGCGTCTTTTGCTATGGCTTCAGCAATTCCTTCTATCATGCCGATGCTCCAGCTTCCATTAAAAAGGGAATTCCCAAACTGTTTAGATATAACATGAACCAGTTCGTGTTTCAGAACTCCATCAAGATGTTGTTTGGCAATGTGAAGCTGATCCTGAGCTAACCAAATTGGTACATAACTGGTGAACTTTGCTCCAACCAGTTTTTTCTTCTGCCAGGAATTTGCATAAATATAACTCTCTATTTTTCTACCTTCTGGCCAATCTATTTCCAGAATGTCTATGATCTGTTGAAAATGAAATTCATGACGAAGAGCCCAATATTCCATTTCCTGATCAGTGAAGTTGTTTTCCTCAAAGTAAAGATCAAAGTTTGTCGTTTGATAATGAGCGGAAAGTTCTTCTTTGAGGGTTTCGCGCGGAGTAATAATTCCCATCTCGTCCAGATTCAGATAGCTGAATAACAGACACCCCAGAGCTAAAAAAGTGACGATCTTATTTTGAGTGGTTTCTGACCAGTTAGGAAGGATCCAAAGCAGGATGATCCAGAGAATTGTGATCCATCGAAAGAAAAGCAGACTTTCACTAACCTGAAGAGCTTCATCATAAATTGGACCCGGCCAGGCACCCCACACATGATTGAAAAAATAGACTTGAGGAAGAGTGAAAAACTCGATCATCCAAACACCCAGACTGCAAACTAAAAGTATCAGAAAAGAAAGAACCGCCGGTATCGGAGCGTTCAACATTCTGCATAACCGACCTATGGAAGCTCCAAAGAATACGCTAGGTGCCGGAAGTAGAATCCAAAATGCAAAACCGTCAAAAGTTAAACAACCGGTGATGAGCGAAGAAATAAATAAAGGAACGGCAATGATGTAAATATAGCCCATTATGCCGATCGCTAAACGAAATGAACGTCCTTCATCTTTAGTTTTTGCCAAAGCTATTGCTGAAAGGAAACAACCAATAATGGAGGAAAGAAAAGCAGATTCAAAATGGAGATCTCTTAACAGTGGAAATAAAAGTAAAAGCGCACCGAGAGCAAGTGGAAGAAGTATTTTGAGATAACGCCGTTTCACAACCTAACCAATTTTGAGTTCAGCTGACCAATACACCCAATAAATGAGTACGAATTGAAGTGGGAGACGAAGCAAAGTGAGACAAGTATATAAAGTCCAGCCCTGCTTTTGATAAGCTTTTAAGAACATATCAATATTTGCCGGAAAAACGGCAATAAGCAAAAGGATCAATCCCCAAGCCGCATATGTTCTTGTATAAGGAATCAAAATTCCAATTCCTCCCATTACTTCTGCAACCCCACTCCAAAAAACCATTGCTTTGTGGTTTGGTATGTAATCAGGCATAATTCTTAAAAAGAATCCCGGATTCACAAAATGGTAAATACCAATAGCTATAAATAGAATTCCAATTATTATGTTGTGGGTAGATGGAGAAATAATATCCGGGTTTGTTAATATTATGGATGATACTCATTCAAAAGCATCATCGCTGTAACTTTTTTCAAAATCACGAGTCTAACATCTGCGGTATTGAAACATCAATGAATGATAACCGTACGGAGTTCAGAACAAAAATCGGAGTTTGAAAATGGACAGAGCAAAAAGATTTAAATTACAAGTTGCAGTATCGATGGTGTTCACATTTGTGATCATGCTTACTGCTGTTAAGATGGGTTGGGCACAATCATCAGATGATGCATACAAAATTGAACGCTTTGCTGTAAATGATGGCGTTAAGATCAATGTAGAAACTTCCGGCGGGAGTATTGATGTGATCGGAAAAGACACAGACGAAGTAACCGTTGAAATGTATGTTCGAAAAAGAAACAAATATGTGCAGGCTAATGACGAAGATCTGAAAGGATGGGAGATTGAGATTTCAGAACGAAATAATACAGTAACAGCACATGCCAAAAGAGAGAATTCAAGAAACTGGAACTGGAACAGAAACACTCCTTCAATTTCATTTGTGGTTTATGCACCGGTTAGATCTACGAGTGATGTAAGAACCTCGGGCGGAAGCATTGAGTTAATAAATTTAGAAGGAAGTCAAACAGGAAGGACCAGCGGCGGCTCCATTGTTGCAGAGGATATTCGCGGAGAAGTGAACATCAGAACATCCGGAGGCTCTATAACTCTTAGTGAGATCGTAGGAACAACAGAAGCCAGAACCAGCGGCGGAAGAATACGAGCTGAAAATGTTGATGGTAACCTTGACGTAAAAACATCAGGTGGAAGTATTTCATTAGAAGGAATCTCAGGAAGTGTTGATGCAAGCACAAGCGGTGGATCAATAAATGCGGAAGTAACAAATCCGAATGATTTTATTAATCTGAGAACCAGTGGCGGAAGTATTACCGTAACCGTTCCTGAAGAAAAAGGTTATGATCTGGACTTGGATGGGAACAGAGTGCGCGCTGAGTTGAAGAATTTTACAGGAGAATATGAAAGAGACGAAGTAAAAGGATCTGTAAACGGAGGAGGAATTAGAATTAAGGCTAAAACTTCCGGCGGTTCTATTCGTCTTAATTACAAGTAGAGCTTTTTTATATCATACTATTGTTAGTTATAAAAGGTGAGGGTGGATAGTCCTCACCTTTTTTTATTTACTTCAATTTATAGATAACGCCACTTTTCATTACAAAAGTAATATTCTTTAGTTCGCTGATGTCTTCCAGTGGGCTTTTATCCACAGCAATAATATCAGCTGATTTTCCCTCTTCAATGGATCCTATCTGATCTCGCATCCCTAAAAGTTCAGCAGCATTTAAAGTTGCTGTTTTGATAGCTTGACTTTCGCTCATTCCGTAATCAACCATGATCTCAAATTCGCGGGCATTTTCGCCATGTTTGCTTACGCCGGAATCTGTGCCGAAAGCAATATTAACACCACCTTTTAACGCGCGCTTGAAAGAAGCTTCTACAACAGGAACCACTGTATTTATTTTATCGACTATTGCCGGAGGGATTTGATCGTTTACAACCAATTCATCCCGAACAGAAATTCCTGCTAACAGCGTTGGAACTAACCAGGCATCGTTTTCTAAAAATAATTTTACAGATTCGTCATCTAAATAAGAACCGTGATCGATTGAGCTCACGCCTGCGCGCAGAGCTGCATTTATTCCATCTGCAGCGTGTGCATGAGCGGCTACTTTTCTGCCTAAGCTATTTGCAGCTTCCACTATGGATTTCATTTCTTCATCGGTAAGTTGCTGATTCAGACCTGCAGCGGTATTACTTAAAACACCACCGGTTGCCGTAATTTTAATGACTCCGGCGCCTTGTTTTACTCTGGCACGAACAGCTCTTCTGCAATCATCTGCGCCATCACAAATGCCGACATTTTCATCCAGTTCAAGTATTTCTGTTCTGTAACCATGTGAATCTCCATGGCCTCCGGTTGCAGAAATTGCGCCTCCCGAATATATAATTCTTGGACCGGCAATAAGGCCCTTGGCTGTAGCTCTTTGTAAAGCACCGATCAGTTCAGCATCAGCGCCAAGATTTCGGACAGTAGTGAATCCGGCGTTTAATGTTCTCTCTAAATAGGGCAAAGATTTGAAAGCCAGATCCTGCTCATTCATTGTTGTCCATTCGTGCGGATTCGCATCCGGATCGCGCTCCCCGGTAAGATGTGTGTGCATATCAATAAAGCCGGGCATCACAAATTTGTCTTTCAAATCGGTTACTTCAGCATCATCAAAACCTAATTCTGATGAAGACTTAAAACCTGAATGAACGCTTTCGATCACTCCGTTTTTAATAACGACCGTTTGATTTGATAAAGGTTTTTCACCGGGAATAGCCAGAAGAGAGCCGGCATGAATGATCTTGATGTTGTCTTGAGCTGAAATTGAAGCTGAGAAGGTTAGCACCAAAAGAAAGAGGAAAAGAGATTTTATATATGACATAATTGGGGGTTAGATTTTCTGAATTAAAGAATGTATTGAAAGTGAGGGAGATCAAGAAATAAAAAGCCGGAGATTGAAATCTAATGTCAAAAATTTTTGTTGAGAACGATGCCCAAATAAATGAATCAAAACATTATATTGAAGGTTCGATTTTAATAACGGAGAATATGTCCACAAAAGAAACGGCTACTGTTGAAGCAAAAGAGGAAGCGCTGGAACGACCAATTATAATAAAAGGCGCGAGGACTCATAATCTCAAGAATATAGATGTAGAAATTCCGAGGAATAAGCTCACGGTGATAACAGGGGTATCGGGTTCAGGGAAATCGAGCCTGGCCTTTGATACAATTTATGCGGAAGGTCAGCGACGTTACGTGGAAAGTCTTTCCAGCTACGCCAGACAGTTTCTGGAAAGAATGGATAAGCCGGATGTCGATTTTATGCAGGGTATTTCTCCGGCAATGGCCATTCAGCAAAAAACCACTTCGAGCAATCCGCGTTCAACTGTTGGAACAACAACCGAGATCTATGATTATTTAAGACTGCTGTTTGCCCGAATTGGAAAAACAATTTCTCCGGTATCCGGTAATCAGGTCAAAAAAGACACTCCGAAAACCGTTATTGAAGAGGTCCTTAAGCTGATGGAAGAAGGAGACCGGTTTTACGTTCTTTATCCGATTCCTCAGCACGAAAAAAAGAAACTGGACGAAGAGCTGAAGGTTTTAAAGGAAAAAGGTTTTAGCAGGCTTCTGAATATCAATGACGAAAGCATAATAGACCTGACCGATGGCGACATAGACACAAAAAAGATCAAAAGAAAAGAGTTCAGGGTTCTTGTGGATCGCTTGATCCTTAAAGATGATGAAGCAACCATCACAAGGATAGCCGGATCGCTGGAAACAGCTTTTCAAAACGGAAGCGGAAGGTTATCCATCAAAAAAAGAAATGGAGATGAATTTCCATTCAGCGAACGATTTGAGTTGGATGGAATTGAGTTTACAGAGCCAACTCCGCAAATGTTCTCGTTCAACAACCCGTTTGGAGCTTGCCCTAAATGTGAAGGTTTCGGAAAAGTATCAGGCATAGATGAAGATCTTGTGATCCCGGATCATGAAAAGACGATCCGAAACGGAGCCATCGCACCGTTTACAACTCAGAAGTTTAGTACCCATCTCAGAGATCTGATAAAGGTAGCGTCGGAAGAAAAGTTTTCAATTGATACTCCTTATTCAGAGTTGCCGAAAGAGGTGAAGAGTATAATTTGGAAAGGAAAAGGAAACTATATCGGAATCTGGAACTTTTTCGATACAGTGAAAGATCAGGCGTATAAAGTCCATATGCGTGTGTTGTATTCCCGTTATCGTGGATATAGTCGATGTCCGGAATGTGAGGGGTATCGGGTAAGAAAAGATGCACAGTACGTGAAAGTTGGTGGGATGCATTCCGGAGAAGTGTCTGAGTTAACCATTGGTTATGCCAAAGACTATTTTGAAGGACTTGAACTAACAGAATTTGAGCAAGGAGTAGCAGGACAGATCCTATACGAGATCAGAAAAAGATTGAAATACCTGGATGAAGTTGGGTTGGATTATCTCACACTGGATCGACTTGCAAATACTTTGAGTGGCGGTGAGTCGCAAAGAATAAGTTTGGCGAATGCTTTGGGCAGTTCGTTGATCGGCAGTATGTACGTCTTGGATGAACCAACAATAGGTTTGCACCCCAGAGATAACGACCGGTTGATCAAAATTCTGGAATCCCTGAGAGATATTGGAAACACAGTTCTGGTTGTGGAACATGATCCGGAAATGATGAAGGCAGCTGATAATGTAATCGATATCGGACCTTTTGCAGGAGTTCATGGTGGAGAAGTAGTATTTGAAGGCAACTTTGAAAATCTTCTTAAATCGGATACGCTTACCGGAAAATTTCTGAGCGGTAGAAAGCAGATCGAAGTTCCGAAAAAGCGCAGAAAAGGAAATGGGAGATCTATAAAGGTTGAAGGAGCCAGCGAGCATAATCTCAAAAATGTAGACGTAGAATTTCCTTTAGGAAAGATGGTAGTAGTAACCGGCGTTTCAGGATCAGGGAAGTCTACATTAGTGCACGATACGGTTTATGCCGGCATCCAAAAACATATTGGTTCTTATAACCAGAAAGTGGGTCGGTTTAAAGATCTTTCGGGAATGGCAAGCGTTCACAATTTAGAAATGGTGGACCAAAGTCCGATCGGTCGTTCTTCCAGATCAAATCCGGCAACCTATACCAAAGCGTTTGATGGAATTCGGGATGTGTTTTCGAATACTCGTCAGGCAAAAATAATGGGCTACACTCCGGGGCATTTCTCATTTAACGTGCCGGGCGGGAGATGCGAAAACTGTCAGGGCGAAGGGATTCAGAAAATAGAGATGCAGTTTATGGCTGATATCGAACTAGTTTGCGAAGTTTGTAACGGCGCTCGTTTCCGAAAGGATGTATTAGCTGTAAAATACCGGGGTAAGAGTATTCATGACGTACTTGAAATGCCGATCTCTGAAGCTATCGAATTTTTTGTGGATGAAACCACGATCATAAATAAATTACAGCCGTTAGAAGATGTTGGATTAGGGTATTTAAACCTGGGACAAAGCGCGACAACTCTTTCGGGTGGAGAAGCTCAGCGTGTGAAATTGGCCAGATTCCTAACCAAACAAAGTTCCGAACACACCATTTACTTTTTTGATGAACCTACGACAGGATTGCACTTTGAAGATGTAGCAAAACTTTTGGAAGCATTTAACGAATTGGTTAATTCAGGTCATTCTGTAATAATCATTGAGCACAATCTGGATATAATAAAATGTGCTGACTGGATCATTGACGTTGGCCCGGAAGGCGGTTTTGCAGGCGGTCAAATTGTAGCAGAAGGTACACCTGAAGACATTACAAAAGTGAAAGAGAGCTATACAGGGCAATATTTGAAGGAATATTTGTAGAAAGTTGGTTTTCCGATATAGCTGTACTTTTATTGATCATATGGGATATACCTTTCCCACTTCCAGGGAGTGTACACATCGCCAATAGTTATCTCTAAAAGCTCTTTAAAGATTCCTTCTGCGTTATCGCTGTTGCTCATAATAATAATGCCGGTTTTTTGTTCGGGAAACATAATTGAATAGTGCTCCCATCCGCGATCACTTCCTTCTTTAAAGGCGCCGTAACCATAAGGAGATTTGAGAAGTCCCCAGCCCATTCCGTAACTTAATTCGATATCATCATTTTCGTCCGTATCCTGCCAGACCTCTACTCCAAATTGTGCTTTTGAGTTAATTCTTACTGATGGATCGAACATCAATTGAGCGAGTTCGGAGTCACTTGAAGCTTCTCGCAATATATGTCCAAAGAATTTTGCGTAGTCATCAGGAGTGGTTTCCATAGAGCCTGCTGCTCCGGCTTCATCTTCGGTATCTTTGGGAATAACTTCGTGTTCAGAGCTATGTCCATTAACAAAAACTCCTTCAAAACGCTCTTGCCAAACATAACTGGTCATTGTCATCCCGAGAGGACCAAAGATTCTTTCTTGGGCAAGTTCCTCCAAGCCTTTTCCCGTTACCTTTTCTATAGCGTATTGTAAAAGCATCATGCCTTCTCCCGAGTAGCTGAATCGAGCACCCGGATCAAAGAAAAAGTGAATTTTCCCATCTCTGTCAAAATCGAAAGACTTATCTAACCAGCGCCAATTCGGAAATCCCGTGGAATGGTTCAGACACATTCTCGCTGTGATATCTTTATAACGGTCATCTCCGGAAAGGTTAGCAAATCCGCGCCATTCCTTTTCAAATTCCAGCTCAGGAATAGGAACATCAAAGTATTCCTGAAGCGGAGTGTCAAGATCAATGGTGCCGTCAAGAACGAGATCAGCTACTAAATAACCAAAAACAGCTTTGCTGAAAGATGCTCCGTAAAAGACCTGGTCTGTGGTTAGCGTATCTTTAGTTTCATAGTTAGCATAACCAAACCCTTTTTGATAAGCTATTTCATTATCGTTGAAAATAGTAACTGCTAAGCCTGTGATCTCTGCCTCATCTATCAGAGTTTGAATACGTTGGGTAAGATCTTTTTCTGTAATAGTGTTTCCGTCAATATGCTCGATATTGTCTTGAGAGCAACTGCTGAATAAGATCAGAATAGAAAGAAAGAGTAGAGAATATGTCATTATAGAATCTGTGAAAGTTATCGTCCCTTTCGTTTAAAAGATCATGATGTTTCAAAAAGAGAAAATACTCTCCATCAGGCCTTAAAATAGAATATGGAACCATCTTAGCTGTATGGAGTTGAAATGATGGTAACAAATAATCAAAAAACCTGATATGAAAACTATTCAAAGATTTTGTTCTCTATTTATGATCTTAATTCTAACGGTGGGATTGTCATCACAATCTAAAGCGCAATCTTTACCTGAGTTTGGTGTAAAAGGAGGATTAAACTATTCGACCTTTAATGATACAGAAAACGTAGAATATAAAACCGGATTCCTGATCGGTGGGTATGCAAATTTTAAAATTCCAATGAGTCCTGTCTCAGTACAGCCGGAGGTTTTATATGCCCAATATGGAGCGGATGTTGAAGACTCAGATGCAAGCTTTGTAGTTAATTATGTGCAAGTACCGGTATTATTAAAATTTGGATTTGAAACACCTGCAGCTAAACCAAATGTATATTTTGGTCCATACATGAGTTTTAATACAAAGGCAGAAATAGAAAATGATGACGGATCTCTAAACTTAGAAGATAATGCTAAAGACACTGAATTCGGTGTAGTTGTTGGAGCAGGAGTGGATGTAAGTAAAATAAGACTTGGTTTGAGATATACAGCAGGTTTAAGTAATGTAGCTGATGATGATTTTAATGACTCAGCTAAAAATGGAGCATTAGCTCTTACGATAGGTCTCGCATTCTAAAAGATAAATTCCCTATTATAAAGCAGTTTCAAATTATGGAACTGCTTTTTTTATGTGATTTATTTTATGCAGAAATTTCTAATCGTTTTCTTATTAATAGGTATATCATCTGAGTTTTCATACGCCCAACAAAACCGCTTTGGGATGAAGTCCGGAGTTGCGCTTTCAAGCATGTCACATCAGCAAACAGAAATTGGAGCAGCAAATATCGAGTGGGGAGGCAGGTCTTCATATCAAACGGGAGTGTTTTACAACAGGAGGCTTAAAAATTCATTGCTATCCTTTCAGATAGAGGTTGATTATAAAAATCTCGGCACTGTATTCAGAATAAATGATGTTGACCCAAGAGTGGCCCCTTCTGCAAAAGCGAATTACGAATTCGAGCATATTGGGTTTTCTATATCACCACGAATCGATCTTTTCCCGGATAATAAAATTAATCCCAATTTCATGATCGGCGGCATCATGGAAGTTAAAACGAATTCAGAGGTTATATTTACATCAAATGTACCCGACCCGGACAGATCGCTGGACAATTTCTTTTTTGGTGGAGATATAAATGAACACACCGAAGATTTTCTATACGGCTTTGTTATGGCAGGAGGAATAGAATTTGCAACAAATCCTGTGATCATAACTCTTGAAAGCAGATACACTTCTTTATTTACACCGGCTTTTAATGAAAGTGTAGAACAAATGCCGCTAAATCAACAAACATCTATTCTAAAAATAATGGAAGACAGCAGACACAATTATTTTAGTTTTCTAATTGGCTTCAACTTTTATTTTGATTAGTTATTACTGAAGACGTAAACTCTATCTAATTCATCAAAAGACGTCATGTTTGGCCGGCTACTTGCTTTAAATTGGAAAATTTTTGTTTCAAACCTCAACAGGTTCCAGTTGTTGCTGTTGATAGGTTATATCATGTTTTTGGGGATCATGACGGTTAATCTGGTGGGGACAGCGATCGTTGTAATTCTTCTGGACACCGACCCATGGATGAAAACGCAGATTCCCTGGCTCACCCCCGAGATCTATACTTTTCTGCTCTTAGTTTTTGCAAACTCCTATTGGGTTATGCACTTCTCCTTCACAAATCTGAGACTATTAAATATTTCAGAAAACAGAAAACTGCTTGGTTTTGGATTTCCTCTGAAAAGACTTTCGCGATATTTGATGATTATTGGATTTTGTCATCCCGTGAATATCATTTACAATTTTACCTGGCTTGTATTTTTGATGATTCAGGTTTCTCACTTTTATCAAGTGTTGATCGGAGTGGCTGCAATTATCTTTAATTATGTACTGATTTATTCTATCAAACACCGATTCATTAAGATCGTAGAGAGAAGGTTTATCGGAGTTGTAGTAGGCTTTTTGTTTCTGATATTCGGTCTGTTTCAGGCTGTGTCACTTTTTGCAGAAAACTCACAAGAGATATTCATTCAAATTGTTCCAAGAGTAGAAACACTAAATACCTTTTTATCCTGGAGTCCCGGTGGATTACTTTTACAAACTGTAAATGTTGAATATGGATGGATAACAGCGGGAATAATTTTCGGATTTCTGATTCTATTGATAGGACTGATTCTAGTTGATCACTTTCGGAAAACATGTGAAGGCTTAATAAATCCAACGATCAGAAAAGCAGAGCAACAGACAAGCAAGTTGTGGACTTTCCTGAGACGTGTGATGGGGGTAAATGCGGGAAAGTATTATTATTACGTGATGATTCACCCCTATAATAAATTACAATTGCTTACGCTGGCAGTTGTCCCGGTTGTTTATGTTCCAATCCTGCTTCAGGTAAAATACAGTGCCGCTCAAACTATATTAATTCCGACTATACTTGCAGGAATTCCCGTAGCGCTGCTCGCAATGGGGATGGCAAACATGTATGGGTATGAAAACAGGGAATTACTTATGCACTTACAGTTTCCTATTAAACTGGAAAAACAATTGAAAGAAAGATTTTTAGGCGTGATCATATTTCCGTTGATGGTCTTTTATATAATCACAATTTTTGAATTATTATTAATTCCTCAAATAGTGGGTGTGTATAAGATATTTGTTGCAAACACCTTCTTTTTTCTCTGTTTTATGGTGCTTTTTATTTGGAGTTCTTACTACCAATATCAAAAAGCGACATACTCCTCAATGAGTTATAAACATCCCATTATACCTCAAAAAGTAACTTTTGTAATCACATTTGTAATTTTTTCGATGGGCTATCTCATTTTTGTGCCATTAGAAAATCTGGAATGGTACAGAATTACAATTATGAGCGTGGTTATTGTTGTAATAGGAGTTTACCTTTGGAGACATATGAGTTTTCTTGTAAATCTGTTCAAAAAGCAGATATTGAAAAGACTTTGGACTGAATAACATATATCTAAAAGCACACTACTTTACTTATGCTTCCTATACATCTTGATCTTGGCTTTACTCAGATCTATTTCTACGAAGGAATTTACTTCCTGATCTCCATTGTACTTGGTATATGGTGGGCAAAAGTACGCGTTGAAAAATACGGCGGGAAAGTAGAAAAATTTGAAGGTCTGGTAGTCTGGTCTATTGTTGGGGCGTTAATAGGAGCCAGACTTTCTCATTATGTGTTTTGGCAGTCAGATGTGTTCTTCGAAAATCCGGGAATAATTTTTAGTCCGACCGGAGCAGGAAACAGTATTACGGGTGGATTAGTAGGTGGAATGCTCGGCGGTTATTTCTATGTGAAACGCAACAACATGAATTATTGGGAATACTTTTCTCTGCTTTCGCCGGGGGTATTATTAGGACAGGCTGTTGGTAGAATAGGATGTTTTCTAAACGGAGATGCTTACGGAACAGCGACAAATTCGTTTCTTGGAGTTCAATTCCCCCGCTATGCAACCACCATTCCTAGCTTTGAAACGGAATACAGGCTTTCAAGCCCATCGTGGGAATCAACTACAGGTTTACCCGGGCAGACAGAAACGTTAAGCGCGCCTGTACACCCCACACAGCTGTATGAAATGTTTGGTGATGTAGTATTGATATTGATCGTTCTTTGGGTTTTTAAAAAGATCTGGGATACGGATAAAAAATCTCCGCTTATTTTCTTTATTCATACAGGTGGATATTCTTTACTGAGATTTGGGCTGGAATATATCCGTGCGGACAAAGAAGGAGTTACTATGTTCGGAATGAGTAATCTGCAAATGGCATTATTACTTTACGGCTTATTTACTATCGGTTACGCCACAAAATATTTTCTCAATAAAAGACCTAAAAAAGGGACATAGATGAGTGAAGCCATTTCAATAAGAGGCCTGATAAAAAGCTATGATGATAACATTGTTCTGAAGGAACTGGATCTTAGTATTCCAAAAGGTTCTATTTTTGGATTGATCGGACCCAACGGCGCAGGAAAAAGCACGCTGATAGGAGTTCTTACAGGATTGTTGTCTTTTGATGAAGGCTACATCACCATAGATGAAATGCGTTTTATAGATGAGAACGAAGAAGCAATAAAGAAGGAAATAGCGTCCGTTCTTCAGCCACCATTATTGTTCGAACAGTTTACAAGCATCGAATTCATTGAGTATGTATGTGAAATTTATGAAATCGAGAAAAAGGGCTTGATCGAAAAAGCTTATTCTTTAATGGATTTTTTTGAGATCAAAGATTTTGCAAAGACAAAGATCCATAAACTTTCCTCCGGTAGTCGTAAAAAACTCGCTTTTGTCACGGCCGTTTTAACAGAGCCTGTAGTTTTGTTGCTGGATGAGCCTTTTGAGGCTGTGGATGTAATTTCTATTGAAAGAATGAAAACGGTCCTGCGCAAGCTGAAAGACAAAGGCGTGACCGTTATCATAACGAGCCACATTCTGGAAGTTGTTGAAAACCTTTGTGATGATATTGCAATACTACATCAGGGAAGAATTATAGCCTATCTGGATTCCATCAGTAGAAAAAGCCTGAAAGAACACTCAACACTTCAGGAGATCTTTTCGGAGTATGTGAAAGTGGAAGGCAAAGACGATATTGTGGATTGGTTGTAGAGTAGTAGTAAGACATAAGACCTAAGATGTATGATTTGAGACATAAGATTTAAGAATATGAATCGAGACCGAATTTTAGCGATGATGTTGTTTTCTATTTCTGCTTCTATAGTGTGGATTGTATTTTTAATTATAGCAGAAGGAACACTCAGATTTAACTTATACACTATTGGAGGTTTTGGTGCAGCAGTCGCAGCAGCATGTATAAATTCATTTTGGTTCGCGACAAAGATTATTGAGAAGAAGGTACTTTACGCAGCGTTTTGGGGTTTCATTATAACTTTACTAAGCTTTTTATTAGGATCAGTTTTATTTGGTATCGGATTTGCAATATATGATCACTTTTTCGGGCCTCACGAAATATTCACAATTGAAACGATTGCGGACATCTTTCGATATATGCTGGGTGCATTTATGATATCGGTAACATTAATGAGTCCAGGGTTTTTAATGGGAGCGGGAACTGGTGTAATATATCTTAAATTGATTCAAAGGAAAGAGATTGGTTTTCTTAATACTTAAATCATAAGACGTAGGAATTGGCCTGGTTCCGCACGCTCTGCGTCGGAACTAAGACCACAACAGATTTAAACAACTATGCAGACATTTCAGGACAGTTTTTCTCAATTTTTTGAGCGGGCGCTAAACTCAGCTCCGACCATTATCAGTGGAATAATTGTGCTGATAATTTTTATAGGATTTGGTTTGCTCGCCAGTCGCGGATTAAAAAGACTTTTAGGTGCCAGGGCTACATCCACCAAAAAACTTCGTCTTGTTATGAGGCTTACCCGGTGGGGATTTTACCTGATCGGAGCAGTTATTGCATTGCACATTATGGGATTAACCAAGGCGGCATCAGGAGTGTTAGCAGCCGGTGGGGTTCTGACAGTTGTGCTTGGTTTTGCTTTCCGGGAGATCGGAGAAAACCTGCTTGCCGGGCTATTCATGTCTTTCAGCCGTTCTTTTGATGTTGGAGACCTGATAGAAAGCAATGGGATTCAAGGAATTGTAAAACAGATCAATATCAGAGATGTGCATGTGCGTACCGGCGATGGAATTGATATTTTTATTCCTAGCGCGATCATTTTTAAAAACCCATTGAATAATTATACGAGAGATGGGCTTCGCCGATCCAGCTTCAACATTGGAATTGATTATGGAAATGAACCTAAAAAGGCACTCGAATATTTGTTGGAAGCAGTTAAATCAACCGAAGGTGTGCTTGAAGATCCGGCTCCGGCTGTAATCTTATCTAATTTCTCTGATAATTACATTCAAATACAAGTTCAGTTCTGGATCAATACCTTTTTAAAGAACAGTGATCTGCAGCAGATTAAAACCAAAGTAATGAACGCCAGTCATGCCACACTCAGAAAAAACGGTTTTACATTCAGTTCTGAGGTTAGCACAGCCATAGAAATGTTGAACAAGGAAAGCTAAATTAGCATAGCAATACATTTCCAAAGGATGGTTCATCATTGTAGATGCCATTTAATTTGTTGACAGTTTTTACTATTACTTGCTGAAATAAACCATGCCCTTAGTATTTAAGACGGAAAAGAGAACATGATACGGATGCGTCTGCGAAGCAGGAATAATCCTTTCTGGTGAAGAGTGTACTAATTACCTCAGAATGAACGAAGACCTTTAGGATTATTCAGCGCAGGATCAGTGAACCCGTCTTAAATACTTCGGCTTGATCTTTTGCTACTTTTGTATCAAGACAAAAGTAGGTGCCCTTGTGTTAAGTTAAACCTGTGAACAGAATTCCGTTTCTTTGTTAATGTACTTTTGTATCGCTACTGATTTTCATCACCACAGGCGCCATTACAATAACCCCCGCCAATAATTCTTGTCGGGAGTTTTTGGTACTTTTGTCGGTACAAAAGTACATAGAGCCGAGCAACTAAATATTAAGGGCGAATTTTCTAAAACCATCACTACTAACTGAACAAAGAATCTTATTCAAAAAAATCTTTTATTGAAGGAAACCAAATCATGGAGACCACTATGAAAAAAGTAACAGGATTTATTTTAGCGGTATTTTTAACAACATCATTTACTCTTGCTCAAAATGCAGCAGACGGGAGCAAACCTCAGGGAGAAAACCTGAAAGTACCGAATGGTTGGGAATGGAGATTCGATAAAGCTGGCGCCGATGTGAATGTTGGTTCCGATTCAGAATCCGCAGATGTGTTTTTTGTAAATATGACTCCGGGTTGGCATATAACCACCGGACCCGCAGGAATCTATTATCACGCTGAAAACAAGGCAGAGGGAGACTTCACGCTGGATTCCAAGATCTATCTTTTTGACACAAAAGGCAGAAACAGAGAAGCTTTCGGATTATTTATTGGTGGTCAGGATCTCAAATCAGATGATCAAAGCTACATCTATTTTCTTTTGAGGAACACAGGAGAATTTCTGATCAAGAAAAGAACAGGTTCTGAGACTTCAACCATAAAAGGTTGGACAAAAACCGATGCAATGACCATGTTTACAGAAGAAACGGAATCCACAGCCGAGAATAATTTTCAGGTAAAAGTGGCCGGGAATGAGATTATCTTTTCATTAAACGGAGAAGTTTTAAGCAGTATGGAAAAAGGAGAACTGAATACGGATGGACATTATGGGTTCAGGGTAAATCACAGTATAAATCTGCATATTTCCAGTTTAATACTGTCGGAGTAGCAACAATTTTTTAGAGTGGGATACGTAGATCATAAAGATCTAATCAAAAAAATATCAATGAAAAAAAGTATCCTTTTAGTCTTCCTGCTTCCTCTGATCTCGTGTTCATTATTTACTAATGAAAATGATGGATATGAAGTGGCTCTGGCTAAGTGGGAAGAATCAAAGTTAGTCGACTACGAATACAGATATGATCTGGGATGCTTTTGTCCGCAACTCACGCCCGCGGTATTAGTAATAAATGCAGATACGGTTTATCAGATTCTGGATCCTTTCGAAAGAGATTCTGTGATGGTTCAAACAGGCGAAAACACATATGAATATGCAGGAGAGGTTTACAAAGACTTTTTTAAAACCATTGATGAACTTTTTGAAGTCATAAAAGACGCCAGAGGTGCTGATAAATTGAAGGTGGAGTATAATGAGGAAAATGGATTCCCCACCAGAATCGAGATAGATTATGATAAAAACACTTCAGACGATGAGGTGCTCTATACAGTTTCTAATTTTATCCCATACAGGATTATTGCCCACTAAACGCCCAACTCGCTTTTGATAGCATCCAATTTTTCTTGTTCGGCTTTAGAAATAGTGCCATCGCAAGCAGCTATTGCTTCCAATAAACTATAAGTAAGCTTCTTTCCATCATCAGAAAAACTTCTGTTAATATGGTCAACAGCTTCATTAGCCATTTGTTTAACCTCATCTGTTCCCATTGCAGAAATCTGAGACATGGTTTTTTGGAATGTCTCCATATCATATTTCATATTGGAAAGAATTCTTTTCACGGCTTCTTGTTCTTCATAAGAAATGCTTCCGTCGGAACTTTCGATCCAGAAAATAAGGGTATCAATTGATGTTTCGTCAGTAAGGGCGTAAGTACTCATAGTATTATTTAGAATTCGTTTGACAGTAACGTACAAATTTTTTCAAGAAGTTCCTTTTTCTCTTTTGAAATGGAATTCTTTGTGTTGGAATCAATATCTATTTGTGCAACAAAACGGTCGTCCTTCATGATTGGAACAACAATTTCAGACTGAACATGATTGCTGCAAGAGATATAGTTTTCTTCTTCACTAACATCCTGAGACACAAAAGTTTGGTGACTGACGGCTACTTGTCCACAAATTCCTTTTCCATAAGGGATGGTGGTATGATCTGTTGGCTCGCCCACAAAAGGCCCCAGCTTTAGCTGATCTTCAACATCAGGATCTGCTTTGTAAAAACCAACCCAGTCAAAATGTTCAACATTATCCTGAAGAAGTTCACAAATGCTGAAAAGCTTTTCATCCAGTGAAATTTCTTTTGAGAGCACATTCTCAACTAAGGGAAGTACCATTTCTTCGAGTGATATTGATTCTGTTGTTGTCATTTAATTTCTGTTGCAATGAAGATATAAGATTGTGTGTGATAATAAAGTTAAGCTTTGATAAAAGCATTCCCGAAATACTAAAAATTTGATAAAAAGGTGCGTATCTTTGGAGCCTTATGGAAGAATTTTTTAAGGATATTATCCCTTTTTCAACCCAAATGATGGGAGCCGGAGCGTTGCTGGTAGCAAGCTTTACCTCATTATTTTCAGTAGTTAACCCGCTTACTGCGATGCCAATATTTCTTTCTTTAACAGAAGGAAACACCGAAAAGGAAACGGCCCGAACGGCGCGCAAGGCAAGCATTTACATGTTCTTTGTACTGATTACCTTCCTTTTGATCGGGACATATATCCTTAGCTTTTTTGGAATATCGTTGCCCGGAATTAGAATTGCGGGTGGTATAATCATTATGAGAGCAGGTTTTTCAATGATGAACCCTGAAAAAACAGGACGCAAACTTTCCAAAGAAGATCAAGAGGCCGCGATGGATAAAGACGATGTGAGTTTTAGTCCATTGGCTATGCCCTTGCTTTCAGGGCCGGGTAGTATTGCAGTTGTAATCGGTTTTGGTTCGCAAGCCACGGGTGTTTTTGATTATATAGTAACAGGAGTGGCGGTTTTGTTAACAGCATTTCTTGCGTGGGCTATTTTAAGAGTAGCACCTTGGTTAAACAAGTTGATCGGTAAAACAGGAATGACTGTAATAACACGCTTGATGGGTTTTATAGCTCTTTCAATTGGAGTTCAGTTCATTATTAACGGAATTGCAAAATTCTTTGGGATCGGATAGTGAATTTCGAACAACAAATAGCATATAACTCATGGGCAAATCAGTTGATTGTAGAAGCCATTGGTGGATCGACTGAAACCAGAACGGATGCTAGTTTGTTGAGGCAATTCGGGCACCTTCTTCATGTTGAAAAGGAATGGTACAACCGGGTAATGAAAGTGAATGAAGACACAGAAATTTGGCCGACTCTCAGTTATGAGGAATGTGTAGATTTAATGTCAAAAGGCTCAGCTGTTGATCTCTCGGAGTTTCTTTCAATATTGGATGAAATTTGTTCATATAAGAATTCAAAAGGAGTCGAGCACAAAACTAAAGTATCAGAAATTCTACAACATGTGATCATTCATGGTCAGCATCATCGTGCACAAATTGCATTATTGTTAAGACAAAAAGGAGTAACCCCTCCGGGAACAGATTTTATATATTTCACTCGTCAGACTTAATTCCGAGTACATTTAGGTACTCACTTTTTAATTTTATCCCATAGTCAGAACTTGATTCCCCTATCTCTCCGTCTAAATGAATGAAATGTGAATCTGCAATCTTTAAAGAAGCTTCTTTAAAAGTAATTACCTCACTAAAAGTATCTGGTATCGCTCTACCTAAACTCAGAAGTATAAAAGCCAGACCGAGTTTTAGTCGATTATAAGCAGGTACAATCACCAGTTCTAAAAGTCTGTCAGAATTTATCGAATTAGGAGAGATCAGATATTTGCCTCCCTCAACTGCTCCGTTCGCAACTGCGATCAACCAAACTTTGCGATTAAAACTCGATCCATCGATTGTTCCTGAAACAACAAAAGGTTTGGCGTTCAGAAAAGCCTTTAATCCTGCAAAAGTATATTTCATGGTTCCTTTCAGCGATTTGAAACCGGAAGCATAATAATTGGTCAATCCATCAAAACCTATACCCGCCGTATTAATAAAGATCTGATCATTAATCACAGGCACATCAACCGAAATCACTTGCTGTTTAAGAATTACATCCAGATAATATTCTATTGATTTTTTTGTCTTTAGTCCGATTGATTTTGCAAAATCATTTCCACTTCCTACAGGAATCAATCCCATTAATGCATTCGATCCATGAACTCCTCTGGCAATACTTTGAGCAGTTCCATCACCACCACAGGCAATTACAGCAGAAGAGTTTTGAGCTGATAGTGAAGCCTCTTTTAAAAGTTGGTCGGGCGAAGAAATGTATTTGATCTCGCAACCGGGTAGCTTTTTGCGAATAATATCCTCGGAAAGCCGAATAAAATTCTCAGCTCTGGAGGAATTTGATTTACAATTAACAAGTAGTGTGTATGTCACTGACAAATGCTGATCTTTTGAATACTGATTTGGTGAATATAATCTTTAATAACATTATTGCGATTTCTAAGTTAACTTCACATCCTCAATATTTAAACAAACACACAGCACTCTGGAAACTTTAGATTATATTTTAAAAACATTTTCTGACTTTATGTGGGGAACTCCGCTTGTAATTCTTTTAGTGGGCGGCGGACTTTTCTTCCTTATTTATTCACGTTTTATCCCATACCGGTATTTTTTCCATTCCATAAATATTCTTCGTGGAAAATACGACGATCCGAACGATCCGGGCGATATCAGTCACTTTGAAGCACTTGCGAGCGCACTTGCAGCAACCGTTGGACTTGGGAATATATCCGGAGTTGCAGTAGCAATAGCGATTGGTGGGCCGGGAGCTGTTTTCTGGATGTGGATCAGTGCCATTGTGGGCATGGCAACGAAATTCTTTACTTGCACACTTTCCATTATGTATCGAGGAAAAGATACCGAAGGAAATATTCAGGGCGGAACAATGTATATGATCATGGAGGGGCTTGGCAAAAAATGGAAACCGCTTGCGGTTCTTTTTGCAGTGGCAGGATTGTTTGGTCCTCTTCCGATTTTTCAGGCAAATCAGGTAACACAAATTGTGAGAGACTTTGTGCTAATTCCAAAGGGGTTGTTAGAATCGACGCCAGGTTTTGTTGCTTGGATAGCAAGTATTACTCCAAGTTGGATGATACAAAATATAGATGGGATGACTGCACAAGAGTCTTCAATAATTTTTGCAAGTAATTTAGCAAGTGGATTAGTGATTTTAGCAATTGTTTCTTTGGTGATTTTTGGTGGAATCAAACGAATCGGAAAAGTGGCTTCCAAAATGGTTCCGGCGATGGTGGTTATATATGTAGCGTGTGTGTTGGTGATCATTGGAATTAACATCGATATGCTTGGAAGTACGTTCGCTTTAATTTTTACAGATGCTTTTACTGCTAATTCGGCAATGGGCGGCGCGCTTGGAGCGCTGATCGTAACCGGAGTTAGAAGAGCGGCTTTCTCAAACGAAGCCGGAATTGGTACGGCAACACTTGCTCACGGAGCTGCAAAAACCAAAGAGCCTATTCGTGAAGGATTGGTTGCCATGATGGGACCATTCATTGACACGCTGGTTGTTTGTACAATGACGGCTTTAGCGATCCTGGTTACCGGAGTGTGGACTTCCGGCGATGACAACGGAATTACACTTACCGCTTCTGCTTTTGAGGCTGCGCTTGGACCATATGGCGTTTATCTGTTGATCTTCTGTGTATTGATATTCGGATTCAGTTCTCTGTTTACCTATTCGTACTACAGTACAAAATGTCTTGGTTTCCTGATCGGTGCAGACAAGCAGAAATACTTCAATTTCTTTTATGCAGCGGCGATCATCTTCGGCTCTGTTGCAACCATACAGGCTGTATTGAACTTTACGGATGGAATGTTTGCATTAATGGCTATTCCTACGATGACAGTAGCATTGTTGCTTTCACCAAAAGTAATGGCAGCCGCAAAAGATTACTTCGGAAGAATGGAGAAGAAAGAGATTTTGTAGGTTTACAGAGGGTAAAAATAGCTAATTGTGAAAGATAAAAATTTCAAATATGTAATTGATTTTCTTAACAAACATGAAATTTTTTTCGAAGGTATTTATGATTGTTCTACCTTTAATAAAGAAGAATTTCATAAGTATACTAGAGCTGTTTATGAGTTAAGTCTGTTAGATTTGACTTGTGAAGAGAGATACAAAATAGCTATAACTATCTGGGAAGTAAGTTTTTTAATCGAAGGTTTTTTAGGCTCACATTATAACCCTAAAGATGGTTTTTTCTTGTCTAATTTAGAGGAGGGAGACCCTTGGAAAATCAATCAAATACTTCATTACACATCAAATTGGTTTTCTTATAAAAAGCCAATGGAAGAAGATCATCTTACAATAGGCTCTTGGAAAGGAAGAAAATAGTTCTTTGGCTTTTACCCGAGCCTGAAGGCTCTCCTAGCTTAAAATCCTTGTATATAAAAGAAAATAACTAAACTCTGACAGGATTTAACTTCAGAAAGGTTTTAGGCCTATGCTCAAATAATCCTGTAAGAGTTGCCACAGCCATAAATAAGCAACGACTTCAGTGAAGCTAGAATCAATTTAAAGAAACTAAAGCAAGATCAAGTCCAGCTCAGAGGCAATCATTTCAAAATCACGATCATTTTGCAATAACGGGATGTTATTTTCGATGCAATAGGTTGGTAAAATCATATCAGCGGTTTTACGAATAGTAATTCCTTTTTTTCTTAGGGATCTGAAATTTTCCGCTGACTTTAATGCAATTTCTTTTCCTAAAACTGAGTGACAAGGTATTGAGTTAAAGATATCTACAGCGGTCAAAAAGTCACTATCTTTTCGAAAACCTTGTAGAACCTCAGTAACTACTAAATCTGCACTTATTACTCTTTCTCGAGATAAGTATTCGACCAGAGCATCAACTTTTTCATTGTTAGTGTCCTTAAAAAAGTCAATCCAGATCGAGCTGTCTGCAAGAATCATGAGACGTGTTTGCTGGTTCTCATGTCATCTAAATCACCTTCCCATTTTAATTTTCCGCGAAATTTAATAATGTCTTTTTGAGACTCGATTCTTACAAAAAGCTTCAAAGCTTCATTAACCACATCTTTTTTCGTTTTCAGGTCACTCATCTTAAGTGCTTTTTCCATCAAGTCATCGTCAATATCAATATTTGTTCTCATAGTAAAACCTCGATGTGTATAGATTTCGAATATTATACACATTTTAAACTTTTCAAAGAATTAAAAATTGCTTCCAACTCTGACAGGATTTATAAATTCGTTTATGTATAGAAGTCTATATCCTAATAATCCTGTCAGAGTTGTTCTTTTCTAGAGTGTACCAAAGATTTATATTCTGCTTGAATTCTAAAAGGCAAACGATCCAACAAAGTGATAGATCTTGAAAAACTAACAGTTAGTAAAACCTATGAAGGGGACAACTGGCTTTATTTTCCTCCCAAAAAATACGAAGCTCTTCCGCGAGAGCATAAAGACCAGCTATTCTATCTGGATAAAGGATCAAAGGAACACGTCTATAATGTAGCTAATGAACTTGATATACTTTGTGGGGATGACGGTTGGGGGAACAAGCCATTCAGCGGTGGTTGCTATGAAAATGTCATTAAAACAGAAAGCTGGGCAACGGAAGAAGAGTTAAAGAAATGGATGTATAATTGCGGGGTACCGTTCAAATCTGAAGTTTTACTACTTCCGGTATTTGCGCCTGAAGATCAGCCAATGTTGCAAACAACCTGGAAAATGGCAGTAAAATATGCGGAGACATTTTTCAGTTATGATAATTTGATCATTCTGGACCCGAAACTAAAATGGTGCCTCTATTATCATCATGATGATATCATTTACTTTGCAGAAGGAAGGCGCTTTTGAGGAAACTAGATTTCTAAAATCCGGATTATTTTCCGAGCCTGAAGGCTCTCCCGTTTACTTTTAAACTCTGACAGGATTTAGCTTTAGAAAATTTTTTAAACCTATGCTCTAACATTCCTGTCAGAGTTGCCCCAACCATAAACAACAATGGCTTCAGCTATTTAAACTGTAAAAAGCTTTAACCCGAATTTTAAATCCCATCAAAAAGCGGTTACTTTAAGTTTAGATGTTAACCTAACTACAAAGTAATGAAGCGACTTTTTCTCTTATTCCTAATTCCCGTATTCGTAATTTCACTATTTAGCGAAGCAACTGCTCAAACACCATCCATCAAAGAAAAAACCAAAGACCTTAAAGTCACAGAAGGTTATTTCGATTATTACTTCGATGAGGACAACGACAAGATGTGGCTCAAAGTTGATAAGCTGAACGAAGAGTTTTTGCATGCTAATTATCTGTCTGCCGGTGTTGGGTCAAATGATATTGGGCTGGACAGAAGTCAACAAGGCGGACAGCGAGTGGTTTACTTCGAAAAGCGCGGACCAAAGCTAATGTTGATCCAACCAAATCTGGATTATGTGGCAAAGTCAGATAATGAATTGGAAAAGAAATCAGTAAAAGAAGCGTTTGCATCATCGGTAATTCATGGCTTTAAAATTGAAGCTGAAGAAAATGGTTCCTACCTGATCGACCTGACTCCTTTTTTAATGGACGATTCACATAACGTTTCAGGAAGACTGAGAAGCATGGGAGAAGGCTCTTACAATCTGGATAAAA
This sequence comes from Balneola sp. EhC07, assembly GCF_001650905.1. Lineage (GTDB taxonomy): Bacteria > Bacteroidota > Rhodothermia > Balneolales > Balneolaceae > Balneola. The sequence continues at coordinate 216,176 of NZ_LXYG01000017.1, forward strand.
ACAGATCGGCTCTGTATGCTGAAGGAACGTTCAACTTTCCGATGAATACCGAATTCGAAGTAATGCTCACTTTTGCAGGAAATCCGACAGGAAGATATTTACGGTCAGTAGCTCCTGATGCGAACTCCATTACCGTAAGAACACACCATTCCTTTGTTCAGCTTCCGGATGATAATTACGAACCAAGAGAATTTGATCCTCGTGGAGGATTCTATGCAACTTCTTATCAGGATTATGCAACACCGATCGGCGAACCAATGGTGAAAAGATTTATCAATCGACACCGATTACAAAAGAAAAATCCGGGTGCAGCAGTAAGTGAAGCCGTTGAGCCGATCGTTTATTATTTAGATAACGGAACACCGGAACCGGTTCGCGGGGCGCTGCTAGATGGCGCCAGATGGTGGAACCAAGCTTTTGAAGCGGCAGGATACAAAGATGCTTTTCAGGTTAAAGTGTTACCAGATGATGCGCATCCATTAGACATTCGATACAATGTGATAAACTGGGTTCATCGCTCAACTCGTGGTTGGTCGTATGGTGGTTCTGTTACTGATCCAAGAACGGGCGAGATCATTAAAGGAAATGTATTGCTGGGTTCGCTTCGTGTTCGTCAGGATTATATGATCGCCCAGGGATTATTAGCTCCATTTGAAGAAGGAAATGAAGACGACCCGAGAATGTTAGAAATGGCATTGGCAAGAATTCGTCAACTTTCAGCACATGAAATTGGTCATACGCTGGGAATTTATCACAATTTTGCGGCCAGTGTAAATGGTCGTGAATCTGTAATGGATTACCCGCATCCAAAGGTAGACATCAAAAACGGAGAATTGGATCTGAGTGATGCGTATGATGTTGGTATCGGAGACTGGGACATTGTAACGATCAAGTTTGGCTATCAGGATTTTGCAAATGGAATCAATGAAAAAGAAGCGCTGAACAAGATCCTGGAAGCAGCTCATTTGGACGGTCTAAAATATATTTCTGACAGTGATGCCCGTCCACAAGGCGGCGCTCATCCTTACGCGCATTTATGGGAATATGGAAACGACCCTGCAACACAGCTCTCCCACATTTTAGAAGTAAGAAAAATTGCTTTGGATAATTTCGGTGAAGCTAACATCCGAAAAGGAACTTCGATGTCTGAATTGGAAGATGTATTGGTTCCGATCTATTTATTCCACAGATATCAACTGGAAGGAACAGTTAAGTTGATCGGAGGTCTGGACTATTACTACAAGCTTCGTGGAGATAATCAACCAAATCCGGAAATCGTGGATGCAGCAACTCAACGAAAGGCTTTGAAAGAAATGTTGAAAGCTATTGATCCAAAAGTACTGGCTGTTCCTGAGAATTTGTTAGATCTGATTCCTACGAGACCCGCGGGAATTTCGTCATCCAGAGAATTATTCAGTGGGAATACAGGGCCAAGCTTAGACGCTCTGGGAATAGCTGAAACAGCCGCAGAATTATCTGTCAGTTTGATCTTAAATCCTCAAAGAGCAAACCGCTTGGTAGAATACGGCGCAAGAGACAACAATCTTACTCTTAAAGAAACCATTGACGAATTAATGGAAAGTAGCTGGAATAAGAAAAAAGAAAGAGGATATTTAGGCTCTATTCAGGATGTGGTAAATTCAGTAGTAACGAAAAATCTGATAGAACTCCATGCTTCCAGACAGTCGAACCCGCTAACCAAGGCGATAGTAGCTTCAGAGTTGATAAAGCTTTCCCAAATGCTTTCTGAGCGATCAAACGATCCAATGGCTTTACATGCTTCTATGATGGTAGATAGTTATTTGGATGATCCGAGCGAATTTGAAGCACCAAGAACGCTTTCGGCGCCTCCAGGCTCCCCAATTGGTTCCGGCCCGATGTTTTATTGTGAGTTTTGATAGATGTGAGTATTTAGTAGTTAGTATTGTACGCGGAAGCTCAATACTAACTACTAAAATCTGTGTACTAAAAAATGAAAATTATCCCTCCTGAAATATTACTCGAAGCTTATGCTCAGGGCATTTTTCCGATGGCGGACTCCGGAGAAGATGAAGAAGTAGATTGGTATTCTGCTCGAAAACGAGGCGTCATTCCTTTAAATGAATTTCACATGACAAAGAATGTTATGCGGATCATTCGCCAAGGTAGATTCGAAGTGAGAGTTGATGAAAACTTCAGAGAAGTGGTAAAAGCATGTGCTGATCGGGAAACTACATGGATCAATGACCTGATCTTAAACTCCTATGACATCTTAAACCAATCAGGGAATGCCCATTCAGTAGAAGTTTACAAAGAAGGAAACTTGGCCGGAGGATTATACGGGGTGACTTTGGGCGGTGCCTTCTTTGGTGAAAGCATGTTCAGAGAAGAAAAAGAAGCAGACAAAGTAGCTCTGTATTATTGCCATCAGATCTTAAAAGAGAATGGATTTACACTTTGGGACACACAATTCTATACAGAGCACTTAGGCAGATTTGGCTGTAAAGAAATCGAAGCAAAAGAATACGAGAAGTTGCTCGAAGAAGCACTTAAGATTGAAGCAGAATTCACTCTGTAAATCAATCAGCAAAATCAGTGATCAAAAAAAAACCGCATTTGAATTCAATCAAATACGGCTCTGATATGATTTCGGTCTATGTTTAGTATTCGGTAACTACAACTTGTTCAAGTGCTTTCTCACGAGAGATCTGCCCCCGATCTAACTGATCCAGCACGGACTTCTTAAGCTGGAAGTCGATACGTTCAGGAGTATCTTTGTACCGACCTCTTATGTTGACAGTAGTAAGAATATACTGATCAGGCTTTACTGAGCTTACAGTTCTTCCGTAGTCAACGAGATATTCTTTAATGTTGGTTTTCAGATTATTGTAAGCACTGGCTACTTTTCTGAGATACTCAATCTCTTCTTTTTCAAGATCTTCCTTGGCATCAGGCGCGTCTCTTGAAGAAGATCGGATATAGGCACCTGTTACAGTAATTCCGGTGACGTTTCCAAATAAACGATTATTAGTTCTGTAACTGGCATCCAGATTAAAGATAGCTCCGAAATTATCAAGCATCAGATAATTCACGTTACCACTTAAGCGGAATGATTCATCCCCTTGTTCTTTCAATGCTGTTTCAAAAATATTGCTCATTACTTTAAGATCAAGATACTCTTTATCAGTAGTTGAGGCAGTTTGCACTTTATTTGCAAAAGCTGATTCATTGATCTTTCCTGATCGATAATCGTCCAGATCTTTCTTGGTCACAGAACCGGAGATCACAGGTAGTTTTTCTCTTTCTCTACGATCTATTTTTCCATTTGAAGAAGTATAAACCAATGCCGGAAAAGAGTGACGTGAGTTTGAACCATATATCACCATCACATTTTCTGTTGGTTTTAACTGACCTATAGTTGAAGCATAGTCCTTCAGAAACTCAGTTATTCGATCCTTAACGCTTTCTTCGTCTACTTTAACATCGTCATCAGATGAGCTCCCTGTACTGTAACTGTAATAGAAAGAGTTTGAACTACTCTCATTGTCTGAAGAAGAGCTGGTATAGACAAAAGAGGAGCTCGTTTGTACATTAAAAATGATTCCATAGCCGGGAAGATGTGTTCCCCGGACATTGCGAGAACCGTCTGAAAGGCCGCTAATAAAGACGCGTTCTGATGAGGTATTTCCGGAGTAGGTTTTAAACATCTCTCCAAGAATATTCTCCATGATCTTTATATCACGGTTCATTCGGTTGGCATCAAAATTTTGTGCCCATCCTAACGATGAAGTCAAAAGTATAATTAATAGTGCGGGTAATATTTGTTGTATTCGTTTCATGGTTTTTCCTTGTTTAATTTCCATAACTAACAGTTTGTATTATTTCGCCTAATACCTGTTCGTTTTCTCGAAAACGTGTAAAAGTGTTTTCTTTAAGATCTTCTAAGCCGGAGCTGATAAGTTGTAAATCGTTTGTTCTTTGGCTTTCCAGATAGGAAGCAAAACTTGCAAAAGTTTCTTCCAATTGAATGTTCTGTTGTTCCTGAGCATCTGCTACTACTTGCTGAACCAAAGTCACATTATCACGCTGAATTTGCTGAACAATTTGTTCAACCTGAGCAGCGGAGAAAGTTTTTTCAGCAGAGGGAGTTTCTCCAAAACCCAACTGAATTCCGGAATCAGAGTAACTCATATTCAAACCTGTTAAAGCCCCAGTTACGATGAAAACAAAAGCTAAAACGGCTACACCAAAACCAGCCTGAGCAAAAGCATTTCTAGGGGTTAAAGCGGAAAGTATACTTTGCCAAAATCCTTCAGAAGAAGCCTTTGTCGGCTCCATAATAACCAGCTGTTCAGCGGGGTCCTGCACCGGAAGATGGTGGAGAAAAGACTGAGTTTCAGTGAGTTCTTCAAATTCTTGTTTCAGATCGTCATGTTGGTTGATGAAATCCAGAAGCTCAGACTTCTTTGCCTCATCCAATTCGCCATACATGTAATCCATTAAGAGTAATCGTGCTTGTTCTTTATTCATAATTGAACACCTCTTTATTGATATTCCAGGAATCGAACGTTTTTTTCAGCGCCCGTAATCCATAATACATTCTTGACTTTACTGTGTTGATCGGTTCATCTAAAATTTCTGCAATCTCCGGGAAAGTTAATCCTTCATATTCTTTCATTATTACCACTACGCGCTGGTCGTTAGGTAACTGAAGGAGTGCTTTATGAAGGAGAACCAGCCCTTCATTTCGCAATACTTTTGAATCTGCTGATGAAGCAGTTTCCGTTTGAGGAGCCACTTTTAGTGTTTCATAAGAAGTAGCTCTTTTTCTGCCAACTCTCTTTAATTCATCTAGGCAAAGGTTGTTTGCTATTCGATATAACCAGGAACTGAATTTATTTACGTCATCTAAAGTGTCCAGCTTTTGGTACGCTTTGATGAACGTTTTCTGAGTGATCTCAGCGGCGTCGTCACTGCTGGCGAAGTAGCGATAAGCAAAGTGATGAATCTTACCTTGCCACCGACTAACCAGCGTATTGAACGCCTGATGATTTCCTCCCAGAAAATCCTGAACTAATCGTGCATCTTCCATTTTATCGTGTTGTAATTTCCTTTTTCCCGAAGTTGTTTTCGGGTATAAGACGATTGAGGTTTCAATATAGTTTTATGGAGGGATAGATTTTTATTTTTTGTGAAAGGTGAAAGGTGAAAGGTGAAAAAGAAATTTTGTAAGGAATAGAGGTCGAAATGGTCTTACCTATTAAAAATTATGGATTACAAGAGTTGGATTCGTCAGATTGACGAAAACTTTACTAAAGACCCAAGCTGGAAAATGGAGGTTTATAGAATAAGCCTTTATTTATCTGATCTATGCTGGGTTGACACATCATTAATTCTTGAAAAGAGGATTTTCTCACTAGCAGATCAATTATATAGATCTGTTGGGTCTATTAGTGCAAATATAATTGAAGGCTATTCCAGATTTTCTAACAAAGAAAAAGCCAGGTTTTATGAAATTGCTCTTGGTTCAGCACGAGAAGCTAAGGATTGGTATTTCAAAAGTAGGCACATTTTAGGTGAAGAAGTTTATCAGAATCGCATCAGAATTTTGACATCAATTATAAAATTACTGAACGTAATGATAGTAGATCGAAGAAAAGTAGCAAAATGATTTCCTTTCTCCTTTCAGTTATCTCCTATCACCAAGCCCCTCCTAAACTCTAACTCCAATTGTTCATAATAATGATCTTCAGAAAGATTCAGGTTTGATAGAGAAATTCCGAGTAGGCGAACCTGGCGATTTCCGACATCCGTATCTTCCAGAAGTTGACGTGCAACGGTAGATATTTGATAATGGTCGTTAGTGTAATTAGGTACAGATTGGCTTCGGGTGATGGTATCGAAATTTTTGTAACGAACTTTTAGTGTGATGGTTTTCCCCTTTGCGTTGATCTTCTGCATTCCTTCAGAAATAGACTCCGATAACTCATCCAGAAAAGTGGTGATCCAGTTCAGGTCTCCTTTGTCGTCGGAGAAAGTGCGCTCCTTCCCATAAGACTTTCGAATTCGATGTGGTTTTACTTCTCTGTTATCGATGCCTCGGCAAATTCGATAATAGTACCTACCTGATTTTCCGAATGCTTTAACCAGATCGATCTCGCTCCATTCTTTGAGATCAGCTCCGGTTTTGATGCCAAGCGAATGCATTTTCTTTTGAGTGGCTTTTCCAACTCCAAAGAACTTCTTGATGTCTAAACCTTCCAGAAATTCCTCTGCTTCTTCGGGAGGGATAAGAGTAAGTCCGTTTGGCTTGTTGTAATCAGAAGCAACTTTAGCAATGAACTTGCAATATGAAACACCTGCCGATGCAGTAAGCTGAGTTTTCTCTTGGATCTTTTCCAGAATTTCTTTGGCAATAAGCGTGGCTGACCTCATTCCCTTATGATTTTCAGTAACATCCAGGAAAGCCTCATCCAGAGAAAGTGGTTCAACCAGATCTGTGTATTCAAAAAAGATCTCACGAATTTGTTGAGAGGCTAATTTGTAAGCATCGAATCTTCCTTTAACAAAAATCCCATGGGGACAAAGTCGTGCAGCCTGTGAACAAGGCATAGCTGAATGTACCCCAAACTTTCGGGCTTCATAACTGGCTGTTGAAACTACACCGCGACCATTAGGAGAACCTCCAACAATAACCGCCTTGCCACGAAGAGCTGGATTATCCCTTTGCTCCACAGCAGCAAAAAAAGCATCCATGTCTATATGGATAATCTTGCGAATATGTTCCCGATGTATCATTACATGTATTATACATATAAATTGATTCAGAAGGAACTCTACAATGATGCCGTTTTATAAAAAAACCAACCCGTAGGGACAATTCATGAATTGTCCCTACGGGTTGGTGAAATAAAAAAGGTTCCGATGCAGAGCAACGGAATCAAAGTCTTTAATCTTAAGTCTTACGTCCTAAATCTTATATCCTAAATCTAAAATCTAACCTTCCGCCTGAATTTCAGCTGCAATTTCCTGAACTTCATCCAGAACTCTTAAAAGGTTTCCGCTCCATACCATCTCGATTTGTTCTTGTGTGTAGCCTCTTTTCACAAGCTCAATAGTTACGTTCAATGTTTCAGATGCATCCATCCAGCCGTTAACGCCACCGCCACCATCGAAGTCAGAACTGATTCCAACATGTTCAATTCCGATCAGATCAACCATATAATCAATGTGGTCTACAAAATCCGATACATCAACTGAAGGAGCGTTGTCAGCTGTTTCCTGTTCAATTCTTGGTTGGGCTTTTTTCTGCATCTCCTGATAAAGTGCAAAGTATTCACCTCTGGTTTCTGTACTCATCTGTCGGATGGAATCTCTTGAAACCATTTCGAAGCCCATTTCTTCGGCTACTTCTTCTTCGATTTTAGCAGCGGCTTCACGATATGCTTCATGCTTTTCAGAATTAACATAGCTACGGAAAGCAACGGTTTGAACTACTCCACCATTTTCTTTCAGCATCATAAGCTCTTCATCATCTAAGTTTCTGCTAACAGAAGGATCCAACGCTCTTGCAGAGGAATGCGAAGCAATAACCGGCGCTTTTGATAATTCCATTGTTTGCATATTAGCTTTCTTTGAAGGATGAGAAAGATCAATCATAATTCCCCATTTATTCATTTCAGCGACCACTTCCTTTCCGAAATCACTCAAACCATTATGTAACCAAACGTCATCTCGTTCACCTGTATTGGAATCACTTAATTGACTGTGACCATTATGCGAAAGCGACATATATCGCGCACCACGATCATAAAATTCTTTAACTCTGTCCAGTTCCATTCCTAATGGGTAAGCATTTTCAACACCGATCATAGCAACTTTTTTTCCTGCAGCATGAATTCTGCGAACATCATCGGAAGTCAACGCCAATTCAATTTGATCCGGAGCTAATTCTTCGGATAATCGGTGAATGGCATCAAATTTTGAAACTGCATTTTCATAGGCAGCATCAAACCCTTCCTGATCTAATTCTCCCTGTCCGGTATAAACGATAAGGAAAGCTACATCCAGTCCACCGGCTTCCATTTTAGGAAGATCAACCTGAGTGTCCAGGTTCATGGTATAGTTCTTTTCCTGAGTGAAGTTATTGGTGTTAATATCCACATGAGTGTCTAGCGTAATTACACTGTTGTGAATTTTTTCAGCTTTGGCTACAAGTTCAGGATCTACGGAAGAATCGGGAGCGCACGCCCAAATCAGCATAAATAAAAATAGAGGAAGAGTTTTTAAAATATTCATTTTAATGAAGTTAGTTTAATTTATTGAGATAGAAATTATACAATTCGGAACTACAATGAGTTATAATTCCTTTAAGTGTATAGGAATTTATTCAACAAAACATTGATGACATGGAATTTTTTGGATTTTTAACACTAGGAACATTTATCGGTTGGCTTAGCCATACATTTTCAGGAGCGCATGGAATTAAAATGGTCCCAAGTATTTTAACCGGAGCAATCGCTGCTTTAATAGGAGGAGCTATAGTACTTTTTTTTGGCTTACAAGGTTCCGGGTTTTATGCTGCTATCACATCAACAGGGACGTTATTCACAGTAAATGCCTTCAGAAAAAAGAAGCCGATCTTTGCTGATGAAGAAAATAGGGAACAAAATCACTGATCCCGGTATAAGCATTCACACCACTGTACCATGAACTGAATGTTTTATATGAATGAATCGTAAAGACCGTAACATCAATCTTTTTCTATTTCTCTTTTTTATCGGCGTAGGACTTTATATGTCCGTTTCGGGAAGCTGGAGCCTTATTACTACCGAGCAGGAAAATCTGTTTGATTTTCAGAATCAAGACATTCCAATCTTTACTAATATTACTCAACTGCTTACCGGCCTTATATGCTTATTTTCAGGATTTGTAATGTGGATGAGAGTACACTGGGCCTTTAGTTTTTCCCTGTTCAGTTCAGGTTTACTCATTGCTTTTAATTTGAACAATATGGGAAGAGCGATTTACGAAAACCCAACCGAAGCCATAATTATGGCAGCTATCTTAGTGATCGTATTGCAGAGTCTTCCTTTTCTTATCAGACAGAATCAGAGAATCTGATTTACGAAACATGAAAGGAGTAAATTCGTGTACCGCTTTATGGAACGGATTTCAGATAAAGACATAGAATGGCTTCTAAAGCCGAATCAGGATTTCAACTACAAGACAGAAGAACGTCTCGAAAAGGTTCAAAAGCTTTCATTTAAGAGAAAAGTGATACGATTCGGTCTGTGGGCTTTATTAATTCTTACTCTCACCATACTTCCCTTTTTTCTGCTGATAAAAACATCCATTTATTTAAATATTGATCAGGGTTTAAACGGATGGGTTTCTCTTTTTGGCGGAATTGGGGCAACTGTAGCTATTTTATTGGTGTATGTTGTGATGCTGTTTCGCAAAGTAAAAAATAAGAAACTTATCTTTCGATATGGTCTGGGAGGGGTTGGAGCATTGGTAGGCGGTTTCTGTCTGTACGGATTATTGTACGTATCAAGTGTAAATGCTAAATCAGATTCTGTAAAAGAAGTTTATCGTTCTTTACACCCAATTCTAAGAGTAGCAGTGGCTACAACTACTCTGGCAGAAGGAGATCTGGTGATCACAGATATAAAAAGATCGACCGAAGACTATACAAAAATGGGATTGCCGATAAATCAAAGTTCTCTTCATTTTCCCCAGCCGGATGGATATGTTCATGCCATTGACCTGAGAACCAAAGGACATTCAGAGTTTAGAAACTTCATGTTAAGCAACTCATTACGCCTGATGGGATTCAAAACTTTGAGACATGTGGGAACGGCGGACCATCTCCATATTTCATTGCCATATTCTGAGCATTAAAAAAGGGCTTTTCCTTGTTTATGAGCTAGAATATTGCGACCATTATCCTGCACTTAAAGCAAAACCAAATTTTTGATATGTCGCACTATAAGTTCTACGAGCAGGTAAATAAAAATTTTGATAAAGCGGCGAGATATACCCGCTTCGATAAAGGCCTTCTAAACCAGATTAAAGTTTGTAATACAGTTTACCACGTTACTTTTCCGGTTCGGAGAGATAACGGAGATATTGAAGTAATAGAAGGATGGCGAGTGGAGCACAGCCATCATAAAACACCTACTAAAGGTGGTATCAGATACAGCCATAAAGTGGATGAAGACGAAACAATGGCACTTGCAGCACTAATGAGCTACAAGTGTGCGATCGTTGATGTGCCTTTTGGTGGTGCAAAAGGTGGTGTTAAGATCAGTACCAGAGAATACTCTGTTAGTGAGCTCGAAAGAATCACTCGTCGTTATACATACGAGTTGATCAAAAAAGGATTTATTGGCGCAGGTGTTGATGTTCCTGCACCGGATTACGGAACAGGCGCTCGTGAAATGGGCTGGATTCTCGATACCTACCGCCAAATGAATGAAGATCTGAATGCTGAAGGTTGTGTAACCGGAAAGCCAATTCAGCAAGGTGGTATCAGAGGAAGAACGGAAGCTACAGGACGTGGAGTTTTCTTTGGAATCCGTGAAGCGTGCAAAGTGAAAAAAGACATGGACAAACTTGGATTAAGCGTTGGTGTAGATGGAAAGACGTTTGTGGTTCAGGGATTAGGTAATGTAGGTTACCACGCTTCTTTGTATATGACCGGAGCCGGCGCAAAAATGATCGGAGTCGCTGAAATGGAGGGAGCCATTTATGATCCTAATGGAATGGATCTGAAAAAATTGATGGAATTCCGAAAAGAGACGGGAAGTATTATCGGGTTTCCGGGCAGTAAAGAATTGAAATCAAATAAAGATGCTCTTGAGTTGGATTGTGATGTGTTGATCCCCGCAGCTCTTGAAAGTCAGATAACCGGTGATAATGCTGCGAATGTAAAAGCTAAGATCATTGCTGAGGCAGCCAACGGACCTACTACTGCTGATGCACATGAAATGCTGAAAGATCGAGGAGCTTTAATTCTGCCGGATGCTTATTTGAATGCAGGTGGTGTAGTTGTTTCATATTTCGAGTGGTTGAAAAATATTCAGCACGTTCGTTACGGTAGAATGAACAAACGTTTTGACGAAGAAAGTCTGACCAGAATTGTTCAGGAGATCGAGAAAATTTCAGGCAAGAAATTCTCTGCCAATGAAATGGAGAAACTGGCTCACGGTGCATCCGAGTATGATCTTGTGGATTCCGGATTGGAAGAAACTATGATTACTGCCTACGCAGAGCTTACCGCACTTAGAGAAGAGCACGATCTTACTGATCTGAGAACAGCTTCGTTTATAAGCGCGATCAATAAGATCGGAATCATGTACGAACAAATGGGAATCTTCCCGTGATTGGTTATTAGTTAATGGTTAACTGTTATGCGCCTCTTTCAACAAATAACAAATAACCATTAACCTTATGACAGAGTCTCAGGTTTTTGAATTAGCTGTTGACAGGTACGCTGTTTATGCTTTTATCGGATATCTTGCTCTATTAATCGGCATCGGACTTTATTCAGCTCGCTTTTCCTCTTCGGGGATCAGCGAGTTTTTTATTGGTGGAAGAAAAATGAATAAAGTGGTGATCGCTCTTTCCGCAGTTGTTTCCGGAAGAAGTGCCTGGCTGTTGTTGGGAGTAACCGGTCTGGTTTATGTTCAGGGCGCTTCAGCAATTTGGGCAGTAGTTGGTTATATCGTTGTGGAGCTCATTCTATTTCTTACTTATGCCAAAAAATTAAGGGAGTTTTCGGAAGAACATGATTGTATCACAGTTCCTGATTTCTTTGCAGAACGCTTTGGTGATAAGACCGGAACATTAAGATCTATTCTTATAATTACTTTTCTGATCTTTATGGTGAGCTATGTTTCCGCGCAGTTTGTAGCCGGAGGAAAAGCTTTTTCATCCAGTTTTGGGATCGAACAAAATACCGGAGTTTTACTTTCTGCAATTATCATACTGGCTTACACAGTTCTGGGAGGATTTCTGGCGGTTAGTTTAACGGATGCTTTTCAGGCGTTTTTTATGATCTTTGCATTGGTATTTCTTCCTTTTATAGCCATTCAGGATTTAGGCGGATGGTCTGTTATGATCGAGCAACTCGAATTTCAGGACGCTGCGCTGATCGATCCGTTGGCACTGAGTGCTGGAGCTTTTATCGGTTTTATGGGGATTGGTTTAGGTTCGCCGGGTAATCCTCACATTCTATCCAGATACATGGCCATTGATGATGCTAAGAATTTACGATTTGCTGCGGGGATTGGAACCTTCTGGAATATTGTGATGGCAGCAGGAGCGGTATTAATAGGCTTGGTAGGAAGAGCATATTTCTCAAGCATTGAAATGCTTCCCGGCGCTGATTCTGAAAACTTATATCCGTATTTAGCACAACTTCATTTACATCCTGTTCTATTTGGGATTGTGATTGCGTCCATTTTTGCAGCGATCATGTCAACAGCAGATTCGCAGTTGTTAGTTGCCGCGTCCAGTGTGGTTCGGGATTGGTATCAAAAGATCTTAAAGAGAGACGAAGAAATTTCCCAAAAGAAATTGGTGCTGTACAGTAGGTTAGTTGTCGTTGCACTTGTGGTAGTAGCACTTCTTTTTGGGTTAGTTGCTCAGGAATTGGTGTACTGGCTGGTACTTTTTGCCTGGGCAGGATTGGGAGCTGCTCTCGGACCAACTTCAATTCTGGCACTTTACTGGAAGGGAACCACCAAAGAAGGAGTAATTTCAGGAATTATTACCGGAACACTGGTAACCATTGTCTGGTACTTTATCCCTGTTCTGAAAAGCAGTATGTATGAACTGGTTCCGGCCTTTATTGCAAGTGGATTGGTAACAGTTTTGGTGAGTAAGTGGACTAAAGAATAAAATCAAGGTTTTGACATTTCTGTAGATGTTAGATAATTCTTTGACAAAATTTCTTTATACCAACCTCAATATTGCAAGCAGGTCATCCCGTCCGCCAGCTGGCGGATCGGGATCTTACGTAAAGACTTTTAGTATGTTCTTGTTTACCATCCTCTTAAGGTATCATACCAATCTTCTAACTTTGGATTGTTTTGCTTTACCAGATTCCATTTCCACTGTTTATGCCAATTCTTTAGTTGCTTCTCCCTTGCTATAGCATCACTTATATTATCGTATTCTTCGGCATATATAAGAACGGTTAGTTTATACTTTGAAGTAAATAAAGAGCCTTCTCCCAATTTATGTTTCCACACTCTTGAATGAATGTTATTGGTAACTCCGATATAAATCGTAGTTCTTCGATAGTTAGTAAGAAAGTACACATAGCCTTTGTTCATAGTAAGTAAGACTGTTTCAAGAGCCATTCCTTACAAAGATCCCGAAACAAGTTCGGGATGACCCTTTATATTTTACTGTTCAAAAACTGTCATCGAATTACCTGACATCTACAATTTCGAGCAAAGCGTGACGGAGGATGGTGTGTAGTTTAAAAGCTCATAAACTTCACAACATCCCTCGGATTCAATCGAGAACTGTCGATTGAATCATCTCCCTTCAAAGGGAGAATGGTAATCAACGAGACTCTGTAAGTTCAGAGTATTCAGTGATCAACCTACCACCACGAACTGTTGCTCCTAATACCAAACCGGCACTTACCAAAACCAGATTTTTAAAGATGTACTGGCCTTCCAGAGTTAAGCCAAAAGGAAAACTTGTCCACACAACATCAGGTAAAAGAAAAACAGGAAGCACAGTTCCGGGCATTTGCAGAAACAGAAGTAGTAAGGTTGTTCTCATAAATTTTCCGGCAATCAGTCCAATTCCGATCAAGACTTCCCATGTTGCCAATATCGGAATGAACAAGTCAGGATCAACAAAATAAACGGTATTTCGAACCAGCTCTTCGGCAGGACTTAATCCCGGGAAGAACTTCAGAGCACCAAACCAGAAGAAGATAATTCCCAGCCCAATTCTAAGCGAGCTCAATCCGTACTTAGCCATCCATTCAGTAATTAGGATATCTGCTTTATCGAAATATTTCTCAAACATGATAGGTAGGATTTGTTTGAGAGAAATTTATAAATAGAATATGAAGAACTGATGAAGTAAATAATTCAGACTTTGAATAACTTCATTTAACCAGTATAAAAGAAATAAATATGCCTTGCGAAATATTAGTAGGATTGAATGTAACTGATGATGAACTATATCAGAAGTACAGGGATGAAATGACGCCGATTCTAAAAGAATATGGAGGAGGTTTTAGATATGATTTCTTGATAGAAAAAGTATTAAAAACAGATTCTGAATCTAAAATAAACAGGGTTTTTGCTATTTATTTTGAGAGCGAAGAAGCAAAGAATGAATTTTTTCTGAACGATAAATACATTCAAATAAAGGAGAAATATTTTACGCCGTCAGTTTCAGCTACTACAACTATTGCTAAATATAACAGATAAGATCAAACCTTCATCGTAGCTCAGTATTCCATCTGACGGATTTCCCGTCTGATGGAATACTGAGCTATCTAGTTAAATCAGATTTTCGGTCAGAAAGTTAATCTGTCAAACCGAAAATCGGCAGGAAAAACTTAGAAGAGATTATAACCAAGCCCAGTATACAATCAGTTTTTGATCTATGAGTATTACTTTGATTCTGCTTATTTCTTCTCCTTCGGAGTATATAAAATCATTATCCTCTGCAATTTTTATTATTTCCATTGTTTGGCTATCAAATGTATCAGTATGACTCTTTGCTGGTTTTTCTTTATCAAGCAATAAAGTTTTGAAGACAGGAAATGAATAATAGTAATTCTCTAAGTATTCGGTTCTAGAATGAACAAGCACAACTGAATCAGCAGGAAAGTTTATATAATCTAGGTGCCAGTTTGCATGATCAACAGTAACCATCTCTCTTTTCCAAGTGAAGTCTTTAAAGTTATCATGGGTGATTTGAAGATTGCTCTCGTTATCTATAGCTTCGAAAGCATACCGTGAATTTTCGGGTAAGTTTGTTTCATATTCAAAATAACTACCCCAAAAGAAATCACAGTAATAAATATATGTGGGTATAATTATTGCAAAAACTAATATAGAAATGGCAAGTTTTTCTGTGAACTTTCTCATCTCTAACAATATTAAAGAATAGGAATAATTCAAAGTTATGGCCATTCCATCTTACGGATTTCCCGTCTGATGGAATATTGAGTTAGCTAATTAAGCTAGTTCTTTCGGTCAGACAGGTAATCTGTCAGACCGAAATTAAAAATCTACTAAAAATTCATCAGAAATTGTCTGCTTGCAGAAGGCTCTAAACTCTTTATGGTCAATAGGAAGTTTAAATAAATCTCTGGCTAATTCCTGATTACATAGCTTTCCTTTTCGAAACCCTGCATAATCCTGATACGAAGAAAACTCCCAGTCTTCTAGTTTAGTAACCAGTTTGGCTCTAATAGGATTTTGATGGATGTACAAGAAACAATTGACTCCATAATCATTATGAGTTTTTGATTCTTGAGCCAGTGATTTTGCCTTAGCTCTAGCACGGAATAAAGATCCCGATCGATTCAATTTTTTGTTGACCGCTTGCGTATAAGAACTTTGAAGAATCCCGATACTCCTGTTTAGGGTGCCAACTTTATTCGATTCTTGAATGTTATCTGAAGAATCGTATTCGGATTTTACTTGAAATAAAAAATGATAATGATTCGGCATTAAACACCATGCCAATATGTCAACGTGTGGAACAAGGTGTTTTTCAACTTTCTTTAAAAGATACAGATAATTTTCTCGTTCAAAGAAAAGAGGTTCTCTGTTATTTCCTTGATTATAAACATGATAGGTATGCTCTGGAAGAAATTGCATCTGTCATTATAATAAAAATGGGATTTAAACTATAAACATATACCGTATTACGGTCAGACGGACTTAAGCCGTCAGACCTCCAAGCTTCCATTCCATCTGACGGATCACCCGTCTGATGGAATACTGAGTTAGCGAATCAAGCTAGTTCTTTCGGTCAGACAGGTAATCTGTCCGACCGATTCTCAAACCTTCATCTTAGGCAACGAAAGGTCGAGCTTAATGGCAGCAACGCGGATTCCAATAACTACTCCGGTAGTAATGACATAGTTCAAATTGGTTGCTATCTCAAAATAGATGCCGAGATAGAAAACCAAAGCTCCCATCAAGCAAGCTGTGGCGTAGATCTCTTTTCTAAAAATAAGCGGAACTTCACGGCATAAAATATCCCGTATAATTCCTCCCACTACAGCGGAAGTCATTCCCATGATTCCTGCCATAAACGGATTTAATCCGAAAGCCAATGCCTTTTCCATACCACTGATCGTAAACAACGCTATTCCAATGGTATCAAATAAAAAGAGTGGCTTGTTGATGTCATCCAATCGGTTTCTGATCAGATAAGTAAATGGAATTGCAGACAAGATCACAATGGGATAAGTCATATCGCCGATCCAGGTTATGGACTCGCTTCCAATCAGGATATCACGAACGGTTCCGCCGCCAATAGCCGTCGCAAAACCGATCACCGCCGCTCCGAAAATATCCAGATCTTTCTTAGCCGCCATCCTGATACCGCTTATAGCAAATACAAAAGTCCCGATAAGATCAAGGATGGAGATAATGGTCATAGTTTTACTTTTCCGAAGTTTTAATCCTCCTTTGAAGGAGGTGGGTTCCGATCGAATAGATCGGAAGTCGGAGGATGTTGTAAAGCTTTATAACTTTAGAGCTACACAATATCCTCCGGGTTTGCCGACTGAATCATCTCCCTTCAAAGGGAGATGGTCTGTTATTTGAAATTTGAACATTGCTATTTTCGCGCAGCGACTCACGGTCTAAATTTAATATCCACTTTCTTAGTCGTTTCACCCGATTTCGAGCGCAGTTCCAGCTGTTGCTTCATGTTTTCCGTTGCTCCGACAAAAGCTCTTGCAGAGAAAGAAGAATCATCCGCTAAAACAATAGGTAAACCATTATCTCCCGCTTCACGAACGGTTTGCTCGATGGGAATCTCGCCCAACACCGGTACACCCATTTCTTTAGCTAAATGCTTGGCACCGCCATCTCCGAAGATGTAATACTTCTTTTCCGGCATATCCGGAGGTGTGAAATACGCCATGTTCTCGACAACGCCCAAAACAGGAACATTCACTTTCTTAAACATCGCCACTCCTTTGCGAACATCATCCAAAGCAACAACTTGCGGAGTAGATACGATCACAGCTCCGCTTAAGGGCACCGTTTGTACAATGGTAAGTTGGATGTCACCTGTTCCCGGAGGAAGATCCATGATCAGATAATCCAGTTCGCCCCATTCCACTTCGGTCATAAATTGTTTGATGGCGCTGGTAGCCATTGGTCCACGCCAAACCATCGCCTGATCCACATCCACTAAAAATCCCATAGAAACCATTTTGATTCCGTGTCGCTCAATAGGAACTAATTTCTTTTGTGTGGTGATGTTCGGCTTTTCAAACACATTGAACATGGTTGGAATACTCGGCCCGTAAATATCAGTATCCATTAAGCCAACTTTGTATCCGTCTTTTGCTAAAGCAGAAGCAATGTTTACAGCTACAGTAGATTTACCCACTCCGCCTTTTCCGGAAGCAACGGCAATGATATTCTTAACACCCGAAAGAACTTCTTCCTGTTTCTGCTGAGGTTGTTGCGGAGCCTGTTCCGGTTTGTCCTTTCTCTTGGAAACATTGATTCCCACCTGTATATCAACTACGGCTTCTCGGTCAATGAACTTGTGAATGGCTTCTTCGCATTGTCGTTGAATTTGCTGAGCCAGGGCATCATTTTTCTCAGGCATTTCCAGCGTAAAGGAAATGTATTTATCCTGAATGATAATATCATGGATCATATCCAGTGAGATCAGGTCCTGTTTTTCGGTTGGATGGAGAACGTGAGCAAGTGCTGTTTTGATCTGCTCTTTGTTGATGGACATATACTTTTTAAAGGATTTTTTTCTGTATTCTTATATCAGCAATAAAGATACAAAGAATTAGATTGAGTATTGGAAGGGAAAGTGGTGAAAACAAGTATAGGACTAAAAGAGAAGTTTAGACAACGGGCACTATTGTTAATAGCACTAGTGACGATCCTAGGATGTCATTCATATACAGACTTTGAAAAAACCCCACCGTTAGAAGAAGAATTCGATTTTACTACTTATTGGCAAGATGAAGCAAGAGACTTTTTAACAGTTAGTGGTATAGAGGTAGAACAAGGGCTTAATAAACCAAATTATTATGAAATAAGAGATGCAGAAACTCAAAAAAGAATTACATATCCATACCTATTTTTAATTACAGATATAACAGACTCTACATTTATAACCATATCTGGTAATGTGACATTTGAATCCGGGTTGAAATATTTGCTACTTCCTAATTATTCCCGATTAATGTTAATTGAGAAAGAAACATTAGAAATATTACTCGACTTAAAAATAGATGAACATATATCTAATGCTAAAGTTATAGATGATCATATTTACTTTTGGTATAGGACTGATCAAGGATATAAGGTTGCGTATAGTTTGGGAAGAGTTAAGATTAACTGACTCAAAAACATCTAAAGTCTTTAACCTCGTTCCGTACCTCCGGTGCGGAAAGCTATTGGGAGCTCAGCTCCCTGTTCTTTTATCATAAACCCAGCGCAACCGCCTCGCTTGTGCGACCTTTCCAAGCCAAAACCCTGATATTAATTCTAATTCGTTCTTATATACCAAAAAAGTATATTTGTCGTACTTGTATTACATGTAAACAAATTCATTGAATTATGCCTATTACAGTTCGTTTAGGAGAGTCGGTTGAAAAGAGACTGGATGAGTTGGCAAAACTTACCGGTCGCACCAAAACTTATTACATTCGTCAGGCTTTGGAAGAAAAGCTGGACGAAATGGAAGATTTGTATATGGCTGAACAGCGTATTGAAGAGCCTCAGAAGCGTTGGAGTCTGGACGAGATCGAGCGCGGCGATGATTTGGAAAGTTGAATTTGACGATCGTGCCCGTAAAGAACTCAGAAAGCTAGATAAGCAAACTCAGGATCGGATTCTGAAATGGCTGCGTACTAATCTGGCGACAGAAGATGATCCAAGAAGAACTGGTAAATCTCTCAAAGGTCGCATGAAAGGTCTTTGGCGATACAGGGTTGGAGATTATCGAATTATCAGCCAGATTCAGGATGAGCATATTTTGATCCTAGTTATTCGGATCGGACATCGGCGGGATATTTATGATAAGAAGTGAATCAGTTAAGTATGCTTAAAATTATATATCGAGTTTCTAATCTTGTTTCAATAATGAAAGTATCAACAGTTAGCTTTTTTCTGTGTTTTTGTATCCTGTTAAGCACCAAGCCAATTTTGGGTCAGGAATCTGAAGAGTATTCTATCATTTTAAAACCTATGAAAAATCAGGGATTAGATACTGATTGGGACGGAAAGAGAATTAGGATAAGTAATAACGGACTTTCAATTGGAATTACGGTTAGCGCAAATGCATATGAAACGAATTATTATCCCAACGGAAGAGAAAGCAACAGTAATGCCACAGAGAATAAGTCGAGTGGTTTAGAGAAAGAACTCATTTTATACAATATAACATCCAGAATATCACTGAATACAAGTTCAGAAAATATTTCAGTATTTACAGATGGTGTAGGGGTATCATTTTCAAGTGAAATTCATAACCCTGAAAAAACATCGATTCTATATTACTCTTTGCCAAGTGATACCACAAAGATTTTTATGAGAGACAATCCTTACAGCGCGGACTTTCCATATCAAGTAGCGTTATTTTATCCAAGGTTTCAAAAGAAACTATCTAGCGATACTTTGAATATCGATCTTCATTTACCCATTATTCAAACACCAGAGGGAAACCGAATTATGGAAAGTCGTGTGATTAAGTTAGAGGGTACAATTAAACGAAATTAAAAGAAGAAATTTCCAATTCTTAATTCTATCCCTTTCTTCAAAAATCATTAACTTATTGAGGATTAAGAACAAAACGACACAAACTAACTACACGAATGGCTAAAAAAACACCGTTTCATGCTATCCATCAAAAAGAAGGCGGGAAACTTGTAGAATTTGCCGGATTTGAAATGCCGGTTCAATACAAAGGAATTAAGGTAGAACATGCAGCCGTTCGTAATGATGTGGGCGTTTTCGATGTATCACACATGGGCGAGTTTTACATTCACGGACCGGAAGCACTTGATCTGGTTCAGCATATTTCAGTAAATGATGCTTCGAAGCTGGTAGCCGGAAAAGCGCAGTATACGTGCATGTGCTATGAAGACGGTGGTATTGTGGACGACATGATCGTGTATAAACTGTTTGAAGAAGATCAGTACATACTGGTAGTAAACGGCGCGAACGTAGATAAAGATCTGGCTTGGGTAAACAGCCAAAATACATTTGATACCACAGTAGTTGATATGTCTGATGATACGTGCCTGCTTGCAGTTCAAGGACCGAAATCAGTAGACACGCTGCAAAAGCTTACCGATTTGGATCTTTCAGAGATCGGATTCTACAGTTTCAAAATGGGAACACTAGCCGGATTTGAAAACATCGTGTTTTCAGCAACAGGATACACCGGCGAGAAAGGATTTGAGATCTACTTCGATAAAAACAATGTAGATCCGGAAGCTGTTTGGAAGGCTATCTTTGAAGCCGGAGAAGAATTCGGGATCGAGCCGTGTGGTTTAGGAGCTCGAGACACGCTGAGATTGGAAATGGGTTTTGCTCTTTATGGCAACGACATCACCAAAGACACTCATCCGCTGGAAGCACGATTGGGTTGGATCACCAAGTTTGATAAAGGTGACTTTGTAGGAAAAGAAGCCCTTCTCAAGAAAAAAGAAGAAGGGAATTCCCGACAATTAGTTGGCTTTGTAATGAATGATGAGCGCAACATTCCGCGTCATGGATACGAAATAGTGGACGAATCAGGAAATACCATTGGCGAAGTTGCCAGCGGAACAATGTCGATCACTTTGGGTAAAGGAATAGGGATGGGTTATGTGAAAAAAGAATTTGCTGCTGAAGGCAACACTATCCATATTGCAATCCGTAAAAAAACAGCGGAAGCTACAGTAACACGCCCTCCATTTATAAAAAAGTGAGAGAACATATTTTAAAGAACTACGATGGCTAGACTAGATTACATGGACGTATATTTTTCGGTGCAATCCTTTCAGGAAGAGGATCTGCGTGGAAAGTCTGCAGTTATTATTGATGTGCTGAGAGCTGCTTCGTCGATGGTGACAGCGCTGAGTAACGGTGCGAAAAAGATCATTCCGGTTGGTGCAATGGAAGACGCTGTCCGAATTGCCCAAACCATGGACAACAAAGATTATCTGCTTTGTGGAGAACAAAACGGACATAAGATCGAAGGGTTTCATTTAGGAAACTCACCGTTGGAGTATACAGAAGATGTAGTAGCGGATAAGACGTTGATCATCAACACTACAAACGGAACCAAGGCGATCAAAAAAGCAGCGCTTGCAAATCGTATGTATGTGGGCTGTTTTCTAAATCAGAAAAGCATTTTGAAAGCATTGGAAGATCACGACGATGATGTAGTTTTGATTTGCTCAGGTTGGCAGGGGAAAATGTCATTAGAAGACACTTTGTTCGCCGGATCTATTATTTATAAAATGTGCAAAGGAAAGCTTCCCAAGAATACCAAAGATGGAGTAAAGGTCGCTTTCAGTTTATATCAGGGCTATAAAGATGAGCTGGAAAAAGCCATTGAAACCAGTGACCATGCAATTCGACTTAAAGAACTTGTTCCTGACGGGGATATTCCTTTTGTTTGTGAAGTAGATAAATTTGACGTCCTTCCGGGAATGAAGGATGGAATTTTAATCAATTTGAATGGCTAAAAAGAAGTTAAATACAGCCGGAAATTCTAAGGCAGGTATTGACGATAACCGAAAAGTAGAGATCATCGGAGTGATAATTATTGCTCTGGCGATTTTGCTTGGGTTAAGTATCGTTTCCTACACTCCGGAAGATTACCAATATGCGACCAAGTTGTCGTTTATGGATCTTTTCAATAAAGATGCATCCTCCAGGTTAGTACAAAATTGGCTTGGGCCCGTGGGAGCTTATCTTTCCCATTTCGTAGTTCATCAATTGTTTGGGTACACCAGTTTTATCTTAGCAGTTCTGGTCTTTTTTCAGGGTTGGCACATTTTCAGAAGGCGAAATTATAAAGATCTGAGCTGGATCACCATTTTGGGTGTTTGGAGCATGATCCTTTTCTCAACTGTTTTGGGATGGATGAATTTCAATCTTGATTTTCCTGCTGATTCAGTATGGAGCGGAGCGGCCGGAGTAGCGATCTCAAAAGTGCTTCAGAACTTTACAAGTAGTATCGGATCGGGAATAATCTTGTCACTCTTGGCGATCGTAACTTTACTATTACTTTGGGACAGAGATCTTCAAAAATCCATCGACAACCTGAAATTATGGATCGAAAACGTTCAGCAGAAATTGGAAGATGCCCGGATCGCCCGTGCAGAAAAGAAAGAAATTAAGGCTCAGGAAAGAGAAGAGCGCTTAGCCGAAAGAAGAGCAGAACGTGAAGCGGCTAAAGAAGAAAAAGCAGTCAAGAAAGAAGAGAAAAAAAGCGCCAAAGCAAAGCCGGAAAAAGAAGTTAAAGAACCCGAAGCTCCGGCGCCAACGATCGATGATATTGTAGCTAAATCTCACGAACAAGATCTGGAGCGCATCGAAAAGGAAAAACGAGCTTCCGACGATATCGATAACAGACAAAAAGCGGCTATAAACAAGAGTTCCAATCTGGAAGAAAAAGAAGTGCTGGATGAGGACAGCGAAGAGCTGGAAGTTTCGGTATACAAAGGCGAAGGTGATGAGGAAGCCGGAGAAAGAGATCTGGATAAGATAAATCGGGATAAAGCAAAGGAAGTTCCTGTTATCAGATATAAGTTCCCGACCATTGATCTTTTAGACGCACCTGCAGAAGACAGAACAGAAGTTGATCTGGAAGAGATCCGGGAAAACAAGCGCATCATCCTGGATAAGCTGAAAAGACACCGAATTGAGATCGTTGGAATTAATGCCATTGTGGGCCCAACGGTAACGCTTTATGAACTTGAGCCGGCTCCGGATGTGAAGATCAGTAAGATCGAAAGCTATTCCAATGACTTAAAAATGGCGATGGCTTCCAAAGGATTGCGCATGCTTTCTCCGATCCCCGGGAAATCTGCAGTTGGGATTGAAGTTCCGAACAGCACCCGAGAGATGGTGTACATCAAGCAGGTCATCAACACCAAAAAGTTTGTTGAAACGGACATGACTTTGCCGGTAGCATTCGGTAAAACGATCGAAAATGAAGTGTTCATGATCGATCTTACAAAAATGCCTCACTTGTTAATGGCAGGAGCAACCGGTTCCGGTAAATCGGTTGGAGTGAATACCATTATTACCTGTCTGCTTTATAAGTGCGATCCGGAAAATCTGAAATTTGTGATGATCGATCCGAAGAAGATCGAATTGGCATTGTACCGAAATATCCAGAATCACTTTCTGGCGATGCTACCAAACGCGGACGAACCGATCGTAACTGATACTTCAAAAGCTCTGGATACGCTGAACAGTGTGTGTAAGGAAATGGATGATCGCTATGACCTGCTGAAAATGGCGCTGGTTCGGGATATCAAAGCGTACAACAAGAAATTCAAAGAAGGCGAACTAGATGAAGAATTAGGTCATCGCCATCTGCCTTATATCGTAGTTATCATCGACGAGCTTGCTGACTTAATGATGACAGCAGGAAAACAAATTGAAGAGCCTATCGCCCGACTAGCTCAGCTTGCACGAGCTATTGGAATCCATTTGGTGGTTGCAACTCAGCGACCGTCTGTAAATGTAATCACAGGTACCATCAAGGCTAACTTCCCGGCACGAATTGCTTATCAAGTTGCTTCGAAAGTAGATTCCAGAACTATTCTGGATATGGGCGGAGCTGATCAATTGGTTGGAGCAGGAGATATGCTGTTTACCAATGGCGCCGGAATGACCAGACTTCAAAATGCATTTGTATCCACAGAAGAAGTAGAAAGAATAAACTCATTTATTGGCCAACAAGCCGGGTATAAGGAACCATTTCATCTGCCGATAATACAAGAGGACAATGTAGGAATACCTGACCCGTTAGATGATATAGATGAAATGTTTCAGGCTGCAGCTAAAGTTGTAGTGTTGCATCAGCAGGGATCCGTTTCATTATTACAAAGAAAATTAAAGATCGGCTATAACAGAGCCGGCAGAATCATAGATCAATTATTTAATGCAGGAATCGTTGGACCATATCAAGGAAGTACAGCACGCGATGTTCTCGTTCAGGAAGAAGAAGAATTACAAGAGATCTTTGATGGCCTTGAAAACCTCTAGTCTTATTTTATTGCTGATGATCGTTTTTGCGATCTCGGTACAGGCTCAAAGCAAAGTTTTTCCAAAGCTGAAAGCCAATTTCGAAAACGAAAAGGTTTTTGTAGCTGATTTCGAACACGTTTATTACGACTCTTACACAAAAGAATCATTAACCAGCCAGGGAAAGATCTGGGTTTCATCAGATAAATACCGGTTGGACAGCGAAAATCAATTGCTGATCGTGGACGGGGAAACATCCAGAGTTTATGATGAAGTTCGGAACAGGGTTATTGTAAGTGATTATTCTGAAGAAGACGATGATTTTGCTCCATCAAGGATGTTGAACGGAGTAGATTCCACTTATACCATTACGGAAGAAAAAATGGATAACGGCAGAACAAAGATCATCATGAAAACAGACGATGATTTTGCCTTATATCTGACGGTTGAGATCATAGTGAATTCTGAAGCAATCCCGATAAGTATTACAGCCTATGATTTTTCAGAAAATGAGATCGTAACCACATTTAAAAACGGATCTTTCTTGCTTAAAAATGAAGAGTTATTCGTGCTACGCTATCCTCAGGATGCAGAAATAGTTGATACCAGGTACTGATCTTGAAAACAGCACTAAAAGTAATTGCAGGAATTCTGGTCGCCGGTTTTTTTCTCTGGCTTGCATTCAAAGAAGTAGAATTTGAGCAAATTGTAGAAGCATCAAAGTCCATGAACTATGGCTGGATCATTCCGTTTGTTCTGGCTACGCTGACGGCACATTTTATTCGGGCGGAAAGGTGGAGATTATTATTCAACGATAAAGCTAAAACGCCGCACAGAATTACTCTTTTTACAGGTGTGATGGTAGGATATCTGTCAAACATTCCATTCGCAAGATTGGGAGAAGTTACACGACCTGTGTATGTAGCTCGTCAGGTTGACGAAAGCAACAGCAAGCTGATCGGAACCATCGTTCTTGAGCGAATTATAGACATGGTGAGTTTGCTTTTGCTGATGACTTTTGTGGTCATATTCATGGTCTCAGATCCGGAAATACTCAGTAATTTATTTGGGATAGATATCACCGACTCTGAAGTTCTTCTTTCTTTTGCATTTTCTATAGGTAAATATTTAGGAATCGCAGTTCTGGGTTTTGGAGCAGTCTATTTAGTTCTGAGATCATTAAGCACAAAAGTTGAATTTATCGCCAAGGGATTCGAAAAATTTAAAGAGATATCAAAAACATTTGTTGATGGGGTTCTTGCGGTTAAAGAACTCAAAAACTGGCCGCTTTTTGTTTTATACACCGCGCTGATCTGGGTGTGCTATATAGGGATGACTTACATTCCATTTTGGATGTTCGACATGCACACCATTTATGATCTTTCTTATGCAGATGCTTTAGTGCTTACGATGGTTTCTGCAGTAGGAATTATAATCCCGACACCCGGTGGAGTAGGCACTTATCACTTATTTGTAACCAAGAGCTTATTTCTTCTTTATGCAGTTCCTGAAGCAATCGGTTTGGCTTATGGAACCATTACCCATGCCTCAACACTCGCAGTGATCATTATAAGTACACCGTTGTTGTTGGTTTTGGATAAGTATATTGCATTAAAGCATGCGGCTAAAACTGAGGGAACAAGCTCAGAATAAATCAGTACATCTTTTGACGTACACAGGTTAACCTTGCTCTAAATTTTTAGTACATTCTTAAAACTTCTTTTTTGACGATGAAACGATCCTATTTTGCAACCATCTTACTTCTATTCATCATAAGTCCGGCGCTTTTCGCTCAAACCGGGAATACTCAAAATTCATTATTACCTGAAATAGATCCACAGGATATTGAGATCAGAAGTGAGTTCAGAGCCAGATTTCCGGGAATCAGACGGCAACCGATTTTAGGTTTCAATCCCAAACCCAGAGTTTTTCGAATCGACCCAAACAGAGTTCCCTTTATGGAATCTGATAAAGAAGCCGTTGCCAGTATCGCTCTCACACAGTTAGACAGACCCAAACCTCCTGCTAAATCAGTTTTAGAAGACCCATCCAGAACAAATGCTTTTATAAAAGCAGGCTTTGGTAGTTTTACTACTCCGGAATTGGAGGCTTATGTTCTAAGAAGATTAAATAGTGAAAGTATAGCTTCTGTAAATGTAGATTTTTCCGGTTCAAGTGGTCATTTAGATAACCAGGATTCCGGCTTCAGGTTTTTTGATGTGAATGGTGTTTACGGTACAAAGTTAAATGGCGGCGCAAAACTATCTGCTAAAGTTGGTGCATTCAGTGATTTCAATCATCTTTTCGAATTGTCAAATAATGTGCCTTCAGATAATTCAGGAACTTCTGAAAAAGATTATCAGGGTTTTAACGCAGGATTTATTCTTGAAAACAATGCCAATGAACTGGAAGGATGGGAGTTGTATCTGAATGCATCTGCAACAGGAATAGATCTTATGGCACCTAATGCTGCTTTAAGGGGAAGTCAATCAGAGCAATTTGTTCAAGCAGGCTTTGAAAAAGAATGGGCGGGTTCAAAGCTCTATGATGTGCTTAGTGCAAAAGTTGATATTAAAGGTGGAAATTATTCAGCCGAAGGAATCGGAGATAATCAATGGATAAGTACTTCAGCGACGTTTGGATACAGCAGTTTATTCAACTATGCCACAGAAATTGAATTGGAAGGAGGAATAGCGTATCTGTCTGATGGATTCAGAAGCAAGCCTTTGCTAGTCTTAAACTCAGCAATGAATCACACAGTAAAAGAAGGGTTAAACCTGACCGGGCAGATTTATGCGCGTCCGGAAATGAAATCTGTTTGGGAGCATCATCAACAAAACAGATTTTTGAATACAAGTGCTCAAACGCAGTTTCAATATATATTCGGAGTTGACGGAGGAATAGAATTTAAACCTCTGGAATCCACCAAGCTCTTTGGAAGCATTTCTTACAAAGCAATTGATAATTATAGTTACTACACAAGAGCTTCGAGAACATTTGGTGTAAATACAGAACAAACATTCTATACAATTAATTATGCAGACGCGTCCAAATTCAGAATGGAGATAGGTGTAACTCAACAAATAGTTTCCGACAAATTCTGGTTTGATGGATTTATATATGCACAAAGACCTGAGCTTAAAAATGGAGGAGATATTCCGTTTGAAGAAAGAGTCGGTGCAGAAGGAGTTTTTTCAGTAAAGCCGGCTGATCAGTTTACAGTAAGTTCATGGGTGCAGTATATTGGAGAAAGAGAAGACGGAAATACTACTAATACACAAACAATAGATGGTTATCTTCTTTTGAATGGTAGCGCTGATTACAAGATCAATGAAAAATTTGGCCTTTATTTGAAAGTGTTGAATATTCTGGGACAAAACTATGAGGTTTGGCAAGGTTATGAAGAACGACCTTTTCAAATTTTCGGAGGTATTAAAGTAACTTTATAAGCTATGACGAACGATTTTTTAAAAGCATTTGGGTTAACAATTCGTGATCAGATCATCATGAAAAATTCTGTTGAAATAAAAGGTCTAGGCACTTTTAAAGCAGAGCACACAAGCCAGCAACAGGAAAGAAAGGGAGACGGAAAACTCGTAATGCTTCCTCCAAAAGACAGTATTGAATTCAAAGCTGATATGGGGGAATAACAATGCTGATAGATAACGAAAAGTTTATTGCCTTACTTGCCGATAATTCCGGAATAGAAAAAGAGAAAGTCGAGAAGTACCTGGAAGAACTTATAAGCGAGATGAAATCGTCCTTTGATGAAGGGGAAGGATATGAAGTGGAAGGGTTTGGGATTTTCAGCAAACTAGGATCAAATATACTGTTTATCCCATCTGATGAGCTGGAAACAGAGATCAACTATAAGTATGTAGGCATGGAGCCTATCGAACTTCCGGGAGGAGCGCAACAGCAAGAACCTGAGGAACCGGAAGAGGATGACGAAAACCCTATTCAGGGAATTCTTGACGGTGGAAAAACGGAAGAATCGGAAGAGTACGAAGATCCGTTTGCCGAGTTGTTTAATGAAGCAGAGGAGCATGAAAAAGCAGAAAAGGAGCAGGCTGAAAAAGGAGATCTGAGCGAAGAGGAGATCGAAGCTGTTGTTGAAGAAGAGATAGAAAGCGAAGATACTGAAGAAATAATTACTGAAGAACCCGAGAAAGAAGAAGAGCCGGAAGAGGCTTTAGAAGATACGCTTAAAGACATATTTGGTTCAGACGAAACTGAAGAAGAAACAGAAACAGAAGAAGAAGAGCCTGAACCGGAAGAGGAGTCTGCGCCGGGGCCTGAAAACTGGGGCATCGATGCGCATAAAGAAGAAGAACAGGAAGGTGCTTTTTCAGGTTTGCTGGGTGATGCAGAAGAGGAACCCGAATTAATTGATGAAGATGACATTTTTGCAACTGAAGATGAAATCGCTTCTGAAGAAGATGTTTCTGAACCCGAAGATGAAGTTTCGCAAGAAGAAACTGTATCTGAAGAAGAAAATGATGAGGAAATAGATTTCTCTGCGTTGGAAGATGATAGTTCTGATGAAGATTTCGACGATCCATTTGATGAGCTTATCGAAGAAGAAGATGATGATGAAGATTTTGTACCTGTAGTAACAAATGTGTCTTCAGGCAAAGCTTCTAAAAAGGAAGCTGATGAGGATAAAGAAGAAGATGAAGACGAGAAAACGGAAAAAAAGAGCAGAACTCCGAAAAGTCCAAGAGACAGAAAACAAAGTTCACCGGTTTTCTTATACATGATTCTTGCTCTGGTATTATTGGGAGGAACCGGATATCTATTAGCTTATTTTGGTGTTGTTAATATTGAAGGAATTACACCATCGTCAGTTTCAACACAAGTAGTACAGAGCAATCCGCCGGCAACACAGCCTGAAAGTACGCCTCCACAAACTGCTGATACAGAAGAGGAACAACCGGTAAAAGAAGTACCGACGATTGAAGCGAACAATGAAAATGCTCCAAATGAAACGGAAGAAAGTACCGAAAATTCCTCTGATGCTGAATCTGGCATTACTGAAGAAGAAACACCTCAAAATCAAGAAAATGATATAGCTCCACTAGTTGCTGATGAAAAAGCTCCGGGCGATGGAGGTATTATTTCTCCGGTTAATATTCAGGCAGAAACTGAAGTTTATGGTTTAAATGGAACAGCAACCGAAGCCGGGAACAATGGCTATACAATCGTGCTATATACATTAAGCCGGAAGTCTGGAGCAGACACACAGTTTGAAAAATTATCGAAAGAAGGCTTTCGGGTCATTATTAAAGAAAAACCGTCGCAAGAATTCGGCAGGTTGTACAGGGTAAGCATTGGGCAGTTTGAGTCACTGGCAGATGCGGCTATTGCTGCAGAAAAAGTTGATTCTGAAATACTTGGAAATTATATCATCACAAAAATTTAAACACTTCATTTACATGGACATCCTTCTTTTACTATTTCAAGATTCAACGGCAGTTGCTGATTCGTTAGCACTGGCACTTGAAGGAGAAACAATCACATTATTCGATCTTTTAATTGAAGGAGGGGTTTTAATGATCCCGATCTTCGTGCTATTTATGCTTTCTATGTACGTAATTGTAGAACGTTGGCGGGCATTGAACCGATCACATACGGATACAGACAGATTTTTAAGTTCTGTTGAAGGTATGTTAAAGTCAGGCAAACAGTCTGATGCAATGGCTTATTGTGATGATCATGATAAACCGCTGTCAAGAATTATTAAAGCAGGTATCAAGAGATTGGGTCGCCCCATTCGAGACATCGAAGATGCCATTGATAATGCTGGGAAAAAGGAAATTTTCTTCCTTGAAAAAAGAATGAATTGGTTAGCAACTATTGCAGGTGTGGCCCCTTTATTGGGTTTTACCGGAACGGTAACAGGTATGATCGAGGCTTTCATGGATATTCAATCCCTTCAGGGAAATGTTAATCCAAGTGAATTAGCCGGCGGAATCTGGGAAGCTCTTATTACTACGGCTGCAGGATTGATCGTTGGTTTGATAGCATTTGGTTTCTATAACTTTTTATTAGGTAAAATAAACAGATCTATTTTTGAGCTTGAAAATGCATCTGCAGATTTTATGGATCTGCTTCAATCACCGGCACCTAAAAAGCAGGCATAATTATGGCACGCGATTTTAGACGAGGAGATAAAAGGTTAACCCCGTTGTCACTATTCTCTCAATCTTCATTGACAGACATAGTATTACTTTTGCTGATCTTCTTTTTGCTGACTTCTTCATTCGTAACAAACTTTGGGATAAAAGTGAATATTCCGAAAGCAGAGTCCGGGTCAACTACTCAAAATGAGTTTATCTCGGTAGCAATTACTAAGGAAGGCGAGTTTTATGTGGATGGAGACTTGACTGCAAGAGCTTCTTTAGCCCTTCAGATCAGAGCTGCACGCAATAATAAGCAGAGTCAAACGATTATACTACGTGCCGATAAGGATGCGAAAGTAGATGATGCGGTGAGAGTTATGAATATCGGTAAAGCCTTGAATTTAAAACTGGTAATGGCAACAGAGCAAAGTTCCTTATAATTTAATAAACATGAAGAAAACTAACTTTACACAAGATGATAGTGTTGCGCTTACGGTTACGTTGAGTGTAAGCATCGTTATGGTTCTGTTTTCTTTGTGGTATACTTTGGATATGAACCAAAATTTCCGCCCGTCTTTCATTGAAGTAGAGTTCGGGGAGTTTAGATCGGGAACATTGGCAGAGTTTTCTGAGGTTAAGGATGAAGAAGTAGCCAAAAGACCAAACCCTTCAGAAGTTAAAACAGAAAAACCAGTTGAAGAAACTCCAATACCGGAAGAGAAGCCAACAAATCCCACAGAAGAAATTACCAAACCTGTTGACTTACCTGACGAAGTTGAAGAAGTGAAGGAGGAAAAGGTGGAAACACCTAAGACGGATGTTGTAGATCCCACCAAAGAGACCGCGGAAGAAGTAAAAGAAGAAATTGAAATTCCACCGCAAGCAAAAAAAGATCTTGAGGTTAGCGACGGAGCAAAAGAAAGCGGAGATGTTAAAGGTAATACCGGAGAAACAAATGCTGATGCCGGAACAGGGGTTGATGATGAGAAATCTGCTCCATACGAATTAAAGTGGGAAGGGAATATTGAAAGAGACCCGATGGTTCAGCCTTTGCCCGAAAATACTGCAAACACAGAAGGGGTTATCTCAGTACGATTTCAGGTAAAACCTGATGGTTCAGTAGGGTTGATCATTCCATTGAAGAAAATGAATCCCGAGTTAGAAAAGGAAGTGCAGCGGACATTAAGAAGTTGGAAGTTTTCAAAACTTCCAAGTGGTGTCCCTCAACAAGCACAATGGGGAACAATAACATTCAGATTTGTATTTGGATAATCTAAAGGACATATGAAAAAGCTTACCGGTAACATTCTCTTTCTTAGTGTGATATTTTTACTCTCGTGCGTAGGGCCAAATGAAGATGAATTTACAGAAGTAAACTCTTGGATCAGAGAGAACATGGAAGAGAATTACCTCTGGAATGAAAGGGTCCCGGAAAACGTAGACGGATCAATAGTGCCTAATTCTTACTTCGGGAGCATGTTAGACCCGGACGACTTCGATTCATACATAGTAGATGATGTAAAATTATTGCCTTCCGAAGCAACGAGCGATGCTACAGTTTTTACTACAGGATTGTCACCGATTTTTGGAAGGTTTAGTAATTCTTTCGATGCTTTTATTGTTGCAGAATTTATATATCCGAATACACCTGCAGATACTTCGGGGCTAAACCGGGGAGATATAATAATCGAAATTGATGGCGCACCACTGACAGTGTTTAATGTGGTAGAACTTTTTTATGCTGAGAAATCAACCACTACATATACATTTGGCAGATATAATGCTGCAGACCAAACAATAACATCTACAGATGATACGATAAGCCTTCCTCAAGTTGAGATCGAGCTTAATCCAATTGTTCATACTGATGTAATTGAGCAAAATGGGACAAAGATCGGATACCTGTTTTATAATGAGTTTGTAGATGGAGAAAATGATAAATATATAGACAGTGTGGACGTCGTTTTCCAAGACATGATTGCTCAGGGAGTTACTGAGATGATCGTTGATCTGAGGTACAACAATGGAGGAAGTTTTGATGCAGCAAAGAATATTGGTAACAGTCTTGTTTCTCAGTCCGCAGCTCAGAACGAAGAAGTTTTTGTGAGGTTTAAGTACAATGCACTACAAGAGCAACGAATAATAGATGAAGAAGGAGAGGACTCTGAAAGTTTGAGAATTAAGTTTGATTCTGACCCCGACAATTTAGGATTACAGAGTGTATATTTTCTGACCAGTTCTGAGACTTCAAATACAAGCGAGTTACTTATCAACGGGCTAATTCCACATATGTCAGTGAATATTATAGGTGGACAAACCAGTGGTCAATTTTATGGTTCTACTGTGATCAAGGGAGAAGATGCGACACCTCAAAATAATTACGCAATGGTACCTGTAAATTTGAGATATGAAAACTCTGAAGGAAACTCTGACCTGTTTATGGGTTTAGAACCCGATGTTTTTGTTTCTGAAAATCTGTTGGATCCGTTCCAGATAGGAGATCTAAACGAGCCTTTTTTAAAAGCAGCACTTGAGCGCATTTCCGGAGGATCTCAATCGGTGCAAGGCCAGGCAGATCAAAAACAGCCATTCGAAAAAATACGGGATATCAGAGCGGAGCGTAAAGGTAGTATTTTGTTCAGATCAGCAGAAAAAAACTGATAACCTAACCGGTAGCTTCACAACTTTTTACCCATTCCTTGCTTCTGTAGCAATACATTCAGTTATTCAATTCTGTAATAACTAACTAAACTAACTTCGGTGCTACTATGAAGGCAAGAAAGCAACTCTTTTCTGCAATCGTCTGTGTGATTGTATCAATATTTATGGCCGATATTGTGTCAGCTCAGATTTTCGGTCATGGAGAGGAAACAGATTCTCCCACTTATAAAAAAGAGCTTTTCAAGGATCTAAACTATAGAAATATTGGACCATACAGAGGAGGACGTTCTGTTGCAGTATCAGGTCATGCTTCACAGCCATATACTTTTTACACGGGTTTTACCGGAGGTGGAGTTTTTAAAACTACAGATGGTGGAAGCAGCTGGATCAATATTTCAGATGATTACTTTAAAACCGGCTCTGTTGGAGCTATCACAGTTGCTCCATCCGATCCGAATGTGATCTATGCCGGAATGGGTGAAACG
Organism: Balneola sp. EhC07; assembly: GCF_001650905.1. Classification (GTDB taxonomy): domain Bacteria; phylum Bacteroidota; class Rhodothermia; order Balneolales; family Balneolaceae; genus Balneola. The sequence goes on from NZ_LXYG01000017.1 coordinate 249,875, forward strand.
GATATACGAGGGAATATGAGTGCAGGGGATGGAATGTATAAGTCTACTGATGCCGGAAAAACCTGGAAACATATCGGTTTAGGTGAAAGCCAATTTATTGGTGACATTGAAGTGCATCCGGCAAATGATGATATCGTCTGGGTTGCTGCTATGGGGCAGATCTTCGGAGAAGAAGGAAATGAAGAAAGAGGGGTTTTCAAATCTACAGATGGAGGAGCTAACTGGAAAAAGGTTTTATTCAGGAATAATAAAACCGGAGCTGTGGATATCGCCGTTGATCCAAATAATCCCAGAATACTATTCGCAGCACTTTGGGAGGCTTACAGAAATCCTTGGGAAATGAGTAGTGGTGGTGAAGGAAGTGGATTATTCCGTAGTAAGGACGGTGGAGAAACTTGGGAAGAAATTTCAAAATTCCACGGAATGCCAAAAGGATTACTTGGAAAGATCGGTGTCGCTGTTTCGCCCGCAAATTCAAACAGAGTTTGGGCAATTATAGAGAATCAAAATGGTGGAGGATTGTTCCGTTCAGAAAATGGCGGAGATAGCTGGAGAAGAATTAGTGCAGACAGAAATCTTCGTCAAAGAGCATGGTATTATTCTAAAGTTATTGCAGATCCGAAAAATGAAAACGGAGTATATGTTCTTAATGTGGGTTTCTGGAAGTCTACTGATGGGGGAAGTAAGTTCAGCAGGATTGGAACTCCACATGGCGACCATCATGATCTGTGGATCGATCCCAATGATCCGCAACGAATGGTGATTGCAGATGACGGCGGTGGACAGGTAACATACAATGGTGGTGAAGGTTGGTCGTCGTATTACACGTCAGCGACCGCTCAAATTTATCAGGTTACTACGGATAATCAATTTCCGTATATGGTGTACGGAGCTCAGCAGGATAACAGCACGTTTGCCATCAAGAACAGAACGAACGGTTTTGGAATTGATGAAAGCGATTGGTGGCCGGTAGCCGGTGGTGAAAGTGGATACATTGCTCCTGATCCGGAAGACCCGAATGTTACTTTCGGTGGAAGTTATGGTGGTTATCTAAACAAATATGATAAAGAACTTGGTTTAAGTGATCGCGTTGATGTTTGGCCGGATAATCCTATGGGCGCAGGTGCTGAGAATCTGAAGTATAGATTTCAGTGGACCTTCCCGATCGTAATTTCTCCACATAACTCTGATGTGATGTATACCACTTCACAGCATGTACATCGATCTATAGACGAAGGAATGAGCTGGGAAACAATCAGTGACGATCTTACCAGAAATGATAAAGAGAAACAGAAAGAATCAGGAGGGCCGATCACAAAAGATGATACCTCTGTAGAGTATTACAATACGATCTTTACTTTTGTTGAGTCACCAATTCAGGAAGGAACTTTCTGGGCAGGCTCTGATGATGGATTAATTCATTTCAGCAGAGATAACGGAGAAACCTGGGAAAATGTAACACCGAAGGGGTTACCTGAAACAATGATCAGCATCATTGACGCTTCTCATCATGATGCAGGAACAGCTTACTTTGCCGCTACACGATATAAGTTCAATGACTTTGCTCCGATGATCTACAAAACCACAAATTATGGTAAAAGCTGGACGAAGATCACAAAAGGAATTCCGGCAATGGATTTCACTCGCGTAGTTCGAGAAGATCCCAACAAAAAAGGATTATTGTATGCAGGAACAGAAACCGGTGTCTATGTTTCTTTCGATGCGGGCGAAAACTGGCAGGATCTGCAATTGAATCTTCCGGCAGTTCCGGTTACAGACATGGCTGTTCATAAACGTGATAAAGATCTTGTTGTGGCTACTCAAGGGCGTTCTTTCTGGATATTGGATGACCTTCCTGTGCTTCATCAAATGAGTGATCAGAACTCAAAATCAGAAAACCATCTTTACCAGCCGGAGAGAACATATTTGTTCGGAGGTCCCAGTTTCAGCAGACCGGGTTCTACAGTAGGACAGAATCCAGAACGGGGAGCTGTTTTCTTTTACACATTGAAAGATGAAGTAGAAGAAGAGATCAAGTTGGAAATTATCGACCCCGCTGGTAATACCATACGTACTTATTCCAGCATCAAAGATGATAATGATCGTCCGGTAAAAGAGTCATCTACTTTTTACGAAGAAGAAGACCAAACCAGACCAAGTGTGGTAGCAAATCAACCCGGACTTAATAAGTTTGTTTGGGGATTGGATTATCCCGACGTAACCAGAATTGATGGTACACAAATTCTTTGGGCAGGAAATACATCAGGACCTTCCGCGATTCCGGGTACGTACACTGTAAAAATGCACATTGGTGATGATGTTGTTGCAGAGCGAAATTTTGAAGTAGTAAAAGACCCAAGATTAGAAAATGTAACTCAGGAAGATTTCGTTGCACAATTCGAGTTGGTTAAAACCATCAAAGCAAAACTGGATACTACGCATAAAACCATCAATAGAATTCGTGAAGTTCGTAAAGAGATCAACGAAATGATGGCTGAAGCAAAAGACAACAAAGAGCTTCAGGAAAAAGCGAAAACGATGTTGGAAGCTATGTCAGAAGTTGAAAACGAACTGATGCAAACCAAAGCCGAAGCAACTCAGGATGTATTGAATTTTGAGATCAAGTTGAATAACAAGCTTGCTGCACTAGCCAGCACCGTAGCAACCGGCTATGGTAGACCAACCAAACAGCAATATGCCGTGTATGAAGAACTTGCAGGAAAAGTGGATGTTCAATTCAAACGTTTGCAAGCAGTTTGGGACGGTGAATACGAAAACATTATTCAGGAATTTGAAAGCAAAGGCGGGAAAATTGAGAATTAACCAGAGCTCTAACAAATTCTAAATCATTATACAAAAGGCGCTTTCCGGGCGCCTTTTTTTATTTAACCAAAGAAACGGGAGCTGTAGTAGAGAATTCCTAAAATTAGGATAATCACCATGATCAACACACCTCTTGTTCTCCCCCCAAGAGGAGAAACCCGTTGGTTTGATTCAGTATCTGAGCAACGAGCTTCCCCTCCACCGGTGGAGGTTGAGGGGGTGTTTAATTGGTTAGCCATCTGACGGATAACCCGTCTGATGGGTTTTAAGGCAAACAAGAATTAATTGAGACTCTCTTTCTTATACTCAGAATCATAATCAGATTTTTTGCTGATCAACTTATTTAGGTATCCGAAAAGATAATTTATGATAACAAGAATGAATGTAGTTCCAACGCCTAACCAATATTGTTTAAGCGCTATACTTATTCCAATCCCTGCGGCCATTAAAATGGTGGCGGCAGTAGTGAGATATCGCACAACCTGACTTGAGGAGCTTTTTAAAATAGTTCCGGCGCCAATAAAACTGACTCCTACTACAACGGCATGAACCATACGAATAGGATCAACACCAAGTCCTTCCGGTTGAATAAGCTGATTGAAATCAATGATCACTATTCGCCCCAAAGAAACTAATAATGTAGCCGAACCGGAGATGATCATATTGGTTCGGAATCCGGCAGGTTTCTGCTTCCATTCCCGTTCCAGCCCCAGAATTCCTCCCAGAATAAGAGCGATTGTTACATCTAATAAAATTTGCGCTTGTTCATACATGAAAACCCGAAATAAGTAAAGAGTCTCTTATTCTAATGGGTTAGAGAAGGATTTGTTCCGTGTTGGATAGCTGGACAAATGAAATTATTAGAAATGACCTTATAATCAGAGGGGTTAGCCGTTATTGCGATATTAATTTAAAATCTTCAAAAAATTGTTTTGCTTCTTCATGAGCATCATGATTCAACCCCGAAACATACATTTGAAAGATCTTTTTATCTACAATTAAAACCCAATTGTATACAGAGAACAAATCAGATTTTTCTGTATAACTTATTCCATTATGACCAAATGCGGTTATAGATTGCATGTCTTCAAGTTTTCCATCAACGGCGGGTACTGCGGCAGATCTTAACATCGTAAAAGTTTTCCTAGGGGTATCAAAAAGATGAGCCGGAGGAAAGTCGCTACAAGTGATAGAATACGTTACTTGTTCTTTTGACCAAGAAGTATATGTGATAGTGTGAACTTTTTGTCCTTGAGTATATACAGAGTCAGTAGCTAAAGACACATTTTTTGGCATACTTGCCGAGAAGTTACATTTATCAGATTTGAGAGTTTCAAGATTATGGTTCTGCGAATAAACTGCAGTTGTGATTAAGTAAATTAGAATTAATAAGAATGTGGTTCTCATATTTTAAAAGTTATTTAATAAGATTAAAGTAATTATGGTCAGACGGGCTACAGCCGTCAGACCTTCACGCCATATTTAATTCCATCTGACAGATAACCCGTCTGATGGAACACCTAAATTGAGTTCTTCTCACTCACCACTTTTCACTTCTTTCTTTTCACCTTTCACTTCCTCACTCTTAGGCATCGCGTTTCTGAAATTAATATCTCTTTGAGGGAAAGGAATTTCGATATCATAAGCTCTGAACTTTCTGACGATGGCCTGATTCAATTCATTTAAGATCGAATAATGTTCTTTCACATTTCCAACCCACACGATCAGCTTCATATTCCAAGAAGAATCCCCGAATGAGCGTAATTGGACATCATGTTTTGGAGTATGTAGTATGGAGTCACTTTCTTCAGCAACTTCATTGAGTGCTTTTAATACAATATCAAGGTCCGAGCCGTAAGCCACTCCCACATCAATAACCAAACGATAAGTTGGATCTCCGTAAGAATAGTTCACCACATTTTTTGAGATAAACTCAGAATTCGGAACGATCACAGAAATATTATTTATAGACCGAACAGTGGTGGAGCGTATATTAATTTCCTGAACATCTCCTTCAATATCATTTACCAATACACGATCCCCAATGCTGATGGGACGTTCAAAAAGGACGATCAAACCTGAAATGAAGTTGGATGTGATATTTTGTAAGCCAAAACCAATACCAACAGAAAGGAAACCAAAGATCACTGCGAGTCCCGTCAGATCAACACCAACAAACTGAAAGGAGACCAGCATCCCGATGATCATGACCACATATTGAGTCATCCTGGAAAGTGTGAATCGGAGACCGGGGTCTTTAATAAATCGAGGTAAGACTTTGTTGTTTAATATCCGTTTTACAAAACCTCCCAAATAGGTAAACCCAATTAGGAAGAAAATGAAGATACAAATGGATAGAAGAGTAACCGGGGTGTCTTTTAATTCAAATAAAGTAGTATTGAATAGATTACCTAAATAGTCAAAGATCTCACTGGGGGTGAGATCATCCATTGTAGGTAATGATTGTGTAGAATCAGCTTGCATATTTTCTTAATTAGGTTGAGAGAAAATAAACAAATCTGGGCGAATCACACGCTATTTAATTATCCGGCTTCGGTTCCTTTTTCTCAGCCTCTCGTTCCCGGCGAGACTTTATCATTCGCTGAACCAGTGAGTCCAATTCTTGGAGTTGTTCGGGGGTACAAAGCGCTCTGATGTTAGAAATATGCTCATAGGTTCGGAATTCCATATCAGAAACCAATATTCCGATCTCATTAGTAAGAGAATCGACAGCTTCAACTGAAACATCCTCTTCCTGAGTAAGGCGGAACATTCTTCGGCGGGTATCATCGACTTTTTGTTGAAGAGCTTTCGTTTCAGCCCTGTGACTGGAGTTTAAAGAATCATATGCTTGTTTCTGCTCTTCAGTAAACCCAAGCTTCTTGGCGATGTAAGCACTTCTGCGATCTCCGTCTCTTTGGTCGCGATCTCGTTTTCCCATCTTAGGACCAACAACTAATCCGATAAGAATCAGGTTCAATAAAACCAGAACAGAAATGGATATAATGGTAAATCGTTTATTTTCAAATAAACCCATGGCTTACTCCAAGGAAGTTAAAGTTGCGTAATCAGGAAAGTACTCATCCGAGTATTCTGAGATATCTTCAGTTGTTTGTTCGCTGTCAGAACTGGTAGAATAAAAAAGAATGGCAGAAACATTCAGGATCAAAATTAAAATAACAGCGGCGTATTTTCGTACTTCTGAAAGAGTGAAAATGGTAGCTTTTTTAGGAGCGTTCTGATTATCAATTTCATCAAAACGAGCAAAAAGAGTTTCTTCAAAATCATCACTGGTTGAAAGAAAAGCAGGCTTTTCAGCATCTTTCATCAGCTGATCTATATGGGCTTGTATGTCTTTTTCTGATTTCATAATTCTTCCGATAAAGGATTAGGCGAAATGTGTTGTAAAAACTTGTGCTCTTTAAAAATAATTTTCATAATTGTCCTCCATGATCTTTCTGAGGTTCTGTTTACTTCGGTGAACCAAGGATTCTATAGAAGACAAACTTTTTTCCATAATGTCCGCAATCTCTTTGTAACTAAGTCCGTCTTGTTGACTTAGAACAAAAGCCGTTCGTTGGGTTTCAGCAAGCTGGTTCAAAGAATCCTGAATAAATATCTGCTGCTGTTTTTTGTAGAGTTCTTCTTCCGGATCAGGAAGGTCGGATGCAGTTTGAGACATCTCCAGATCGGCGGCTTCTGATCGTACACGTTTCTCGAAGTAAGCAGCGCGTTTCAGGCTTCGGCGCTTTTTCAGTTCGTCTAAAGATCTGGAAACTGCAATTCTGTACATCCAGGTAAAGAGAGAGGCTTCTTCTTTAAAGTTGGAGATGGTTTTGTATACCTCAGTAAATACTTCCTGAGTCAGGTCTTCAGCGTCATCAACGTCTTTCAGGTATCCATAACAAACATTCAGGATTGGGTCTTTGTATTCACGAACTAATTGCTGAAACGCAGTTCGGTCTTTATCCCTTAATCTTTGTATGAATTTTTTTTCTTCCACTAAAGCCAATTTAATGTTTTAGACGAAGGAATTAAGAATTTCTTTCAGAAGAATTTTTCCGGAAAACAACTGTAGGGATGTAATGCATTACATCCCTACAGTTATATTGTTCAAGAACTTACTTCTTGAGTTTCACAGGTTTTGTTTGCCAGATCTCATCTGCATAATCCAGAATAGTTCGGTCGCTGGAAAATTTACCGATGTTAGCCACATTAAGAATTGCTTTCCGGTTCCATTCGGATTGATCTTTATAAAGCTCTTCAACTTCTTCCTGCTTTTTCACATAAGCCTCATAATCCGCCATAACCATGAAGTAGTCTCCTTTGTGGAGTAATGCGTCGACAATGGGCTGGAAAAGCGTTGGGTCTTCTTCACAGAAGAAACCGGTACGTATTTGATCGATCACTTTTTTCAACTCAGCATTGGCATTGTAATAATCCCACGGGTTATAACCCTGTTGACGAAGTTCGTCCACTTCTTCCACTGTTAATCCAAAGATGAAAATATTATCATCACCAACTTCCTCTTTAATCTCGACATTTGCTCCGTCAAGAGTACCGATAGTAAGAGCACCGTTCAGCGCAAATTTCATGTTACCTGTTCCCGAAGCTTCCATTCCTGCAGTAGAAATTTGCTCGGAAAGATCAGCGGCCGGAATCATCATTTCTGCTAAGGTAACTCGATAGTTTTCCAAGAAAATACACTTCAGCTTATCACTAACTTCCGGATCGTTATTTACTTTCTCGCCAATGCTGTTAATAAGCTTGATGTGAAGTTTCGCCATTGCATAACCCGGAGCGGCTTTCCCTCCAAAGATCACCGTTCTAGGAGCAATATCCAGATCAGGATTTTCTTTTAAACGGTTATATAATGTAGCTACATGTAAAGCAGCCATCAACTGACGCTTATACTCATGTATTCTTTTGATCTGAATATCAAACATAGATTTCGGATCTACATCAATTCCTCGTTCTTCTTTGATGTAATCAGCCAACAGCTTTTTGTTTTCCAGCTTTATCTTACCAAACTTTTTCTGGAAAGTCTTTTTCTTTGCTGATGGAGCCAGCTTTTTTAGATGATCAAGATCGGTGATCCATTTATCTCCGATCTCATCAGTGATCAGGTCGGATAGATCAGGATTACATTGCTTCAACCATCTTCGTGGAGTAATTCCATTAGTTTTGTTGGTGAATTTGTCAGGATAGAGCTCGTCAAAATCCTTGAACATGGTTTCTTTTACCAATCGGGAATGAAGTGCGGCAACACCGTTCACCTTTCTGGAACCAACAATTCCCAAATGTGCCATGTGTACTACAGGATCTTCTCCTTCGCCGATTATGCTCATTCTCTTCATGCGAGCAGTATCGTTTCCATGTGTTGCTTTGATGGTATCCATAAAGCGACGATTGATCTCATGGATAATATTGAGATGTCTTGGTAACAGGTTTCTCATCAAGGAAACCGGCCATTTTTCCAAAGCCTCAGGAAGTAAAGTATGATTCGTGTAAGCCATCGTGTTGGATGTAATATCCCAGGCTTTTTCCCATGGCATGTGTACATCATCCAGCAAAACTCTCATCAACTCAGGGATCGCCAGATTTGGATGGGTATCGTTACACTGAATAGCAACGCGTTCCGGAAATTTACTCCAGTCATCAGTTCCTTTTTTGAAACGTCGGATAATATCCTGCATAGAAGCGGATACAAGAAAATATTCTTGCTTCAACCGGAGTTCCTGACCTACAAATACTTTGTCGTTCGGATATAGAACACGTGTGATGTTCTGCTCAAGCTGATTGTCTTTTACAGCATCAATGTACTGTCCCTGATTAAAGCTTTTCAGATCTAAAGTGGCATCAGATTCCGCCTTCCATAATCTCAGATTGTTTACAATTCCATTATCGTATCCCGGAATAGGAGTATCGTATGCAACGGCTTGCACTTTGCGGGTATTTTCCCAACTGTAATGATGTCCACCATCTCCGTTTTGAGCCGCACCCTGATGTCCGTAAAATTCCACCGGATATTGAACTTTTGGACGGACAATATCCCAGGGATTTCCATAACGTAACCAAAGATCCGGTTTCTCGATCTGAAACCCGTTTTCCATGGTTTGATAGAAGATTCCGTAATCGTATCGTAAGCCGTAACCAATAGCAGGAATACCTAATGTTGCCATGGAATCCAAAAAACAAGCTGCAAGTCTTCCGAGACCACCATTTCCAAGACCGGCGTCCCATTCTGCATTTCGGATGTCATCATAATCAAGACCAACATCCTGTAAAGCATCAGCTATTTCTTGTTGAACATCCAGATTAACCACCATGTTATCCAGCAGGCGACCAATCAGGTATTCCATGGATAAATAGTAAACCCGTTTTGCGCCGGAATTATGATAGTGTTGCTGAGTTGTTAACCAGCGCTCATTTAACCGATCCATTAAAGTGAGAACCACGCTTCGATAATTATCCCAGTTTGTGGTAGAGTACTCGTCCTTTGCCAAGGTATGGCGAAGGTGCATTTTAATATCTTCGCGAAGGGAGTTTTTATCCATTCCCGACCTTAGATCCGGTGTTGAAGAAGTCTTCTTTTTAGCCATTATAGATGCTGATTGATAATCTTAAATATGAAATAAATTAGCTGATCTGTTTCTTGTAGATACCCAGATCAGGCTCAAAATTTGGTCGCGATAAATTCGCTGAAAATCCGAGACTATGAAACGATTCATATGCATGAATTGCAACAAAATCCTGTTCAAAAATTCCAAAAACGCTGGAACCGCTTCCACTCATAGAGGCGTAGCTCGCTCCGAATTCGTAGCATTGGTCTTTAATGTTACCGACAATATTCATTCGTGGGAAAACGGAAGCTTCAAGATCATTAATGATCAGGTACTCCCATTCCTCCAGAGGTTCTTCCTCCAGCACCTTTCTTAATGAAAACTCCGGTTCAGGATTTGGTTCTACAAAATTGTATGCTTCGGGAGTGCTGCTTGGTTCGCCCGGAAAGATAGTGACGATCCATCCGTCGGGTTGTATATTTAAAGGTTCAATTTCCGTTCCTAATCCTGTTGCAAAACCGGGATTGCCTTGAATAAAAAAGGGAACATCAGCGCCTAATTTTTTTCCAAGTTCCATTAATTCCGTTTCCTGTAAACCAAGATTGGCGATCTTGTTGATCATCCTGAGTGTTGTAGCAGCGTTACTGCTGCCACCGCCAAGTCCCGCTCCTGCAGGAATATTTTTTTGAACTTTGATATGAAATTGATCTTTTAAACCCGCTTCTTTCTCAAGTAGATTTACGGCTTTAACTATCAGATTGGTATCATCAACAGGAATTTTTTCATCGCTCATAGTTAAGCTGTTTCTGCTCGATGGTGTTATCTCAAAGCGATCTGTCCACTCGATAAAACAAAAACCAGTCTCAATGTTATGATATCCTGAATCAAGCCTTTCCAAAACGTTGAGCCCGATATTGATCTTAGCGTATGAATTTGATACCCAAACTTCCTTCACTTAATTACTCCTTCCCAAAAATTTATCCTTATTGTCCATCATATACTCAAAAGCAGCATCATGATCATTAGGAATTTCTCCGTTTAATATAGCTTCTTTTACGGCGTCTTTTATGTCTCCGATTGTTTTGCTTGGCTTAATTTTAAGCGCTTCCATGATCTCTTCTCCGGAAAGAGGGTTTTTCCAGTTTCTGATATGATCTTTCTTTTCAACTTCTTTGATCTTCTTTTCAACTCTGTTAAAGTTTTTCTGGAACCGCTCTACTTTATTGTCATTCTTACTTGTGATGTCAGCTCTGCAAAGCGTCATAAGATCATCAATATCATTTCCGGCTTCAAAGATCAATCTTCTTATGGCGCTGTCACTTACTTCTTCTGAAACTAACGCAATAGGGCGGAGATGCAGGCGCACTAATTTTCTCACATATCGCATTCTTTCATCCAGCGGCAGACCTAGTTGACGAAAAATTCCTTTTGTCCATTTTGCACCGAGGGCATCATGTCCATGAAAAGTCCAGCCGGCTTTATTATCAAATCGTTGAGTAGGTGGTTTCGCGATGTCGTGCAAAATAGCAGCCCATCTCAGCCAAAGGTCTCCTCCGTATTCAACAACATTATCCAGTACTTGCAGAGTATGCCAGAAATTGTCTTTATGAGTTTGTCCATTCTTTTCTTTTACACCTTGGAGTCGATGCATTTGAGGGAAAAACTGTTTCAACAAACCTGTATGAAATAAATGAGCAAACCCGATTGAAGGCTTATTGCTCATTATTATCTTATTCAGCTCAGTAATAATACGCTCTTTTGAAATGATCTCAAGCCGGGGAGCCATTTCAGAAATAGCTTGGTAAGTTTTCTCCTCGATCTCAAAATTCAGTTGTGTGGCAAAACGAATGGCGCGGAGCATTCTAAGCGGGTCGTCATCAAAAGTTTGTTTGGGATCAATAGGCGTTCGGATCAGCTTGTTTTTTAAATCCTGAATTCCTCCGAATGGATCTACAAGGGTACCAAAGTCTTCCTCATTCAAACTCCAGGAAAGAGCGTTGATCGTAAGGTCCCGACGAAGTTGATCATCTTCAAGAGTCCCGTTTTCAACAATGGGTTTTCTGGAATTCTTGCGATAGCTTTCTTTGCGCGCTCCTACAAACTCCAGTTCAAATTCATCGGTCTTTACAAGCGCAGTTCCGAACTGTTTGAACACAGAAAGATGAGAACCTTCTATAGCCTGATGAACCTTCTCAGCTAAAGAAATTCCGGAGCCAAGCGTAACAAAGTCGAGGTCAGGTTCTGTTTGTTTAAGTCGGTCAAGGTAAAAGTCACGCACATAACCACCCACAATGTAAACCGGTTGGTTTATGGATGCAGCGGTTTTGCTTATGACTTCAAAAACAGACTTATGTGAAGCGGGTATTTGTAGCGGAAAATTCATCGGCAAAAGATACCAATCTTATAGGATGCTTTCAGGGGTTTGTTTTATAAAATTAATAGTAGGGTAAATAAAAAGGATATGAATCATGGGATTTCCATCAAACTGGTTAATAGCAACAAATGGCAGTAAATATGCAAGTGAAGCCGTAAAACACGCAGGCTTGTTAAGCTCGCTTTTAAACAATAAACCAACAGTTACGATTCTTGTGGTTGCAGATAATAAGGAAAGCGAAGATACAGCCAAAGGAATTGTTGAAATGGCGAAGTTTTTATTCGAGACAAACAGTGGTCCCGAAATGGATCCGGAGTTAGCAGTGGAGATAGGCGAACCGGGAAAAACTATTATAAAAACAGCTGAAAAATTAGGTTGCGATCAAATTTTTATAGGAGGAGCTGATTTTAAGTGGGATATAAATGACGGGAAGCCGGGCGGTATCAGCAATTACATTATTGATAAATTTAACGGGGTTATTACTGTGGTGAAATAATAGTTGTAGTTAATCTAAGAAATTGGTGAAGATCTTGTTCTCAAAAAATCAGATAAGAAATCGGTATCAATTTTTTTAGTAACTAAATCAACTACCAAATCAGCAAGCTCCTCTTCATGTTCTTCATTCACCTCAAAACCATTTAAATAAAGAAAAGTAAGACAAGAGGCTAAAGCGGTTCTTTTATTGCCATCAATAAATGGGTGTCGGAATACAAAACAGGAAACATATGCTGCAGCCATACCATAAAGGTCTAGTAAATAAACTCCATCAAAAGTAGTTTTAGGTGATTCAATACAAGCTTTGATTCCTTCCATATCTCTAATATTTGGTTCACCACCTGCAGTGATAATTTCTTCACCATGAATAAAAAGTATATCATCCAAAGAAAGGAATTTTGGAGACATACCTATTCCCCAAGTTTATCCAATGATCTTCGATGTTTTTCACTTATTCGTTTATAAGCAGATTTCACATCGATTTTTTTGATTAGTAAGCCATCTTCTTGAGGGACGATTTCAACCTGGTCATCTTGTTCCACTCGAAGCAATTTGAGGAGGGATTTTTCAAGAATGATGCCTCTGCTGTTTCCGATATTTTGAAGTTTTTTAATCATAATGTTATAACATAGTTAAAACAAAAATAGTGTATTTTTCGCAAAATTGGAAGTTTTACGACATTGCTTCATTCTATGATAAAGTTGACAAAAAGGAGTTAACTTTTTATTTAGAAAGTAATAGTCAAAAGACCAGTTAAATACAGAATTATGAAAGCGACAGTAACTTACATTTTTTGTTTTTCCATACTTCTAATCTCCTGCAATGTGATCAATTTCGGTTCGGGCGATCTAACAACAGATCTGGAGCTAGGAGATACAGAAATAACCAATGTTCAGGATATCGATGCGACTTTTACAGTACGGAACGGAACCGATAAAGTAAAAAAATATTCGTTTTCTTCAGGGTGTCAAGTTTCCTTTTTACTTTCTAAAGATGGTGTTAAAAAATTACGCTCAGAGGAAAACTTAGGTTGTATCGCGATCGTAACCGGCATCGAGTTAATTCCTAACGAAAGCGAAACGTTCAAGTTACCCACACTTTTTGATGTTGAGCTTGAAGCAGGCGAATATATGATCAAAGCTTATCTAATCGGCTACGAAGATGAAGTATTTGCCACAAAAAGATTTAGTGTAAACTAAATAATCAAGTCACGAAATTTCAGATTCTAATGATTACACGAACCAACATTCCCATTCTAATAGTTGTTTTTTTGCTGCTTTTGGTCTCTTGTAATGTGATCAATTTCGGTTCGGGCGATCTAACAACCGACCTGGAACTAGAAGAGACAGAAATAACCAATGTTCAGGATATCGATGCAACTTTTTCAGTAAGAAATAAAACAGATGAAACTAAAGAATATAGCTTTTCATCGGGTTGTCAGATTTCTTTCATAATTAGTGAGAACGGCACAAAGATTATAAAAGCGGAGGAAAAATTAATTTGTACCAGAGCCTTAACCAGTTTTAAATTGGAAAAAGACGAAAGTAAAACCTTCGAATTACCAACTTACTTTGATATTGATTTGAAGGCCGGGACATACTCCATCAAGGCCTACCTTATTGGCTACGAAGATGAAGTATTTGCCACTAAAAGCTTTAGTGTAAACTAATCGGAAGTTACTCGAACTCTAAATTCGAGTGGTCCCCTACATCTACTTTCCCTTTCACATTTTTGAGTGAAGTATGGGCCCCAATTGTAGAACCTTCAGTTTCCACATTTTCAAGAACGGCATTGTCTCTGATGATAGAGTTCTTGATCGTTGAATTCTTGATTGTAGTTCCTTCTTCAATACTAACATGAGGTCCTATTTTGCTGGACTCGATATTAACACCCTCCGCAATAAATACAGGGGGGATGATCTCAGACCCAGGAAACTTAGAAGCATTGAAAGTTGGGTTTTCTTTGGCTACAATCTCACCGGTAGTTTCTAACCAGGCGGGTAAAGTTCCACAATCCAACCATTCGTCAACAGTAGCAATTTTAAAGACTTTTCCTTCATTGATCATGTTATCAAGCGCTGCAGTAAGGAAGTATTCGCCACCGGGACCTTTTAGCCCGTCATCCATAACGCGATTTACTTGACGCTTCAGTTCAGCCCCATCTTTGAAATAATACACCCCGATAATGGCGAGATCAGAAATAAATTCTTCCGGCTTTTCTACAAATCCGGTGATCTTTTCGCCTTCATGAACGGCAACTCCAAAACGAGAAGGGTCTTCAACTTTCTTGAGCCAGATCACGCTATCTGCCCCATCCAGATCAAATTTTTCTTTGCTGTCAAAAAGTGTATCTGCAAAAGCTACGATCACTTCACCTTCAAGATCTTCGTTCGCACAAGCTACAGCATGCGCAGTTCCTAGAGCAGGAAATTGAACACGGAAAGTTGTTTTTGCGTCGTGGCGATCACTCATGGCTGTGAGCTGATTTTTGATATCCTGACCAAAATCAGGACCTAATATGTATACAATTTCTTCGATTTTACGATCCAAAGTTCGAATAAAAGTCTCGACCAGTCGCTCAATGATCATAGTTCCCGCAACAGGAAGCAAAGGTTTTGGAACGGTATGAGAGTGAGGGCGAACTCGTGTTCCACGACCCGCCATTGGGATAATTAATTTCATATATTTGTCTCCGATTCGAAACTTTGTTTTAATTGTGCGGTGAATATAAGAGCGTTCGTACTCAATATCGAGAAGTTCTGTATTTAACTGCTAAACATTACATTCTAATAATCTACGGCTTGGATTGGTACCTAACTTTACTTAATTACTTTTCAATTTTTTTCTGTGTCATATTGTTCAGATATCACTGGTACAGAACCCGGTTCTTTGTTCACACATTTCAGCAGGTTGGTTATAAAAATAATGAATACTGGCAATGGCTACGAGCGCACTGGGACGAAAAAGTAATTCCAATTGATCTGGGAGTTTTTAATCTCATTTTGTTGATCTCCGTTGCTGCAGATGGTTTCTTTGGATCCGTAGTTACAAAAAACACATTAGCAGTAATTTTCTTTGTTTATGCGGTTTTCTGGTTGAGTTCGGTAAAAAGATATAAGCAAGACAAAGTGAAAAAGCCTTTGGTGCTTACCAACAGGGTTAAGCGGTTGTTGATTCCGGTGGTTGTTTTAGGGATTCTTTTTCCGGGATTTTTGACCTTTGAAGCTTACACCGGTAGATACCTTTACAATTACAGCCCCGGACTTTTAAACTTCGATATTATTCTCTTGGTTTTTGGGTGGGTGTTCTCTGCCATTCTGATTCCCTTTTTTATTTTCATTGGAAGTTGGATCACGAAACCCATAGAAAGATCTATACAGGAAGGATTTAAAAAGCAGGCTCGAAAAAAATTGGCGTCAATGCCTCAGCTAAAAGTGATCGCTATTACCGGTAGCTATGGAAAAACCAGTACCAAATTCATGATTCGCGATCTTTTGAAAGAAAGGTTCAGCGTATGCTCAACACCCGGAAGCTATAATACTCCGATGGGAATTTGCAAGGTTATTAATAACGACCTGCAATCTCATCATCAAATTTTGATATTGGAAATGGGGGCTCGGTACGAGGGAAATATTCAGGAACTCTGTGATATTGCCCAGCCGGATATTTCTGTGGTTACCAATGTTGGTGTTGCCCATTTGGAAACTTTTGGATCTCAGGAAGTGATCGCGAGAGAAAAAGGAACTCTTGTAGATAATTTATCCCAAGGAGGTGTTGCAATCCTGAATGCTGATGATATTCATGTTAGTAAAATGGGTACGGGCAGATCTGATATTACGAGAATATTGACAGGTTTAAGCTCAGGAGATATCAAGGGAAGCGATGTTTCTTACAATACGGAAGGAACAAGTTTTCAAATTGGAGTTGGAGAGGAAACGGAGGAGATCCAGACTAAGTTGCTTGGTTCTCATAATGTGCAAAACATGCTGTTAGCAATAGGTGTCGCTCATCACTTGGGGATCAGATTAAAAACGGTGGTATTGGGTGCGAAAAATATTGAACCGGTTGAGCATCGACTTGAGCTTAAAAAAGCAGGAGAGTATTATATTATCGATGATGCTTTTAATTCAAATCCTGTTGGCGCAAAAAATGCCGTTGAAATACTGGGGCAGTTTAACTCAGGAAGAAGAATTATAATCACTCCCGGAATGGTTGAACTTGGGGAAATTGAATATTCTGAAAATCAGAAATTTGGTGAGGCTATTGGAAATGCTAAACTTGATAAAATTATACTGGTTGGCGAAGAACGAGCGGAACCAATACTGAAAGGAATTAAAATTACCGAAAACGGCGAAGAAAATATTACTGTAGTAAACTCTCTATTTGAAGCTAATGATATCCTAAGAGTGTATTTGCAGCCCGGGGATATTGTTCTATATGAGAATGATCTTCCTGATGTTTACAACGAGTAAGAAAATTAAATTCTATTCGTACCGAATTGCATCAGCGGGTTGAACTTCGGAAGCTCTTGTAGCCGGCAACCAACTTGCAGCAATACAAAGTAAAAGGCTACCTGCCAGTATAATAGTTACATCTAAAGCTTGGATCTGCACCGGATAAGCATCAATAAGAAAAGCGGTAGAGAGTTTAATGATATGGAATTTGAGCTGTAACCAACTCAGTAATAAACCAATCAATCCTCCAAAAACACATCCTATAAGTCCAATGTAAAGTCCTTGTTTTCGGAAGATCTTTTTAATAGCAGATGAAGAGTAACCCATTGTGATCAATATTCCGATGTCTCGTCGTTTTTGAATAACGATCATTGTAAGAGAGCCCACAATATTTAAAACTGCAACAACGATAATGATCATAAGGATGGCATAAGCGCCCCATTTTTCTAAATACATTACATCGTAAAGGGCTTTTTGTAAATCATACCAGGATGATACATTGTAATCAGGGCCTATTTTTTCCTGTAGTTCGGGTTTCAGTGATAGGGCTAAATCACTATCCGTTGTTTTTATGTCTATTCCTGATATACTATTTCTTGTTTTAAATAATCTCTGTGCGGCAGTGATATCAATAAAAACCTGAGCTCCGCCACCAATTTGTTCAAGTTGATAGGACCCTCGAATTTCGAATCGATACAGTCTTGGAGCAGTGATCTGTGTCAAGGTTCTGCGCATAGCGGAAGCACTTAATAATGCAACTTCATCTCCAAGTTCAAGGTCCAGCTCATTGCGTAATTGTTCATTTATTACTAATCCCGGTTTTCTATTTCGCACACTAACATCAAATAAACCTGATTTAATGCTTTGCTCTATCTCGATAAGATTAACGAAACTTTCGCTTTCTACACCCCTTATTTCAACAACTTTGTTGTTACTGCCATTGTTTGTGAGTAATGCTTTACCTTCTACATAGGGAGATACTAAAGTTATTTCAGGCAGAGAGTTTATTTCCTCTAACAATTCCTGATTTTGCACGAAAGTATTTGACCCCGATGCTTCCACCCTAAGATCAGGATCATAGTTAAGTAAATACCCTTGTACTACATCAAAAAAACCATTCAAAACAGAAAGTACTACTATCAATAAAGCCGTACCGATGGTAACACCAACTATACTTATAAAAGTAAGTGTAGAAATAAGGGAGATATGTTTCTTAGAAAAAAGATATCTCTTAGCAATTTGACCTGTATAATACATTGTAACAAAATAGAAAATGAATGGCTGGAAAGCATGACGAATACTCCAAAAGATTTTCGATAAAATTGCTATCTTCACAGCCTCAAATAAACGGGATTAATGAGTTCTACACTTAGTAAAGAAATAATAGCTTCGATCTCTGATGGCACATACGCAGATCCCTTTTCGGTTCTGGGGCTGCATACGATCAAAGAAAATGGAAAAGAAAGATTAGTTATAAGAGCTTTCCGGCCGGAGGCAAAAGCGGTGGTGGCGCAAATAGGATCCGCAAAACCGTTGAAGCTTGATAAGATCTCTGATGAGGGTTTGTTTGAAAAAATTGTTCCTAGAAGAAAAAACAGGTTTGAGTACAAGCTAAAAATCACTCCTTATGAAGGGAAAAAGTTCGATATAATTGATGCGTACAATTTTGGTTCGCAATTAACGGATTTTGATTTACAATTATGGGGAGAGGGTAATCACCAAAAAGCGTATGAGTTCATGGGAGCTCATCTCAAAAAGATCAATAATATTGAAGGAACTCATTTTGTTGTTTCGGCACCAAGTGCTAAACGGGTAAGTGTTGTTGGTTCTTTCAATAACTGGGATGGGAGAGTTCATTCCATGAGAAAGTTTCATGATCAGGGAATTTGGGAAATATTTATACCCCATGTTTCAGCGGGAGACTTATACAAGTTCGAAATAAAATCAACTGTTCAAGATGCGCCATTATTGAAAGCAGATCCGTATGCTTTTAAAGCTGAATTGAGGCCAAAAACGTCTTCTATTGTGTCTGAATTAGAAGGTTTTAAATGGACTGATTCAAAGTGGATGAATGGCAGGCAGACAAAGCAGGCTCAGGATCAACCCATTTCTATTTATGAGTTTCACGTAGGTTCCTGGAAGAGGAAAATTGATAATGGAGAAGAGTTTTTAAGCTATAAGGAGTTGGCAAAAGAGCTGGTTCCATATATAAAAGAAATGGGTTTTACTCATATTGAACTGCTGCCTATCGCTGAACACCCTTATGATCCTTCCTGGGGATATCAAATTACGGGTTATTACGCTCCAACAAGTCGTTTTGGAGAGCCTGAAGACTTTATGTTTTTTGTTAATGAATGTCATAAAGCGGGAATCGGAGTATTGCTGGATTGGGTTCCTGCTCACTTTGCAAAAGATGATCACGGTCTAAGAAGATTTGACGGAACTGGTTTGTATGAGCATGAAGATCCGCGACAGGGAGAGCACTTAGATTGGGGGACATGTATTTTTAATTACGGAAGAACTGAGACAATTAATTTTTTAGTCTCTAATGCCGTTTATTGGTGTGAAAAATTTCATATTGATGGGTTGCGAGTGGACGCAGTGGCGTCAATGTTATATTTGGATTATTCGCGAAAAGAAGGAGAGTGGGTTCCTAATAAATATGGTGGACGAGAGAACATTGAAGCCATAAACTTCCTCAGAAAAGTTAACGATGTTCTTCACACTCTGTATCCCGGTGTAATTACATTCGCAGAAGAATCTACTTCTTGGGGCGGAGTGTCTCGCCCAACAGCAACAGGCGGTTTAGGATTTGATTACAAATGGAATATGGGTTGGATGAACGACACATTATCCTATATCGAAAAGGAACCGATACACCGAAAATATCATCAAGACCAACTTACGTTTTCGTTGATTTATGCATTTTCTGAGCATTTTGCATTGCCTTTTTCACATGATGAAGTAGTGCATATGAAGAAATCAATGCTTTCGAAAATGCCGGGTGATGATTGGCAAAAATTTGCTAACCTTCGTCTGCTCTATGCTTATATGTATACTCATCCGGGAAAGAACTTAATGTTTATGGGTGGGGAGTTTGGACAATGGTCAGAATGGAACCATGCCAACTCATTGGATTGGCACTTACTGGAATGGGGGAAGCATCAGGGTCTCCAACAATTGGTAAAAGATTTAAACAGGGTTTCAAAAGAAGAAAAAGCCCTTCATGAAATTGACAGTGACTGGAGAGGTTTTGAATGGGTTGATGTCAGCGATGCTGACAATAGCCTTATTTCATATATAAGAAGAGGTAAAAACGCGGATGACTTCGTTGTGGTAATTTTAAACTTTACTCCTACAGTTCATTATGGTTATCAAATTGGAGTTCCTAAAGACGGTGAATTTCAAGTAGTAATGAATACCGACTCAGAATATTATGGAGGAAGTAACGCCGGAGATTCGGCGATCCAAGCGAAATGGGGAGAATGGCATAATCAGCCGGCTTATATAAATGTCACCATTCCTCCACTAGCAGCACTAATTTTAAAACCAAAAGGATAACAATGAGATTTCCTCGTTCAAGTGGGACTTTAGTACACCCTACATCTTTTCCCGGAAAATACGGGATTGGAGATTTCGGTTCAGAGGCCAGATCATTTATAGATTTTTTAGAAACAACAAGGCAATCTATTTGGCAGATTCTTCCACTAACTCCAACTGGGTATGGAAACTCTCCATACGCGAGTTATTCTGCTTTTGCAGGCAACTCGTATTTAATAGCTCCTGATATACTGTTGGAAAAGAACTTGCTCACCAAGAAAGAAGTATCCGAGACGGAATTACCTTCAAAAGTGGAAGTTGATTATGAAAAAGCATTCAAAAACAAAGACCAACTTTTCAAATTAGCTTCAGAAAGATTTTATTCTAATCTCAGTATTGAAGATGAAAAAGAATTCAAGCTTTTTAAAAAACAGAATAAGTTTTGGTTAGATGACTATACACTTTTTATGGCGTGTGGTCTGGACAAAGGAATGCAACCTTGGAATACGTGGGAAAAGTCTCTTGCCCAGAGAGATCCTGAGGCATTGCGGAAAGCGAAGAAAAAATTCAAAAAGGAGATCGCTCACCAATATTGGTTACAGTTTGAGTTTTCAAATCAATGGACAGCACTTAAAAAATATGCAAATAAAAAAGGCATAAGAGTGATTGGGGATATTCCCATTTTTGTAGACCACAATAGCGCTGACGTTTGGGCTAACCCGCAATACTTTGAGGTAGACAAGAAAGGAAACCGAAAACTTGTAGCGGGTGTTCCACCTGATTATTTCAGTAAAACGGGACAACTATGGGGAAACCCACTATACAAATGGAAAGTTTTAGAGGATGATGGATTCTCATGGTGGGTAGAAAGGTTTAAGCACATGTTCTCAATTTGTGATGCTATTCGTGTTGATCACTTTAGAGGCTTTGATGCTTATTGGGAAATAAAGGCTTCTGAGAAAACAGCCGAGAACGGACGTTGGGTAAAAGGTCCGGGCGAAAAACTATTTGATACCATCCTGGAAAAATGTGGAGAACTCCCAATTTTGGCAGAAGATCTTGGCTTTGTAACTGAAGGTGTAGAAAAACTTCGGGATAAATATAATTTTCCCGGGATGAAGATTATTCAGTTCGCGTTCGATTCAGATTCTACAAATAGCTTTCTGCCTCATAATTATCCGCAAAATTGTGTTGTATATTCAGGTACTCATGATAATGATACAAGTATCGGCTGGTATAATTCTGCGCCTGAAGTCGAAAAACACAGAGTAAGAGTGTATACCAGATCTAATGGGAGCGAGCCAAATTGGGAGTTTATCAGACTTGGTATGTATTCCGTTGCAGACCAGGCAATTTTTCCACTTCAGGACTTTATGGGGCTTAACGAATCTCATCGATCTAATATTCCCGGAACTTCATCCGGGAATTGGATATGGAGATATACTAAAGAGATGCTACTTGAGGTGGATAACGATAGGATTCTGGATTTAGTGGTTAACACAAACAGAAAATAGGATCTAAAAAGCAGTTCTTTAATACTAATGTTAGAATGAGTATATTTAGGGCTTTGAATTTTAAGACAATATGCCATTTAAGTTAAAAAATTTACCATATAGGACTTCGAAACCTCGAACAAATGGAATGACATTTGTTCTGGACAAAGGGTTCAGTATAAGAGAGTGCGAAGATTTTTGCCAAGTCGCTTCTGAATTAGTAGATGTTGTAAAGCTGGGTTGGGGAACTTCTGTAGTTACTCAGAATCTTGAAGAAAAGCTTGAAGTATATGCCAATGCCGGTATTCCGGTATATTTTGGAGGTACGTTATTCGAAGCCTATTTGTTAAGAGGTCAGCTGGATGCTTATGTTAAACTATTAAACAAGCATAATATCGATACGCTTGAGGTATCAAACGGTACGATTTGGCTTTCTGATGACAAGAAACAAAAAATCATCAGAGATCTAAGTAAAGATTTTAAAGTATACTCTGAAGTCGGGAGTAAAAATCCCAACGAAATAATTCCTCCTTATAAATGGGTTAAAGTGATTCGGGAAGAGCTAGAAGCTGGTGCAGAAAAAGTAATTTGTGAAGCCAGAGAAAGCGGAACGGTAGGTGTGTTCAGGCCAAACGGTGAAATAAGGTCTGGATTAATTGAAGAGATAACAGATCAAATTCCTGTAGAAAAGCTTATATTTGAAGCTCCCAAAAAAGAACAACAGGTTTGGTTTATTAAAAAATATGGGAGCAACGTAAACCTTGGTAATATTCCTCCTAGAGAGGCGATTGCCCTGGAAACAATACGACAAGGACTAAGAAGTGATACATTGATGGATTTTATATCAATAGATGACCCCGCTTTTCAAGAGATGATGAAGAATAATTCAATTTCAAACGACGAGAAATAAAGACTATTTATGAAAATTTTATACGCAGCAGCAGAAATATCTCCATTTGCAAGAATGACCTACACGGCAGACTTGCTAAGATTTTTGCCCGCTTCTTTACAAGACAAAGGGTTTGAGATTAGAATTCTTCTTCCAAAATATGGTTCTATCAATGATAGAAGAAACAGGCTTCATGAAGTAATAAGACTTTCCGGAATCGAAGTTGAGGTAGGTGATAATGTTGAGAGCATGAAAATTAAAGTAGCCAGCATCCCAAATGCAAAGCTACAGGTTTATTTTTTAGATAATGATACTTATTTCAAGAGAAAAGGACTCTTCAAGAAGCCTAATACGGAAGAATTCTATGAAGATAACGCAGAACGTTTAGCCTTCTACAATAAAGGTGTTCTGGAAACAGTTATGAAGCTTGGTTGGGAACCTGATATAATTCATTGCCATGATTGGCCTGCTGGTTTGATTCCTTTACTGGTGAAGACGAAATATAAAGACGAAGCGATTTTCAAAAATACGCAGGTTATTTATAATCTTCATCACCCGGAAAACGAAGGGCAAGCTGATACTGCTAAAATTCTTGAATTATTAGGACTTCCTGAAGATATAGATATAAATAAACTTACAGATAATGGTAAGGTAGACTTGTTGAGATTAGGGCTTCAGTTTAGCGATCACGTTGTTACAGGAAATTACCTTAAGGACGAGTTCGATGAAAGCTTTAAAGAATTAGGTATAAAACCCCATCAAATTCAAGGATCGCCTGAAGACGTTTCTGAAAAGTTTGCAGAGTACTATAAAAAGATAGCTAAGTAACTTTAAAATTTATAAAGAGTTGATGCAAAAAAGCATTTCTAAAGTCGCCAGAGGATGGCGACTTATTTTGTCGGTATTAATAGTGGGAAGTTTGATTTCTTGTGAAGACAGCAATTCTGTAGGAGGTGGAGTTATTGAGCCCGCTGAAATTGTAGTTGATACATTATTGCTGGAAGATTATCAACAAGATGAGCTTGATATATTCTCCGGAGACCTCTCGAATATGCCTTTGGGAAAATATAATGATCCTTTGTTTGGAGATTTTGAGTTTACAGGGCTTATGAAGCCAATTTTATTAGGAGTTCCTGACGATTCACTGAATGACTCAACAAGTTTTAAGTTGTTATTAAAATTTGATGACAGGGACTCTTATGGGGATACAACTCAATCAATCAATTTCAATATTTATAAAGTAACTGAAAGGTGGAGAAGCTCAACAATTTTGTCTTCTGATGATGTGTTGTTTGATGAAAGCACCTCTATCGGGTCGTTTAGTTATACTGATGAAGATACGGTTATAGTAGATCTGGCAGAGTCTTACTTTTTAGAGTATGCTGATTACGTTAATAATGAAGACACTAATCGTGATTCCTTGTATAACTTTGAATTCTTTGGTTTAGCGATTGTGCCGGAAGATGTGTCGTCAAAAATTGTTTTCCCAGACATGAATGAAAGCAATTTCCTCACCATTAAAGAGGAAGATAGTGTATCTGTTGGGGTTTTTGGACATGGATTTAACTTAGAAAGAGAAAATAAACCTGTATTTGCAGATCGTATTTATTTGAATAATTACTTAGAAAGTTTTTATTCATTGTCATTCGAAGATTTAGCAGAGACTGTTGACAATAGAAACATTCTGAAGGCAGAGTTCTATTTATATGAAGACTCTATACAAACTAAAAATTCTCTTCCTACTGATCATATAAGGCCGGATATTAATTTTATGTACTTAAGGTTTCAGGATACACAACAGTTGAGATATAGCCTTCAGTTTACCACCCCAAGATTTACTTCAATAAGGGACAATACTGATAAATCTTATAAATTTGATATAACAGATCATATCAATGAATTTGTGTTCAGCGATCCGGATCAGAGAGAATTTTTTCTAAATCTGAGTATTGATGGAGGAGCGTTAAACTCCACGATCTTTTTTGATACAACAGCAAATGCAAGTTTGAGACCCAAAATTATTTTAACAACAGGAAATTAATGCGAAAAGTAGCTCTATTTATTTCTTTGTCACTTATAGTATTTTCTAATAGTGCATTCGCCCAAAATGATGAGGGTAAATCAGGTACTGTGTATTCAAGCTACGGTACTGGATTTCCGATAATGAATAATTCTGTCCAAGAAAAAGGGTTGGGAACACTTGGGCTGTCCGTAAACGACCCGGCTTCTCCAAGCTTAGCTAATCCGGCTTTTTGGGGTACAAATACATTTTCAAATGCATCAGTTGCTTTTGATATCAGTAAGTACTCTGTTAAAGATGCTTTTAATGAAGGTGATAATTCGTTGTTTAAATTAGGAAGCATACAACTTGTGTTTCCTATACAGAAAAACAAGTTGGGGCTTTCTGTTTCTCTGCATCCTGAGACAGTTACAAGCTATGACGTAAGTTCAAATCAGGATTATGAGTTAGGAGATAATACAAACGAATATTTTAGTAATCGGACAGGAACCGGAGGGATAACTAAATTCGAGATTGGATTGGGGTATCAGATCAATGAGAACTTGTTAGTGGGGTATGCTCCATCTTATTCATTTCTTACAGAAATGGAAAAAAGAACCTTAGTCTTTCTGGATGGAATTGCAAGAATCAATACCGTTGATATTAACACGAATGGTGCAGGATTCGCAAATAGGTTTGGAATAGCCCTCAATAAAAAAAGGATTTTTTCAAACAGAGATATGCTGCAATTTGGAGGTACAATTTCATTACCTATAGAATTTAATGCTAAAAGAGAAGTTGTATCAACAAAGGTCATTGGAAGTCAAGAGACAGAAGTGCAAATAGAAGATGTTGAACGAGCTGATGTTAGCATCCCTTTAAAGATTGGTGCAGGACTTACTTATTCATTTAACGGTTCTACAAGTATTTCTGCTGAAGCGCAATTCGAAGAGTGGGATAATGCAGAATATGGTTTTAGCGGTGAAGACGAAAGTGTTTTTAAAAACAGGCAAGTTTATGGTTTCGGAGTACAGGTAAATCCAACAAGGCGAAGCACCGGCAGGTTTTTATCAAATATTAAGTACAACGCAGGTATTTCTTATGATTCCGGGCATTTGGAACTCAGAAATAACGAAATAAATACGCTTTGGTTTTCATTTGGAGTTGGATTATTATCACCAAATCTGAGGACTAATTCTTCTCTGGATCTTAGTTTTCAGTATGGGAAAAGGGGTACTACATCAAACAGTTTAGTAAAAGAAGATATTTTTTCAGTTAATCTTTCTGTGAATTTGACTGAATTAATGTTTTTGAAAAGAAAGCTTAATTAATTTTAAAGTAATATTCTTATACTCAAGGTAGTTCTAATACGACAGTAGATAACAACACATTTTGATATGATTAAAAGTTTAACACTCATTACAGCATTTTTATTAGCTAGCTCGGCAATAGTAACGGCTCAGGCTGAATGTACAGCTACAGAACCACCAGATGGACTGAAGCCTATTGCAGCTTTTTCAATATTTCAATCTAATTTTAAAAACGAGGATTATCCTTTTGCCCTTAAATATGGTCGCTGGATTCTTTGTTCTACACCAACTACGATTGAAGGTTATCCAGGCTTCGAATTATCAAGACAGCTAGATAGATTTACAACGATCTATCAGGAGATAGCGAAAAAGCAATCAGATCCATCTTTAAAAGCAACTTATCTTGATTCAGCTTTAATGGTATTTGATATTAAATTGGAGCTATACAAAGATGATAAGGAGCAGGTATACAAAACTCATCAGCAGATGGGTAGGTACTATCTGGAGAATAATTCCATAATTACAGATGCAGTTTCAAAAGCTTATGAGCAGTTCCAGATCATGTTTGACATGAACCCGGAAAAAACAACTACTACTGCCAGAGGTTACTACGTTGACAATTTACTACGTAACTATGTTAACAAAGGAGAAACTGAAAAAGCGCAGAAAGTTATTAATGAAGCGTCGAAGTATGCTACCGGAGCTTTGGTAGAGAAACTGAATAATTATCAAAAAGATCTCTTTGAGTCTCCGGCAGATGTAATAGCGTATTATACGCCTATACTTGAGGAGTCTCCTAAGAATATTGAAGCTTTGAAGGCTCTTGAGGGAGCTTACGAAGATCAGGACAATCAGGCTGAATTAACAAAGGTTCGCAGAAAGCTTCATGAAATTCAGCCAACATTCGAAAGTGCTAAAGCTTTGGCTGAAACCGAAAGAAGTAACGCTCGTTATGGGGATGCTATTAAGCTTTACAAGGAAGCTCTGAAGATGGCAAAAACCAAAGCAGAGAAAAAACAAACAAATCTTAGCATTGCTAATGCCTATATCAATCAGGGAGATATTAAAACCGCGGATACTTTTGCAGATGCTGCTATAAAAATCGACCCTAACTTTGGTCAGGCTTATATAACAAAAGCGACAATCTATAACGCAGCAGTAACTAATTGTGTGGCTGACAGAAAATTGGAAGCAAAAGACAGAATGGTTTACTGGTTGATTATTGACTATTTGAACATGGCTAAAGCTAAAGATCCTTCTGTGGCAAATACTGTAAATTCACAGTTAGGAAATTACCGACCAGTTACTCCAACCGGAGAAGACAAATTCTTACGATTAGATAACCTTAAAGACGGACAAAAAGTTAAGATCGATGGTTCTGTTGCACCATGCTATGCTTGGATCAACAAAACTACTACCGTTCGTTAATTTGCTATCAGCAAAAACATTTGTATCTTTTCATACCTAATTAATTCAACGGTGCTCTTATCTGAGCACCGTTCTTTTTTACTTCGCTCTCCTTAGTATTTCCAACATTTATTGAAATAACGCTTCTTACTGAAGAGGAGACCAACAAATATTTATATGGCACGGAACAAGAAAAATTACAAGAACCGTAATAACAAGAACAGAAACAATAAGAACAGAAATAAAGGCGGAAATGTCTTTATTCCTAAATTCTACTGGAAGGAAAATCAAGGTGTTTCGGGACGTTATGCCGGTGTTCTGGAAATTAATGAGAAAGGCTGGGGATTGATCAGAAAACTGGATTATGAATTCAGTTATAGCCCTCAGGATCCATTTCTAAAGCCGGAAGAGGTTAAGTCTTTAGATCTTCGCCCTGGTCTTATTTTGGAAGGTGAATACGAAGAGGATAAAAGAGGAAATAAGCATGTTTATTCTGTAGATCGTATCAATAGAAAAGAGAAGGAAGCCTGGACTAAATCAAGCAGATTTGAGCGACAAACTCCAATTATGCCCGTTGATTGGATCAAGTTGGGTGAGCAATCGGACAATATAGAGATGAGAGTCATCGACCTTGTGGCCCCAATAGGGAAAGGTCAAAGAGCATTAATAGTTGCTCCTCCTAGAACCGGTAAAACAGTAATGCTAAAGCAAATCGCTAAGAGTATTACCGAAAATCATCCTGACATTCCTTTGAGTGTTTTGTTGGTTGATGAGCGGCCGGAAGAAGTAACCGATTTTATTCGTTCTACAGACGCAGAAGTGTTTGCATCGTCTAACGATAATAAGACCCAAAGCCACATTCGAATTACAGAAATGGCTTTAGGATACGCTAAGAGAAAGGCAGAGATGGGAGAAGACTCTGTATTACTTATAGACTCTCTTACTCGTCTTGGAAGAGCTTACAATGCTATACAGACAAATAGTGGAAGAACGTTATCGGGTGGTTTGGATATCAGAGCGTTGGAAATCCCTAAAAAGATATTTGGCTCAGCCAGAAAGATCGAAGGCGGCGGTTCTTTGACTATCATAGCCACGTGCTTGATTGAGACTAATTCCAGAATGGATGACCTTATTTTCGAAGAGTTTAAAGGAACCGGAAATATGGAGCTTGTTCTGGACAGAGAGCTGGCAAACGACCGGATATATCCATCTATTAATATAACCGCTTCAGGAACCAGAAATGAAGAAAAGTTCATTACGGATTCACTAGAAGAACGAAATATGGTCAGACGATATCTTCTGAAGAAATCTCCTAAAGAATCTATGTTAGGACTGCTAAAGGTTTTAAATAATACTGAAAGTAATCAGGAGCTATTGAACCAGATCGCTGCAACCAGTTAATCTGATATAAGTTTCAAGCCCGAGTTATTAAGCTACAGGCATTGAAGTGTCAATTTCCTTCGACCATGCTGTAATCCCGCCTTTTAGGTTATGAACGTTAGAAAAGCCTTCTTTCTCAAGGAATTCCAGGGCTTTTCCACTTCGTCCACCTGAACGGCACATTACGACTACTTCAGAATCTTTGTGATTTTTGATATCATCTACTCTTGATGGAAGGTCTCCCAATGGAATATTTTCTCCATCTAAGTTGGATACCATATATTCAAAACCTTCTCTTACATCAAGCAGAAAAAAGTCATCTCCTGATTCTTTCTTTTCCTTTAATTCCTGTACTGTTATTTCATTCATAGCTACTAAATAATCTTAATCGTTTTTATATCTGTCTAATTTAAATTGCTCACCTAAATATAACTTTTTAGCGTCTTCATTTTCAGCCAAAATATCAGCGGTACCTTCCATTAAAATATTACCCTCAAACATCAAATAAGCTCGGTCGGTGATGGCCAGCGTTTCATGAACGTTATGATCCGTGATAAGAATTCCAATATTTTGTTTGGTGAGTTGAGCTACAATTTCCTGAATATCCTCAACTGCAATTGGATCAACGCCTGCAAAAGGTTCATCTAAAAGTATAAATTTAGGCTCCGTCACTAATGCCCGGGCAATTTCTGTTCTTCTGCGCTCACCACCGGATAAGGAATAGCCTTTGTTGTTTACTACTTTATGCAACCCAAATTCTTCAATTAGCTTATCGACACGTTGTTTGATCTCTTTTGAAGGGACAGAAAAAAACTGAAGTATGGACTCAAGGTTTTCACGAACGGTCAAGTTTCTGAACACGCTGGCTTCCTGAGCTAAATAACCAACTCCCATTCGCGCCCTTTTGTACATGGGCTTTTTTGTGATGTTGGTATCACTCAGAAATATTTTACCTGAATTTGGTGTGACCAATCCAACCATCATGTAAAAAGTAGTTGTTTTACCGGCTCCGTTAGGACCAAGCAAACCTACGATCTCGCCTTGTTTCACATTAATAGAAACTTCATTAACAACGGTTCTTTTTCGGTACCGCTTAACAAGTTTCTCGCTATGTAATGTCAGATCTGTTTGTGTGTGATCACTCATGATTCAGTTAATGTACTAAATCTTAAGCAACTGACAAGGAATTGAGAATAGAATCAAATATGATCTTACCATCATCCGAACCGAGTAGTTTTTCCATTGCACGCTCAGGATGTGGCATCATGCCAAGAACATTTCTGCCGTCATTTGTAATTCCGGCAATATGATCGATAGAACCATTAAAATTAGATTCCTCAGTTAGATTTCCATCAGCATCAGAATAGCGGAATAAGATCTGGTCTTGGTCTTGAAGAGATTTTAGTCCGGATTCATTGATATGATAATTCCCTTCACCATGAGAAACCGGGATATCAAAAACCTGTCCTTTGGTTAACGTATTGGTAAAAAGAGAATCAGTAGTCTCGCATCTGATAGAGACGTTTTTGCACACAAATCGAAGATCTTGATTGTGCATCATAGCTCCCGGAATCAAGCCTGCTTCAAGCAAGATCTGAAAACCATTGCAAATTCCGAGAACAGGTCCGCCTTTTTCAGCAAACTTTACTACTTCCTGCATTATAGGAGAGAAACGAGCGATAGCCCCAGAACGAAGATAATCACCATAAGAGAATCCTCCCGGAACGATCAGAAAATTAATGCCTGAAAGATCGGTGTCTTTGTGCCAGAGAAATTTAACTTTACTATTCATGATGTTCTTCATCGCATGATATGCATCATGATCACAATTAGATCCGGGAAAAACTATTACTCCAAATGTTGCCACGTTAACCTCTTATTTCGGTTACAAGTTGAATTTCTTTTAAAACACCTTCCATTTTCAGGCACTCTATAAACTCGCCTTCATGTATCAAGGCTTTGCCGTTGTTATGAACCTGAAAGGTCAAGTCCTGAGCTACAGAATAACTACAGCCTTTTGCTTTCACGATTTGTTCAATTACTTCATCGAACGTATGTATATCATCATCAAACAAGAACAATCGCCAGGGAGTATCGATACTCTCTTCAACTTGTTCTTCGGTTTTTGTCAGCTCATCAGTATCAGCAAGCAGAATATCTGAGTCTGTAAATTGAGCCAAAGGTTTCATCAATCTTCGAATGAAATCTCGTAGTCTTCCATTACTTCATTAGCTAACAACTGTGCACATGCGGATTCCACAACTTTAGTTGCAGCTTCTTTGCTGTCAGCGTTTACATCCAGTTCAATAAATTTACCGATTCGTACTTGTTGAACATCATTCAGCCCAAGATTTTGAAGGGCATGGTGAGCCGCTTTTCCTTTTGGATCAAGAATGGAGGGACGTAGTGTTACGTTTACTTTTGCTTTGTACATGAATGAACGAGTTTTAAAAGTGAGCCCAAATTTACGGCTTCTATTGCTTAGCTGCTAAACGAGATAGCAGGATTTCTTTAAGTTCTTCAGGTTTTTTTTCATCAGCCGGTAACCATTCGATAAAATCCCAGCGCCTGAACCAGGTAAGTTGTCGTTTTGCGTAGCGTCTGGTTTGAGTTTTGATCTTTTCGATGGCTTTATCAAGTTCCATTTTGCCTTCCAGAACAGCAATCATTTCTCGATAACCAACTGCATTTAGCGGTTGAAGATCTTTTGAATAACCCATGTCCAGAACTTTTTGGGTTTCCGCTACCAAACCTTCCTCAATCATATTGTCGACTCTTTGGTTGATTCGGTCATAGAGACTTTGTCTGTCTCTCTGTAGCCCGAAGACCAGTGTATCATCAGGTAGTTCAAATTTTTGGTTTGAATGGAAAGAGCTGAACGGTTTGCCGGTTTGCATCCACACATCCAAAGCGCGGATTATCCTTTGACGGTTCATTCCATCCATTGTTTTCACGTACTCAGGATCAACAGAGTTTAGTTTGTTGTAAACAGGTTCGATTCCTTCTTTGTCGATCTGAGATTCTATTTCTGTAATATTCTCTTCGTTTGCGGATGGTATATCTTCAATTGGGCGAAT
Source organism: Balneola sp. EhC07 (assembly GCF_001650905.1). Taxonomy (GTDB): domain Bacteria; phylum Bacteroidota; class Rhodothermia; order Balneolales; family Balneolaceae; genus Balneola. The sequence goes on from NZ_LXYG01000017.1 coordinate 281,678, forward strand.
CAAACTTTGTAGATGTAGTGTACTTCCTCCAACAAAAAAAGAATGGTCTGAAGAATTTAAAATTTCCTTTTCCCAGGCTTCTGCGCGCTCCGAAAATGCCTGTACGGAATCGGGTTCATCCAATTCAAGATTGGAAATATTGTAATGTTCTACTCTTTGCAATTCTTTCTCAGAAGGTTTCGCCGTTCCAATATCTAAATGTTTGTAGCACTGACGAGAATCAACCGAAATGATAGGAATTCCAAGCTCTTCAGCAACCTGAAGAGAGAGTTCCGTTTTTCCGGATGCAGTAGGACCGAGTAGAATTATTCGCAAGAATTAGTTTTTAGAATAAGTTAATGAATTCTTCGAGAGGTATCATATCCTAAACTGCGTACTTTAAACTTAGGAGTCATCGCCACGCGTAGGCAGGCGATCTAATTCTTTATCAAAGGCAACTCATAAATTAAGATCGCAGATTCCGGCATTCGCTGCGGAATGACTTTGAGTGAAATTGAATTCCTAAACAAAGCACTTATCACAAAACAACGAGTCATTCCGAGGGTACTCCCGATGGATCTGCACAGCATGAATTTGGCTTGTTCTTCGATGTGTAGACTCTTCACTGCGTCCACCTTCGCAATGCTGCGTTGGACTTGTTATGAGTGACTTTAAAATCACTTATTAATTTCTCAGGAATCTATACTGCAACGAAATTCTATGCGTATAACCCAAATTACTAGACGTTCCCGCAAAGCTGGCAAAGCCGTAATCAAGATTGAATTTCAGGAGTTGAACGCCTAATCCCAACGTTGGAGAAACCGAAAAACCGCCCTCAGGATCGGTTATAAAATCGGTAATACCTGTTCTGAAACTGATCACATCTTTGTAAGTAAGTTCTGCTCCCACATGAGGTTCAATACTCATTTTGCCGGAGTTTATATAGTAAGTTTGTCGGTTTTCAAAAAGCAGGTCGGTATCAATGGCAGTAATAAGATCAAAATCATTGAAAGTGAAATTCTTCGATATTCCCAATTTTATGGAAGGAAGCACATATTCGTTTTGTCCGCTAGGAATGGAATCATCAAACACTTCCTGAAATCCTGCAAACTCATCTTCATCTACAGTCCACATTTTTTGCATGGTGGTTGCATCGCGAATAGCGAATCCAAGATCAACGATCTCTGTTTTCAATTGCGCTCCAACATCCAGGCTATAACCCCAGGCTTGTGCAAACGGTCCTAACCGCTGGTTGATGATCTTAGCGGTAATTCCATAAGAAAACCTTTCATCGCTTTGTTTTGCAAAAGAGAAAAACAGCGCAAGATCGGCGGCGCTAAAACGTGTTATATAATCTTCAGGATTTTCACGAGGCTGGTTTCGATCTGCATCCCATGCGTTTAAAGTATTGGCAATATTATCTACACCTTGGCGAAAGAAACTTACAGAAAACACAGCATTTCCGGATTGAAGAGGAATTGCAAATGCTCCGTAATCGTACCCAACAATACCATCAAATCGCTCTGAATGCATGTAAATTGCTTGCGGCTCAGTTATATTGGATAGCCCGGCCACATTCCAGTATCCTGCGGTTACATCACTTGTAAGTGAAGAATGAGCAGAACCCATTCCTAAAGCGCGAGCTCCGGCACCAGTGCTTAAGAAATCATTTCCATACTTCGCCAATGACGACTGAGCGGAAGTTTGAAAAGATAAAACTAATAAAAAGATAAGCGCTGAGAGAAGGCTTTTCATCTAATGCTGCAATAAAATACTTAAAGGTTTACAGTAGCGCTTTAACGATATATTGGTATACTTATTTGGTGATTTTTTACCGGTTCCAAATGTTGCGGAGAGAGCCAGTATTTCTTAGTATAAGCACACGTTCTCGAAAGGGCAAGATTGGATAAAAAATTGTCCTAAATAACTCTAATTACGTATTCATGAAATTTTCTGTATCAAGCAACGAACTCAACAAAGGGCTGTCAGCTGTAATTGGCGCTGTGCCTTCAAAAGCTACACTACCGATTTTAGAAACCATTCTTTTTGAATTTGAAGATGGGAAACTGAAATTATCAGCAACGGATCTTGAAATTGCAATCGTAGAATATATTGATGCAGACATTGAAGAAGAAGGGTCTGTAGCTATTCCGGCACGCCGACTTCTGGAAACTTTACGTCAGCTTCCCAATATCACGGTTTTCTTTACAGTTGATGAGCGAAAGAACATCAATTTCAGAACTGATAAAGGGAATTATAAACTTGTTGGTGATGATGCAGATGAATTTCCTGAAATACCAACTTTAGAAGGTGGTGTTGAGATCAGTGCTTCTACCGATAATATTAATAATGCTATTGATAAGACATTGTTTGCTGTTTCAAGCGATGACCTTCGTCCTGCTATGATGGGGGTTTATTTTAAGATCGGAACCGAAGAAAGTAAGTTTGTAGCTACTGATGGATACCGCTTGGTTGAGTATGTAAACAAAGAGATCAAAGGAAGTGCAGAAACAGAGTTTATCGTACCTGACAAAGCACTTGGATTGGTTCAAAAAACAACGAGCGGTGAAGAGTGTGAGATCACAGTTACAACCGATCATGCAAGATTTAAGAGTGAAAATACTATCGTGATCACCAGACTGATCAACGAACAGTATCCGAATTATGATTCTGTGATTCCGCGGGACAACAACAAATTCCTGACTATCTCCAAAGAGCAAATGCTTTCTACTGTTCGTCGTGTTGCTATTTTCTCGAGTTCAACAACCCGACAAATTCGTCTTGAACTGGCTACTGATAAACTTACGATCAGAGCAGAAGATTTGGATATGAGCAGTGAAGCGAAAGAAACGATTGCTTGTGAATACTCAAATGATGAGCTTGAAATTGGCTTTAATGCAAAGTATTTAGGTGATGTTCTCAGTAACATTGATGATGATGAAGTGAGTTTTGAATTTTCATCCCCTAATCGTGCAGGTATCGTTCGACCATCAGAAAAAAGCGATCACGAAGAAATTCTTATGGTAGTTATGCCTGTTATGTTGAATAACTATTCTTAATGAGCCAAATAATTACGCTTACTACCGATTTTGGTCTTCAGGATCAATATGTAAGTTCGATGAAGGCGATAATTCTGGGTTTAGCTCCTGATGTTCGCCTCATTGATATTTCACATGATATTCCTGCACAGGATATTATGGCGGGAGCATGGGTAATTCGCAATTCAGCTTTTCTTTTTCCAAAGAACACCGTGCATCTGGTTGTTGTGGATCCGGGTGTAGGCACAGAGCGTCACCCAATCGTTCTAAAAGTTAACGATCAATATTTTGTAGGTCCGGACAACGGAATTTTTTCGCTTTTCTATAGTGAGTTCGAGTACGAAGCCATAAAGCTGAATAAATCAAAGTATTGGAGAAAAGAACGATCCAGAACATTTCATGGCAGAGATATTTTTGCTCCGGTAGCAGCTCATCTTATCAATGGAGTTTCTCTTAAAGAACTTGGCGATCCGATTAAAGATCTGGTCACTTATCATTGGGCAGTTCCAATTGGGGATAAAGATGGTCTTCAGGGTTGGGTAGTTCATATTGATCGCTTTGGAAATCTGATCACAAATATTTCTGAAGAGCTTATTGAAGATATGATCGGGAGGAGAAAGGTCCGGATCTACGTTGGAAATACCATGATCGATCATTTGGTGAATACATTCGGGGATGTTGAGGAAGGCGATCCGGCAGCATTTATAGGAAGTTCTGGGATGTTGGAAATCGGTATAAATAAAGGAAATGCCGCAAAGCTTTTAAGTGTTGATAAAGGTGCACAGGTGTCGTTAGTACTTCAAAAATGAGTACGTAACACCAAAGCAGTAATCACGTACTGTTTCCCCGAATAAAAGACGGAAAGGACATATGAGCTTTGAATTAAAATCTCCGGAAAACGAAAGAGCAGCCATTCAGGTACCGAAAGAAATTTCGAACCTGACCAAACCCTTTAACGGAACTTTGTGCTCTCAGGATGGAGATGAATACGATGTAAAAAATAACATCATCGATATTTTAGGTGGACAGCCTGATTTCTCCAGTTTAGCATCTTATACCAATCATTGGAAACTGACTGCTACTATTTATGAAGAGATTTGGCGAAAGCGCTCTCTTTCTTTGTTAACAGGAGAAGATTTTCCGATCGAAAAAGAACATGAATTGCTTATCGAATGGACAGAGCCCAAAGAAAACGGTCTATATCTAGATCTTGGGTGTTCAACAGCGCTTTATGGCAGAGCACTAAAAGCTGCGCAATCCAAAGCAGATATTGTAGGTTTGGACTTTTCTATGCAGATGTTAGAAGAAGCACGGTTAAAAGCAGAAGCTGATGAAACCAATCTTTTCTTTGTAAGAGCAGATGGTAAAGAAATGCCGTTCTTCAGTAAAACCTTTGACGGAATTGTGATGGGTGGAACTCTAAATGAACTCACCGAAGAGTTAAAAGTTTTGTATGAAGCTCGCAGAGTTTTGAAAGAGGATGGAGTTCTTTTTATGATGCATCTGATAAAAGCCGATGCCTGGTACGGAAGATTACTTCAGGAGTCGATGGGAATCGGAGGGATCAAGTTCTGGACTAAAGATGAAAGCAACAAACTGTTCAAACAAGCCGGCTTCAAAGTTGATGAACAGATCACTAGAGGAATTGTCTGTTTTACAAGGTTAAAAGCAAGTTAAAAGTGCTATTTATTGTAGTATAGTTATATTTGTGGCGGTTTAAGATTTATATGCGTCAACCTAACTATACATATCATCTCAAGATTGCGGCAGTACTGATTTTTATGATACAGTACTCTTCTTTATCGAACGCTCAGGATTTTAAACCGCAAGAACTTCTTGAATTTGCAGGCTCTAAAAAGGAAGAATTTTCTAAGCAAAAGAAGATAAAAAACATCCCTTTTTTCCAATTCTACAGCTTTAAAGATGGAAAGCTTCCCGTCATATATCAAAGTTCAAATCTGGAAATGGCGAGAGCTCTCAAAAACGATTTTCTTTGGAGTGGCGGAGTTTCGGGATTATCACTTTCAGGAAGCGGCCAGATCATTGGCTATTGGGATGAAGATCAACCCAGACTCACCCATCAGGAATACTCTGGAAGAGTTAGTTTTCTAGATTCTGAAAGTGGCACAAATGATGATCACGCTACTCAAATGGTTGGAACCATGATCGCTACGGGTATGGATGCTGATGCCCGTGGAATGGCGAATGCTGCGGAAGTTGAGGCTTATAACTGGAACAATGACATTGGCGAAATGGCACAGGCCGCAGCAGATAGTTTAACGGGTTCGGCTCATCCTTATGCAGAGATCGCAGGGTGGACAACTTCATCAACAGTTTGCGGAAGCGGATATACATGGTACTCTCTGGAATCAGAGAATCCCTCAAAGGCGTATCAATTCGGCTATTATAATTCTCAGGCTCAGGATTGGGATAGCGTGGCTTACTTAGCTCCCGATTATTTGATAGTAAAAGCGGCGGGAAATATAAGAGGTATTGGTCCGGAATCTCAGCCAGTAAAACACTGGAAGATCGATTCAAACCTGAACTGTTTTGAAGATTCAACAAGTGTTCGTCAGATAAATGGAGGAGAAGATGGGTTTGAATCTATATCCGGATCTTCAGTTTCAAAAAATGTATTGGTTGTTGGCGCAGTTCAAAGTTCCATTAATGATTTTTCAGTTCTTAGTTCAATTATACCGACCGATGGTTCAGGGTTTGGGCCCACTGATGATGGAAGAATAAAACCTGACATAGTTGTTCCTTCCGGGGCTTATACTTCTTCGGCATCTTCTAATAGCGCTTATTCAAATTCCTCCGGAACTTCTTCATCAACCGCAGCGGTGGCAGGCTCTGTAGCTTTAATTCGTGAACATTATCAAAATCTGAATGCAGATACTCTTTCTTCAGCTTCAATAAGAGCGTTGCTTGCACATTCAGCAGATGATGTGGGTGTAGAAGGTCCCGACTATAAAATGGGCTGGGGATTGATGAATACCGAAAGAGCAGTGAGATTTCTGTCTGCGAATCATGCTGATAATGATTGGGCGGTTTTGAAAGACACGGTTCTTAACTCATCGAATATGATTCAGATAAACTACGAGCACACATCCACAAAGCCATTTATAGTTACTATTGCATGGACAGATGCGAAAGGAAGTGTGTCGGTTTCTGGAGATGATCCCGAAGATATTATTCTGGTAAACGATCTGGATTTACAGGTCAGTGATCCTAATTCAACGGTGTTCTCGCCTTGGGTACTGGATAAGAATAATCCGGGAAATGCAGCTGCAACGGGAGACAACGACGTAGATAATATTGAACAAATCTATATTTCAGAACCTGTTTCGGGAGAATATTCGATAACAATTTCTCATGAAGGTGCTTTGCAATCAGGAAGCCAAAAGGTTTCAGTTCTGATCAGCGAGGCAGAACCCCGAGTTTCGTTTTCCACGATTTCAGATGGTAATTGGTCAGATTCCGGAACCTGGTTAAATGGAAACATTCCATCTTCAATAACTGATGAAGCGGTAATAAAGCACAGCGTAACTTTAACCGGAGATGTTACAATTGGAAGCATTTCGTTCGACGGAATAAATTCAGAGCTCAAATTAAACGGGCGTGCTTTAAGTATTTATGGGTCTCATCAAAAGAGTTCGGGGAAAGGATTTTCAGGCGACAGTTTATCTAAAATTACAGTATATGGGTGGGAAGAAGGCTCCGATCCTCTTGAATTCAATTCCGGAAAAGGAAAACTATCTGATTTGAAAGTTGATGTCTCTACAGATACTGTTGAGATCGGATCAAGCTTGAATATTTATCAAAAACTAGATCTTGAAGCCGGATCACTAAAACAAACAGTCGGTGAATTAACTCTAATTTCTGATGAAAACAATACTGCGCAATTGATCAAGAATGGAGGAAAACTAATTTCAGATCTTGTGTATTCCAGAGCATATACGGAGGAAGCTTCCGGTTGGAGAATGATCTCTTCACCTTTCAATGATGCGAATTTCAGCTCACTAAATGAATCTTTTTTTACTCAGGGAGGTAGTTGGGCTTCAAATATGGCATCAGCCCCGAACTCAAGTTTATGGTTGTTTGATTCCGGTAATCAGAATTTCAATGGGCATTACGGAGCTGATTCAACTTTCACTTCCGGCAAAGGGTACTTGTTTTATATGTTCAAAACGGATCCCAACGGACAACAAATATTGCCTGCTAATCTTGAAATGAAAGGCTCTGAGCCGGATTCTCTAACTTTAGATCTTTATAGAGGTTCGCATGATTCACTGAGTTACAACCTGATCGGTAATCCATTTGCGGGAACTTTGGATTGGCATGAGATCGTGAATGATGGAACAGATTTAGCTACGAGTTATGCAATTTGGGATCCTGCAGTTTCTTCAGGTGATGGGAGTTCGGGATTCAAATATTATAACATGTCAGGTGAGATTGGATCTGCAGGAAGGTATATAGCACCGATGCAGGGATTTTTTGTTCAAGCTATTAACGAAAATTCAGAACTAAGGTTTAATCAGTCTCAGAAAACGGAAAGCAGTCCTGATAAGTTTGGTAAAAAACGAGCATCAGAATCAGTAACATACATTAATCTAAAATTGTTCAGGGAATCGGATATTCCTCTTGATGATCAGGCGCATATTGTGTTCAGTGACAGAGGAAGTTTAGGCAGAGACGTGTTTGATGTGGATAGAATACGGTCACTAAATCAGAATAAGAGCAGCATATCTTTTTTATCAGAAAAGAAAGATCTAAGAGTGTTTGAAGGAAGACCTGTTGATATTGAAAATGATAAGATCGATCTGAGAGTAGAATTAAATAGCACGGGATATTATAGCATCAGCGCAGGAAAAATGGAAAATATCCCGGAAGATTGGGAGATTAAATTGACCGACAAGAAGGTTAATAAATCGGTAAACCTCAGAGAAAGAGATGAATACGAATTTTATTTTGATGGAGATGATGAGGGCGTTTCAGAACGATTTTATATAGAAGTAAGTCGAAGTATCAGCTCATTAAATGAAGAAAAAGAAAATATCCCAAGTTCTTTTCGACTAAAGCAAAATTATCCTAACCCATTTAATCCGGTAACGGTTATAGAATATGAACTTCCAATACAGTCGGATATAAAAATTGAAGTTTTTGATATCCTGGGAAGATTGTCGACTACACTGGTTGATGAAAGAAAGTCAGCCGGATTCCATTCAGTTCAATTTAATGCCCGTAATTTTTCAAGTGGCGCGTACTTTTACAGAATTAAAGCCGGAGATTTTGTGCAGATAAAATCAATGATGCTGATCAAATAACCGAGTCACAATCACATATTTTCCGGTGCAGAAATTCCAAGGATAGTTAGTCCATTTCGAAGAACCTGAGCCGTTGCCTTTGCCAGTTCAATTCTTGCTTGAGCCAGATCTTCATCCACACCAATAATTCTGCAATCGTGATAAAAACCTGTAAACGCTGAAGCAACATCATTCAGAAAGTTGATCAATCGATGCGGTTCACGAGCATTGGCAGCACCAGCGATCATTTCAGGAAAACGAAGGATAGTTTTGATCAGGCTTTCTTCGGAATCATGTTTCAGCAAAGAAAGATCTGCTTCTTTGGAAAACGAATATTCTTCCTCAGCTTTACGCAGAATACTGGCAATGCGAGCATGAGCATATTGAAGGTAGAATACCGGATTTTTATCTCCGGCTTCTTTGGCTTGAGCGATATCAAATTCCAGATGTGTATTTGGTGATCTCATCAAAAAGAAAAATCGTGTTACATCAGAACCAACTTCATCCATAAGCTCATCAAGTGTTACAAAATTCGCTTTTCGAGTACTCATCTTAAAAGGTTGGCCGTCTTTGACGATCGTTACAAACTGATAGATCACCACGTCTACTTTATCTTTATCGTAACCCAAAGCAGAAATTCCTGAAAGCACATCCGGATAGGTGGCTATGTGATCGGCGCCGAATACATCCAGACAAAGATCATAACCACGATCCAGCTTGTTCATGTGGTAAGCAATGTCGGGAAGTCTGTAAGTCGGTTCTCCCGTGCTTTTGATCAAAACGGTGTCTTGTTCTTTACCGAATTCGGTTGTTTTAAACCAAACAGCTCCGTCTTTGTCATAGACCAATTCTTTTTCACGAAGCTTTTCAACGGTGGAGTCTATGGAGCCATCGGCATACAAACTATGCTCGTTGAAAAAGGAATCCATATTGATGTTCATTCGCTGAAGCGTATTACTGATATCAGCAAAAATGGCTTCTTCTGCCTTTTCTTTGAAGGGTTTCCAATCTTCAGGATTTTCAGAAAGATCTTTGTTTTCAGAAGCTAGTTCAGTTGCAATTTCTTTAATGTACTCTCCTTCATATCCGCCTTCGGGGAATTCAGATTCTTTGCCTAATTTTTCTAAATATCGGGCTTGTACACTCTGCCCCAGAACACGCATTTGTCGACCGGCATCATTGAAGTAATATTCTCTGTCTACTTCGGCTCCTGTCCACTCCAGCAATCTTGCAACGGTGTCTCCTAGTACAGCATTTCTTCCGTGCCCGACAGTCAGCGGTCCCGTTGGGTTTGCACTTACAAACTCTACCAATACTTTTTTACCGGAGTGTTCATCTGTCCTTCCAAAGCCGGATTCAGCATCCAGAATACTCTGCAATTCATCGTATAAATAATCTTCAGCAAAACGAAAGTTTATGAATCCCGGACCTGCGATTTCTACAGAGGAAATTTTCTTTTCATCGTATTTCAATCCGTCAATGATCTGTTGCGCAATAGCTCGTGGATTATTACGAAGTGGTTTTGCCAGCATCATGGCCACATTGGTGGAAGCATCGCCGTGGCTGGCGTCTTTAGGAGCTTCCGTCTGGATTTCAGGCAGTTCTTCTAGATCAAATTGTTGTAAAGAGTCAGCGATTATTTGCTGGAGATAGTCGTTCATTCTAAGATTCATTTCTGGATTCAGCATTAAGATAAGGCTGATTCAATTAAGAATTAAGAATTATTCAATGATCAATGTTTCTTTCTAATTGATTTTGAAGAAGTGATCTTAATCTTTCCGAGTATTGCCAAAATTTCTTCGATTTCAATTAGCAATGATTCTACCATTTTTGATTCTAAAACTTCGGCGTCTCTTAATAATCTTAACCAATATTTAGTTTCTCTAGCTTCTTTATACGAAATAGAAATCTTATGAATAAAATCCTTTTTTGATTCAGCACCTATGGCCTCTTCTGTATTAGCACCTACTGATGTTCCACTTCTTAGAATTTGCCGTGCTATATCATATTGATTAGTAGAATTAGATAAGTATCTATTGAGCTTTACAATTCTTACAGCAAATTGATAAGTTTTATTAAGGATGATATTCTCTTTCATTATTGTAAAATATTTAATTGATCATTGAATAATTCTTAATTGAGCTCGCCTAGCGAGCGTAGAGAAACAAAATCATATCCTGCAATAATAATATGATCATCTATCGGGATGCCGAGTAGTTTTCCGGATTCTGAGATCCTTTTGGTTAGTTGAATATCTGCAGTAGAAGCTTTTGCATTTCCTGATGGGTGATTGTGGAATAAAAGAATGGAATTGGCTTGATGAACAACGGCTTGGCGCATTACCTCAGCGGGCTCAACGATGGTGGCATTGCTTCCACCCGAACTGATTTGCTGAAATCCGGTGAGCACTTTTTTGTGATTCAGAAAAGCGACAATGAAGACTTCTTTCGTCAAATGACGGAGTTTAGGACCAAAGAAAGCAACAGCATCTTCCGGAGAAGTTACTTGGACCTCTTCACCTAAACCGGCTACCTGAATTCTGCGAGCAAGTTCAAAAGCTGCCTCCAAAGTAATAGCCTTTACTTTCGCGATACCGGGAATTACCCTAAGCTCGCTCCACTGTTTTTTGATGAGTGAATGTAGTCCGTTGAAATGATCAAGCAGTGCTCTTGAAGTTTCGATCACATTCATTTTTTTGGTTCCGGTTCGCAGAAGAATGGCAAGGAGTTCGGCATCAGAAAGAGAGCCGGCTCCATATTTTATAAGCTTTTCTCGGGGTTGTTCATCGGGACGCATATCTTTAACGGTTCTGTTCAGGAAGTCTTCGGAAGAAAATGATTCTGTATTCATGGCGTATAGTTTTTGCCAAGTAAGACAGGTTGAGAGGCGATTCCTTACAAAAATTTATGAATAATGAATATTGAACAAGGAATATAGAATGGCGAAGTATAGTTTGGTTATTGGTTGTTCAATATTCTGATTATTCTCCGCTCCCCATCAACGGTTCGTTGAAGGCTCGAATACTTGAGTTTGGAAGACCGTCCGGGTGAGTTTGTTTAACCATGTCGATGGTTTCAATAACGATTTCCAAATGTTTTTCCTTAGAGTTTTGGTAGAACGCTTGTGCTGCTCCCGAAAGTTTTGGTTTTCCGTGAAGAGGCTTATCACTTACACAAAGTAAAGTAGCATGAGGAACTCGATATCGGAATCCATTGGTAGCAACCGTTGCGGATTCCATATCCACCGCTAAACTTCTGCTTTGATGGATCTTTTCAACAGTATCTTTTTTAGAGAACTCCCAGTTTCTGTTGGCCGTCGTAAATACGGTTCCGATGCGATGATTCAGTCCATGATTATCCAGAACTTGCTTGAGATATAAATTGAGGATGTAGTTTGGAATAACAGGTATTCCGATCGGGAAAAGATCGTCCAACAAACGATCGTCTCTCATATAACCGTTAGCGAGCACAAAGTCTCCGATTTCCTGGTGATTTCGAAGTCCGCCACAATGGCCAACCATGATCATAGCATCAGGTCGAAGTACCGAAACATGATCTGTAATCGTTTTCGCATTTGATGGTCCAACTCCGATATTGATTAACGTAATACCTTTGTTATCATCTAACTTGTGATGGAAGGCTGGCATCTGAACACCTTCTCTTACAGGTTTTACGCAATCAGGAAATTTTTCCAGAAAAACCTCAACATGCATATCGTAGTTGGTGAACAAAATATATCGCTGAAAATCATGAGCGCTGGTTCCTGTGTAATGCTGAAGTCTGTCTAATGAAATATCAGTTCGTTCAGGACTAAAAAGAAAAAGCTTTTTCTTGGTGATATCCCAGTTACTTTCATCGGTATGATCCAGTAAAAGAGGATCATTCAGTTCTATAACATCGCGCGAGGGTTCAATCTTGATATCCGCATCTTTTTCCAGAAGACGTAGGATCTCACGCTCTAGATAGGATCTAAGTGCTTTAGGTTGAGCGAGTTCTCCTTTTATGATCGGATTATGTTCTGACCAGGCTCGTTCCACTAACATTTTGGGATATTTACCGGAGTCGTAAATTTTCTCCATCAGATCGCAGGCTTTTTCCGTAGCTTTCATACGTTCTTCGAGAGTGGAAAAATCAGAATGTGATAATAGAAGTGAATCGGGCATGAGCAAAAAACTATTTAATTATACAATTGAGCCTTGGGTTACTACCAAAGAGCAGGTTGAATATACGACTAATATCTTCAAGGTTTTAAGTAGAGATATGAAGATCGAGTCAGAAGATCATAAAGCTACATTTTCAATTATTGAAGCACCTGACTGGATCAATGTGATTGCACTTACTGAAGAAGACGAGATCGTGTTGGTAGAACAATATCGATACGGAATTGAGGAGCCGACATTGGAGTTGCCGGGAGGAATGGTGGATTCCGGAGAACATCCCAAAGAAACATCCATCCGGGAACTCAAAGAAGAGACGGGTTTTGCAGGAACAGAAGTAATTGATTTGGGAAAGGTGAGTTCAAATCCGGCAATACTCACTAACTACACGCATACTTATCTGATAAAAAACTGCAAAAGAGTGTCGGAACAAAATCTGGATGGAAATGAAAGAATTAATGTGCACGTAATTCCGCTTGAAGAATTTCTGGATTTGGTTGCTAACGGGGAGGTGCATCACTCCTTAGTAGTAGCCGCAGTGGCGAAATATCTTCTTTGGAAAGGTGAAAGGTGAAAGGTGAAATTATGAAATCAGTGAAAAAGCACTACTATAAATCTAATCTAGAATGGACGGGAAATTCCGGTTCGGGAACGTTGGATTACAAATCCTACGAAAGAAGCTATGTAGTTAAGATTGAAGGAAAGTCAATTCTGGAAGGTTCTTCTGATCCGGCTTTTCGGGGAGATAAATCAAAGTATAATCCGGAAGAACTATTTTTAGCTTCAATTTCATCCTGCCATATGCTGTGGTATTTACATTTGTGTTCAGCCAATAATATTGTTGTTCTTGAATACGAAGATGCTGCGGAAGGGATTATGACCGAAGATAAAAATGGAAGCGGGAAGTTTGAAAGAGTAACACTTCATCCTAAAGTAGTAGTCGAAAAAGAATCCATGATGGAACAAGCAAGGTCACTTCATAAACAAGCTAATGAGATGTGCTTTATTGCAAACTCCTGTAATTTTGAGATTGAGCATGAGGTGGATGTTAAGGCTTTAAGAACATTATCATAAAACCCACCCCTCAATCCCCTCCAACGGAGGGGGAGCTCTTTGTTCGAGTATGCAACTGATTCGAAAGGCCAGAGAAAACTTTAAAACGATAAAATCAGCGATCCTGAACGATTGAACTATGAAAATCCGTTATTCATTCTCAACTTAACACCATAGAAGACAATAATGATAGAAACCGGTAAAAAGATAGACACTAATTTTAAACTGAAAGTTGTACAGGACGGAGAGGAGAAGGAAGTTTCTTTCTCGGAACTTTTAGATCGCAAGACTATAGTATCAGTATATATGAAGAACAATACGTCGAGCTGTGACAGACAAACTCTGAGTCTCGCTGAAAATGCAGATTGGTTTGATAAAAAAGGATTTAATGTGATCGCGATGAGTAAGGACGGATGTCGCTCGCATAAGAATTACGCAAAGAAACAGGGAATCAATTATACGCTTGCTTCAGATCCGGATTATTTATTTGCTGAAGCCACAGATTCAATAGTCGATAAACAGATGTTCGGAAAAAGTTTTACAGCTCCCTCCCGATCGGCTTTTGTTATTGATTCGGATGGTACTATCTTGGCAACCGTTGAAAAAGTTGATACCAAAGCACACGCAGAAGAGTTGAAAGCTCTGATTGAAAGTTTATAATTAAAGAAAGAGTATGAAAAGTCTCGTAATAGTAGAGTCTCCAACAAAGACGAAAACGATCAGTAAATATCTTCCTAAAGGATACGATGTGGATTCCTCTATGGGTCACATTCGCGATCTGCCATCATCAGCAAAATTGATTCCTGCCAAATATAAAAAGGAAAGCTGGGCAACTTTAGGCATCAATCCGGATGACAGATATTTTGCAATTTACGTAACCCCGCCGGATAAGAAGAAGATCGTAAAGAGACTAAAGGACAAATTGAAAGATGTTGATGAATTGATCCTTGCAACGGATGAGGACCGTGAGGGAGAAGCAATTTCATGGCATTTGCTGGAAGTTCTGAAACCAAAAGTTCCGGTTAAAAGGATGGCATTCCGCGAGATCACCAAAGAAGCAGTATTGAATGCGTTGGAGAACACGCGCGATATTGATATGAAATTGGTGCATGCTCAGGAAACCAGAAGAATTCTGGACAGATTAGCGGGATATACCGTTTCTCCGTTATTATGGAAGAAGATCTCACCGGGTTTATCTGCAGGACGTGTACAGTCAGTTGCCGTAAAAATGTTGGTAGAGCGCGAGCGCGAACGTATGAAATTCAGAAGTGGTACGTATTACGATCTTTCAGCTGTACTTCAAAAAAGCGGAGAGAACGACGAGTTCAACGCGGACCTGACTCACTTAAATGAGAAGAGATTAGCAAGCGGTAAAGATTTTGATGAGAATACCGGAAAGCTCAAAAAGCCGGATTCTGTTGTATTACTTGATGAAGCCAAATCCAAAGATCTTGTTGAACAATTAAAGGATGCAGACTGGTCAGTTACCAATGTTGATGTAAAGACTCAGAAAAGAAATCCGGCGCCTCCATTTATTACTTCAACACTTCAGCAGGAAGCAAACAGAAAGTTCAACTTCTCGGCACGTGATACCATGAGCGTTGCTCAGAAATTGTACGAGAAAGGTTTTATTACTTATATGAGAACCGATTCTACAAACCTGTCCTCGCAAGCAATTACAGCTGCAAGGGATGGAATTGTAGACCAATACGGTGAAGATTATTTATTTGATCGTGTTCGTACTTACACTAAAAAAGGCAAATCTGCTCAGGAAGCGCATGAGGCTATTCGTCCATCAGGTTCAAAATTTATTCTTCCTGAAAAGTCAGGATTAAAAGACAGAGAGCTAAAACTATATGATCTGATCTGGAAGAGAACCATTGCAACTCAGATGGCAGAAGCCGAATTGGAATTTACCAATGTAACGATCACGGCCAAGAACAACGGAACTGCTGCCGATTTCAGAGCGGGTGGTAAGAAGATCTTATTCCCCGGATTCTTCCGTGCTTACGTAGAAGGAAGTGATGATCCTGAAGCAGCATTAGATTCTCAGGAAAAGTTTTTGCCTGCAATGAAAGTTGGTGATGGTACAGATCTTCAGGATCTTGAATTTAATTCTCATGAAACTAAGCCTCCGGCCAGATATACAGAAGCTACTTTGGTGAAAGAGCTGGAGAAAAGAGGAATTGGTAGACCGAGTACCTATGCAACGGTTATAAGTACGATTCAGGATCGCGGATATGCTAAAAACGAAAGCAAGATGTTAATTCCTTCGTTTACTGCTTTTGCGGTTACTTCTTTATTAGAGCAAAATTTCCCTGATCTGGTGGATAGTGATTTTACTTCAAACCTGGAAGACAAACTGGATGAAGTTGCAAACGGAACTCAAGATCCGGTTGAATATCTGGACGATTACTACAAAGGAGAAAACGGACTTAGAGCACAGGTTGATAAACAGGAAGACAAGATAGATGCTCAAAAAGCTAAACTACTGGATCTTCCACTTGAAGGATTAGAAGGTATTCAGGTTGCGGTAGGTCGATATGGTCCTTACGCTAAAATGGAAAAAGATGGTGAAGAAGTTTCTACTTCGTTGCCTCAGGATCTGAATCCTAGTGATGTTACTGCAGAAAAATTAGAGCAACTTATCAAGCTTTCTGAAGAAGAAGACAAGCCAATTGGTGTACACCCTGATGAAGGACTTCCGGTGTTTTTATTGACTGGAAGATTCGGACCATATGTTCAATTGGGAGAAGTGACAGAAGAAAATAAAAAGCCGAAAAGAGTTTCACTTTTAAAAGGAATGACGCCGGAAGATGTTGATCTGGATTTGGCATTGAAATTACTGGAACTTCCAAGAAACCTTGGTGAACATCCTGAAGACGGAAAAGTGGTGAAAGCAGGTGTTGGTCGGTACGGTCCTTATGTAGTTCATGATGGTAAATTCAAATCGTTGCCCAAAGATGACAGCGTTCTTGAAGTAGAACTAGACAGAGCCGTAGAATTACTGAAGCAAAAAGGAGCTCCAAGAAAAAGCTCTGAGCTGAATGATCTTGGTGAACATCCGGAGACAAAAAAACCGATCAAAGTTATGAACGGTCGATATGGACCTTACATCAAACACGGCAAAAAGAATATTGGATTACCGAAAGGTACAGAACCGGAGAAGTTTACGTTGGATGAAGCAGTAGCTTTGATTGCTGAGAAAGGCTGAGATTCAATAATCAACATTGAATGTCCAATACCCAATATCCATTGAAGTTCTTTTATTTGTTATACTTCTTAATTCCATATGAGTAAATCTAGAAGACAAATACCTATAAAGTCAGGTTTTATACTTTTTGGCTTTTTTAATCTCGTGATTATTGGAGCAGGACATGGAGTAGGAACTATTGGAATTATGCTTATAGCAGTTCCTTTCTTTATGGAAGATTTCTCGCTGTGCCTAAGTAATATTTTATTAATACTCGGGTGGCCAGGAATATTACTTTTATTGTTAGAAACGCTATATGCAAAGGTAAAAAAGCAAATGCTACGACTAAGTGTATTTCTAATATTTTCTTTCCTTATGTCATTATCAATTGTTGGATTAATAGCGATGAGTGAAGTTTCAGAAATTAGTATTGCTTCATCAGTCCCTTTTTTTATAGCATTTCTAATTCTCTCAGGTCGTCCAATACACAAGTCGGTAGAATCATAACAATCGTATAAAGCAGACTCGTTTAGAGTTTGGAATTTTTTAATTTTAACACGATTCGTCTTTTAAATGTCGGGTCGATCGGTGAACAGTAAGTATTAACCTGAACAGAATTAGTCATCTCGCGGCGCATGCCCGAGATCTAAATTTCTTTAAAGCTAATAAATCTGAAAGCAGGTCCAGATTCCTGCCTCCGCAGGAATGACTTTGGTTAGAGAAAAATTTTATTGGTCTAGCTGATTTAATTTCAGCATATTCTGTTGGTACTAAATGGTAACGGGTTATATATAACCAGATCATGCAGAAGAGAAGTAATTTCTATTTTAAATATCCGCCCAACATACAGGAGTTGGATCTGGCTTCAATGGTGAATCTTTTTCGAACCAGAGGGGAGCCCAAAAAAGCTGATCCGGGCAAGCACTTTGCATGCGCAGTAACTCATCATTTACTTCGCGAAGGAAAACACTGGTTTGGACTTCATTACTCGCAAAAAACCTGGGATAATTTACTAACTAAAGGCAGCGAAGGTTTTCCAATGACGGAAGCTGAGCTGAACGTGTTAGGGAAATTATATATGGCTCAGGATGAAGCTCCTCATCGGGAGATCATTGAAAAAAGCTCAGGAGTTACTGAAAAACTTGCTTATCTGATCGTGAATGACCTTCGGTCGTTTGGATTCATTCTGGAAGATGAAGGCGGTTTTTTGACTATTACACCACGCGGAGAAAAAGCTCTTCATGGAATCGCTCGCCGTATTTATGAAAAACGATTTATGCCTGAAATGCTCAATAATTTCGAACTTCGTGAAGATCCAACCATCGAGCGTGCACAAAAATCAGACCAGGAACAGCGGAGTTTATTTTAATTAAGGGTCATTCCTGTAGATGTCAGGTTATTTGTCGACGGTTTAGTAATGATAGATATAGAAGCGTTCACCCTTAGTATTTAAGACGGAAAAGTAAGTCTGATTCCTTTACTTGTTGCAAGGTTAATCGCAGGACTAAAGTCCTTGCTTGTTTATGTACGAGTTTAAGACAAGAACATAAGCTAGAAGGGGATTTATCCCCGGGTTTCTAATAACCATCTAGTAATTTATACATGTTCATGTACTTTTGTACCAAACAAAATTCGTCAGCCGAGCAAAGCCCGACAGGCGGAGAAGTAGCTATCCATCATTTCGCTGCAAGCGGGGTGATGGAGCTAGTGAAATAATCAAAAGGTCGGTATAGTTGGAAGCTTTTTCTGAAATCGTCATGATTATAAACAGGACAATTTTTGTAAGTGAATTCCATAGCATCTAAAGGAATGACCTAAGCCAAGGAACTAAACTACTAACTCTTAAAATTCCTCACCGCTTCGGCAACTCTTCCGGGAACACGATCATCAAAAGGACTTGGGATGATCATTTCTTCAGATAAATCTTCCACACTGTCAGCAATTGCTTTAGCAACTTCTATGAACATAGCAGAGGTTAAATTGTTTGTTCGGGCGTCTAATGCTCCTCTGAACAAGCCAGGAAATGCCAACACATTGTTAATCTGATTAGCAAAGTCAGAACGACCTGTGGCAATTATTCGGGCTCCTGCTTCTCTGGCTTCATCCGGCATTATTTCAGGTGTAGGATTAGCCATGGCAAAAATGATAGGATCTTTGGTCATAGTTTTAACCATTTCCTGTGTTAAAACTCCGGGAGCGGAAACTCCTATAAATACATCCGAATTTTTTATCGCGTCTTCTAGATCACCGGTAACATTAGACTTATTGGTGAGTTTAGACATTTTCTTTTTGGTGTCGTTCAGATCAGTCCTGCCTTTGTGTATAATTCCACGGCTGTCGCACATAATCACTTCCTTGACACCAGCTTCGAATAGTAATTTTACAATGGCAACACCCGCAGCTCCGGCGCCATTTATAACTACTTTAAGGTCTTTGAGTTTTCTTCCCGTCAGCTTGCAGGCGTTAAACATTCCTGCCAAAGTAACAATGGCAGTTCCATGCTGATCGTCATGAAACACCGGGATAGAAAGTTCTTTTTTTAGTCGTTCTTCAATTTCAAAACAACGGGGAGCAGAAATGTCTTCGAGATTTATTCCTCCAAAAGTTGGTGCAATTGCTTTTACCGCTGTAATGATCTCTTCAGTATTTTGAGTGCTTAATACTATAGGAACCGCATCAACATTTGCGAATTTCTTAAATAGAACAGCTTTCCCTTCCATAACAGGAAGTGCTGCCTCAGGGCCGATATTTCCCAAGCCTAGTACCGCTGAACCATCACTGACAACAGCAACCAAATTTCCTTTAGCTGTATAATCATAAGCTTTTTCTACATCTTTACTTATTTCCCGACAGGGTTCGGCTACACCCGGAGTATAAGCGATGCTAAGATCATCTTTAGTATCCAAAGGCATTTTAGGCTCTATTGAGATTTTTCCCCGAGCTTTTTTATGTGCTTCTATCGAAAGTGCCGCGTAGTCTTTTGTTGACATAATTTTTTTAGAGCTTTTATAAATAAAAAAGGCATCAAACAATCTGCTTGATGCCTATACCATAAAATACGGTTTATTTCTTAATCATTCCCTCAACATCAAAAGAATTATTGGATTGTTCTATATCAGCTAAACGCTGAGATGGATCAATTGAAACACGTTTTACTGAAGTGCCCGCAACCGGAATATCAAAAGTATAGGTTGGGTTAGTCCATGGCCAGTCTTCCAATACGGTTCTTTTCAGGTCATTTTCGGCAGGCTTTTCACCACGCATAATTCTGAGTGGGATATAGAACATTTCAGAACTTCCATCAGTGTATTCAACCAAAATATCTATAGGCATTGGCATTAAACCAATTCTTTCCAGTTCTATCACGGTTTTGTTTTCATCACCAACAAGAGCGCGGACTCCGTAATCAACGGTCTTTGTAGTGTTTACGAAATACTCGTTATACCAGTCCAGAACCATGCCGGATTCTTTTTCCATAACTCTTAGGAAATCAGCAGCAGTTGGGTGCTTCATTTTCCAGGTATCAAAATAACTCAGCATTCCTTTCCTGAATGTTTCATCACCGATTATATAACTCATCTGTCCTAAGTAAACAGCTCCTTTTGAATATGCTGCGGCTCCGTAAGCTCTGTTTGTATTAAAGTGGTCTGAATGAGTTGTCAAAGGCTCTTCTAACCCTGATCTAACGATACCATAGTATCCACGATAAGAACCGGCGTATGGAAAATCTGATTCCCTGTCAAAAATATGCAACATTGTTTCTGCTGAAGCATAACTTGTGAATCCTTCATCCATCCATGCAAAAAGAGCTTCATTTGTAGCCAAAACTCCCTGAAACCAACTGTGATAAAATTCATGAACAGTTACGCCAATTAAACTACCCAGAGACCTTCCGCCTGTAATAAGTGTACCCATTGGATACTCCATTCCACCATCTCCCCCTTGAACTGTAGAAAATTGCGGATATGGATATTTTCCGAAATGCTTACTTGCATACTCAAATCCCTTCACGGTTAGTTCAGGAAGTTGTTCCCAATGCTTTTTATAAGCGGCATTTTCTTCAGGAGTAGCATTTTTGTCTACGGTTTCTTGATAAAAGAAATGAAGTTTCGGTCCGTTTGGTACCTGAGCGGTGGTATGAACAAAATCCGGATCAGCGCCCCAGAAGAAATCGATCACATTTTCAGCAACAAAATGATAAGTGATAGGGCCGGGCTTTTTTCGGTTTATCTTAGTTCCCGGTTTTTCATAACCATGGCCAATTTCGTTTGGGTTTTGAAGAACCCCGGTTCCTCCAATTACATAGTCCTGATCGATAGTGATCTTCACATCGAAGTCTCCCCAAACTCCATGAAATTCTCTTCCGACATATGGATTCGGGTTCCATCCGGTGTAATCATATTCAACCATTTTTGGATACCACTGGCTCATTGAAAACTCAACGCCTTCTGAATTACTCCAACCTGAACGACGGATCTGGAGAGGTACTTGTGCATCCCATTTCATATCGAAAGTAGTTTTAGCTCCCGATTTAATAGGCTTGTTCAATTCAACAACTAAAATGGTGCCGTCATGAGTAAATTTAACATCCTTACCATCTTGCTTTAAGGAATTAATTCTTTGATATCCGATCTCATCCTCTGAAAGCTTAGAAATTCTGTCTCTTACTCTTCCGTCCGGGTCTTCAATTGTTCGGGACCGAACATCCATCATACTTCCGGGCTGAAAAGCGTTAAAATAGAGGTGAAAATAAACTCTGGTTAGTTCGTCAGGTGAGTTGTTTGTATAGACGATCTTTTGAGTTCCTTTGTATTGATGTTTGTCTACATCAACGTCAATATTCATTTTGTAGTCGATCTCCTGCTGCCAATAAGTGTGTTGAGCAGAAATATTCAGGGAAACGAATCCCAGTAAAAGCAAAGTGATTAATTTCTTCATTCTTGAAATTATTTAGGTTATCAGATGGATTAAATTTTTATTCAATATTAAAGGAACCCACAAAAATGCAAAAACTCCACTGTATTTACATTTTTTGTTTAATAAACCGCAAAGGAACACAAAATAAGCTGAAAGTTGAGAAATATAACATAGAAACTCTGTGCGCTCTGTGGTTGTAAATCAAAAGCTGTTTCTGCTGGCAAAGGCGCGACTGAGGGTTGCTTCATCAATAAATTCAAGCTCTGTTCCCATAGGGATACCATAAGCAATTCGAGTTACTTTAACTTCATAAGGCAACAATAACTTGTTGATGTAGTACGAAGTAGCCTCGCCTTCAGCATCAGGATTGAGCGCCAGAATTACTTCTGTAATTTCTTCGTCGCCGCCAACACGCTTTAGTAGCTCCTGAATTCGAATGTTGTCAGGACCCACGTTATCCATTGGTGAAATCACTCCACCTAAAACATGATACCGTCCCCGAAATTCGTTTGTTTTTTCAATGATATAGACGTCATTGAATTCTTCCACAACACAGATGCTACCATTTTGTCTTTTTGCGTTTTCGCAAATATTGCATGGATCGTTATCGCTTACATTTCCACAAATTTCACAGCGAGTTACTTTATTTTTCAGGTCGATGATCGCATTTGCAAGCCTGAGGGCATACTCATCATTCTGTTTTAATAAATGGATGGCAATTCTTTGAGCCGATTTCCTGCCCGTACCCGGGAGTTTTGCAAGCTGTTCAATAGCTCGTTCTAAATATTCTGAGGTTATCTGCAAGGGAATTAAAAATTAAAGATTAAAAATGAAAAATCAGGATTGGGAGGGCCAATTTTTAATCTTTCATTTTTCATTCTATTATAGTCCAAACTTAGAAAGGTCCATTCCGGGAATTCCACCGCCGGGGATCATTCCTTTATAAGCTTCCTGCATCTGAGACTTTGCAGCTTCATCCGCTTGTTCAAGAGCTTTGTTAACACCGGCTACAACCAGATCTTCTAGCATTTCTTTGTCGCTGGGATCAATAACATCCTCATCAAATTTGATGGAAAGAATTTGGCGAAGCCCGTTAGCTTTTACTTTTACCATTCCGCCGCCTGCTTCAGCTTCTACGATCACTTCAGCTAACTTGGCTTGGCTTTCCTGCATTTTTGCTTGCATTTCCTGAACTTTGCCGAACATATCGGCCATGTTAAAATCACTCATAACTAAAAATTTTGGTTGAATTTTTTGATTACTTATTTAAGCCACAAAAACACGAAAAACTAGTATTCTTAATCTAAGATGTCGTGTCTTAAATCTTGCGTCTTTTATCTTAAATCTTATTTAAACTAATATTCTAACTCTGCTCCAAATCGTTCTACCAAACTACGTATCATCGGATCTTTTTGCTGAATCTCCTTAAATCGTTCGTAAGGGTTTCGAGCCTTAGTTTGTTTAATTTTCTGTGACACTTCTACATTAAAACGAAGCGCCACTCCAATACATTCATGCAATTTTCCTGCCAATTCCTTTGCTTGTTCGTCCAACATGGTCTTTGCTAACTGATTGTCACATTCTAATGACAATTCAGTCCCTTTCAGTTTTACAGGAAGAGCACGTTCGGTTTGCATCTTTAAAATTGAAGACACAGATCCATTCAAAGAATCAATAAACTCCGGCCATGCACTTTTGATGTCTTCGATCTGTAAATTCTTAGCTTCTTGAGAGTGCTGAGTTGTAGCTTCAACTTTAATTTCGGTTTTTACTTCTTCTTTGCTCGCTTCATTTACTTGTGAAAACCTGGTTTGCAAAGCGGGTGTTCCGATATCAAATTCGTCATCAATTACTTTTGTCGCCTCCGGTTCTTGTTCAGAAGATGGAAGTTCTTCTTTAACTACTGATGAAGACTCTTCAGCAGGTGCGTTTTCATTTTCTTTAGCCGGTTCAGTAGCAGGGTCTTCATTCTTTTTCTCCTGAACAGCAGGTTTAGATTCCGGAGAAGAAAGAGAGGCTAAGTTCTTAGAGTTTTTTTTTACTTCCTCAAGATCGGACAATAGTTTAGCAAGGCTTTCGGAACGCTCCATATGAATGAGCTTAAGGAGAGTGATCTCAAATTGGATCCGAGGTTGATTAGCATCTTTGATCTTGATCTGCGCTTCAGAAACTAAATGCAACATGCGCATCAGGTCATCTCTGGAAAAATCAGAAGCAAACTGTTTGTATTTCGATTTTGTTTCTTCTGAAGCCTCGACCATGTAAAGTTGTTTACTGTGATGGGCGATGTACAAGTTTCTCAGATGTTCGGTAAGTCCGATCAAAAATTCCTGTATATCATAACCTTCCTGAAGTAACGTATTGATCAACTCCAGACCCTGATCGGCATCATGTTCCTTTACACAGTTCATAAACTGAAACAGTCGATCAGTGCCAACTACATTTAAGGCTTGAACCAACTCATTGTGTGTAATGGTGTCTCCACAAAAAGCAATGGCCTGATCCATCAAACCCAACGCGTCTCTCAGCGCTCCATCAGCTTTTTTTGCTATCACATGAAGAGACTCGTCATCAATAGAAATATTTTCATCTGCTGAAATTTTCCGGAGTCGTCTTACGATCTCATCTACAGCTATGCGTTTAAAATCGAAGCGCTGAACGCGTGATAGAATAGTCGGAAGAACTTTGTGGGGCTCGGTGGTCGCAAAAATAAATATAGCATGCTCAGGAGGTTCTTCCAGAGTCTTTAGTAAAGCATTGAACGCAGCTTTAGAAAGCATGTGAACCTCATCAACAATAAATACCTTGTAGCGACCATTTTGAGGAGGAATCCGAACGGTTTCTCTCAAATGATGAACATCGTCCACTTTGTTGTTTGATGCGGCATCCATCTCAACCACATTCAGTGTTTGGTTGAGCGATTCACCATCCACGCTGTTATCAATTTCATTGATGGTTCTGGCTAAAACCCGAGCCATTGTTGTTTTTCCAACACCACGCGGTCCACAGAACATATAAGCATGTGATAAACGATTTTGTTTGATGGCGTTCATCAACGTAGAGCTTACGTGATCCTGAGAAACAATATCCTCAAAATTTTGCGGGCGATATTTTCTGGTAAGTGCGCGGTAGTTTTCTGACATTCTTAAGCTGATTTTGCTAACAAAAGGAATGTACAAAAAGAAGAGAAGAATTGGAGAGCAGATGTGGGATTAAAAAGGAGAATATTTTGAAGGGAGTTATTTGTAATACATCTGTTGATATCTTTGGGAAACGTGTATTTTAAATTCTGTAATCAATTCAGCATAAATCGCACTTTCCCGTTATACTCCACGTTGATATAATCGATGAAAAAGATCTTCCACATATTACTTTTATGCAGTTTTGGGATTGCGGTTAATTCTAAAGCTCAGGTTCAACCAAAATCTAAGGTTTCGGGTACGCAAGCGTATGTTCAGGGATTAGATGCATTTGAAAATCAGGACTATGAAAGATCTCTGGAGCTTCTGATCGAGGCTGAAAAACAACTCGGATCTTCAGCAGGGATCAATTACGCTATTGCAGATACTTATTTTGCAATGGAAGACCTCCCCAATGCGGCGCTTTATGGAAAAGAAGCAGTAGAGAAATCACCCGAGAATAAATGGTACAGGTTTAAATTAGCACAGATATACAGAAGAGCCGGAGAAAATACTGCAACTTTGGAAGAGCTAAATACACTGCTTGAATACTATCCGGGCGACTTTAACGCGCTGTTTATGCTGGCGGATACCTATCAGGATTACGGAGAATATATAAAGAGTAATCAAGTTTTAGATCGTGCTTTAAAGTTAACAGGTCCACAAAGCTCTGTTTATTTAATGAAATTCAGAAATTTCGAAGCAATGGGTGTAAGGGATTCTGCAATTACACAGCTTGAATCGTTAAGAGACATCGATCCCGACAATCTGAATACGCTTAATTTACTGAGCGAATACTATTCAAGAACAGGAAAAGATGACAACGCAAAAAAGGTTCTCAATGAAGCATTGACTCGTAATGCAAGGGATCCTCAATCGTTAATGAATCTGGCGGGGATTTTTATTGAAGATCAAAAGTGGGATAGCGCCGGAACTTTGATCAGAACGTTTTTAAGTGACAAGGTTATACAACCTGATGAGAAAGTCGGAGTGGCTCAATTCTTATACCGTAAGCAACAGGAAAGTCCTTTAAATGAACAGTTAAAAAGAGAAACTGGTTGGGCGTTGGACGCTTTTACAGAATCCTCACCGGAATATGGTCCGGCTTTTACACTTTCAGGACAATACTACTCTCAAATTGGAGAAACAGAAAAAGCATTAGAAAAATTAGAAAAAGGGAATGAATTACTTCCACAGGATGATATAGCGTGGAGGTTAAGGCTTCAATTATTACTTAGTGAAAACCAGTTAGAAGAAGCACAGCGAGTTGGACTAAAAGCAGATAGTAATGTACCTGAAGATTCTTTTATTCAATTCTTTTTAGGAACTGCATATTTGCTGAGTGATGAAAATCAAGAAGCTGTAAAGTGGTTGGAAAGAGCTTCAAGAGCTCCTGCAAGAAAACCATTTAAGTCTGTAGTGTATTCAACATTAGGTGACGCACAGAGTAATCTTAAAAACAGCGAAGAAGCCGACCGGGTATATGAATTAGCATTGCGCTATGATCCTCAAAATCACAATGCGATGAATAACTATGCATACAACTTGTCTGTTCGTGGAGAAAAACTGGACAGAGCCGCTGAGCTTGCAGTAAAAGCAATGGAACTTGATCCTGATAATGCGGCATATTTAGATACTATGGGTTGGATATTTTATAAAACAGGAGAATTTGAAAAAGCCCGAAGATTTATAAAAGCATCTATCGATCTGGACGATGAAGCGGCAAGTGCAGAAGTTTTGGAACATTTAGGAGATGTTTATGATAAACTGAACAAGCCTGATGAAGCAAAAAAATGGTGGAGACAAGCTTTGGAAAAGGATCCATCCCTGACTTATTTAAAAGAAAGAACTCAAGAGTGAAATTACTATCTCATAAATACTTATTGGCAGCTATTGTGCTGCTTCTTATTTCGTGTACTTCTTCTAAGAATCTTACAAATGATGAAGAGTTATATCCTGTTTCTATTCCGTTGAATGAGATCATTGACAGAATACCTAATTATTCAGGAGATCTTGTTTCGGCAAAAGGTAAAGGAAGAGCTCTTGTGAGTGAGCCCGGAAACAGCGACAGAATAACTATTGATTTCGAGACAGATACTGTGTTAAGTCTACTGACTTTTAAAAACCGGATTGGAATTACAGGAGGGAGTATGTTGGTGGATGCTGATTCCATTCTCATTTATAATAAGATTGATAAATATGCCCAAAAGGTATCAGTGCAGGATGGGCGAATGACCAACCTGAATGAGTTGGCTTCAGTAAACTTGTTAGATCTGATGAATTTTAAAATAAAGATCGAAGATGTAGAAAAAATCCTTCAGTCCGATTCTGAATATATACTGGGGTTTTATAACAAAGGCATTGCACGAATCAACAAGAAAACCGGCACCGTTAGTTATGTAGAACAAGCCAGGTCTTCGGGGTTGCCATATTCTTCATTAACCTATGAAAGCTATGGAGAGATTAAAGGCTACATTTTGCCCAGAAAAATCACCATATTAAGTGCAGACAGGAATTCACAAGTGGTTTTTCAGGTAAGATCACTTGAAGTGAATCCGGACGAACTAAACCTTATTATTGATATTCCTGATGATATAAAAGTTGAACGATTATGAAGTCAAGAATTTTAATACTACTTACATTTCTGATCGGCTGCACTGCGACTCTTTCAGCGCAAACGTATGATGAAAAGAGAAAAGAAATTCTGAGTAAACAGAATAACACCAGAGCAGAGATCAATGTGCTGGATGCCCGTATTAAATCCTATCAAAAAAGAGTAGCTGAAGCGGAAGCAAAGTTCAATCAATCTTATAGACAATACGAGAGTTTAAATGGATTGATTGCATTACAAGACGACAAAATCGAAAGCCTGACCAAAGAACAGCAGCAAATTCAGGAAGAAATAAATTTAACCGAGCAGGAAATTGGAATTCGTCAGGAAGAACTAAAAGTACTTATTGAGAATTATAAAAAGATATTGTTGTTCGCTTATAAAAACAGCAGATCTTCTAATTTAGAGTTATTACTTACTTCCGGATCATTCAACCAAATGTTGATCAGGGCGCAGTATCTGAAGAAATTTGAAGAGCAAAAAGCAAAACAAGCTGAACAAATAAGAAGAAGGCGAAACGAGCTTGATGAGATACAGATTGACCTGCGCCAGAGTTTGAATCGAAATCAAGTGGTACTTCAGGAGATAAAAAGCGAAAAAGAAATTCTTAATGGGCAAAGATCTCAGCAGAAGCAAACCGTTGAAACTATTCGTAGTCAGCGCTCAGATCTGGTTGCGGAACTCACCAAAAGCAGACAGCAGAAAGAAGCTCTTCAAAATGCATTTACAGATCTGATTGCAGAAGCAGAAAGAATTCAGGAATTGGAAAATGAGCGTTTAATAAAATTAGCCCGAGCAAGAGAAATTGCCGACGAAAATATCAGAAACAGAGAAGTGGCTAAATACTCTAAATCTTTAGTTCGGGATGCTGCCGTAAGCAATGAAATGTTGCTGGACAATGAACGCATGTTTGCAGCTGCTAAAGGCACTTTGCCTTGGCCGGTGAATAGTAAAACGGTTTCAAAAAACTTTGGGAGAACCAGAAACCCGGTTTATGGTACAGTAACTGAATATCTGGGAATCAATATTGTTACAGATCCTGCCGCTTCAGTTAAGGTTGTTTCAGATGGTTATGTATCTCAAATATCGCCTATCAGTGGTTTTGGAGATGTAGTATTTGTCAAGCACGGATCGTACTACACAGCATATGGAAATCTCAGTAGGATTGATGTACAAAAGAACCAGGTTTTAAATTCAGGGGATAGAATAGGACTTTCCGGAGTTGCTCAATCACCGCTGGGAGAGAACCTATTGTTTGTGGTTCGCCATAAAGATTATCAAAATCCGTTAAACTGGCTTCAAAAATAGATTTTTCGCACAATATTCTGTACTCTCTTTTTTTAAGAACAGCTAAACTAACAACAGGCCTTGAATAACCTCCCCCGATTTATTTTTTACTTAACCGGAATACTTATTATTTCCGGAGCTTTTACGCTGATAACCTCCGATCTGCTAACTAAAGTGAACGATGGAACCACTTTAGGAACCATTCTATTTTTCTTTTTCGGATTGATTTACATGAATATGGTGACCATCACCAGCAGAAGATTTATGAGGCGCTTAGAAGGTCCAACAGTGGCACCATATGTGTTTGCGATCTTTACTTTAATTCCACCTGCTGTTTGGGTAAATATTTATCAGGATGGAACTGCAACTTCGCCCGCAATTTATGTACCTATGCTTTTAGTGGCAGTTGGTACAGGTGCATTTTTTGGTCATCGTATGGGGCTAAAAGCACAAATCAAATTTCAGGAGAACCTAAAAGCCTACTTTGACCAAGACAAACGCTTGCATAGCGATCCTCCTCAAGACGAGGACGAAAATTCAACTAAAAACTAACTCTTATGAAATCAATTAAATCTCTGATCATATTTTGCATAGCATTCTTTTTCTCTGCGGATATTGCAATTTCTCAGTCTGTAACACCTGAAGAGCTTCATAAGATTGGTGCGGCTCCATCAGCAGAACGTATTGAAAGAGATATTCAAACATTGGTAGATTTTGGAACCAGACATACACTTTCTGATACCGTCTCAAGCAAAAGAGGAATTGGTGCAGCCCGAAGATGGATCAAAGCAGAGTTTGAACGAATTTCAGCAGACTGTGGCGGTTGTCTAGAAGTCTTTTATGTGAGTGATGTGATTTCCGGCCAAAGAAGAATTCCTGATCCTGTTAATATTGTAAACGTTGTTGCGATCCAGAGAGGAACCGCAGATCCGAATCGATTTGTAATGATGAGTGGAGATATTGACTCCAGAGTTTCAGATCCATTAGATGGTGTTTCAGACTCACCGGGAGCTAATGACAACGCATCAGGAATGGCTGGAGTAATTGAATCTGCTCGAGTACTAACCAAATACGAGTTTCCGGGATCTATAATGTATGTTGGTTTGTCAGGAGAGGAGCAAGGGCTTTTCGGGGGGCAGATTTTAGCAGATCATGCACTCGAAAAAGGCTGGAGAATTAAAGCCGTTCTCAACAATGATATGATCGGAAACATCAAAGGAATTAACGGAGTGATCAATAATACCACAGCTCGTGTATTTTCGGAAGGAACAAGAGCAGTTGAAACAGAACAGGAGGCCAGAATTCGCAGATTTACCGGTGGTGAGGTTGATTCCCCTTCAAGAAATGTTGCACGTTACGTGGATAAAATGGCAGATTTGTATATCACGAATTTAGATGTAATGATGATCTATCGTTTAGATCGTTTTGGAAGAGGTGGGCATCATCGTCCGTTTAATGCTGTTGGGTTTCCGGGAGTTAGAATCATGGAACCCAATGAAAATTATGTAATGCAACATCAGGACATAAGAACTGAGGATGGAATTAAGTACGGTGATACTATTGACGGTGTGGATTTTGATTATGCAGCTAAGTTAACCGGTTTAAATGCTGTGACTATGGCAAGTATGGCATGGGCACCAAATCCTCCGGTTAATGTTCAGATCCAGGGAGCGGTGCGACCAAGTACAACATTAAAATGGGATGCTCTCAATGATGAGCAAAACCCACAATTAGCTGGTTATAAGATCTACTGGAGACTTACAGATTCCAATCAATGGGAAAAAAGTGTATTCGTTCCTGCAGGTAGCACATCGCATACGCTGGAAAATGTTGTGATCGATAATTATTTATTCGGAGTAGCTTCAGTTTCAAAAGAAGGGTTTGAAAGCCCTGTAGTTTTTCCGGGTGCAGCAGGATCTTTTGGGGAATAATTGAAATTAAGAATGCAACAATGTTCAATGATCAATGTTGAGTGATCAAACATTGATCATTGAATAATTCTTAATTGACAACTGAAAAACTAATCTTCTTTCCGGTTACTTCTCTGAGTAGATGAGCTTTTCTCTGAGCTCCCCAAATTTCCAATTGAGGGTCTGCCTGTACTTTTATTTTGAAAGTGATCTCTTTGTCAGTAGAGTCTATGTCTAATTCCTGAACATTCTGATAGTGACTCCGATCGAGGCCGTCAGCAACTCTTAAAATACCCGAAAGCTTTTTAATCCTTTTACGGACAGCCGGCGCCAGTTTCCAATATTCTCCATGTCGCTTTTTTGGAGTGGATCGGCGATGGTACCTCGCTACATTTGCAATAACTTCAATTTCCTCTTCTCGAAAGCCTTTGAGTGTTGAGTTTCTGATAATATAAAGTGCGTGCTTATGGTGCTTTGAATGCGAAATATAGTAACCGATATCATGGAGATAACTCGCATACTCGAGCAGTTCTTTATCCGGTGTTTCCAGTTTAAGTTCGTCTTTTAATTCATCAAATATTTTCAAAGCCATATTTGCGACGTGAGTTGAATGAGCTTCATGCCAATCACATTTTCTCAGCAGTTCAAACACACTTCTACGCCTTGGGTCAGACATGGCCCCCGACCAGGGCAATCCGATCATATCTTTTTTCAGGTGTCGAATGATAATGCCTTCTCTTAACGCCTGAGTAGAAATTTTAACTTTCTTGATGCCGTATTCCCTAAGAAGATAGTTAACCAGAACTACTCCGGTGTTGATGAAATCTATACGCTTGGCATCCAATCCCTTTATTTTTTTCCGTTCGGCTCGGTTCAGTTTGATGAAATCCTTATAAAAAGAGAAAAAATCTTTGGCAGTATATTCCATTTCATTGAGGGTAACATCTACCGGAAGACCTTTTCGGGCGGCGATCATGGCTGCAATATTTTGCATGGTTCCGGATGAACCAATGATCATGTTTGTCCTGTTTGTTCGGAGAGCATTAGCTAGTTGTGAAGTCTGTTCCCGATAGTGAGCCTCCAGTTTCTCAATTTCTGTAGCCGTGATTGGATCGGATGGTTTAAAAATATCGGTCATTCTGGAAACGCCGATCTTCTTACTGGTCAGAAAATGGAATTCTTTAGCATTTCCCAGAATAAACTCAACACTTCCACCACCTATATCAACCATTAAAACAGGGTTGTTACTTAATCGAACTCCATGCTGAACCGCGTAACCAATCAATTCAGCTTCAACGGATCCCGGAATAGCATTTATCTTTATGTCGTAACGGTCGATGCTGTCCTGTATAAATTCCCCGCCATTTTCAGATTCCCGTATGGCACTGGTGGCATAAGCCAGAATCTGTTCTACATTATGGCTGTCACACAAAACTTTGATATTTTTGAGCGCTTTCATACCTCGAGAATAAGCTCCTTCAGCTAAGCGTGTACCCAATCCACCTTTTGCAAGCTGTACCATTTCTTTAAAATCTTCAATCTTTCTGAAGCTTCCGTCAGAATACAAGTCTACAATAACAGCATGGAAGGAATTAGTTCCCAGATCAATTGCAGCTAATCGCTTAATAGGAACGGTGGTGTTGTTATTCTGTCCGCTTATAATCAAAAAAATACCTTTGTTTTAAGTGTGCTGAATCATAACCAAAAGATGGAAGACTTGGAAGAGGAGAGTTTCTGTTTTATTTGCAATTAAATCGGCGGTCAATGTTATGATCATTATTTCTTAACAAAACATAGTTGGAATTAGATTAAAGTACCCGTACCTTTTTGACCTTAATTCAAAAAATGACCAGCGGTCACAAAATGGGAATTTCAGAACGTAAAGAACGGGAAAAGGAGCAGAAGAGATCTCTGATGTTAGAGGCAGCTGAAGCTTTGATTCTGGAAAAGGGTTTAGACAACCTTAATATGACGGAAGTAGCTGACCGCGCAGAAGTAAGTAAAGGTTCACTTTATCAGTATTTCGAAAGTAAAACAGATCTTGTTTTAGGTATTTGTGATAAAGCAACAGGATTGCTGACTAAAGAAATTCAGAAGGTGCTTACACAGGACAAACCCGGAATAGAGTTGGTTCATATGATAGGATCAACATTCATGAGTTTTGTAACGCAACATCCGGAATATTTCAGGGCAATGAAATTTCATGATAACCTGAAGGAGACAAGTGACTTAGAAGACAGTACATTTCTTGATTCCTGTTCCACAAATATGCAAAGTTCGTTTACCTGTATGGTGCGTGCAATTCAGATTGGAATGCAAGATGGAAGTATAAATTCAAGCTATGATCCGAAAGAATTGGCTTTGATACTATGGGCTACTTCTCACGGAATGGTAAGCATGGCTTATCAGCATCAAAATACACAACATTTCAACCTGTTAAATGAGCTGGGTATAAATCTGAAATCTCTGTTTGAGAACTTCATGAAAATGATTGGGTGTGGGATTGCCACTGAAGCTCAGAAAGGGAATTATGACTCACAGTCATTTTTTGAAACTAATGGAACAAATTAACGTAATCGGCAACTGAATTTTTAATGATACTAACTAACGTAAATAGAATGGGTAACAGATTAGGGCTTCTGCTTATTTCACTAACCTTGCTTACATCAACTTTAAAAGCACAACCGGGGGATTTAAACAGGGAAATAACTTTGGAGCAAGCCATTGAAATGGCTTTGGCTAATAATCCACAGATCAACAGAGCAATTCTTGCTATAGACGATGCCGACGAACTCTTAAATCTGGCAAGAGCGGAAGTGTATCCTGATATCACATCTTCAATAAATTATACCAGAAATATTGAAATACCTGTTCAGTTTCTTCCTGCTGAAATTTTTGGCGGACCAGCAGGCACATTAACACCTGTCCAGTTCGGTACAGATAATAATTGGCAAGGTGGGTTTTCGGTAGCTCAAAATTTGTTCAAAGGCGAAGCAATAGTTGCATTAAAAAGTTCGGCAGTATTTAAAAAAGTCCAGGAAGAAAATTATAGGTCAGCCAGTCAGCAAATAATTACGCAAGCAAGAATTGCTTACTATGCTGTACTTGCTGCTCAGGAACAGCTTAGACTAGCCAACGCACAAATTGAAAGACTGGAAACAAACCTGAAAGAAAACGAAGCCAGAGCAAAAGCAGGAATTGTAGATGATTATGCAGTGCTTCAACTTAAAGTACAATTGAGTAATCAGAAACCTCAACAAATCGAAGCGAAATACGCTGTTGATGAAGCATACAGAAACTTGAACATTGTTATGGGGCTTCCGGTAAAATTTTCTTACAAGGTTAAAGGCAGTCTTAACGAATTTGATATTTTATCAGAAACGGCTTCTCAACCAGAGAATACTCATCTGAAAAATATTGACAGAATGAATCCCTACAGCTTCTCTTCATCTACTATCGATTCCGCTTTACTAACAGAGAACAGAGGTGATATCAGAGTAGCTGAAGCAAACTTAAGATTACAAGACAAACAAATAAGAGCTGAGAAGAGCAGGTTTCTTCCAACGCTAACCGCATCTTACAATTTGCAATGGAGTGCAGCCGAGGCTGGAAGCCCTGACTTTTTTCAGGATGCTAAACGATTCCAGACTTTGGGTGTAAATTTAAGCCTACCTCTATTCCAGGGATTTTCAAGAATGGCCAATTTGGAGAGAGCCCAAATCCAGTACAAAGACATCGAAGAGCAAAAGCGAATGGCAATCCTGATGGCGCAGAATGAAGTGGCGAGTGCGAGTGAAGAATTAGATAAGATTTTTGAAACAGCGTCAGCCAGAAAACAAGCACTGGAACAAGCAAGTATCGGTTATGACAGGGCTAAGAAAAGACTCGAAAACGGATTGGGATCTCAGCTTGAACTAACAGAAGCAGAAATTCAGGTGCGTGAAGCTGAAGTAAATTATGCGATCATGGTATTTAATTATCTGACAGCAAAAGCAAATTATGACATGGCAACCGGAATGGTGCCATTTGTAGACACAACTAACTAACGAAATTATTCAACTATATAAATTTAAGAAATGAAAGTTCAAAACTATTTAACCATACTTATAGCGGGTACAGTACTTCTGGGTTGTGGAGGAGAAGCTCAAGAGGCGGAAACTCAGGAAGAGCTCGTAAAGACAGTAAATATTACAACTAAAACCGTAGCTCCAAGCACCTTTGCAAGTTATGTGAGAGTGGTAGGAAATGTGGAAACTTCAAATGATATCATGATCTCGGCTGAAGTTAACGGAAGAGTAATTGACTACAGAGTAGAAGAAGGCGCTCAGGTTAAAAAAGGGCAGACCATCGTAAAAATTGATGATTCAAAACTGAAGCAGGAAAAAGCACGGTTAGAAGCAATGACTTCCCAAACCAAGGAGCAATACGAGCGTCTCAAAAAAGTGTATGAGGAAGACGGAATCGGATCTGAATTAGATTACCTGAATGCGAAGTATGCTTATGAGCAAAGTAACTCGGCATTGGAATCAATAAAAATCGATCTTGAGAATACAAGTATCAAAGCGCCATTCAACGGAGAAGTTGAAGCAATTATGGTGGAAGAAGGTGAAATGGTTAGCCCGGGAATGCAGGTTATTCGATTGATCGGTTCTGATGCCTATAAAATAGTAGCCGGCGTTCCAGCCCGATATTCAGATGCTGTTCAGATCGGAGATAAGGTAGATGTTTGGTTTGATACTCAGGTAAGGGATACGCTTAACTCTGCCATCAATTATGTTGGAGGCAGTATCAATCCCCAAAACAGAACATTCAGGATTGAGACCAGACTTCCAAAGAACAAAACATATAAAGTAGACATGATTGCTAACATGAAGTTAAAAACAGTTGAGCAAAGTAATGTTTTAGTAATCAGTGAGGAGTTTGTGTATTCAAAAGACAACCGTTATGTAGTCTATGTACTTTCTGAAAATGAAGAAGGAAAGGCTGTGGCAAATGAAAGAGAAGTGAAGTTGGGCCTGTCATACCAAACAAATGTGATCATAGAAGAAGGACTTGCTGAAGGTGATAAACTGATCACATTAGGTTCTGCTTTTCTTGATGATGGCATGCGTGTGACAGTGAAAGACGATAAAAAATTAGCAGCAAATTAATTTAACTCGGAAACTATTATGAGTACCGAAAAAAATAACAACGGCGCATCAACTAACGGGGCTTCTTTGCCTGAAGAAGGAAAGCGTAAAGAATTTGGGCTGTCGACGTTCTCGATAAACAACAGAATTAGTGTGCTGGTACTGTTGGTGCTGATAGCGATCATGGGGATTGTGTCATATTTGACCATTCCTAAAGAAAGCTTCCCAAGCATAAACATCCCGAATATATTTGTGGTTACAGTGTACCCCGGAGTTTCGCCGGAGGATATGGAGAGTCTGGTTACCAGAAAACTTGAAGATGAGCTGAGTAATATCTCTGATATTAAAAATATGACCTCATCATCAGCCGAGGGTTATTCGAATATCAATTTGGAGTTCGAACCAAGCGTAGATATTGAAGATGCACTCCAGAAAGTGCGGGAAAAAGTAGATCTGGCAAAGCCGGAGCTTCCCGAAGATGCAGAAGAGCCAACCGTTCAGGAAATCAACTTGTCAGAATTTCCGATCATGAACGTGAATCTTTCCGGAGAATATGATGAAGTCATTCTTAAGGAAATAGCGGAAGATCTTCAGGATAAAATTGAAGCAATTCCATCCGTGCTTGGTGTTGATCTGACCGGTGGAACTGAGCGTGAAGTTCAGGTGGACGTCGATCTTGCCAAAATGAAATATTACAACATTGCTTTTGGTGATATTATTCAGGCAATTTCAAATGAAAACGTAACTATTCCGGGTGGAGATATATCAGTAGGTACCAAAAAGTTTTTACTTCGTATACCGGGACAATATGAAGACACTAAGCTACTCGAAGACATAGTAATTAAAGGCGAAAATCGTAGCCCGATCTATGTTCGTGATGTTGCAAAAGTAACGTTCGGTTTCAAAGAAAGAGCAACGTATTCTGAACTGGACGATGCTCCTGTAATTACGCTGGGTATTAAGAAACGTACCGGAGAAAACATCCTGGATACCGGTAATGAAGTAAAAGCGATTCTGGACGAGGCAATTCCAACCCTTCCACCAACTACACGTTATGCGATCACTAACGATCAAAGTGTGGATGTAATTAACATGGTTACAAATCTGGAAAACAATATTATATCCGGATTGATCTTGGTTGTTGGCGTATTGCTGTTCTTCCTTGGGGTAAGAAACTCATCATTTGTTGGGATTTCTATTCCAATGTCCATGTTCCTTTCTTTTATCATTTTATCTGCATTGGGAATAACTATGAACATGATCGTTCTGTTCTCGTTAATTCTATCTTTAGGGATGCTGGTGGATAACGCCATTGTGGTAGTAGAGAATATTTATCGATATCTGGAAGAAGGATATGAACGATTTGAAGCAGCAAAGAAAGGAA
The DNA here is from genome assembly GCF_001650905.1 of Balneola sp. EhC07. Taxonomy (GTDB): domain Bacteria; phylum Bacteroidota; class Rhodothermia; order Balneolales; family Balneolaceae; genus Balneola. The sequence goes on from NZ_LXYG01000017.1 coordinate 318,817, forward strand.
CGGGCGAAGTCGCTGTTCCAATTATTGCCGGAACATTTACAACAATTGCAGCTTTTGCTCCAATGATATTTTGGCCGGGTATTGTAGGTCAGTTTATGAGCTATTTACCAAAAACATTGATCATTACACTGGCAAGTTCACTCTTTGTTGGATTGGTTATCAATCCCGTGATCTGCGCATTATTTATGACAGTTGAAGGCCAGGAAGCAGAAGCTAAATTAACTCCGAAAGGAAAAAAGATCCTGTATGGGGTAATAGGATTTATCTTACTTCTTTTCTTAGCATCGAGTTTTATTACATGGACAATGCTGATTATTCTAGGTGTTATTTTTTGGGCGCTTAACAAATATGCATTAGAACCGGTTGGAAGATGGTGGCAGCGGGACGGTCTTAATAAAGTGATAGCCAAATATGAAAACACTTTAGTATGGTCTTTAAACCACAGACTATCTGTATTGGGAATTTCTGCTGTAGTTCTTGTTTTGAGTTTTGTAGTATTAGGTGCTTTTAACCCCGGAACGGAGTTTTTTCCTGAAGACATCCCTCCACGTGATGTGTATGTACAGGTAGAAACGCCTATCGGTTCGGATGTGGAATACACCAAAACGATTATTGAAGAGGTTCAGCAACGTGTTAAAAATCTCCCAAATTTTGTAGATGTAAACAGCGTACTTGCAACATCCGGAGCGAGCATTACAGCAGATCCGGGTGCCGGAGGTGGAGGGAATACTCCAAATAAAGGAACGGTTGCTCTGAACTTTGTGGATTTCCAGGAACGTGAAGGTGATGTATTTGAAGCCATGGAATTCTTGAGAAATCACATGAGTGATAATATAGTTGGAGCAAAAGTAACGGTAGAACAACCACCAAATGGTCCTCCAACAGGAAAGCCGGTAAATCTTGAAATTTCCGGACCTAATATGGATCAGTTAAGCCTGCTCTCAGGAGATGTTTTATCTATTCTTGAAGAAGATTCTGTGTTCGCTAAAATGGATGGCTTGGAATCAAATCTGCCGGAAGCAAGACCGGAAATTAGAGTAGATGTGGATCGTGAAAAAGCGGCGCTTTACGAGCTTTCAACTAACGTAATTGGGATGACCATTCGTCAGGCGATCAATGGTGTGGAAGCTTCAAAATTCCGTGATGGGAAAGAAGAATACGATATCATTGTTCGGTTAAATGACGAATATCGTGATGACCTGAGCACATTGGGTGATCTGACTATTCCACATGAAGGAAATCAAATTCCATTGTCAGAAGTGGCAACATGGGAAGTTAAAGACGGACTTGGCGGAATCAACCACAAAGATTCAGAACGAGTGATCACAATCAGTGCCGATGTTCGTTCCGGATATCAGGCAAATGCAGTGTTGGCTGAAGTTCAGGGAGTCCTTTCAAATTATCTGGACGACATGCCTTCGGGATATGATTACAGCTGGACAGGGCAGCAACAAGAACAGGACGAATCGTTCGAGTTTCTGGGAATTGCATTCCTGATCGCAGTATTTCTGATCGCCTTTATTTTGGTATCACAGTTTAACTCGATAGCAAAGCCGATCATTATTTTGAGTTCAGTAGTAATGTCGATGGCAGGTGTATTTTACGGATTGGTAACTTTCCAGATGGCTTTCGGATTGATGGCTTTCTTAGGGATTATTTCACTGGCAGGTATTGTAGTAAACAACGCCATTGTATTGATCGATTACGTAGATATTCTCAGAACTCGTGATGGATTGAGTTTACGAGATGCTTTGGTACAAGGTGGTAAAGTGCGTTTTCGTCCGGTAATTCTTACAGCAATTACAACCACACTTGGTTTAGTACCATTAGCAATCGGATTCAATATTGATTTCATCGTTTTGGTAAATACACCGATCGAGTTTTTTGGAAACTTAGGCTCATATGTTTACATGGGTGGTGAACAAGCAACATGGTGGGGACCGATGGCAATCGCTGTGATTGTAGGTTTATTATTTGCTACAGCGCTTACATTGATCCTTGTTCCGGTACTTTATAGCTTAATTGAAAGAAGTCGCCGAGGCTTGAATAAAGTTATGTTTGGAAAAGAAGAGCCGGGCATCATCAAAGACCAAAGCGACTTGAATGGAAACGGCACAAGCACAAAACCAGAACCGGTCACTGCTTAGCTGAATAAAACACAGCATTAAAGATTTAAAAGCCCGATTCTGTTTTCCAGAGTCGGGCTTTTCTGTATGTTCCTTAGTACAGGTATTCGAAACTAGAATGAAAGAAGAAAATGCCCACCTTGAGGGGAGGTAAATATCTAAACAGTTACTTTGGATAATCCAAGGGGTGTAAGTGAAGTTTGGGAACGTGTAAACTTCACTTACACCCTCCGCTTTTTCGGCATGCTTAAGCAATAAAATTGAAACAAAATCCGTCATCCTGAACTCGTTTCAGGATCTTATGAATATGCTTTGCTCTTTATAGTAGGCTTAAACTGTATTAAGATTCATAATCTCCACAAAGATCCCGAAATAAATTCGGGACGACCCATTCACAGAAAAACCACTACAAAACCTCAGAATTACTATTCAACACCTTCAAAGCTTCCCGTTTGTACGTTCTGCCGATAGGAACCTGAATACCCGGAAGTTCGATCTCATTATTCGACCAGCTTTCTATCATTTTGGTATTGATAATAAACGATCGATGTACTCTTAAAAAGGAAGGACTTGGTAATCGTTCTTCCATATAAGTTAGAGTCTGATGAGTGACTACTTCTTTATTAAGTGTTTTAATGAGCACATAATCTCTTTTGCTTTCAATATAGATGATCTCATTCAGGCAGATCTTTACGTTTTTCTTATCCACAGGAACAAAAACAAAATGATTGGAATTGTTTTCACCTGCAGTTTTTGTTGAGTGTTCTGTAACAGAATGAAGTTCAAAGACCTTGTCTACAGCTTTTAAAAAGCGATTGAATGAAACTGGTTTCAGCAAGTAATCCACTACATCCAGCTCAAATCCTTCCAAAGCATATTCACGATAAGCAGTGGTAAAGATCACTTTCGGAGGGTTCTTCATCATTCTCAAGAACTCAATACCTGTAAGACGTGGCATTTGAATATCCAGAAAGAGAATATCTACTTGGGATTCCCGGAGAGCCTGAAATGCTTTCACTGCATTTTGGAAAGTAGCTTTCACTTCCAGTCCATCAATTTTAGAAACATGAGATTCAATAACCTCAATGGCTAAGGGTTCATCATCTATTATGAAGCAGGAAAGATTCAAACGCTGTTGTGATCTAGAAGTTCATCAAGTTTAATGGTTAACGAAACGGAATACTGATCTTCGGTATCATTTGTTTCAAGGGTATAATGATCCTCATATAAAAGCTCTAAACGTCGGTGCACATTTTTAAGCCCGATTCCTTTTTGATAATCGAACTCATTCTTTTCAACCGTATCATAGCCATTGCTGTTTTTTACAGAAAGACTTAGTGACCTGCCTTCTACTTTTATGTGGATATCAACCCATACTTCATCAATGGAATCACTGGTTCCGTGTTTGAAAGCATTTTCCACAAATGGAAGCAGTAACATGGGTGGTATCTGGTTTTTGGAAACATCACCTTCCGTTTCATAGGTAATGGTGAGTCGGTCATCGTACCGTATTTTTTCTAAAGCGATGTAATTTTCTATCAGCTTTAGTTCTTTGCTTAAGGGAACTGTTCTGGAATTGCACTCATACAGCATAAAGCTGAGGAGTTCAGATAATTTCAGAACAACTTCAGGGGAATTTTCAGATTTTTTCAGCGTAAGAGCATATAAGTTATTCAGTGTATTGAATAAAAAATGTGGGTGAATTTGTCCTTTCAGAAAATTGAGTTCAGCCTGTAGTTTCTCCTGACGCAGCTCTTTTGATTTACTCTCCTCACTATAAAAATGCTTAGTAATTTTGATGAAAGCACCAAGTGCTACCGCCGGATAAATACTTAATACATTCTTTAAGCTTTTAGGAATATTAAAAGGACTACCTGCCATCCATTCATGACCATAAATAGGAGAAAAAACATGATAGTCCAGAAAGCGTTGTAAAAATCCGGCTAACAAAACAACTAGTACGGTTAGTACAGTTGCAGCAACATACTTTTTCTGAAGGAAATATCTGGGAATGATGAAATACATAGTAAAATAAGTAGCAACCACCTTAATGGGTAGATAAGCCATCGCCCAGAAGAATTCAGCTCCATAGCTTTCTTCAAAATTCCCATATATGATGGTATACATAGCTATATAACACATCCAGAAGAGAATGTGCCAACCTATTCGGTTGCCTGTAGACTGATATTTGTGAACTATGTTTAACATAACGAAGCATGAATGTACGCATTGAACCTAAAGAAATTGTATAGGATTTTCTCATTTCTGCAAACAACGTCTATTTAGGGATAAACAACACTTTAGTTACGGCAGATGGCTAAAATCATTGAATAAACGTCTTCCGGCGTTAATAACCCGTTACGTATCTAAGCTATAAATAAGAGTATTTTTTACCCCGTATATCTGTTCCAACAAAAATGGGACAGAACTATGAAATACTTTTTACTACTTGTATCGGCAATGCTATTTAATTCTAAACTTGTTGCGCAGGAGCAGTCTATTTACGAGAACTTTATACTCAACGCCGTAAAAATAAATGCCAAAGTAATTATTGACGGGGAACTTGAAGAATCCGAATGGGGTGAAGCATCCATTACTTCTGACTTTTTAAACAAAGCCCCCAGAGATACAGGATTAGCTGTTAATCAAACCAAAGCGTGGATCATGTATGATGATGAATTTTTGTACATCGGTGCGATCAATTATCAAAAAAAGGAAGATCTGGTTATCAAAACATTAAAGAGAGATAATTCATCGTATCACTGGGATAGCGATGGATTTAGTGTAGTGCTGGATCCGATGAACAAGCAAACCAATGGATTTTTATTCGGAGTGAATGCTGCCGGAGCCAGGGTAGATGGAATGGTGAGTATCGAAAATTCCAGAACCCGACCCGATGTTAATTGGGATAATGTGTGGTACAGTTCTGTGAAAGTTCACGACGATTATTGGGTTGCAGAGTTTGCCATTCCGTTTAAATCCATCAATTACGATACCAATGTGGAAGAATGGGGAATTAATTTTGTTCGAAATGATATGAAGCGAAACGAATATTCTACCTGGAGCCATGTTCCGCTGGGCTTTCCCGGAATTGATATAGGCCATTTAGGAACCATGGTGATCAAAGATATCCCGCCAAAGAGAAAACAAGGAGCGATCATCCAACCTTATGTACTGGGTTCATCAAACAAAGATTTTTTGGCAGCAAATAATGGACTGGAAAATGATATAGAAATAGGATTAGATGCCAAAATTCCTGTCGGACAAAACCTGAAACTAGATCTGACTGTAAATCCGGATTTCTCAACGGTTGATGTAGATCAGCAGGTAACAAATCTTTCGAGATTCAGCATTTTCTTTCCGGAAAAGCGAGCATTCTTTCTTGAAAACAGCGATCTGTTCGGAAGTTTTGGAACATGGGGATTGAAGCCGTTTTTCTCAAGAAGAATTGGTTTAAATAATGGTGAAATAGTTCCAATTCTGTTTGGCGCAAGAGTTACAGGAAACCTAAGTGAAGATCTGAGAGTGGGTGTTTTGAATGCACATACGAGATCGGTCAATGATCTTTCAGCCAATAATTATACCGTTGCATCAGTTCAGCAAAACCTTATAGGGCGCACTAATGTTAAAGCACTATTCACAAACCGGTCTTCTTTTGATGGAGCTTCACCAACGGGAGAGGATTACAATCGAACCATAGGAGCTGAATTCAATTATACTTCTGAAAACGGATACTGGAATGGAAACGCTAGATATCATTGGTCGCAAACTGAAGATAAATTCGATGACGCTTATTTTGCAGGTGCAACCTTGATGTATGGCGATGGAGACAAATTCTTTGGAATTACTGCAGACCGAGTTGAAGACAATTATATAAATGAACTGGGTTTCTCAGATCGACTTTTTCAATATGATGCCGAAGCTGAGGAATTGAAGCGGGTAGGGTATAATTTTATCAATCCGTGGGCAGGATTTACCATTCGTCCTAATGCTGACTGGATCAACAGTTATACATTTTCGGGCTGGATGGTTGGCTCCTCAAGAACAAACGGAGATTTTATCGACAGGATATTATCCGTTAATTTTGAAATGTACACAAAGGATTGGGGAGGGGTAAACCTGAGTGCCAGAAACAGTAAAGTTGCTCTCTTGTTTCCAACAAACTTGATCAACGGAGATGAATTACTTCCGGTTGATACATATAATTTCAGCAGAATTGCATTCGATTATTATTCTGATACCAGAGGGATTATAAACGGAAGCTTGAATACTTCTTTCGGAGAATTCTATAACGGAACGAGAACTCAGTTTGGAGGTTCTTTGAATATGAGAGTTCAACCTTGGGGAAATTTCGGAGTTCGTTATATAGGAAACAAAGTAACTCTACCCGATAATTACGGAGAAGCAACACTGCACCTTATCGGTCCGCAGGCAGAAGTAAGTTTTTCAAATAATCTTAGTTGGACCAGCTTCTTGCAATACAACACCCAAGCAGAAAACTTTAATGTGAACAGCAGATTGCAGTGGAGGTTTGCTTCTATGTCGGATCTGTTTATTGTATACAACGACAATTATGCCACAGATAATTTTGCAGTTAAAAATCGAGGTGTGGTATTTAAAATGAATTATTGGTTTAATTAATCTCGTTAACTTTTATCGTTCTTTCAGATCACTTTAGTTTAATCTTATCTGTGAAAAAAAAGACGTTTGATTATATTGACTGGAACTCCAGAACAAACTCTATAATCATAATATGTCACTTAATCTCAATTTCGATTCACTTAAAAAATACAAAGACGAAGGTTTACTGCTACTGAGAGTAGGAGTGGGCTTGAATTATCTGTTTTTTCATGGATGGGGAAAGCTGATGGGCGGTCACGAACGGTGGATTTCACTCGGGCAAGTAATGCCTCATTTCGGAGTTGATGAAATTGCTATGGTCTGGGGATTTTTGGGAGCGCTTATTGAAACACTGGGAGCTTTGCTCTTTGCAGTAGGCTATAAATTCAGATTTGTTGCGATGCTTTTAGGATCAATGATGCTGGTTGCAGTTTATGCACACATAAGCGACGGAGATAGCTGGCGACAGGCTTCGCATGCATTTAAGATGATGTTCGTGTTTTTTGGAATGATGTTGATCGGATCCGGGAAATATGCGATTCAAAAACCTAGCTAGCAGCAAAAAAAGAGAAGTCTTAACGTTAACTAGAAAAGAGTTTTGAAGCTATTAGCAGGAAATTTGAAACGAAAAGAAACTCTGAATGATAAATGAGAAGATGTAACCTGAGATAGAGGAAACAATTGGAGAGTTAGCAACTCAAAACTAATCACTCAAAACTCTTCAACCCTTCATCAAATCCTCGATCTCACCCACCTCTTTAGGAACGTTCGTCATATTCTCCATTCCATCTTCCGTTACAATGATATCATCTTCTATGCGTACACCTCCAAAACCGAGCAGAGATTCTACTTTTTCAGTATTCAGAAATTGATTCTTTTCAGGATCAGCGATAGCAGGTTCCAGCACAGCAGGAACAAAATAAATTCCGGGCTCAATGGTAACAACCATTCCGGGTAGCAACTCACGACGAGCTCTTAAAAATTTAATTCCCGGCCGTTCAATTCTGTCTACTCCTTTTGGATAGCCTCCAACATCATGAGTGTCTAACCCTAAAAAGTGACCCAAGCCGTGCGGGAAGAAAAGCGCAAAGATATTTTCTTCCATCATGTCATCAACATTGCCTTTAACAACACCCATGTCTTTTAAGCCTTCCATCATAGTTCGGGCAGCAAGTAAATGCAGGTCTTCCATTTTAACTCCCGGTTTGATGGAATCAAGCACTTTATCCATCCCGGCTAAAACAGAGTTATAAATCCCTTTTTGAATATCGGTATATTTTCCATTTGCAGGAAAAGTTCTGGTGTAATCTGATGCGTATCCGTTGCATTCAAATCCGGAATCCATCAAAAACAGATCGCCATCTTTGATCTTGCTGTTATTGACTACATAATGAAGAATAGATGCATTAACACCCGAGGCAAAAATTCCGTTATAAGCATCCTGCATTAACCCATTTTCGATCTGAACTTTGTTAAAGATCGCCTTCATTTCATACTCGTACATCCCCGGCTTAATTGATCTCATTACTTCCAGATAAGCCAGATCGTTTACCCTACAGGCTTCGCGCAATTGATCCAGTTCCCATTCGGTTTTCAGAACTCTGCAATAAGTGAGCGCATCAACTAACGCTTCTGTTTCTACATTAAAACCACGGTTCAGGTCTTCAACAAATTCTGCCTGTTCATCATCAATGCAATACACGGTTTCAGGTTTAAGTTCATTCAGAACTTTAAGGATATCATTTCTGTAATGAAGATGGTCAGGTTGGTATTCTTCCTGATATTGCTCTTTTGTTTTCACATATCCATGCCACACAGCATATTGAGCATCCCGTTCAGGTACAAAAAGATGATATTCTTCTTTCTTCAGGTCTAATACGAGCGAACATTCAGCTTCATTTACTCCTGTTAAGTACCAGAAATTGGATTCCTGACGAAATGGAAATTCGTAATCAGTATCATAACGATACATAATTTCGGCTCCCTGAATAAATACAACTCCATTTTGGTTGTCATCAAATAATGAAAAAAGCTTTTCTCTGTGTTGGTTATGCATTTTTGTAGTGTATTAGATTTTATATCTGAGGATATGGATTTGAATCATCAATTTCGAACAAACCTTAACAAAAGAAGTGAATTTAAAAATTGAATTCAATTTCTTAGATTCAATAAAATTTAAAAGGGCTAACAAGGGCACATATTGTTTTTTAATAGAAAGAAACTATCCGGATATATATTTCAGATAGGATTTAATAGATGTGGAACAAGTTCCATTGCGTATTTTTTTGAGAAAAATGGGTATAGTGCAGCTCACTGGGAAAAAGGCACTATCGCTGTAGGGATGGAGCTCGCCAGATTAAAAAATAAACCGTTACTCACCTATTGCAAGGAATACGATATATATACAGATCTGGAAAAAGTGAATATGTGGCGTTTACCAAAGCTTAAATGGAAATATCCTATTTTCAGAAAGTTTTTAAGGGAAACAGAGGTAAATGTAGAAGAAGCACCACCGGTTTACGCCTATAAACATTTTAAGCAGCTGGACAAACACTATCCGGAAAGTAAATTCATCTTTAATACAAGAGAAAAGGAAGATTGGATCAAAAGCCGATTAAAACTAAATAAGGATAATAATCTGATCACTTACAGATCTTGCAGATGTGGAGATAACTATCACTCATCGGAACAGGAACTGATCCAATGTTGGGGAACAGAGTGGGACGAGCATCACCAAAATGTATTGGATTACTTTGAGGACAAAGAAGACAAATTGCTTTATTTTGATATACAGAAGGATGGTGTGGACAAGCTAACAAACTTCTTTTCGGATCTGGACCTGGATACTAAGCACTGGAAAAAGAGAAATAAGTCGAAAACTAAATAACGAGCTTACATATATAACTCAACGGTAGACAATAACTGTTTTAGATCTTCTACTTTCTCGAGTTGTTCCTTGCGTTCGTAGCTTTGAATAAGATTTCGAATGGTTCTGATGAGAATATCCATATCAGAAGCCATCTGAAAATATTCCGGTTTTGGCTCGATGTTATTCTTTTTCAAAAAGAAATAGCATTGATCGTAACTTACTACTGTCCCGTCATCATATGGATCAACCAGAAACTCTTCTCTTTCCCCGATATACGTAAGCATAAAATGAATAGGCATATTTACTCCAAAAACGGGTAGATCCAATCGTCGGGCAATGAACATAACTATCATACTTAAGGTAATAGGTAATCCTTTTCGACGATCAATAACGGTATCGAGAAAACAATTGGCAGGATTGTGATAGTCTTTTTGATCTCCGTTAAAATTCAGGTCTTCAAATACAAACTTGAATAAATGAGAAGCTTTTTTTTTCTCGTCAAGTTTATACCGAATACTTGGAGCAACCATTTCAGCGAAATAGTCCAGTTTGTCTTTGTAGCGTTTGGTATCAATAGTTGGATTCCCAAACCGTGAAAGCATGAATATGATGGATTCCAGATCTTTCCTGTTTTTTATACCATTCTCCAATGCATCCACGAAATCAGTTTGTAATCCTTCAAAAGTCAGGGTATGGATAAGCTCATTAACTCGTGTCTTTTCCTCTCCTTGTTTCAGGTCAACCTGATACTGATCAAGCATAGGAACGGCATTTTCACCAAGCTCCACAAATCGACGATTCACAGATTCCTGAACAAATGGATCCGGGTCATCCATAAGAGTTAGCAATGATTGTATTTCAGATTTTGAGATCATAGAATCAAAGGTAAGGATTGAAAAATACAACAACCAAGAAAAGCTTCTAAGTCTCTGATTGAACTTAAATGCATAAAAAATTGCTGTTTATTGAAACTATTGATGTTTTTTGGGCTACCAATAAAATCAAAGATAAACCTGCATGGATAAATGAAACACTGGATGAACGTAATTTCAAAGTACTATCAAAGGATCGTAAACAGCATTGCGTTCTATCCCACGATCATTGCTTTGGCTTTCATGGTTTTTTCTATTTTTGTGATGAGGATCGAGTTCAATGATCTTGTAATAGAGCTTAAAAGTAATATTGAGCGGGTTCTCGTCCATGATTCCAACAATGCCCGATTGATCTTAGGCACCATTGTAGGGAGCCTTATTTCTTTAATGGTATTCAGCTTTTCGATGGTGATGATAGTGCTTAACAGAGCTACTTCTACTTTATCACCAAGAGTTATACCCGGATTGATATCAGACAAATTTCATCAAGTTGTTCTGGGCTTCTATTTGGGTAGTATTATTTACAGTTTGATCCTGATCGTAAATATCGATGCTCCCGGCGTTGATTTTTCGGTGCCATCTCTGGGCATCTTTGTAAGTATGATTCTGGCCATAGTTTGTATGGGTTTGTTCGTGTATTTCATTCATTCCATATCTCAAAAAATTCAGGTGGATTTCATTCTGAATGATATTTACAAGCTCACCAAAAAAGAACTCGAAGGAGTGGATCATGACAATGCTAAAAAAGAATTGCCGAATACTTCTGATTGGATAACATGCCTTGCAAAAGATTCCGGTTATCTGAAGAAAATCGATGGATCGGGATTAACGGAGTTTTGCAAAAAACATGACTTCAAGCTGAATGTGAAAGTTTCCATTGGGTCATTCGTAGTAAAAGAATATCCGTTTATTGAGATCAGCAAAGAACAGGATGAGGACGTGATCGATCAATTGAGTTCCTATTTTACACTTTATACAGAAGAGCGGGTTTCGGATCATTATTTATTCGGTTTTAAACAGATATCTGAAATAGCGGTAAAAGCACTAAGTCCGGGAATCAATGATCCGGGAACAGCTGTAAAAGCCATCGATCTGTTATCCGATCTGTTGACGAAATTGATGGAGGTTGATGAACAAAATTACATCCCGAATTCAGAAGACGAGCCGCTGGTATTTGTCCGACCAGTTCCTTTTAAGGATGTGATGTTTCAGATCATTGTGCCGATCAGAGAATATGGTAAGAAAGATGTTTCTGTATTAGTGCGATTGCTCGACTGCGTCAAACATATGATCTATTCTGATATAAACCGCAAACGTTTTACTTCTCTATTGATATCATATGTAGACAACTTTCTTACTTGTTCAGAGGAATTCATAGATAATAAATTGGACAAGGAAAGTATCAATGATCGCTTAAGAGAAATAAACGAATGTTTAGAAAAAGAACAGCAGTTTCAATTGCTGTAGATACAAGAAAGAAATGCTCTCCAATTTGATGATTTTATCATTAGCTTTATCTGAATTATAAAACTCAGTGTATAAAATGAAAATCAACGTTTCTTCCGAAATCGGACATCTTAACGGAGTTATCGTTCACACTCCCGGTCATGAAGTATCATTGGTAAATCCCGAGCTTAAAGATGAGCTCCTTTTTGATGATATTATCTTTGAAGAAGACGCCAGAGAAGAGCATTTGGATATGCTTGATCTTTTTAAAGCCGCTATGCCCAAAGATGGACAGGTTATAGAGATCGTAGACCTTTTCAAGGATTCCATCCAAAACGAAGAAGCCAGAGCATTCTTTATTGAGCAGCTGATCAGAGAATTTCCGGAAGAGAATTTATCCGTGATCGAAAAGCAACTACATAAGTTGGACGCTCAACAATTACTGGAATTCAGCACACAGGGTGTTTTACCGGGTGGAAGCAAGTTTTCCCTTTTGCCTTCTCCGAATCTGCTATTTACGCGCGATCTTGCAGCAGTAGTTGATGACACCATTTTGATTTCCAGAGCAGCAACTAAGACGCGCTTAAGGGAATCATTGATGATGGAGACGCTGGTAGAATTCAACCCACTTTTTGATTCTGTGCGGGACAGCGCTATTCGCATTTCCGGTAATCAGTCTATTGAAGGTGGGGATGTGTTGGTGGAGTCCAAAGACCTTGTATTGATCGGAATGAGTGAGCGTACTTCATTCACAGGGTTGATGAAGGCGGCAGATGGACTGCTTAATCATGGAGTGAAAACGGTTTTGGCTGTTGATATTCCGAAACAACGTTCTTCCATGCATTTGGATACTATTTTTACTTTTGCCAGCAATTCCGAATGTATAGCTTTTCCTCCGGCTATTATGGAGCAACAGGATAATGTGGTAGCGCTACAAAAAGTAAACGGAGCAATTCAGGCAGAATCCAGATCGTCATTACAATCTGCGTTGAACGAATTTTCTGCAAATACTTACGATTTTATCAAATGTGGAGGAGAAGACAGAACCAATCAATTCCGCGAACAATGGACGGATGGAGCAAATGTATTTGCACTGGCCCCCGGAGTTATTGTTGGATATGAACGAAACACAAATACCTTCAATACACTGGTAGATCATGGCTATTCATACATGAATCAGTTTGAGTTTATCGAAGAGTTTGGAGAAAAAGGGCTCGATCTGAATCAAGACAACAAAATTGCCGTAAGTTTTCAGGGACATGAATTATGTCGGGGTCGTGGCGGCGCCCGATGTATGACGATGCCTATTTCAAGAGAAGAAATTTAAAGAGGAACTGATTGAGTAACGACGAACATCCATCATCCATAGAAACAGATTTCGAAATTCTGTCAAGAAGCGAAGAATCGAAAAATAAGCCCGATACCAAAACGATCTTAAAACATCTGGCTTTGTTTGTGCTTACGTTTATTTCGGTTTCAGTTGTAAGTTCGATCTTTGTTGGATTGGGGAATGGAATTTCAACTATTGGTCCGTTGGTTTTACCGGGAACAGAAGATCTGTTGAGAGGAGTGCTGTTCGCGTCATTGCTTTTGAGTTTTCTTACTTTTCACGAGTTCGGACATTATTTTGCAGCGGTTTATCATAACATAAAAGTGAGCCTACCATATTACATTCCACTTCCTGTCGGCATTGGAACACTTGGTGCTGTTATTCGGATCAAAGAAAAGATCCATCAAACCAAAAAGTTGTTTGATGTAGGAGTAGCCGGACCAATCGCCGGTTTCGTTGTTTCTTTGATCGTATTGATCGTCGGATTTGCCACCCTTCCGGAACCAAGCCATGTACAGAGTTTTGGCGGACACGAAGAACTGAAAGCTTATGTAGCTCAAACAGGAGAGTATCCTACAGAGATCTTGTCAGAGGAGGAGGGAACGGTGCTTATTTTCGGAAATACAATTCTCTATGGTTTTCTGGCCTCGTTGTTTGATAATGTTCCGCCACTATGGGAAATGTATCATTATCCGTGGTTGTTGGCAGGATGGTTTGGATTGTTTTTTACGGCACTGAATTTAATGCCTGTTGGTCAATTGGATGGCGGGCACATTCTCTATTCTTTGATCGGTTATAAAAATCACAAAATAGCAGCTCGAATATTCTATTCATTTATCACAATTTTAGCCGGAATTGAGTTGGTTCCTTTTTTCCATGATTTACTTGGGAAATACGACACTTCATTCGGCGCACTTTCTTGGTTGATCTGGGGAATCATGTTGTTCTGTGTTATGCATATCGCTTTTCAAAAAGAATCGAAATGGGTAAGCACAATGTTTACCACTTCGCTCATTTGTTCGGCGCTTTATTTGTATGTGATCCAAGGCCCTCAGGAAGGTTCACCTACATTAATATGGGGTGTATGGACGCTATTCATCACTTTTGTAGTAAAAGTAGAGCATCCGCCGGTTACATTTTACACACCACTTTCTAAAGGAAGAAAAGTGATAGGCTGGTTAAGTATGCTTATATTTATACTCTGTATTAGTTTGAATCCAATATTTACACAATAGAACCCATGAAAAAATTATTCATCCTGTTTTTGATAGCCGGATTTACCGCATGTGCGGAAACCAAAAAAGAAGATATGTCAACCAAATCAATGGCTGAAAAAGTAGAATTCTTTTTAGAGAATGATCAGTACACTGATGCGCTTACTTTACTGGAAACTCAGGAAGAGACTGAAGAAGTAATGACATTGAGAGAAAAAACGCATCTGAACTACGGACTTTTTCTGGAATACCGCGATTCCGACGTAACCAACATGCGCGATAAAATGAATGGAGCTTTAGCTCAGTATGTTGAAGTACTGAAGATCAATCCGGATAACGAAAAAGCGATCAGCGAGATAGAGCAGATTCTGGGAATTTACGCCACTTTTGATAACCGGAAACCGGATGAAGAAGTAGCTGAAGATCTCCGCGAACTAGGATTTGAAGTTTAAAGAAGAGAAGTCATCCTGAGGATACTTCCGAAGGATCTACACAAAGTATTTTCAGCTGAAAAGAAGACGTGAAGATTCTTCGCTATCGCTCTGAATGACAACAAAAATAAAATGAGCAACAACAACACCCCTACCATACAAAACCGAAAGGCTCGGCACGATTATCAGGTTGAAGAAACCTTCGAGGCCGGCATCGTTCTGAAAGGAACAGAGGTGAAGTCTATTCGTCAGGGGAAAGCTTCGTTTACTGATTCCTTTGCATTTTTGAAAAACGGAGAAGTGTTTTTGAGGGAGTTGTACATCAAGCCCTATGAGCATGGTTCGTATTACAATCACGATCCGAGAAGAGAACGAAAGCTTTTGCTCAACAAAAAAGAAATTCGTCAGCTCGATAAATTTGTACAGCAAAAAGGATACACGCTTGTTCCGTTGAAATTGTACTTCAAGAGAGGAAATGCCAAAATTCTGATCGGAGTAGCGAAAGGTAAAAAGAGCTTCGACAAAAGAGACAGCATCAAAGAAAAAGATCTGAAGCGACAACTAGACCGCAACGTGAAAGGGACGTATAAGGTTAATTTGTAACATTGTCATCCTGCACTTGTTTCAGGATCTTATGCAAAGGCTTTGACGTAGAACCCTTGTTCTAAGCTTTATTTATAAGCTTCTTCAACTAACACAAGCGTCTCGCCTGTGTATTTCTTGGAAAACATTCGTGAACTAGAATGGGGTGATTAAGATAGGAACTCAAAATTTAATCAAAAGCTATTTAATTAAAGTAAACTTCTTTGTCACTAATTGGTTGGAGGTTTTAAGTGTATAAAAGTAAGTGCCACTTGATAAATTACTACCATCAAAATTTACAGAGTGTTTACCAGCTGATAAAATGTTGTTTTGTAAAATGGCTACTTCCTGACCGATCATGTTAAAAATGGAAAACCTAACTTTTTCTGTTTGCGCTAATTCAAATGAAAAAGTTGTGGTTGGATTGAATGGGTTGGGATAGTTTTGAAGCAAGCGAAAGCTATAATTTTGAATTCCTTCATTCTTAATATCTGTTGCTATGACAGAAGTTGGGCTTACAAGTCTTCTATTATAGACTTCAATATGCAGGACTCTAGAATCTTTGATTAGCTCATCCGCAAGTGAATCAATTTGAATCTCTGAAAATCCCCATTTAGAAAAACCATTTCGGAGTTCCAGTACTTCTGCATTTAAGCTGTCCGCCATAAAGCGAATGGTTGATGTGTCGACAGGATTTTCAAAATATAGAACAATATTTCCACCTAAATATTGTTCTGAATTAAAACTAACAGAATCAATTATTCCTAAATAATCTACAACAATAGTTTGTTCGCCACTTTCTTTTGGAAGAAACAATGAAGACGTATTTAATTCCCAGGTTAATTCTCTTTTGTCGCCGATAAATAGTGTATCTCTATAATCATCTGTAAGGTATTCATCTCCAAAAAGATTAATTCTAGAAAATACGAGACTAACTATCCAAGAGGATGATCCTCTATAAGTATGAATTGCATCTGAATCATTATAAAAAGTGGCTTTAAGGATGATTGTTTCCCCAACTCCATATTGTGTTTTATCTGTAGTGATTTCTGAAGAAACCTGCCCAAAAAGCGGATTGGCGAAAAATAAGAACAGTATTAGTATTAAAATATTTTTCATAGTTAATATTAATAAAGTTAGCCTCATAAAACAAAACCCCGCCCTTTCGGACGAGGTTTTCATATTCAACAGGAAAGTCTATAAGCCGGATTTTGTTCCTCCGCCAATTGGCAGATTCGGTAATCATTTATCTGGTGCACTCCACCCGATGGCGTCACGACAAGTGGCGTATACCATCTTACATGAGCTTGCACCCCGCGAGGTTTACCGTGCCTCTTCGGTCACCCTAAGAGCGGTGAGCTCTTACCTCACCTTTTCACCATCACCTTCAACGCGGAGCGTTGGAAATTCCAATGTTTAAAGCTCAAATTTCAAACAAGCACCAATGTTTTAATATTTAAACATTGTGATTTGTTTGTGTTTTGGAGCTTGTTATTTGAAATTTAACCAGCGCTCCGCGCTGGAGGCAGTTTGTTTTCTGTTGCACTGTCTGTCTCAGTATCATTCCTGATAAAGAGCCTCTGCTACGCCCGAAGGATCGCAGAGCGCGGTACTTGTCGGTGTCCGGACTTTCCTCCCCCCGCACATAACATTTAACGATCAATGCTTTTTTCTAACCTTTCTTTCAACCTTCTAATACCTTGTCCGTGATGTTTCAGCTTTCTTTCTCTGGCTAAAGCATCACTTTTATTTTTGAAGCCCTCAAAATATACCAACTCATAAGGCATTCCACTTTTGGTGGATTTGACCTCTCCATTATTATGTTGGGCTAATCTTTTCTTAAGATTACTTGTGTACCCAACATAAAACTTATTATTGGTTTTACTTTGAAGGAGGTAAACATAGAAATACATAAAAGAGCATTAAATGTTATGTGCGGGGAGCGATTACCCGACTTTCCTGAATCAAAATACGGTTTTGACCAAGATTATAAAAGAACGAACAAAGGGATTAGTTAATAAGTAGATAAGTAAGAATCATAAGCATATAATTCTCCCTTCGAAGGGAGATGAACATCCAAACAGTTCTTTGGATGTTCCGAGGGATGCCAGAATCTTTGCTAATATTTAATCACTTTATCTTACTCCCATCCCCAATAAACACCGCTAATTTCCCGGAAGAAAACTCAAGCGTAACCGGAGAAGCAGTAACGGTATTAGAAGTAGCATCCTGAACGCCGGGTTCTAAACGCACATTATTCAGAGGATACAGAACTCCGGAAGAGATGAAATTCTCCACAAACCCGGAAACAGGGAAAAAAGAAATAGGTGTATTCATCGGGATATCTTTTTCAAAAGGAGAATCAGCTAAAAAAGTTTTCCCGTAATCATCTTCAAAAACCAAAGACTCAAACCGGTCATGAAATTCCACCAACGAGGAAAGATTCTTTTGCTGATGGTCGATGCGTTTTCCCAAAGCCCCCAGAACAGAACAGCTTGTCGCGCCCTTTTTAAGTGCATAATTCAACGCTTTATCCAGATCGGTGCTGTTTTGGTCGTCGAGTTTTAATACTTCAATATTTTCATGATTGGTGTATTTGAAACTGTCCAGATCTCCGAGAACGATATCAGGAGTAAAACCATATCCGAGAAACACGTGCCCACCGCTATCGGCGCCAATTTGGAGATCGGCTTTTTTGATATGGGTTTCTAATAAAGCTTTGGTTGGAGGCGTGCCTCCGCAAATAATAAGTACGTGCATATATTTTTGATGTAAAACTCGAAAAAAATCACCCCAAAAAGAAATGGAATTCTGGCTATATACATCTATTTTGGCGGTCAAAAAGAAAACTCTATGTTTGAAAAGCTAATTCCGGAATTGTTATCTCACAAAAAGATCGGAGTTTTTTCACATGTGCGTCCTGATGGAGATTGTTTGGGCTCACAAGTTGCACTTTGCCTGTGGTTGCAGAAAAACGGCGTTGATTCATCCGCATTTAATGAAGATGAAGTAAATAAGAACCTCGAATGGCTAACCGAATTTAAAAAGATCGAAAAACCCGATTTCTCTGATCTGAAAGGATTTGATGCCTTTGTTTTTGTAGATGGGAATGCGCTTCATCGTTTTGGTGATACTGCAGAAAAAATCACCGAACTTGGAAAGCCGTTATATATGATAGACCATCATCCACAACCGGATGAAGTTTTTAAAGAGTTTGTGTCAAAAACGGACGCTTCATCTACTTGTGAGTTAGTTTATAATTTGTTTGCAGAGCATGATATCACTCAAATT
Organism: Balneola sp. EhC07; assembly: GCF_001650905.1. Taxonomy (GTDB): domain Bacteria; phylum Bacteroidota; class Rhodothermia; order Balneolales; family Balneolaceae; genus Balneola. The sequence continues at coordinate 337,598 of NZ_LXYG01000017.1, forward strand.
GATGAACAATCAGCTAAAGCCATGTATGTTGGAATAGTAACCGATACCGGTTCTTTTCAGTTTGACAGCGTGAAACCCGGCACTATGAAAGCGGCTTCAACTTTGTTGGAATATGGAAATTTTACTCCTGATGAAGTTGTACAAAAAGTATATTCTTCGAAACCCATGAAGCAGATCAAGTTACTGGGTTTGGCACTGGATACCATATCTTTGCATGAGAACCAACAAATTGCGACTATGTACGTTACAAAAGCGATGTTTCAGAAAACGGCTACTTCCAATGAAGACACGGAAGGATTTGTAGCTTATCCGCTAAGTATAGAAGGAGTAAAAGCATGCATTTTCTTACGAGAAGACGAAGATAGAATTAAATTAAGCCTGCGTTCTCAAAGCGACATTGATGTAAATGAATGGGCAAGAGAACTCAATGGCGGAGGTCATAAAAAAGCAGCAGGAGCCTGGTATAAAGGCAATATGGAAGAAGCAATCGAAGACGTCATCAGTATTGGAAGAAAACAATGGATTAACGATTAGGGAATGAAGAGAACAGTTACTACCGTAAGTTTACTGGGTTTAATTTTTTGGACAGGTTGTTTAAAAAAAGATAAACCGGAAGTTATACCGACTATTTCTCCTTTAGAATATGAATCCTCACCGGCAAGTTTTGAGCCGGAGGAAGAAAAGGAAGAGGTAAAGACAAATCAGGTTTCTATTTCTGAGAGCAGAAGTAACGCTATTACCAAAGCAGTTGAAAAAGCCAGTCCTGCAATTGTGAGTATTACAGTAACAGAAGTTGAAAGAGGATATAATCGTGTGATGGATCCTTTTTTCTCCCGTTTTTTTCAAATGCCATCAGAGCGTGAAGTTAAAAGTATTGGTTCGGGATTTATTATCAGAGAAGACGGTTTGATCGTTACCAATGAGCATGTAGCAAGTAAAAGCGCCAAAAAGATCATGGTGGCGCTTTCAAATGGAGATACTTATGAGGCTGAACTACTTGGATCAGATGAATTAGCAGATCTGGCTTTATTGAAAATAAAAGAACCGAAAGGAAAAATGCCTTTTGTGAAATTTAGTAATTCCGAAACAGCGATGGTTGGTGAGTGGGCCATAGCGATGGGAAATCCATTTGGTTTATTTGATGATGGGCAGGCTTCGGTAACAGTTGGAGTGATAAGTGCTACAAAAAGAGATTTTCGCCCCGACCCTAAAGACCCCCGAGTGTATATCGATATGATCCAAACGGATGCAGCTATTAACAGAGGGAATTCAGGCGGACCGTTAGTAAACAGTGATGGAGAAGTAATTGGTGTGAATACCTTTATTTTCACAGGAGGAACCAGTAATGGATTTGTGGGCCTTGGATTCGCGATTCCTGCGAACAGAGTAAAGAAGATCATTAAACAGCTGGAGGAATCCGGCGAAGTGGCTCTGGATTTTGATCCGGGGATGGAATTTACTAGAATGACTACTCAGATCGTTTATCAATATGGAGTGCCGTCTATTCATGGACTTTTTGTAACAAGCGTAAACAAGAATGGACCTGCTTATGAGAGTGGTATTATGCCCGGAGATATCATTACAAAAATCGGAGATGAAAGAGTGAGTAGCGAAATGCATGCCTGGGCTTTGATGAGGGAATTTGAAGAGGGAGAAAAAATGTCGATAACATTAGCAAGAGGCCAAAACCAATATGAAGCAGTTTTGACATTGCGAAAACGAGTAAAAGGGAAATGAGTACACCAGAAACAAATTATACTATTTTGGTTGTAGATGATGATAAAGCTTCGCATATCATTGTCAAAAATCTGATTGGCAAAAAATATGAGCTTGTTCACGTAAAAGAGCCACAACAAGCTATAAATATCCTTTCAGAAAAGAGGATAAACCTGATATTATGTGATATTCATATGCCGGGAATGACGGGTCTGGAGTTTCTGGAAGCCATCAAAAAAGATATAGATAAAAAAGATATTCCGATTTTATTGATGACCAGTTTGCCTACTGTTGAAAAAGAGCAAAAGGCGATGGATTTGGGGGCCAAAGACTTTATTAATAAAGAGTTGTTTCATTTAAGCCCAATCGAAGTTGCTCAACGCATCGAAATGAAGTTAGTTAGTAATTTCAGAATTCCAGACTTGTCTAAGAAACTGGCAGCCAATCAAAAAGAGATTGTACAGGATATGATGGTGCGTATGGAAACCATGGATTTCCTGAATGTATCACAAGAATTTTGCCACCAGATAGCAAAACTTTTTGAGTTAGAGCATCTTTCCTTTTGGAAATTATCTAAAGAAAAGCCAAATCTTTTGGTAACGGTTGGGTCAAAAACCCCAAGAGACTACAATCCGCAAGATCTTTATACCGAATTAGTTTTTCGCAGAATGATAAAAAACCGGAAACCATATTATACCAACAATATTTACAACAGCAAGTTGGGAGTATTTATTGAAGGTTCTCGAGAGGAAGGAATGCCGGCAGAAATAGGTGTTCCCATGTTTGCGATAACAGAATCCGATCTGATCAAAAACCAAATGAAAATACCCGGCAACGCACCAATATTTGGTTATATGTTGATGAAGCGAAGTAAGGTTTTTTCTACCAAAGAATACGCCGTTCTTTCTAAGCTCATCATTCGTTGCAGCACCATGATCTGGCGATTGTATAAACAGATGTAGATTTAAATCTAATTTACTTTCGTTGCAATCGTATCATTATGCCCCACCAAAAACTTTCTTAGATATAACCCAATCGTTGCTCGGGATTCGAATCCGGCTTTTAATGCAGCATCTTCAAACTCTTTATCCGTCAGATCAGGATCGGTAGCGAAATCGATCATGTCTTTGTAAAAGCCAAGAGTGAAATTATCGACATCGCTTCCGAATTTGGTTACGAAGATAACGTTTCCATCCCTATTAGTTTCGTTGTAGTAAATATTTTCCATAGCTCTTTGCTTGAGCAGTTCATCATGCAAACCCCGGGCAGCATTAAACATCTCGATATGATATAAGCCCGCTTCAGAATCTTTTTCTAATAATTCTTTCCAGCTGACTTCTGATTCGGCTAAAAAGTCATGCTGAAAATCCACCCATTCACTGTAATCATGCATCTCAGGTTTCGAAAATGGAGTCATAAGCATTAGATCCCAGTGATCACCCTGACTGTGACGCATGATCATCATATTGCCATCGGCATCCGATTTTTGCTTTTTAACATATTCGATGAGGTCGCCCAGTTCACCCGGCGCTGCTCTCAGAAGCGTTACCTGATAATTATTTTGAGCAAATAACGGGACGCACAAAAGTAAAAACAGAGCAGCGAAAATAGCTTGACGGAATTTTATCATAATGGGATCCTAGTTTTCTTTTTTATTCTTTTGGATAAATTTTTCAACTCTGGAAGTATGGTTTTCATCCACCCACAGATCAGCAAAGGGTTCGATCTCGGCTTTCATCTTCTTAAATCTTTCAGGCGATTTGATACCGCTGTTTTGTTTAAGCGTTTTAATAAAGTCCCTTCCGTTTTTTAAAAGTGGGTCAGTCCATTCCACAACATTCTGCTCTTCAACAATGGCATTAATGAAATTATGGTGTAGCAGCTGTTGAGCAGTTTTAATTTCTGCTTTTCCCTGCCATTCCAATGCTTTAGATCTGCCAACTCTTTCGATTAGTCGAGTTAGACCACCCCACCCGGGAGTCAAATAGAACCTTCCCTGAGTAAATCCGAATTTGGAATGAGATGCCGAAAGAATAAAGTCGAAAGCCATCATACACTCAATGCCGCCCCCGTATGCATCACCGTTTATATAAGCGATATTCCAGCAAGGTAATTCTTCAACTCGTCTGAACAACTTTTGCATTCGCTCTGAGACATTTATGGCTTCACTTTTTTGAGTAATAGTATGAAACTCCTTTAGATCGCCACCGGCAATAAAACTTGTTTTTCCTGCTCCGGAAAAAATAAAAACTTTTATAGAATCATCTGTTTCTAATTCAGAAACCAAATCTTCTAACTGATCAATTACTTTAAAGTTAATTGCGTTTCGGGCTTGAGGGCGATCAATTTTTGCCCACAAAATATGGTCGGATACTCTTTGTGATCGAATCATTATCTTTCTGCGGACTCCTCAAACAACCATTGTAAATACTCCGGATTTCCTTCGTCCTCTGCAATGTTAAGGCTGATAATACAGGGACAATCGTAAGAATGGTTTTCTAAAATAAAGCGAGTTACCGGTTGTACTTTAGAAATGTGTGTTTTTACGAGCAGGATGGTTTCAGAAGCTTCCTCAATTACATTATTCCATTTATAGATAGATTCCATCCCGGGAATAATATTAACGCAGGCAGCCAAATCTGCTTCAATGATCTTTTTTCCCAAGTCAGAAGCTTGTGCTTTAGTTTCGGTTGTAACGTAGAGTAGTCGCAGGTTTTTATGCATGGTACCAGAATTTCTGCAAAGCAAAGCCAAAACCCAAATTTTTTACTTTTTATGTGTCTGATAGAGCAAGAGTTTTAGTTTTAAATTTTCATTCCAGAAAGTTGGAATTTGTTTGTTTTTACTCCTATCTTTGTGAGCTCTAAACTATGCGAAAGTGGTGGAATTGGTAGACACGCTAGATTTAGGATCTAGTGCCTTAACCGGCGTGGGGGTTCGAGTCCCCCCTTTCGTACTTTCCTATCTAAATAATACCTGTTTATAACAGCTGAATTGCACATAACAAAGCGGAGAAAAAGTGAACATTTCTGTTAAAGAATTAACAAAAGTTGATAAAGAACTTACCCTGACAGCAAAACGAGAAGATCTTCAGGAAACATTCAACGAAGCTTACAAAAAGTATAAAGGTCAGATCGCGCTTCCGGGATTCAGACCCGGAAAAGTTCCAATGGGAATGATCAAAAAGAGATTTGGTACTGAAATCGAGTACGAAGAGATCAATAAGTATGTACAAAAAGTATTCGAAAAGGATGTAGTTCCTGAATACAATCCGGTTGGCGAGACTGAAATGGTTGACATGACTTGGGAAAACGACGAGCTGGAAGTGATCTTTAAGATCGGAACCAAGCCTGAAGTAGAGTTAAAAGATCTCAGTAAGATCAAAGTGAACAAAATGGTTCATGATGTTACTGACGAAGAAGTATCAGAAGAAATTGAAAGAACTTTAGAGCGTGAAGGCAACTGGGAAGATGTTGACGGAAAAGCAACCAAAGACTCCAAGCTTATCGTAGATGTAATTTCTCTGGATAAAGACGGAAATCCTGTTGACGGTGAAGAAGATGTTGATCAGGTTATTGACCTGAGACAAGATGGTGCTAAGGATTTCCTAAAGTCGCTTAAAGGAAAATCCGCCGGCGATGTTGTTGATATGGAACTAGGTGAAGGTGATGAAAAAGATCGCTTCAGAGTAACCATCAAAAAAGTGCAAAAGCTGAACAAAGCAGAGATGAGTGAAGAATTCATTTCTAAAAACAGCAATGGTGAAGCAAAAACTGAAGATGAGTTTAAGAGCTACATCAAAAGCCAGATGCAAAAGTACTACGATCAAACTTCAGAAGACTTATTCAAAAATGAAGTTGTAGAAGCGTTGGTTGATGCTCATAAAGTAGATGTTCCTGAAGTGTTTTTAGAGCAGGTACTGAATTCTTATGTGGAACAACAAAAGCAACAGCAAGGGGGTACTCTTCCGGAAAACTTTGATGAAGTTGTTTATAAAGAAGAAATGAGAGAGCGTGGCCTAAGAGAAGGTCAGTGGTATTTCATTAGCCAAAAATTGCAAGAAACATTTGAAGATATCGAAATAAAACCCGAAGATATCGACGAGTTCATTTCTGTGGAAGCAGCGCGTTACGGTGCTTCTCCGGATCAGCTTAAACAATACTACGCTCAGAACCCGAATTTACTGGAGCAATTGAGAAGCAGTATTCGTGAGAATAAAGTATTTGTTAAGCTTGAAGATGAAGTCAAAATCACGGAACTTGACAAAGAAAAGTACCGTAAGTTTCAGGAGAAGAAATCTAAAAAATAAAAAATTTACTTAACGGCTATGTTTTATAACTCACTTTCATCACAACCTAAGAATAGTTCTATTGAACCTATAGAGAGCAACCTTGTACCAATGGTTGTTGAAACAACAAGCCGTGGAGAACGTGCCTACGATATTTATTCTCGTCTGCTTAAAGACAGGATCATAATGCTGGGCAGTGGAGTAAATGATGCGGTAGCAAGCTCTTTAGTTGCTCAAATGCTGTTTTTGGAATCAGAAGACCCTGAAAAGGACATAAATTTTTATATAAACAGCCCGGGTGGTTCTGTATCAGCCGGTTTAGCTATTTATGACACCATGCAGCACATTAAATGCGACGTTGCTACAACGTGTATGGGAATGGCGGCAAGTATGGGTGCTGTTTTGCTTACTGCCGGCGCAGAAGGCAAGAGAAGTTGTCTTCCGCATGCCAGAGTAATGATCCATCAGCCATTAGGTGGAGTTCAGGGACAAGCAAGTGATATTGAGATCGAAGCCAGAGAGATTCTGAGAGTTAAAAAAGAATTAAGCCAGATTATTGCTGATCATAGTGGTAAGTCGATAGAAGATATCATGAATGATTCTGACAGAAATAACTGGATGACTGCAGACGAAGCAAAAAAATATGGTTTGGTAGACAACGTTGTTTCAAGAGCTAAATCTGCTAAATAAATATTTTTTGATTAGATTTAAGTGCTATGAGCGATAAAAAGGAAAACAACGATATTGTAAATTGTTCATTCTGTGGCCGTTCAAGCCTTGAAGTGAACAGCATGGTTGCAGGACCGGGAGTTTATGTTTGTGACCGTTGCGTTGAAGATGCATCAAGCATTATCAAAAGTGATCTGGCTTCTTTAGCTCGACGAAGAGATAAACCGGTAAAACCACTTTTGAAGCCGGTTGAGGTAAAAACAAAGCTGGATGAATATGTAATAGGACAGGAGCAGGCCAAGAAAACCCTTTCCGTTGCAGTCTATAATCACTATAAACGTGTCAATAACAATCATAAAGAGATTGATGATACTCAGATAGAGAAAAGTAATATTGTACTTCTTGGACCTACGGGAAGCGGTAAAACATTACTGGCACGTACGTTGGCAAAGATCATTGATGTGCCTTTTACAATTGCTGATGCCACTGTGCTTACTGAAGCCGGTTATGTAGGCGAAGATGTGGAAAGCATTTTAAGTAATTTATTACAAGCTGCAGATTATGATGTAGATCGCGCCAAACAAGGAATTGTCTACATTGATGAAGTGGATAAAGTAGCTCGTAAAAGTGATAACCCTTCAATTACGCGCGACGTTAGTGGAGAAGGTGTTCAGCAGGCTCTACTTAAAATTTTGGAAGGTACAGTTGCAAATATTCCGCCAAAAGGAGGAAGAAAGCATCCCGAACAAAGCTTTATTCAATTAGATACTTCTGATATTCTGTTTATTTGTGGTGGTGCGTTCTCTGGTTTAGAAGATATTATTTCAAGACGTATGTCTACCGGATCTCTGGGATTCCACAATGCTGATAGTGTAAAGTTTGATAAGAATCAGCCTGATATTTTTACACATGTTGAACCTGAAGATCTGCAAAGATTCGGATTGATTCCTGAATTGATTGGTCGTTTACCAATGATCTGCGGTTTGCATGAACTTTCTGATGAGGCGTTGCTGGACATCCTTCAGAATCCTAAGAATGCTCTTTGCAAACAGTACAAAAAACTCTTCAAGATGGAAGATGTTGAACTGGAGTTTGAAAAGGAAGCTTTAGAAGCTATAGTTGAACAAGCTAAGAAGAGAAAAACGGGAGCGAGAGGTTTGCGCTCTATTATGGAAGCAGCCATGATGGATATCATGTTTACATTACCTTCCATGAAGGATATTTCCAGATGTGTGATTACGGCTGAAACCATTGTAAAGAATGCTCCTCCGGTTTACGAAAAGCAAAAAGCTTCTGCATAAACAGATTAAAAGCCCTGTACAGAAAAAATGTGCAGGGCTTTTTCATTTCATAAAGATTCATACATTAAGTGAATTCTAGATTTTTGATATGAAACTCTTTGTTCCTTCAAATAGGATAAAAATTGTACTGGTGATCCTGTTGGTATTTCTGGGTGCCGGTTCTGTAGTATATAATCAATACTTAGTAAGTAAGATCTTAGAGCAAGAACGTTCAAGTGTTGAATTGTGGGCAAAAGGAATAGAGTTCAACAGTCTTCCGGTAAATGAGCAAGCCAGTACAAAGCTTCTTAAAGTGGCACAAATGCTTGAACGATATCCCAGTGTCCCGGATAGTGTAATTGAACTTATCTATGACGCTGAAAATGCCAAAAGCTCAATTGATTTTGTTACCGAAGAAATCATTTTAAGTCAGGAAAGATTTAAAGTTCCATCTATTGTAGTTGGAGAAGGAAACTTTTTGGCAGCTTCAAAAAATATTGACTCTACACGTTTAAGTACTGCTAGAGAACGAGAAAAACTGATCCGTGAATACCGAAGTTTGAACCCTCCGGTCCGAATCATTTTTGGGGATGAAAAAAAACAATTTGAACAGTTAGTGTATTACGGAGAAAGCCCCACCGTTCAAATGTTACGCTATTTTCCATTCATTCAAATTCTTCTTTTAGCATTGCTTTTAGGAATCGGATATACATCATATAGAAGTATTACACGTTCTGAACAATCTAATTTATGGGTTGGTATGGCTAAAGAGGCTGCCCACCAACTGGGTACTCCTATATCAAGTTTATATGGTTGGCTTCAACTCATGAAGGATGAATACCGACATGATGAAACAGCTATTAATATTACCAATGAGATAGAGAAAGATGTTCAACGACTTGCCGGAGTGGCCGAAAGGTTTGGAAAAATTGGTTCTGAGCCTGAACTGAAATTAATGAATATTGAGCCCATCCTTGATCAGGTAATGGTATATATGGAGAGAAGATTGCCAAGACTTGGAAAAGCAGTTAAAGTCGAAAAAAATCTTAAAGCAAAAGGTTTTGTGATGATAAACCCAGACCTTTTTCAATGGGCCATTGAAAACTTGGTTAAGAACGCAATGGATTCTCTGCCTTCTGCCCAAAAGAATTCTTTTATCAAAGTTTCATCTTCAATAGATGGGGAAGAGATATTGATAGATATTGAGGATTCGGGAGCAGGAATTGATATAAAGCATGTAAGAAATGTATTCAGGCCGGGATTTAGTACCAAAAAAAGAGGATGGGGTTTAGGGCTGAGTCTTACAAAGAGAATTATTGAAGACTATCACAAGGGTTCTGTTTACGTTCTCCGCTCTGAATTGAATGAGGGAACTACAATGAGAGTAACATTAGGGTTAAAAGAAAGATCTGATAACATGAATCCAATACTGGATCAATCTCCTCTGTAGCCTCTTTTCTTAGCGTAATCTATTAATTCAGTTTTAAGAAGATTTCTGCCACGGTGAAGTCTGGATCTAATTGTACCAATAGGGACATCCAGCATGTTGGCAATCTCTTCATAGGTGTAGCCCTCTACATCACAAAGCAGAACAACTGTTCTGAAGTCCTCAGGAAGTTGTTTCAATGCTATAGACATCTCATCATCCATTAACTCTCTGAACATTAGATTTTCAAGATCAGAAGTTTCTGTTCGCTCAGCTCTTACGGACTCGTAATAGGAGGAAACTTCGTCATAGTCTACCTGTTGAGGTTTTTTTGATGTTTTTCGGTAATTATTGATGAAGGAGTTTTTGAGAATCCTGAAAAGCCAGGCTTTTGCATTAGTACCATTTTCATAGCTGCTAAAGAAACGATAAGCTTTAACGATCGTGTCCTGAACCAGGTCTTCAGCATCAACGGGATCTGTAGTCAAACGAAGCGCAAAGTTATACATAACATCCAGATGTGGAATGATCTCCTTATTAAACTCTTGTTGCTTTTTTTTGTTATCCCTCATTGAATGTCCTAATTTCCTGAAATCAATGTAGTCTTCTAAGTTGTTATATACAAGAAGCTTACATGAATTTTCTATTCTTTTAACACTCTCTCAATGTAGTAATTACATCCTAAAGAGGTAAATAGATAAACACTATTAACGAGTTAGTGAAACCCTTATAGCACAAAAAGTACCATTAAATCATAAAGAGCATGTGTCCAGGCGGCAATTCCAAAACCTCTCCACACATATATACCGTTCAGAATCAATCCAAACACAAACCTGTAAGTAAAAGATGACAGTGTGAATGGATCTCCCATGGATCCAACATAATGAACCATGCTGAATAGAAAAGCAGATAAAACGACCGCAGCTGTAATAGCTGCCCAGTTCTTGTTATTAAATACCTTTTGAAAGACCAAAATAAGTACTGAAACCAAGATCACTCTAAAAAAAAGTTCTTCATAAAGACCGGCTCCCAAAGATAAGGCGAATTTTTGTAAGCCAGTGAGTGAGGAGATAGGATCATTAGCTGAAATCGCAAAAACCATGGATACAAAAAACGTAGCAACTAAAGTAACCAGAACGGCATAAATAGTAGATTCTCCGATCATAAGAGGGAAATATTTAAATCTTAACTCGCGTAGTTGTTCACGTTCTTTATAAAGAATAAACATTCCGAATAAGGCTACGATCAAAAGAGTAATAGAAACAGTATTAACACCGAATAAAGAAAAAATAGATTTGAACCAGGAATCAACACTGATTCGAACTATTTGAGAGGAGTCGGGTTGCGAGATAAGAATCAGTAATTCGTAAGCAAGAAAAAGTGGTAGACTTATAAGAAAACTGTAAAGTAGATTTTTTGTATCTGAAAAATATGTCTTTAAGGTGTTTTCCATTAACTGTCGGTATAGATCGAAACTGATTGTGGTTGATTAAGAATCAAGTCCAATATTCGAAAAGCGGAGTGAGAAAGTTTCAATCCTGCATTAGTAATTCGATCATTGATACGAACATAAATTCCCTTTCCATTTATAGGATTTTCAACAAAAATTACCGAACCTATTGAAATATTTGAGTGAGCAGCAGTCAATTTTTCCGGATTATAGAGTTCACCATTAGTTGTGGCATTCCCTTTATCAGAATCCGAATATACCATAACAGGAACGGATCCAAGATCTTGAAGGTCAGCTTTCTCCAAATAAGGGTTATCAAAAGTTTTTGATGGAGGCAAAAGAACGGTAATGTTCTTTGCAAGATTTAAATTATTTACGTCGATCTGAGGGTTTAGTGCTTGTAGCTCTGTTTCCGTCATTTCAAATTTATTCAAGACAGAATTAAGATTATCAGAACCTGAAAGAGTGTAAAGTGCGAACTTGCCCTGCGGGGATGACTCGTTAGAAAACTCAGAAACGACCGGTGCAATACTCACTGATTTAACCGCTAATCGCTGCCCAATTCTTAAATTGTTACTGGTTAAATTATTCAGGTCTTTTAGCTCCTGAACCGTCATATCATTTTCCTGAGCAATTTTATACAAACTGTCACCACTTTTTACAAGATAATATGTGTTTGGCGTACCGGATGAAGTGCTAATTAGAGTTGTCGTGTCTTCAGGGGGTAGTGAATCTGAAACTGCTTGTGGGGTGGATTGAATATAGTAGATTAGTTCCTGATCGATTTCAATAGCGTTACTGGTGATGCCGTTCCATTCTTTCAATTCCGCTACTGTAACATCCAGAGCTTTTGATATACTGTAAAAAGTATCTCCCTTTTTAACCTGATAGGTCTTCTGTTCCTGGGCGTTGATCGAATTAGAAAAAAAGACCACAAACAGGCTAAGTAAAACTGCTTTAATGGTTTTATTTAATATAGACTTCATAAACTGTCCTCAATTTCCATCTCTAAATTAATTAGTGCTCCCTGCAATTCAGATCGTGAATGTTGATCCTTTAGCTTGGTTGTAACGGTAATACCATCTTTATAGCATTTCAATGCCAAATTGTTCTCTCCTAATTCTTCATATAATTTTCCCAAATGATAATACACTCCCACATAATCAGGGTCATTATTACGAATATTTTTAAAAAGTGATAACGCTTTTTCGTGTTGATCAATTTTTAATAATTCCAAGGCCAAAGCAAACTTTAAAAATGAATCATTTGGACTCTCCTTTAATTTACTAGCTAGCTTTGAAATTTTTGATTCCAAAATTTATATGGATTTAAATCTTTCTTCAATTTCAGCGATAGAATCTCCGCCAAACTTTTCAAGAAATGCATTGGCAATTACAGGGGCAATAACACTTTCAGCTACTACAACCGCTCTTGGCAATGCGCAAACATCAGATCGTTCATATCTGGTTTCAGTTTCCTTGAGAGTATGCATATCCACCGTTCCTAAAGGATTTAACATGGTAGGAATAGGTTTCATTGCTCCGCGAATAATAATTGGCATACCATTGCTCATTCCTCCTTCAATACCTCCTGAGTGATTGGTTCTTCTATTAAACTTAGAACCATCATGAGTAATCTCATCATGAACATTTTGCCCATCTCTTTTAGCTGCTTCGAATCCAAGACCGATTTCAACACCTTTCATGGCTTGGGTGCCCATTATTGCCTGTGCAATTTTTCCGTCCAGTTTTTGATCCCAATGTGTGAAACTTCCCAGACCTACTGGAACTCCGGTAATTATGATCTCATAAATTCCACCAAGAGAAGATCCCGCTTTTCTCTGAATTTTGATCTCCTCTCGCATTTGTTCAGAAAGCTGTTTATCAAGACAGCGTACGTCGGATTCGTCGGCAGTTTTGTAAACGTTTTCAGCACCCTTTTCATAGAGAGGGTCAACGGTTTTCCGGACCGAGTCCCAGTCTTTATAACCTATTTTTCCAATTTGGATGACATGTCCGCCGATTTCAATTCCAAAGTGTTTCAAAAACTGTCTGGCAATTCCACAGCAGGCAACACGCATTGCGGTTTCACGTGCACTTGATCGCTCTATGACAGGACGGATATCATCAAAACGGTATTTTTGAGTACCAACAAGATCTGCATGACCGGGACGGGGTAGTGTGATCTTTTCGATGCCATCAGCTTCAGTTTCTTTGTTCATTACTGTTGGCCAGCCGGCTTCATCTTTTTGAAAAGCACGGTTTTCCATAATCATGGAAACAGGACCGCCCATTGTTTTACCGAAACGAACACCGGAATTAAAAATAGCACGATCTTTTTCGAAAGCCATTCTTCCACCTCTGCCATAGCCTTTTTGGCGGCGGGCTAAATGTTGTGCTAAATCGTCTTCTGTGAGTGGAAGACCGGCAGGCACTCCTTCAACAATTCCCGTAAGTGCGGGGCCATGAGATTCGCCTGCTGTTAAATATCTGATCATAAATGTAAAGTTTCGGTATTACGTGTGCGTTCAGCAAGCGGTCTGGAATCGTTACAAACTTCTTTTCTGAACTTGTCAATTTGATTTAAGTCACCGATCAAAATTAAGGAATCTCCCACATTAATTTGAGAAGAACTATCAGGGTTAAATTGTATGCTTTCCCCTTTTGGAATAATAGCAATGATCAAAACGCCATATTGTGTTCTGAGGTTTATTTCAGCGAGTGACTTTCCATCCAAAACAGAGCCTTCTGCAACCAAAGCTTCGTCGAATGTGTGATCTTGCATCGTGTATTTCGTAATAGAATCAACAAATTGATCTACATGTGGTCGGAGAATTACATTTGCCATTCTGTCTGCGCCAATTTCATAAGGTGAAATTACTTTGTCAGCTCCTGCTCGCAATACGCGATTTTTGTTCGTGGTTTCATTTGTTCTGACTAGAATGAACAATTTGGGATTCAGGTCTCTTGCAAGCAGCGTAGTAAACACGTTATCCTGATCGCTGGAAAGAGTGCATATCAAAGATTGAGCTTTATCTATTCCTGCTTCCAGCAATGTGTCTTCGTCTTCAGCATCTCCTTCTACAAAAGGTATTTTGTCTTCTTTTAGTTGTTCAATACCGGACTTTCTGTTCTCAACAATAACCAGGGGCAATCCGGCATCTTTGAGAACAGCTGCAATTCTGTGCCCGATTCTCCCATAACCGCAAATAATGTAGTGGTTTTCCATCTTCTCAAGTCGTTTTTTCATAGCGCGTTTATAAAAAAGTTCACCCTCGAACAATAATTGAGTTGTCTGTGAGGCGATATAGGATATAACACCAATACCGGTTACAAAGATCAACATTGTGAATACCCGTCCTTGATTAGAAAGAGTATGAAGTTCTGTAAATCCAATTGTGGAAATTGTAATGAAGGTCATATAAAGGCCTTCAAACCATGTCATGTTTTCAAGAAAATGATATCCAGCTGATCCTACGGAAAATATAATCACCATAATGAATGACGCTGTGACTATATTTTTTAATCCGGGATTTTCAACAAGGGTCTTAAAAGCATTCATTCCTATAATGTAGTTTTAACACTTAACTGAACCACACCGCCGGTTTCGCTGTAAGAATTCCGGCTGATGTCAATGATCAGGTCTTTAACAATAAACCCTACACCAAAACCAACACCTGCAAAGTCAAAATTTTCCTTTGTCTTGTTTAGTTCATGTAAATAACGGTTGTAACCCAACCTGACATGAAAGTCTTCCCCAAAATCAAATTTACCTCCGAAGATCACATGTCTGAAAGCATTATCGAAAAACTCCGGTGATTTTGTCTCACCAACAATGCGCATATCCCAGTCATTAAGTCGGCGTAAAGTAAAGCTAAGTTCGGCCGGAAAATTTTCAGGCTTTTTTGAAACTCCAACAGAGACATCAAGAGGTAAAGGTTCTCTTACGCCGGCATAAGTAGAAAGCTGTGTTCCCAAATTTCTTACTGATGCTCCAAAACTAAAATGCTCCTCAATATTTTTATAATAGATACCACCCGACACCGCAAGAGCACTGGATTTATACTGTTCATAAGAAGAATGGATCAAATCCAGAGCAACACCGCCGCTCCAGTTTGTTGCGATCTTTGTTGCATAACCACCGGAAACAGCAATATCAATGGCGTTAAAATCTCCTAGCTCATTTCCATCTTTGTCCAGCGTTTTAAAATCTCCATACCCGAGAAACCTGATACCCAACCCAATTTGATTATTCTCATTTATTTGAAAAGTTCCATTGGTAAAACCCATCTTGGAATCAGCAAGTAAATTGACAAAAGTAGCAGAAACCTGCCCGTTAACCGAGCCATACAAGTAAGCCGGATTGATGTGAAATGAAGAGTAATCTCCCTCAAAAAGCCCGGTATGATTTCCTCCTAAAGCAGATGCATTAGCATTGGGAGTTACATCCAGAAATCTGAATATGGTAGAAACATCCGATTGTGCAGATAAAGAAATTCCCCATAAGCAGAAAAGGCTAAGAAATAATAAAGATTTCGATTCTTTCAATTTGAAAATGACAATTAGGTAAAATGTTTTGTAATATAATCAATTGAATAAGCAAAGCCCGAAAATGGTTATCACAAACATGAATTTTCTCTATAGTTGATGGAAGCACTAAAGCAACTCGGACAATATACCTTACTACTATACCAAGCTTTACGTTCTGTAACTGAATTTAGTACTTATAGAGAGAATCTATTTAATGAGTTCGTAAAAATAGGATATCAGTCAATTCCGATCATTATTTTGGTGGGTGTATTTACGGGAGCTGTACTAACGCTTCAAACTGCATATCAATTAGATACTGATCTTTATCCTGCTTACATAGTTGGATCTATCGTAGCTCAATCAGTGATTATAGAACTGGCAGCTGTAATTAGTGGGTTGGTTCTGGCCGGAAAAGTGGGAGCAAGAATTTCAACTGAACTCGGCACAATGAGGGTAAGTGAGCAAATTGATGCTTTAGAATCCATGGGGTTCAATTCGGTGGCTTTCTTAGTTTTACCTAGAATTTTTGCCGGAGTTTTGATGTTCCCTGTTTTATATATAATCGCATCAACACTGGGTATTATTGGCGGTGTTGTGGCAGGGGCGGCTGATGGGATTTTACCTGCGGCAGAATTTATGAAAGGCGGAAGATTATTCTTTTTTCCTGAAGATGTAGTATTCGGAATTTTGAAATCATTTGTTTTCGGTTTTGTAATAACCTCGATCTCCTGTTTTAAGGGATACTTTGCTTATGGTGGTGCTGAGGGAGTAGGGAATGCTACAACTCAAGCAACAGTTTTAAGTTGTATCTATATTCTTTTAGCAGATTTTGTATTAGCAGCCATACTTTTGTAATCATGATAGAAATAAATAATCTCACAAAAAGTTTTGGTAAAAACCTGATCTGGAAAGATGTTTCTTTTCAAATAGAAGACGGAGAAACATTGGCTGTAATTGGCAAGTCAGGTTGCGGGAAGTCAGTTCTTTTAAAGCATCTGAATGCGCTTATGTATCCTGATTCCGGTGATGTGATAATAGACGGGCAATGTGTGTTCGATCTAAATTACTCCGAACTCAGATTAATGAGGCAAAGGTTTGGAATTTTATTTCAAGGGGGAGCGTTATTCGATTCAATTAATACCTTTGAAAATATTGCATTTCCATTACGGTATTTCACCAACAAAACAGAAGGTGAGATAAAGAAAGAAGTTGAGGAAGCATTGGATATGGTAAATCTGAAGGAAGCGGGTAATAAAGCGACTTCAGAATTATCAGGTGGAATGCGTAAAAGGGTAGGTTTAGCAAGAGCAATTATCTTGAAACCAGATTATTTGCTTTATGATGAACCCACATCAGGACTGGATCCTCAGACTTCAGAAGAAATTAATGAATTAATTGTAAGTATGGCTGATAGCTTCGATCTTACGTCGATCGTAATTACACACGATATGCATAGTGTGTTGTCAATTGCAGAGAAAGTAGCTTTTCTGGATTCACAAAAGTTAAGCTGGTTCGGAAGTATCGATGAAATGAAAAAGAGTGAACATCCGCCACTTGTAGAATTTACAACAGCAAGTGAGTATAAAATAAAGGCATAGAAATTGGAAAAATCGAAATTCAATCTAAGTAACGAGATGAAAATCGGTCTCGTAGTAATTGCAGCAATCATTGTGGCTTTTGTCGGTTTCAGAATCATGAAAGATCAACCGGTGTTTAGACAGTCTAATGTGCTTTACACCACTTTTGACAGAGTAGATGCGTTACTTCCGGGAAGCGTAGTTCATGTTAAGGGTTTGAAAATAGGGACTGTAAAGGGAATTGAATATCAGGTAGATTCTGATAATATGTTGATCACGCTGAATATCACAAGCACAATCCCTATACCTGTTGGCTCTAAAGCTAAGCTTGTATCACCTGAAGTTTTTGGATCTGTTACAGTTGAAATTGTGAGATCGAATAGTGCTGAACAGGCTGAATGGGAATCTTTTTTAGAAGGTGTTACTGAGCAAGGATTGATAGATAAATTTTCAGAGAAAGGTGATGAAGCTATAGACAAGCTCAATGTTTCTTTAACAAGGCTAAACGGATTGATGGGTAAACTTGATTCCTCTCTATACTCTGACAATAGAGATAAAATAGGGAATACTCTCAGTAGCTTCGAAAAAACAGGTAAAGATGTTCAACAACTGATTGAAAGACGAAAGAGCGATATTGATTCCATGATCATCAGTATGAGTAATGCGGCTCAAAATTTCGATGAGCTCTCCGAAGGAAATAAAGCTGAAGTTGATTCTATGCTCACAAGTTTAAAGAATGCCAGTATGGAATTAGAGACACTGAGCAAAGGGCTGAACAAAACTACTTTGTCATTAAATGATATTCTTGGAAAGATAAATGAAGGAACAGGAACATTTGGGAAGATGGTCAACGATGAGTCGTTGTACACCAATTTAGACAGCCTTTCCTTCAATTTGAACGAGTTAGTAAAGAACATTCAGAAGGATCCGAAAAAATATCTCAAGCATATGAGGCTTGTAGAGGTCTTTTAATGAAGAAAGCTCTTCTTAGACTTTCAATTTCCTGCTTATTCCGTTATATTTGCAAGCTGTTTTTGATGCTTTGCATCAAGAGATAATCAAAAATTTAAGAACTGTTTTAGAGGACACCTGCTATGGGTTTAATGGAAACGTTGAGAAACGGTACCAAATATATTGTAATCATACTTATTGTTTCATTTGGTTTGATTTGGGTACTGGCTGATGTAGACTTTTTTGGAGCAATGCAAGCCGGACCGAATAACTTGGGTCAAGTAAACGGAGATGACATCTCTCTTCAGGAATATAATCAGAGAGTACAGTACTACAATAATTTGTATGTACAACAAACCGGAAACAGTATGACTCCGGAGATCACTGCAATTTATGAGCAGCAAGTTTGGGATGAACTTGTGAACTCGCGCTTGATCGAACAGAAAATGGATGAGCTCGGCATTACTGTTACGGATGCAGAACTTTTAGATATGGTGTACGGAGACAATCCGGATCCTATCATTGTTCAAAACTTCAGCCGTGCAGATGGTACTATTGACAGAGCTGCTATTGATCAGGTATTGACAAATACTGAATTTTCTCAGCAAGCAATTTCTCTTGATCTGCAATTGCGTCAAAAAAGAAGACAAGAAAAACTAACGAATTATATCGCAGCGGGTGTTCAGGTAACAAACGAGCAGGTTGAACAAGAATATTTAAAGCAGAATACTTTTGCTGACCTTTCTTATGTACGCTTTCCGTTTGCTGATATCAGTGACGAAGAAATCTCTGTAACAGATGCAGATTTAAAAGACTATTACAATGCTAATAAAGAGCAGTACAAAAGAGAAGAAAACTACAGAGCCAGCGTAGTTAAGTTTAGTTATCTACCAACAGCTGATGATACTGCTGCGATCTTTAAAGAAGTAACAGACCTGAGAAGCAGCTTTGCAGAAGCTGAAAGTGATTCTCTATTCCTAAACAGACGACAATCAACTACTCCATATTCAGCAACCTTTATTGATAAAGATGATGTGCGTGAAGAGTATAGTGCAGTGTTGGATATTGAGGAAGGCGAAGTTACAGAGCCGTTCTTAAACGCAGGACAGGTAAGCATTATCAAAAATGTTGAAGAAAACGGAAATGAGATCAAGTTTGTAGTTTTCTCAAAACAAATTGAAGCACTGCAAGGTACTATCAGAGATGCTAATGAAGAAGCCAGAGAGTTTCAATACTATGCAGATGAAGAAACAGATTTCGCATCAGAAGCGGAGCGAGTAGACACAGAGATCCAGTCAATTTTTGCAACCAAAGGTAGCTCTTTTATCTCAGGCTTAGGGAATAGTCAGCAGGTTCTTACATTCTTGGAAAGAGCTGATGAAGGAGATATTTCCAATGTTATCGAGCTTGGTACTGATTTTGTAGTAGTTCAGCTTGATGAAAAAACAAAGGAAGGTTACCGCTCATTAGAAGATGTAAAAGCTCAAATTCAAACTCAGGTAAAGCTAGAGAAGAAAAAAGCTTTGGCGGTAGAAAATGCTAAACAAGCATTGGCTTCAAACCCAACGGTAGAAGCTTTAGCTGCAGCTACCGAAAAAGAAATTATTACCGCTGAAGGTCTTGCTGAAAGTTCAGCAGTTTTAACCCGTGCAGGCCGTGAGCCCAAAGTAATTGGAGCGATCTTCGAATTGGAAGAAGGAGAAACATCAGGTGTAATTGAAGGAAACAGTGCGGCTTATATAGTTAACGTTACTTCTAAACAAACTCCAAGCATTGATAATTTGGATGAAGCAACAAGACAACAAATCAGAACCAGACTGGAAGGAGAGATCAACCAGAAGTTTGGCGCTATTTGGTTAGAGCAACTTAAAAAAGAAGCTGAGATCGTTGATAATCGCAGCCGCTTAATTCAAAGCTGATTTTTTAAGAAATTATTTCAGAATTTAAAAAGGCGTGAAGATTACTTCTCGCCTTTTTTTGTTTTTGATGCATTCTAACACTCCGTACCTTTAAATATGGCAACTCTGCAAGAAATACATGAATTCTGGATGAAAGAAGCTTTAGAACTGGCTTCAGAAGGGAAGGGGAATGTTTCTCCAAATCCAATGGTAGGGTGTATAATCATTGATGGTGACGGAAATAAAATTGGTCAGGGATATCACAAAAAGTTTGGTGAAGCCCATGCGGAAGTAAATGCCATTGCATCGGTAAAAGATAAGAGAAAGCTCAATGGCGCCACTGTTTATGTTACTTTAGAGCCATGCTCACATACAGGGAAAACGCCTCCATGTGCTGACATGCTTACTGAATATCCGCTCAAAAAAGTAGTTGTTGCAATGAAGGATCCTAATCCGAAAGTGAACGGATCAGGAATACGAATTTTGAAAAATGCGGAGATTGAAGTAGAAGTTGGCGTTCTTGAAAAAGAAGCAGAACAATTAAATGAGTTTTTTATCCACCATCAAAACTTTGGAAGACCATTTATCACTCTCAAAATTGCGCAAACAGTGGATGGGTTTTTAGCCGCTGCTGATGGAGACTCTCAATGGATCTCGGGCAAGCAATCCAGAAAGAAAGTTCACGAGTGGAGAGCAGAATACGACGCTGTGATGGTTGGAAGAACAACTGCAATGGCAGACAATCCCGGTTTAACAGTTCGTCATGTTAAAGGAAGGCAACCAAAGCGTATAGTTATTGACGGGCCATTTGAATTGCCCCGATCTTTAAATCTGTTTTCTGATAAGCATGAAAAAAAGACTATTATTTTAACCTGGAATAAAGAAGCGTCACAGGACGAAGCCGACCCAATGCTAAAAGTTCTGGCACAGAATTATTTTCGGGGTGAGATCATTCAAACTCCAAAACTCGACGGTCATGTTGACCTTAGAGAGGCTTTTAAGATGCTAGGCCAAAAAGGCATTTCTTCTATTTTGGTAGAGGGTGGTCAGCAGTTATCTTCAGCTCTGATTAAGCAGGGATTGGTAGATAAACTTTGTGTGTTTATAGCACCAAAATTACTAGGAGCCGGAACCAGATCTGTGTTGAATATTGGAATCAATAAAATGAATGAAATAGCAGAACTGAAAGAGGTTGGTTGGGAAAAAGTAGGTGATGATATGTTATTAACCGGATATTTTTAGAATTATGTTCACAGGAATTATACAAGAAGTAGGAACCATAAGATCTGCTGAAAGTCTGAATGGCGGAGGAATGGAATTTACCATCGAATGCAGTTTTTCAGAGACCTGTCATGAGGATGAAAGCATTTCCATAAACGGGGCTTGCCACACTGTTACGGCGTTTGACGACAAAACTTTTACCGTGCAAAGCGTGGAAGAAACATTGAGGAAAACTTCAATGGGAGAATTAACGGAAGGATCATTGGTTAACCTTGAACGCTCACTTACTTTACAAAAAGGAATTGAAGGTCATTTGGTTCAGGGGCATGTGGATACAGTTGGAACTATTAAAAAAATCGAAAAGGAAGAAACAGGCTGGCTGATTACGGTTGAATACCCTGAGGAAAATCAAAATATGATCGTAGGGCGTGGAAGTATTACGATGGAAGGAATCAGCCTTACAATTGCCAGAGAGAAAGCGAATGAATTCACCGTTGCGATTATTCCATACACTTGGGAGCATACCAATCTTAAAAACAAGAGATCGGGCGACAAGCTAAATCTGGAATTTGATATTATTGGAAAATACGTGGTAAAGTATTTGGCGTCTATCGGACGGGATTCAATCTGATCATTAGTACCTGTTATAGCCTCTTCCAGTAGGCGAAGAACTTCTCTCCAGATTTTTCAGGATCGGTAATTTTTGGAACAAGCTTTGTACCTGAGCACTGTTTAGTGTTAGCTTAAAAAAGTAGTACTGATTTTCTCCAAAAGGATTGATCTGAAAAGTCAGATCCCAACATTCCAGATTACGGGTTAAACCAAATTGTGAGGGAGTTAGTTTTTCCTGAATAAAGTCATACCCTATCCTTGTATTAAAGCGCCACTTTGGGGTGAGTTTGAACGAAATGTTATCTGCATTTAATACGGCAGATCTGGTCGGGCTTTGATCGAATCTATACTGCCAGCGATAACTGAATTTAAGCGAGAAGCTCCAGGGAGAATTCAGAGGTGCTACCGGCTCTTCATTAAAGTGAGTATCTATTGGAGAGAACCTGCTTTGATCATACGGATCATAAGTTCTTCTGTAAATTGGAGTATATGCTTCAGGGCCATTTTTTCCGCCCCGGAAGGAATAACTTGCGGAAACATTAAAATTCTGAAGTTGGGCTATTTTTTCCCCGCTGTTAATAAGAAAACGATCAATTTCTCTTCCTGAACTGTCAACCTGATATAAAGAAAAATTAGCCCCGGCTGTCAACCGTATTCCTTTCAATGCATTGGAAGAAAGAGAAGTGTTTATATCACTAAAGTTTAAGCTGTCGGCGGCAAAATTATAGGAAGCACTGGCGCTTAAATTATCAATTAATTTTAGTTTTCTTTCATGCACTTCTCCGGTCGTGTCTCTGCTTACGATCTTGGTTTCAAAAGAATTGCTGATAGAGAAGGTGATCGCCTGCTGTTCTCCGGCCCCGGGACCACCGAGTATTTCATTTGAAAATATTGAGTAACGTCGAAAATTATTACCGGTAGTATCAGTTTGGACACTGCGATAAAATCCCCAACTTTCATCGCTGAAATCAGGACGATAATTATAAGAAAGGTTAGGAGTCACTGTATGCCTGAATCCTTCCAGTTTCCCGATCTTCTGATTTGATACGCCATAAAAAGTGGTTGAAAAGGACAATCCCAGATTGAAATCACGAGCAGATGTAAAGCCACGAACTATTTCAGTTTTAACAGGGTTTGGGTCTGATGTTGAGTCAGGGCTGAAATATTGCCGGGTAGAAGTTGGATACCAGTATTCATTGAAGTTTGCACTGGCAGAAAGATTTAGAAAAGGGCTTGAGAGCAATCTGCTTATCCCGACGCTTGCCGTTTGTCGGAAACCATATTTAAAATGATCTTCATCACCCGTTGCTTCTTCATATTTAGAGGGATCAAATAGAGCGTCTATGAAAGTTACTTCAGCAGAATCACCATCAATTGGTGCGTAACTGAATCTGGAATTAAAGGTGTTCCTGTAGTTTAAGGTTACGTTATTGTACCATTTTGAATCGTTGCTTACTTCTCCTTTGAATGGTGTAATAGTTGCAAGAGAAAAAGTACTATTTGGTCCGGTTAATGTGGTTGTATTATTGTTGAAATTCTGAGCAAGCTGAGAGTTAATACTAAAGTTAAAATCATTTTCAGGATGTCTGTAAGTATAAGCTAACTTAGAAGTAGAGGTTGTAGTAGCATTGTCATCAATATCATAAGAGTTTAGCTTGTAGAAGTCTTGAGTACGTAAATTTATTCCGGCATTGATAGTGGAATAAGGTGAAAAATCCTGATTATGGTTGATCACTAATGATTTTTGGACAGTCCGTGTAAAATCTGGATCTGTTTCTTCTAAACCTTGATCCCGGGAATACCCTATTTGCACATTGCCGGAAAACTTATCTCTTTTGCGGTATTGAAAATTACTATTCGCGAAAAAAGTACCCGAAGTGTATACATCACTGCTGACCTGAGCAGTAAAGTAATCGTTGAAGTATTGAAACCAACCTAAATTCTGCAATCCTAATCCACGTGAAGACTGAGCGTCAAAAGCATATGTAGGAGTTAAAAGACCGGATCGCCTCTTTTCAAAAGAAGACGGCACATAACCAAAAGGGAAGACAATTGGATAAGGAATATCAAGAATATAAAGCCTTGCATTGGCAAAGAATACTTCCTCCTGATCCACAACTTTCATTTTTTTAGCCTTTATATAGTAATACAAATAATCAGGCGGACAGGTAGAGTAAATACCGTCTTCAATAAAAACTTCGTCCTGATTTACATTCTTTACTTTAGAACCGATCAGGTAACCATCGGGGACCTGAATTTTGGCTTCTTCAAATTTCCCTCGCTGAGTTTTATAGTTAAATAAAATCCGTGTGCTTTTGATCTCATCAGTTTCTCTTTTTAATACAGGATAAGATAGAGTATCGGTTTGAGATTCAGCTTTGGCTTCCACCTGATTTTTCTGAATATCCATTTCTATTTTACCGGCAGTGAGTTCTCCGGCAGAATGAGAAACTTTTGCCTGACCAAAAAGGAAGGCCTTGCGACCATCTTTTAAATTTATAACTAAGGAGTCGCTCGACTGAAATTCAACTGCATCTTTTACATTGCTTTTCTTAACGGCAGGGCTTTTTTGATTTGCAGAAGAAGTTGAATCAGATTTAGTTTGAGCAATCGAAAATGTTGAAATACACAAAACTATTACACAAGCAAAGAGCAAGCGGGCACATGCATGTACGTAGTTTTTGAGATCCATTAAAAGCGTTTTTTATGCAAAAGAATCGAAGGCCAGCCCGGCTGCTCCCAGTAAAGCACTGTCATTTCCAAGGTCTTCATATACAAGCTCAAGACCTTCTTGAAACGGCAACATCATATGCTTTTTAATTATTTCTCTTGCAGGTTCAAATAACCAATTACCTGCACGTGAAACGCCCCCGCTGAGTACATATTTTCGAATATCCAGCATATGAGTGTAATTAATGATGGCATATCCAAGACGTTCCCCGCTTTTTCTCAGAATTTCGATAGCGAGTTCATTGCCTTCGTCCGCTTCCATAGTAAGATCAACCGGCTCAAGTTTATCAAAATCTTTGTGAAATTTACTATAAAGTGGATTGCTGGTTTGTTGCATGATCAAATCGGTAGCAAATCGACTTAAAAACTTTTGTCCTAAATAAGCTTCAACAGTGCCCCTTGTAACGCTGTTTGATAGTGGGCCATGATAATCCAGGATCACGTGCCCGAGCTCTCCTGCCATTCCATTAGTGCCCTTATATAATTTCTTATTAATAATGATGCCGCCACCAACGCCTGTACCAAGTGTGATGATAATAAAATCGTTGTACTGTTGTCCTACTCCAAAATGAAGTGAACCAAGAGCAGCAATATTAGCATCATTTTCTATTCTGCAGGAAAGATTGGTGCGTTTGGATATTTCCTCAGCGGCATGTACTCTATCCCATCCCGGAAGATTTGGGGGATTCCTGACTATAGTTTGTTCAAGATTCACCATTCCCGGCAATCCCATTCCAACACCAATGACTTCGTGTCTTGAAACAAGATCTCTTATAGTAGCGCTAATTCTATCTAAAAGATGATCTCGACCTAATTCAGCGTGGGTTGGAGTAGATGTTTGTTCAATAATTCCTTTTTCTTTATCTACAATAGCGGCCTTAATATTGGTGCCACCCAGATCTACAGCAACTGCTTTCATTTAAAATATCCCGGTTATTCTGTTCGTCGGATTTTATATACAGTCTCGCCCGGTTTTCTCATGCCGTATTCTTCCCGTGCAATTTTTTCGAGGAGTTGAGCGTCCTGATGCAAATGATCGATTTTAGTTTTTAAAACTTCAGTAGAAGCATTTAGCTCCTCAATCTTTTCTTTAAGATCAGCTTTTTGATTATTCAAACCTATTCTGGTAAGCAAGCTATAGCTGTCTACAAAACCAAACCAAATCAGCACAAATGTAGAAAGTATTACTACCAGAACAGATTTTTTCCAATGAATCGGATTTAAAAATTCGGTTTTCATAAGCTGAAAAGTTGAAGTTTTACAATGAGGTATTCGAAAATACGTTAATTTACATATTAATGGTAATGCTAAAAGTATTCTATGAAAGTTAAGTTTCTTCTTATTACAGTTCTAACTCTGCTTTTTTCGATTTCAGTTTTAGCTCAGGAAAATAGAAACAGCGAATGGATCAGGGTCTATTTTAATATGCCAAGCGATACTTCGGTTATGGCAGAGGGAAACAAAGCTAATGATTCGT
Organism: Balneola sp. EhC07; assembly: GCF_001650905.1. GTDB lineage: Bacteria > Bacteroidota > Rhodothermia > Balneolales > Balneolaceae > Balneola. The sequence goes on from NZ_LXYG01000017.1 coordinate 363,422, forward strand.
GGGATCTTATCTCCACTCTTGAAAACCTTATTGATTCAGCTAAGTTCAGTATAGATCTATCTATTTATGATATTGAAGACGAGAGAATAGCTCATGCATTGGTAGGCGCAAAAAAAAGAGGCGTGCGAGTTCGTGTGGTAACTGATAATCATAACAGAACGGACGGGGGGATTCTGGACGAAAGGATATGGGAGATCTTCAGAAAAGGGGGCATTACCTCTATTGATGACGATGGAGATATTTATTTTCCAAACGGAGAGATCTCAGATAATGATCTGATCAACGACGGAGCCGATATGCACAATAAATTTGCGGTAATTGATGCTTTGTCTGAGGATAAAAATGATGATTATGTTTGGACTGGTTCTACAAATCTGACTTATACCGGAGCATATAACACAAACAATACGATTGTTATAAAAGATCATGAAGTAGCGGCGGTGTATTTGCAGGAATTTGAACAAATGTGGGGTTCAACTGGTGATACACCCGATCCGTACCGGGCCGTATTTCATAAAGATAAAAAAGATGTATCCGAGCATATTTTTGATGTCGGCGGAACAAAAATTGAGGTTTACTTCGCACCCATCAACAGAGATGATACAAAGCCAAGTGTAAGTGACCGAATTGTAGAGGTGATAAATACGGAGACGCAGTCAGATATAAGATTTCAGGCTTTTGCAATTACTCCAACTATTCCGATCAGCAAAGCAATTTGGAGCAAAAGTATTAATACTGACATTCAGTTAGAAGGAGTTATAGATCCCGGTTTTTTTAGTAGATACCGAAACACAGGAGCAATCTGGGGCAGCCCGGAAGCACAGCTAGGCAACAGAACTATACTTCCGGCTCGTGAAACAAGAAAGTTGCACAGTAAGCTAATCATTATTGACGTCAATGAACCCTCACCTGAGGATGAAGCAGTGGTCATTGCCGGCTCCTATAATTTCTCCAATAATGCAGAACTCAGTAACGATGAAAATACACTTATTATCTATTCTGATGAGATTGCAAACCAGTATTACCAAAACTTTAAAGAAGTAATGAACAGGGCTCAAGGAAAAAGTTATGGACCTTCTCCAAAAACAGATCCGGAAAAATGGTACGATGTATTTGCAATTCGGGACGGAGCAGAGTTTGAGATCGAAATAGTACCGGGTTTCGGATATCCTGTACAACTTTTGGGAGTTGAGGTTCCATCTATTTATGCTGGTGGAGATTCCGCAGATTACTTTTCAGGAGCATCTGCCGGTTATTTAAAGAATTTGCTGGAAGGAAGAAAAGTGAGAATTTATGACTACGACGGGGGCGAGGCATACTCAGCTTATAACCGACTTTTCGCTTACGTAATTGTTGATAAAGAGGGGGAGAAAAATTCACTAAACAGAGAAATGCTGATCAATGGTTTTGGAACTTATTCCGGAGATTTCAAACAGAATAAAGATTCAGTTGAGGCTTTTAAGAAATATGAAGCGATTGCCAGAGAAAATAACAGAGCAATTTGGAAAAGTGAGTCGAAGATCGGTACGAAAGTCTTAAGAGCAAAAGAACTTGAGGCGGGTTCGGCAATTGAGGTTGTCTACCCAATTAATATAAATACAGCTGATCAAGCTACATTGCAACTATTGCCTGGTATCGGGAAAACATACGCTTCAAGAATAATTGATTATAGATTAGCTAACGATGGGTTTTCAAGTATAGAAGAACTGATGCAGATAAAAGGAATAGGAACAAAGAGATTAGCTAGAATCCGTCCACTGATCACTGTTTATTAGACAAGCACCAATTCTTTAAGAGTCGCTTTTAAGGTGACTAACATTTTGCCAATTATTTGTGAAATACGAGCCTCACTTAAATTTAAGGATTCAGCAATTTCTCTTAAAGTACACTCCTCGTAATAATAAAGAGCTAAGATTATTTGCTCTCTTTCCGTTAAGGATTTAATTGCGCGTTTTAACTCTTGAGCATCTTCTTCATTAATAATTGATTGATCAGGTAATTCAAAGTTAAGATCTTCAATTCTTTCTGAAAGAGAGCTTTCTGAATCAGAACTAATACTTACGTCTAGTGAAAGAGCAACACGCTGTTGAACTTTAGAAAGAAGCTTGTGGTAGTCGTTTAGTTCGAGTTCCATTTCTTCAGCAACTTCGTGATCCAAAGGATTTCGTCCCAATTTTTGTTGTAGGTAACAAGTAGTCTCTTGTGCAGAGCCGTAGCGAGCTCGGTTTGTTCTTGATAGTTCATCAACTGAGCGCAGATAATCGATAATACTACCTCTGATTCTATAATAGGCAAACGTATTAAATTTCACTTCCTTATCAAGAGTATAGTTATCCAACGCTTGTAAAAGACCTGTTGCTCCGATATTAATTAAATCATCTTTACCGCATAATGGCGAGTTGGGACTATTCACTTTACCAACTATGCTTTTAATAAGAGGAATGGACTCTTTTACGATATGATTCTTAAGGGAAGAAGTAGGGTTTGCCTTGTATTCCGAAACTAGATTCTGAAGATCCATAGTATTGTACCACCAATTATTGATTATTATCTCCGCATAAATAATATTAAAAAGTTTTAATTATTAAAAAATCTTAATATTAAATTTTATTAATACAGAATGATGCGCTTAGAGCTTTTGTGGATCAATAATTTGGATTTGCAGACTAATAAGTCTCGTTGTATTTAAATTTTTTTTAAAAGAATTAAGGATTTTCTGAGAGTAACCGATAATAGGGGTAGAATGAAATTCAAAAATCTCCATACCATAAGTAGTAAAACTCGTTCTTTTGAAAAGCTTATTGAGTTATGCGACTCAGAAAACGAAACGGTTATTCTAGAGTATATAAAAAATGTGCTGCAGGGATTGGATTGCCGTTATGTTGCTTCAGCAAATCTGTCAGAATTTTTTCAATACTGTCTAAATTTGATTGAGGATGGAGAATACGAGGAGCTAAAAAGAATATTAACCGGGAAAGTGAAAAAGAGTGTTTCTGAGTCAGATAAAAGAGCTAAGGTTATCGACATGCACTCATTTAAAAAAGCAATATAATGACTAACGATGAAGAGCGATCTGTAATTAAAGAGCTGCTGGAAGTAAAAAATACTGTAAAGCTTACAGATGAAAAAAAGAAATTTCTACTGGGAGATGAAGGAGTGTTGGAAGCAATCATCGCCGGGCTTATCAGGGATTTTAAATACGTGTAACAAAAAACCCCTTCCGAGATCAATCGTAAGGGGCTGGTCAAGAGAGATTCTTGTAAACTATAAAACTGTGATCCGGGAGGGACTCGAACCCTCGACCCACGGCTTAAAAGGCAGTTGCTCTACCAACTGAGCTACCGGATCTTCCATCGCAATCGCGAAAGGCTCCAAAGATACGGGTTTATATACTTTATGACAATCTTAAATCGAGTAATATTCAGACTTTTTCATTATTCTTTAATAATTATCTCATATAAGTCGGATTCCACGCTCACTTCCACCTCTTCAATGATTCTGCCAACTTCTTTTCCGTTCTTATAAATAATGAAAGTGGGCGTTCTTTTAATGTTATTCTCTTTGATTATATCTTTTGGGCCACTTCTTCGGTATTCCAGAGCAGTATAATTAGCAGTTATCAATGGATTATCAATTGACTCCATAATTTTAAAAAAAGCCGGAATTTCCCTTTTACTGTCATGGCACCACATTCCCATAAATACATCAACTAAAACAGAATCCTGAATTGTATTAAGCTTAGCGATAATTTCCGAATCCGGTTTGTAACGCTCAGTATATAAATCAAAGATTTTTACTTCTCTGATCTGTTGTTCTGTAACCGGACCGCTTAAATAATCATTCTGTGCTTGCGCGGGAAAACATAATACAACTGCTAATAAAAAAAAGAGTGGATAAAATTTCATTGAGAGCTTTTATAAGTTCAGTACATTACATTGAATATCATAAGCATTCAAAAGATTAAGTAAAAGTATGGCAAGTATTTTCTCTAAAATTATAAATGGTGAAATTCCATGTTACAAAATTGCAGAAGACGAAGACTACTTTTCGTTTCTGGATATTAATCCAATTGCTGAGGGACATACATTAGTAATTCCTAAAAAAGAAGTAGACTATGTCTTTGATCTTCCTGATGAGACGTTACATGGGTTGATCAGTTTTTCCAAAAAAATAGCAAGAGGTATAGATAGTGCACTAGGAACAATAAGAACTGGCGTAATAGTTGAAGGGCTTGAAGTGCCTCATGCTCATATACATTTAATTCCTATCTATTTTGAAGGACAACCGGTAAGTTTGGGCAGAAAATCTGAGATTCAGGAATCAAGAATGAAAGAAATTGCGTCACTAATAAGTAAAGCTGTTGAATTATGAAAATATTAATCATTAATGGCCCGAACTTAAATCTTTTAGGCACAAGAGATACAGGAATTTATGGGACAGGAACTTTGGAAGAATTGCAGAGTTTTATTTCTAAAAGCTTTAAAGAGCACAAAATTTCATTTTTTCAAAGTAATGTTGAAGGAGAAATTATTAATAAGCTACAGGAAGCAATGGTTGACGGTACTCAGGGAATAGTTACCAATCTGGGAGCATATACTCACACTTCTGTAGCTTTAAGAGATGCACTGGAACCGATTAGCTTTCCAAAAGTAGAAGTTCATATTTCAAATATACATGCGCGGGAAAAATTCAGAGAAAAGTCTTTAACAGGAGAAGTTATGGATGGAATAATTACAGGTTTTGGCAAGTATAGCTACATATTAGGTGTGCAGGCTATTGAACATCTTTCAAATCAATAACTTTTGAAGCAGCTCAAAGAACTTCTTTCAGATACTCTTATTTATGGGGTGAGTCATGTATTTACCAGATTCATGAACTACCTGCTGGTTCCATTTTACACCGGAGTTTTCAAGCCCGGTGAATATGGGGTTATAAGCCTGATTTATGTAGTAGTAGCATTTCTCAATGTGGTTTTTACTTATGGGATGGAGTCGAGTTACTTCAGATATGCCAAAGATAGGGAGAAATCAAAAGACATCTTCAAGACTATTCAGATAAGTTTGTTACTGACCTCAGTAGTTTTGGTAACTATAGTTTGGTTTCTGAATCCTTTGATCAATCCGATTATTGGTCTGGTTGAGCCGTTCCCTTTATTAACTTTGATGCTGGGTATTTTGATCTTTGACACAATCCAGGTTATTCCCTTTGCAGAGTTAAGATTAAAAGGAAAGCCGTGGCATTTCGCACTTCTTAAAATGTTTGGTGTATTCATAAATCTGGGACTTAATCTGTACCTGATCTTAAAACTACATCTGGGAATCGAAGCAGTATTGATAAGTAATATTATTGCGTCATTCATTACTGCATTTTTTGTATGGATCATCACTCGGGATATGCTGAGCGGAAGCTGGGATATAAAATTCTTAAAAAAAGCATTGCGTTTTGGTTTGCCATTTGTACCTGCCGGGATTGGATATGTGATCAATGAAATGTTAGACCGGATTTTTTTAAAACGGATGAGTCCCGAATCAATCGAAGCAATTTATGGAGTAAATGCAGATGGAAGTATTTATTCAGGAGAGGATATCGTAGGATTATATTCTGCAGCTTATAAATTAGCAGTTGTTATGCTTTTGTTTGTTACCGTATACAGATATGCCTGGCAGCCCTTTTTTATGAAAAAATCTGATGATCAGGAGGCTCCGGTTATATTCTCAGAAGCCTTTCGGTACTTTAACTTAGGAGCGGCACTTATTTTTATATTCTTTTCACTGTTCATTGAGCAAATAGTTCAAGTCACTATTCCCTTTACGGACGCTACCTTGATTGGTAGAGAATATTGGTTAGGGCTTAATGTTGTTTCGCCTCTGTTATTAGCTTATTGGTTTCAGGGTTGGTACGTAAATTTTTCAGCTGGAATCTTCATCGGTGAAAAAACCAAAGTATTAGCATATATAACGCTTATTGGTTCAATAATTACAGTAACCGGAAACCTCTTATTTGTTCCATATTTTGGAATGTTGGCTTCTGCTTATACAACATTGGCAAGTTATGCAGTAATGGCGATGATCATTTACTATCATTCTAAAAAAGCTCTTGATGTGCCTTATAAGCTCTGGCAGGGATTTTTTGTGATTGCTATAGCACAGTTTAGCTTGGCATTAAAACCAACTTTTAAAAACCTAATTGGCTCTGAATTCTGGGCTTCGGTCTTATTGTTTATTATAGCAATGGGGGTTTTAGCTATAATGACAATGAAGAATTTCTTTTTAAAGGAAAACGAAAGCTAGATTATAACTGTTTAACTGTCTTTAAGAGACTATTTTTTTACAACTCGTAAATGCATCTTTAACTATACTTCAATTATGAAAAAAACTGTATTTCTCTTTCTGAATTTGATGATGTCGAGCTGGATGTTACAAGCTCAGGACGCCGATACTACCATGACTTTTGAGGAGTATGATCCTGTTTCTACTTTAGTGGTTCCCGGAGAGAAGATTACCAAAGCAAAATTTCCTTTCATCGATGTACACAGCCATCACTGGCGAATGGCAACGCAAGATCTTAAACAACTTGCTTCCGAAATGGAAGATCTGAATATGAAAGTGATCGTGAATTTGAGTGGTCGATCGGGTGATCAATTAAAAGCTATTACGGATAACATTGAAAAAAGTGGTTTAAATAGGTTTATCGTATTCGCTAACATCAACTTTAATGGAATAGATGAAGAAGGATGGACCGAAAGAGCAGTTGCACAACTTCAGGAAGATTATGACAATGGAGCTCGTGGTGTAAAGATATTCAAAAATTTAGGGCTCACTGTTCTGGACTCTGAAGGAAATCGTGTGCAAACTGATGATCCCCGGATCGATCCTGTATGGGCAAAAGCTGGTGAACTTGGAATTCCTGTATTGATCCACACCGGAGAACCGGAGGTATTTTGGGCGCCTATTGATGAGAAAAACGAACGTTGGTTGGAAATGAAAAACTTTCCAAGCCGGCACAGAGGTGATACATCAAGGTTTCCAAGTTGGGAAGTAGTAATGGCTGAACAGTGGAATGTATTCAGAAAACATCCTGAAACGAATTTTATAAATGCCCATTTAGGCTGGATGGCAAATGACCTCGAAAGACTAGGAAGACATCTTGATGAATTCCCAAATGTGTATACCGAAATAGCTGCGGTAATTGCTGAACTGGGAAGACAACCTCGTTTCGCAAAAGAATTTTTTATTAAATATCAGGATCGGTTATTGTTTGGAAAAGATACTTATCGCCCTGAAGAATACTACACCTACTTCAGAGTTTTGGAAAGTGATGATGAGTATTTCGATTATTTTAGAAAAAGGCACGCTTTTTGGAAAATGTATGGATTGAATCTTCCTGATAATGTGTTGAAAAAAATGTATTACAAAAATGCTTTAAAAATAATACCGGGTATTGATAAGAGTTTATTCCCGGATAACTAATCCCTCAACTTAAATAGAATTGAAATGAAAGCTTTATTAAAAATGGGAGCCCTTGCTGTTTTTGCTGTTCTCCTTTCATCAGAATTAACATTTGCACAGGAAAGAGGAAAAGGAAATCGTCCAAGTCCGAACGCCTCAGTAAGTCAGGATATTGGATCAACTACAGTTTCAATTACATATGGACGTCCGGCGCTTAAGGGGAGAAGTTTAGCATCTCTTGCAAAGCCTGGTCAGGTTTGGAGAACCGGTGCTAATGAATCCGCTTTCATCACTTTTAGTAACGATGTAAATTTCGGAGGTCAACCCGTACCTGCCGGTACTTATACTTTATTCACTATTCCCGGTGACAACTGGACGTTTATTATCAACAGAAAGCTTATCCGAAGTGAAGAAGATCCAAGAGTATCATGGGGAGCATTTACCTACGATGAATCTCAAGATGTGGCGCGTGTACCCGCTGCAGTAACAACAGAAGGCGCTTCAAGCTTCGAAAGATTCACGATCTATTTTGATACCCTTTCAGATACAAAAGCTCATTTGAATCTCCAATGGGGAAAAACAATGACAGCAATCCCTATCACAACTAAGTAATTAATTTTTTTTATTACTTTAAGGAGCTCATTTGAGCTCCTTTTTTATGCAATACATTTTATGAAACAGCTACTGACAGTTCTAAGTTTTTCTATTTTATGTTCAACGGCATTATTGAGCCAATCGGGTTCTAAATGGCTTTTTGATGATTCAACCTTGCCGGAAGTAAGAATTACTATCGATTCGAATTATCTCGATGAAATTTTAGATGATGAAAACCAGCAAAGTGATCATGAATTCCATGCGATGTTCAGCATTACTAAAAATGGAGTTACAGAAACAGTTGACAGTGTAGGTTTCAGGTTGAGAGGGAACACGTCAAGAGCATCCGAGAAAAAATCATTCAAAGTTTCATTTGATACATTTATCGATGGAAGAGAATATCGTGGTTTAGATAAAATGAATCTGAACGGTGAGCACAACGACCCAACGATAATGAGAGCCAAATTAAGTTGGGATATTTTTGAGAAGATGGGCGTCAAAGCTCCCAGGTCTAATCATGTTTCGTTATTTATAAATGATGTTTTTTATGGATTATATTTGAATGTAGAACACATCGATAATGAATTTCTGAAAAAAGAATTTGATGGTGACTCCGGCAACTTATATAAGTGCCTTTATCCGGCAGATCTTAGCTATCGGGGACCCAATTCAGATGATTATAGTGGTTACGAAGAATACGGAAGAAGGCCTTATGATCTCAAAACTAATGAAACCGAAAATGATTATTCCGGATTGGCTTCATTTATTGAATTCTTAAACAATTCAAGTGATCAGGTTTTTGAAGAACAGATCCATGACTATTTGGACGTGGATGCGACACTGAGATGGATGGCAATTGATGTACTAACAGGTAATTGGGATAACTACCGGTACAACAAGAATAATTTTTATTTATACAACGACCCGGTAAAGAATAGTTTTACTGTAATTCCATATGATTATGATAATACATTAGGGATTGATTTTATAAATAGAGATTGGGCAACCAGAAACTTATATACTTGGGACAGAACAGGGGAGCCAAGACCCCTCACCAAAAGATTGCTGGAAGTTCAGAAGTTTAAGGATTGGTACAGCTACTATCTTAACGAAACCATAGAAACTGTTTTTAATCAAGATAGTTTATTTCCTGAAATCGATCGTTTAAAGGCTATGGTTCAGACATCAGCTGAATCAGATACTTTCAGAGTGAAAGACTGGCCAGCTTTAGATTTTGAGGATTATGACAAATCTTTTACTCAAGCTCTAGGCGGACATGTTCCATATGGATTGAAGCCATTTATAACTCAACGAACAAATTCAGCGCTCAGTCAACTCGAACTAAATAATATATATCCGATTATACACACCACTTCTTCAAAGCTTCTTACTGATAATGGGAGTAAAACAATTGTTGTTGAAGCTGAAGTAAATGATGACGACCTGAATGTTGTGAGTGCCAAATTGGATATTTTAGAATTTTTAAATCCGTTTGAACTTAAAGATGATGGAGAAGGATTTGATGAAACAGCAGGAGACGGGATTTTTACAGGCGCAAAGGATATTGGAACATACTCAGATGATGTGAACTTTTTTGTATTGGCTCAGGATCAGGAGGGGAAATCAAGTCGGTATCCACAAAATCCTGCAAAAAATTTAGTACAGGAAAATTCTGATGTCACCGCTGAACTTGTTATCAATGAGTTAATGGCAAGCAACAGTTCAACCATTCAGGATGAAAGCGGTTCATATCCGGATTGGGTTGAAATTTATAATACGACCGATACTGAAATTTCAATGAGCGGATATTTTCTTACGGATGACTTGTCGAATCCTGATAAGTGGGCATTCCCGGATACAACGATTCCTGGGAAAGGATTTTTATTGATTTGGACAGATGATGACGAAAAAGAAGGTCCAATGCATGCCTCATTTAACCTGAGTAAAGCAGGAGAAGATGCCGGCCTATACAAACAAAATGGAAGTGATTTTGAAGCAGTGAATACACTTACATTTGGTGCACAAACAACAGATGTTTCATATGGGAGAGATAAGGACGGTAGTACAGAGTTTGTGTTCATCGATAATCCAACTCCGGGAGAATCAAACGGTATGCCGGTAAGCAATGAAGAACTTGGCTCAACCCCAAAAACAGTTCAATTGTATCAAAATTACCCGAATCCATTTAACCCAAGCACAACAATTTCTTTCGAGCTGGATAAGCAGGATAAAGTGAAACTGGAAATTTTCAATATTACGGGACAGTTAGTAGAGACTATTCAAAATGAGGTGTTTAGTGCCGGGAAGCATTCAGTAAAATTTCGTGCTGATAATCTTTCAAGCGGAGTTTATTTTTACAGACTTAGAACTTCCGCCTCAACACAGACAAAGAAATTTACTTTAATCAAGTAGTTTAGATATGAAGCCATTTAATATAGAAATCACAAGTATTGAAAAAGGGCCTGAAGAGCTGGAACTTCAGCTACCAATAAAAGCCAAAGCTATAAAAGAGCTTCCGGGAAAAGACAGGCCAGATTACATTCTTGCTTCGTTGGAATCTTCAATTCTATGGGTAAACAAAGAGAAAGGAATTAACAAAGAAATTGATTTTGTAGTGCTTTGCGCAAAATTTAAAGGGCAAAGTATAAATAGTGACATGAAAGGTATGACTGTTGCTGTCGCATATGTAATCGACAACTCAATAGAACAAGATGTGATGTTGAATTTTAGGAAATGTAAATATGTAGCAGTTGCAAAGGCTACAGCAACAAGTAAATGGAATATATTCAATTAAGATCTAAATAAGCTTTTTTCAGCTAACACTTAGTAACTCACTTCTTACCACTTTGTAATAATCTTCATACTGATTAACAACGAGGTCCTGATTAAACAATTCCGCTCGTTTCCGCGCATTTTTGCTCATTCGGTCATGAAGTTCCGGATTTGTAAGTATCTCTACAGCATTATCTGCCATACAATCGATATCGTCAAGATCACAAAGAAACCCGGTTTCGCCCTGAATATTAACCTCAGGTAATCCACCAATGTTAGAACTAATCACGGGAACGGAACAACTCATTGCTTCTAAAGCAGCCAAGCCAAAAGTTTCTGAACCTGAAGGAATCAAAAACAGATCAGCAATTGAAAGTACTTCTTCTACCTGATCCAGTTTCCCCAGGAATCGTACATGATCACAAATTCCGAGATCACGACATTGCTGCTCTGTCCGTTGACGGTCGGGCCCGTCGCCTACAAGTAAAAGTTTAGCTTCGATTCCGTGTTTCAGGATCCGATCAAAAACAGTTACAACCTCAGGTACTCGCTTTACTTTCCTAAAGTTAGACACGTGCACCACAACTTTTTCTCCATCAGGACAAATAGCTCTTTTAAAATGACTCTTATTCGATTTCTGAAATCTTTCCAGATCAATAAAGTTCGGAATAACTTTAATGTCATTTTTTATATCAAAACGTTCGCAAGTTTCACGTCTCAGATAGTCAGAAACAGCGGTAACTCCATCACTCTTGTTAATCGAGAATTCCACTACATGCTTATAGCTCGGGTCGCTACCTACTAAAGTTATATCTGTACCGTGTAAAGTTGTAACAACCGGAACATGAATTCCTTTTTCAGCCATTATTTGTTTAGCAAGGTAAGCACTTGTTGCATGCGGAAGCGCATAATGAACGTGAAGAAGATCAAGATTCTCATACTCGATCAGATTGACCATTTGTGAAGCTAATGCCAGCGCATAAGGAGGATATTCGAACAAAGGATACGCATTAATAGCCACCTCATGATAAAAAATATTGGAATCCAGCGTTTCTAATCTGGCTGGTTTAGCATAACTCAGCATATGGATCATATGACCTTTTGAGGCTAATACTTTCGCAAGCTCTGTTGCAACCACTCCACTCCCACCAAACGTGGGGTAACAAACAATTCCAATATTCATGTATAATCTTATCTTTTTTTAAAGTTACTCAATCTTCTTCTGTTTCAGAATTTCTAACACAACCTTTAACAGTTTGGTTTCATAAAAAATTTACGATGGCTATGTACTATTATGTATATTTACAACCCTGAATCAGCAACTTAATTGTAGTAATCTAATGGCAGGACATTCTAAATGGGCGAATATTCGCCATAAGAAGGCGAAGGAAGACTCCAAGAGGTCAAAAGTATTTACAAAAGTGATCAAAGAATTAACTGTAGCGGCGCGTGAAGGCGGTGGTGATCCTACGGGTAACCCTCGTTTATCGTTAGCGATTGATAATGCGAAAGCTGTAAATCTTCCAAAAGACAATATGGAACGCGCAATTAAGCGCGGAACCGGAGAGGGAGATGACGCTGCTACTTATGAGGAAGTTACTTTTGAAGGTTACGGTCCGGGAGGTATTGCTTATTTTGTTGAAGTAACCACCGATAATAACACACGTTCGGTTGCTGATATTCGACATATTTTCACAAAACATGGTGGAAACATGGGAACCAATGGATCGGTAAGTTTTTTGTTTGAGCAAAAAGGGATGATCCGTGTAGCTGCAGAGGGTAAAGACGAAGAAGAATTTATGCTGGAAGCTATTGAAGCCGGCGCAGATGATATACAATCAGAAGATGATTTATTCGTTGTGTACACGACTCGTGAAGATCTTTTTAATGCGCGAAAAGCATTGGAAGAAGGAGGGAATAAGATCGAGTCTGCAGAGTTGATCCGTGAAGCTACAACAGAAACAAAAGTTGACGCGGATACGGCTCTTTCAAATTTGAAAATGATGGACAAGTTTGAAGACAATGATGATGTAACCAATGTATTTACCAATATGTTGATGGATGAGGAAACACTGCAGGTAGCGGAAGAAATGGGATAGGCCTAATGAAAACCTTGTTTTACATATTGATCGGATTTCTTTTTGTGGCTTCGGGCGATGGAAGAGAAGCTAATAAGGCATACAATGAAGGAAACTATGTTTTAGCAGATTCTTTATTCCGATTAGCTTTGGAAGAGGATCCCGAGAATTCTAAGCTGTATTTCAATCTTGGAAATGCACTGGCAAAGCAGGGTAAAGTAGAAGATGCCATCGAAGCTTATCTGAACTCACAGGAATACGCTGAATCAGCCGAAGATAAAGCACTGGCTCAATACAACATTGGAACTATATTGGCTAAAAACGAAGACTGGAAACCTGCCGCGCATCATTTCAGAAACTCTTTAAAGCTGAATCCGGGAGATCATGAAGCGAAACATAATTACGAACTAGCAGCTATAAAAGCGTCAGAAGAAGAGAATGAGCAAAATCAGGATCAACAAAACCAGGATCAGGAAAAAGAACCTCCTACTGAATATGCCAAGGCGATGAAAAAACGGGCAGAGCAGTTGGTGGCAGAGCAAAGATATCAGGAAGCATTTAACTTGATGGAAAGTGCCGCCGCAAACGACAAGACGGTTCAGCCTAATTACAATGATTTTATGGAACGAATTAAGACCGTAAGCACTATAGATAATTAATCATGAAATACTTTTTAAGCATTTTATTAATGGCTTTGATCGCTGTGACTGTTCAGGCTCAGGATGCAGACAGTTTCTTTCACAGAGGGGCGAATTCGTACATTAATTCGCAACTGAATCAGGCCATTCAGATCGTTGATGAAGGACTATTTCAGCACCCGAATGATGCTAAGCTGAATGCACTGAAGCAAAAACTGGAAGAAGAGAAAGAAAAACAGCAACAGCAGCAACAAAATCAGCAAAACCAAAATCAGGAGCAGGAACAACAAGAGCAAGATCAGCAGGAACAAAACCAGGATCAGCAACAGGAGAATCAAGAGCAAAACGAAGAAGAGCAGCAGGAACAGGAGCAAGGTGAAGGAAGTGAAGAAAATGAACCTAAACCTGAAGAAGGAAAGGAAATTGATTCCAAAGAAATAAGTAAAGAAGATGCTGAAAAGATCCTGAAAGCTCTGGCTCAGAAAGAAAAAGAATTGTTGAAAGACTTCAAGAAAAAGAAATCAAAAGACAGCGCTACGCATGATAAAGATTGGTAATAAGCCAGTACTACTTTTTGTCTTGTTAATTTCAGGAATTGCCAACCAGTTTTTATTGGCACAGGATGTGAGTGTACAGGCAACCCTCACAGAAACCAATATTTTCGAAGGAGAATCGGTTCAACTTGATATCGCAATTTCAGGAACCTCTCTTAATTCCCTGGAACGACCGGAGATCCCATCCATTTCCGGATTAAGATATTTGCCGAACAGGACTATTTCAGGAAGCAACTACACTTATGTAAATGGTAAACCATCGCTGACACAAAGCTACGGTTTTCAGTTCATTGCTCAATCGCCCGGAAGTTATACTGTTCCTTCGATCAAGGTGAAGGTTAACGGGAAAGAATTTGCAACAAAGCCGATTGCGTTCAAAGTATTAGACCCCAAAACCATCGACAACGGAAATGCTGAAAGAGCTCCTGATATTTATGTGAGATTAGAACCAACTACTCAAAATCCGGTCGTAGGTCAGCAGGTGGTAGCTGATATCGTATTATATTTTAAAAGCGAAGTAGAAGTATCTAATTACAACACGGTTCCGGGATGGAAAGCTGAAGGTTTCTGGAAAGAGGAATTGAACAACCCAACACAAGCCAGAACAACTTCAGTAATTATAAACGGAATTCGATATAAAAGAGCCCGGCTGTTACAGTATGCCCTTTTTCCCACTAAAGCAGGAGAGTTGACCTTAAGTCCGTACAGCTTAACGGTAAGGGTTCGTAACAGTAGAAGAACTGCGCGAGATCCTTTCAATTTTAGTTTTGGACAAGAAAACAAAGAATTAAAAACTCTTCCGGTTACTTTGGATGTGGGACGACCACCGGCCATTGAAAATGCTGAATATATAGGAGCAGTTGGTGATTTTGAGATCAAAAGGACGATAAAACCTAGTTCTGCTTATGTGGGCGAAAGTGTGGAAATAGTAACTGAGATCACCGGCTCAGGAAACCTTCCACTTCTTAACAAACCCGAGTACGATTTTCCGGAGTCTTTAGAATTATATAATCCGCAGGAAAACACAAGTATTACTCGGGACAACAGATTGATTGCGGGCTCTAAAACGTTTACTGATATTATCATCGCTCGTAATGACGGAACGTATTCAATCCCGGAAAAAAGGATAGCAACTTTTAATCCTGATAAAAACAGCTACGAATATTTTACGCTTTCAGAAATAAAATTCAGAGCGGATATAGATCCCAATGCTGCGGTAACCTCTTTGGAAGATATGCGCCTGGATATTGAACCGGTTACAGGATTAGCACAGTGGAAACAGAAAACAGGGACACCTTTGACCGAAAGAAACTCAACATGGGTGATGCTGTTTACTCCCTTTTTGCTTTTTATAGGAGCATACGGGTATAAGAATTATTACGATAAATTGAATAATGATGCCGGTTTTGCAAGATCCACAAAGGCCAAAGATAAAGCGATGGATATTTTGGACAACGCAAAAACCACAGAAGACATTAAAGAGGGATACCATAAAATTCAAAAAGCTCTTTCGCAGTTTATAGCTGACAAACTGAATCTTCCGATAGCAGGAGTTTCGGGGCAGAGTCTAATCACAGAGATCCAAAAGAAGGGCGCAGATAAATCTGTAATAACGGAAGCGAAGAGAGTTTTTGATAAATGCGAAACCATAGCTTATGCACCAAATATTTCACAGGAAGGATTAGAAGATGATGTGGAAAAAACCAAACAACTGATCAAAGTTTTGGGGAAGGTTCTGTGAAAAAAGTATTGGCACTATCAATTCTTTTCTGTTTTACCGGAGTATTATTTGGACAATCTTCACCTCAACTTAATTTTGATGAAGCCAATAATTTGCTGGAAGAAGGCAACTACAGAGAAGCTTTAAAAAAGTATCGACAAATTGAAGGGAATAACTTTATTTCCGGAGAACTGTTTTTAAATATGGGCATCGCTTCTGTTCAAATCGATTCTTTAGGGCTAGCAAAGTTCTACTTTTTGCAGGCCTCAAAATTTGAGTCAACGCAACAAAGTGCAGATCAGGCGCTGGATTTTGTGAACTCACAATTCAGCAGACAGTCTGCAAAGCTTCCAAAATTGCCGTGGGACAGAGCCGTAGATCATTTCAAAGTAACTCCGGGTACGTTCGGACTGTTTGTGATCGGTTATTGTTTTGTTTGTCTGGCTTTACTGCTGATCATAGCAGGGTGGTTTAATCTGATAAAGCTTCCAAAGCAAAAGAATATTATCATCAGTTGTTTAACCATTGCTGTACTGATCATCTCACTGTCATATTATGTGGATTATGTAGACCAAAGATATGACGAAGCTGTTTTGATCATGGATGAATCCAGTGTATCTGTTTCTCCATCTGAAAATTCAGAATTAGTGAGTATGGCGTACGAAGGATATGATCTGACCATTGACCGGAAAAAAAGTGCAATACAAGAAAACTGGTATTACATTAGATTAGGAAACGGACAATTCGGCTGGATAGAAGCCAAAGGAATCAAAATTTTATAATTCAAAAAAACTCATGAGTAAATCACAAGAGTACATCGATCAAAACATCAGGAAATTTGAAGAAGAACTGTTTGACCTGCTTCGCATTCCCAGTGTGAGTACAGATTCTTCCAAAAAACCGGCGATCAAAGAAGCGGCGAATTTTCTGTTGAATCAGTTTGAGTCTTTTGATCTTGAAAGAGTAGAATTATTTGAAACTCCGGGAAATCCAATTGTATACGCTGAGCATTGTCCGCATGATGACAAGCCAACCGTTTTAGTGTACGGGCATTATGATGTGCAACCATCCGATCCCGATGAATTATGGGAATCTCCTGCTTTTGAACCGGTAGTAAAAGATGGAAATGTATACGCTCGTGGAGCGAGTGATGATAAAGGTCAGTCGTATACACACGTAAAAGCGATCGAGTCTTTCAGAAAAACTGGGCAGGAAATTCCGGTAAATGTGAAATTTATTCTGGAAGGAGAAGAAGAAATCGGTTCTCCGAATTTAGTTCCGTTTATCACTGATCACAAAGACATGCTTGAATGTGATATGGTGTTGATATCAGATACTTCCATGTTCGGAAAAGATATGCCATCCATCACATACGGATTACGCGGATTGGCGTATATGGAAGTAGAAGTAGTAGGACCAAACCGGGATCTGCACTCCGGTGTATACGGCGGTGCGGTTGAAAATCCATTGAATGTTCTGTGTGAGATGATCGCCAAATTGAAAGATGAAGACGGAAGAATTCAGATTCCGGGCTTTTATGACAAAGTGGTCGATCTTACAGAAGCAGAAAGAGAAGCATCTGCGGCACTTCCTTTTGATGAAGAAGCGTATAAAAAGTCACTCGATATTGACGCCGTTCATGGTGAAAAAGGATACACCACTCACGAAAGAGCTTCGGCGAGACCAACTCTCGATGTTAACGGAATCTGGGGCGGATACACCGGCGAAGGTGCTAAAACCGTGCTTCCATCCAAGGCGAATGCAAAGATCAGTATGCGTTTGGTGCCGGATCAGCATCCTAAAGAAATTGCAGAGCTATTCACAGAATATTTTAATTCCATCGCTCCGGATACGGTGAAAGTAAAAGTAACGGATCATCATGGTGGACACCCATCGGTAACCGACCTTTCTTTTTACGGATTGAAAGCGGCTGCTCAGGCTTTTGAAGATGTGTTCGAAAAAGAAGTACTGTTTTCCCGTGAAGGCGGTTCCATTCCGATCGTTGCTGATTTCAAAAAAGTACTTGGTGTGGAATCTATACTGATGGGTTTTGGAATTACGAGCGATGCCATCCATTCCCCAAATGAAAAATTCTCACTTCAGGATTTCCATAGAGGAATTAAAACGTCAGCGAGGTTTTTGGAGATCTTAGCAGAGGCTTAGAATATTGAACAAGGAATGTTCAATGCTGAACTAGTTGCTTTTTGATAATCTTGTCATCCTGAACGTGACTGCCGATAGGCAGGCTTGATTCAGGATCTGCGTAAGGCACATTTGTTGACCCGAGCAGTTACAGATTCTGAGTCAAGCTCAGAATGACGATGAGCTTAATGTATCATCCTGAGGATACTTCCGAAGGATCTGCACAGTTGGGTAATTGCGAAAATTCAGAAATAGGCTTAGGAGTGGAGTAAGATTCGCGCACCAACTCTTCCAGAGTTGAATATGGTGATTAATCATTAACTTGGGCGTTTATAACTCTGGAAGAGTTAAAAGGTCCGTTTGGTTTTACCTCTCATACCGATTGTACAGTTCGGAATGCAGATTGGAAACGCTGCTTCGGGAAGCCAAAAGGCTCGGGATAAGAATTCGATTCAGAGTTAAGGGTCAGCGGGTACCGCTACTTCTATTTGCTGTAGCAAACTCCTTCAAAAATAACTTGGTTGGGATTTATAGAGCAATCAGTTATCTCATCAAACCAGAACTTGAAATGGTTTGGCTTATTATTCTCAATCAGTTTTTCCAATAGTTCTCGAACAAGATAATCACCGAAGGTTAGTTTAGTAAGTGCCTTATTCTCCAAAACCAGATTAATATCAGGATATCCTGCTCGGCCTAATTCATCTTGAGGTTCATCATAGCGATCGTCATCATCTTTAGATTCCGATACCCACTGTTTGTATTCTGAGCTCATGAGTTCAATAATTTTAGATTTCGGAATTTCACAAGTAAAGGAATGTTTGTTCATGTGACTTTTTGAAGAACTTAAACCCATTGGCGGAATCACGAAAGTATTCGCATTGATATTTTTACCATCTACAGAGATATTAACCATATTGATATTGGAGGCTCTTCTTAAAGTTAATTTGTTAGCAGTTTAGTAAAGTTAGTTCAGGGATGGAAATCTGAATTAACAAAAAAGTATTTCTCCGCAATGTTAGGGAGGGAACAAGGGTGGGTCCGGGAAGGATAAGAATTGTTTGAACCACAGAGAACACAAAGGGGTTGGAGAGTGAACAAGGTTGGGTGAAAGAATGGATGCGAAGATTCTAAATCTCCCTTCGAAGGGAGACCGATCGAACACTTGTGTGAGATCAGAGGGATGTTGTGCAGTTTCTAAGCTATTAAACCGCACAACATCCTCCGTCCGCCAGTCGGCGGACACCTCCTTCAAAGGAGGATTTTTTCTTTTTCAATCGAGATCTCGGGCATTCGCCGCGAGATGATCGTATCCTTTAATAATTTCAGTTTCTCGAACAACTTCCAACTTACATCGACCTTTAGAATTATTCGCCCCAATAATTCTTGTCGGGAGTTTTTGGTACTGGAGCCTGTGCTGAGGAAGCTCAGTATCGGTCCAAAAGTACACATGATCAAGTAAATGTACTCACAATACATAAGTAAAGACCTCCTCTGTCTCCTCCTACAACAGGAGGAGGACTCGTTGATAAAAGTTAGAATCAACTTTGGAATTCCCCTCCTTATTCAAGGAGGGGCGAACTACTCAGAACCAAAGAATCTGTTTCGTAGCCGGGGAGGTCCGTTTCCAACGCATAGCATCGAGACCAGATAAAAAGACTTAGCTTAGCACAAGGATATCTACTTTTGTCTTGATATCCGTTCGAAGGGCGGACACCTCCTTCAAAGGAGTATTTTTTCTATTCCAATCAAGATATCGGGCATTCGCCTGTCTTTGTCGGTAGACAAGTTGCGAGACGACAGTTTTTAATTAAATTTCAAATCGCCTATTGCATTGGAGTGTTCAATTCCCCATTTTACAAGCCATGCAAAAATCTCTTGCACATAGAATTGACAGACGATCTGTACGGCGCATTCCGCGGCGGCGGTAACGCATAGTGGTATGTCGTGTTTTCTACGATTACCATCTCATCTGAATTAATAAAAGCAGTTCAATTCTAATTTTTCCTTCGGGATTTCCATCTTTTACTCACATGTCGGTTTCTATCTATTTCGGTTCATCCAAGCACGCAGTTTATGCGGAAGAGATCTGTGCACTTATTGAAAAAGCAGCTCAACAGCGCGGAACAGGTATTGCAAAACGTGATCCCAATTACATCAAAACTAAATTTGATAATGAAAATGCAGTTATAGCCTTAGATGGGGATAAACTGGTCGGGTTTTGCTACATAGAGATCTGGGAAAATAAAAAGTATGTGGCGAATTCGGGACTGATCGTTCATCCTGATTACAGAGGGCTTGGATTGGCAAAAAAGATCAAAGGAAAAGCATTTGAGTTGTCAAAGAAGAAATACCCAACTGCGAAGTTGTTCGGGATCACGACTAGCTTGCCGGTTATGAAGATCAATTCGGATCTTGGTTATAAGCCGGTAACATTTTCAGAACTCACTCAGGATGAAACGTTCTGGAGAGGTTGTCAAAGCTGTCCGAATTACGACATCCTCTCCAGAAATGATCGTAAGAATTGTTTATGCACAGGAATGCTGTACGATCCTAAGCATCCGAATAACAAACCAAAAGAAGAACGCGAAGCAAACATCAGAAAATTTTACCGTTGGGTGCAGATGAAGACCGCTTCTGTTCAAAAACTCATTAAACCGTTGAAGGTCTTTTAAATTTATAGCTATTAAGCAGGGAGGCAGATCCTGAAACAATACTGAATCAAGTTCAGCACGTGGTTCAGGATGACCTTTCAAGTAAAAGGAAATAATCATGAAGAAAAATAAAAAAGTAGTACTAGCATTCAGTGGTGGTTTAGACACCAGTTATTGTGCCATCCATCTTGCAAAAGAAAAGGGATACGAAGTGTTTACCGCCGCTGTAAACACCGGTGGATTTGATGAAGCAGAACAAAAAGCACTGGCACAGAAAGCTGCTGATCTGGGTATCGAAGATCACGTCTGCATTGATGTTGAGCAGGAATTCTATCAGAAAGGAATTAAATATCTGTTATTCGGAAATGTGTTAAAGAACCATACTTATCCGCTTTCAGTTAGTGCAGAGCGTGTTTTTCAAGCGGTGGCTATAGCAGAATACGCCAAGAAGATCGGCGCTGACGCCATCGCACACGGAAGCACGGGAGCTGGAAATGATCAGGTTCGTTTCGATCTGATCTTTAATGTGCTTGCTCCGGAGATGGAGATCATCACGCCCATCAGAGACATGAAATTGAGTCGTGAAGAAGAAGTGGAATTCCTGAAAAGTCACGGAGTGGAAAAAGAATGGGCGAAAGCGAAATATTCCATCAACAAAGGATTGTGGGGAACGAGTGTGGGCGGTGCTGAAACACTCACTTCTCATCAAACACTGCCGGAAGAAGCGTGGCCAACAAAAGTTTCTGAAAGCGATGAATTAACAGTGGAAGTCGGATTTGAAAATGGAGAACCAACTTCAATTAACGGTGAGAAGTTAACTCCTGTTCAGGTGATCAAAAAATTTCAGGAAATTGCGCAACCTTATGGAATTGGCAGAGACATTCATGTAGGTGATACCATCATCGGAATAAAAGGCCGAGTTGGATTTGAAGCAGCAGCGCCCATGATATTGATCAAAGCGCATCAATTGCTGGAAAAACATGTGTTGGGAAAATGGCAGTTGTACTGGAAAGATCAGTTGGGCGAATGGTATGGAATGTTGATGCACGAAGGACAATTTCTGGATCCGGTTATGAGAGATATCGAAGCTTTTCTGGAAAATACTCAGCAAAAAGTGACCGGAAAGGTGTTTGTGAAATTAGAACCTAAGCAATTCGAACTGATCGGCATTGAATCTGAATTTGATCTGATGCAATCAAAACATGGTCAGTACGGGGAGATGAATCAGGGCTGGAGTGGCGAAGATGTAAAAGGCTTTACGAAGATCTTGGCAAACGCAACGCTCATTCAACAATCGGTACAGAACAATGATTAAAGTTGGAATAATTGGCGGAGCAGGATATACAGCCGGTGAGTTGATCAGAATTTTGATCAATCACTCTAAAGTGGAACTGAATTCTGTTGTCAGTAAAAGTCACTCGGGACAAAAAATCCATGAGGCGCATCCGGACCTGATCGGTGAGATCGATCTGGTATTTGATGAGCAGTTAGATCAGGATGTGGATGTTGTTTTTCTTTGCTCAGGTCATGGGAAATCGAAAGGAATTATAGATTCAGGAGTAATTCCTGAAAAGGCAAAGATCATTGACCTGAGTTCAGATTTTCGTTTGAAATCCGAAGGAAATGAATTTATCTATGGCTTGCCTGAGTTGAACAGAGATCTGATCAAAAAAGCAGAAAAAGTAGCTAACCCGGGATGCTTTTCAACTTGTATTCAGTTGTGCCTGTTACCTCTGGCTGCTGCTAATTTGTTGAACAATGATATTCATGTGTCAGCGATGACGGGCAGTACCGGAGCGGGGCAAAACCCAACATCAACTACCCATTTTAGTTGGAGAAGTAATAATGCTTCAGTGTATAAAGCATTTACTCATCAGCATCTTGGCGAGATCACACAAAGTGTAACTCAGCTTAATAATGATTTTGATAGCACTATTAATTTCATTCCGTTTCGCGGGGCTTTTACCAGAGGAATATTAGCAGCCTGTTATCTGAAAACAGAGTTGTCCCTTAAAGAAGCCGTTGTGTTGTTCAAAGATTATTACAGTGGTCATCCATTTGTTCATATTTCAGAAAAAGCAGTGGATGTAAAACAAGTTGTGAATTCTAACAAGAGCGTCATTCATCTTCAGAAAGAGGGAGATCAATTACTAATAACGGGAGTTATAGACAACTTAGTAAAAGGTGCCTCAGGACAAGCAGTTCAGAATATGAATCTGATGTTTGGTCTGGAAGAAACTACCGGATTGAAATTGAAAGGGAGCACATTCTGATGGATTTATTACCTGTTTATCCCTTGTTTGATGTGGAGCCCGTGAAAGCTAAAGGGAATTATGTTTTCACGGAAGACGGAACCAAATATTTAGATATGTATGGTGGTCATGCCGTTATTTCTATCGGACATTCACATCCGCATTATGTGAAACGCATCACTGAGCAAATAAACAAGATCGGTTTTTATTCAAATTCTGTTCCCATCGGAATTCAGAAAGAGCTAGCAAAGAAGCTGGGAGAACTTTCCGGATACGCAGACTGGAATTTATTTCTGTGCAATTCAGGGGCAGAAGCCAACGAGAATGCACTGAAAATGGCATCTGCACACAATGGAAGAAAGAAAATTCTGGTTTTCGAAAAAGGATTTCATGGTAGAACTTCGCTTGCTGTTGCTGCTACCGACAATCCTAAGATCTTGTTTCCTGTAAATGAAGGAGCAGAAATTGTTCGACTAAAATTGGAAGATTTTGAGGGTGTTGAAGAAGCTTTAAAACAAGAAGATGTATGTGCGGTTTTGATCGAGGGCATTCAAGGGATCAGTGGCATTCATGCACCCACTCCTGAATTCCTGAAGCATGTCAGAAGGCTGTGTGATCAAACAAATACGGTTCTCATTCTGGATGAGATACAATCGGGGTTTGGAAGAACGGGTAAGTTCTTTGCGCATCAACATTCGGGAGTTGAGCCGGATATTATCAGCATGGCAAAAGGAATGGGCAATGGGTTTCCTGTTGGAGGAATTATCACGCATCCAAAGTTCGAGGCTACATTCGGAATGCTGGGAACAACATTCGGTGGAAATCATTTGGCCTGTGCAGCTTCTTTGGCGGTGCTGGAAGTGATGGAAAAGGAAAACCTGATTAAGCACGCAGAAGAAATGGGTGAATACCTGATGGAAGAATTGAAGCAGTTCCCGAAGGTAAAAGAAGTTCGTGGTGCAGGATTGATGATAGGAGTGGAATTCGAATTTGAGATCGCTGAAATGAGAAAGGCATTATTATATAAACATCACATTTTTACCGGCTCCTCATCAAATAAAAATACCTTGCGGTTATTGCCGGCTTTGGGAATTGGAAAAAGAGAAACGGTGGATTTTTTAAAAGCTATAAAGGAAGAATTATCATGAAACAGTTTTTCTCAATTGATGATGTAGACGATCTGAAAAGTCTGATCCAAGAAGGATTGGAAGTAAAGAAAAACCCATTTAAAGAGAAGGGAAGCATCCGAAATAAGTCGATCTGCTTGTTGTTTCTAAATCCAAGTTTGCGAACCAGGTTGAGTTCCCAAAGAGCGGCTCAGAATCTGGGTGTGGATGTAACTGTTTTTGATGTGGGCGCAGGCGGTTGGCAACTGGAGTTCGCTGACGGAGCTGTCATGAATGGAAACAAAGCGGAGCACGTCAAAGAAGCAGCACAAGTGATCGGTTCTTACTTTGATCTGGTGGCGATCCGTGCTTTTGCAAAATTGGAAGATCGCGAATCTGATTATTCAGAACAGGTTTTGAGTCAGTTTCTTAAACATTGTCCGGTGCCGGTGGTAAATCTGGAGTCTTCTACCAGACATCCTTTGCAAGCTTTTGCGGATCTGATCACTATTGAAACTCATAAGAAGATAGAGAAACCAAAAGTAGTACTGACTTGGGCGCCTCATCCGAGAGCACTTCCTCAGGCGGTGGCGAATTCGTTTTCGTTGTGGACTCAAAAAGCGGAGTATGATCTTACGATCACTCATCCCGAAGGCTACGAATTAGCTCCTGAATTTTCAGGGAATGCGCATATCGAATACGATCAGGAAAAAGCATTTGAAGGCGCTGATTTCATCTATGCAAAAAACTGGAGTAGTTATTCGGATTATGGAAAAATACTATCTGAAGATAAAAACTGGATGGTTGATGAGGCCAAAATGAATCTCACGAATGACGCTAAATTCATGCACTGTTTGCCCGTTCGCAGAAATGTGGTTGTGAGCGATGCAGTAATTGACAGCGCGAATTCACTGGTAATCGAAGAAGCAACCAACAGAATTGTTTCGGCTCAAACTATATTCAATAAAATTCTGAAAAATGAGTGAAATAAAAGTCATAAAGATCGGTGGTAAAGTCATTGATGACGAGGCAAAGCTGGATCAGTTTCTGAAGGATTTTGCACAAATTGAAGAAAAGAAAATTCTGGTTCATGGCGGTGGGAAAATAGCTTCCGATGTAGCAGAAAAGCTGGGACTGAAATCCAAAATGATCAATGGCAGAAGAATAACCGATTCCGATATGATCGATGTGGTGACCATGGTTTACGGCGGATTGGTGAATAAAAAGATCGTGGCAAAACTTCAGGCGTTGGGTTGTAACGCAATTGGTCTTTCCGGCGCTGATATGAACCTGATTCAATCGAAAAAAAGAGATCCGGAACCTATCAATTTTGGTTTTGTGGGGGATATCGAACAAGTAGACGCGACGGTTTTAAACAGCTTATTGAGCGAAGGAATTACACCAGTAATTGCACCTCTGACACACGACGGCAATGGACAGCTGTTGAATACAAACGCAGATAATATCGCGGGATTTATTACTTCAGGCTTGGCAGAGTATGGAGATGTTGCAATGGATCTGTGTTTTGATCTCGAGGGCGTTATGAATGGCGAGAAATTGATCACCGAAATGAATTTATTGTTATATCGCCATCTGGAAGGAAATGGAATCATAAAAGAAGGAATGATCCCTAAACTGGATCTGGGTTTTAAAGCACTGAATGCAGGAGCTAAAAAAGTCAGAATTATAGGATTTGATGTGTTTAAAGATGAAGAAAAAGGAACGAGGTTGGTTAGGTGAAAGGTGAAAGGTGAAAGGTGAAAGGTGAAAGCCACCTTATTTACTTATCTACTTATGAACATAGTATTATGAAAAAACTACAACAAAACGCCATAGAATTACTAAAGCAACTGATATCCATTCAATCTTATAGTGGGGAGGAGGATAAAACTGCGGATATGATTGAAGAGTATTTAAAGGCGCAGGGTTTTGATGCTCAGAGAAAGAAGAACAATGTTTGGGCGTGGGCAGGAGAAAGAGATGCATCAAAGCCGACGATTCTTCTGAATTCTCATCACGATACAGTGAAAACTTCTTCCAAATGGAGTTACGATCCATTCAGCCCAACTATTGAAGAGGGAAAATTGATCGGGTTGGGAAGTAACGACGCCGGCGGTCCATTGATTAGTTTGTTGCATACTTTTATTCATTTGGCAGGTACTGATCAAAACTACAATCTGGTTTTTCTAGCCTCTGCTGAAGAAGAAACTTCAGGCAAACAAGGCGTTCCAATTGTGTTAGAAGAATTGGGGAAGATCGATCTTGGAGTGGTGGGCGAACCGACATCTATGGACATGGCAATTGCTGAGCGAGGGTTGATCGTTCTGGATTGTGTAGCTCACGGGAAAAGCGGTCATGCTGCAAGAAGTGAAGGAGAAAACGCTCTTTATAAGGCGATGAAGGACATCGAGTGGTTCAGAAATTATGAATTTGAAAAGAGATCGGAAGTACTAGGGAAAGTGAATATGACGGTGACACAGATCTCAGCCGGATCTCAGCACAATGTGGTGCCCGATGTATGTAAGTTCGTTGTTGATGTCCGCCCGAATGAGCATTACACTAACAAAGAAGTTGTTGAGCTCATTAAGGAAAATGTGAACTGTGAAGTAAATCCAAGATCGCTGAACCTAAACGCATCCGGTATTTCTGAGAATCATGCTGTGGTTATGAAAGGCAAAGTGCTTGGAATAAAAACCTATGGTTCGCAAACTATGTCGGATCAGGTTCACATGCCGTTTCCTTGTATTAAAATGGGACCGGGAGACACGCATCGCTCACATACCGCCGATGAATATATTTACCTGAGCGAGATCGAAGAAGGTATCGAAACTTATATTGAGTTATTAAATAATTTGGAATTATAGGAAAGGAAAAGTCCCCTCTTGAGAGGGGATTCAGGTGTGTGTGTAAATAGACACACTCAGAAATAAAGGAAGTTATTATGGCAAAAAAACTTTGGGAAAAGGGAATTAAAACGGATCAATTCATTGAAGAGTTTACCGTTGGGAAAGACCGTGAACTGGATCTTGAACTGGCAAAACATGATGTGCGCGGAACCATTGCTCATATCACTATGCTGGAATCCGTAGGCTTATTGGAGAAATCTGAGCTAGAGATTCTGATCAGAGAACTGGAGAATATTCAGGAGCAGATCATTGCAAAAGGAAAGTTTCAGATCGAAGACGGGGTGGAAGATGTGCATTCCCAGATCGAATTGATGTTGACCAAAGAACTGGGTGATGTAGGTAAAAAAATCCATTCCGGCCGATCCAGAAATGATCAGGTGTTAGTTGATATTCGTTTATTCCTGAGAGAACAATTAGAGGAAATACGATCACTCACCAATGACTTATTTTCTGCACTTATCGATAAGGCAGACATGCACAAAGATGTATTGATGCCGGGATATACACATACTCAGGCGGCAATGCCGAGTAGTTTCGGATTGTGGTTTTCCGCTTACGCAGAGAGTTTAGTTGATGACGTGGAGATATTGAATGGTGCATATAAAGTTGTGAACAGAAATCCGTTGGGATCAGCGGCGGGTTATGGTTCCAGCTTTCCGCTTAATCGACAAATGACTTCTGACCTACTTGGATTTGAAAGTATGGTCTACAATTCAGTATATGCCCAAATGGGAAGGGGAAAAACAGAACAGGTTGTTGCTTCAGTGCTGGCAAATCTGGCTTCAACCTTGAACAAGCTAGCCGCTGATGTGTGCCTGTACAACAGTCAGAATTTTCAATTCTTGAAATTACCTGATGAGCTTACAACGGGTTCCAGTATTATGCCCCACAAGAAAAATCCGGATGTATTTGAATTGCTTCGCGCTAAAACCAATGTGCTGATGGCGCTTCCAAATCAGATCATGATAACCTTAAGCAATCTCACTTCCGGGTATCACAGAGATTTTCAGCTGTTGAAGGAATTGTTATTCCCGGCCATCAAAGAAATGAAAAGCTGTCTGAAAATCGTTTCTTATTCTGTGTCAAAAATTGAACCGGTTAAGGACATTTTGGATGATCCAAAATATAAACTCATCTTTTCTGTAGAGGCTGTTAATGAATTAGTGGTAAAAGGAATTCCTTTTCGCGAAGCCTATCAGCAAGTTGCAAAACAGATCGAAGACGAAAGTTTTGTACCTCCAAAAGAACTGAATCACACGCACGAAGGCAGTATCGGAAATTTGATGTTAGAGGAAATTCAGGAGAGGATGGAGAGGGTGTTGAATATCGAATAATGAATGTTCAATATTGATTGAAGGTAATGGTTTTTAAAAAAGTCATTCTGAGGGAACAAGGGAGGGTTAGCAATGGCTGGGAATTGTTTTAACCACAGAGAACACAAAGGGTTTTTGGGATGGGACTTTAATAATGATTTCTTAGCTGGTTTAAGAGTCTCCCTACCTAATGTTAGGAAGAGAACAAGGGTGGGGCAGGTAATTGATGCAAAAGTTCTAAATCTCCTTTTGAAGGGAGACCGATCGAACACTTGTGTGAGATCAGAGGGATGTTGTGCAGCTTTCGAACTAGTAAACCGTACACATCCTCCGCCCGCCATTCGGCGGACACCTCCTTCAAAGGAGGATTTTTTCTATTCCAAGCTTCTGCTTAGAATCTCAATATTAAAATTTTAAACCATGGACTTGGTCATTCTTGCGAAGGCAGGAATCCGGATCGTTATTAAGGCTATACCCTTTTATTCCAATCCAGATCTCGGGCATTCGCCGCGAGATGACCGTATCCTTTAATAATTTCTTATGGGTGAGATATATTCCGTGCACCAACTCTTCCAGAGTTGAATATGATTACGACTAATAAATTTGTACACATATAACTCTGGAAGAGTTATAGATCAGTTTTGCTCTCATTCCTTTCTGTACTTTTGTACCGACAAAAGTACCAAAAACTCCCGGCGGAGATGCTTCCGGGCAGATCATCTACGAACCTCTGAATAAAACCAAATGCTCGCTTTGCGAACAGGTTTTATTCGTTGAGGTTCTGTTATGATGATCAGCTGTTCCTTCACCATCTCAATGCCGGATTTTTGAAAGAGCTACAAAACGAGAAAAAATGGAGTGTCATCAGATACTTCCGAAGGATTTGTAGGCTTAATCCGCTTGTTTAACTCTTATAGGGTGATTCACAAACTTCTTACCGTTCAGTTGTTTTATTGCTGTTTTAGCTTCTTCTGAGTTCGGCATTTCAACAAAACCAAAGCCCTTTGATTTTCGCGTGCTTTTATCCAGAACCAAGTCACAGCTTTCAACCACACCATATTTTTCGAAAAGTTCTTGGACTTCTTTTTCTGTAATGCTTCGTGTAAGGTTTCGGACTAGTATTTTCATGAATATATGATATTAGAATTCTGCTCATCCACATAATAGCGGTAATGGTAAGCGCTCTGTAAAGGTCAGGCTTATTATCGGGATTCCCTAACTTCAAAGGAGGATTTTCTCCTAGACGATTACACGCTCCTGTGCCAACTCTTCCAGAGTTGAATATGATAATTACTCATAAATTGGGGCATTTAAACTCTGGAAGAGTTAAAAGATCTGCTATTCCTTCACCATCTCGAAGCCGCATTTCTGAAAGAGTTATTTTTACCATTTCCGAATAATACATGTAAGGAAGTAATCCCGTTGAAGAGGGCTACAAGTCTTTATTACCAAACGAGAATACCGGTATCGATAATGCTTACAAGCCACCCGATCAAACCAATTGTAAAGATTATAGCTACAAGAGTATTCAGGAACTTGGTGTCTTTAAATACAGATATAGTAAAAAAAATCAGCCACACACTTAGTGTTCCAAATTGTCCAATATCTAACGGGATACCGGTTTCGAAATGTTCCAGAACGCCATCCGCAGCGTCTACAAAAACATAAATAATCCCAAGGATAAAGAAGCGTTTTCTATTAGATGTGAAATGTTCCCGGAAGTCTACCACTTCTTCTCCCTGAACGGGAAACAAGAGTCCACTCATCAGATAAGTTACGATTGCATAAGCTAGCAGATTGATAAAATGGAACATTCGGAAGTCTTCTATGGGAGAGAGCGCAAAGCTGCTTATCCAAATCAAAACTACTGCAAATAACATATTGAAAGTCCATAGTAAATGAACCCAATACACTTTTGATTGCTT
The DNA here is from genome assembly GCF_001650905.1 of Balneola sp. EhC07. GTDB lineage: Bacteria > Bacteroidota > Rhodothermia > Balneolales > Balneolaceae > Balneola. Next base: position 393,521 of record NZ_LXYG01000017.1, read on the forward strand.
TCGGGTATCCAGTATTAAAGATAATCCGCTCAATAAATGAACTACTGCCAATCCAAGAATGATGGAAATGAAAACAGATATGTGCCCGAAAATTGTCATATGAAGTAGCTAGTTAAAGAAAGAAGCTAGTGATTCTACATAGAAATCAAAATAAGTTCGTCATCCTTACCTCGATTCAGGATTTGTGGAAGTATCAATTTAGATTCAATTATTTACTATAGATCTGAAGATTTTACTGCTTCTCCTTGTTCAACTACGGATGCGCCGCAACACTTCAATAACCAACGCAAGCTATCAAAGCCGGAGATGGGAAATCCGACAACTAATATGTAAACATATAAGGTGTTTTCATCAGCAACCTGAGCAGACCACCAAAACCAATCACGTCCTTCACCAAACCATCGAACATTCTGAATGCCATCAAGTAGTCTGTCATCATTGTTATCAGGCAATACATTGTTTGTAAACCAGGACTCCAGCATCTCATAGCTTTCTGTTGTCAACCAGTCTTCCTTACCTTCGCAAACACTATTTACTGAAAGGATCACAGTAAGGGCTTCAATTGCTTTTTCCAGAACTTTGGATGCGTTGTTATTGCAACCAACTTCAACTCGCATTAAGGTAGTATCACTACTTTTATCACTCCCAAACAAGAGCCGTTTTAATTCATCATGTGCCATTAGTATCAACTATAAAGTTTAATTTCCAGCCGTTCTAGAGAATACCATTCAGCTGTTTTTGTTATATGCGGAATAGAATTAGTTCTTTTTTGCACGCGCCATCCAAATGGCAATAAATGCCCATGCAATCTCTAATGCAGTAACAATTGGTTGACTGGGATCTTCAAAACCGAATCGTATAATTCCAAAAAGACGAGCCACACCGGCTGTCAGAAATACAAAGAATAGCATCATTAATGCATAATGTACTCTGCTTTTATCTGCCGCAGACCACATTAAGAAAATAGCCATTCCTAATTCTAGTCCACCATAAAAAGCAGTTATTTCTACTAAAGTGTTTGGACTATAGTGCGTAAAGCCAACTAAGTCACCTAAAAGCTCAGGTGTAACCAGGAAAGCAAAAGCATAAACGGCAAGTATCAGCGCACTGATACGCACAAAAATGACAGATTTTTTTTCTAAGTTTTTCATAGAATGAAGAAAGTTAATTTTTAGAATGTAAAGATTTCTCTCCTTTTAAAATTCCTCTGATTTCAGTCATTAACTGTTTTTTAGCGAGTATCAAAAGTTTATCGTTAGATCTCATTTCAGTAGTACCCCTGGGGACGATGAATTTCCCTTCACGGTTTATGATCACGATCAATGCTTTGTCAGGGAAATTCAGATCAACTACACTTTTGCCAACTACAGGATCCTTGCTTTCGATCATGATTTCCTTTAGTGCACTTTTGGTATCAATGGAAGGTTCAAACTCGATCGGGAATTTTGTTTTTGGCGGAATGGGAGAATCAACTCGGAGGCGACGAGCAACCCATGGGATAGTCGGTCCCTGAATGATCACCGATGTTACAACTACAAAAAAGACAATACTGAAGATCATCTCCGCATTTTCTACTCCGGCAACCAATGGGAAGGTCGCCATAATAATAGGAACGGCGCCCCGGAGGCCTGTCCATGAAACCATTAGCTTACTTCGGGCATTGAATCTGGAAAACATCAACGACATAAAAACGCTGATTGGTCGTGCGAGCAGGATCAAAACGAGTGCAATTAATAAACCCTGAATAGAAATGGCAATGATCTGTTTCGGAAATACTAGAAGCCCAAGACTCAGGAACATGGCAATTTGCATAAGCCAGCCCACACCATCAAAAAAGCTGATCAAACTGCGACGATGAATAAAATTTGAATTACCAAGCACTAGACCGGCAAGGTAAACGGCCAGAAATCCACTGCCTCCTAAAAGATCCGTTGTAGCGTAGATCAATGGAACAAATGACAAAGTTAGTACAGGATACAGTCCATCATATTCCAAATTGATCCGGTTGGTAACCCATGTAATTGTTTTTCCGAACAAGTATCCTGCAGCCAATCCAATAGCTATCTGTCGCAGAAAAAGGAATACTAAAGATAATCCGCTAAACTCAGGCAATGTGAGTAGTTGGATGATGCCGATAGTTAGAAATATAGCTACGGGATCATTAGTGCCGGATTCGAATTCCATTAATTCCTTCAGACGATATTTAAATCCCATCGCTTTGGAACGGAGAACCGAAAATACAGCAGCGGCATCTGTTGATGATACAATGGCTCCTAATAAAATCCCTTCAAGCAAGCTAAAGCCAAGTAACCAATATGCGAACGCGCCTACAACAAGGGCACTTATTAAAACACCGAGGGTGGAAAGCGCAATGCCGGGAGAAATGATAGGACCTACTTTTTTCCATTGTGTATCAAGTCCACCGGAAAAAAGAATATAGATAAGCGCGATGATACCAAGTGATTGTGCCAGCTGATAGTCATCAAAATACACCCAGTTTAATCCATCAGAGCCGAAAATCATGCCTACACCCAAAAAAATAAGCAAAGCCGGAACGCCGTACCGACTTGCCAGCTTACTTGAAAAGATGCTGATCAAGAGCAAAGCTGCAGCTGTTAACATGTAGACGGATATGGTCATAAACTTCTTTTAAGAATTGAAACAGATGTGTGCATTTTGACCTCAAAATGCATTTATGAAAGAACTTAAAATAGAGAAAAAAATGCTAGGGTATGGAATTGTGAAATTTTAGTCGGAGCGTGTTTCCCGACGAACCCATCCCTGTCCCTTCCCTTCTTCGAGGGAAGAGGACTTCGATAATAACTTCTTAACTGGTTTAAGAGTCTCTCTCCCTAAAGTTAGGGAGAGAACAAGAGTGGGTCAGTAGATTGATGCGAAAATTCTAAATCTCCCTTCGAAGGGAGACCGATCGAACACTTGTGTGAGATCAGAGGGATGTTGTACAGTTTACAAGCTCAGAAGCTGCACAACATCCTCCGTCCGCAGGCGGACACCTCCTTCAAAGGAGGATTTTCTCATAAATGAGTACATGTTCCGTGCACCAACTCTTCCAGAGTTGAATAGGGTGATTACTCATAAATTGGGGCGTTTATAACTCTGGAAGAGTTAAAAGATCGATTTGGGTTTCCTCTTGTTCTGAAATCCCGTCAGGAATGCGGCTCTATTATTTCACCCGATATCTCTTTTGTACAGTTCCGCTTTTTGAAGAAGATACATCCATCAACTCAAGTTGTTGCTCTTCCTTTCCATTACTAAATAAAGGAATTCCATTTCCAAGCAGAATTGGAATCACTGTAATAGTCATTTCGTTAATCAGATTTGCTTCAAGAAATTTTTGAATTGTAATTCCTCCGTCTATGTAAAGATGAGTTTTCCCTTCTTTAGTCAGTTTCCGGACAATATCTTTTGGCGCTCCGGATTCGAACCTCACTTTGCCCGATAAATGCTCAGGTGCGGTTAATTTTTGGGTGGTCAGTACAATTACTTCGATTCCTTCGTAATACCAATCATCGAAAGTCAAAACTTTTTCATAGGAGTGTCGCCCCATCACAATTGCGTCTACTGTTGAAATGAACTCACTGTATACTAAACCAATTTTAGCAGCATCTTCATATTCTTTCCTCAGAAGCCATTTGATATCGCCATCCGGTTTTGCGATAAAACCATCGGCGCTGGTAGCAATATAAACGGAGCATTCCATATGTGATCGGATTATTTAGAGAGTAAATGTAATGTAATAATAGAATTTCAACCGATTTAACTTAAAATCTCTCTTCTTAATGTTAGAGCTAGAATAGGAGTGGGTTAGATAGTTTAGAATCTCAATCTTTGACGTCATCCTAATAGAGTCCGTTAGAAATGCTTGTTATGCCTAATTTTTATTTCTTCTAAGATAATCAATAAGTTTTCTATCTAAGTTGGAACCTTGAGAATATTTTTCATCAAGTTTATTATTAAAGGCTTTGAGAAATAATGAATCATTACTTGGTTGAAAAAAATATTCCATCATTTCTTGACTAATATTATGATCATTGTAAACCAATTGATTTGTTACTGGATCATAAGAATAGATGATGGTTACTTCATTCTCATCAAATAATGAGTAAGAATTGCCTTCAAATTCTATTCCTAAATCTTGGATTAAATCGTAGCGCAAATAAAGATCATAGGAATATTTAACAAAAATATCACCGCCATATTCTCGAATATTATTGGTTTCAATCTTTCCATTAATACCTGCATAATTAAAACTGTCATTTGAACTATCGATGAATTCTAATACTAAAGAAACCTTCCCTGATTCCACGCGAAATACTTTATTTGAAAACAACCAATGTCCAGACCCTCTTCCATAAAGAAATTTATATCCAAATAATTTGTGTTGGTCTAAAGTGTTATAAATTCTGAGTTGTGGATACTCATTATGCAAGTATAAATATTCACCAAAAATGATTGATAGATTATCATCAATAACATAAAAATTTGTTTCAGAATAATTAGTTCCAATGAATAATAGGTATTCAGACTCAATATCATTGTCTAGATTTATTTTAGTAAGATTTAGAAGAGGTTCTTTTTCATCATACATATAAGATTTAGTTGAAACAGCTTCAGAAAAAAATAATTTTCCAAATTCTATAATAAGGCTCTTATCCGATGGCTGTTCTAACGCTTTTTTCAGCCACTCCTCAGGAACTTGCTCACCAATATTGATTTGAGCAAAAATATTTTGACCAATTAATACTAAGGCAAGTAATAATAAGAAAGAAAGCTTATTCATGATTATTAGGCAAGACAACCCTGCGTTTAAGCGGCACAGAGTTTTTTGTTTTTATTGAAGTAACTGAATTGTTTTTATTGTCACAAGTCTAAATTCTTATCCGGAGTATGTATTCCGACGAACCCATCCCTGTCCCTTCCCTTAAAAAAGGGAAGGGGACTTCGATAACAATTTCTTAGTTGGTTTAAGAGTCTCTCTCCCTAATGTTAGGGAGAGAACAAGAGTGGGTCAGACTAGCTTGGAAATGAGATAAACTGCAAGGCATGTCCGCAGTATCAGTACTAATGCACCTTTTGATTTAATTGCCCAAAAACATCATCTAATATTGGAATTAACGTAGAGCAATTTTCTGATAATTCTGTTTTAGTGCTATTATATCTACTTAAAACTTTTTTATCTATATGTGCATTATCTAGTAAAGTATAAAAATACTCGAATGAAGTTGAGTAATTTTTAGATTGAAGAATTTTACAGTACAAATCTACGTGATTATTGAAGTGCTGTGCTTGAAATCGTAGTAGATCACCTAAATTATCTGCGCCCCATTCTCCTTTTTGTGATACTTGTATTAACCACCAGGCTTTTTGCTCCTTACTAAAACATGGATTTTCTTCAATAAATTGGACGTGATCAATTATAAAATAATCGTCTTCATTCGGAGCAATTACAGGATCATTAAAATCATAATGAGTGGCTTCAACATTATGGTTATATACTAATTTTCCATCGGCAGCTGCAAATAGAGTATAATAATTAGAAAAAGTGATGAAATCTTTTGGCATTGATTCCAAAAACATTGAACAATTACGGTCAGTTGGACTTTTTTTTGCGACCTGATACAATGAATCCGTTTTTACAGCTTCTGTTTTTAGCGAGTCGTATAATACTTTATGAAGGTCAGAGTAAATTTTTTTTAGACTATCCTGAGTTGTAAATATTGATTCCTTTTTTACTTCTTGTTTTTGTTGAGTGCAAAAGACAGTAAGAGATGAGAATATAAGTAAGAAAAAAAATCTATAGCTCAACTTGGTTTTCATACCGATAACGATCCTGCGTTTAAGTGGCACGTCACAATTTAAGATTTTAGTTAAAAGCTTCAAACGAGCATGCGCTGAACTTGATTCAGTGTCCGCTTGAAATGCTTGTTATACTGCCTGGGACTCATTTTTCAATTTGGGATTGAATTTCGGTGGCTTTTTTTATGCATTCAACAAGTGTGACATCAGGATCACCACCAGTTTTTGAAACAATTCTACCAAACAAATCAGAACCTGATACCTGATATGCACCGTTACTTATTTCTTCAATTTTGAAATACCAACCATCAAGCTTTCCTGCTATAGGGAATCTTAGTTCAACATCAATAGGATTGAATTTTCTAATCTCCTTTTTCATAGGCAGTATAACGACCCAGCGTTTAAGCGGCGCAGAGTTTTTCGTTTTTGTTGAAGTAACTGAATTGTTTTTATTGTCACAAGTCTAAATTCTTATCAGGAGTATGTTTTCCGACGAACCCATCCCTGTCCCGTCCCTTAAACAAGGGAAGGGGACTTTGATAACAATTTCTTAGCTGGTTTAAGAGTCTCTCTCCCTGATGTTAGGGAGCCTGCCTGCGGTAGGCAGGAGAACAAGAGTGGGTCAGTAGATTGATGCGAAAATTCTAAATCTCCCTTCGAAGGGAGACCGATCGAACACTTGTGTGAGATCAGAGGGATGTTGTGCAGCTTCCGAGCTATTAAATCGCACAACATCCTCCGTCCGCAGGCGGACACCTCCTTCAAAGGAGGATTTTCTCTTAAATGAGTACATGTTCCGTGCAACAACTCTTCCAGAGTTGGACATGATTATGAAGTTCTGAACCCTAATCGAGCCCGCTTAAAGCGCTTGTTATCGCACTCTAGGATTATACCATTCAAAATCTTCAATTCTTTGAAATACTATATTTTTAAGCTTGAGTTCGGCAAATACTTGTTTAACCTTTTTTGTGCAAAAAATTGTTAGTGAGTCATTTGGGATAAAAATATCGCTTCTATCCCAAGTATCTATTTCAAACTGAATTCCGTTAATGAAACCTTTTTCTTTTGGTCTCAATCTTGAACCACATCTACCTTTAATACAAAAACCAGAATAATTCTCACTGAGTTTTCCACCTATTACAACATCATATGTTCTCCATCCAGAAATACAAGATGACAGCAATAAAGTTTTTAAGCGGTTAGAAATCAAGAAATTAAAAGGATCTTGAAGCCTGATAACATCATTTTCATAATAACCTTGAGATTTTTTAACTGGTAATGGTGAGGCAAGAGAAATGCTGCATTTAAAAAGATCAACATCATTGTATGGCTCAATCACTTCATAAAACAGATCAATGCTCCGAGTAGAATGACTTAATACATAAAAGTTTGTCATGTGTATTGATTGGGCGCTAAAATAAAATTATCCAAACAAGGATTTTCCGAGTTTGACCGGATAAAATCCACAAAACAATCTTAAAATACTAGTAAACAAAGAAGTTAGGATTTGTTCATCCCCTCGTTACAAACGTCTTGTTAGGAATGCAGAGCTGAAACTCCGCCTTATGGAGGCAGGAGCTTGCCGCACCATATTTCGCAGCAGGGTCACGAAACGAGGTTAACGCGCCTCTTATTCTTTCGGAATTGCGTTAAGCTATTATAGATTTAGTTTGCTATGAAGAAATTCCATTCGATATTGATATTCTCACTTAATTTGAAATCCGTAAGCTTTCCCTTAAATCCATGTATATGATCAACACCGCAGATAAAAATTCCTTTAGAAATTGGTGATTTCATACAATGGTCATAGATGTTTTTAAGCATCTCAAGTTCTCTTTTTTCGTTAATCAAGAGTTCAGTTTCATAACTATTTGAAAGTTTTTTATCATTTATTCCAACTAATGCATTTTGTTCTAATGTCTTTATTCTTTGTACGATTTTAAAGCAATCATCGCTGTTGAGATATTCATAGCCAAACTTTTTTATAAAAGAGGCGTGCTGTTTCCATAAATTTGAATATTCTTGATTGATTAGACTAATTTGTTCAGCCCCACTAAATAACTTACTAAAATCAAATTGATAAGTGTCAACTGGAATGTGTTCAATAGGATGTTTTTTTAAGTAGTAACTAATAGCTATTGCTTCATTTGAAACGGGTGTGTTTGCATTAACATATATCTCTCTAAAAGTCTTTTTATCTAGCTCTTCGAATATTACTTCTGGTTTAAAACTCTCAATGATTTTTAGCAATTCATTGGGATTACATTTTCCATAGTTTTTATGGAATGATGAAATTATCGTGATATTACACATAGTATTTTATTTTAGTATCACCACTGTAACATATTCTATACAAACTATTGGTTTATTTATTTGTTTGCATTACATCCAATCCTACAACTCCAAATCCATCGTCTTTCTTTCGCCATCACGCAAAACAGTAATTGTAGTCAATTGCCCTTTTTTGAGTTTGTTGAGCATGGTCATGTAGGCGTAAATATCGGCAAGTTCTTCACCGGCAATTCCTACAATAATATCTCCGCCTTGTACCCCGGCGTTTGCAGCTGCACGACCTTTAGTTACACCCGTGATCTTCATTCCTTCACCTTCATAGCCGTAATCCGGGAGCACGCCTAAGGTTGGTCCTTCTAAACTCATAGACTGACGTTGTTCACCCGGAGCCTCCACAAAAGCCAGTTCGTCTTTTTGTAGTTCATCCAGTTGCACCATTACCCGCACTAAATGATGAAGTGCCAAAGCTGTGCCATTCATATTTATATACTCGGTGTCGTCAGAAGGTCGGTGGTAATCGGCATGTGTATCCGTGAAATAATGAAGCACGGGAATATCTTTATAATAAAAACTGGTGTGATCACTTGCTCCGGTTCCGTCTTTTACCAAATTCAGATCCAGATCTCCGGTATTGGCAGAATCTATGATGGCTGTCCAGTTTTCAGCGGTTCCGATTCCGAAGATCATCAATTTTTTATCAACCATTCTACCGATCATATCCATGTTGATCATAGCAAGAGCGTTTTCCAGATCTACTGTTGGATTATCTACATAATAAGCAGAGCCTAGTAAACCCATTTCCTCGCCTGAAAAAGCCAGAAACAAAACATCTTTCTTTGGTCGATTTGCAGAGAAATACTCAGCCAGTTCCAGCACTCCGGCAGTTCCCGAAGCATTATCATCAGCGCCATTGTGAATGCGTTCTTCCTCTCCGCGGTATAAGGAGCCGAATTCTCCGAATCCCAAATGATCGTAATGCGCTCCAATAATGATCAACTCATCAGAGTTCCCGGTTCCTTGTAGTAAACCAACCACATTTTTGGAAAGTAATTTTTCTCCTTCAGCATCATCTCCTGCATGTGGATTTCTCAACACTGCGGTATTAATGGTGAATTCCTGAAAGTAGGTTTCGTTATCTCCTGCGGGTTCCAAACCAAAATCCCGGAAATGATCGGCAATGTAGTTTGCTGCAATAGCTTCGTTAGCGGAACCGGCTTCGCGACCTTGTAGAGAATCACTTGCCAAAAAGGTAATGTGCTTTTCAATATCAGCGGGAGTAATGTCTCCGGATTGATTATTGCACGCAACAAAAAATGTGAGTGCTGAAAGAATCAAAAATGCAGAGGTGGAATGTATTTTAAGTTTCATAGAAATTCGTTTTGCGATATTAATTAGATGTAAAAGGCATTAGTGTAGTTCCACGCCTTGCGTGGTAAATGAAAGTCCTTGTTGTCCGGAAGTAGATATCATGATAGCTTCAAAAAGTGGACTATTTGAAGTACTTTTTACTCCCCAATCGAATAAAAAATTTGCTCCTGGTCCACCGGTTTTGTCACTCTCATCGATTATAATTTCCGCTGTTTCCATAGGGGCAAGATATATTGGTTTATCAAAGTAAGACCTGATAGAAGCTCCTTGACTATCGAAGTATTCGGCTTTTTTGATATAAATGGTATCAGCAGGATTTAAGTTTCTCATACTTATTATTACCGTAAGGTCATGAGTGCGGTGCTCATTTCGACTATAAATTTGAGAGTAAACAGATAGATATGTTTTCCCAGATTCAAGGTTATTTAGTCGCGAAATATCTGCAGCTCGTTTGTCCCAATTAGTCGGATTAACGGAGCTCATCTCTTTTTTCAGTTCACAAGAGCTAGTTAATGCACATGCAATCAAAAGTAAAATTGGTCGAATTTGTTTCATATCAGGAGCCTTAGGATTAATGGGTAAAGTTAACAGTTTTTTTCGTGTTTTGATGAAATAGTGCGTAGTTTTACAACCGTAGTTTAACTACAAAGGTTAGGGGTGCTTTTGCAAAGTGCAAAGGCTGAGATCACACCCTACTACCTGATCCGGGTAATACCGGCGGAGGAAAACCTGTTCGCTTATCTATTTTTAAGATGCGCTTGTTTCGCCTCCTCTTTTTTAAATAAACTTATAATTTTTGTCGCGACGCCAAATCTAAAACTACGGCTACCCGGCATTCCTAAAGAAGAGGAACTATGTTTCAACTAATCAAATCATCGCTGATGGTGGCGATCCTAATCACCATGCTGTCAACTTTTGCAGCAGCACAAATTCAAATTTCCGGGAAAGTACTGGAAGCTCAGACAAAAGAACCTTTGATCGGAGCCACTGTTCTACAAACCGGAACCTCTAACGGAGTATCCACAAATACAGACGGTTCTTTTGAGATCGATCTTTTAGATGGCGAAGATAGGTCATTAAGAATCAGTTTCACCGGTTTCAAAACTAAAACTGTAACTGTTGTTAGAAGTCAGTCAGGTCTGCAAATTCTGTTGCTTCCGGACACTTATGTTAGCGACGAAGTTCTGGTAGAAGCCACAAGAGTGGATGAATCCATTCCGGTTACTTTTTCAAACCTTGATAAGGAAGAAATACAAAAAAGGAACCTTGGTCAGGATGTACCTTACTTGTTAAATCTGACTCCTTCTACTGTTGTGACCTCAGATGCAGGAGCCGGAATTGGATATACGGGAATTCGGATCAGAGGCGTTGATCCGGCTAGAATTAACGTGACCATAAATGGAATTCCGGTAAATGATGCAGAATCACACAGTGTGTTTTGGGTGAACCTGCCGGATATTGCTTCTTCCATTGATAACATTCAGGTACAGCGTGGGGTTGGGACATCCACAAATGGTGCTGCAGCTTTTGGAGGGTCGATCAATTTACAAACCAGTAGTAATAGTTTAGATCCTTATGCAGAAATAAATACGGGCGTGGGTTCTTTCAATACTCGTAAAGCCAATATTCAGTTAGGCTCAGGCTTGATGAAAAACGGTTGGAGTTTTGAAGGAAGATTATCTCAAATCACTTCGGATGGTTTTATAGATCGAGCTTCTTCGGACCTGAATTCATTTTACCTTTCCGGTTCAAAAAGAGGGAAAAGAAGCTTGCTAAAAGCGGACATTTTTTCCGGTGACGAGGTTACCTATCAAGCATGGTACGGCGTTGAGGAAAGTGTACTTGAAAGTGGAAACCGTACTTTCAATGAAGCCGGAATGGAAAAATCAGGATCACCTTATCAAAATCAGGTAGATGATTATGGACAGGATTATTACCAATTACATTACTCTTATAATCTGCAAGATAATTGGTCGTTGAATACTTCGCTTCATTACACAAAAGGTGCTGGCTATTATGAGGAATACAAAGGCGGAGAAGATCTCGCAGACTATGGTATTACTCCAGCTAATCCAGGCGACCCAACCGAATCAGACCTGATTCGGAGAAGATGGTTGGATAATGATTTCTACGGAATGGTATTCTCAACAAAGTACACTCATTCTACAAGCTGGAACCTGACTTTTGGTGGAGGATTAAACAAATATGACGGTGACCATTTTGGAGAAGTTATCTGGGCGAGATTTGCAGGAAACAGTGAGTTTGAAGATCGTTATTACGATAACAATGCGATCAAAACAGATGCTAATGTATACGGTAAAGCGCAGTACTTTTTTAATGAGAATCTAAGTTCATATCTGGATCTTCAGGTTCGTACAATTAGCTATGAATTTGACGGAATCGACATTCAGAATAATACAGTAGTTGATATCAGAGATACAGATAACCTCACTTTCTTCAATCCTAAATTCGGGTTGAGTTACACTGTGAATGATGGAAATCGTCTATTTGCATCTTTTGGGATAGCAAGTAAGGAACCCACTCGTGATGAGTATGTAGAGTCATCAGCAGCAAGTCGCCCAGATCCGGAAACGCTGTATAATGTTGAAACAGGATATCGTGGAGATTTCGGGCAATTCTTTGTGGGTGCTTACGGATATGCGATGTTGTACGAAGATCAGCTAGTCGTTACCGGACAGATCAATGATGTTGGCGGAGTAGTTCGGGAAAACGTACCGAATAGTTCTAGATTGGGAATAGAATTGGAAGGTGGTGTTTCCATAACATCAAACTTTAGTTGGGCTGCTAACGCTACATTCAGCAGAAATAAGATCGAAAATTATAATGAGTTTATAGACGATTATGATAATGGTGGTCAGATCGAAAGAAACTATTCAGATACTGATATAGCGCTTTCACCAAGTATCATTGCTAATTCAATTCTGGGTTTTTCGGAGAATGGTTTGACAACCGAACTGACCACGAAATATGTTTCTAAGCAGTATTTGGACAACACTCAAAATGATGCTCGTTCAATCGACCCCTATTTAGTGAATGATCTTAGAATCAGTTATGCATTTACGAACCTGAGTTTTGCAAAGGGAATCACTGCAAATTTGATGATCAACAACTTGTTGGATGAGAAATATGAAACCAATGGATATACATTTGGCTATGTATTTGGCGGAGAACAACGATTCAATTACTATTACCCGCAAGCCGGAAGAAATTTCTTGCTACAAGTGAAGTGGGAGTTTTAGAATAGTTTAAAAATATCGTCCCCACCCGTAGGGGCAATTCATGAATTGCCCCTACGGGTGGGGAATAAACGATGACAGATTCAAACAGAACAAAAAAAGCCCGACTCAATGAGCCGGGCTTTTTTATGAATTCTTTATCTGTAATGTATTTAGATCAAGCCATTACTTTAGAAACCGCTTCTGCAGCTTCTTTAAGAAGAACAGCAGAAATCACATTCATTCCTGAATTGTCGATGATCTCTTTAGCTTCTTCAGCATTGGTTCCCTGAAGACGAACAATGATCGGTACATTCTTTACTTTTTCAGCGATCTCAGGATCTTTAACAGCTTCAATAACTCCGTTAGCAACTCTGTCGCAACGAACAATTCCACCAAAGATATTGATCAGAATCGCTTTCACATTTTTATCTTCCAGAATAATTCTGAATCCGTTTTTAACAGTTTCAACATTAGCTCCACCACCAACATCAAGGAAGTTAGCAGGTTCACCACCTGAAAGTTTAATAATATCCATAGTTGCCATTGCAAGTCCGGCGCCATTAACCATACAACCTACGTTTCCGTCTAGTTTGATGTAGTTCAGGTCGTACTTAGAAGCTTCCAGTTCTGCAGGATCTTCTTCAGCTTCGTCTTTCAATTCAGCCAGTTCAGGATGACGGTACAATGCGTTTCCGTCAAATGTCACTTTAGCATCCAGAGCGAAAATTTCGTCATCCGGAGTTACGATCAATGGATTGATCTCGAACATATCAGAATCAGTTTCTTCATACGCCTTATACAAAGCCATGATGAACTTAATGCAGGATTTAAGCGCTTTGCCTTCTAAACCAAGTGAAAAAGCAATACGACGAGCTTGATTTACCTGAAGTCCCATACCCGGCTCTATCCATTCTTTGATGATCTTTTCAGGAGTCTCTTCAGCAACTTTTTCGATCTCAACTCCACCTTCGGTAGAAGCCATGATCACATTTTTACTAACTGCGCGATCAAGTAGCACGCCTACATAAAATTCTTTTTTGATGTCAACACCATCCGTTACATAAATGGTTTGAACAAGTTGTCCTTCTTCTCCGGTTTGGATAGTAACAAGTACATCGCCTAAAAGAGATTCAGCAGCTTCTTTAACTTCATCAATAGTTTTGCACAGGATAACGCCTTTTGCATCGTTCTTTTTAGTGCGTCCTTTTCCACGTCCGCCGGCATGAATCTGAGCCTTTACAACAAAAAGTGAAGCTCCGTTTTCTTTCATTTTTTTAGCGGCATCAACGGCGCCTTCAACGGTAGTGGCAGCAATTCCATCAGGAACGGCAACTCCGTATTCTTTTAAAATTTCTTTAGCTTGATACTCGTGGATTTTCATGTAACAGTATTCTTTTTAAGTGTTAAAAAAGCGATTTTTCAAGACTTCTAAAATAGGGAGAATAGGAGCTAAAGGAAAGAAAATGAAATGTTCGATTATTTCATTTCACAAAAGGTTGTGATTTGAGTTGAATGTGGCTTAAATTTGGGTGAATTTTAAAATCTATGGATCCATTGCAGAAAGCACAGATCATGACCGAGGAAGACCTGAATCGCACTTATTTGCGGTTTGCACATCAATTCCTTGAATCTTATGAAGACCCAACCAGGCTTGCCATTGTCGGCATGCAAACCCGGGGCGTTTACATAGGTCGCCGTATTGTAGAAGTAATCAAACAGGAATTTGATATAGATATCGACTTCGGAGTGCTTGACGTGACTTTTTACCGGGATGATTTTCGCTCAAAACTCAAAATGCCGGAAGTACAGATAACAGAAATTCCTTTTGATCTCTACGACAGAGACATCATGTTAGTGGATGATGTGTTGTACACCGGAAGAACAGTTCGTTCGGCCATGGATGCTTTGATGGCATACGGAAGACCCAGAAAAATTCAGTTTTGTTGCATGGTAGATCGAGGTCATAGGGAATTGCCTGTAGCAGCAGATTTTACAGGAATATATGTTCCAACTCATGAGAATGAAGAGATCAGAGTAAAAGTTCAGGAGTTTGATGGTGAGGATGCCGTGTATTTAGTAGATATGGAGGAAGATATATGAGCGTAGATCTGGAAAAATATAACTTCACTCAAAAACATCTTCTGGGATTGGCAGATTACTCCGCTGATGATATTCGATTTGTGCTGGAACAGGCTAAATATTTCAGAGAAATACTGGATCGACCTGTACCGAAAGTCCCGACTCTCAGAGACAAAACCATCGTTAATCTTTTCTACGAAAACAGCACAAGAACACGCTTGTCTTTTGAGCTTGCACAGAAAAGAATGGGGGCCGATGTAGTAAATTTTTCGGCGAGCACTTCTTCCACAAAGAAAGGAGAGTCACTCAAAGATACAATACAGAATATCAGTTCCATGAAAATTGATATGGTGGTGGTTCGGCATGAAAGTCCGGGAGTTCCTCACTTTTTAACTCAATGTGTGGATGCTGCTATTTTGAATGCAGGAGATGGAGCTCATGAACATCCTACTCAGGCGTTGCTGGATATGTTTACCATGCAACAAATTCATCCGGAGCTGAAAGGAAAGAAGATCGCCATTATTGGGGATATTGCTTACAGCAGAGTAGTTAGGTCCAATATAATCGGATTAACAAAGCTCGGTGCTGAAGTTGTAATTTGCGGTCCCAAAACACTGATGCCGGTTTTTGTAGAAGATCTTGGGGTTACGGTTTCTCATAACTTGGAAGAGACACTGGCTTGGTGCGATATCGCCATGGCATTGAGAATCCAACTTGAAAGACAGGGAAAAGGGACGGAATTATTTCCATCGCTACGAGAATACCATGAAAGGTTTGGAATCAAACTCTCACATTTAGAAAAATATCCGGACTTTAAGATCATGCATCCCGGGCCGATCAATCGCGGAGTTGAAATGGAAAGCGAAGTTGCTGATAGTGATCGTGCCATTATCCTCAATCAGGTTACCAATGGTGTGGCAGTAAGAATGGCAGTGCTTTATTTGCTGAGTGGCGGGAATAGGGTTTGATATTTTCTTATTATAGAAATTAAGAACTAAATAAAGGCATCATCAGCACATCAGCAGATCATATCAGTATTAATAACCCTTCAGTTACGGTAGGAATACCTGCGTATAATGAAGAAGATCATATTGAAAGAATCATAAATGAATTTATAGAAAATTCATACTCAAATGTTATTGAAATACTTGTAGCCGACGGCCAAAGTACAGACAGAACGAGAGAAATAGTTGAAGAAATTTCTAAAAAAGATAACAGAGTTAAATTGATTGAAAATCCGGATCAGTTTCAGTCTTATGGTCTAAATAGAATGATCGCGAAAGCGAAGGGCGAAATATTTGTTCGTGCCGATGCGCATTGTGATTATGCGAGGGATTATATAGAAAAGTGTGTTGAAAACCTGAACCGGCCAAATATAAAGAATGCCGGCGGTGCTGCTAGATTTTTGGCTTCTAATTTAGTGCAAGCAGGCACAGCAATTTCAGTGCTAAGTGTAATGGGCAATGGAGGAGCAAAACATTATAATCCGGACTATGAAGGTTATTCAGATACGGTTCCGATGGGGTGTTTTTGGACTTCAGATCTTAGGGCGTTACAAGGATTTAAGGAATCTAACTATACCAATGAAGATGCCGAGATCAATTATAGGATACGGGAAAATTTGAAAGGTAAAATTTATATTAGTCCCGATATCAAGCTTTGGTATTATCCCAGGAAGAGATTTCATCAACTCTTTATGCAGTATTTCAGATATGGGAGAGGGAGGGTGCTTACTTCAAACGCCCATAATGGGAAAATTCCATTC
Organism: Balneola sp. EhC07; assembly: GCF_001650905.1. Lineage (GTDB taxonomy): Bacteria > Bacteroidota > Rhodothermia > Balneolales > Balneolaceae > Balneola. The sequence continues at coordinate 410,081 of NZ_LXYG01000017.1, forward strand.
AGAAGCAAAGCGCCATTTATATTTGTTGGGCTAATGACAATTTTATTACTGGTAGATCAGTTTTTGTTAAATGGTCTGCTTGGATCTATATATATATTATCCGCAGTGATGTTTTTGTTACTTTTAGAAGTGTTCAGGATCTCATTTAAAGAGAAGAATTATTTTAAGGATGAGGTCTGGAAGAATGAATCACGTGAAGCACCCAAACCCGTTTTTGTAGCAATTTCCGCCTTTTTTGTATTGGTAATAATGAATACTTCTCACTTTATGGGCTACGGATACCAAATTATTAAAACGAAATTTTTTAAGGCAAAGGGTTGGTAGCTAGGTTTTGGATAATAAACTCAAAGTTGTTCAGCTGTCATCAGTACACCCTGCATTCGATACCAGAATTTTCTTCAAAATCTGTACATCTATAAAGAATGCAGGATTTAGTGTCGATCTTATTATACAACATAAAGATGATGAAGTTGTAAACGGAATCAATATCTGCTCTCTTCCAATAGTTCAAAGGAAGCTTGATAGACCGTTAAAGGTTATCCCAAAACTATTTCTAAAATGCATAGCCTATGGAAAAGACACGATATTCCATTTTCATGATCCGGAATTAATACCAGTTGGCCTATTATTAAAAGTATTTGGCTATAAAGTAATTTATGATGTCCATGAAAACGTACCTAAAGATGTGCTTTCTAAAGACTGGCTTCCTGTAAAATTAAGGGCGTTAATTTCAAAATGGATCGATAGACTAGAGCAATATTGTGTTTCTAAATTTGATGCTGTTATTGTAGTTACTCCAGAGATAAAGAGCAGGTTGGATTCACAAAGAACCATTATGGTTCAAAACTTTCCTATAGTTCAGGAAAAGATTAATGAAGTTAGTAAGTCTTCAAAAGACTACCTGTTTTATGTTGGGGATATTACACTTATTCGCGGGATCAAGGAGATGATCAACTCTTTGTACATTGTTAATAAGAAACAGGATCATCCAATTCGATTAAAACTGGGTGGAAAATTTTCTCCAGAATCACTACATGCTAAAATGAAGGATGAAAAAGGGTGGGAATACGTAGATTTTATCGGGTGGCTTAGTAGAGAAGAGTTAAAAAAAATAGCAGAAAATGCGATCGCCGGGTTTGTACTTTTTCACCCTGTTCCAAGCCATATCAATGCTCAACCCAATAAACTATTTGAGTACATGTTGGAAGAGTTGCCGGTAATAGCATCTGACTTCCCACTATGGGAACGATTTATTAATGACAATAAATCAGGTATTTTAGTCAATCCTAATAATACAGAAGAGATCGCAGATGCTGTTATTAAATTAATTGAGAACCCGGATGAAGCAAAAAAAATGGGGAAAAACGGACGAAATGCTATACTTAGTAAGTATAATTGGAAGAGTGAAGAAGAAAAGTTACTGAGATTATATCGATCTCTGAATAAATGTGAGGTGAATAATTAATGAAAAAGATTGTTACGGTTGTAGGTGCCAGACCTCAATTTATAAAACTAGCTCCATTTTCAAGAGCGCTTAAAAGCCACTTTAAGGAAGTGATAGTTCATACCGGACAGCATTATGACAAAGCTATGTCTGAAGTGTTTTTCACAGAATTAGGAATCAGGCAACCGGATTACAATTTAGAAGTCGGTTCAAGTAGCCATAGTCAGCAAACAGCTGCAATGATGGTAGGAATCGAAGAAGTTTTGTTGAAAGAAAAACCAGACCTGGTAGTAGTATTTGGGGATACGAATTCTACATTAGCTGCAACATTAGTAGCTTCGAAATTAGGTGTTAAAACGGTTCATGTTGAAGCAGGGTTGAGAAGCTTTAATCGAGCAATGCCGGAAGAATTGAATAGAATTGCCTCCGATCATTTAAGCGATTTGTTATTTGCGCCAACAGAGAGAGCCATGCTTAATTTAACAAATGAAGGCTTGAGTGGTAAAAGTATTAACACCGGTGACATCATGGTTGACAGCGTAAAGTATTCTGTTGAACAAACATACAATGAAGCTTTTATTTCGGAAGAGTTAAATCTAAAAGACGAAGAGTATTATCTGCTTACCCTACACAGACCTTCTACGGTAGATAACTCTTCTTTATTAAATGAAATACTGTCAGAGCTTAATAAACTGGACAAAAAGATCGTATTTCCGGTTCACCCCAGAACAAATAAAAATATAGATCATAGTAAATTACCTGAGGAGAATAATTTTATTTTCATCAACCCGATAGGACATATTGGTTTTCTGAATCTGATGTCACGATCGCATAAGATCATTACTGATTCAGGTGGAATACAAAAAGAGGCATATATATTAAAAGTGCCTTGTATTACATTAAGAAGTGAAACAGAATGGGTAGAAACTGTAGAAAGTGGATGGAATTGTTTGATAGATCCCGTCAATAATAACATATCTGATGGGATCCGGAATTTTATTGTTCCGGAGAAGCATGGGAATCTATTTGGTGAAAATGTAGCCCAAAAAATGGTTGATGAGATTAAGAATATTATTTAGATATAAATTTAAAATGTAAGGTTAAACTTGGTCTAATTATTCTAAGTTTTAGAAGATGAAATTTTATATAAATGGTTCACCTATTAATTGGTTAATTTAACTGACAAAATATAAACGGAAGTGTAAGACAAGCTTTAAAATGCCCTCTCAAAAAATAGATTTACTCGATTTTGCTACGATTCTTGCAAAAAGAAAAAAAACAATTCTTTCAATAGTTCTCATTCTTACGATAGTAGGCTTTGTTTTGGCTTTTATTTGGCCTAAAGCCTATAAGTCAGAAGTCTCTTTTATTGTCACTGATGGTAACGCAGTTAACTTTTCGAGCGGGGGCATTTTGAGCGGTTTGGCTAATCTCTCTGTGAATGGAACAAATATTACTGCAGACCAAGCATTAGTCTTAATCAGAAGTAAAGAAATACAAGATAAAGTAATAGAGAACTTCAATCTGAAAGAAGTATTCGGTACAGATATCCGGGAAGCATTAAGAAAAAAACTGGACAATAGAATATTAGTAGATGAAAAAAGAGAAGGTGGGTTAGGCTTTAATCAAATTATATCTATTTCCATTTCATATACTGATGAAGAGCCACAAAGAGCATATGATATTTTACAGTTTTACTATGATCTGCTTGAAGAGAAAATTGAAGATCTAAATCGCAAAAATGTTGAAGACGGATATTTACTCCTTCAAAACCGACTTAATCAAAACGAAAAAGAATTACTTATAGCAGAAGATAGTTTAGTAAGCTTTCAAACGAGGTATGGAATACTGGAAGTGGAAGAACAAGCTAAAGCACAAGTTCAGGCAATAGCTGATCTGAGAGCACAAATAGTAAAGCTTGAAGTTGAAATAGGGTATGCGGAAGAAATATTGGGTGAAAACAGTTCGAAAATATCCGATCTGAAATTTCAAAAAGCTGAAGTGGAGAAAAAGTATAATCAGCTTATAAATGGTAATTCTTCCTTAGACGATCCCTATGATTCATTTCTTTCCGTTAAGGAACTCCCTGAACTTTTTATTGAATATTTGAGAAGGTACAGGGAAGTAGTTGTTCAGGAAGAAATCTATAAAGTTCTCTATCCACAATATGAACAACAGAAGCTAAATTATGAAGAAGTTAACTCAGGGCTTCGTGTAATTGATCCTGCTCTGGTTCCAACGTATAAAGTTAGCCCCAAAAGGGCATATATAATTATAGCAGCATTTCTTTTTGGACTGTTTCTTTCCCTTATTATCGTGTTGGTTCAGGAATGGAAAAGATCATTACAAACAGATAATCCTGAAGAATATAGCAGAGTTCGGAGGTTTATAGACTCTCTCAAGAGCTGGTAATGATATCCATAAGTAAAACTTTTAATGGTATTATAATAATAGTCCCCGTCATTATTGGGGCATATCTATCCGGGATGGTATATCTGTCTGAAGGTTCCGCCATCCCTCTTACAGTTTTTCAAATTGCTCTGGTAGTAGCATTTTTTTTCTTTTGTTTTAAAAAAATTGCTGATCGGGACCTGTCATTTTCTTTTTACGGTTTGGAGATTGAATACCTTCTTTTTCTTTCCATTATCTTTTTGTCATTAATATACAGCCCGGAAAGAGCAGAAGGTCTGTTTTATGTGACAAGGTATATAGTGCTTATCGGATTAACGTATATTATTTACAATTCAATAAACACTAAAAAAGAACTTAGAATAGTTTGCTATGCCATAATAGGTATTGCTGTAATAGTTGCATTTCAGAATATAGTTAACAATGTTTTGAATCCTGAAGTTGCTGCATTTAACTATATCAACGAAGGTCAGAAGATCATAAGGGCAAGAGGAGCTGAGGCTGATCCAAATGTTTTTGCCAGTAACTTTTTTATGCCCATAATGTTATTAATAGCTTTAATGGGAGAAGCTAAAAACTTTAAGCACAGATTGTTTCTGTATGGTTTGTCAGGGATCATCATACTTTCTGTTTTACTTACCTATTCAAGAAGTTCCTGGGTTGCAATATTCATAGCAGCAATGTTGGTTATGATTTACCAGAAAAAATATAGTTTTCTCTTCTACTCTGTAATTGTAACGGGCTTGGTATTTTTAGGTAGTGATTCTGTCCGTAATGTTGTGTTTAGTGTGGCAGAAAGAGTGGCAGACATATTTGCGGGAACGTCTGATGATTCTTCAAGATTCAGATTAATTTTATTAGAAACGGCTATTCTTATGTGGCTGGATAGTTACACCTTTGGGGTGGGTTACCAGGGCTTTTCAACGATGTTCCAGAATTATTATCCTCCCCAGGAAGTAGGCGGTGTATTTGAGCCTCACAATGAATACTACACAGTATTAGCTGAACTTGGATTGATCGGCTTTGTGGTATTTATGTTCCTGCTATGGAAGATTGTAAAAACAGGATGGAATACCTTAAAAGCATATAATGCTCAAGGTTACAGTACTTCGATATCTCTAGGTCTTTTTGCGTCCTTTATAGCCTATTTAGTATTTTTTCAGTTTTTAGGAGGGATGCAATTACATAGTATTCTTACCATTAACATCGGGTTACTCTTTTGCGCTTCTAAGTTTGTAAATACCGAAGAAGACAGTGAGTCAGCTCTTCAAACTGAGCCCGTAGTTTGATAAGAGATTATTCTGAAAAATTGATTTCCCGTAATTTTCTTTGATGATCTTATTTAAACTTTCAGGTTTGTAGCTGGAATATTCCTTGCTCATCGCCAGGATATCCGAAGGGTCAAGATCTTTTATTTTGTTTGAAAGAATACCTGTTCCTTTGTCAATCACTTCTTTGTTGCCGCCCACATCAGTGCAAACCAAAGGCAACCCACAGGAAGCTGCTTCCAGAATAGATACATTAAAGCCTTCACGTCTGCTTGGAAGAACGTAAAAGTCTGAAGCTTGGTAGTATTTGATTAGCTCGTTTGGGCTAACAGGCGGGATGAAATCAATATTGTTAAAAGGATTTTCCTTTATACTTTTTAAGATCTTATGTGAATGTCCGGTGTTTTCAGAATTTCCAATGATATGAAAGCAGATATGGGATAGAGCTTTATTTCGGGTAATGGTTTCTACAAGCAGATCTACGCCTTTTTCTGATCTTAAACTGCCAACGGTTAATACATGAGTTTTTGAATCATCCCAATTCAGTTTTTTACGAAGACTTATTTTCTCAGTTTTTGATGCAGGCTTATAAGCATCTGTATCAACCATGTTATAAATGATGTCCGATTTATGTCTCAATTCAGGGAATCGCTTTTCAATATCCTGTTTAAGTTTAGGGCCTGAATAGAGAACTCTGTCGGCTTTAAATAAAGACTCGTTTATCAATTCTGATAAAACGGGAGTGTCTTTAGTTTGATACCAATCACTTCCATGAATAGTTAAAACAGTTTTGAAGCCCGCCTTTTTTAGTTCAGGGAGAATTAACCCATCAGGATAAGCCCAGTGAACATGAACAATATCATATTGTTTTTTCTGAAGGAAACTCAACATCTGATTAGATAAAGATCTTTGGATAAGACCGGGAAACCTTCTTTTTGGGAAAGAAAGATACTGAACTCTGAAGCTTTGATCGGGATCACAAAGAAGTTCAGACTTTGAAGCCTTCCATCTTCCTGTATATGGGATAGCATGAGGAGTAGGCACAATCAGATCAACTTCGTTTCTGTGATCCTCATTCAAAAGATCGAATTGATCCTGAATAAATTTTCCTTGATGCGGAAAAAGTTTTGTTGGGTAAAGATGACTAATTAAAGCTATTTTCATCGCCTGAAGATACTCCAAACTTGTCAGATTCTAAACAGTGTTTAATTTTTAAACGTGATCAATAAAGCATACACGTCGAAAGGAATTGTTTCCAATACTTTTTTCAGTATTGCAAGCAAAGTGTTTCCAATTATCATCTCTTTGATCTGTATTCCTGTCATCATCAAAGGGTTAGGGGAAGAAAAGTACGGGGCATTTACAATAGCTTTGGTTTTTATAGGCTATTTCAATCTGTTTGATCTTGGTTTAGGTCGCGCTATTACAAAATTGATCTCCGAAAGAATTGGAAAAGACAGAGACAAAGAGATCGGTGATATCTTCAAAACGGGAGTAGCACTCACATTTCTGCTGGGTATTATTGGAGGAGTGATATTCTACCTTGTCGCAGAACCTATCACTATAAACTTTCTGAAACCACCTGAGGATTTCTTAGATGAAGTTATAAGGGGATTAACGTTTCTGGCAATAGGAATCCCTTTCGCGATCATGATAAACAGCTATCGTGGTGTACTGGAAGCTTTGCACGAATTTAAATCAATTACGTTAGTACAAATCGTTTTGGGAGCGATAACTTATTTCGGAATTATAATTCTGATGGAGTTCACTAAAGATCTGGCTTATATCATCGCCTATATGAGCGCGGTTAAATTTATTCATTTTGTTTGCTACAGGTTTATCACTAATTCAAAAATGAGTTACAGCCTTACAGATACATCATTTGAGAAAAAGTATATAAAAAATTTGTTCAGTTTCGGAGGGTGGATCACGGTATCAACTATTATAAGCCCGATAATGACGGCGCTGGACAGGTTGATCGTAGCTTCAAAAGAAGGGATGGAGAACGTAGCCTATTATTCCACTTCAAGCGAAATAACCCAACGAGTGGGGATGTTGCCAAGTGCATTAGTGGGAGTCTTGTTTCCTGTTTTTTCAAGAAATCAGGATTTTAACGACGAACAAAATTCAAAGATCTACAAAGCAAGTTTTAATCTTCTACTCCTTGCCAGCGGTATCTTCGCTATAGTCTTTATCTGTTTTGGAGAAGATTTTCTTACAATTTGGATCGACGAAAATTTTGCAACAGAAAGTTTTTTGGTGCTTCAAATTATTACAGTTGGGGCTTTGTTTAATTTTCTTGCCAGAATTCCCTTTTCATTTATTCAGGGATTAGGAAGGCCTGATATCACTGCTAAATTTCATATCATAGAGTTGCCGGTGTTTCTGGTATTGCTGTTTGTGCTTACCGATAAATACGGAATTGTTGGAGCGGCATATGCATCTTCAGCCAGAATGTTACTGGATTTTATTCTATTACATATTTACTCTACCAGAAAATTTAAGGTCGATCTCAGTATTCTGTCTCTTATACTAGGAGCGATTATTCCTGTAGCTTTATCCTTTTACATTTCCGGCGCAGGTTTGAGTTTCTCGGTAAAAGTTGGAGTAGTATTACTACTTATAGCAATTCTCACATTAGTTTTTTGGATGTACGTTTTTGATGAAAATTTAAGATCACGCATAAAAGGAATGATCGGAGGTAAGAATTGAATAAAGGTCTTGTTTCAATAATTACTCCCGTATATAACGGTCAGGATTTTCTGGACAGAAGCATCAAAAGTGTGCTTGCCCAGACTTACGAGAACTGGGAATTGCTTTTGATTGATGATGGTTCCTCAGATAATTCAGTACAGATTATAAAATACTATCTGGAAGACAACAGGATTAAACTTCTTAGAAACGAATCAAATTCTGGGATTCCGACTACCAGAAACAAAGGAATTGAAAACTCAACTGGTGAGTTCATTGCACTTCTTGATCAGGATGATGAATGGCTCCCTCATAAATTAGAAAAACAGGTAAACAGGTTTTTAGAAATCGATGATTCTTTTGGTCTCATTTATTCAAATGTAGAAGTTCGAACTGATCAGGGGATACTAGCGGATCAAAAAAAAGAAATTGAACCGGAGGTAAGTATACAAAGCAATCTTGAATTAATGCTTAGCAGGAATTTGATAACCTCACCAACTGCAATGGTCAAAAGGAAGGCATTAGAAGAAGTAGGTTTGTTTGATGAATCAATTCGTTGGGGCGGGGATGACTATGATCTGTGGATACGAATCGCCCATAAATATAAGTTCGATTACATAGATGAAGTACTTTGTATCAGGCATGAACATCAGCAGAATTACAGTGCAGATAAAAAGCGGATGATGTTTAAAACCATTGAATTAGGCGAAAAATATGTAGAGCAATTTGGGTTGGAGCCAAGTTTATCTAGAAAGCTTAAATCGAATCACTACTATAGATATGGAATAGAATCGATCAAAAAGCTAAGGGTTTTATCAGGCTTGAGCTATGTGATTAAATCCCTGTTTATTTCTAAACAAGGATTTATTGAGTTGGGGAAGACACTCAGAAACAGATTCAGAAATTAAATTAGTTCCTTCTGAAGTTCTCAATTGCTAAGTACGTAGTGATCAAACCTGTAATGGTGGTAAGACCGGTCATGATCAATTGAGTTCGCTGATTTTTGAGTTGAGCTTTTTGAATTTCATAAGCCCTGCGTGCATTAAGCTCTTCAACAGGCTGCCGATCAACAAAGATCTTATCTCCGGAACTCAATTCTGTTTCTCCAACTTTAAACCAGGTCGCATTACCTGCTTTCAATATAAAGATCCGTTCTTTGTCAGCTGAAAGCGCAAACCCTCCGGCTTGTGTGATATACTCATTTACAGTTTTGGTGCCCGAGTATCCGAAATATCCCGGATTGTTGACTTGACCAAATACAAAGATGGTTTGATCATCTTTAGGAATGTAAAGTCGGTCACCGTCAAAGATCCTTAACCCTTGTAGCTGTGAATTGTCAGTAAGGTCAATGAAAACCTGATTTTGAGAAAGTTTAGTTTCTGCATCTAAATACTCGAGACCCTGAAGGTATTGGTCAGAAGTTCTTTTCATCAGATCGGCATTGAACTGATTTGGAATTTCATTTTTACGCCCGCCACTTCGAACTAAATAGGCTGCAGCCGGTAATGCATCAGGGGATAAACCACCAGCCGTTTGCAATAACTCGAGTGCTGTTGTTGTTCCGCTTTCAATAGGGAAATTACCGGGAATATTTACTTCACCATAAACCCATGCAGAAGCTGATTTATCAAATTCATCTCCAAATGGTGCAATAACCCGATCGTTTGGGAGTAGTTGAAAAGAATCCCAGTTATCAGACTCAACAACGATTTGTTCAATTCCCGTGACGCCTCTTCTGTAAATATAAAGTTTAGAGGTGTCAGCAACTTCTTCAAAGCCACCGCCAAGTTCCAGTATAAGAGCAGGAGTGTCTCCTTTTTTATACTCGAATTCAAAGTCTGCTTTTACCGCTCCGGAAATACTAACTTTCGGAGTTTCACGATTGGTTGGGGTAACACTGATCAAGTCGCCGTCTTTAACAAAAGGATTACTCGACAGATCACCGGTCCGGAAATATTCTATAAGATCTGCTTCAGATTTAGTTCCATCATTATGAAAGATCTGGATAGACCTGAAGGAGTAATTTCCATTTTTGAGAAAATCACTCGAATTAGGAATAGAGTTGGATAAATCTCTGCTACCCGATGTTAAGGAAGAAAATATAGCCTGATCTATTCTTGATTGTGGTAAAGTCAGATATTTTCCCGGATAAGGAACTCCTCCGGTAACATGAAAAATTATTGGGCGAGGACTGTCAATAGAAATTCTGACGGAAGTACTGCTTATAGCGCTTTCGCCTGCAGTTTTAATTTTCTCTTCGGCTTCAGGAATAGTGAGAGAAGCAACTGAAACTGCTCCAATAGACGGTAATATCACATCGCCCTGAGAATTCACGAGAACACCGCGAACCATTATCTTTTGGGTACCCTCGATTTCAATAGAGATCAGGTCGTTTGAGCCTAATACATAGCTTTCACGATCAATGATTCCCTCAAGCGGTTTGATTCTGGAAGCAAGTTGTGCACCTAACGGGTCCTGAAAATAAATTCCCTGTAATGCTTTTGTGAGGTCGAAATTAAAAGCATCCTCATTTTGCCCGTTTCTTTGAGCAGAAAGTAAAGAAGGTATCAGAAGAAAAAATAAAACGCCGAGAAATTGAGTGTAAAAGCGATGCTTGAACATAAAGTATTTAATTAATTTTAGCCCTGTATAAAGATACAGGGAGTCTTGCCATTACGATGCCCGCAATAACGGAAAGAGCACCAATATATTGAAATAGGGTGAGTACTTCATCCAAAATAATCACTCCAAAAACCAATCCCAGAACCGGTACCAGATTTTGATAGGTCGCAGTCCGAACAGCTCCTATTTTTACAATACCATTATTCCATATTAAGTACGCAATTCCAACAGAAAGCGTGCCTGAATATAATACACCTCCATATGCTTTTGGAGAAATAGAACTCCAATCTATTTGAACCAGTGATGGGAGTCCGATCAATGAAAGACAAATAAATCCAATAAGCGCCATGAATGCAGAAAACTGAGTGGAATTATAGAACTTCAGATACCTTTTGGATAATATAGTGTAAACAGCCCAAACGATTGCAGACATAATAGTGATGATATCGCCCAAAAAAGTCTCAGACTGAAATGAGATCTCATTATTTCCACCTGCAACGATCAAAGCCACTCCTGAAAAAGCGAAGAGCACCCCAATAGATTTTACAGTTGTAAGTTTTTCGTCCGTAAAGAACTGAGATAGTAAAGCCACCCAAATTGGAATAGTGCCCAGCATTACTGAGGCATTAGCTGCTTTGGTCAGGTTTATTCCGACTATAAACAACATTTGATAAAGGAGGTTTCCGATAAGACCGATACCTACCAAAGCCCAGAAATGTTCTCTCTTTACTTTGAGGGAAAAACCCTTTCTTTTGGCTGCATAATACAGCAATGCAAAGGCAAGGAAAAAGCGGATAGCATTAAAGCTGTATGGGTCAAATTCATTGAGCGCTATTTTTACAACGCTGAAATTTAAAGCCCAAATTACAGCAACACCAATAAGAGTTAGATCTGTAAGATATTTTTTTATCAATCGGGTAAAATTATGAGGCTGAAAATACGATAATCAGCCTTCTGAAACGATCGCAAAAAGATCCTGAAACAATTATGCTTTTGCAGGTGTTGTTTCTTCCCCTTTCCCAAGCGTTTTATTGATATAAAGTTGCTGTACAATCGATAACACGTTGAAGATCAAATAATACAAACTTAAACCCGAAGCAAAACTGTTGAAAATGAATAACAACATGACCGGGAAAATGTACTGCAATACCTTCATTTGCTGAGCCATAGGATTGCTTCCGCCTCCTCCACTCATACCGCCGGTTAATCTGCTCTGAAATACCATTGCTAACGACATAAGCAGTACAAAACCACCAATTGCATCACCTAAAAACGGAATAGAAAAAGGCAGGTTTATAATATAATCCGGAGCTGAAAGGTCACTTGCCCATAAGAATTCTTCCTGGCGAAGCAGAATAGAATTCTGGAAAAATCTCCAAAGAGTGATCAGGATCGGGAATTGAAGAAGATTAGGCAAACATCCACCCAGAGGGTTCACTTTATTCTTCTTATAAAGCTTCATGGTTTCCTGCTGCTGCTTCTGCGGATTATCTTTGTACTTGTCCTGCAGTTCTTTGAGTTGAGGCTGAAGCTCTCTCATTGCAGCCATACTCTTGTAACTCTTAAAGGTAAGAGGGGAGAGAACCAGTTTTACAGCAGCTGCAAATATAATTACCAGTACACCATAGTTACTGATGAATCCACTAAAGAATGTGAAAAAAGGAATTACAATAAAACGAACAAAGGGATCAGAGAACCAGCGAAGCCAGTTATATCCAACTTCAACCATGTCATAAGCATGCTCATCTACCTGTTTGATCTCATAGTACTTCAACGGACCAACAAAAAGCTTATAAGAAAGAGCTCCATCACTTGGAATGGAAGAGGTGATTGAAGCGGTGTACTTATGCTTTGTTAAAGGATCGTCGTTTTCACCGGTAACTTCACCTGTCAGATAAGCACTTTCTGTTTGGTGTTGTGGCTTAATAAATTGTGTAAAGAACTTTGTTCTGGTAGCCGACCAATCAATATTTCCATTAAAAGTTTCTTCCTGACGTCCCGGCTCATCAACTTTAAATTTTTCCAGTTCTTCTCCAAGATATACATAAGCAGCTGCATCTATGCCTTCCTGCTTTTTATCTTTTTCAGAAACATTCAGCTTTGATGTCCAGCCGAAATCTACAGCTCTTCCAATAATATAATCACTAACACCAATGAATTGAACATCGAAGTCGATTTCATAAGTATCTGCCAAGAAAGTGTAGGTGTAAACTATCTGGCGACCATCTTTGAGCTGAAGAGCATATTTGAGCTCTCGTGTATCACCTTCATTAAGTGTGAGAGAAGAACCGGTTGTGATTTGACTGAATAAAAGGTTCTGAGTATCTACATTCAGGTTTTCTGTAGTCAAAAACCCAAAGTTATATGCAGATTTTGTTGAGTCAGAGATCAGTTGAAAAGGAACTCCGCTCCAGGAATTATATTCTGAAAACGTAAAAGAAACAGGTCCGGCTCCCTTATTTGAGAAAACCGCTGTGTAAAGTGGAGTGGTAACCACAAATTGAGATCGTTCTGTAGCTTCACTGCTGGCAAATATACCGGATTGGGGAACATTAGCTTCCTGTTGATCAGTGGCTTGCTCTCTTATCGTTGGCTGAGATGGAGTTTGATCAGTTACAGAAGGCGTAAAATCTTCACTTTCCGCAGCTTCGATTTGCGCTAAACTGTCTTGTCGGGCTCTTTCCGCAATTTGTGCAGCTCGTTCTTCTTCGCTGGGCATGCTTACAACAAACCAAGCCACCATTATTAAAAAGATCAGTCCAAGTCCGGTTGCGGTGTTTTTATCCAAAAGTCTGCGGTTTTAAATAGTTTGATTTGTAGAAAGCAGTCGGTTACGGAGTTCATCCAGCATAGTTACCACATGAGTTTGAACTTCTGCAAATCTGAGATTTGTATTACGCGCAATGAGCACACAGTGAAGACCAACGCCCAGCTCCTGTACGGTCTGGATGATCTCATGCTGATTCAGACGAAATGATTCTCTCATAACTCGTTTAGCATTATTTCTTTGTACAGCATTGCCTGTTTTTTTGGGTGAGATAAATCCGATTTTAAAATCCCACTCAGAAGTATTAAACGCAGTGTAGCGAAGATTCACCGATGGTGATTTAATGAGCGCTGTTCCGGAAAATAAATTCTGGAAGTTTCGCTTACCACGTAAGATTCGAGATTTAGGTAAGGTAAATCTACGAGGTGGAGCAACAGTTATGTTACTTTGCCCCTTTTCGCTCATCACTAACACTCAGCTTGTGGCGACCTTTAGCTCGTCGGCCTGCAATTACTTTGCGTCCGTTTTTTGTAGACATACGCTCTCTGAAGCCATGCTTGTTCTTGCGTTTTCTATTACTTGGTTGAAATGTACGTTTCATTGGATTTGGATGTTTTTTGCGTTCAATTCGTATCCGAAAAAGGCTTTAAATATAAGGATTATATCCGAAAATCTTAACTATATTTTGAATATTATTTTAAACGCCTACTCTTCCTGAACCGGGAAATTTAACTCTACTTTTGTGCCCTCATTTATGGCAGAAGAGATCAAGAAATTACCACCTTTTTGGTCTAATAAACGAAGTGCTTCCACTAAACCAATTCCAAATCCTTGTATACCCGAGTCCGTTTTCTGGGATTGTACATACTCGAGTTTATGCAGTGCTTCCAGTTTTTCTTTTGGAATCCCGGTTCCGTTATCTTCAACGATAACTTTAATGAAATTGTAGTCCTTTACTTTAGTCTTACCAAAGGATATTTCAATAGAGCCTTCCACGGGAGAAAATTTTATAGCGTTAGAAACTACATTTCCGATAATGTTAATGATCTGATTGGGTGCCATTGTATTTATCGAGCAACTATCTGTGCATTGATTTTCAAAAAGCAGATCAATTTCTTTTAATGTACTTTGCATGGAATAAAGAGAACTTACTCTGTCAATGATTGTAGACACAGAAGTGCCAAACTCATTTTCATTCTTGTCTATTTCGTACTGAAGACTTCCTTCCGCATATTCTAACAGATTTTTAGCAGATTGTTTGATCATGCCAATGTTCTTCAGGGTTTTATTATCCTCAATTTCAGTTTCCAAAAGGCTGGAAAATCCAATAATTCCGGAGAGGGGACCTCTGATATCATGCCGGGTTTTAGTAACCAGCTTCTCCTGTTTGTTGAGTTTCTCTGATTGAACACTAGCTTTCTTTTTCAAGACCAGATAGTCAGCTACCTGTTGATTGACTAATTTTAAACTATGTATTTGTTGATCGGTTAGATCAAGAGTTTCCGTATGCAGCAAGCAAGAAGAACCGATAAAAACACCTTTTTCATCTTTAAAAGGAAAACCTAAGTAGTATTTAAGATGAGGTGATCCCGTTACAAGTGGATGAACCTGAAACTGATCGTCTTCCCGAAAATCCTCAATTTCATACATTTCTTCATTATTGATCGTGATATAACAAATAGATTCTTCCACAGGAATATGTTCAAATTCCATTCCACATTCTGCGACTGTCCATTGGTTTTCATCATCGATCAAATTTATCTGAGAGTATAACGCTCCTGAAATATGGCAGATCAATTCTGAAAATCTTGCCAGTACCCGGTCCTTTTCGTTGTAGTCCAAAGAAAGTTCAAGAAGTGAAGAAGCCCGATTCTTACCCGAAATATTAGATGTATCCATAATAACCTATCTTAATTTACCCATTATAGAGATTTAAACATCACATACACAATGTTTATCTCATGTAAAACCAAGTTACGAATAGTATCACGTTTGGGATTGGTTCAAATAAAGGCGACCTTAAGGAAGCAAGTTAAAGGTCAGGTATCGGCATTTCTTAGTAGTTAGTACAGTATTTGTTTTCCCTTCTCTAGTTTGTAAACACAATTTTTAATTTTCACAGCCGAAAATGATAACAATTCACAATTTTTGTGAATACGATCTGTACATGTGAGCAATATTTATATTTTTATAATGGAATACGGTAAAGTAAAATGGTTCGATGCAGAAAAAGGATTTGGATTCATCGCACCTGAAAATGGAAGCAAAGATGTTTTCATGCACAGAAACAACATCGAGAACCTTGGATTTAACGAAGGTATCAAAGATGGAGAATCTGTAGAATTTAAAATTGAAGAAACGGACAAAGGACTCAGCGCAGTAGATGTGTATGTTCTTGAATGATCGTTAATTCAATGATTTTCAAAAGCCCGGTTTCGAAAGAGGTCGGGCTTTTTTTATGGAACAAGTTATTTAATCACTCCCAAACAACCGTAGTTCCTTCGTCTTCTCCGTCTACCACGATCTTCTTGAAATTCCCTCTTTCATTCATATTGAATACAATGATCGGAGTGTTGTTTTCGCGGCAAAGAGTGAACGCGGTAAGATCCATTACAGACAGGCGTTGTTTTAAAACATCATCACCGGTAATGCGATCGTATTTTTTGGCGTTGTCATTTTTCTCCGGATCAGAATCATAAATTCCATCCACTCTGGTTCCCTTCAGAATTACATCAGCTTCAATTTCAATGGCGCGTAATGCTCCTGCGGTGTCAGTGGTGAAGTAAGGATTTCCGGTTCCAGCTCCAAAGATTACTACGCGACCTTTTTCTAAGTGACGAACTGCTCTCCGGCGAATAAAAGGCTCGGCAATCGCCTCCATTCTGATGGCGCTCATCAATCTTGTTTGAACGCCTTGTTGTTCTAAAGCATCCTGCAAAGCCATGCTGTTGATCATCGTTGCAAGCATTCCCATATAATCGCCCTGCACACGATCCATTCCTTCAGTAGCTCCTTTTACACCACGGAAGATATTTCCTCCGCCTATAACTACACAAACTTCAACGCCTTCTTTCTGTACACTTTTTATCTCTTCAGCATATTGAGTGAGTATATCTCCGTCAATTCCGTGTCCCTGAGCTCCTAAAAGTGCTTCGCCACTGAGTTTTAAAAGGATGCGTTTGTATTTATTTGCCACTGTAGTTGGTTTTTGAAATTATGGGTCAAAAAAAAGGCTGTTTTGAAAATTCAAAACAGCCTTAAGGTAAAGAAAATTTGATTAAGCCTCTTCGCCTAATTGAATTCTGCGAAAGGACTTAATAAGTGGAGTGTTATTTTGCTCCAGATATTGTTTTACGGTAATTCCGTTGTCCTTAACAAATTTTTGTTCCAGTAAAACGCGCTCTTCGTAGAATCTGCGAAGTTTTCCCTGAGCAGCTTTTTCAGCGATCTCAGCAGGCTTACCTTCGTTAATCAATTGCTCTTTAGCAATTTCCAATTCTTTTTCTACAGTAGTAGCGTCAACTTCATCACGGGTAACAGCCAATGGATTCATTGCAGCAACTTGCATTGCAACGTCGCGAGCGATGTCTTCATTTTCTACATCGCCATCAAACTCAGCTAAAACACCAAGTTGGTTTCCGGCGTGGATATAGTCAATGATAGATCCTTCAGTAGTTACCAGAATGCAGTTAGAGATCTCGATCTTCTCACCGATCTTTCCAACCATTTCCTGTAAGTGGTCAGCAATTGCTTTTCCATCAACTTCAGCTTTTAACAGGTCATCGATGTTGTCGATGTTACCTTCGTAAGCCGCGTTCAGAAAGCCATCAGCCTGAGCCTGGAAATCTTCGTTACGAGCCACGAAATCTGTTTCGCAGTTCACTTCAATAGCTACAGCTTTTTTCGCATCATCGCTAACTCTGGAAAGAATCAATCCTTCCTTTGCATCACGATCAGCGCGCTTGTCAGCTACTTTTTGACCTTTTTTACGAAGCAATTCAACAGCAGCATCAAAATCGCCATCTGTTTCGGACAATGCTTTTTTGCAGTCCATCATGCCCGCTCCGGTCATGTCTCTTAGTTTTTTTACGTCAGCAGCAGAAATACTCATTTCTCTGAATAGTTTTTTTGAAAGTTAAAATTATTCTTCTTCGTCAGTGTCAGCAGACTCTTTAGCGTCAACCGGTTCTACAGTCGGCTCATCAGCTTTTTTCTTTGAATCGTCTGATTTCTTTTTCTTACGAGAACGAAGTTTTGTTTTTACTTCTGGAGTTTCGTTGTCTTCTTTAGCTTCAGAAGCAGCACTTTCCATTACTTCTTCTTCTTGATGCGCTTCTCTTTCAGCTGCACCTTCAATGATAGCGTCAGCTACTTGTGAAGAAACTAATTGGATCGTTCTTGCGGAATCATCATTACAAGGAATAATGAAATCAGGTACATCAGGATCACTATTGGTATCAACCATAGCGATTACAGGGATATGAAGTTTAATAGCTTCGTTTACTGCAAGATGTTCTTTAAGGATATCAACTACGAAAATTGCACCGGGAAGTCTGCCCATGTTAGCAATACCACCTAAAGTGTTTTCCAGTTTTTCCTGCTCTCTTTCAAGCATCAAACCTTCTTTCTTGGTAAGCTCATCCATTGTTCCGTCAGTCTTCATACGCTCGATCTCTTGCATACGACTGATACTTTTACGAACTGTAGAAAAGTTTGTAAGCATTCCGCCTAACCATCTGTGAGTTACAAAAGGCATTCCTGAACGTATAGCTTCTGTTTTGATGATCTCGGTTGATTGCTTTTTTGTACCTACGAAAAGAATGGTCTTTCCGGCACGGGAAAGTTTCTGAATTTCATCAAGAGCATCCTGTAGATACTGTTGAGTCTTTTTAAGGTCAATGATGTGAATGTTGTTGCGTTGCATAAAGATGAAGTCTTTCATCTTTGGATTCCAACGGCGAGTCAGGTGACCGAAATGTGCACCGGACTTTAATAGTTCTTCAATTGAAGCTGCTTTAGGCATTGTATTAAGATATGTGTTTAGGTTAATCCGCTACGTGGGTCAATCCCAAAAACCAATCCCGGTTCAAGACCGAAACACCAGGCTTTGAGTCGCCACATATGTGTGGTTAATTTGTTGTTGCGTAAATGTATTAACGCTTAGAGAACTGGAACTTCTTACGCGCTTTTGGCTGACCGTACTTTTTACGCTCTACCATTCTGTCATCACGTGTAAGTAGTCCATGACTTTTCAATGCGTCATGTACTTCTTCGTTCTCACCATCCAGAGCTCGTGCAAGTGCATGAGAAATTGCTCCGGCTTGTCCTGATTTTCCACCGCCACGTACAGTAACTTTGATGTCGTACTTGCCTTCAAGTTCAGTTACGTTCATTGGCTGTGTAGCTATGTTCTGCATAGCTTTTACAGGTAAATATTCTTCTATTGGTAATTTGTTGACTAAGAATTCACCTTTTCCCGTTTTGATATACAAACGCGCAGTTGAGGTTTTTCTTCGTCCTATGTAATTAGCTTGTGCCATGTTATAAATCGATTAAAGCTCGATGATTTCAGGGTTCTGAGCTGCTTGGTTATGTACAGGTCCGGCATAAACTCTGACGTTCGTCAATAATTGACGGCCAAGTTTAGTTTTCGGAAGCATACCTTTAACAGCTTTCATTACAAGAGAGGTAGGATCTTTTTTCAACATATCTTCAGCTGTAATAAAGCGCTCACCACCAGGATAAAATGTGTGATGGAAATATGTTTTATCGGTCATTTTTTTACCGGTCAACTTCACTTTTTCTGCATTGATAACGATTACATTGTCACCGGTATCCATGTGCGGAGTGAAAGTTGGCTTATTCTTGCCTCTCAAAATTGATGCTACAACACTACTCAAGCGGCCCAATGGCTGATCTTCAGCGTCGATCAAAACCCACTTCTTTTCAATGTCGGAAGGTTTTGCTGAGTATGTTTTAAAACTTAAAGTATCCACGATTAAACTCGTTTTTGTGTTTTCTTGGAAAGTCGAAAAAGATAGGGGTAATTCTGCTATGTATCAACATCTAATTGCACATTTAATTTCGAAATTTCCTTTAAACGATTTAAACAGGGTATTGCATTAAAAATAGTTTAACGAATCATGAGCCTTAGTATCAAAATGAGTTGATTTTTACTAAATAAGGATTAAATTGATGTTTAATTCACAAGCCGGAATACTATGAGATATTTAACAATTTTGTTGGTTGCTCTGTTCTTTTCATGTAGTGAAAATATAACTTCTACAAATCCCACCCCTGAGTTTCAAAAAGAATTCGAGATCGATCATGGAGAAACATTGACTTTTGGAGGAACGGAAATATCTATACGGTTTGCGGATGTGACAGACTTCCGTTGTAATGTAGCAGATATTGATTGTGTTTCGTCAGGTGACGCAACTATTTTGTTGGATGTTGATAATGAGCAGGAAGAAATTAATCTATACCATCCGGATCAGGATTATTCGTGGCAAAAAAAGCCGGCGTCATTTATAAGTGATTATCAGATCGAGTTTTTAAGTTTAAGTCCTGAAATACGCAAAACAAATGATGAGCCAAAAAGAAATTATAGAGCAAAAATTATAGTAACTCCTAAATAGTATTCTGCCTTCTGTCTTATCTCGCAGAATTTCACCATTTTGATGATCAACAAATTAATTGATCATGTTTAAAGGATTACGCACAGTAATTTACCCTGCTCCGAATTTGAAAAAAGCTAAAGAATGGTATTCCGTTGCTTTAGGTGAACAACCATATTTTGACGAAGAGTTTTATGTCGGCTTTGATATCGGGGGCTATGAGTTAGGACTGCAACCTGAGCGAACTCCCGGAACCGCAGGTTCTATCGTTTACTGGGGAGTTATAGATATACAGGAGACGTGGAATAAACTTATCGAACTGGGAGCTACCGCCGATGAGAAAATCATGCATGTTGGTGGAAACGTATATGTTGCTACGGTAGTAGATCCTTTTGGGAATCTTTTCGGCATTATCCAGAACCCTAATTTTGAAGCAAAAGAATAATATGTACAAAACCATTGGACTTGCGAAAGAGATCGAGTCACCTGAAAATCCCGGAGCATTAGAAAAGCGAGTCGCATTAATTCCGGATGATGTTAAAAAATTAGTCGACTTTGGATGTGAAGTGTTTGTGGAGCACGGAGCAGGAGAGGGAGTTGGATTTTCAGATGAAGAATATGTTGAATCGGGGGCTAAGCTTCAGAAGAATGAGGAGCTCTATCAAAACAAAGAGATGGTCATCAAATTCAAAGGGCCTGCGATGGAAAGTATTCCTTTAATGGAATCAGGAAGCACACTTTTTTGTATGGCACATTTTAGTTCGTTTCCGGAACGGGCAAAACTTCTTGAAGATCATAAAATCAACGTGGTAGCGATGGAATATGTGGTTCAGTCACCGGAAAAAATCCCAAACGATCTGATACTGGGATTAATGGCAGCTGAAAATTGTCTGGAAGCTGATATCAGAAGAGCAGGAGTGAGCGGAGTTGAATTCCATGTAATTGGCTACAGTGAAAGGATGAGTGGAGCAGTTCGTCGCTTTATGGATCATTCACCGAAAAGCTTAGTGCTCCATCCTGAAGATGTAAGTATTGAAGAATTGGGATCTCTGAACAGAAACTCAGTCATTGTATATGATTCTGCCTCTTTTGATGATCCGAATAAAATCATCTCAAAAATAGAAGTGGGAAGAACATTCGATATTCATTCTTTTATAACCGATCATGGTGATGAGGCATTAAGATATTACCGGCTTGTAAATCCATCTCCGAAATTCGGTAAAAGAAAGATCGAAGCACTTCATGAAACAGGAAGAGCAGGCGCCCGATACGGATTGGAATTATTGAAAGACAAAAGTTCTAAGAAGAAGTCTTCGGAAGAAGCAATTGCTGTAGTTCTGGGTTATGGAAATGTAGGAATGGGCGCAATTGATGAATGTCATCGAAATGGAGTCCGAACTATTCATGTGCTTGGAAAGGATCAAACTCAAAAAGGAAATATAGAAGAGTATTTAAAGGATGCAGATCTGATCATAAACGGGGCTGAACAACCGGCTCATTTGCGGGGTGTAAATTATCTGGTGACCAAAGAGCATGCTAAGAATTTACTTGAAGACGGAACTGTGGTTATTGATCTGGTGGGCGGAAGCGCCACAAACAGAAGTGCCGTCGAAAATGTAATTGAGTGTACTTATTTAACCGATCCTTATTTTGAAGAAGACGGAGTTCTGTTCTCAGCATTATGGGGTTGGCCGATGATGGGATTTATGAGAGAAACTGCTATTAAATACAGTGGACAAATTGCAGATATCCTGATCGGAGAGGATAAATTCATTGACGGATTGAATAAAATGACTCCCGGAGTGGAACAGGCGTTAGTTTGTGGGAGATTTTGAATTGAGAATAGTTAAGCAAATGCTAAAAGTTCTATGTTGCAGTTTTCTATTCCTTTTTCCGGTTTTAATATCGGCCCAGACAATTTCCATTGATGAGAATTTTTCTGATTGGGAAAGTATAAGCTCTTTTTATGATGATGCATCAGGAGATAATTCCGGATATCCAATCGATTTCAAAACTCTGAAGATCTATAACGATGATCTATACATTTATTTTTATCTGGAAGTTGGTGAAGAGATAAATCTGCAGGAAGGGAACAATATCTCCTTATTGATCGATCTTGACAGTAATTCTGAGACAGGGGAATTTTTTTCGGGGATTGGATACGAATTCATTTTCAATTTCGGGCAACGAAGTGGTCGGTTTTATGATCCTCAATCTTCCGGTTTTAATTCCTATGATATTGGCTTGGTAACAGCGCCTACAGTTACTTCATCGGTATTTGAAATGAAA
Source organism: Balneola sp. EhC07 (assembly GCF_001650905.1). GTDB lineage: Bacteria > Bacteroidota > Rhodothermia > Balneolales > Balneolaceae > Balneola. The sequence goes on from NZ_LXYG01000017.1 coordinate 432,188, forward strand.
ATTGATCGTGCTGCAGAAATAGATGGTACATCACTATTTACTTCCGGCTCATTTGATTTTATGATTCGTTCGTCTGAATCAAATGGAGACTTGTTACCGGATAACGGGTCCGGAACGTTGACGTATGCATTCAACGATGAGAATATCTATGAAGCTGAAAACTATTCCTTGAAGAAAAGAAATCCGAACGATCTCAGAGTTTTATCCTACAATGTTGAAAGGGATAATTTGTTCAATCCATCAGCAAAAGAGAATTTCCGAAGAATTTTTCAAGCTATTGATGCTGATATTATTGGATTGGAAGAGGTCTATGAAAATAGTGGCGAACAGGCAGCCTCTTTGATTGAAGAATTCCTTCCTTCTGAAACCGGAGAACAGTGGTATAGTGGCGATGTTGGAAATGATAATTTGATCGTGAGTCGCTATCCCGTGATCAAACAAAAAAGTTTATCCGGAAATGCAGCTTATTTATTAGACTTGGGAGATAGAAAGTTATTAGCAGTTGTAGCACATCCACCTTGTTGCCAAAATAATGATGGAAGACAAAGAGAGATCGATGAATTCATGGCGTTTGTTAGAGATTCAAAATCCGGTTCAGAATTCGATATTGAAGAAAATACTCCGATAGTGATTATGGGTGATATGAATCTAGTTGGTTTAGCGGATCAGCAAACCACCTTAATTACCGGGGATATTACTGATGAAAGCAGTTACGGATCAGATTTTATTCCCGATTGGGACAATACTAACCTTGAGGATCTTAAACCGGTAAATCCGGGATTGCCAACAACATTTACATGGTATTCTTCCGGATCGTCATTCAGTGCAGGAAGGTTAGATTATATGGTTTACACTGGCTCAGTTATGGAAGCAGAGAATGCATTTTCTTTACACACTCCGGAAATGCACCCGGATTCTTTGGTCGCTTACGGTTTACAGAAAGAGGATGTTGTGTTAGCCTCTGATCATCTTCCAATTGTAGGAGATTTTAGTTTTAAAATACCTACAGGAAATGAGGAAACCGGTATGATACCTGCCGATTTTCAGCTTTTTCAGAACTATCCGAATCCCTTTAACCCATCAACGACTATTCATTTTCAACTTCAAAGAGCGGCGTTTATAAAGTTAGAAATATTTGATGCACTTGGCAGGAAAGTGGAAACTCTTTTAGAGGGAAAAAAAGGAGGTGGATTACAAGCTGTAAATTTTGATGCAAGTTCATATTCTAGCGGAATATATTACTATATGCTTACCATTGATGAAGCATCTGTAACCAAAAAGATGATTTTAGTTAAGTAATTTTGCAGGATCAAACTCGATAGAGAAGCTCTATGAACGAAAAACTTATTCAAAAACTAAACATCAAAGAAGAGCAAAATGTTTTATTGATCAATTGCCCGGAAGAACTGGAATCTGATTTTAAAGGGTTAAGTCTTGAAAAAAATTCAGCAACTAAAAAAGCTTACGATTCAGTAATCATTTTTGTTCACAATGAAAAAGAGTTAGCAGAACTACTCCCGAAGAATCAGAAATTTTCTAAAAAGGACGGGAAGTTATGGGTGGCTTATCCTAAAAAGAGTGGTAGCATTTCTTCTGATCTGAACCGGGATATTATTTGGGGAATAGTAAACGGGTTAAAAATGAATCCCAATAAACTGATCTCAATGAATACGGATTGGTCGATAATGAGTCTTGCCAAAAAAGGAGCTCAGAAAAAACCTTCTAAATTTGGACAAGACCCGCCCGGAGTTGACCGTAAAACTAAAACAGTAATTCCTCCCAAAGACCTCCAACAAGAATTGAACGCAAACCCAGAAGCCCAAATCTTTTTCGATTCCTTAGCTTTCAGTCACCGAAGAGAATATGTGAGATGGATTCATGACGCCAAAAAAGATGAAACCAGAGCGCGAAGAATCAAAAAGACGATAGAACTTTTACTGGAGGGGAAGAAGGTGAAGTAGAGATCTGTAGTTGTAATTACTGCGGGATAAATCCCTTGCTAGCAAACCTAAAGAAAAGCGAATTTGGCAAAATAGATATTAAGTAAACAAGCGAGGACTTCAGTCCGGTTGAACCTTTTGGGACGAAGAAAAAGTATTCTTAGTTATGCGGAAAAAACTACCATATGTGGAATCGGGTTCACGATTATCATGGAACCTGATAATCATTTTATTTTCAATAATAAAAGCTGTGTCTGGATAAAATGAATTAATATCATATGGGTCTTCTATGAAGAAAATTTTTTCATCTTCGATCAAACAAACTCCGGAAAAATCATTTGTGAAACCAAACATCATATGGATTTTCGAAACACAGGAGTCATCCTCGTAAATAGTCAATTCAATTGCTGAAAGATCATCAACGAGATTTGCCTCAAGAATGGAGGCGCCGCGAAACCAATTCGGATTATAAAAATGAACAAGGGTGGTTATCAGAATAAACGTTAATGATAACTTGAAATAGAGAGGCTTCTTTTTTGGTTCACAAAGCCCAAAAAGAACTAAAAATGAAAACACAAAAAACAGAAATAAAAATATGTATTCCGCATAGATAAATAGGAATCTATAAAAAGTCTCATAAAAGAAGTATATCAAATTGAACGAAGCCCCAATTAGTATTAAAACAATGGGAAAAGCATCTGAGATCTTGGGTTCTTTCATGTATGATTTTTTTGCTAAAAAATTACCGGGGTTTTCTGCGATATAGTTTCGTCTACTCCTTTGCTATTCTTGTATTAACCGAACTAATCAAATCTTCAGAAAGCAACATACTCATTAAAGCCTGGTTTGATTCATCAAATTCCATAAAAAACCAGTTTGAATGTATATCTTCGTTTATAGCTACGATATACTTGCCTGCATTTACTTTTAGAGAAAAGTCTTCTTTTTGAGCTTCTACATTTTCAGCACCAAATTGAGACTCAAATATAACTTTCATAGTATTGAACATGGACTCCGTTTTGGTTTCCTCACTTACCAGTTTTATGCCCATTTCCATGGAATATCTAATAAGTGCATAATTATTATTATGGACTCCCTCGATCCATTTTAAATCAGGGTTGTCAAAACTAAATTCTAAACCTGTTCCAATGCCGGAAAACATCGCAATCATATCTTTTTTGCTGGCAATAGTGAAAACTTTAGGATAGACATATTCCATTATGGCCTCATATTCACCTGCTGAAATAAGAGTCATATATTCATCTAGGCGGGCTTCTATTTTATCTTTTTCAGATGAAGAAAGCTTTTGAGCTTTTACAGTGATGTTCAGCAATAGAAACAGAATCAGTAATAAATATTTAGGCATAAGATCATTTTTAGTTCAGTGCTATTCAAAAATAAACTTGTCGTTTATATCTTCCTAATAATTTCAATTCAAGTCCGGGCAATTAAAACGTTTCTTAAAACCATCCTGTAATAATCACATCTCTTTTTGCTACTAATTCAGTATTCGTTATTATCATGGAGTCTGTCTGAGGCAGGTATATTCATCCACATAAGAAAATTTATTTATGGAATTATCTCTATCCAATATTTCAAAGACGTATAAAAATGGCGTAAAAGCACTTGACGATGTAACTATTGATATTTCAGCAGGAATGTTTGGGCTTCTGGGTCCGAACGGTGCAGGGAAGTCTACGTTGATGAGAACCATCGCAACGTTACAAGCTCCTGATTCAGGGATAGCTTCATTAAATGGTATAAATATTCTTGAGGACAAGATCGCTCTTCGCCAGACATTGGGGTATTTGCCACAGTCATTTGGTGTTTATCCGAAAATGAGTGCAGAAGATCTGTTGCTGTATTTTGCGAGATTAAAAGGAATCAGCAATAAAAAAGAGCGCGAAGAAATTGTTCAAACGGCACTGGAAATTACCAACTTGTGGGAAGTTCGCAAGAAAAATGTGAAGGGATATTCCGGAGGTATGAAACAGCGATTCGGAATTGCTCAATTACTTCTGAATAGTCCGAAATTGATCATTGTGGATGAACCGACAGCCGGATTGGATCCTGCAGAAAGACACCGGTTTTTAAATGTACTTCGTGAGATCGGAACTAATAACATCGTGATCTTTTCTACTCACATTGTGGATGATGTGAAAGAATTGTGTACGGATATGGCGATCATGAATGGAGGGAAAATCTTAAGTCATCATACCCCAACTGAAGGCGTGGAAAGACTGAAAGGACAGATGTGGACCAAAAATATCCAGCGCGATGATCTGGAAGAACATGAAGCTAAATTCAATGTGATCTCTTCTAATTTCAATCAGGATAATTCACTGAACATAAGAGTACACAGTGAGATGCAGCCGGACGAAAGTTTTGCTTCAAGCAATCCCGAGTTGGAAGATGTTTACTTCGTAACCCTTCACAAAGACAGCGAAGTAGTAGCTGCTTAACAGATTCTATTATGTTCTATTCTATTTTCTCATTCGAGATCCGGTATTGGTTCCGTAAGCCTCTTTTCTACATTTACTGTGGAATCATGTTCTTCCTGTCCGCTTTTATAATGGCAGCGGCTGCCGGAATTTTCGAAGGTATTACCGCTACTATAAATTCGGTGACCATTGTGAATTCAGCGATCGCTATCAACGGTCTGTTGAATGAAATGACCGTCATTATGTTCTTCTTGCTACCTTCAATTATTGGAGGGACAATATTCAAGGACTTTGATAATGAAATGCATTCGGTCACTTTTTCTTATCCATTTAAAAAATGGGAGTATTTGCTCGCGAAATTTCTGAGTGGTCTGACGATTACAATTATAGTGCTTTCTTTTGCGGCTATCGGGATCATGTTGGGAAGTGTACTTCCCGGTACTAATCCTGAATTGCTGGGGCCATTTATTTTGATGAACTATGTTCAGTCGTTTGTCTACTATTTGATTCCAAATCTTGTTTTCTACGGAGCAATAGTATTTGCCGTAGTTACATTTACCCGAAATGTGAGTGTAGGTTTTATCACTGTTTTAGCTCTGATTATTCTACAAGGTTTTGCTGGAGTTTTAACCCAAGACAGCGATAATAAGATTCTGACAGCAATGCTGGACCCGTTTGGCTCGCTTGCTAATAACTACTACACAGAATACTGGACTATTTACGAGCGAAATGAAAACCCACTGCCTTTCGGGGATATCATATTATACAATCGTTTACTGTGGACAGGTATTGGATTGCTGGTCTTCGGATTTGTATACCGCACATTCAGCTTTGATCAGGAGGCTTTCTCATTCAGTTTCTTCAAAAGAAAAGAAGGCAGAGCGGTTACAAAAAAGAACTTCGGAAGCATAATGGCAGTGAAGTTACCGAAAGTGAATTTAGACTTTTCGTTCATCGAGAGTTTTAAAACTGCATGGATAATTTCCAATCAGGATTTCAAATACATTATCAAAAGCTGGGCGTTTATCATTATTACTATTCTCGGGCTTTTATTGTCGCTGGTAACGATTTCTGTAAGCGCCGAAATTTATGGTACAGATACTTTGCCGGTAACCTGGCAAATGCTGGAATTTCCGGGACTGTTTTTTGGCTTGTTCATAAATCTGCTCACATTTTTATATGCAGGGATGCTCATCCACAGAAGTAGAACGGATAAGATCGACCAACTGGTTCATTCCACTCCTATGCCGAACTGGGCAATTTTGTTATCTAAATTTTTTGCGTTGGTAAAAATGCAGGCGGTTTTATTATTGGGGATAATGTTTCTGGGAATGGGGATTCAGATCTTCGCCGGGTATTTCAATTTTGAGATAGGACAGTACTTATTCGAATTATATGGCATCAAACTGGTGCATGTAGTTATCTGGGGATTTTTGGCAATCTTTGTTCATACGCTGTTCAAAAACTTCTACATGGGTTTTTTCCTGTTACTGATCGTGTCAATCGGTTTGAATTTTATAGATCAGATCGGTGTGGAACAAATGATCTTCAAGTTCAATCAATCGCCGGGCACTGCATATTCTGATATGAATGGATATGGATCAACTTTGTCTCCTTATTATATCTATAAGCTGTATTGGTTGTTGCTGGGAACGGCGCTGTATGTTCTTTCGATCATCTTCTTCAGGCGCGGAGTTCCTGATTCCATTTCTGAGCGATTTTCTGATGCCCGAAAAGCATTTACACCAATTCTGAAAGCAGTGTTTTCAATCAGTCTGATAGGATTCCTATCCATGGGAACGTGGATCTATTATGTGAACAATGTTGAGAATGAAAATCTGTCGTCTAAGGAATTGGAAAAAAGACTGGCAGACTGGGAGAAGAATTACGGGAAATTTGAGAATATAGCTCAACCGAGAATTGTAGACGTAAATGTGAATCTGGATATCTATCCTGAAAGCCGTGACTTTGAAGCTCGTGGAGAATATATTCTGGTTAACAAAACAGACGTAGCTATTGATTCCATCCACATAGATCATGGAGGATTTATAACTGAGTTTGGTTTTGAGAAACCATCGGAGCTGGTATTGGAAGATGATTCCATGAATTACGATATATATCAGCTTGCAGAAGCATTACAGCCGGGAGATTCCGTAGTGTTTACATTTAATATTTCGAATGAACCGAATGGGATTTTCAGAAATAATTCTCCAATCAGAGCAAACGGTACATTCGTAAATAACAGTTTATTTCCCCGTATCGGATACAATCCTGCAAGTGAGTTAAGAGGCGAGGAATCGCGCGAGAAGTTCGGTTTACCACCTAAAGAGCGTATGGCATCACAAACAGATTCTGCAGCCTTACAGAACACTTACATCGCTTATGATGCGGACTGGATCGATTTTGAGACCACCATTAGCACTTCGTCGGAACAAATCGCTATTGCACCGGGATATCTTCAGGATGAGTGGACCGAAAATGGGCGTCGTTATTTCCATTATAAAATGGACAGCAAGATGCTGAATTTCTATTCATTCATATCCGCAGAATTTGAAGTCGCAAAAGATTTATGGAATGATATTGCCATTGAAGTGTACTATCACAAAGATCATGATTACAATATTGACAGGATGATTAAAGGAGTGAAAAGGTCTCTGGATTATTACACGGAAGAATTTAGTCCTTATCAGCATAAACAAGTTCGGATCATTGAGTTTCCGAGAACAGGCGGTGGATTTGCTCAATCGTTTGCGAATACTATTCCGTATTCTGAAGCCATCGGTTTTATTGCAGAAGTGGATGAAGAAAATGAAGACGGAGTTGATTATCCGTTCAGCATTACCGCGCATGAAGTGGCGCATCAGTGGTGGGCGCATCAGGTAATTGGTGCCAATGTTCAGGGAGCTACGGTGATGAGTGAAAGCATGTCGGAGTACAGTTCTTTGAAAGTACTTGAGAAAGAATACGGCGAAGACAAAATGAGAATCTTTCTGAAAGACGCTTTAGATAGTTATTTGTTGGGAAGAGCGGTTGAATCATCAAAAGAAAAGCCGTTGATGTATAACGAAAACCAGCAATACATCCATTATAATAAAGGATCTTTGGTTCTGTATGCATTAAGTGATTATATCGGCGAGGAAAATATGAATGCCGCTTTAAGCAGATATATTGATGCCGTTGCTTTTCAGAATCCGCCTTATACAACTGCAACTGAATTCCTTTCTTATCTGGATGAAGCAACTCCGGATTCATTAAAATATTTACTGGAAGATATGTTCAGAACAATTACGCTGTATGATAACAGTGTAAAAGATGCTTCTTTTGAAACACTTGAAGACAGTACTTTCAAAGTTGATCTGGAATTCTATGCCACAAAATATCGCACCAGTGAAGAAGGAAAACGATCATATAAAAACACCGCAGGCGATAGTCTTTCAGTTGAGATAGAAGGACGGAGAAGACCGTTGCAATCGTTGCCACTTGAGGACTGGATCGATGTAGGAGTATTCGGAGTGGATGAAGACGGCAAAGAAACGGTGCTGTATTTGAAAAAACACAAGATCACGGAGATCGAGAATCTGGTAAGTATAACAGTAGATCAAAAACCTGTTTCAGCCGGAATTGATCCATACAATAAGTTGATCGATACGGATTCGAACGATAATAAAAGAGTGCTGAAAGAGGGGACTGAATAACGGTTTTTACTTCTTTTTAATGGTTCCTTTAAATACCAAGCTCAACATAGTCATTCCTGTAGATGGTTGATAATTCACTTACAAAAATTGTCTTATTTATAATCCTGACGATTTCCGAAAAAGCTTCCAACTACTCCGACCTTTAGAATTATTGGCGAGCCAAGAACGCAATGAAATCGACGGCTCCGAAGGAGCAATCATTACATTCAGGATGATTCTTGAATGTGTTCAGTTTGAACGAAGACCTTTTGTAATGATTAGTTGATGTAATGGAGTTCTCGCCAATAATTCTTGTCGGGAGCTTTTGGTACTTTTGTCGGTACAAAAGTACATAGAGCTAAGGAACTGAATCCTGTAAACACACTTAGCTTAGAATAGGGTACCTACTTTTGTCTTGATACAAAAGTAGCAAAAGATCAAGCCGAAGTATTTAAGACGGGTTCAATGATCCTGCGCTGAATAATCCTAAAGGTCTTCTCTCGTTCTGAGAAAGTTATTAGACTCTTGACCTGAAAGGATTATTCCTGCTTCGCAGACACATCCGGATCACGCTCTCTTTTCCGCCTTAAATACTAAGGGCGAATTTTTCTAGAATTATTACAACTAAACTGTCAACGAATTATCTAACATCTACAAGTGCAACGGACAGTCTGCGAGATGACCCTTTTTTCCAAAAACCGGCAATAATTATTTAATGTCAAAAGGAAGTGACTAAGCCATTGCAGAAAAACCTGCTAGAGGACTTCGGTTTATAAAATCAGTTTTTTATTCAGGGACGACTGGCTATCTTCTTTGAGATAAAAACAAATCTGAGATCATGGGTGCAATTCAGAAGTCTACTCTGGAGTTTTTAAACCAGTTAAAGGTTAACAACAACCGCGAATGGTTTGAGCGTAATAAAGAACGTTACAGAACTGCACATGAGAACATGATCGGTTTCATGGATGATATGATCGCTGAAATGAATAAAGTCGATAATATCGAAACCATTTCAGGCAAAAAATCTCTTTTCAGAATTTACAGAGACGTTCGTTTCTCAAAAGACAAATCACCATATAAGCCGTATTTCGGTGCCAGAATGGCTCGAGCAACGAAATGGCTGAGAGGTGGACATTATATCCATATTGAGCCCGGGAACTGTTTTATAGCAGCAGGTTTTTTTAATCCTAATTCAGCTGACCTTAAATTGATCAGAGAAGATATCGCTCATGACTCCAAACCGCTAAAAAAGATATTAGCAGACTCTGATTTTAAAAATATATGGGGAACGTTTCAGGGCGACGCTGTAAAAACATCGCCCAGAGGTTTTGATAAGGAACATCCTGATATTGAGTTGATACGGTTCAAGCAATTCCATTTGTCCCATAAATTTTCAGACGAGGAAGTACTTTCGGAAGATTTCGTATTTGAAATAGTAAAATCATTTCTGGTTATCCGCCCCTATTTTGATTACATGAGCGAAGTGCTTACCCGTGACACGAAATAGCAAAAGATCAGTGTAAATTTTATTGAGATTTTCTAGTCGCATCCATTTCTCAAGAAGAAACCCAACCAGCGGCAGAATTAAATAAAGGAACTAATTCGGTACGATTTCCTTTAAGCTATTATCTAACATAAACTAACGGAGATTTTTATGAAGAAGACAATCGGACAGATTATGGGAGCCGGAGGTTTAATAGGCGTTATTTATTACGGCTACATGTATTTTCAGGATTCCGAATCATTTGAAGCATTTGGGGCTGATGTAGCAGTAAGTACAGGTGATTATGTTCCTGTTTTGATATCTGCAGTAGTTATGCTGGCCGGTATCTTGATCGCAAGGTCCAAGTAAACAGAGATTAGATTTAATTAAGAGAAAAGGAGAGAGCCATGTTAAGATGGAGTATTACACTATTTATTATAGCGTTAATTGCAGCTGTATTAGGCTTTGGAGGCATTGCAGGTGCGGCAGCAGGTATTGCTGAAATATGTTTTTATATATTTTTAGTTTTATTTGTGCTTTCATTACTATTTGGGAGAAGAAAAAATCCTACTTAAAAAATGACATATGGGGTATCAGCAAGCCCTTGAACAAACTATTGGGGTGCCATTTACTGAGGGAAACTCTGTAACCGTTCTAAAAAACGGAGATGAAATATTTCCGTCCATGAAAGAGGCTGTTTCTAAAGCACAGAAGTCAATTTCTTTTTTGACTTTTGTGTATTGGCAGGGAAATATAGCAGTTGAATTTGCTGAGTTGTTTTCAAAAAAAGCCAGAGAAGGTGTAATGGTAAAAGTGCTCTTGGATTCGTACGGAGCTTTTCCAATGCGTCAGGAACTTGTTGACCTAATGATCGATTCGGGAGTTGAAGTGGTATGGTTTCGTCCGCTTTCCAGATGGAAAGTTTGGAAAATGGATAACAGAACGCATCGAAAAATTCTTATCTGTGACGAAAAAACAGCATTTACCGGCGGAGTTGGTATAGCTGAAGAGTGGACCGGTGATGCCGGAAATAAAGACGAATGGAGAGAAACTCATTTTAAAATAGAAGGTCCTGCTGTGGAGGGAATTAAAGCGGCTTTCACTGAAAACTGGATCGAAGCGGGAAATGAGCTGGAAATAAATAAAAGTGAGACAAGTACATTACAAAGTACCGGTTCTGTAAAAATTCAGACTGTTCGTACTTCTGCTTCTGTACGCTGGAGCGATATTGTTCTTTTGTATCAATCTTTAATTGAGCTGGCTGAAAAAAGAATTCTTATTCAGACTGCATATTTTAATCCTGATGAAAAGCTTGTTGAACTGCTGACTAAACGAGCCAAAGAAGGGATAGAAGTAAAGATCATATTTCCGGGAAAGTACACAGATCAAAGAGCTACTAAAATAATGGCGGGTCACAGCTTTGAAAGATTACTGGAAGCGGGAGTGGAGTTATTCTATTATCAGAAAACAATGATGCATGCCAAAGTAATTATGGTTGATGATGAGCTTTCTTGTATAGGATCTGCAAATTTCAACCATCGTTCTATGCTAAAAGATGATGAGATCAATCTGGTTATGATCGACAAAAGTATATTTAAAGAACTTTTTGCTCACTTCGAAGAAGACCTGGATTACTGTGAGCGTATTACAAATTTCAGATGGAAAAAAAGAGATTCCGTCAAAAGAGCTTTGGAAGTAATCGTTCGTCCATTTAGGCAACAACTGTAAGATATGTTCTTCTTATACCTGCTCACAAAATGAGAGCTATTTGTTTTTATAATTGTATCTCAGGTTGATTCGTTAGATCACAAAGTTCTTCGCTGATTTCCCATAACTTTTTTGCAGCTTCCATATCTCTGGCTTGTTTCTTTGGAGCGACCGCTTTCATGTTTTTGAAATAAGCGCCGTTTGCATTTTCAACTTCATCAGAGCTGGCCAGATAAACAGATGTTTCGGCGCCTTCTTTGTTCGAAGTCATAAACACACCAAATACTTTGTAAAACAAACTTATATACCATTCTCCGCTTTGTCCAAAATTAGAACGAATCACGCCAGGGTGAAGACAGTTTGCGGTGACATCGCTATCCTTTAATCGCTCAGCCAATTCTTTAGTAAATAGAATGTTAAAGAGTTTAGAGTTTCCATAGGCTTTCATTGGGCTGAAATTTTCCTGAAGTTGAATGTTCTCAGGATCAAATTCTCCGGCGCGGTGAGCGTCAGAAGCTACGTTTACAATACGGGCTTTTTTGGCTGCTTTTATATTATCCAGCAACAGATGAGTGAAGAGGAAATAACCAATGTGATTGACTGCAAAAGTTTCTTCCAGTCCATCCACGGTCTCATTTCTTTCGGAAGCTATAAAGCCATGATTATTTATAAGAACATCTATTTTTTTGTATCGGGATGTGATCTCTTCAGCTGCTTTATGAATTTCCTTCTGAATAGAGAAATCACAAAGTACGATTGCGATTCCGGCATCATCTACAGTTTGCAGAATTTCATTTTTTGCTTGGATGGCTTTGTCTTCATTTCTGCAAACCATTACAATGTAAGCTCCCTTTTTAGCCAATGCTTTTGCAGTTTCGAAGCCTATTCCGGAATTAGCGCCTGTAATTACGCAGAGTTTATTTGTCATATCCATAGTTGAAATCATTTTTTGTTTTCTACACGTTAATCTAAACTCAAAGGTTCAGAATTCCTTATTTTTTCATAAACTTTAAGATTATGATACAGGAATACCTTAATTCAGTTGAAAAATTTATAGTAGTTGGTGATCGCGTACTCATCAAACCAAGGGATATGGAAACTCATACTCGGAGCGGACTAGTGTTACCGGCTTCTGTAAAGGAAAAAGAAGAGATCCAAAGTGGTTATATCATAAAAACAGGTCCCGGTTATCCTATTCCCAATACAGATTTTGAAGAAAGCTGGAAAGCTAATGAAGACACAAAGTATATCGGTATGCAAGCCAACGCCGGCGACTTAGCTATTTTCCTGAAAAGCAGAGCGCATGAAATTGAATTCGAAAATGAGAAATATCTTATAGTACCGCACAGTGCTGTTCTCCTGTTGATCAGAGATGAAGACTGAAAAAATAACGAATACAGAACAGGGAATATCGAGTATCGAAGTATTTTTTTAAAAATTCATTATTGGGTAGTCAATATTCGTTATTCCGCTTTGGTTTGTAAGGGACGGTTTCATCCAGAAAGAGTGCTTCGTTTATGATCTCGTTCATTAACTTTTTAGGGATTTCATCAACCGATGCGAATTCAGCACTAAGCACTTGTTTCCGGCCTTTGCTTTCCAGTAAACCTTGTTCGTTAGACATCTCGTAGCCTCTTAAAAAGCAGATCGCGATTTTATCCGGTTTTACGGGATTCAGATAACAAACCCATGTGTTTTGATAGTAAAATGGAATCTTATACCTGATCTTAGGTGTCACAGCAGGAAATGAGGTTAACACATCATGAAAGTATAAAAGCACCTCCTGTTGATCTCCTTCAAATCCATAAATGTAATCTTCTATAGTTTGCATATTGGAGATTAATAAAAATTAGGTATCAAAAAAAAGTGGCTCCCAAAATTAATTGAAAGCCACTCTCTTGATGAATAGGTCTCTCTCAACCTAGTTTCTTTTAACTTCGCCTGCATCTATAATATCTTTATGAACAAACGGGTTTCCTTTGTAATTGATGATTCCACCACCCTTTATTTTTCCATAAAGAAATTCCTGAGCATCTAAACTAATTATTCCACCACTTTCAATTGATGCAAACATAGAGTCCGCTTTAACAGATGAAAGGTTGATAATTCCGCCATTCTTCACATTGATATCAACAATTTTTGGAGCTCCAATAACTACTTCAGCTTTGCAGTTATCAAATCCATCTTTTTTTGTTATGTGTAAAGTATTCTCAGATACATTTGTTTCGAATGCTTCAACACAGGCTCCTTCACCATTGATCTGAAGTGTGTTTTTTTCATTGTATAAAACTACGATGTTTCCCGCTGATTCTATGGAAAGGTCAGCAAACGATTCTACCGAAATTTGTTTTGTTACCCAGTCGGTTGGGGTAATATCTGTTGATGGAGCTAGTGGCACCAGCAATGATATAAGAGAAAGGATTAGGGTTTTCATGATTGTACTCTCTGATTTTGGTTCTTGATGATAGTCTTGAACCTTAGACGAGTGCAATCTTAGTTAGTTGCGACCGAAGATGTTAAATAAATGTTAAAAACAGGAAAGTGAAAGTTAAAAGTGAAAAATAGCTCACTTCTAATTTATTTTCTGCGGTGATGACAGATACACGAGTTTAATGTAAAAAAACATGAATCATAAAACATTGCGGGGTAGTAAGCGTAGGTTTTTTATTCCAAACTAAACACACATACTTCTACCATTATGAAAAACCAAAAGCTCTTCAAAATATTACCACTGTTTATCATTTCTGGATTATCAATACAGTTAAACGGGCAGGCTCAGGAAAGTCAGTATGAATATTTAAAAAGCACATTGACTTCTGCTAAAGATTTCACAATCGAAGTTTTCAACGCAATGCCAGCAGATGATTATTCTTTTAAGCCAACGGAAGATGTTCGAACATTTGCAGCACAAGCGTACCACATTGCGTATAGTTTAGAGTGGTTTAGCAACAGACTGAAAGGAACTCCAATAGCCTGGGCACCGGGAGATGAAGATGCGATGTCTAAAGATGAGTTGGTTAAATATGTAACCGAGCAATTCGATTCAATGACAGAAATAGTTATGAATGCTGAAGAAAGCGGACCTTTTACTTCCGGGGTAATTGGGGTGCTCCGCCATAATTCTCATCATCGCGGGCAAATGGTTACCTATCTGAGAGCAAATGGTATTGCTCCTCCGTCATATAAGTAGTTAAAACATATACCACATTCTTCGAGCACCATTTGGTTGGTTCAGTTTAAGTTGGATCACATTTGGTGCTTTTTTATGATTAAGAACTAAAGAAAAGAACAGAAAAGTTACTGTCAGACTAAATCTGAGTTCTCATAAAGCTTAAGACATTAAATACCAGTATCAAGTTCAGCTCTCCAGGCATTAAGTCTGTCAAAAGCTTCAAGCATTCCGGAACCGTACCAGCTAAACCATTCTCCATTAATTAGTTCAATTTTAGCATCAGGACAGATTTCCTTTATTTCTTCAATGTGTTTTTGCTTGAAAGGAAAAGGCTCGCTACTCAAAAGGATCAATTCCGGATCTTGATTTTGCAGTTCGTCTACAGAGATCTGAGGATAACGTTGCTGATCAGTAAATATATTTTCCAGATCATAATGCTTCATTACAGAATCAATATAGGTGCCACTAGCAGCAACCATCCACGGATCTTTCCATATGAAGTAAGCTGTTTTTAAAGGCGGATATTTCGGAGACTCGGACAGCAAAACCATAATTTCATCAACAAGCTTTTGAGCATTTGATTCCAATCCCAAGTCTCCGCCAAGTTCACATATTGCATTTATCGCATCATTTATAGTATCAATTTCTGTGATATTTACTTCTGTATGTGCCTGAAGTTCTTGTACATCTTCTTTTCTGTTTTCTTCGTGATTGGCAATAATGTAATCAGGGTTCAGAGATAGTATCTTTTCAATATTCGGATTTTTTGTTCCACCGATAATGGGAATCTCCTTTACCAGTTCTTCAGGATGGATACAAAAACGGGTTCTGCCAACAAGTCTGTTGCCAAGTCCCAAATCCAGTACTAATTGTGTAAGACTAGGAACCAGACTTATGATTCTTTGATAAGACATTTCCGGAAATTGAATTATTTTTAGAATTAATATGTAAGATAACCAATCAACAACGGAACCAATAACCACCAATATGGAATTAGGCATTTTCACTTTTGTAGATAATAATCCGGATCCGAATACCGGAGAGAAATTGCATCCTTCCAAGCGGTTGCAGAATTTAATAGAAGAAGCTGAGTTGGCAGATCAAGCCGGTTTGGATATCTATGGGATTGGAGAACATCACCGTGAAGAGTATGTGGCTTCGGCTCCGGCGGTAATTTTATCAGCTATTGCAGCCAGAACAAAGAATATACGATTAACAAGTACGGTTACGGTTTTGGGTTCAGAGGATCCCGTTCGGGTTTTTCAGCAGTTTGCTACCTTAGATCTGTTATCAAAAGGGAGAGCAGAAATCATGGTAGGAAGAGGTTCTTTTATTGAATCGTTTCCATTGTTTGGTTATGACTTACAGAACTACGAAGAGCTGTTTGAAGAGAAATTAGAGCTTTTGATGAAGCTTCGAGAAAACGAAAAAATAACCTGGTCCGGAAATTTCAGAGCTGCAATTGATGACAAAGGAATATATCCGCAACCGATGCAATCGGAATTACCTATTTGGAGAGCAGTAGGAGGTACGCCAAAATCAGCATATGTAACCGGCGCTCTGGGATTACCATTAGCATTGGCAATTATCGGAGGATTGCCCGAGCAGTTCAAGCAATTTGCTGATATTCATGAGCGGGGAGCAAAAGACAATGGAAAAGAAAAGCCTGCTCTAAGTATCAATTCTCATGGTTTTATTGCGGAGACTTCAGAAGAAGCAAAAGACATTGCTTTCCCGGCGTTTAAACAGACTATGGATAAGATCGGAAGTGAGAGAGGTTGGGCACCAATGAGCAGAGAACAATTTGAATCATCAACCATGCTTAAAGGCGCTAACTTTATTGGTAGTCCACAGGAGATCATTGATAAAATCTTATATCAGCATGAAATTTTCGGACACGATCGCTTTCTGATGCAAATGAGTGTGGGTAGCGTTCCTCATGAAAAGATGATGAAATCGATAGAACTGTTTGCTACGGAAGTGGCGCCCGTTGTTAGAAAAGAGTTGGGGTGATTTTCGTCCCAAGTGTAAAAAATGTACTATTTCTTCGGACGCAAGCATCCTTCTGGTTTAAGGTTTTAAATTGCTTTGTATTTTAAACAAGCAGATCATTTAGGTTCTGCGGTGCGTGTAATCCCAGCAATTCTTAAATCGCTGCGGATTAAAATCCTCGCTAGTGTACTTAGCAAAATCTGCGCACCACCTACGTTCAGAATCAAGTTCATCAGAGAGGACTTTAGTCCGAACAACCCCAGGCCTTAAAAGTATTCTCAATCGACTTTCATATCGCAGCGGATTGAAATCCTCGCTGGTGTACCTAACCAAATCGCTTCAAAATTTCCAGAGTTCGGTGTATATACCCGCCTCCAAATAAATTAGCATGAACCAGGATCGGATACAGATTGCAGAGTTCAATACGATCTTCAAATCTATCCGCTAAAGGATATTCTGAATTATACCCTTCATAAAAGTAAGAGGAAAAACCACCGAATAAACGAGTCATGGCGATGTCCATTTCTCTGTGCCCGTAGTAAACTGCAGGGTCATAAATACTTGCGACTCCACTTTTTGTAAACATATAATTTCCGCTCCAAAGATCGCCATGCAGAAGCGCAGGTTGTTCATATGGGAAAAGGTCTTGAACAGTTTTATGAAGTGCATCAACGATTGGAATTAGATCGCTTTCAAATTTTCCGGTCTGAATTCCAAGTTTGATTTGTGGTTCAATTCTTTCGGAAACAAAGAAATCGGCCCAATTTTGATGTTGAATGTTACTCTGAGGCAATTTCCCAATAAAGTTATCATGATCCAGCCCAAAAGTAGCAGCAGAATGTTGGTGTAGTTTTGCTAACTCCGTTCCAAATCCATAAGCAGATCCTGAATTTCCGGAACCGGGAATAAGCAAACTTAACAGCAGAAAGTTTTTTCCGACCTCAACCACCTCAGGAATTACCAGATCAGTGTTCGCATCAGAAAGTATCTTTAAGCCTTTAGACTCAGTCTCGAACATATGGTCAGGAGCAGAACTGTTCCATTTAAGGAAAAGGGATTCACCATCACTCAACTTTATAATTGAAGCATTATTAATATCTCCACCGGATTGAGTTTTGGAAGATATAATTTCGTCATCAAGCTTTAACTCAACTACAGATCTGATACGGTCAGGGATCATTTCTCAATATGAGGCTTTAATTCGTTCAGTAATGCTTCGGTACTTCTGCTCAGAATCTGAAAAACATTCTCAAAACCTTGTAAACCACCATAATAAGGGTCAGGAACACTTCCGTCTTCCGGAGAAGGATCAAAATCTCTCATTAGTTTAATTTTATGAGCAAACCGATCTCTTCTGTCCAAATCATGAATATTCGAAAAATTTTCTCTATCCATAGCCAGAATAAGATCAAATTCCTCCAGATCGGCATACTCAAATTTTCTCGCTTTAGAAGGGAGATGAATTCCATGTTTATTTGCTGTAGCCTGACTTTTACTATTTGCGCCTTCTCCTACATGATAAGCAGCCGTACCGGCCGAGTCGATATAAAAATAATTTTCGAATCCTTCTTCTCTTACTTTATGAATAAAGAGCCCTTCAGCGGTCGGACTTCTGCAAATATTACCGAGGCATACAAAGCACAATTTGTAAGGATTTTCTTTCGTAATTGTCCGTAAATATGTTTTCATGTCTGAATTAAAATTTTAATGTTTGCAAAAAAGCACCGTTAAGCCCATAGATACAAAATTTTTAACGGTTTTAGGAAATTTCATACAAAACTAATATTCCGAACTCAATGCCTGCTTTTTGCTAAGTTTTTGTATATTTGAGGCTTAAAATTATTCTGTGGACAACATATTTATATGTCGAAAAAGTTTGAAGAAATAAAGCAGCTTAACTATCCGAAGTCGGAAGTTGAGACAATGAATTGGTGGAAGGACCATGACATTTTTAAACAGAGTTTAGAAACTCGGGAAGATGGAATACCCTTCACATTTTATGAAGGACCACCAACTGCTAACGGTAAGCCGGGAATCCATCATGTAATGGGGCGAACAGTGAAAGATATGTTCTGTCGATACAAGACGCTCAAAGGATTCAGAGTAGAACGAAAAGCGGGTTGGGATACACATGGTTTACCTGTAGAAATTGAAGTAGAAAAAGAGCTGGGTTTAGAAGGCCGCTCTCAGGTAGAAGAGTTTGGCATTGCTAAATACAATGCGAAGTGTCGTGAAAGTGTTCTTAAGTATAAAGATCTTTGGGATGATCTCACTTCCCGTATGGCTTATTGGGTAGATCAGGAAGATCCGTATATCACATTCAAAAACGAATACATTGAATCTGTTTGGTGGGCTTTTGATAAGCTTTTTGAAAAAGGATTGGTGTATAAAGGATACAAGATCCAATGGTATTCTCCAGGTTCAGGAACGGTGCTGTCCTCTCATGAAGTAAGTTTGGGTTACAAAGAAACTCAGGATCCTTCCGTTTATGTGAAATTTAAAGCTGATGGCGAAGAAAACACTTATTACCTGGCATGGACTACGACTCCATGGACGGTAGTTTCGAATATGGCGTTGACCATAAATCCAAAGCTTACATACGCAAAAGTATCTTTCGAAGGTGAGAATTTTATTGTCGCTAAAGACTGTGCAGAACAGGTTTTCGGAGAAGGTTTTGAAATTCTTGAAGAAATTCCCGGGCATTCTTTATTAGGAAGAACTTATGAACCGGTTTTTGACTTTGCTTTTAAAGACTTTGACAAGTCAGAAGCCTGGAAGATTATCGAAGCAGAATATGTTACTACTGATGAAGGAACAGGCGTAGTTCATACTGCTCCGGCTTATGGTGCGGATGATTTTGATTCTTGCCAAAAGGCTGGTATACCGATGTTCAATCCTATTGATAGGGAAGGTAAATTCACCAGTGAAGCACCTGATTTTGAAGGACAGTGGTTCAAAGAAGCTGATAAAGATATTGCGCGTGCCATAAAAGAAAAGAACCTGATGTTCAGGCATGAGACTTGTGTTCACAATTATCCGTTTGATTGGAGAAAAGGAACACCGCTGATGAGTTATCCAGTTGATTCATGGTTTATCAAAACTACCAGTGTTAAAGAACGCATGGTTGAGCTAAACAAGAAAATAAACTGGAAACCTGAAAGTACAGGAAGTGGTCGTTTTGGAACCTGGCTGGAAAATAATGTAGACTGGGCTGTTTCAAGACAAAGATATTGGGGAACTCCGATTCCAATCTGGGTTAGTGATAAAGACCCTGAGTATGTGGAATGTATCGGAAGTATGAGAGAGCTTCGTGAGAAAGCAGGGCTCAATGAGCTGGACGAAATCGATCTTCACAGGCCGTACATAGATGATATTACATGGGAAGCTCCCGATGGCGGAACCATGAGAAGAATTCCTGATCTTTTAGATGTCTGGTTCGATTCAGGCGCAATGCCGTTTGCTCAATGGCATTATCCGTTCGATAACGATCATGAATTCAGCTACAATTATCCGGCTGATTTTATAGCAGAAGGAGTGGACCAAACAAGAGGTTGGTTCTACACATTGCACGCTTTAGGAACGATGCTTTTTAATGAAGAAGCGTTCCGTAATGTGATCTCCAATGGTTTGGTTCTGGATGAGAACGGCGAAAAAATGAGTAAGTCGAAAGGTAACACTGCTGATCCTTTTGAACTCATAAATAAATACGGCGCTGATACAGTTCGATGGTACATGATGAGTAACTCATCACCATGGGAAAATCTAAAGTTTTCTGAAGACGGACTGAAAGAAGTTCAGCGAAAATTCTTCAATACTTTAGTGAATACGTATTCCTTCTTTGCCTTGTATGCAAATATCGATGGATTTACTTATTCCGGTTCCCAGATTCCTACCAATGAACGTCCTGAAATTGATCAATGGGTTATCTCCAGATTGAATACTACCATTAAAACGGTAGAAGGATTTTTAGAAGATTATGAGCCGACCAAAGCTGCCAGAGAATTAGAAGAGTTTGTAGAAGAATTAAGTAACTGGTACGTACGAAGAAATCGTCGTCGTTTTTGGAAAGAAGGTAATACGCTTGATAAAACAGCTGCTTACCAAACTTTGTACGAATGTCTTAAAAGTCTGAGTAAAATGATCAGCCCGATAGCACCTTTTATGGGCGAGTGGCTATATCAGAATCTGAACAGAGTTACAGGCTTGGAAGAAAAATCAGTTCATATATCATTCTTCCCAACTGTAGAAGAGACCGCGATTTTCAAAAAGCTTGAACATAAAATGGATATGGCAAGATTGATCTCTTCCATTGTTCTGCGTATTAGAAATCAGATCGAGATGAACGTTCGACAGCCTCTGGCTAGAATTATTCTACCGATCAAGGACGAAGCAGAAAGAGCGGCCATTGAATCCGTAAAAGATATTATCTTAGAAGAGGTGAATGTGAAAGACATTCAGTTTGTGGATGATGATTCAGGAATTGTACATAAATCAGCGAAAGCCAATTTCCCGGTTTTAGGAAAAAAGCTTGGCCCCAAAATGAAACCTGTTGCAGCTAAAATTGCTCAGCTATCGACGGATGAGATCACTCAATTTGAAAAAAATGGTTTCCTTGAGTTAACCCTTGAGGATGGTGAAACAATTAGATTAGACGAAGACGGTCTTGAGATCGTTAGAACCGGACTGGAAGGTTGGCAAGTTGAAACTGAACGCGGATTAAGCGTAGCTGTCGACACGGAATTATCTCCGGAATTAAAACTTGAGGGTTTCGCCAGAGAGTTCGTTAATAGAGTACAGAGTATGCGAAAAGAAGCAGACTTTGATGTAGTTGACAGAATACAAATTGGTTTTACGGGATCAGAAGATCTTAAAGAAGCAGTGGTTTCTATGGATGAGTACATTAAAAGAGAAACACTTGCTGAAGAAATTAAACTTGAAAATTTAGACGTTTCCGACTTTGTAAAAGAGTGGGAAATTGGCGATGATGATTGCAAAATATCTATTCGCAGAACAGTTAATACATAAGGATAAAGTTATGGCTGATAAATCAAATACCGAGGAAAGAGTATCTCCTTATACCGACAAAGAGCTTGAATATTTTCGTGGAATAATCGAAAAGAAGCTAAAAGAATCAGAAGACGAACTGAATACATTACAGAAGTCTCTTCGCGAAAGCATGGAAAATGCCTCTGACGAATCAGCCTATTCTTTCCATATGGCTGATGCCGGAACGGATGCCCAGGAACGTGAAAAAACGTATGTACTGTTGAACCGTACCAGAAAATTTATCAAGTATCTGGATGATGCTATCAAGCGTATCGACAATAAAACGTATGGTGTTTGTAAAGTTACAGGTAAGAAAATTGCCAAGGGCAGACTGGAAGCAGTGCCACATACGCAGCTAAGTATTGATGCGAAACTAAAGCGTAGATAATTAATCAAAGAGATTTGAATCGAACCAAACTTATTGCGCTTTTAACGCCGGCTGCTGTTGTTCTGATACTGGATCAGATCACGAAATACATAATCCGAACGTCTCCCGAACTTCATAATAAAGTTCTGATAGAAGGATGGTTGCGATTGTATTATACTCAGAATCCCGGAATGGCAATGGGGATAGACTGGTTGCCAACCATCGTGGTGAGCTCAGTCGCTATTCTGGCGGTAACAGGTATTTTGGTTTATTTACTCCGTTCCATTGAAACAGCTTCTATAGGATATCTGATATTTATGGGATTGATTCTGGGTGGAGCTTTCGGAAATATTTCGGACAGAATTTTTATGGGATATGTAGAAGGCAACGGTGGAATTCTTGAAGGACATGTAGTCGATTTTATCTATTTCAGCCTTCAGATAAATGACTGGACAGTTTTCCCTTATATCTTTAATGTAGCTGATATTGGCATCTCTGTTTCAATCATCTCGTTATTGATCTTCAGCAAGAAACTTCTTCCGGCTTCACAAAAAGAAGAGCCTGCAGCAGAAGTAGATGTTGCCGGTGAAGAAAGAGCTGTAGAGGAAATTTCTAAGAAATAAAAGGCTAGTTTTTTCTTACAGGATCGTCCAGAAAATCTATACTTGTATCGATAGCAACCTGATCTACGATCTCTAATCCAAAACTTTTGATGCCAATTCTTTTCACCGGATTATTGGACAGAAGACGGATCTTGCAAACGCCTAAAGATTTAAGAATTTGAGCACCTATTCCGTAATCTCTGGAATCGCCTTTTTTCGGATTGTTATTTTCTTCCTCTGGTTCAGGATTGCCTTCCTGCATTGCCTTTAATGTGCGAAGTTGATTTACAAGCACGGAACCACGTTGATTTCTGTTCATATACAGAACGACTCCTTTTCCTTCACGTTCAACCTGAAGCATTGCCTGATGAAGCAACTCACTGGTATCATTCAAACGGCTTCCGAAAATATCGCCGATCAGATCAGAAGAATGAACACGTGTGAGAACAGGTTCTTCCTTATTCCAGCTTCCTTTTGTGAGCGCCATGTGGATGTCGCCCGTCAGATTTTCTTTGAATGCTCTGAGCTTAAAATCACCATACATGGTCGGCATATTGATGTCCATCACTTCGTGAACTAAAGATTCATTCTCATTACGGTATGCAATAAGATCTTTAATGGTGATGAATTTCATATCATATTTCTGTGCGATCTTAGCAAGATCCGGAACACGAGCCATTTCACCATCTTCATTCATGATCTCGCAGATAATACCAACAGGTTTTAATCCGGCTAGTTTTGCAAGATCAATGGCAGCTTCAGTATGTCCGGCACGGCGAAGAACACCGCCATCTACTGCAAGAAGTGGAAAAACATGTCCGGGTCTTCTGAAATCAACAGGTTTTGCATCTTCATTTGCGATTTCGCGAATAGTGTTAGCGCGATCAGCAGCAGAAATGCCCGTGGTTGTCAATCTTTTATGATCGATAGAAATGGTAAAGTTGGCCTCATCAGGATCAGCGCCATCGGTGACCATGTGAGTAAGTTTTAGCTTTTCGGCACGACTTTTATTGATTGGTGCACAAACCAACCCACGGCCATGAGTGATCATAAAATTTATAGCTTCGGTAGAAACCATTTCTGCAGCCATCAGAAAATCGCCTTCATTTTCACGATCTTCATCATCGACAACAATAACCATTTTGCCATTTTTAATGTCTTGAATGGCTTCAGGGATGGTATTAAATTTTATAGAGTCACTCATTTGACTGAATTACTTTTTTTCCTGCTTATTTGGATTCACATCATTGATAGCGGATTTCAAAAATCTGATCTTGACATTTCCACCAACTTCGATCAACACAGAATCGTCTTCAATTGTATTTAGCACACCAATCATTCCTGAAGAAGTAACAACTTTGTCGCCCTTTTTCATTTCAGAAACTTTGTTCTGAATTTCTTTCTGTTTCTTGCTTTGTGGACGAATAATGAAAAAGTAAAAAACCACAAAGATAGCGCCCATAAAGATAAGGCTTGTATATCCACTTCCTTCACCTTCAGCAGGTGGTGCCATTAGAAAAAACGTAAGTAAACTCATTTATAAATTTTTAATAGTTAATTAGAAGCCCAAAGATACGGCATTATTGACTGAATCTCACTGCTTTTTGGCGATCTGAAATGTTAAAGATACTCAGGATTTGAGTTGATCTTTGAGGGCATCAACGAACCTATCGAGTTCTTCAAGCGTGGTATACACATTGGGAGTAACGCGTATTCCCTTAAATTGATCGTGATTGATTGGGGTGGTAATTATCCTGTAATCCCGCCATAAGGCAGCGTTCAGATCATTTGGTGCAATGCCTTTCAACTCTACCGTAGCAATTGCACAAGCGTATTTGGGGTTTCTACTGGTATGTAACACAACGCGGTCATTATCAATCAGCTGATCTATCCAGTAGTCGTTCAAGTACTTTAGTCTGGCTTCTTTTCTGTCAGAGCCAATGCCTTCATGGAAAGTAAGTGCTTCACCAATTGCTAGATAATTTGCAGCAGGATGCGTTCCTATCTCTTCAAATTTCCGGATGTTCTCATCCATGGTTTCGGGAGCAGCCATCATAGGCCAAAGATCTTTGATCTTATCTTTCTTTACATACAACATTCCCGTTCCGTGAGGAGCGAACAGCCATTTATGAAGACTGGTGGTATAATAATCACAATCCAGGTCCTCTTGTTTGAAAGTAAAATGAGCAAAGGCATGAGCGCCATCCACAATAACAGGAATTCCTTTTTTGCGAGCCATTTGTACTACTTTTTTAACAGGCAGGATCTGTCCCGAAATATTAACAATATGGCTCATTAGAATGAGTTTGGTTTTCGGAGTGATATTTTGCTCAAACAGAGAGACGATCTCGTCATCATTTTCAGCCGGAACGGGAATACTGAATTGATTGAGTTTTATTCCTTCACGACGTTCTCGTTGTTGGAATGTAGTGATCATTCTAGGGTAGTCCTGATCAGTAGTAAGAACTTCATCTCCTTTTTTAAGATCTATTCCCAGCTGGCAGATCTGCAGACTCTCAGACGCATTACGGGTTAGAGCAATTTCTTCAGTATCCACACCAAACATTCTGGCTATTCTTTGGCGAACACCTTCACGTCTTGGTTCCAAAATCCGCCACATATTATAAACAGGTGCTTGATTGGAGAAGTCCAGATGTTTCTTCATAGCCGCTTGAACAAATTCAGGAGAAGGACTGACACCGCCATTATTCAGATTTATGAGACTTCGATCTACGGTAAAAGCCTGCTGTACGGTAGCCCAGAAATCTTCATCTTTTGCTATATCAAAAGCTGATCCTGAAAACGAATTCAGTTCTTCGTAAAAAGAGTCAGAAAGCGGTTTGGTAAGAAAAGCGGTAGAAGCCAAAGCAAGTGCCCCACCGGATATTTGATTAATAAACTGCTTACGTGAACTCATATTTTCTCCAATAATTTATTACTGAGATTTAAAGATTGGGGGTTAAAAAAGCAAGGTATAAACAAAAAAAGGATGACATCCTTGCGAACATCATCCTTTAAATTTCAAAATAGGAGAAAAGACTTAGCCTTCTTTAACATCATCGATGCTTTCAAGAAGAGTCTCAGCTTCTTTGATCAGATCATCAGCTTTTTGTTTTGCTGACTGAACAACTTTATCGCCTTTGTCTTTTGCTTCGGAAATGAGTTGTTGTTTTTCTTCTCTTAGCTGGGCGATCAGATCGTTAAGCTCATCTTTGTAGTTGCTTAGTTGATATGAAAGACGGTTTCTGGTGTTCTTTCCTGTATCGGGAGCATAAAGAAGTGCTAAAACGGTTCCTGCTAATGCTCCTGTTAAAATGCCTGCAATAAAATTACCTGACTTGTTCATAATAAAATCCTCAAATTAAAATTCTTTCTTTCTAACTATAACAAGAATAGCTATTCGTAGTTCCAATATCTATCGTTTCAGGAAAAAATATCATATTAACTTTCCAATGCTCGCTTTTTAGAAGAGAAGAAGTTTTTAAGAATTGCACCCCAAATTTCTCTAATGAAGTTTATTACTTGTTTAAAGCCCACTGAAATGGTAGGAGTAATAAACAAAGTAAAGATCACACCAAAGGCTAAGCCCCCGATTACTGTTTTGGCAAGTGGTGACCAAATTTCTGCTCCGGCACCTAACTCAAGTGAAAGCGGAATCATTGAACAGATAGTAGTTATTGCTGTTAGCAAAATGGGACGCATTCTTCTTTTACAAGCATAAATAATTCCATCAAGGAATTCTGAACCTTTATTCAAATCAAAAGCCATGCCTCTTGTTTTTAAGTGCATGTAATCCACAAGTACAATTCCATTATTTACGATAATACCTACTAACATAAACAATCCGATATTTCCGGTAGTGCTTAGCGGATTTCCAACTATGTACAGAGAGAATAAAGCTCCAAAAAGAGCCATCGGTATACACAACCAGATCACAAAGGGGTCACGGAAGTTTTCGAAAAGTGATGCCATGATCATGAACATCAACACAAGTGCGGCTAAACCCGCAAATAAGAATTGTTGTGCACCTTCCTCAGCTTCCCGGGTTGCTCCTGTAAATTCATAGCGATAACCTTCAGGCATTACCACTTCATTTGTGATAAAATTAGTAATGAGTTCACGGTATTCGTTAGCGTCACCTGTAAATTGAATGCTGACATCGAGTAAAATTTCTCTGTTTCTTTTCTGATAGGAATCTACTCCTTTAGTTTCAACAAACTCACCAACCGCGACTACAGGCACTCGCTGATCTTCATATTGAAGCACTTCCAGATCAAACAGATCTTCTCTGGATTTAAGCGAGCTCTTGGCCGTACGAATTTCAATAGGAATTTCCTTACCATCGGCTCTGAAGTAACCCGCCTGATTACCCAATGTCTGAGTACGCAATGCATTAGCAACCTGACTGATACTTGAATTAAGTAAACCGACTCGGTTTCTGTCTAACACAAATTGCATTTCCGGGGTTGGATCAGTTCGTCCGTTATCTACCTGGATGATATTCGGGTCATCAAGTAATCTGTCTTCTATGGATTTGGAAATCTTAAGCAATTCTTCCATTTCAGGACCAATCAGACTTAGTCTTATGGATCCGCCTCCCGACCTGAAACCTCTTCCACCAAAGCGTAATCCGCCACCTTCCACAGAAGCACGGATGGTTACTCCCGGAGCGGTTAACTCTTGCCGGAGAGCAGCAGCAAGTTCACTACTGGTAATATCTCTTTCTTCGAGGGGAACAAGTTTGAGTGTAAAACTACCACGGTTGGTTTGCTCGGTAAACCGACTTCTTCCAATTGAAGAAACAACGGTTTCGATCTCTGGTTTTTGTAACAATTGAGTTTCAAAATCCTTCATCACTGCCACTGTTTTAACCAAACGGGTTCCTTCTTTTAAGGTCACGTTTACATCTACTTCTCCCGAATCTGTTTCAGGAAAACCTTCTTTATCTATTCCCTGATAAATAAATACAGTTCCAAATAAAATACCGATCAGTGCTAATCCGGGTATCCATTTATGAAGGAGTAACCAACTCAATACTTTTCCATAGCCATTTTCCAGCTTATGGATCGCTTTAAACATGAAATTTCTTTTATTGAACATCTCGGAATCCAATACCAAAACGGATAAAACGGGTACTAAGACAATAGAACAAATAAAGGAGATTGCGATCGCAAAGCTTATGGTAAGCGCGAATTCTTTAAAGAAAATTCCCTGAATTCCGCTGATCAGTGTGATAGGGATAAATACTCCAAGAGTTGTAAGGGTAGAACCCAGAAGAGGACCCACCACTTCATTAGTACCTGTAAGAGCAGCATCAAATTTACTTAATCCATCTTCTAACTTTCTGGCAACACTTTCTGCTACTACGATGGCATTATCAACTAATAGTCCGATCGCGAGAGCTAATGCAGAAATGGTAAAAATATTCAGAGTAAGATCGGCTGCATACATAGTTGCAAAACTGGCAGCGATAGAAACAGGAATGGAAGTGGCTACAACTAAAGAGATTCTCCACCCGCCCATAAAGATCAGAATTACAAAAATAACTACTATAAGTGCTATTACGGAAGATTGAGAAAGGTTATTGATAGAATCCTCAATAGACTGACCTTCATCAGAAAGTATTCTGAGTTCCACGCCGGGGGGAAGAATTTCATTGATCCCGGGAACAGCTTCTTCAACAGCTTTTACTACATCAAGGGTGTTGGCGTCAGAGTTTTTTTGTATCTCAATAGAAACACTGTTATTGCCGTTTACATTTACCAAACTGGTAACTTCTGTAAAACCATCAGAAACATCCGCTACGTCTTCAACTCTGATCGGAATGCCGTTATCCGAAACTTTTATAATGGTTTTTTTTATCTGTTCAACATCTTCGTATAACGACTGAGCTCGTACACTATAGCTAATATTTTGAGTTACTACATTTCCAATCGGCAGCTGTACGTTATTTGAACTTATTGCACTTTCCAGATCCTGAGGTACAATGTTGTGTTGAGCCAGGCTCATTGGTGATACATCTACATAAATTCTTCTTTCGAGTCCGCCACGTGTGTCTGCTGAAGCCAAACCTACAATTCGTTCCAGTCTTGGCTCCACAAGTTCTATTGCTAGTTCACGTAATTCATCCAATCCTCTTAAGCCAGAGTTAATGCTTAATTGCATGATCGGTCTGCTTTCCGGAT
The DNA here is from genome assembly GCF_001650905.1 of Balneola sp. EhC07. Lineage (GTDB taxonomy): Bacteria > Bacteroidota > Rhodothermia > Balneolales > Balneolaceae > Balneola. The sequence continues at coordinate 460,797 of NZ_LXYG01000017.1, forward strand.
CAAACTGAAAGATAGCAGGTGCCCGAGCCTGAGCAGGTAGATCAGCTCGGATCTGATCGATAGCTTTTTGGACTTTTAGCTCCGTTTTTCGGATGTCAGTTCCTTCAAAAAGTCGTAAAATTACAAATGCACTTCCACGACTTACACGGGCTTCCAACGATTCAATTCCTTCGATGGCAGAAACGGCTCCTTCAATCGGAGTTACTATAAGTCGGTCTATGTCTTCCGGAGCTACATTCTGGTATCCTGACGAGATCGCCAAAACCGGAATATTAAGAGAAGGGAAAAGGGTAACTCTTAAATTTGTAAGTGAAAAAACACCAAATCCTACTACGATCAGTGTACACATGATCACAGTGATTGGTCGGTTTAAAATACCACCGGTAAGATTGAACTTTTTCATGATAGGACCTCATTTTTTTCCAAAAGCGGATCAGTTTTATGAACAGCGTCAAATCCAAGGTTGTCAACACCTTTGTTAATCAGATTATAAACGCTGGGTACAACAAAAAGCATCAAAATGGTTGACATGGTTAAACCACCGATCACTGTTCTGGCCATTGGGCTCCAAGTTTCAGAACCGGATCCCAATTCCAGAGCAAGTGGAACCATGGATAAAATGGTAGTGAGAGCAGTCATCAATATCGGGCGAAGACGACGTGTAGCACCCTTCACAATAGCTTCATGACGATCAATACCTCTTGCTTGTAAGATCTTGATGTAATCGATCATTACAATTCCATTATTTACAACAATTCCCGAAAGCAAGATGAGTCCCACCATGGAAGTTACACTGATCGCCGTTCCGGTAATTCCAAGAATGATCAAAACACCTGACAGCGCCAAAGGAATAGTAAAAATGATTATGAATGGCTCAATCAGACTTTCAAATTGAGAAGCCATAACCATATAAGTCAAAATTCCTGCGATAGCAAAAGCAATAAGCAAAAAGTTAAATGACTCAGCTTGTTCTTCTGCCGATCCTGCTAACGCATAACGGTAGCCATCAGGCCATTCAACTTCATCAAGAATTTCACGGGCTTCAGCGCTGGCTGTTTTAAGATCCACTCCATCTAACTCCGTTAAGATCTCTACCACTCTTTCCTGATTGATTCGGGTCACATTAGTTGGGCCGGTATAGCGTTCAATTCTGGCAAGAGTTCTGAGTGGTAACCAATCTCCTGCAGGAGTTTGAATTTGTATATTTTCCAGATCTGTAGAGGCAGCTTTTTGTTTGGGATCCAATTCTACCTTTACTTCAAATTCCACACCCTGATCTACAAAACTTGTGGCAATATTTCCCTGAACAGCATCACTTAATGCAGTGGCAACCTGATTAGTATTCATCCCAACCAGAGCAATACGCTCTCTGTCTAGCACCAACCGAAGTTCAGGTCGGCCCTGATCAGCAGTACTGTAAGCACTTACTACGCCATCGATTTGGGTGATCTTTTCTTTGACACCATCCGATAAATTCTTCTTTACCTCAGCATCAAATCCAAAGATCTGAACAATAAGTCCATTTTCGCCATCAGGACTTAATGGATCCTGAATAGTTTCCTGTATACTGACACCCGGAACGATCTCCAGTTTTTTGAGCAGATCACTCACTACTTCAAACTGTGTACGACTTCGTTCATCTTTTGGTACCAATTCAACACGAACGGCACCTGTGAATCCGCCGGGATTATCGGCTCCCTCAATTCCATCTTTGTCTCCATAATCAGATACAATGATCCTGGCTTCAGGTACTTCCTTCATGATAATACTTTCTACCTGACCGATAGAACGCTCCAACTCAAGCAAACTAACGCCTGCTTCTCTGGTCACTTCCAGATTAAATGCGTTTTCATCAACTCGAGGGAAAAACTCACCACCAAGCATATTAAAGATCGGTAGGGTAGCAACAAAAAATACAATTGCAACCAGTACTACAAGTCCGCTTTTATGAAGAGCTTTATCAAGCTTTTCGGAATACCATTGTTCGAGTTTGTTCAGAAGATCACTGAAGAAATTAGCGACTTTATTTGTTGCTTCAATAGATAATTCCCCATCCTTATAGAATTGAGAAGTCATCATTGGAATTAGTGTAAGAGCCACCAATGAAGAAACCGATAGTGAGAAGGAAATAGTTAATGCCAGATCTCTGAAAAGAAATCCTGCGATACCGGGCACAAATAAGATTGGCAGAAATACAACCAAGGTGGTCAAGGTTGATATCACCACAGGCACGGCTACTTCTTTAGCACCCATGATCGCGGCGTCTTTACGTCCTTTGCCTTCTTCACGGAATCTAAAAATGTTTTCAAGTACTACTACTGCATCATCCACTACCAATCCAACTGCAAGGGTTAAACCCGAAAGCGAGATGATATTCAAACTCAGATCAGCAAAGTCCATTACAGCAAATGTTGTAACAATAGATACAGGAATGGAGATCGCAATTATAAGAGCAGAACGTCCACTTCTAAGAAAAGCCAGCAGAATAAGAACTACCAAAATTATAGCCTGAACGCCGGTTAATAATAGATTCTCAATAGACTGCTTAATGAATTCTGCTTTGTTTGTAAGAACTTCAACTTGTACATCTGCAGGCAGGCTTTTTTTGATCTCTTCCAGATTTTCAATCACTGCTTCTGCTGCTACTACTACATTTGCATCACTCTGACGATATACATTGATAATGACACCATCTTCTCCATCCACACGCACATTTCCTATTGGTTGTGCGATGCCATCTTCAACTTCTGCAACGTCTCTCAAAAAGAGTGACTGTCCATTTCTGGTGGCTACTACTGTATTTTTGATTTGCTCAACGCTTTTCAATTCTCCCATGGTGCGAAGCGAGTAAACCGTATTACCTTCTGTAAGCTGACCGGCCGGAACCTGAATGTTTTCAGCACTTAGTCTGGATGAAATTTGTGCAATTGTAAGGTTATACAACCGCATTTTTTCATTATCTATAACTACATTGATCTGTCTTTCAAGTCCACCTGAAGTTTCTGCTGAAGCAATGCCATTTACTCTTTCTATGCGTTGTTCCAGAATCTGTGTAGCATAAGTTCTGAGGTCGCGAGAACTTCGTGCTTCAGAAGTCAACGCCAATACAATGATAGGTTCCTGATTGGGATCATAACTGAATACCAACGGAGTTTCGGCGTCTCTTGGGATAGATCTTTCAATTGAACCTAACTGCTTACGAACATCATTTTCAGCTTCATAAAGATCGGTTCCCCAATTAAAGTTCAATTTTACTACAGAAGCACCTTGGCTGGAAAGAGAACGAACTCTTTTGATTCCGCTGATACTTCCCACATTTTCTTCAATCGGTCTAGTGATCAATGTCTCCATATCTTCCGGAGCCACACCTTCATAACCGGTAAAAATAGTTATGGTTGGGAAGCTTACATCTGGATAAAGGTTCAAACGAAGTTGAAGTACACCAAATATCCCAAACCCAATTAAGATCAGGCTTGTCATTAAAAAGGTAATAGGCCTGTCTACAGCCAGTTTTGAAAGTCCACCCATTTTTTAATTCCCTGAAGCGTTAGCTGTTCTTAGGCTATCCATGTAAGCGCGTCTATCTTCCTGGCTCATATTTTGTAGTCTCTGTCTCATTTTTGCTTGGTCTTCGTCGCTCATATTTTGGAAGGGATTTCCGCCTTGTCCGGGTCTGCCGCCACCTTGGCGAGCTTGTCTGTTTTGACCATTACCAGCTTGATTGTCACCAGCCACTCGTTGCTGTTGGGGAGATTGAAAGTCAGAACCGGATGCAACTCTTATAGATCCGCGATCCTGAAGACTCTGTTGACCTGTTACAATGATATTGTCCCGGGGATTTAATCCTGAAAGTATTTCAATTCTGTCTCCCTGCTCAATCCCCAATTCTAAAGTTCTGAGTTGAGCAACAGAATCACCCTGAGATACAAAAACTGAGTAAGTTCGTTGAAGTTGAATAGTATTTGATTCAGGCTCTACAATAGTTTCAACCTTCTCTACCATGGCGCTTCTTGGAATTACAATAGCCCGATCTTTGGTAACGATACTAATCACATTCTCAGTGAGTACTCCGGGATAGATATTTGGTCCGATTTCTGTAAGTGTGATCACCACTTCGCCGAGACCGGTGGTGGCATCAAGCTGCGGGCTTTTACGGGAAACGACTCCTTTAGCTGATGATTCTTTTTCGTTTGATACTCTAAGATTAACTTCCTGACCTATTTTTACTGCTTTCCAATCCTGAACAGGGAGATATATTCTAGTTTCATAACCTACAAGATTTGCAACCTCAAAAAGGGTTTGTCCGGCACTTGCGATATCTCCTTCGGCGCCGGTTCTGGAAATTACAACTCCGTGTACAGGAGAACGAACTTCCGTATTATTGAAATTTTCTTGGGCCTGAGTAACTGAAGCTACAGCTGATTGATATTGAGAAACACTGTTGCGATAGGTAGCAAAAGCGTTATCAAATTCAGCCTGGCTAATTGCATTAGACTCAAGTAATCTTTGTTGACGTGCAAATTGAGTGCTGTCGCGTTCAATGGCTACTTTACTTTGTTCCAATTGTGCTTTTGCCTGTTGAAGCTGATCTTTAAAAGTGGGGTCATATATTTTGGCAAGAATCTGACCCTGCCGAACAGTATCACCCAAATCAGCATAAAGTTTGACAATACGATTACTTACTTGAGGATTGATAGCAACTACATCCTGAGCTTTTATTGTACCAAAAGATTTGACTTGCTCTGAAATGGATTGACGAGTTACCGGTTCTGTTTCTACACTGGTTACGCGATCACCACCAAATCCACCGCCTCCCCATCCGGAAAATTGTGCATTTTGTGCCGGATTGGAATCTTCGGCGTCACTACCGCATCCGATTAATGTTAGTGATAAAAGTAAAACTGCAGATAAAGTAAGTTTGGTCACGTCCGTAAAAGTTATTTTAATTTGTGGATTTATAGACAGTAAAGTTCGCTATTTAGTTCATGGCTTACATACCGGTCATGTAAAAAGAAGCAACATAAATATCGTTTTACATAATGATTAGGATGCTTCGATTTCGTATGTTTAGGCGACAAAACTTCAACAAACTCTCACTACCGAATGAAATTTTTTATAGACACAGCAAATCTCGAAGAAATCCAGGAAGCTAACGACCTTGGAGTACTGGATGGGGTAACTACAAACCCAAGTTTATGTGCTAAAATCGGGGTTCGTGATTTCGAAGGCCATATCAAAAAGATCTGTGATATTGTTGAAGGCGATGTTTCTGCAGAAGTGGTTTCAACTACTTACAATGAAATGATCGAAGAGGGGAGAAAGATCGCAAAGATCGCGGATAACGTAGTAGTAAAGATTCCTTTGATCAAAGATGGAATTAAAGCTATCAAGACTTTTTCTGAGGAAGGAATTAAAACCAATTGTACACTTTGTTTTTCTCCAACACAGGCGTTGATCGCAGCAAAAGCAGGAGCAACTTATATTTCTCCGTTTATGGGAAGATTGGATGATATTTCAAGTGACGGTATGAAATTGATCGAAGATATCGTGCAGATCTACGTGAATTACGGATTTGAAACAGAGGTGCTGGCTGCGAGTATTCGTCATCCGATGCATGTTGTGGAATGTGCCAAAGTTGGAGCTGATGTCGGAACCATGCCATTGAATGTAATTATGGGAATGTTGAAGCATCCGTTAACAGATTCCGGACTTGCCAGATTTCTAAAAGATTGGGAAGATCTGCAGGCTAGTTTAAAGAAATAGTGTTAGGGTGCTATGGTGTTATAGCTTCGAGGTAATCTATAACACCCTAGTACCATAACACCGTCACACCATAACACTATTGTTTATTGAAATGTTTTATAAGCCCTAACACCAATCTTTGGCAAGAAGTCGCCTGTTCTCTTAATTCTTTTGCCTTTTCATTTGAGAGATATCCAAGATCTTCTGCTACATAGAGCAAACTTTTAACTTCGGCTGCAGAACTCTGAGAAAAATCAAAAAACCTGACCGATTCTTTTCTGTGATATCTTGAAAACCCTTCCGAAATATTTGTCATTACAGACACGGAAGCTCGTTGGATTTGGTCTCGTAATCCAAAGTCTTTAGAAAAAGGTGATTCGTGAGTTGCCGAATATATTTTTTTAACTAAAGTTCTGGCCTCTTTCCAACAAGTAAGTTCTTCAAAAGCGGTTATTTTAGGCATTAGTTTCTTTATTAAATTCCTTTCTCTATAATCAGACAGTTTCAAACCCAATTCCTTACAGAATTTCTAAAATTACTTTCGGACAACTACCATAACGCTGTCGCACCATAACACTCTCACACTATAACACCATCTTTCTTTAACACCAGTAAATGAACTATTTAAAAGCTCTGCTTCCTTCATTAATTCTTGTAGTAGCAATTGTATCCCTAAACACCCAATTCGGTACAATTCCCCCAATCGGAAAACTTGTAGACCCTGAGTCCGGTTTTTGGGCTAATGCCGAAATTGATCTCCCGGAATCCAATGAATTAGCTTTAGAGGGATTTGATGGGAACGCCTCTGTATATTTTGATGAACGACGAGTGCCTCACATCTTCGCTGAAAATGAATACGATCTCTATTTTGCTCAAGGTTATGTTGTTGCCAGAGACAGACTGTTTCAAATGGAGCTTCAAACCTTAGATGCCTCCGGTAGATTAGCTGAAAAAATTGGGGAAAGAGCATTAAGCAGAGACAAAACCACCCGAAGGAGAGGAATGCCTTATGGCGCTGAAAAAGCTCTGGAAACGATGAAGCAAGATCCTAAAACCTGGGAAATTGTAAATGCGTATGCAGATGGAGTTAACGCTTATTTATCATCATTGGAACCCAAGAATTATCCGCTAGAGTATAAAATTCTGGATTTTGAACCGGAAGAATGGACACCAATCAAGACTGCTCATCTTCTGAAAAACATGACCCGAACACTTGCCGGAGGAAATAACGATGATCGAACCAGTAACACCATGGAATATTTTGGTGCAGATTTCATTGAGAAATTCTTTGAAGCTAAACCTGAGTTAAACGATCCGATCATTCCGTCATCTAAAGAATGGGACTTTGAACGAATTCCCGTTGAAGCTCCGGATACTTTATTTAAACCGGCATCAGCAGTGGAGCTGGGAGAATATGAACGACCTGAAGGAGTGGGAAGTAATAACTGGGCAGTTTCAGGGTCGAAAACAAAATCAGGATATCCGATCTTAGCAAATGATCCTCATCTCAGTTTAACACTTCCTTCTATTTGGTACGAAGTTCAATTACATGCTCCGGGTATAAATACCTATGGAGTAACACTACAAGGTACACCCGGAATTGTGATCGGCTTTAATGAAAATATAGCATGGGGTGTCACGAATGTCGGGACAGATGTTATGGATTGGTACGAGATCAAATTTAAAGATGAAACTCAAAAGGAGTATTGGCACGATGGAAAGTGGAAACCAACTACAATGCGAATCGAAGCGATCAAAGTTAAAGATAGAGAAACAGTATTAGATACGGTTATCTACACACATCACGGCCCGGTTACAAAAGTAGAATCAAATATTAATGAAGAACAAAAACCCGTTTATCATGCTCTAAGGTGGATCGCTCATGAAGCTTCCAATGATATTCGTGCTTTTTATGGATTGAACAGATCTGAAAATTATGATGATTATGTGGAGGCATTAAGTCATTACGTTGCTCCGGCTCAGAATTTTGTATTTGCAAGTAACGAAGGAGACATTGCTTTATGGGTTAATGGTAAGCTACCAAATAAGTGGGAATATCAGGGAAGAACAGTAAGTGATGGAACAGATCCGTTATATGATTGGCAAGGTTGGATTCCGTTCGAACATAATCCTCACGTAAAAAATCCCGAAAGAGGTTTCGTAAGCTCTGCAAACCAAGAGTCAGCAGCTCCCGATTATCCATATTATCTGGATGATGATTTCGCACCTTTTGAAAGAGGGCGTCGAATCAATGACAAACTTGCGGCTATGCAGGATATCACAGCAAAGGACATGCAGGAAATGCAAATGGACAGTTACAGCTATTATGCTGAAACCTTGCTTCCTTCACTTTTGGAATGGATGGATAGAGATAGCTTGTCCAGTATTGACGCAGAAATTTTTCAATTAATGGAAGAGTGGGATTATTTTATGGATGGTGATGAAATAGCGCCTTCATTTTTTCGTCACTGGTCAGGTAATTTTTACAGAGCTGTTTTTTATGATGAATATGAAACAACAGAAGCTACACTCAGATATCCTTCCAGAGATCGTTTTGTGGAGATCATAAAAGCTGAACCGAATTTTAAATTCATAGATGATATCGATACCGATAAAATTGAAACAAGATCCGACATCGTAACTATATCTTTTCATGAAACAGTAGCCGAGCTTGAGAATTACTTAGGTGAGTTTGGTGATAAATGGAAATGGGGTTATTTCATCGATAATGATATTGATCATTTAGCAAGTATTCCGGGTTTGGGCAGACAGAATTTATTCAGTTCAGGATCTTCCGAAGCTATAAATGCAACCAGAGGTGGATTTGGTCCTTCCTGGAGGATGGTTGTTGAACTTGGCCCTGAAGTAAAAGGTTATGGATTATATCCGGGTGGAGCTTCCGGAAATCCGGGGTCACCAAACTACGATTTCATGGTTGATCCTTGGAGAACGGGACAACTCTTCGAACTCAATTTCATGAAAGAAGAACCCAAAGAATATTTATATAAACTTGAACTCAAATAGTACTTAGTATTGAGTAATTAGCTTAAGCTTTCCTCAATACTAAGTACTAAATACTAATAGAATGATCTTACTGATACTTTTAATAATCACTGCCTATCTCATAAACCTCGTTCTTCCCTGGTGGGGAATTGCGATAACCGGATTTGTTCTGGGCTTTCAAATGAAACCGTCTTCCGGAAAAGCCTTTGGAATTGGTTTTCTTGCTCTATTTCTGCTTTGGAGCGGACAGGCACTTTATATCCATTTAGCCAACGATGGAGTTTTATCAACAAGGATTGCTGAAATGCTGGGCGCTGGGTCTCCAATACTTGTGATTTTAATTACAGGAATTGTAGGAGGTTTAGTAAGCGGACTAGCGGTTTTGAGTGGAAGTTTATTAGGTCAAAGTATCAATAAGAAATAAAGGAGTATATAATTATGGGTTCATTAGGAAGTACAGAACTAATAATGATAGCGATAACACTAGCTATTTTTGGTGGAAGTATTTATCTGATAGTTCGATTGGCTAATCGGAAAAAAGAATAAGGATTGTCATAAATAGAATAGGTTTCTAATTGAATCCAATCCTCACCTTTCTTATCTTCATCGAACTCTAAACAAAGCTACAAAAGAAATTAAAGTGTCAGCAATTTACAGCTTTGAAAACCCGGCAAAGCACGCCACAAAATTAAGGACGTGCAATTGATGCCATTCCCATTTTATCATATCATTTTCCAATCCGGCGCGGTCTTCGTAGTCGGATTTTTTTTGATATTTTATTTAGAGGATAAATTTCAGGACACTTTAACTTCCCAAAAACCCTCTCCTCTATTTCCTTTCCTCGGAGGAGAAGACTCCGGAATCAAATTTTTATCTAAAACAAAGAGCTTCCCCTCCCCGGAGGGGATTGAGGGGTGGGTCAAAAGGGTAAAGTTAGCTTTGTCAGTAACCACATTAAACTCTTCACCAATAACTACTAACTAAATTTATGTCGCTTCCTAAACGAAAAAAAGCAATCCTTGCACTTAGTGACGGAACCATAGCTCATGGATGGGCGGTTGGTCATGAAGGTATTACAGGCGGAGAACTCTGCTTCAATACTTCGATGACCGGTTATCAGGAAATATTCACAGATCCAAGTTATCATGGCCAATTGATGATGATGACCTATCCGCATATTGGAAACTACGGAACCATGTCGCGTGATGATGAAGCCAGAAAAGTGATGGTGGCCGGAATTATTACCAGAGCTTTTTCTCATGAATTCAGCAATCCAATGGCAGATGGTAGTCTTCAGGAATATTTGGAAGATCAGGAAGTAGTTGGTATTTCAGGCGTAGACACCAGAAAATTGGTTCGACACATCAGAGAAAAAGGAGTGATGAACGCCGTTATCTCTTCCACAGAATTGGATGAAGAGAAGCTAGTTCAAATGGCGAAAGACTGGGAAGACATGACCGGACTTGAGCTGGCTTCAAAGGTTTCCAGAAATGAAGCACAGACAGTAAATGGTGAAAGTGATTTCAAAATAGCCGCATTTGACTACGGAATTAAACAGAACATCATCAACAGTCTGAACGCGAGAGGTTGTACATTAAGAGTATTTCCTGCTAAAACTTCTTTAGAAGAGATTAAAGATTGGGACGCAGATGGATTCTTTTTCAGTAACGGACCCGGAGACCCTAATGCCACCGCAGAATATGCACTGGAAACAGTTGAATATGCTAAATCGACAGGTAAGCCACTGTTTGGAATTTGTCTTGGACATCAACTAATGGCTTTAAGCGAAGGAATTGAAGTAGGAAAAATGTTTGTAGGTCATCGCGGAGCAAATCATCCCGTAAAAAATTTAAGAACGGGATTGGTTGAGATATCTACTCAAAATCACGGATTTGCAGTGACAGAAGGAAGCGTAAAAGATGAGGTTGCAGAAGTAACTCATATCAACTTAAATGATGGTACCGTGGAAGGATTGAGGTTTAAGAATTTCCCCGGGTTTTCAGTTCAATACCATCCTGAAGCATCGCCCGGGCCACACGATTCGGCTTATTTATTTGATGAATTCATTGATATGATGAAAGAAGGTAAAGGAATTGAGGTTTAATCTCCCCTCGAGGGGAGACGAACAAATCGGTAGTTCCCGATTTGTTCTGAGGGATGTTTAATTTGATTGTTTACTCAACTTAAACATCCCCCGCAAAATCTCTGAACGAGATTTTGAGCCCCCTTGTAAGGGGGATTTACTTATTGCTCAAATTATTCAAAAACAAAAGAAGACTATAATCTTCAAAAACATACTAAGAAGAAAAAATGCCAAGACGCGACGATATCCATAAAATTCTAATTATTGGTTCAGGACCTATAGTAATTGGGCAAGCATGCGAATTTGATTATTCCGGGACTCAGGCTTGTCGATCCTTACAGGAAGAGGGTTATGAGATCGTATTGATCAACTCAAATCCTGCAACGATCATGACAGATCCAATCATGGCAGATTCTATTTATATGTTGCCAATGACTACAGATTCGATCAGAGAAATTGTAGAAAAAGAAAAACCTGATGCAGTTCTGCCAACAATGGGTGGACAAACAGGATTGAATCTTTGTCGCGATCTGGAAAAAGAAAATTTCTGGGTAGAAAGAGGAATAAAGATCATTGGTGTTGACATTGATGCGGTAGAATTAACCGAAGATCGCCAGCTTTTCCGGGATAAAATGGAAGAGATCGGAATTGAGCAATGTAAAAGTAGACAGGCAGAATCTCTGTTAGATGCCAAAGAGATCAAAGAAGAATTAGGTGGTTTGCCGATCGTGATTCGTCCATCATTTACCATGGGTGGTGCCGGTGGCGGAATTGTTTGGAACGAAGAAGATTTCGATAAAATGGTGCTTCGGGGGCTTGAAATGAGCCCGGTTCATTCTGTACTTATTGAAGAATGTATTTTTGGATGGAAAGAATACGAACTAGAATTACTTCGCGATTCCAACGACAATGTGGTGATCATTTGTTCTATCGAAAATATGGATCCGATGGGAGTTCACACCGGAGATTCTGTAACGGTTGCACCAACACAGACCTTAACGGACAAGCAACTTCAGATCCTCAGAAATGCAGCTATAAAAATGATGCGCTCTATCGGGACATTTGCGGGAGGTTGTAATGTGCAGTTTGCTATGGAACCCGGAAGCGATCGGTTTGTAGCTATTGAGATCAATCCGAGAGTAAGTCGTTCATCGGCGCTGGCATCGAAAGCAACAGGGTATCCGATCGCGAAAGTGGCTACTAAATTAGCGGTAGGTTACAATCTGGATGAACTCAAAAATCAGATCACAGGAAATACTTCCGCTTGTTTTGAGCCGAGTATTGATTATGTGGTTTGCAAAGTGCCTCGTTTCAATTTTGATAAATTTGTTGGTGTTGATGAAGAGCTTTCTACACAAATGAAAGCGGTAGGCGAGGTGATGAGCATCGGTAGAAATTTCCCTGAAGCGCTAAATAAAGCGTGGCAATCAATGGAAGTTGGCAGAGACGGGCTTGGTGCTGATGGTTACGAAGAACTGGATCGTAAGCACGTCAGCGAACGCCTGATGAAGCCGTATTGGGATCGCTCGCTTCAGATCAGAAACGCATTTAAACTTGGAGCTTCAGTAGAAGAAATAGCAGACATTACTAAAGTTGATCCATGGTTTTTGCAGCAGATCAGATATATGGTTTCGCTTGAAAACAGAACCGAAGGACAAACTCTGGAAACCATCGACAAAGATGATTTCTTTGAACTCAAGCAAGCAGGTTTTTCTGATACACAAATTGCCTGGTTATTGAGCAAGAGCGGTGCAGAGGTTTCGGATGAACAAGTTCGCGATCAAAGAAAGAGTTTAGGTTTAAAGCCGGTTTTCAAGTTGGTGGATACTTGTGCGGCAGAATTTCCTGCTAAAACGCCGTACTACTATTCTTCTTATGAAGGTGAGAACGAAAGTGAAGTCACCGATCGCAAAAAAGTAGTCATTTTAGGAAGCGGTCCAAACAGGATCGGACAGGGCATTGAGTTTGATTACTCTTGTGTGCATGCTGTTTTAGCCACGAAAGAAATGGGCTACGAAGCCATCATGATAAACTGTAATCCGGAGACTGTTTCCACAGATTTTGACATTGCAGACAAGCTTTACTTTGAGCCTGTGTATTGGGAAAGAGTGTTGGATATCATCGAGCATGAAAAACCGGAAGGTGTGATCATTCAGGTTGGAGGTCAAACGGCGCTAAAACTCGGAAAGCGTTTTGTTGATGCCGGAATCAAGATCTTTGGAACCGCTTTTGAGATGATCGATTTTGCAGAAGATCGCGGACAGTTTTCGGATCTGCTTACAAGACTAGATATTCCTTTCCCGGAATATGGAACGGCCTTTGATGAAGAAGAAGCTTTAAAGATCGCAAGAAGAATCGGATATCCGGTGTTGATTCGCCCTAGTTATGTATTGGGTGGACAGGGAATGAGAATCGCGGTGAAAGAAGAAGAACTGAAACGATATGTAACCAGAATTCTGAAAACCCATCCGGAGAATGCATTCTTAATTGATAAGTATTTAGAGCATGCCATAGAAGTGGATGTGGATTCAGTGTACGATGGAGATCAACTTCATATTTCCGGAATGATGCAGCATATTGAGCCTGCAGGAGTACATTCAGGTGATTCTACAGCTGTATTGCCTCCATATTCATTGAGCGAAGAAGTGATGCAAACAATTCGGGATCATCAGGAAAAAATTGCTGATGCAATGGAAATTCTTGGTTTCTTAAATGTTCAGTATGCAGTGAAGGACGAGAAAGTATATGTGCTGGAAGCGAATCCGAGAACAACCAGAACAGTTCCATTTTTGGCGAAAGCGAATCAGGTTCCTGAAGCAGCTATCGGTACAAAAGTGATGCTGGGAGCAAAACTCAAAGAATTCGATCTGAAATCCAAGCTGGATTGCTGGGCGATCAAAGAGCCTGTATTCCCATTTGATAAATTCCCGGGCGTAAAAAAGGAACTCGGTCCGGAAATGAAATCAACGGGTGAAAGTATCTACTTCGCTAAAGACTTTAAAGATGAACACTTCAGAAAACCATTTGAGTTTAAGAGTCTTTATCTGTCCAAATAAGGATTGATGATTTCGTTGATCAGGACGTGATTTTCGCTGATTAAGATCTTTTTTTGTAAGGAATCCGTCTGAATTTGTCTTACTGGATAATATGTAAGATAAATGTAAAGGTGATGATTGAAGAAAAAGAGTTTGTAAGTAAAGAGTATAAGTTCAGTAAAGAAACAGGGCTGGTATTAAAGTGTGCGATGAAAGTTCATTCAGAAATCGGGAATGGATTTCAGGAAGTAATTTATCAGAGGGCTCTTGCTGATGAAATGAATAACACTTCATTAAGGTTTGATAGGGAGAAAGAGTTTCCGATATTTTATAATGGGAATAAAGTTGGAGCCGGAAGAGCAGACTTTGTCGTTTTCGATAAGATATTAGTTGAATTAAAAGCGATTAAAGAACTTGAGCAAAGGCACTATTCACAAATTTTAAATTATTTAAAAGCTTACAGGCTTGAAGTCGGATTATTGATTAACTTCGGTGCTCCGAGTTTAGAGTGGAAAAGAGTAATAACAAATAGAAAAGCAATTCTTTGTGAGAATTGTCTAAATCAAAAAATCAGCGATCAAAAATCAATGCAATCAGTGATCAACGAGGCAAAAAGTATTCTTAAGGAAACCTTTGGATATGAGGCTTTCCGACTTCAGCAAGAACAGGCAATAAATCAGGTTTTACACAAAAAAGATGCATTGGTAATAATGCCGACAGGGGGAGGGAAATCTCTTTGTTATCAAATTCCGGCAATGATGTTTGATGGTTTGACCATCGTAATTTCTCCATTGATCTCATTGATGAAAGACCAGGTAGATCAGCTCAGAGAATATGACGTTGATGCTGTATATCTGAATAGTTCACTTCGTCCGGAAGTCTACGACTTTAACGTACGCAAAATTACTTCAGGTAAAGTGAAAATGCTCTATGTTGCTCCTGAAACATTGATGATGGAGAAGACAAGAGAGATGCTTTCTAATCTGAAAGTAGATTGTTTTACGATTGATGAAGCACACTGTATTTCAGAATGGGGACACGATTTCCGTCCTGAATACCGACAGATCGCAGCTTTAAGAGAGGATTTTCCGGACGCAGTTTGTATGGCTTTGACCGCTACTGCAACTCCACGTGTTCAGGAAGACATCAAGAATATTCTGAAATTTGATGATTCCGAAGAATTCATTTCAAGTTTTGATCGCGACAATCTGTTTTTGAAAGTAGTAGACAAAAAAGATCCGGTTAATCAATTACTTGATTTCTTATTCACGAGAAAAAAGCAATCAGGGATCATTTATTGTTTCTCCAGACGGCAAGTTGATGAGCTCTCAGAAACGCTGGAAGATGAAGGCTATTCCGTTAAGCCATATCACGCGGGATTAAGCGATGGGATGAGAGCAGGAAATCAGCGAGCCTTTATCCGCGATGATGTGCAGATCATTGTGGCGACGATAGCATTTGGAATGGGTATCAATAAATCGAACGTGAGATTCATTGTGCACTACGATATGCCACAGAATATAGAGTCATATTATCAGCAAATTGGTCGTGCCGGGCGTGATGGACTTCGAGCAGATTGTTTACTTCTTTACGGTTCTTCAGATACCCAAAAGATCCAGTATTTCATCAACAAGAAAAAAGGACAGGAAAGAGAAGTTGCTGAAAAGCATTTGAAGCAGTTGAAAAAATATCTGGAGTCTTTGGAATGTCGAAGAAAACCATTGATGGCTTATTTCGGGGAGACTTACCCCAAAGATGAATGCGGGATGTGTGATAACTGTCTTTCTGTAGATGACGATGTTGAAGACCTGACCATACAAGCCCAACAGTTTTTATCAACGATCATTCGAAGTGGAGAGAAATTTGGAGCTACTCATATTGCGGATATACTACGAGGATCAAAAGCTAAAAAGATTCTTGAGAATGAGCATGAGAAGCTTTCTACTTATGGAATTGGCTTAGAGTTTTCCAAAGATCAATGGATGCAGGTCTCAAAAATGTTACTCCGTCAGGAATATATCAGCAAAGGAGAATTTGGAGGATTAAAACTGCAAAAGCCTGCACTTGCTGTTCTTGATGGAACTGAAAATGTGTTCGGAACTATGGACAGAAGCAAAACATCGCTTGAAGGAGAAGCGGTAGTTCGAACGTCATCAGAAATTGAAAACGAATATGACGAAGCTCTTTTCGATATACTCAGATTAAAACGAAAAGAACTTGCTGATGAACAGGATATCCCGCCATACGCTGTTTTTCCGGATACAACGTTGGTGGAAATGTCCTACTTCTATCCTCAAAGTAAAGATAGTTTAGAGCCATTGTACGGAGTGGGTTCAGCTAAAAAGGAGAAATACGGAGACTCGTTCGTTGGCGTGATTAAAAACTATGCAGCCGAACATGGTAAACAAGAAAAGAAGAAATCTATAGCCAAGCAGATCAAGAAAAAGACAGGCGGGCAAAAATTTGAGATCGTTGGCGAGGCATTTAATGCCGGTCAATCTGTTGAATTACTCGCTGAAGAACACGGGGTTAAGGATATGACCATTCTCAAGCATTTAAAGGATTTTCTGGATGATGGAAATACTTTGAGATTGGAAGGATTACTTGAGGCTTCAGAGCTTTCGCTTAGACAAAGAGATCAGGTAATGAAATCTTTTGATAAGAAAAACCCACTTATGTTACGCCCTGTTTATGACGACTTGAATAAGAAGATCGGATACGATGAGCTTAGAGTAATGCAACTTTATTATTTGGCTAAGGAGAAACAATAGTTTCTATTTAAAATCCAATCTCAACTCTTCCAGAGTTGGGATTGGGGTCATTTACGAAAAGTAAGAAAGTATAACTTTGGAAGAGTTTATAAAGTACTCTTAAAAGCGATGTCCTACATTCAAGCCAATCAATAGAATTGCACCTTCACCGACTTCTCTGCCTTTGGTTTTGATGTTTATTTCATAACCAAAAGAAAGGCTTGGTTTCAGAAACAAGTTTGCGGAAAAAGGAATATTGTATTCAATCCCAATCGTTGGTTGGAGTATAATGATCTTGCTAGTCCCGTTTATATCTTGTTCAAAGCAAGGAGGTGCTATGCCACAAATGGTTTGTGAATCCCTCCAATCAATATCCATAAACCAAAGATCGGTTCTTATGTGAGCGGATAGATTTTGAGTTATGAAATCAGATTTTACATAACCAATTCCAAAGCCCGGACCCCCACCTTCTTCATTATCATTTTTTCCAAAATCTTGTCGATCCGTAAAATTATATCCAATTCGGGAAGTTAAGTAAGAGTTGTTACCAATATTAAAGTCAAAACGAACACCGGGAATAATACCTGCCGGATAAGCCTGAGTTTCTAACTGAATTGAGTTTTGGGCAAAAAGAACAAACGGGGTAAATAGAAGTGCTAAAATGAATACTTTTTTCATGGCTTGAATAATTAAAAATTAAGAATTAAAAATTCAAAATTATTAAGCCATACCAAAGTTTCATTTATAGAGTAGAACTTGTAAACTAAATCATGATCTTAGAACCGGATATACTATCAAAATTATCATCGCTTGAGCTGCGTGCAAAAAAAATTGTAGAGGGATTTATTTCAGGATTGCATAAAAGTCCATATCACGGATTTAGCGTTGAATTTGCAGAACATCGACCATACAACCCGGGTGATGATTTCAAGCACATTGACTGGAAACAGTACGCAAAGAAAGAACGGTTTTATGTAAAGCAGTATGAAGAAGAAACAAATCTTCGATGCTATGTTTTGCTGGATACCAGCTCATCTATGTTGTTCAAACATTTTGGTGAGTGGAGTAAGCTCAGATATGGAATTCACTATGCGGCTTCACTTTTATATTTGATGCACCGACAGAGAGATGCTTGTGGGCTTATCCCTTTTTCCTCAAAAATTGAGAGCTTTATCCCGGCTAAAGGTACATACGCTCATTTAAGGCAAATTTACCTGGAGCTTGAAAGAGAATTGATAAGGGAAGGAAAGAAAGATGAGCTCAAGAGAACTACAGCAACCGCATCAGTAATTCATGAAGTAGCAGAGCGATTAAACCACCGAAGTTTGGTTGTGATAATAACAGATCTGTTTGAAAATGTAGAAGCACATGATGAACTGATATCATCACTTAAACACTTGCGACATCGCAAACATGAAGTTCTGTTATTTAATACGCTGGAAAAAAGAAGTGAGCGGGAACTGGATTTTTCTGACAACAAATTTGTGTTTGAGGATTTGGAAACGGGTGCCGAGTTGGAGGTAATGCCTGCTCAGATTCGTGAAGATTACATAGCCAAAGTGGAAGAACACACGAAGAAATTTAAAATGGCGTGTAGTGAATTTGAGATCGATTACGAAGAAATGGATACGGAATCAGGTTTTGATAAAGCATTGCTGGCTTATCTGAATAAAAGAAGAAGGTTAGGCTAGATCTTTAAAAAAGATTAGGTCCTATTGCAAAACCAAAGCCTAAACTCGGGATATATACATCTTCATTTGTAGCTTTTAAAAGTCCAATTTTAAATTTATAAAAAGCATAGAGTTCAGCTTCAATTCCAATCAAATTTGAACTTTTTAATACAGTTGAAAAGCTATTGTTCATTAAATAAACGAATCCGATTCTGGTACCGGCAGCACCGACCATGGAAGAAGTTAAATTAACGTAGGACGCTCCAAAACGATATCCTCCTCTGTATAAGCCTGCTTCCAGATTGACTCCTTTTAAAGATTGGGATGATAAAGGAGGATTGTTCCCGTAATACCGTATTTCACGGGTTTTTGTACCGAAAGAAAGATTAAAAGAGACCCCGTATTTTTGAGGGGTTGTATATTCTATAGCTCCGGCGGGTGCAATATTAAAAGTTGTCTCAATTTTTTTTGAGATTTTTGTTGAGTCAGTTTCGTTCTGAGCAAATGAAAAAGCAGGAACAAGGCTGAGTAATGCTATCAGAATTAAATTTTTAAATTGAGGCATTGCAATACTTATTTAGTTACAAGGAATCCAAATAGGGTCCCCGTCAAAACCGGGATTAAAAGTGATTTGTTCTTTACCGTTTCCATCTGAGTTCATTATGAAAACTTCCCAATCATTATCAACTACTCCACCAAAGGCTATTTTTTTTCCATCCGGTGAAAATCTTCCTATAAGTTGATTAGAGGAGTCAAAGGTAAGTTGTGTTAAACTCTCGGATTCGATCTCTAAAGTAAAAAGATCAGCATCACCATCCTGATAAATATAAAAGAGTACTTCACTTCCGTCAGGGCTCCAGTCAGGATGGCCATTAAGCTTCAAATTATTGGTCAAGTTTCTGAAACCACTTCCATCAGAATTAATAATTGCGATGTCAGCGTTGAAAACGGAGTCTGTTACTACAAAAGCAATTTGGTTTCCGTCAGGACTCCATACAGGATCATAGGATTGCTTGGCATTTTTATATAAGACCTGTTCTCGACCGGTGTCAATATTTTTGACAATAAGTGAATAATTTTGCTGGCTGATTTCAGAAGAGTAGACAATGCTATGTTCAATTGGTGACCAATCAGGGACTTCATCTCCAGCCGGGTTTGAAATCAGAAATGTGATCTGATCTGTGTCAATATTTTTGCTGTATAGATCTCTGCCGGTTGTACTTTTTTGAGCAAAGATCAATGTATTGTTGAATGAATTAAATACGGGCGCTCCAATTGCAGAATCAGCCACCAAAAATGCAACTGTTTCAAATGAAACCGGATCAAAAGCGTAAAGATCACCATTATTTGTTCTATTTGAATAGAAAATGATCTTATCAGAACATTGCTGTATTTGGGAATTTGTTTCAGTTTGTGAGACAATTTCAGGATTCATTGTCTTTGAACAGGCTGAGATCATCAGGAAACAGCAGGTCAGCAAAGTAATAAATTGTACCTTCATCGATTTTATC
The DNA here is from genome assembly GCF_001650905.1 of Balneola sp. EhC07. Taxonomy (GTDB): domain Bacteria; phylum Bacteroidota; class Rhodothermia; order Balneolales; family Balneolaceae; genus Balneola. The sequence goes on from NZ_LXYG01000017.1 coordinate 480,591, forward strand.
TAAACTACTTTACTGTTTTTAAGAATTCTATTCAGAAGTGCAGGCGAAATACGTTTAACCAAGAGAGCCATCCGCTCTTTCCAGCCTGAAACAACGATCTCATCTTTTTCTGAAACAAGTCTGTTCCATATTTTTGCAACCATTTCGTCCGCATCCATAGCAGTATCGTGCATGTCGCCCATTTTACCGAAAGAAGTTCCGTCACCGGTTAAAGCATTTTTGGTAATATTAGTTTTAATGGGGCCCGGACAGATCAGCGTAACTGCAACATTGTGTTCGTACATTTCCTGACGGAGCGAATCAAAAAAACCCTGAACGGCATGTTTACTTCCGGCATATGCGGTTCGATATTTAGTACCTATTTTACCGGCAACACTACTGGTAACTATTATATGCCCACTCTTTCGTTTGATCATATGAGGAATAACTTCTCTCGTTAATCCAACAGATCCGAAATAATTTACTTCCATGATCTTGCGGACTGTATCAAGATCTGTTTCCTCGAAAATAGAACGTTGGCTTATTCCTCCGTTATTAACCAAAACATCAATCGAACCAAAAAGTGATAATGCATCTGCAGTTTTAGTGGCAAAAGTATCCGATAGAGAAAGGTCGAGTGTAAGAATTTTTATTCGGGAATGATCGTCATTGAGTGTTGCCCTTACTTTTTCCAAAGCATCTTGCCTGCGCGAAGAGAGAATTAGATTCGCTCCATTTTTGTAATAAGCCTTTGCAAGTGCTTCTCCAATCCCTGAAGAAGCTCCGGTTATCCAGACGGTTTTGTTAGTGTATTTCATTAATCAAGTAAGAGAATGGAAAGTTTTTGTATTCCGTTAAATTTGAACCGCTAATATTAGTATTTTTAAGGAGAACACAAATTTATAGCCGAACAGTGACGGAAGCAAAAACCATTTTACTTGTTGAAGATGAAATTGAATCAGGAGAGATGCTGGCCAACTTTCTGGAACTGAAGGACTATTCAGTATTATGGGCTCAGGAAGGTAAAAAAGCTCTTGAGCTTATTGAAGATAAAGCTCATGAGATCGATTTGGCGATATTAGATATCATGGTTCCAAATCATGATGGTAAAGAGATTTGCAGGCATATTCGGCAGCACCCCGTGCTAGCTGATATCCCGGTTCTTTTTTTGACAGCAAAGGATGAAGAAGTAGATGAAATTGAAGGATTGAACCTGGGAGCAGACGATTATATAAAAAAGCCCGCAAGTTTAAATCTTATAAAAGCCAGGATCGAATCTCAATTGAGGCGCATGAATCCGGAAAAAGCACATTGGCTGAAATATGACCATGTATATCTGGACACGGAAACAAATCAGATGTTCATCAATGAAGAGTTGATAGATCTTACTCATACAGAATACTTGATCGCAGAATTGTTTTTTAAGCACCCTAAATTAGTGTACTCACGTGCTGAAATCTTAGAACATATCACAGATGAAGAGAAGTATATTTTTGACAGGACTGTAGATGTGCATATCAAGAATCTTCGCATCAAAATGAAAGAAGAGGAAAAGCTTATAAAAACTTACCGTGGTGTTGGGTATGGTTTTAACAGAGAGTATTTAAAGCGATGAATATCCAATCCAAATTAGCGGTTACTTACATTACCTTGCTCAGTATTGGAGTGGTGGTAATAAGCTCATATGCTATTTTAAGTATACGCTCATTTTTGTTGGAAGAAGCTATCCAAAAATTTGAAAATGATGCACATACGTTTGCAACTTCTTTTGAAGGACCCGGGCAGGATCAGAACTTGTTCAGTGAAGCTAAGTTTGTATCTGATTTAACCGGATATAACGTAGCGGTGTTTGATTCTCTTGGGAAGCAATTGATCGCCTATCCGGATACGGGATTTATGGATGCGTCGGAATTTTTGAATGATGAAGTCAGAACAGAACTCATTGCTAACGATAAACCTGTCATCATCAATAAAGAAGAGCTTGAAAACCTGGTGGCTTTTGAGCGGATTCAAAATAATGAAACAGCGGCAAGATATTTGCGAATCAGCCAGCCAAAAGATGAGTTATATGCAGCAGAGGCTAGTATTCGTCATTTGATATACGGCGCTATGGTAGGATCTATTCTGGTTGTATTTATCGTGAGCTTTTATTTTGCGAGATATCTGGCCAAGCCGATCACGCAACTTAAAGAAGCTGCGTTGGATATATCGAAAGGGAATTTAGATAGGGAAATTCATTTAAAACGTTCTGACGAGTTTGGTACACTTGCTGATTCACTGAACCAAATGGCGGGTACTTTGAAATCTGACAACGAAAAACTGAAAGAGCTGAATGAGAAGCAGAATCAGTTTTTTGCTGATATCACACATGAAGTGAGAAACCCTCTTCATACGATCTCAGGATCTCTGGAGATGATAGAATTAGAGGATCTCTCTAATGAGGATAAGGCGAAATATCATCAGCAAGCAAAAAGGCAAATAAACCGTATCACTCGATTGTTTGAGGAAATTAAAACGCTTCAGAAATACGATTTCGATCAAAATTTTGTTGAAAAGAAACAATTCGATCTCAAACAAATTATAGATGGTCTCATAGAGATCCACAAGCCAATTGCAGTAGAAAAAGGAATTAATATTACTGTGGATTCTGATCTGACGTCGAATGTATTTGGTGATCCGGATAAGATTGAGCAAGTGATCGAGAATTTACTTTCAAATGCTATCAAATATACAAATGAGGGTCAGATAGCTGTGTCTTTAAAAGAGCATAAAAATGCAGTTACTGTTTCCGTGAAGGACACAGGAATTGGGATTGCTCAGGAACATCTCGACAGATTGTTTGATCGATTTTACAGAACAGATAAAGCGCGTTCAAGGGATAAAGGAGGCACAGGCTTAGGGCTTGCGGTAGTGAAAAGAATTTTAAAAGCTCATGAGTCTGAAGTTATGGTAGCTAGCGAGGTTGGTGCCGGAAGTACATTCAGCTTTACGCTCAGTACTCATCCTCGATAATAAATTTATACATAAAAGCTGCCATAGTTGCCCCCAAAAAAGGACCAATAGTATATAAAGGGATGTCTTTGTAAGAAGAACCTCCCAGAAAATAATCCAAAACAGAAGTGCCAAGTGATAATGCAGGGTTAAAAATTCCACCCGATATATTCTGAGACATTATAAAAAGTGCTACCAATGCAAAACCCATTACAAAGGAATAAGTAGCTACACTTTTATGATTGGGGTTACCGATCCAGGCAACGTAAGCTACAAGTGCGAGCACAAAAGTCAGGAGTGTTTCAACTCCTAGTTGATTATAGAACAGTGAGTTTATCGGAGCTTCAACATAAAAGACGGAAGAAGAAATAAAAAGAACTGTTGCAGCAGCTAAAAAAGCTCCGATGATCTGAGCAATTACATATCCCAAAAACTCTGACGCTGAAATTCGTTTTAGAAAAAATGCACCTAAACTGATCGCAGGATTATAGTGAGCTCCGGATGTTAGTGCACCAATATAGATAAGCGCACTCAGGATAAATCCAATAGCAAAAGCATCTCCTGATAGACCATAAGCCAAAACCAGAAAGAAACTGCCAATAAACTCAACCAGGTATTTTTTATTTTTTAAACCCAATAAGAAACCAATTTTGTCCTTCATTAGTTAGCTTCGGAAGCTAATTCGAGTATTCTGTAATTGCAACCTAATTATCGGCATTACTTGTTTAGTTTTTAAGTAACTTTGGAAACTAAATGGCTCGTTATTGTCGAGTTAAGTGTTGGAATATGAGAAGTAAAAAAATTTAAATGAGTATAATTGACAAGCTGAAATCACGCTGGGGAATAGAAAGTACCTTTCAGGTGATTGTGATCTTAATAGTATTTGCATGTACAGGATTTACCGCTTTGTATGCCCGGGAATTTGTATTCGATCTTTTAGGAGTGACGAATGAGTTTCCTTTCTGGCAACGTGCTTTAATTTGGGTAGTTACAATTTTACCGCTATATAATTTATTTCTTTATATATACGGAACCATTTTTGGGCAAAGAGAATTTTTCACACTCTTTTTGAAGAAGACTTTTGGACGGTTAATACCGGGGAAAAAAACGTCTAAGAAAGAAGTTTAAGCTCCTCTTTAGTTTTCTTGGGCAAACTTTCAACGATCAGATCATATGAATGTCGGATGAGCTCTGTAAAAAGTTCGTCTTCAACATCAGCTGATGTTTTAACAGAATTCCAGTGAACTTTATTCATGTGCCAACCGGGACTGATTCCCTCATATCTTTCTCTTAGTATAAGAGCTCTTTCAGGGTCACACTTCAGATTTACAAAATCGTAACTTTCAATATTTGTGAGCGCAAACATCTTGTTCATTACTTTAAAAACCAAGGTTTCGGGCCCAAAGGGAAATCCCTCAGTTACACCGGGCAGCGCAAGACAAAAATCTCTGTATTCTTCAATATTCATTCAGTTTAACCTTTCAAATTCATCTTTAAATTCTTTAGTGGCTTCCACAACAACTCCCGCTATTTCATTAACCCTGTCAAAAGAAACCATTCCTACATAACCGGAATGCCATGTAGATGCCATACTTTCTACATCATTTTTTAAGCTGAGTTTTATGGGTTGATAAAATCTCATTTCTATCGAAAAAGGATAAATACCATCTTCAGCTTTCATGATGTTGACATGAACATAGAAAAACGGATTATAAAAAGATTGCTTAAGCTCGTTAAAACTTAACAGCGTTACCGGAAGGGATTCAAAACTCTCATGGATCTTTTTTTGTATCTGAGCCGGATTCAGAGTCGCTTCTTTTAAACCGATTGGTTTTTCGATTTCAACAGAGATGCCAAATTTTTTGATGCCGACTAAGGAATGTCGTTCCGTCTCCACTTCATTCTGCGCGTACAACGTTGAACTCATCAAAATAAGAGACAAAAGGAGAGGGAGTGAGGACCTGATTTTCATATTAGTAGAATTGGTGACACTTTAATTAAACATATTGCGGTAATTGATACAAGTAAAATGCAGTTAAGTGATTATGTGGTTATCTTTGATGAATGAATATTTTAGCAATCGAATCTTCCTGTGATGACACATCTGCAGCCGTTCTAACAGAACGAGGCATGCAATCTAATGTAATTGCTTCTCAGGCGATTCATGTAAAATTCGGAGGAGTGGTGCCGGAGCTGGCATCCAGAGCTCATCAGACAACGATATCTCAAACGGTGCAACAAGCACTGAATGAAGCAGAGCTATCAATAAATGAGATCGATCTGATTGCAGTAACTCAAGGTCCCGGTTTGATGGGGTCACTATTAGTTGGATTGTGTTTCGCAAAGGGAATGGCGCTGGCAAATGATATTCCGATTATTGGAGTGAATCACATGGATGCTCATATTTACGCCAACTTCATTGATGCCAAACCGGAATTTCCGTTTATATCACTCACTGTTTCGGGCGGGCATACGCAATTAGTTCATGTAAAAACACCGTTCGAGCATGAGATCCTTGGAAAAACCAGAGACGATGCCGCCGGGGAAGCTTTTGATAAGATCGGGAAAGTATTTGGACTTGAATATCCCGCCGGACCAACTATGGATAAATTGGCTCAATCCGGTAATACCAAATTTCACAAATTTCCACAGGCATTGTTGAGGGAAGGATTGGATTTTAGCTTCTCAGGATTGAAAACAAGCGCATTGTATTTTGTTCAGGATCAGGAAGAAGGATTTATAGAAGAAAATCTGAATGATCTATGTGCCAGTGTTTCGGAAGCCATAACGGAAGTATTGGTCAAAAAACTGAAGCGAGCAGTAGAACAAACCGGAGTGAAAACGATAGCACTGGCCGGAGGTGTTTCCGCTAACTCCATGCTTCGGGCTAAAACAGAAAAGCTGGCTGAAAAAATGGGAGTTTCACTTCATATTCCAAAAATTACGTACTGCACAGATAACGCCGCCATGATCGCCATTACCGGAAAAATGAAAGCCGAACTCGGCGAGTTTGATGGTATGGAAATAAGACCTTTTGCTTCTTTATAGAATTATGGATTTTAGATTTTGAATGATGAATTAAAGACAAATAATGAAGATAAGTGAAGAAGAAATGATTCCTGAACCAGGAATTAAAAGAAAGATTAAGCACTCACTAAATGCCGTTGTTTTTGGCACGCTATTATTTCAGCTCTTTATTTTTTGTTTGCACTACTATCTATTTTTCGCACACTCTATTTTCATTAAAATATTTCCTTATGTATCGGTATTTCGTTATTGGGATAATATTTTTTTAATAGGATATATTTTAGTGTTAGCTATCTTAGGTTGGAGATTCGGAGAAGTTTTTTCAGCCTGGTTAAAAAAGAAAATGAGTTTTTTATATCAACTACTTAATATTTGACTTGTTTCAAAAGCACTAGAAGGGATTATACTATCTTGTCATTTATATAAATTGCTTCATTAACTTAAACAAATATTAAAACTATTCTTAACCTCTTTCCCAATCTCCTGATTGGGAAAACAAACAGGAGCTCCTGCTCCAACTAAAAAGCTTGATTCGAATTTTAAATCCCTTTTCTAGTTCAAGCGAGAGGCCTGCGTTAGTTGGGCCGCTGATATAAGATTCCGAAACGATACTGAATCAATTTCAGCAAAAGGTTCGGAATGACCTCGAATTAAATTCATCATCCAAAATCCAAAATTAAGAATTGGTAACACCCAATTTTTAATTATTCATCTTTAATTTGAGCGATTCAGCAACCGCCAATTGATCCACCCGTTCGTTCAGCTCCAATCCTGAGTGACCTTTAACTTTGATCCAACTCACTTTATGGGGTTTCATCGCAGCTAACATCTGTTCCCAAAGTTCTTTGTTCTCCACCGGTTTTTTATCGGCTTTACGCCATCCTTTTTTTTGCCAGTTTTCGATCCAGCCTTTGGTCATGGCGTTAATGATAAGCGCGCTGTCGCTGTGAATTTTAACATGACATGGTTTCTTCATGGCTTTTAAAGCTTCTATCACCGCCTTCATTTCCATGCGGTTGTTGGTGGTAGCTGGATCGCCACCGGAAAGTTCTTTCTCTTTTCCATTCCAGATCAGGATCGCTCCCCAACCGCCCGGACCTGGGTTTCCACTGCAAGCTCCATCGGTGTATACAATTACTTCAGGTAAATCAGACATATCTTTCTGTGATCATATTCAGTTTCTCTTTCATTTCTTGGGCTTTGTGAGCAACGTGTTCCGTCCAGTTTTCGTGATCGCTTCCTGCATAAATAATTCCGCGGCTGGAATTGATCAATGGAATGCCTTCATGTTCATTCAATGAAGCAGCCAACTCTTCAATAGAACCGCCTTGTGCTCCAATTCCGGGAATCAGTAAAGATGCTTTTTTGTGAAGATCAGTTACTGATTTGGACAGCTCGGCTTGTGTAGCTCCGATTACCATTCCCAAATGAGCATCCGAAGAGGACGATCTTTTTTTCAATTCAGAAGCGATGTACTGAGCCATCATGTCAAAACCTTCAAACGGCTTTTTCAGGAAGTCATCTGCTCCGGGGTTTGACGTCAAAGCAAGTGCGTAAATTCCTTTGGATTCGTCTTCAGTAAAAGCATCCAGCGTTTCAAAACCCATAAGCGGATTCAAGGTGATGGCATCCACATGAAACTGATCGAAAAAAGATTTTTTGTAGTGTTCGGCGGTGGTAGAAATATCGCCACGTTTTGCATCAGCAATAATAATACGGTTTTCAGGAATGTGAGCCAGTACTTCATGAAAAACTGATAATCCCGATGAACCTAAAGCTTCAAAAAAGGCCAAATTGGGTTTGTAAGCAGCACAGTCATTTTTTGTGGCATCAATCACCATCTTACAAAAATGTATAACTTGTTCTTCAGGAGAGTTAAAAAGTTTTTTTACTGAAACCGGAAGTTTCGATAAGTTCGGATCCAATCCCACACAGAGGGTCGAATCGGAGTCTGATACAGCTGCTTGTAATTTTTGAACGAAGGTCATTTAAGAATAATTTTCAATGAAGATAAGATTCTATATTTATGAATTAAATTTTAAAGCACAGTATCTGAGAAGATAAAATAAAATTACTTCTGCTAAACACTTTCATCAATTTCTATTACATTAACTCAATTATTATCAAAACAGATCAAGGTGTTTATGTCTAAAAAATATTTGAGACCATTATTTGTAATCGCGATTGCTTCATTACTGGTATTTGATGCATATGCTCAAACTATAAAAGTACCTGTTATTAAAGATGGTCAAGCTCAGGTTATACCGGAATTCGAAAATCCTGATGACTGGTTGAGACATGATCTGTGGGTGGAAACAGAGTTTGATACTGATGGCGACGGAAAAGCAGACAGAATGCATGTTTCTGTTACAAGACCGAAACAAACAGAGTCCGGAAATCTGAAACTACCGGTCGTTTATGAGTCAAGCCCGTATTATGCAGGAACACCAAGACCACCATTCGATTTTTTCTGGGACGTAAAGCATGAGTTGGGAGAAAATCCACCTGCACGTATTAAAGGTCCTAAAATTGCAGTCAGAGAACAGCGTCCTGTTATTTCAAATTCACAAATAAAGAACTGGGTTCCGAGAGGTTTTATAGTAGTTCATTCATCTTCTCCGGGAACCGGACTATCACAAGGCTCACCAACGGTAGGAGGAGATAATGAGTCTTTAGCTCCAAAAGCAGTAATTGATTGGTTGAACGGAAGAGCGAATGGCTACACAACTCCATATGGAAATGAAAAAGTTGAAGCATTTTGGGCTACGGGTAAAGTTGGAATGACAGGGACTTCCTACAACGGAACCTTGCCATTAGCTGCAGCTACAACAGGAGTTGAAGGTTTAGAAGCTATTATCCCGATCGCGCCCAACACTTCTTATTATCATTATTACAGATCTAATGGCTTAGTTCGCTCTCCCGGAGGTTATCTTGGAGAAGATGTAGATGTGTTGTATGATTTTATTCATAGTGGAAGCGACGAATTCCGTGAGCATAACAATCGTGTATATCGCGACAAAATTATGGCGAATGGACTGGATAGAGTTACAGGTGATTACAATGACTTTTGGGCTTCTCGGGATTATCTGAATGATATGAAGCCTTTAAAAGCGGCGGTACTGATGGCGCATGGTTTTAATGATTGGAATGTGATGCCCGAACACAGCTACCGAATTTATGATGCAGTTCGAAAAAAGGGAGTGCCACATATGGTGTATTATCATCAGGGTGGGCATGGTGGAGAACCTCCAATGGAGCTGATGAATAAATGGTTTACTAAATTCTTGTTTGGTGTAGATAATGATGTTGAATCACTGCCGAAATCCTGGATAGTTCGCGAAAATGATGATCGTCTGAAACCAACTTCATATGCTGATTACCCTCATCCTAAAGCCGAAATGGTAACTTTTAAACCAACGGCAGGTTTTCCCGAAAGAGGAAGTCTGGTGACAAGTAGTACAACAAAGCAGGGAACAGAAACCTTTGTAGATAATGTTTCATTTGATGGGGAATCTTTAGCAAAAGCTGAGTGGACCAATCATCGGTTGATGTTTACGACCCCGGTATTATCAGAGTCTGTTCATATCTCAGGAGTTTCAACTATTACTGTGAAGTTGGCAAGCAATAAGCCGGCTGCAAATTTATCAGTTTGGTTAGTAGCGTTACCGTGGGAAGAAGGTCGCAGAGCTAAGATCACAGATAACATTATTACACGAGGCTGGGCAGATCCTCAAAATCATAAATCTTTATCTGAAAGCGAGCCTCTAAAACCAGGTAATTTTTATACAGTAACTTTTGATTTACAACCGGACGATCAGATAATAGAAGCAGGGCAGCAGATCGGATTAATGATCTTTAGCAGTGATAAAGACTTTACCCTTCATCCTGATCCCGGTACAGAAATAACAGTAGATCTTGATGGAACATCAATTTCAATACCTGTAGTAAATGGAAAAAGTGCATTCACTTTTAAAAAATAGCTCAGAACAATATCAGAGCTGTTTTAAATATGTAATGAACAGAAGGAGCTGGACAATCACTTAAAATTTGTAAAAGCGCTAATGGAAGCTCGGTGAAAATAAGTAGATTCTGGTTCGGTTAAATTCGAACTAACTACTGATAAATATCATGAGCATTTCAACAAAGTTGTATCAATATTTTAAGCTGATCCTTTCAACCTTTCTGATCGCAGGTGTTTTTACCGTTACATCTTTTGCACAAGATGAACCGGCTGAATCAGATTCTACAGAAGAAAAAATCAAAAACGGAGATCTTCCTTTAGAAGCAGGAAGAGAGTTCTCATTCGATCTGGATGAAGGTTCATGGATCGCTCTGGATGTAAGTCCCGATGGAGAAACCATTGTATTCGATTTTCTGGGCGACCTTTACACTATGCCAATTTCAGGTGGCGAAGCAACACAAATAACGGAAGGTATGCAGTTCGATAGTCAGCCAAGATTCAGTCCTGATGGCAGCAAAGTAGTGTTTATTTCTGACGCTTCAGGTGGAGAGGGAGTTTGGACGATCAATCTTTCATCCGAAGACATGGAGAAAAAGCAGATCACCAAAGGGAAAAGCAATGAATATCAATCTCCTGAATGGGCTCCGGATGGAAAATATATCATTGCCTCTAAAAACTCACCGGGGAGTCATAAAATTTGGATGTACCATGTTGATGGAGGTTCGGGAACAGCTTTAGTTAGAGAACCGGGAAATATGAGAATGACAGAAGGGGCTTTCAGTCCGGACGGAAGATATATCTGGTTTTCAAGAAGAAGCGGAGCCTGGAATTACAATGCTTCTATGCCCCAGTATCAGATTGTTACCTACGATCGTGAGACAGGGGATATGGCCACTCAGGCATCTCGTTATGGTTCTTCATTTCGGGCAACTCCGTCAAACAATGGTAAGTGGTTGGTATACGGAACGCGTCACGACGAGCATACAGGACTGGTGATTCGTGATCTGAAAACAGGTAGTGAGCGATGGTTAGCTTATCCGGTTCAACATGACGATCAGGAATCGAGAGCTTCAAGAGATGTACTTCCGGGAATTTCCTTTACTCCGGATGATAAATATGTGGTAGCGTCTTATGGAGGAAAAATATGGAAGATTCCTACTGAAGGTGGTGATGCGGTTGAAATTCCTTTTAATGTAAACGGCACAATTGAATTGGGACCGGAACTCGATTTCGAATATCCGATCTCGGATAGTGAAGAATTTACGATCACTCAGATCAGAGATGCTGTTCCATCTCCGGACGGAAAGATGATTGCTTTTACAGCGTTGAATGAAGTATATACTATGGAATTTCCGAACGGAACTCCTAAGAAACTAGTAAATCTGGATGAAACTCAGGCGCAACCGGTTTGGTCGCCTGATGGAAAATGGATCGCTTTTGTAACATGGGAGCCGGAAGGTGGAAAAGTATATAAAGTGAAGCCTAATGGAAAAGGATTAAAGCAACTGAACAAAGATAACGGAGTGTATCAGCATCCGGCATGGAGTAATGACAGTAAAAAAATAGTTTTAGTTAACGGTGATTCGGAAGGCTTCCGGAATGCTACTCAAAGAACCGCATTTCGAGGAACTTCGAATTTAATATGGTTAAGTGCTGACGGAAGTGAAGACAACTTTATCGCATACTCTAACGGACGATCAAACCCTCACTTCGTAAAAGGAAATGATAGAATTTTTCTATCCAGCTTTAACGGTTTGACTTCCATTCGCTGGGATGGAACCGATGAAAAAGAACATCTGAAGGTTCAGGGAAGTCCTGCTCCGGGATCAAGCTTCAGCCCAAGAGCTTCATGGATAAGAATGGCGCCTGAAGGTGATCAGGCGTTGGCTCAGTTAGGATACGATCTTTATGTAGTTACTGTGCCACAAGTTGGGGGCGATGCTCCAACGATTCGTGTTGGGGGCTCAAGTTCTTTCCCTACTGAAAAATTAACCGATATCGGAGCACAATTTCCTGCATGGGGATGGGAAGCCAATAATATTCATTGGTCAATCGGAAATGCTCATATTCGCTATAGTCTGGATGATGCCGAAGCCTATGAAGACAGCGTGAAAGTAGCTAAGGAAATGGAGAAGAAAAAGAAAGAAGAAGCCAAAGACTCTGATGAAGACGATGAGGAAAAAGGAGATGATGCTGAAGAAAAATCAGAGGATAAAAAAGAGAAAAAGAAAGATGAAGGCTATCAACCTTTAGAAAAAAGAATTGAAGTACAGGCAAAGCGTGATACTCCGGAAGGAATGATCATATTGAGAGGAGCGACTGCAATTACTATGAATGGTGATGAGATCATTCGTAATGCTGATATTTTGGTAGAGAATAACAGGATCAAAAATGTTGGAGCAAGAGGATCTTTCGAGATTCCAAGTGGTGCTGAAATCATGGATATGAGTGGAAAAACCATTGTGCCCGGCTTTGTGGATACTCACGCTCATTTCCGTCACCCGGTAAATCTTCACCGTGGTCAGTTTTGGTCGTACTTAACAAACCTGGCTTTTGGTGTGATCACAACTCGTGATCCTCAAACAGCAACTACTGACGTATTGACGTACAGTGATTTAGTTGATGCAGGAGAATTACTGGGACCAAGAGTTTATTCAACAGGTCCGGGAGTGTTCAGCAGCGAGAATATCAAAAACCTTGAACATGCACAGGATGTATTGAAGCGATATAGCTCATATTACAATACCAAAACCATCAAAATGTATGGAGCCGGAAACCGAGAGCAACGTCAATGGATCATTGAAGCAGCCCGTGAGCAAAAGTTGATGCCAACAACCGAGGGTTCTCTCGACTTCAAGGAAAATCTGACTCAGGTAATTGATGGCTATCCGGGGCATGAACATTCTTTCCCTGTGTTCCCACTCTATAAAGATGTTGTGGATCTGGTAGCATTTTCTAACACAGCTTATACACCAACATTGTTAGTTGCTTATGGTGGTCCATGGACGGAGAACTATTTTTATGCAACAGAGCGTCCGCATGATAACGTGAAACTGAATCACTTTATGCCACACGAGAATTTAGATTCCAGATCTCGTCGCAGAAACGCAGGTTGGTTCATGGAAGAAGAATATGTACATGAAGAGCAATCGAAAGTACTGAAAGACATCGTAGAAAAGGGAGGAATTGCCGGAGTAGGAAGTCACGGTCAGTTGCAAGGACTTGGATTCCATTGGGAGCTTTGGGCTATCCAGAGCGGTGGACTAAGCGAGCACGATGCTCTTAAAGTTGCAACTATTCACGGCGCAAAAGCGATTGGGCTGGAACGTGATCTTGGAACGATCGAAGTTGGTAAACTTGCTGATTTTGTAATTATGGATAGAGATCCTCTACAAAATATTCGTAACTCGAACTCTGTAAGCTACATTATGAAAAATGGAAGATTGTATAATGCCAATACGTTAGATCAGGAATTTCCGGTTAAAGAAGAACTGGGAACATTCTGGTGGCAGAATACAGGTCCGATGAATGTACCGGGAGTTAAAGAGTAGTGTTAGTGTGTGAAGGTGTTATGGTATTCTCTTTTTTAAAGGAAATACCATAACACCAAAACACTGCAACACCTTTTTTTACAGAACTGATTCAGGAAAAACTTCTTCAAATCCGTGAGGAGGACGAGCGAGAGTCCATGTCTCAAAATAGAAATGTCGCTCTGATCTGAATTTCTTTCCGTTGATGCTGAAGAAGCGGAAAGCATCCGGCAACATACTTTGTAGCGGAAAAAAGAACTTAGTGTAGATATTTTTCTTGGAGAATAAATGAAGATCGAATCCATTTTTGGCTTGTTCTTTATAGATCACCACAAATTCACTTTCCAAGACTTCTCTCAGTTCTGTTTTTAAATGACCTACATTGGAGTTGGTATCCACGTGAAGAGTTGAGATATCGAAATCAGCTTCTTTATTACCTGTAACGATCACTTCTCCGTATTCCAGACTATCAACAGCTTGATTAAGAGAGTCATAATTCCCTTTCTGCGTTTGATAACTATCCGAATCTAGTCCTTCTTCCAAAGCGGAGATAAATCCCTCGTACTTATCCAGAACATTCAATCCAAATTCTTCTTTTTCCAGATCGGTAGCAGTAAAGTATAATTTCGAATACGTAGGATCCGGCTTCATAAAATCAGCCAAAGTAGATTCGATCTGCTCCTTGGTACGATTCGCATTTCGATCCGCTAATTGGTCCAATCGTTGATCGTGATGAAAGATGAGTTTTAGGATTTGGGAATTATTCATTATTCGTAGAAATAATTAGATATTTATCGTAGGGAGCGGATCGCGATCCGCCCGTACGGAAATTCAAGAGTCTTCCTTCAAAGTTAAGTAAATGCTAGAAACTTATTTGTGAAGATTCTTCGCTGACGCTCAGAATGACGGTGAAGAGATAAAATCCTCTCCCTTCAAGGGGAGATTTTTCCATCATGTGGATACCAAAAAAAATCCCACTCACAATTTCTCATGAGTGGGATCTGAAAATCTAAATAATTCAGACAGAGTTTAAAACTCTGTCTGAATTAGCAAAAAGCTAGGAATAGCTTAGATCATTGTTGCGATAACAAGTGCAACAACTGACATCAACTTAAGAAGGATGTTTAGCGATGGTCCTGAAGTATCCTTGAAAGGATCACCAACAGTATCACCAACAACACCGGCTTTATGAGCTTCGGAACCTTTTCCGTACTCAACACCATCAATGGTAACGCCTTCTTCGATCATTTTCTTAGCGTTATCCCAAGCACCACCTGCGTTACTCTGGAACAATGCCATAAGTACACCTGCAGAAGTTACACCTGCAAGAAGTCCACCAAGCATCTGAGCTCCTAAAGTAGGATCGTCGCTTACAAATCCCGGAACGAATCCGAATAGTACAGGAACGATCACAGCTAGTAGTCCCGGAAGAACCATTTCGCGAATAGAAGCAGTTGTTGAGATCTCAACACATTTTTCATATTCAGCTTTTCCATCAGCAGCATCAAATGTTGCTTTGTCTTCGTCTGTCCAGTCAGCGTATTCTGTTTCGCCGTTTTTGTTCATAACGTCAAGAGCAGCTCTCAATTCAGGAATAGAAGCAAACTGACGACGAACTTCTTCAATCATACTCATTGCAGCACGTCCTACAGCTTGCATAGAAAGAGCAGAGAATAAGAATGGAAGCATAGCTCCAACAAAAAGAGAAGCCATTACAGTCGGGCTCAATACATCGATAGCAAGAAGCTTAACTTCGTGCGTTGCGTTGTAAGCAGTGATGAAAGCTGCGAATAGTGCAAGAGCAGTTAATGCAGCAGAACCGATCGCAAAACCTTTACCGATAGCAGCAGTAGTGTTACCAACAGCATCAAGCTTATCAGTACGCTCACGAACTTCAGGCTCTAGTTCAGCCATCTCCGCGATACCACCTGCGTTATCAGAAACAGGACCGTAAGCATCAACAGCTAGTTGGATTCCTGTGTTTGCAAGCATACCTACAGCAGCAATTGCGATTCCGTAAAGTCCGGCAAAGCTGTAAGCTCCTACAATTGCGATTGCAATAATGATGATAGGAATTGCAGTCGAGATCATTCCAACTCCAAGTCCGGCGATGATGTTAGTTGCAGCACCGGTTACAGATTGCTTAACAATAGAAAGAACTGGTTTTGTACCTGTACCTGTGTAATGCTCAGTCACTAAACCGATCAATAATCCTGCAGCCAATCCGAAGATTGTAGCCCAGAAAACACCCATGCTTGTGTATTCAATTCCTGAGAATGTCCATGTTTCAGGAAGCATCCATTTAATGATGAAGAAAGAAGCAACCAACATAACAGCAGCTGATAAAAACTCACCCATGTTCAAAGCTCTTTGTGGATCTCCACCATCTTTAACTCTTACAAAGAAGGTTCCCAAAATAGAAGTAAAGATTCCTGTTCCTGCAAGAACCAAAGGAAGCATTACTGCTGAAAGTCCGTCGAAGTTATCGCTCCATCCCGGAATAGTCATGAAAGCAGCACCAAGAACCATAGTACCGATGATTGAACCTACATAAGATTCGAAAAGGTCAGCGCCCATTCCGGCAACGTCACCTACGTTATCACCAACGTTGTCTGCAATAGTTGCAGGGTTTAACGGGTGATCTTCAGGAATACCTGCTTCAACTTTACCTACAAGGTCAGCTCCAACATCAGCAGCTTTGGTATAAATACCGCCACCAACACGAGCAAAAAGTGCGATTGAAGAAGCTCCGAAAGAGAATCCTGTTACTACGGCCAATACTTTGTTTACTGCACCGGCACCGTCAATACCAAACATTTGAGAGAACACGAAGAATAAAACTGAAAGTCCTAATACTCCAAGTCCTACAACGCCAAGTCCCATTACAGAACCACCTGCAAATGCAACTTCAAGACCTTTTCCAAGGCTGGTACGAGCAGCGTTTGTTGTTCTTACGTTTGCTTTAGTAGCAACTTTCATTCCGATGAAACCTGCAAGTCCGGAACAGATTGCTCCAACTACGAAAGAGATGGCAACCATCCAGCTCGAAGTTTCAGGATTAGCACTAAAAGCTAAGATTAAAGCTACTACAAGTACGAAACCTGAAAGCACTTTATATTCTGCTTTTAAGAAAGCCATTGCACCTTTTGCGATACTTTCTGCGATACGGGCCATTCGGTCAGTACCTACTTCTTGTTTACTTACCCAAGAAGATTTTAATGCGGTAAATAGAAGTGCAATAACACCCGCTGCCGCTGAGAAATAGATTATGTTTAGCATAATACTCTTTTCGTTAGTTTATGATTGTAATTCAATTGAAATAATTCATTGCCCTTTCTATACCCAAATTCACGAAAGCAAGGGCAGCGTCGTGAGCATGTTGTACAGCCTGATTTTTTTCCTCAAGCTCATCTTCATCAAAAGGAGACAGTACGTAATCGACTTGTCTGCCTCTCGAAAAATTATCACCGATACCAAATCGCAAGCGTGGGAAGTCATTGCTTCCAAGTCGCTCAATAATATCAGAAATCCCATTGTGACCGCCCGCACTTCCATTTGGCTTCATTCTGTTTGTGCCAAGTGGAAGATTCAAATCGTCATAAACGATCAGGCAATCTTTTTTATCTGTGTTGAACTTAGCTAACGCTTTCTTAACTGCTGTACCACTTCTATTCATAAAAGTAGTTGGTTTAACAAGAACGATGTTGCGTCCTTTGTGTCTTCCCTCAGCTATTTCAAAAGGTCCGCCACCCAGACCAAATGAAATTGAAAGCGTTTTTGCCAGTTCATCAAGAACATCAAAGCCGATGTTATGACGGGAGCCATCATATTCGCTACCGATATTTCCTAATCCTACGATTATGGACATGGTGTTGAATTGGGCATTCCCGCCTTAATCACTTTAATTATTCTTCAGTTTTTTCTTCTTCAGAACCTTCGCCTTCAGCTCCTTCCTCACCTTCAGGAGTTTCGCCTTCAGCACCTTCTTCAGCTTCGTCATCGCCTTCAACATCAGCGGTTAAGCTATCTAGGAAGTCAGCACCTTTTGGAGGTCTGATCGTAACAATGGTTCTTCCTTCTGCATCAATTGGGGTGATTCCATCAAGGTCTAATTCACCTACGTGGAAAGATTCTCCAATTTTAAGTGAGCTTACATCGATTACAAACTCAGAAGGAATGAAATCAGGTAGCACTCGGATGCGAACTACTTTCATTGGCTGGAACAAACGTCCACCATTTTCAACAACTCCGCGAGCATTACCTGTAACAGTAACAGGAATTCTCAGAGTTACTTTGTGATTATCAGAAAGAACGTAAAAGTCTACGTGAACAGGTCTGTCAGTAACTGGGTCGAACTCAACTCTTTTAACCAGTGTTTTGTACACGGTGTTATCGAAGGATAATTCAACAAGTTTGGTTTGTTGTGTTCTTAAAATTCTTTCCAGTTCCAATTCGTCTACAGAAAAGTGAAGGTTTTCTTTCACTTCAGGTCCGTAAAGAACAGCGGGAACTCTTTTTTGAGCACGAAGTTCACGATTAGCTTTTTTACTAAGCTCACGTTTTTCGGCGTCTATTGTCTTAAATTCAGCTTTTGCCATTTTTGGATTTACTTACTTGTTCATTAATTGTCGAAGAGTGCACTTATAGTATCATTAGTATGGATACGCTGAATAGCTTCAGCAAAAATATCCGCAACGCTAAGCACTTTGATCTTATCAGAAGGCTGGCGAAGGGTTACTGTATCTGTAACTAAAACTTCATCTATAGGTGAATCTTCTATTCGTTGGTATGCCGGTCCCGAAAGTATCGGGTGAGTACAAATTGCAGTAATATTTAGCGCGCCTCTTTCTTTCATGGCTGCTGCTGCATTTGTAAGTGTTCCGGCGGTGTCAATTAAGTCATCTACTATCAACACATTCTTTCCCTCTACATCACCAATAATGTTCATGATCTCGGATTCATTAGCATTTGGACGTCTCTTGTCAATAAAGGCAAGGCTTGTTCCAAGCTTTTTAGAATACGCTCGTGATGTTTTGAGGCTTCCCACATCCGGGGCAACTACCACCAGATTTTCAATTGGGTTGGATTTAAAATGTTCAATGAAAGCCCTGCTTGCATAAAGATGATCAAGCGGGATATCAAAAAATCCTTGAATTTGTGCTGCATGTAAATCCATGGTCAAAATGCGATCTGCACCTGCTTCAACAAGCAGATTTGCCATGAGTTTAGAACCAATAGATACTCTGGGTTGATCTTTTCGATCCTGGCGGGCATATCCGAAGTAAGGAATTACCGCTGTTACTCGCTTTACCGATGCGCGTTTTGCCGCATCAAGCATTAACAACAACTCCATGATGTTATCACCGGGTGGGGGAGTTGGTTGAATAATGAAAATATCTTCGCCACGGATGCTTTGCTCGAATTTGACATATAATTCACCATCAGAAAATTCCTTGATGGTAACGTCACCGAGTTTTGTTCCGTAGGATTCAGCAATTGCTCTTGCGAGAGCGGGGTTGCTTCGTCCGGAAAATATTGCGAGAGGAGTATCCATTTAAACTGCTAGCACTGAAAATTTCAGGATTACATAAAACAATAAGACGGCTCCTGTTGTTATCTTATTGAGTGTTTGTTGCCCGGGGAGGACTCGAACCCCCACTGACTGGACCAAAACCAGCTGTCCTGCCATTAGACGACCGGGCAAAAAATGTTGTTTCGACAGACCCCAAAGATAGAGATAGATCGAAAAGCAATCAAGATGAAAATGCTTTTTTTAGCACTAAACATTCTGAGCAGTTCTTTGGCTTACAATATTCCCTTAACTGATGTATAGATCCAAGCTTTTTTTGATAAAAAGAGGGAGAAATTTTCAGCTGTGCAAACTCAGAAAGCAAAATTTTTGGTATGGGAGCTTTAAATGAATTCCATTCTTCTTTAACTGCTGCTGTTATTTTTTCCGAATGATATAACTTTCCAAGAAAGTAAAGTGCGGGAAGAAAAACAGTGGCGTATAAAATTTTTGGGTGCCCGGCGTTCTGTACCCCAATTTCGGAGCACCACACATTCCAGAGTTTGTAAGAATCGGCGTTCAAAAGATCTTCAAAAGGAGTGGATTTGATAAGATGTAGAAAATGCACCGCAGTCTTTATTCTGTGTGCTGGATGGCTGTGTGGTCTTGTACCTTTAAAATTCCAGTTTATCTCAGTGGTACTGAAAGCAATATGATCAGCTTTTGATTGTAAAGCATGCAATGTGTCATACTCCGAATTCAGCAAGTTATAAGCCAGAGTTCGCATTTGTTCTCTGTTTCGGCTTATCCCAAAGCCATCAAACACAGAAACGATTAGAGCATTTTTCCAGGCTGTGCTTTGAGATGTATCAGAAGAGTAGAACGAAATAAAATCATCAACTTTCTTGTTTAAATATTCCTGATGAGATCGTGCAATCTGTTCATGAAAAACATCTTCAGAGATAAATGTAAGATTGCCAGTGCAGGGTAGTTTTTTAGAATGATCGAGATTGGATAAAAAAGCTCCTAAATCTGAATGAATATAAGGAAGAAGGTTAAGAGTGAAGGGAGAACTGCCTGATAATGTAGAAACCGGGCTTGGGTTTTCTTCGGCTACAACATGAAGAATTACATTATCATAATTTTGGTCTGAATGATGATTGTGCGCTTTCCATCCACTTGATTTGAGATGAAGTTCAACAGAACCATTCCATTCAATATTTCCGATCAGTAATTTTGAAGATTTAAAGTCAGGCCCATCTGAATGATTTAAGATTCCCTGATGGATGATTTGAATAGGCTTACCACACTCTGTTCTTAAACAAGTATTATCAAACAAAAGCTCGTTCCATACCCATTGCAAAATTCGCTCAGAATATGGAAATGAGGCTTCAGGCATCTTCTTCTAATTCTTCATCTTCAAAATGCAGTAATTCGGTAGCTTCATAAAGATCCGGTAAATTATCTTTAACACTTCTCTTTATATTTTTTGATACTTCACCAATTTTCTTTTCACCATCTTCCAGAATTCTATGGCTTTTGTCCTCGATCCATTGGCGGTTTTCCTTCCCTGATTTTGGTGTTAGTAGCAATCCGGCTACAACACCACCTGCGAAGGCAGCAATTCCGGTAAGTAAAGTTCCTAATCCTCTGCTCATAATTGAACCTCAAATTTTTTGGGTAAAGGTTAACGCTGTAAAGTAATAAATTCTAGGTTAGAAAATGTTCATAACTTCGCATTCAAGGGCATTTATTTCTTATCTTTTATCAAAATAAATATGTGCAGATGAAACGGCAAATTGTATTAATGGATAAAGCCAGAATTGAACGTTCTTTAAAAAGAATGGCAATAGAACTTTGGGAGAGAATAACTCCTGAACAAGAGCTGGTGATCGTAGGATTAAATGAAAGGGGGTTTGCTACAGCCAAGGTATTGTTTGAATACCTGAAACCATTTCATAATGAATCAGCGATTGATCTGATACAATACGATGTAAAGAATCTGACTCACAATAAACCGCTTCCCGAATGTTCTGAAAAGTTTGTTCTTATCATTGACGATGTGATTTTCTCCGGAAAAACTATGTTTGATGCTGTATCAGCAATAATAAGTGCCGGAGAACCTGAACGGATAGAAGTACTTACTTTGTTAGACAGGGGACACAGAAAGTATCCAATAAAGTCGAACATCACGGGGATGACCGTTCCTACCAAGATGGGCGAGCATGTTGAAGTTATGCTTTCGAAAGAGAAACCGGAGCAAGTTGTGCTCTTCAAAAATACTTAATTATAAATTTTACGATGAAAATTTTTACCAAAACGTTACTACTAATCGCAATTACTTTTTTTACGGCAAATTCTTTGCAGGCGCAAACTATTGTTGTACCTGATACTCTTGTTGGGTGGACTCAAACCTGGGTTGCAAATCTGAATGGGTCTCAGGCTTCATACAGCAATTGGAGTGAAGGAGGTGTTAATACCGTTAGTGGTGCAGCTTCTACTGTATACACTAAAATGTATCGAAAAGAACAATACACTTTTGGTTTCCGAACCAATTTAAGATATGGTCAATCAAGAATAGACGGAAGCACAAGAAAATCAGACGATCTGATCTCTATCCGACTCAGAAATACTTATGATTTACAGGAAGATAGTAAGTTGGCAGGATATGGAGCAATCCAATTCAGAACACAGTTCGCTGATGGGTACAATTATGATGCTAAAGTAGCTGGCGGAGATTCATTGATCTCAGGATTTTTTAGTCCGGCTTATCTTACCGAAGGTGCCGGTTTGGAATATAATGCGAGTCCAAGTTTACAGTTAGAAGCAGGTTTAGCTCTCAAGCAAACGTTTATTTCAGATGGAGATCTGTCTCCTAATTATGGATTACCTGAAGGGGAGACTTTCAGATCAGAGGGTGGTTTAACAACCGGTATTTCATTTCAAACAACTGTTGCAGAAAACATTCAGTATTCAAGCAACATAGAAACATTTACAAGTTTCACAGATCCGGTTTCAGAAACCGATGTTTTTTGGAGTAACGAATTAGTTGGACAAATCAACTCTTTAATCAGTGCTTCTTTCCAGTTTGAAATGCGTTATGACGATGATTTTTCAAGTGAAGTTCAGATCAAACAGGTTCTTTCTGCAGGAATCTCAGTTAACCTGTATTAATGGATAAGCAGGCAAAACAAGCACTGGATAAAGGGCTTGAACGCCTGCAGCATTGGAAGCTATCTTTTGGGGCATGGGAACAGGATTCCACGCTTTCTGTTTCTGATGAAAAAGCTGAAGAAGTTTTTTCCAGACTTTCTCAAAAACTAAAATGTAATTATCCATTTCATCATCCGGTTTATGCAGGCCAAATGCTGAAGCCACCACACCCTGTGGCTTGGGCTGCTTATGCAATGGCGATGAGTATAAATCCGAATAACCATGCTCTTGATGGAGGGCCGCCTTCTTCAGAAATGGAAAAAGAAGTAGTTGCTGAACTAGCGAATTTTTTTGGATATGGAGAAACCTTTCTGGGGCATTTGACGGCAAGCGGTACTATTGCAAATCTGGAAGCTTTATGGATTGCAAGAGAATCTCATCCCGGCAAAAAGATCGCTTTTTCATCCAATTCACATTACACACATGAAAGAATGTGCGGCGTACTGGCTGTAGATTCTGTTAAGATTCCAATACTGGAGGACAGAAATTTTGATCTGTCTTCTGTTGATCCGGAGAAGATCGGCACAATTGTAGTAACTCTCGGTACGACAGGCTTGGGAGAAGTTGAACATCTGGAACAGGTTATCCCTTGGGCAAAAAAACATGGAATTCGAATTCATATAGATGCTGCTTACGGAGGTTTTTTCAGAACATTGAAAGATTCGGATTTAATTGACGGAACCCAATGGAAATTAATGCAGGAAGCGAACAGTATTGTGATTGATCCTCACAAACATGGATTGCAGCCTTACGGTTGTGGCTCTGTTCTCTTTAAGGATCCGGAAGTTGGTCGGTTTTACAAGCATGATTCGCCATATACCTATTTCACTTCGGATGATCTTCATCTTGGAGAGATAAGTTTAGAATGTTCAAGAGCCGGTGCAGCAGCAGTAGCTTTATGGGCAACACTGCAATGTTTTCCTTTAAAAGAAAAGGAAGGCTTTGGTCCTGTTATGGCGCAATGCAGAAAAGCGGCATTAAAGGGCTATTCGTTAATGGAGGATAGCAGAAAACTGGTTCCATATAAAAAACCTGAACTGGATATAGTGGGCTATTTCCCATCTGACTGCAAAACTACTTCTCAGATTTCAGATCTATCCAAAAAAGTATTTGATGCAGGAATGAAGGACCAATCATTCTATCTTTCATTATTTAAAGTTCCAAGTTCAGAATTCATAAGATTACATCCTGAATATAAAGCAGATTCAGAAATGGTTACTATTCTAAGAAGTGTATTTATGAAGCCCGAACAAGCAGCTTTTGTAGAAGAATTAGTAAACAGAATAGAATCTCATTTATAGAGAGTATCGTATTCTATTCTATAGCTTAACCCAAATGTTTATAAAGGGTATGAGAAAGCATCTTTATGTTCACAGGTTTGCTTAAGACATCAACCATTCCTGATTCTCTATACAACACAAAATCATCTTTCATTACATTAGCAGTAACAGCGATGATTTTAAAAGGAAGATCTCCTTTATAAAACTCAATGATTTTTCTGGAAGCCTGAGAACCATCCAGTTTAGGCATTTGAATATCCATCAGAATAAAATCATATTCATTTTGATCATCCGTTGCAGCTTCAAAGGCTTCTTTCCCATCGTTAACGATATCTATATTTTCTATACCAAGATTCTTAAGCATTTTGCTCAAGACCATTTGATTGATAGGAACATCTTCAGCGATAAGAATTTTCAGATCGGTTAAGTCTTCATCATGAGTTGAAGATTCAATTTTTTGAGGATTTTTTGGTTTGATGGATAAAGGAAGTTCAAATGTAAAAGTAGATCCTTTTTTAAGTTGTGATGTGAATGAGATTTCTCCTCCCATCAGCTCGACCAATCTTTTGCTTATGGTAAGCCCCAATCCTGTTCCTTCTATGGTATTGGCTAGTCTTGTCCTGAAGAATTTTGTAAATAATTTATCCTGATCCTCTTTTGAAATACCTATCCCGGTATCTGAAACAGTAAATTGGACGGTGGCAATGTTCTTTTCTTTACTTAATAATTTGGTTTGTACAATTACGGCACCATCATTAGTAAACTTTATTCCGTTGTTTACAAGATTCACCAGTACTTGTCTTATTCTTGTAATATCACCATATAAAATTTTTGGTATTAGTTCATCATGTTCATGATGCAAATGAAGAAAAGCTTTTCTGGAATCGATTTTAGGACGGAATATTTCCAAAATATCATTGATCTCACTTTCTAGCTGGAATACGTTCTCACTCAATTCAAGATTCTCATCTTCGATGGTGGTAAGATCCAGTACATCACTGATCAAGCTGTGAAGCATATTACTACTGTAACTCAGGTTTTTCACCATTTCTACTTGTTCAGGATTTAAATCAGTCTCACCTAATAACTCTGAGATACCAACGATACCATTAAGAGGTGTTCTCATTTCATGACTAATAGTAGCCAGGAATTGTGATTTAGCTTTGTCAGCAGATTGAGCCTTTATCTTTTCAACTTCAATTTCTTTAATAGCTTTATTTAGCGATTCCTTATCCCTTACATAAGATTTTTTGAATGTATATAAAGAAAAGCCTAATACCATTATAGCTATAATGGAGGCAATAGAAATGTCTCTTATTCTATTAATTTCACTTAAGTACGGGAAAGCAGCGTCGGGATTATAATATTCATAAATAGAGAATGAAATAACGATAGCCGCTATAGAGAGAATGAATATAAGGTATGCTCGGAGTGGAAGAACCAGTAAACCGGCAATAAAAATTAATACAATAAACTGAAGAATTGCTCCTTGAATCCCGCCTCCGGGAAGCCAAGCGAAAGCCATTAAAACAAAGCTATATCCAAAGTAACTTGCTGAAACGATGGAAAAAGAGACTTTCGCTTTTTGCGCTATATAAATGGAGAGATAGACTACAAAAGAAGAAAGAAATAGGATTTTATTTATAAGCTGAAACTCTGCTACAAAGCCAAAGACGCTCCAAAAAGAAAAAATCAAAACCGTAAGAAACACCGCTATTTCAAATAAATGAAATTCGACGCCTTTACTTTTGTCATTTACCGGGAATATGTTCTTTAACTTCATCGCCATCGTTAGATATTAAATAATATAGCTAAAGAAATTATGCTAAACGATTATAGGAGTTAATTTTTAGGCATCTCGAGAAAAACCAATGATCACGGGATTTCTATTTCAACAATCACTTCAATTTCTACAGCCAGGTTAACAGGTAGGGAACTCATACCTACAGCAGAACGGGCGTGTTTTCCTTTTTCACCAAAGATCTTGACCATGAAATCGGAATACCCGTTAATAACCTGAGAATGTGCGGTAAATTCAGGAGTCGTATTCACCATTCCCAGAACTTTCACAACGCGAACTACTTTGCTGAGGTCACCGATCTCATTCTTAATTACAGCAAGATGTTGATAGGCGATACTTTTGGCAGCTTCATATCCTTCTTCTATAGTCAGATCTACTCCAACTTTTCCTGTAATTCTGGAGCCATCAGGATTTTGAGAACCTTTTCCCGCAAGAAATAACAGATTTCCGGACCGAACTACATTAACATAGTTAGCAACGGGAGGAGCAATTTCCGGAAGTTCAATTCCAAGTTCTTGTAACTTTTGTTCAGGGGATTGGTTTTGGGCACAAAGAACAGTAGTTCCAATAATCAGAATGAAGAAAATTGAGATGTATTTCATATTCCCTGAGTTGATTAAGATTTTCAGGAATATAGAACAGAAAACGTGAAAGTAAATGATATTTCTTGGGTCAAACTCTTCCAGAGTTAATAAGAATCAGCTTTTATTTTTGATGAGATAAAACTCTGGAAGAGTTAAGGACGATGGTTAGAATTTGAAATGAAAAGGAAGCAGGAGCTTCCTAATGGAATTCCGAACAAGATATTCGGAACTAGTGAAAATCAGCCTGGGTGTAATGATTGCTCCTTCGGAGCCGTTGATTTCATTGCGTTCTTCCCCGCCAATAATTCTAAAGATCAGTGTAGTTGGAATCTTTTTCTGAAATCCTCCTTTGAAGGAGGTGGCTTCTGACCGGATAGGTCAGAAGACGGAGGATGTTGTGCAATTTAGTAACTCAGAAATTGCACAACATCACTCTGATCACACACAAGTGTTTGGTCGGTATCTCTTAGAAGGGAGAACTTATCAGAAACTACACTTATGATCAAAAAATGAAGAATTGATGATTCACCAATTCTTCATTCTTAATTTTTAATTCAATAATTCCGAAGGTCAAACATCAAACGAAATACCTTGCGCCAGCGGTAATTCTTCACTCCAGTTGATGGTATTGGTTTGTCGGCGCATGTACGCTTTCCAAGCATCAGAGCCGGACTCACGTCCACCACCGGTTTCTTTTTCACCACCGAAAGCTCCACCAATTTCAGCACCACTTGTACCTATATTGATATTGGCAATTCCACAATCAGAACCGTGTGTACTTAAGAAATTTTCAGCCTCACGCATATTCAGTGTGAACATTGCAGAACTCAATCCTTGCTTCACACCATTGTGGTAGCTCATCGCTTCATCAATAGTTTTGTACTTGATGAGATAGAGAATCGGAGCAAAAGTTTCTTCCTGAACGATCTCGAATTCATTTTTAGCTTCAGCGATAGCCGGACGAACATAAAATCCATCTCTGTCTAAAACTTCACCCCCGAAGATCACTTTTCCGCCTTCTTTCTCTACTTGTTTGAGTGCATTTTGCATTGCATCTACTGCAAGCTGGTCGATCATCGGTCCAACCAAAGTATCCGGCTCCAGAGGGTTTCCAATATTCACATTTTCATAGATACTCAACAGACGCTCTTTAAACTGATCATATACAGATTCATGGATGATCAATCTTCGCGTAGAAGTACAACGCTGACCACACGTTCCAACAGCTCCGAACACAGTTGCACGGATTGCCATTTCAATGTCAGCATTTTCAGAAACGATAATGGCGTTATTGCCACCAAGTTCAAGAATGGTTTTACCTAAACGCCCGCCAACTACTTTAGCTACTTCTTTACCCATTCGGATGGAGCCTGTAGCAGAGATCAATGGAATGCGCTCATCTTCTGTCATCCATTCGCCAACTTCTCTATCTCCGGTAACCAAGCAGAAGATTCCTTCCGGAAGATCATTTTCCTTCAATACTTTGGCAACGATCTTTTGAATAGCAATTCCACAAAGAGGAGTTTTTTCAGAACCTTTCCAGATCATAGTATCACCACAAACCGCAGCGATCATGGCGTTCCAGCTCCAAACAGCGACAGGAAAATTAAAAGCAGAAATAATTCCAACTGTTCCCATCGGGTGCCATTGCTCATACATTCTGTGGTTAGGGCGCTCACTATGCATGGTAAGTCCGTATAACTGACGACTTAATCCAACGGCAAAATCACAAATGTCTATCATTTCCTGAACTTCACCTAAGCCTTCCTGATAGATCTTACCCATTTCGTAAGTAACCAATTTTCCCAAAGGTTCTTTGAATTCACGAAGCTTATCTCCGATCTGACGAACAATCTCTCCACGTTGCGGAGCCGGCATTTCTCTCCAAACTTTAAAAGCTTCCTGAGATGCATTAACCACCTCTTCATATTGTTCTTTGGTGGTTGTGGTTACATTTGCGATCGTTTTTCCATCAACCGGAGTGTAACTGGTAATTTGATTTTTGCTTTCCAGATAAACTCGCCCGGTACTTGTACCTGCGTTTACTCCCTCAATTCCCAGTTTCTTTAAAAAATCCATGAGTTATTTTTAGCTTCGTTTTTTTGATTTGACTAAAGATAGAAAATCATTCTCCAAATAATTAGTATTAGTTACATGAGAAGTGATAGATTATGAAGTATCTTTTTATCAGAACTCAGAACTCAGAACTCAGAACTCAGAACTCAGAACTCAGAACTCAGAACTCAGAACTCAGAACTCAGAACTCAGAACTCGTGAAATCAGCATCAAATAATCAAATCAAGCTTTTAAGAAAACTCGGGCAGAAAAAGTACCGTGAAAAAGAGGGACTATTTGTTGTAGAAGGAGAAAGAGCAGTGGAGCAGGTTTTAGAGAATGGGATTCTGAATGTCAGGGAAGTTTTTGTTGATAAGGAAGCTAAGAGCTATCAGCTAACAGCTATTAGCTCTTACTTAATCGACACAAAAACATTTAGCGAACTATCTGATACCGAGAATAGCCAGGGAATCCTCGCCGTTTGTGAAATTCCGAAAGAATCTTCCGTTGAAGAGCTATCAAATAGAGAAGGATTGATCATTGCAACAGACAGAATTCAGGACCCGGGAAATCTGGGGACTATTGTAAGAACCGCAGCCTGGTTTGGGGCTAGTTCGATTTTAATTGGCAAAGGGTCTGTAGATCTGCATCATCCGAAAGTGGTGAGAAGTACTGCCGGAGCCACTGGAGTTTTGAGTTATAGAAATTCGAATTTAGATAAAGATCTTGAAGTATTTGAGAAAGAAGGATGGCAGATTCTTTTACTAGACGGAAACGAAGGAGCTCTACCGATTTCAAAAATAAATTCAACCAACAAAACAGTTCTTATAGTTGGAAATGAAGCTAATGGAGTTGATGGAAAGCTTATTACTTCGGACAGAAAACGGGTTATGATCCCTTCATCAAAAGAGAACCGTTCAGTGGAAAGCTTGAATGCAGCTATCGCTTTAAGTATTGCACTTTATCAACTTAATATCTGAGTTATCAACATCTTTGCGAGTCTTGAACTGTTAACTCAATATTAATTTATCACGAGTTTTCCACATCCATTGCATATTGGTTTTTGTTTGATTTAATTGAGTGAACCGTTCTTTTACATCATCTACATAAAGAGGTTTCGATCTCTGAAAATCAAAACGATTAGCCCATGCCTAAGAAGAAAGCGAAGAAGATCTTCGTACTCGACACTTCCGTGCTTTTATATGATTATGAAGCCGTTAAGAATTTTGAAAAAAATGACGTTGCAATCCCAATAACAGTCCTGGAGGAACTGGACACCTTTAAGAAAGGAAATACTGTAATAAACTTACATGCCCGTGAATTCATCCGTTACCTGGATGGAATTTCTGATGAAAATATGCTTCAGGACTGGATTCCGTTGAATGGGAGATCTCATGGGAAATTAAAAGTTATTACCAATGGCGGAAAACATGTAGATGCCAACAAAGTTTTTGGAGCTACTCGAAACGATCATCATATCATAAACGCTGCTCTTCGCCTTAAAAATGAAAATGAAAACACAAAGGTAGTACTTGTTTCAAAAGATATAAATCTTCGACTTAAAGCACGTGCATTAAATCTGGATGCTGAAGATTATGAAACAGTTCAGGTTAAAGACATTGATCATTTATACAGAGGAAAAACCGATCTGGAGCTTGAAGATCCTTCTCTGATAAGTAAGTTCTATGATAAAGGCAGGATCAAACCAAAGGATGTGATGGAAGTGAACCCGCCAAGCAATCATTACTATATAATGAAAAGTCATGGATCGTCAGCACTTGGTTGGTACAATGCTAAGTCAAAGTATATCGAACAGGTTGATAAAATTAATGCGTATGGAATTCAGCCAAAAAATGCGGAGCAAACTTTTGCAATGCATGCGCTTTTAAACCCGCATATTCTTCTCACAACCATAACCGGAGCTGCAGGAACAGGAAAAACATTGCTGGCATTAGCAAGTGCTTTAGAACAACGAAGTGATTTCAAGCAAATATATTTGGCCAGACCAATTGTTCCGCTAAGCAATCGCGATATCGGATATTTACCCGGTGACGCTGAAGCTAAGATCAATCCATATATGCAGCCACTTTGGGATAATTTGAGTTTCATCAAACATCAATTCAAAGAAACCAGTAAGCAGTACAAAAAAATTGATGAGATGATCCAAACGGATAAACTACGAATTGTACCACTGGCTTATATTCGTGGCAGAAGTTTATCGAACGTGGTATTTATTATTGATGAGGCTCAGAACTTAACTCCACATGAAGTGAAGACCATTATTACCAGAGCGGGAGTAAATACCAAAGTCATTTTTACAGGAGATATTTTCCAAATTGATACTCCATACTTAGATACTCAAAGCAACGGACTATCTTATTTAGTTGATCGTATGCAGAAAAGCGATTTGTATGCTCATATCAACTTAGAAAAAGGAGAGCGGTCAGATCTGGCGAATATTGCTAGTGAGTTGCTCTAGTTATCAAAAACACGTTCAGAAATAATTAGTGGACATTCTGTTTTTGGATGAGGAATAATATTCACAGGATGGTCAAAAGCATCAAATATGATTTCTTCTGTTAAAACTTCGAAGGGTGATCCTTCCGTAAGTTTCTGCCCATTTTTAAGAATGATAATATTATCAGAATATTGAGCGGCTAGATTTAAATCATGAATCACAATAAATACAGCTACATTTTTTGAGGAAAGCTGTTTTAATAAATGCATGATCTCATGCTGATGAGCCACATCTAAACTAGCCAATGGTTCATCTAAAAACAGATAAGAGGGTTCATTTGATTCAAAAGCATCCCAAATTTGAGCGAGAGCCCTTGCTATGTGAACCCTCTGCTGTTCTCCCCCTGAAAGTGTAACATAAGAACGATTCTTCAGCGATAGTAACCCAACTTTTTGCAAACAGCTTTCAATAATTTCCCGGTCTGCTGATGAACTGAAATATCCAGAGAGTGGAGAGCGGCCAAGGTTAACTACTTCTTCAACGGAGAAGGAAAAATCTAAGGTCGTTTTTTGGCTAACAACAGCTCTATGCTTGGCTAAATATGAGGGTTTTAGATCAGCAATATTTTGATCCTTAAAGAAGATATTTCCTGTAGAATAATCTGATTCACCACAAATTGCTTTAAGGCAAGTAGATTTACCGGCTCCATTTTTGCCTATTACTGAGGTCAGGATTCCGGGCTTTACAGAAACTGAAAAATCATCCAGAATTTTTTTTCCTGATTGTGTAGTAACCGATATGTTATTCGCTGAAATCATAGGTGTGCGGATATAGAGCGATTTCTAATCAAAAGCCATAAAAAGAATGGAGCCCCAATTGCTGAAGTAACAATACCAATTGGTAATTCAGCTGGAATAACAACCATTCGTGCAAAAAGATCTGAGGCTAGCAATAGCAATGCCCCCAAAAGGATAGAGCCCGGCATCAAAAATCGATGATCCGGCCCAATCATTAAGCGTAACAAATGAGGCACTACTAATCCTACAAATCCTATAATTCCGGAAACAGCAACGGAAGCCCCAATACCTAAAGTGGCTAGAAGAATGATTGCTTTTTTAACAAATTGGGTATTAACTCCCAGATAACGAGCTTCATGTTCTCCTAAAAGCATCACATTCATTTGCTTTGAAAAGAAAGGTAATCCAATGATTGTTATAAGCAGAAGTGGTGCTGATTTAGCGACAGTATTCCAAACAGAACCACCTAAACTTCCCAATGTCCAGAAAGTTAGGTCACGAATTTGAACATCATCAGCTGAGAAAACCAGAAAACCAATGCCCGCCGCGGCAACAGCATTAACAGCTATGCCGGCTAAAAGCATTGTGGCAATATTTGTTTTTCCGGAACTCGTTGAAATAGTGTACACAAGGAGGGTGGCGATAAGACCTCCAACAAAAGCTGAAATAGGTAATAGCGCAGAGTATAAATAATAAGGTAAAAAGCTAAACAGTTGTGCTCCCAGAATAATAACAAAAGCTGCCGCAAGAGCTGATCCACTAGAAACTCCGATGAGCGTAGGATCCGCCAGTGGGTTTCTAAATAAACCTTGTAATGCAGCTCCGGAAATAGCGAGTGTAGCTCCTACCAATATGGCGAGAATAACCCTCGGTAACCTTATACTATAAATGATAGCTGATGATTGGACTAGCTCATCCTCAGCGAAGTCTAAAAATCCTAATTTGTTTGCAAAAATTTTAAGTACAACAGAAGGCTCTATAGAAACAGCCCCAATTCCTACTGATAGTATAGCAAAAGATATAAGTGCAATTAAAAGTCCAGCGAGTAAAGCATTGCTTTTCCTGAATTTTGAGAGATTTAAAAAATGTGATCTATTGTTAACAGACACTTGAGTTAAATATTAACCCCAGGGTGAATTAATTTCATTAAATCTAGAATTGCTGACCCAAATCTAGGCCCAAACCCCAATAGGTAGTTACCTTCCATTCCAATAATATTATCGTTAGTAACCGCTTTTACGGCATTTACACCAGGTGTTTGCTTTAGTCCGGTACTTATTTCATCAAAACGACTTTGCATCATAAGGATATAATCAGGATTGGCTGCTATAATGGATTCCAGAGATGCTTGCTTATATCCAGAAAATGAATCGAAAGCATTTTTGCCACCTGCAAATTCGATCATGGCTTGGGCTCCTGTATTATTTCCTGCAACCATAAAGTTACTACTTCCACGAACAGCTAATACAAACATTACTTTTGGTTTTTCCTTCAAAGTAGATCTAAGTTCTGCAGCTTTTGTGAAAGTAGTTTTATTCTGTTCCATGAGTTGGTTAGCTTTCTCTTCGGCGTTTAATGCTTTACCTATTACGGATAGCTTATGAATAACACCTTCAAGAGACTCTGTTTCTTTTACTAACAGCATATCTGTTCCGGCGCTTCTAATCTGATCAATAGCAGATTTTGGTCCGGCGTCACTACTG
Source organism: Balneola sp. EhC07 (assembly GCF_001650905.1). Classification (GTDB taxonomy): domain Bacteria; phylum Bacteroidota; class Rhodothermia; order Balneolales; family Balneolaceae; genus Balneola. The sequence goes on from NZ_LXYG01000017.1 coordinate 513,479, forward strand.
GAAATAATTAAGCTTGCTCCAAGAGATAATACACCTTCTGAGGTAAGATTTCTTAGATATGGAACTCTAGGTAATTGAAAAATTTGTCTCGGAAAAGTACTGGACTGATCTGTGGCAATGACATTTTCGCCATGACCAAGAGCAAATACGGTTTCTGTAATAGAACCACCCATAGTGATAATTTTGTCGGTATTAGTAATAATTACGGTAACATCGTCAGAACTTTGAACGGTGGTTTGAGCGTCGGCAATCGTAGCAGAAAGGCTATAGATGATAAAAGAAATGATTAGTGATTTCATGAAAGAACTTGTTTAGGCTTTAATCCGTTAATGAGCTCTCTCCAGCTTTCCAATTCAGGTATCCCCGGTTTTCTCGCTCCAAAGAATGTGGCAATATTGTTATTCTCAGCGTCAAAGATTTCTAGGGAGGTTACGATACCATCTACTGTAGGCTTTTCAACGATCCAAGATCTGCTGATATGATCGTCTCTTAAATGTAGATTGAATTCAGAATCTAACACGTTTAACCAGTTATCCATTTTCTTAATGTTTTCAACCTTTCCTGAATGAATCTGGATTACAGCTCCACTGGAAACAAATACCATAATAGGAACTTCTTGTTCAGCTGCTTTATAAAGCAGTGCCTCAGTAGTACTGTTTTCTACAGGTTGAGTAAAACGTCCTTCTGCGATCTCGAATGCATCAGTTCGGTCTACTTTGAATTTCCTAAGTAATCCGTAAAAATCATGTGTGTCTTGTAGCTCAGACCACTCCTGCAAGAAAGCTTCTCTATCGATAGTGGTTGAAGTATCTTCTTTTTTAGTTGGCGGAGCAGGGGTGATCTTTAGTTCAGCATTTTGATCTTCATGGCTGAATTTTTCTACCAAGTTAGAATAGTCATCTAGATGCTCTTCATTCATTAGGTAAATTTTATGAGCAGCAACACCTTGTTTGTTAAAAAACTGAATGCTGTGAAGTGTTCCTCTTGGATTTTCCACAGGTACCGCATAGGCAAAACCGAATTGTCCGGGGAAGATTCTAAGATCTATGTTTGGATCTAATACCAAACCAGCATGTCCATTAAAGCTAATGTTGTGGTATTCTCCTTTTCTTTCATGAACAACAGATTCGTTACGAGTAAGAGCCATCACATAGCCCAAATTTTCTATATCTATAAAAATGCCCGGCCAGTCTTCATTTAAGCGAGTCGCATTTTCTAATGTCGCCACTAGTTCTACTTCACTAACACCAAGTTTGTCAGCAGCATTTTTTATTCTGATTTTTGGGTGTTCTTTTTTAAGTTCTTGCCAATCTTTTTTTAGCGATGCTTTTGTATTTTCCAAGAGATGTTACATTTAGTTATTTAGAATGAGTCTAAATTAGTAATTTTTTGGAGATATAAAAAACCCATTTATCATAAACGGGTTTTTATAAGGGGAGCAATTGTATTAGAAATACAGATATTACATTTATTCGAAGCTTGTAGATCCATCAGTTTGAACAGCATATTCAAACGTGTAATATCTGGATTCTGGCCTTATGAAATTAATAAAGTCTTCAGAAGAGGTATCAGGGTTGCCTTTGTAATAGCTGATAATTCTAATTTTTGCATAAATATCACTAGCTGTTTTAAGGACTAATGTTAGGTTGTCTTTAGGAAGAATAGCGTGCTTAGGGCCGGTTGGTGCTTCACCTGTATATAAATACCAGTCTGTTACACTTTCTTCATAACTAGAAATTGGAGCTTCATCTACATCACTATAGGCTATATTTAAAGATTGAATTCCACCACTGTTCTTGGTATTTGCGATGATTGTAGTAGCATTAAATCCGATATCCCATTGTGACGAAGAAGAATCTGAAACCATTTCACCTGTTTCTAGGTCATAGTAAGTGAAACTATCTTCATGATACAATTGAGTGGATTCAGCGTTTTGTAGTGCATACTCGAATGTGAAATACTGACTAGCGGGTCTGGTTAGCATATTTTCAAACTCATCAGATTCGGTATCAGGATTACCTTCGTAATAGCTGATCATTCTAACTTTTGCATATTTTCCTGTTGAAGTTTTAATAATGAGCGTTTCGTCTTCGTTTGGAAAAATAGCATGTTTAGGACCGTTAGGTGCTTCTCCAGTATATGTATACCAGCTAGTGTTGCTTGCTTCAAAACCTGTAGTAGGAGCGGTATCGACATCATCATAAGCTGTTTCAACTAATTGAATTCCACCATCATTACCAGAGTTAGCTAGTATTGTTGTGCCACTAAAAGCAATATCCCAATCCGCAGAAAGAGAATCTGATACAGTAGCTCCCGTTTCAAAATCAAAGAAGGTATAGTTTTCTTTATTATCAGGATTGTCTTGTACATCACTCGCTGTAAATTCACTCATTGTGTTTACATTTGCAGGGATATCTTCAGCCATTTGTCCTTCGACTGGAGCTGGTCCGTTTGAGCCTGAGTCCTCACATGCAAAAAAGCCAAAGGCTAATACCGTGACAAGTAGAGTTAGTTTATTATTTAGTGAATTCATAAATAGAAATATGTATTTAATAGATGTTGATATTTAATTGTGTATAAAAAGTAGTGCCGGGGTTTGAGGGCAGTAAAATCTCATTTTTGTAATTATTGAGATTGTTAATGCCAACCCTGATTTTGAAACTCTTCCCTAATTGTTTTGCAATAGAAGTGTTAATCATGGTGTGATTTTCAGCGTACTCATTTTCATCAGGGCTGTTGTTAACATTGTTATCGCTGAACCAGTATTTACCTCGGTGTCGAATTCGGAGGCTGGCATCCAGACCAATTTTTTCGAATGCGTAAAACAGTTTGAAGTTTGCCGTATGCTTAGAGCGATTGAAAAGAGGGATGTATATCTTTTTAGTAACGGTTACTACTTGCCCATTTTGGACATCATCCTGTTCAAAAGTTATTTCTCTTTGAGCATCTAGATATTGGTAGCCGGCAGAAATGTTTAAACCAGAAATGAAATCGGGGTTGTAGCTAAGCTCTGTTTCAACTCCCTGAGTGTAAATTTTATTCAAATTCACATACGAGAATACGGATTGACCGTTTGTTTTAAGAGCTATTCGCTGCGTTTCAATGAGTTCGTCTACGTTGTTTCTGAATCCATTGATCTTAAAAGTGATTCTATCTGTTAAGAATAAGTCGAAACCTAGATTGTAAGCGATAGAACTTTCAGATTGAATATCTGTGAGTTCACTAGGGTTTACATAAAGTTCTTCAATCTGTCCATCTTGTTGAAGTTGGTCAATTCCCTCTTGTACGGTAGATGTTCCAAAAACACTATAACCGGCAATTGGGTTAGTGAAGTTTAAAAATAATTGTCTAAAATCAGGTGCTTTGAATCCACCACCAAAAGAACCGCGAATATGAATTAATTTACTTGGTTTGTATAAAGCTGAAAACTTAGGACTTAATTGAGAAGAGTATTCACTATGAGCATCGAATCTGAATCCAGTGGTAAGAGAAAGTTTTTTATTTAGGTCCCATTCATGTTGCCCAAATCCGAAATAACTGTCAAAGAATGGAACGTCTGCATAAATATCAGCCGTTAGATCCTCTCGATTCATTCCTATTCCGGCAATAGTTGTGTGCTGATTATCCCAGAAAGTAGAACTTTGGACTTCATATTTATTCAAAGTTTGGCCAAAGGAATCATTGAAATATGATTCACCGGTGCTTTGAAAATCGAGATTGCTTTCACTTTCAAAGCTGCTAAAAAATGCAGTAGCTTCAAATAACTGTTTATCAGATATTAGTAGTTTGATACTTGGCGCAACACTAAAGTTCTCCTGAAACTCAGTTCCATTGAGATCTTCTGGTTGATTAGAAATATCGATTCTATCATCATAAGTTTGATTTTCCCTATAATATCTAGAGTTAAGAGATACAGAGAACTTTTTAGATAAACGATATCCAGCTTCACCAGAAAAAGTATAGTTATCGTACTTCGGGATGGTAGGCGCTACTGTATTTTTACTAAGGTCGTATCCGTTTGAAGAATTTATATTTCCAAAAATTTGCCCTGAAAAATCCCCCTTTTTAAAAGATAAGTTTGATGAGCCGTCGTAAGAATCATGCGTTCCATATCTTCCGGTTACATTCCACTTAATTGGTTGTTCTGCTTTTTCAGTGATTATATTTATCACACCTGCCAAAGCGTTGCTACCCCACAACGCAGAAGAAGGACCTTTAACAATTTCAATTTGCTCAACATTACCTACCGCTAGGCGCTCTAAGTTCAAAGTGCCTGCAGTTCGTCCTATAACGGGTTGGTTATCAATAAGAATAAGCGTGTAATCAGGATCGAAACCTTGAACTTGTATTCCTGTTCCATGATTTGATACGACGTTCATTCCAATTTGCTCATCTAGAATATCCGTCAATCGGATACTACCGGTTGTTTCAATTTCTTCTTGATCAACGATTGCAACAGGAACGCTAATTTCATCTAAGCTTTTTTCCGACCTAGATGCTGTAATTAAAACTTCTTTTTCTTTGTATACTTTTATTTCTAGTGTAACATTGATCGATAGAGTTTGATCGGCTTTTATTTCAACAGGGATTGTTTTCTTTGTATAGCCAAGACTCGTTACTATGAGTGAATAATTTCCTGGAGTTATAGTTGAGATGGAATACATTCCATCATCATTTGTAATATGCCATTTCGATTCACTTAGATAAACTGATGCCCCAGAGATAGAGTCTCCATTGCTAGACGTGACTCTCCCGATGATAGATCCAGATTGAGGGAAAACAATAGTTCTAAAGCCTAATACGAGTAAAAATGGTACTAGGCGTTTGATTAATTTCAAAAAGAGATTTTCTTTTATTTAGATTCAATCCAAATAAAAGAAAGAAATATGAAGATTTTATGAAGACGTAGAATTAACCTTCTAAAACCTGGACTCCTTTCCAAAAAGCGAAGTGATCTTTTATTTCTTTAGCGGCATCTTTGGGATCAGGATAGTACCATGCGGCGTTTTGATTGGTTTCGCCATCAACCTGGATGGATTTGTAGCTTGCCAATCCTTTCCATGGACAGGTTGTTTTGTAATCACTATCAGTAAAGAGTTCTTCATTGATAGAATCAGCTGGGAAGTAATGATTGTTTTCAACCACAACAGTGTTGTCGCTTTCAGCTAATATTTTTCCGTTCCAGATCGCTTTCATTTAAAGTCAGATTTGAGTTATAAATTTCCATCCTGCTAATACCCAACCAAGTATAAAGCAAATTCCTCCAATTGGTGTGATAGCACCTAACCAGCTTGTATCGGTTAAGCAAAGCAGATATAAACTTCCGGAGAAAACAAAGATTCCGGCTCCTATCAGATTTAAAGACCAAGTCAGATCAACTTCAAAAACTTTGGATACAAGAGCTAACCCGATTAGAGCCAATGCGTGCCACATGTGATAAGTTACCGCTGTGTTCCATGTGTCCAGTCTTTTAGGAGAGAGCGATTCCTCAAGAGCATGAGCTCCAAAAGCCCCTAATCCTACTGCAAGTGCAGCGAGGAAAGAAGCTAGTATGAGAATAGTGGGATTACTCATTAGTTTTAAACTCTATTTGGCGATGTGTTCCATCACAAAATGGTTTGTTTTCTGATGCGCCACATCTGCAGAAACTCATACGCTTACATGTTTTTGTAGATTGGTTTTCTCCTATCACTTCGTAATTCCCCTCTACAACAAAAGGTGCATTTTCAATTAGTTTGATCAGGAGTTCGCCACCTTCATTTTCCAGCGGTTCCAACTCTAATCGTTCCGGATTGTAGGAGGTGTCTGCCTCAAATCCAGCTTTAATATGAGAGTTGTCACACAACGGCTTGTTTGATGATTTTCCGCATCTGCAAAAAGCTAAACGGGTTTCTCTGAGTAGCTCATTACCCTCATTATCCTGAACAACGATATTACCATGAACGAAAAGAGGTCCGTTTTCATCGATAATTATTGTATTGGATGAAGGGGGAGTTTCAGGATTGCTTTGATTCTTGAAATGATATTGAAGAGCTCCGGTTGGACAGCGCTCAATAGTTTCTACAATTTTGTCAGAATCAGGTTCTTTATCCGGATCGATCCATGGTTTTTTCCCGGGATCAAATACATTAGGTAATCCATGCACGCATTCTTTAGCATGAATACAGCGTTTAAGATCCCATGTTACTTCGAGTTCCTTATTTTCGTAAGAGAATTTTTTTGATTGCATAAATTTTAAAATTTGAGAGTATAACTTACAAAAGGAATAAGCGTTTCTTCTATACCAAAGAAACCCAGATCAAAAGCACTTTTTGTACCAATGATTCTACCACCAAATGAGACTAAAGCTGTGGACTCATTTTCACCGGTTGGAAAAAAGATATTTTCACTTATAAATGCAAAACGGTCACTGATTCTGTATTGACCACCTAAAATTAAGAGTGCATCCGATGAACTTCCTTCTGCCAAGCCTACACCGGTACCGGCGGTTAGATCTAAGCTGCTTTTCGAATATGTAATAGAACCAAACAGAGAGGAAACGCCTTCGTCGATATCAAAGAATTTGTAGTATTTGATATTTCCTGCAACGTAAAGAGTACTATTTAATGAGGTTCCTACTTTAGCACCCGCTGTGAACATTTGGTTATCAATTCCTAAGCCCGGAATCATACTAAATCCGGCATCAATACTGATTCCGTTTGTAATTCCATAAGAGAAATTAGAAAAGAAGATGTATGTATTTTGATAATAGCCCGAGCCCTTATCTAACATTTTGCCTGTTTGTGTTATAAAAAGCTTGTTCTTCGCAGGATTGTCACGCCAACCGGAAGTTTTGTCATCGGGGTTATAAATTCTGACACTTTGAATTCGATCGTATCTGAAATTAAATACACCGTCTTTGGTCTGTACACCGGCTGATTCGTCATCTACAGAAACTACATCACCGACATAAGTAGTTCCATTAGACAATGTAACCGTTACTTGCTTGTTTTCCTGTTGAGCTTTTATAAATGTAGCCTTGAATTCTGATGTTTGAGCAGCTGCAGTAATGGAAAAGAACAGCAGAAAGAATATTAAAAGAAAAGGATGTTTGGTGGTCATGGCGATGAGAATTTTAATTTGATGGCATAGATTCAAGATGTTGATTAATCTAGACAAAAAAAAGAGACAGTATAAAAGAAGGCTAAAGTTAATTCTGGGAATAAAACAGATCAGCTTTTACAAAAAGAGGTGTCAGGAAAGGTGTTTTCTCGATTAAAAATCTTTGAGGGAGAAATCTAAATTACATCGTTAAATTTTTGTATTTTAAGTCAACTTTTAAAGGAAATTTGATCATGAGCAACAACAAGATTTTAATATTTGGACTTTTATTTACAATAGGTTTCGGAGCGGCACTATTCTGGCCAAAAAATGAAGTAGAGGATGAGTATTCAGCAACGGTTTCTTCTGCTTCTACAAACAAGATTGAAGTGGTAATGTACAAGAACCCCGGATGCCAATGCTGTACCAAATGGGCTGCTTTAATGAATGATGATCAATTTGAGGTAATAGAAAAGCCTATTCCAAATTTGATGGAAGTAAAAAGAGAGAAAGGTGTGCCACCAAGATTTGAATCATGTCATACAGCAATGGTTGGAGAGTATTTTGTAGAAGGGCATGTTCCAATTGAAGATGTTAACCGACTTTTAGAAGAAAAACCTGAAGGTGCTATCGGACTTACCGTTCCGGGTATGCCTATTGGTTCTCCGGGTATGGAAGTACCGGGAAGAGAAGCAGACAGCTACGATGTATATCTTGTCAAGAAGGACGGTTCTACTGAAGTTTTTTCTTCCTACTAAACATTTCTCTACACAAATTATTTAAAAAGACATGCTCAGGTATGTCTTTTTTTATGCCATTCAGTTAACTGAGGTAGATTTAAATCCCCTTCATTTGATAGAGTAAAGATGCTTTTCGGCTATAAAACTACTCTAAACGGATACCTGACAACAAATTATAATAAAATACAATCCGACTTAACGGGCTTTGCGTATTTAAGAATGAGCAATTAACCCGGCTCATTTTCTTAATCAACCCAGAAAGCCCGAATGGTGAAAAGTTCGGGCTTTATTTATTATTCTTTACAGGTAGTTTGAGTTTTACAGTCCCGGCTTTTGTGAATTCGAGAGCGACTTCTACAGAATCATTTTCTGATAGATCTTTTTTCAGATTCATCAGCATAACATGCAAACCGCCTTGTTTTAAAACCAGAGTTTCATCTGAATGAACAACGATCTCTTTCTTTTCCCGCATCCCTGCAAGGCCATCTTCGGTAGTATATGATTCATGAATTTGTGTCATCATAGCCTGAGGGCTGTAAACAGAAATAAGCGTGTCAGCACTACTAAGGGGATTCTTGTATACAAAGTAAGCTCCACTCATTTGTCCCTGAACACCCGGCCTGGCCCAGTTTTTAATTTTATCAGATTCAGATTTTTGAGGAGGATTTTTTTTCGGCTCATCTCCACATCCTGAAAAAAGCAATATTGTAAAAAGTAGAACAACAGAGGTTTTCATTTGAATTATTTCCTTACAGTTTTAAGGTCTTCAACAATGTAGTTTACGGGTGTCATACTTCCGCCGTATTCGAAAATTACTCTGCTTTTTTTGTCCAGCACCATAATTTTATCAGAATGGTTCATAAAGTATACTTCTTTATCATCTTCCCTTACTTGTGTAAATGAAACCTGAGAACGAACTCTTACACTATCCATTAGCTCACTTATGGTTGTTGAATCAGCTGTTAAGAAATCGAAATTATCATCCAGATTAAAAAGTCCTTTGTAGTTCTTTAAAACTTCAGGAGTGTCTCTTTTCGGGTCAAATGTGATTCCTAAAAACTGAATATCATCAGGACTATTAAACTCTTTCTGAACTTTGATCAGGTTCTGAGTTACTAACGGGCATATATCCGGACAATTAGTATAAATAAACCCAACAACAACGTACTTGCCCTGATAATCGTCAGGAAAGGTAACCGATTCCCCATTTTGGTTAATGACGTTAAAAGATTTATCAGAAAGATCGTCTATTACTTTTGGCCCGGTATTACACGAAGTAAAAAAGATAAAAAGAATGCAAATAAATGAGAGGAATTGAGATTTCATTCGAGGGGTATTAATGCTGATGAGTTACAATTTTGAATTTAAGCATTACAAGGTCGGTAATTAAATTCTAAAGTTGAATGATGTATTCCAAATTTATCATGTAATAAGGTTTTAATTTCTTTCCCGGTAATTGAACTTAAGAAATAAACCAAATCCCAAAACTGACCAGCATGGAAGTAACCATCAATAGATATGCTTGCTTTACAGGTTTATCCGGTAGGAATTTATGTAGTGGGTTATCCTGAAAAAAACTAATGAGCTCTTGTTGTTTGGTTTTTGAAGCTTCATCAAGCTCATCGGTATTTTTTAAAAGAATCTGCAGGTCGCCCTGAACTTGATCAGTACTTTCATTGATGAACAAAGCTATAGATTGCGGGGTTATTTTGGCAAGACCACTTAAAATGAGATAGGTAGGAATACCCACCATCCAGATTGCAATGGCAACAATAGATTTATCATAAATACTCAAATTGATAAATAAACCCAGAATCATACTGATCAAAGCGGCAAGCCCCATGATACATAAGAGCGCACTAAGGATAAGCCTCAGTTTCCAGTTGTTCAGCCCTTCGGTAAGTATTTTAGATCCGTTCATGTAGCAATTTAAAAAAAAGTGAGATATAGCAAAGTTTTTTATTGGACTTTGCTTTTTTCATCCAGCAATAATTTCATAAGACTTCTTGCAGCAGACCTACCTACTTGCTCTATGGTTTCAAGAGGAAGTTCGTCACTCATTTCAAAAGTCACGGCGTCTGCCCCAAAAGTTTTATAGATCCAGTTTTTTGAAATAGGAGAGGTTGTATCAAACTCTTCCGTAACAAACTTGACAGATTCGTTGTCTTGCTGAATAAAGGGGGTCCATCTTTGAGTCAAATCATCAGGAAATGTTTTTACAGATTGTTCTATAGGGTAGAAGATATTTTCATTAGTGGAATGAAAATCAATTCCGTAATAAACAGTTTTCATAGGGTCCTGAAGCAAAGGTAACAGAGCATCTTTAACAGCCCTGGTTTCCGGCTGATTGAAATTTTCCCAATCCCGGTTTAAGTCAATTCCGGCAGCGCTATGTCGCCAATGTCCATTTATAACACCATCGACATTAATCAAAGGGAATGAACGAACTATGAACTCAGATCTGAATTGTTTTGAAAGTTCTGAATCCGAAATCAGTTCTTCTATGAAATACCGGGCCGCATAATAGCCTGAAACTTCAGGTGGATGTTGCCGGCTCATTATGATTAGAACACCGGCCTTACTATTAGGATCTGTTTCATTAATTGTCAGTTCTTTGATCGGGTTTCCAAGTTTACTGACTCCAATTTCACTAATTGAGGCATATGAATGTTGAGACATTTTCATCAACCAGTCATCAAAAGACTTTGTGTTTGAAATGGGTTGAGCACTTACAGTAATTGGTTCTTTTGAAAGATTGACTTGAAAGTCCAGAGTCTTTGAAGCCGAATCATAAACAGCTTTATTCATGTCCAATGTGTATGTAGAATCACCGGCGGAAATCTTAGGAACATATCTATGACGAGCGTTGTTGTAATTGAGACGTATAACTGCAGATCTGGTTGAGTCGCTCCAAATTTTGAATGCGTACCAGGGACTGTTGTTTATCGGGGCGTTTTCCGGCTCAATAAAAACTTCAAATGTGCTGTCATTAATGGCATAAAAATCACTTAGCCTAGCACTTTCGAAATTGTTTGAGACCCAAACGACCGGGTTTCCTGCACCAATTATTCTTCTGTGTTGAGGATGGACTTTTTTATCTTGAGTATCCGTTACATTAGGGGGATCGTAGGAAAAACCCGTAAACTCCTCAGACGATTTGCAGTTAAATAGAAAGAGAAAACAAACAGAAAGAATTAAATATTTATACATAGTACATTGTTAGTTCTATTGAACACATTAAAGAAATAAAGGGATAACTGCTGAGTCTACAAGATTGCAGATTAAATATTTGGCTATTAATTAAACATTGAAAAAATTACTTACTCAACATATCAGAATTTACGTAATCTTTTTGATGTTCGTAACCGTACCTCTGTTTCCGCTTATAGCTCAGGATGAAGGAAAACCGGATCGTATTTGGAATGTGAAAATTGAAGGAAATAACACGTACAATGACATAGTCCTCAAAAGGTACATTTCCAATGAAGCCCCTTCTATTTGGAAGAAGATCACTTTTTTTAATGAAAAGGGATTTTATGTTTCGGAAACGGAAATTCGCAGAGATGTAATACGATTAGAAAGATTCTACCAGCGCCGCGGATTTAATGAAGTAGATGTGAACTACAGGTTGGAGTCCAAAAATAAAGAGTGGAAGAAAGAACTCATATTTATGGTAGTTGAAAATACTCCAATTAGAATAGATTCAGTTCAGGTACTTCTGCAAACATCTATGAGAGACAGTTCAGTTATCTATGGTAGTGAGAAGTTTAAAAAAGAACTCAATCGCTTGCCTTACCGAAAAGGAAAAATTTATCAACCGGTGTCAAAAGCACAGGTGGAATCGGACTTCACAAATATATTGAGAAACCTGGGATATCCATATGCGGAAACTGAGGTTCAAACAAAAGTAGATACTACTGCAAAAAAAGCAAGTGTAGCAATGCTTACTTATCCTGGGCCAAGAGCAAGATTCGATTCTATATTTGTAGAAGGAGAAACTACACTGGATGCAAAATATATCAGACGGGAAACCGGGGTCGATAAAAACGAATATTTTAGTGATGATGCAATGCGGGAAGCGCAAAGAGAATTATTTGGCCATCACTTACTTAGGTTTGCACTAATTTCAATACCGGATCAGGAACAAGACAGCACTATAAATGTATTGGCAAGAGTGAAGGAAAGAAGTTTAAGATCTTTCGCTGCTACTTTTGGAATAGGAAACTATGACAGATTTAATGATGACCGATTAACAATTTTAAATTCTTACAAATTATTTCGGGCACAAGCATCCTGGAGTCATAGAAATGCCAGAGGGAAAGGAGAATTATTTTCTTTGAATACAAAACTATCTGCATTTGATTTGAGATTGGGAGCAAGCTATTTGTTTCCTTACGTATACAATACTAAAAGCAGTATTACTATTTCGCCATTTGTTCAGCGACGTATTGAACGAGCCTATTCCATTGACACAGGAGGTATCAGGAATAGCTTCGGATATAACTACAGTGAGTCGGTTACAGGAACTTTCAACTATGATTTTACGCTGAACCGGGAGTTTGATGTTAAAGAAAATGAAGATGGAACTTCTGTGGTCAGTCCCGACAGCATTTTAAACTATAATATTTCATCATTCAAGTTTAGCGTTTATGCAAGGAAAGGACTTCCAAGAGGTGGCAATGGCTTTACTGTTCAGCCATTTTTAGAATTATCGGGTTTGTTTAACGAAGCTACTTACTCTTTTCAGAAAGCATCATTAGATATAAGAGGATATAAAAAGTTAAATGAGAGCCTGGTTGCAGCTGCAAGAGTAAATGGAGGATCTATTTATTACGCCAAACAGGATTCCTTGCCGGCTGATATCCGGTTTTATAATGGAGGATCAAGTGAAGTTCGTGGATGGGGGAGACAAGAGTTGGGTCCAAAAGAAGCAGTGTTTGATTCCTTAGGTGTTTTTTCGGGCTATGTGCCAACCGGGGGTAAAGCAACATTAAGTTTTAATTTCGAGCTGAGACAAGACGTTGACAGATTTATAAAAGGATTAAGTTTTGCAGGATTTATAGATGGCGGTCAGGTTTGGAAAACAATTCGTACAACTGAAAACCGACCGATTCAGTTTGGAGTTGGAGGAGGAGTCAGATATGAATCTCCGATCGGGCCTATTCGCGTCGATCTTGGATACAAAGTGAATCCTACTGATGAAGATCTGAATATCTATCAGGGAGACGATAGTATGAGCTCTGCCTGGAACAGGTGGCATTTTCATTTTAGTATAGGGCAGGCATTTTAATGAGTGAGAAGTCAACAAATATCTTTGTAAAAATACTGAAGGGCTTGCTCTGGGTAATTTTAGTATTGTTTTTACTTCTTGCAGGATTACGTCTGTCACTGAAAACAAAGACTGTACAAAATTTCGCCAAGAATAAGATCGAAGAAATTGGCAATGAGAATCTTACTGTTGGTTTTTCCATCAACGAAATAAGCGGAGATTTGTGGAAAGAAATTCGATTAACAGGCATTCATATAGGTGAGGCTGACTCTGTAGCATATGTAGATACATTGTACGCAAAATATGATGTATTGAGTTTTCTGTCTGGGACATTTCACATCGAGCAAATATCAGTTGCCGAAGCAAACATCCACGCAAGACAAACAGGATATACAGAAGATTCTACGGCGGTATTTAATGTTCAGGAAATTGTTAAACCTGATACCACTTCCGAAGAATCTTCATTTCAATTCGAGATAGCAGATATAAATATCAAAAGGAGCAATGTTTCTCTGTATTCTCCTGACTTACTTCCGGATTCATCTGTTTCTATTCAAAGCATTGAAGCTCGGGCGAGTTTTGCATTGACAGAAGAAATTGAAGCTCAACTATCAAAATTAAATTTTGAGATCAAAGAAGGCAGACTACCGGAGTCGATTTCCTTTAAAGCTTCAGGATCATATGAGAATCAACAAATCTCGCTTCAGGATCTGGTTCTGAATACAGGAAGATCTCTTTTTAAAGCTAATGGGTTTGCCAATCTGAAAGATTCCGTATTCAATTCCGATATAAAACTCGATCCGCTTTCTACTGAAGACGTAAGAGCTTATGCTGAAACTGAAATCCCAAAAGAGGAAGTGGTAGTTGAAGTAAAGGTAAAAGGAGATCGTGAAAGTATTAATGTAGAATTGAATGCTGATGCAGATTTTGCAAGAAACCTTGAAGCTACTGCTACCTTTAATTTGAAAGAAAAGATCACGCTTACCCAATTTGGGATCAGAGGTGATAACTTTGACATCGCAGCATTAACAAATGATTCTGTAGATGTGCAAACAGGTTTATTCCAGATTACAATGGACGGAGCAGTTAGTCAGGAATATGAAAAAGCAGATATTACCTGGGGATTTACCATAGAAGGAATCCGCTACGAAGAGTATAATTTTAGACGTTTTTTTGGAAGTGGTAGCCTGAAAAAAGGAAAAATACTGGCAAATCTGGATGTTACTACAAGTGGAGAAGAAAATGTCCGAGCCAACACAACCATAGAAAATGTTTTCAATGATACAACGAGTTGGAGATTTGGGTTATGGCTGGACAGTTTTAATGCACAGTATTGGGCAGAGGACGCTCCACGAACAGATATCAGAATCAATATTACAGGTGATGGTAACGGATTTGAACTTTCAGAAACGCCATGGAACTTTACGATCGCAAACACCATAAGAGATCCGAGGAGCGAAGAATTTCAGAGAAATTACGGTGGAGGATTTGCGTCTCGTACCTCAAACCCACTGGTGATCGGTGATGAGGAGATTAAGTATCTTTATCTGGATGCGAGTGTATCAAAAGACTCTGTGAAGGCGGAAGGGTTTACACGCATACAAACTTCGGATATTAATTTTAAAGCTAACGCAACGGAATTTCTGTCTGAACTACCGTCGTTTAGCTATCAGGTCTCTTCCCAAAGTTTAGATATATCTGAATTATTGATGCTGTCGGACTTTCCAACTGATATAGACTTTGATGTCTCGGGTAAAGGTCGTGGGTCGAACCCGGAGAATCTTGTTTTAGAGGGTAGCGCAAAAGTAGATACAAGCTTTGTAAACGGAGCTGCAATTAATGTGCTAAATGGTAACTACACTATTGAAAAAGGGATTCTTAAAGTTTCTGAAGCCACTTTGAATAGTGATATTGCTAATGCAAGTTTCAGTGGACGAAGAAATATAAGTGATGAGAAGGATCCCGAAAATGTACTCTCATTTGATCTTGAACTCAAAAATACTCAACCTTTTGCGGAACTAGCTGATCTGGAAATTTTACAAGCTCAAGGCCGTCTTTCTGCGGATGTTTATGAAAACGAAGAAGGTATTTTGGAATGTAAAACTGAGTTCGATCTTCAAAATATAGTAGTGGATGAGTTATTTCTTGCAAGCGGTATGACCGGAAGCGGAGAATTTGTATTGAAAGAGAGAGAGGAAGGGAGTTTTGAAATTGATATTAAAGACCCCAAGATCTATGAAACGTTATTGCAGGATATAAAAGTCACGACTAATTCAACCAGAACGGCGGACTCGCTTTTTGGAAGTTATTCTATTGAGATTCAGGATAATGTAAATGGCAGAATAAATAATGCAGGGACGTACGAATTACTTACTGATTCTATGCATATAGCAGTAGTTATGGATAAGCTGGATCTTAAAACGAATGATAATAGCCTTAAACTTCAGAACTCGTTTAATATTTCGGTCAAAAATGGCGAGATCAGAACAGACTCATTAGAACTTGTTTCTCCAAATGGTGCTTTTCTTTCACTGGCTGTGCCATATGCTGATAGTGTGAATCAACAGATCTGGTTTGTAGGAGAAAATTTCGATTTCGGCATCTTACAGGAAATCATTTTCAGCGAAAGATATATAGATGGAGTTCTTTCAGGTCGTGCAAATATTAATAAAACGGCAACAACTCTTACCGGAAACGGAAATCTGGAACTGCAGAATATTGAATACGAGGGTGTTCAGGCAGATATATTCAGCATCAATTTTGATGCAAAGAACAAAAGGATACAATCCAATTTATCATTGATCTGGGATCGCAAAGAAGTTATTTCAGGAAGTCTGGATGTTCCCTTAGACCTTTCCGATCCGGAACAACTCTCAAATGAATTTTATGATCAATCAGTGAAGGGTAATTTGATTATCCGTCCAATCCCTTTATCAAGATTCAAATCAGCCCTGGAGAAATTTGAGATCACAGGAACGGAAGGAATTATAAGTTTTAACGGAACGCTTTCGGGAACAGCGGGGACACCAAATTTTGAAGGTTCGTTTAATATTCAGGATCCTGTGCTTTCAGATGTTCGTTTGGATTCCGTATTTGCGGAGTTTAATTACAGCCAGGAAAAAGAAAATATCTTTATAAACACAGAGATTTTGGCCGCCAAGCAAAAAGCCGCTGATATAGATATCGACTTTCCATTTTCTTACAACTTTAAAACATTTGAGCTCAATACGGTAGATGAAAACAAACCTGTATCTGCAGAAATAAGAACTAGAAACTTCAATCTTGCAGTATTCAATGACTTCGTAAACAAAGAGTACACCAAAAATCTGAAAGGCTCATTGAATGGAGAATTATCACTGAAAGGAACAGAAGACGAGATCACCACAAACGGCTATTTCGATTTAACAAAAACGTCGTTCGAATCGCCGATAGCCGGTATAAAAGTTGATGGAATTAAATCCAGAATAGAGTTTTCCAAGGACAAAATATCCCTTAAACAATTATCGGCTAAAAGTGGAAAAGGAAGTTTTAATGCAAACGGAATCATCGCTCTCGACGGGTTATATCCAACTACGCTCGATATAGAAGCCAAGGCCAATCAGTTCAAGCTTGCCAATACTGATGAATACAATTTAGTGGTAGATCTGGATTCCAGATTGAGTGGTCCTGTATCCACGCCGAAAGCAACCGGTAGATTTGCAGTAAAAAACGGTTTCATAGTTCTGGACGATTTCGGTGATAAAACGGTGGAGGATGTCACGCTTGAAGGAGAAGAAGCAACTAATGTGAGTTATTATGATTCATTATCGATCGAAATGGAGTTTGCGATAGAGCGGAACTTTTTTGTCAGAAACCGGAGGTATTTAGATCTGGAAATTGAGATAGAAGGTGATTTGGATGCTCAGAAAGAAACAAAAGGAGATCTATCATTATTCGGTAGCCTCAGAGGTACAAGTGGTTATGTGCGACCATTAGGAAAACGTTTTGAGCTGGAAGAAGCAGAATTGATATTCAGCGGCCCCCCGGCGAATCCCGACCTGAACGTAAAAAGCGCCTATGTTCCGATATCCAGAAAAGGAGAACAGGAAGTAACATTGTATTATATCATAAAGGGAACAGCTGAAGAACCTGAGTATGTTTTTGAAAGTGATCCGCCTATGGAGCAACAGGATATTTACTGCTACACCTTGTTTAATAAACCTTGTTATGCTTTTGATTCCTGGCAGAATGCTTTGGTTCAGAATGGAGGTTCTTCGCCAACGGACTTGCTTACAGGAGTTTTACTGGATGAAGTGGAAGCTCTGGCGACCAGAGAACTTGGCGTGGATGTTGTACAGATCGACAACACCAGAGTGGGAAATGAAACGGGTACGTCTATAAAAACCGGCTGGTACTTAAATGACCGAACGTTCTTTGCTATTGTAAATGAGATCACCAGTTCTGATCCCAAAACATTATTCATTTTGGAATATGCCCTTTCAAAAACCTGGGATCTGATCATTACTGAAGGCGAAGACTCCAACCGCCGTGGTATCGATTTCAGATATCAATATGATTATTGATTTTATTTTTTAGATTTGTGTGGAAGCAGAGTTACGAAATGAGGAAAATGCCACGGAAACACAAAAGCACAAAACTTCAATTATTAATTCGTGTTTTTGTGTATTAGTGGCAAGTAAAACCTCTTAGGTTATAGAACTAGAATAATTCTTAATCCTTCATTCAAGAATTCTCAATTCCGAAAAGGTTCACAGCTTTCACCACGGCAGCATTCTTCGGTATTTATTCCACAATTTGAACATTGCCCGTGACCATGAACCCATATCAGTTCAGCTTCATGACCGCAGTACAAACAACGGGTTTTGCTTGTCGAGGCTTTTTGTGAGTTTTTTTCAGCTAATGTACGGGATGAGTTTTCCATAACAACTATCGGTCATAAGATGATGAGAGTTCTGTATAAGCAGCCTCAATGTTTCTGCTTAGCGTTAATCCCCAACCCGGCGCCTTAAATACTTCAAAACCCGGAATCACTTCAGCTTTAGCAATTTCTTCTTTGCTTTTGCCCTCGTTGATCCCTTTTTGAGTGTATTCCAAAAGCGCTTCAAGGAAATTACTTTTCAAGATCAGATCATCTTTGTTTCCTGTTATTCCGAATTCCGAATTTCCGTGTCCATAGATGTAAATGGTATCATTTTCTAACTCCTCAACGGTTTTGCGCAGAACCTGGATCCAGTTGGTAATATTGGCTCCGCCATTGGTGTCAATAAATGGATAGGCCCTGTTTAACATAAGATCTCCCATGTGAGCAACATTAGCTTTCTCGAAATACACTACTGAATCCCCTCCTGTATGAGCCGGACCAAAATGCATCAAATGAACCGTTTCATCTCCAACTTCTTCACTCCATTTATCGATGTAGGTTAAATCAGCATACACCAGAGCATCTACGGCTTCCTGCCCTCTGCTTTCCGCTGATCTTTTCTGGAGGTCCGGAACATTCTGATGCGCCACTATATGCTTTGCAAAACCTTTGAAGACGGGATTTCCTGCTGTATGATCTCCATGATGATGAGTATTGATCAGATAATCCATCACATGATCTGTCTTTTCTTTTAAGCCATCCAAACAAGTTTGTGCTGAGTCTGGAAACTGAGAATCCACAGCAACCAGTGAATTTTTTGTAGCCAGCCAACCGATAGTTCCGCCTCTGCCAACAAATGTGCCGACATTCCGGCGCAGAGTTGTAAATGGTGTTTGAAGTAAAAAAGCCAGTTTCTGAATAGGAAGCATAGTAGCTGCGCCCATCATTGCCGAGCGGAGCAAAAAGTCTTTTCTGTTCATAAGAATATCGTTTGGTTAGTCTAAAGCCAGATACCTTCCACGACGATGATTCACAGCCAGAATCAGGTTGAGAAAGACTGATGCTAGCACAGAATAAACAATAGCCATCACATCTACCAGAAAAATTGCACCTACGATAATGATTACATCCACACACATTTGAAACCGGCCGGCATTGATATCATGGAATTTCTGTAGATAAATAGATACGATATTCAAGCCACCTAAACTGGCTTTATGCCGGAACAGCATTAGTAAACCGGTACCAATTAAAAAGCCTCCGAGTGCAGCTGCGTAAATCGGATTTATATCTCCAAATTCGAAAACTAAGGGAACATAATCTGAACAAAGAGAAACCAGGAAAACGGTGACAAAAGTTTTGAGGGTAAACTTCCATCCAAGTTTCCATAAAGCGAGACCATAAAAAGGAATGTTGATCACAAAGAAAACCTCACCAAAAGAAAATCCGGTTGCATACTGAGTAAGGAAAGCTACTCCGGCCGTTCCTCCGATCAAAAAATTCATTTCTGAAAACAAAGCGATCCCAAAAGAAAGAAGTACCGAAGCTACCGAAATAGCCATCAGATCTTCTAACAAAGTATGTTCACGGATAGAAGGATCGATGCCTTCTTCAATAAGTTGTTCAGTGATCTTGTCGTTAGGAGGAGCCATTACTCTTGATGTTTAATGAGCTCCAAAGTTAAGGTTTATTCAACTTTGAATTAACCCCGGCTAATAAGTTTTATGCTATATCAAAGATAGTCTTTGTTGATGATTTGAATATAAGTTTGAAGAGTGTAAGCAACCAAAGCACAAAAGATTGGTTTTGTATTTTGAAATTTGTGATTTGTCTTTTGTGATTTACTTATTCAGTAGGTCCACCTGTATCCGGTTTGCCCTCTTTTGGATTATTAAAAACCCGAATAGTAGGATAAGCAAGGTCAATGGAGTCGGATTGCGAAAATTCATCCAGAGCTCGCTCCCAGATCGCCTGAGCACTTCCGCGGCGACGTCTCGGATCCGTTAAATAACGAATGGACAACATCACTCCGCTGTCTTTAACATTGGTGTATACGATGGGGGTGAGATAGCGGTATTCAATGAGATAAGATTTTGCCGCTCTTTTTATTTGTTCCTTTGCTTGCTCAATAAAATCTTTGGATTCTTCCTCAGCGATCGTGCTCAGAATTTCCTTTGCTTTCTTCCAGTCGCTCTCAAATGTGACCATAATTCCAATCTCATTCCAGATAAACTGGAAGTCGCTGGTGTAATTTGCAAGCTGTTCTGTGAAAACGGTATGGTTGGGAATATGAATGACCCGACCGGTACTTTGGTCTGCATCCACCCAGTTACCAATTTCAAGGATGGTAAATTTAAACGGGCGAATATCGATCACATCACCTTTAGATTTACCCAGTTCTATTCTGTCGCCGACGTCAAACGGTTTTCTCCAGATGATGAATAACCACGCTGCAAGGTCTGTAACGGGGTCTTTAAGGGCAATCGCTAAACCGGCTGAAAGTAAACCGAAATAGGTTGAGAGATCTCCTAAAGCACTAAACCAGATCTGAGAAATAAGAATTATTCCGATAAATGCAGAAATATAGGTAAGGTTTTTTCTCCATTTATAAGTAGTGCGCTTACTCTCTACATTTTTATGTACAACACGGAGTGTTAAAGAACGAATGAGCCATAAAATGAATATAACTACAAGCGTTTTAAGGATTTGGCTTGTGAGAACCGGTGAGCTTTGAAAAAAATCTGCTATGCTGTTAAAAAAATTTTCCATGAATGGATAATAACCTTATCAAATGACAGTTACACGCTTGGGATAATATAGAAATTTGAATATCTTTAATGCTCTGAAAAATTTAAGATTTTATCATGCTATATAACATTTTAGTTGCAGTAATAACTATCATCTGCGCACTTTTAATATTAGTTGTTTTATTACAGAATGGTCAAGGATCCGGTTTATCCGGAATTAGCGGCGGCGGTGGGGGCGGTGGCGCTCTCGGTGGAAACTCAGGTTTAGGAGCCCGCAGAACTGCTGATTTACTTTCTAAAGCGACCGGAATTTTCGGAGGTGCTTTTTTGGTGCTCTGTATTCTTGCTAATTTTGCTATAGATCGTACAGGAGACGGACCAACTCGTAGTATCCTTCAGGATGGTGGAGCTCCGGTTCAGGATCTGAACGCTCCTTCTCAAACTCAATCAGCGGTTCCTATTCAGAGTAATGATGCAGGAAGTTCTGATGATTCAGGAGAAGAAGGGGATAACTAATATTTAGTTTTCCTTTTTGAAAGAATTTAAAGCCCTGCTCGAAAGAGTAAGGGCTTTTTTATTTGCCGATACAGAACCGGGAAAAGATAGAATCCAGAATATGTTCATTGGTGATCTCGCCGGTAACTGTTCCCAATTCGTTTAGAGCTGCTCTCAGATCAATAGAAAGAAAATCGCCAGTTAAGCCATTTTCTAAACCGGTTAGTGCTGCTTGAATATGCTCCTTGGTTTTTTGAAGAGCATCCCGGTGACGGGAAGAAGTGACCAATAAACTGGAAGCATCATAGTGTTTATTCTCAAGAGCTCGGTTTTTCAGCAGAGTTTTTAACGCTTTAATATTTTCTTCTTCTACCGCTGATATTTTCAGATCAAATTCGGTTCGCCATTCCCGATCTGCTTCAATATCAGCTTTGGTGCCGATCAGGATAAAAGGAGTTTCGCCCGCTCGTTTCTGAAAAGCTGCAATTTCCTTTCTCTCATCTTCCGTGAAAGCCTGAGACAGATCTTTCAGGTAAATAACCAGATCAGCTTGTTCAAAAGCTTTTTGTGAACGCTTAACACCTTCTGCTTCCACAAGATCTTCAGTTTCCCGAAGTCCGGCTGTATCTATGAGTTTGAATAACAAGCCATCAAAGTTCCAATCCACATCAATGGTATCACGGGTGGTTCCTGCAATTTCTGTTACAATAGCACGGTCTGAGCCAACTAAGGTATTCAGTAGCGTGGATTTCCCGGCATTAGGACGCCCGATCAGCACGGTTTTAACACCGTCTTTTACCAAGCGTCCGGTTTCATAGGTATCCAATAAATTTGTGAGTTCTGCATCCACGTCTTCCAGCAATTTTTGAAGTTGCTCTTTATTGGCAAACTCAACGTCTTCTTCAATAAAATCCAGTTCCAGTTCGATCATTGCTGTGGCATCAATGATCTGTTGACGAAAGGTTCGGACATAATCTCCCAGTTTACCTTCCAGCTGTTGATGAGCCGCATCCACGGCTTTTATACTTTTTGCATGAATGATATCAGCAACGGCTTCGGCTTGATCCAGATCCAATTTTCCATTCAGGAACGCGCGTTGGGTGAATTCTCCGGCTTCTGCTGCTTTCACTCCCAGGCTAAGTATGGTTTCCAGAACTTTTTGAGTAACTAAAACTCCGCCATGGCAGGAAATCTCGACGGTTTCTTCACCGGTGTAAGATCTTGGGGAATGGAATAGAGTGACCAATACTTCATCAACCGGCAGTTTATTTTTATCGATGATCTTGCCAAAATGGACGGTATGTGAGTCTAAAGAAGTAAGATCTCTTCCCTGAAAGGCTTTATTTACTAGTGAGATAGCATCTTTTCCGGAAACGCGAATAACCGCAATTCCGCCTTCTCCCACAGGGGTTGCAATGGCTGCTATCGCTGATTTCTGTATGATTGAATTGTTCTTCTTTGTATCATTCATAGGTCAAATATAAGCTTAAATCATCTACTATGAATAATCGACTTGTCACACTTTTAGTTATCGCAGTATTTATTTTTTCAGGATCTGCAATAGCACAAAATATCTCTGCTGACCGTCCGGGAGCAGGTTATGGAACGTTCACTGTTCCTGCAAAGACCGTTTATCTAGAATCCGGAGCCTCTATCAGCGGTGACTTTTCTGATATCGGACAGATCTTTTTAAGAACGGGATTGAGTGAAGATCTTGAAATTCAGTTTAACGCAGGATCGTTGTTGTTCATTGAAGGAGTTGATAAACCAAGAGTGGGGGTACAATCCTTAGCTTTTAAATATAGTCTGGGTTCTTTTCAGAATGAAAAATTGAATCTGTCTTTACTTAGCCGCACAAACCTTCCTTTTTTTAATGATGACTATGAATATTACTTAACTCGGTTCATGTTGTTAGCGGATTATTCGATCAACGAAACATGGGGATTAAATTCTAATTTCGGGTACGGTGATTTTTTTGATGGACTGAGTAACGGTTCTTTCAATTTTAATATCACACCGGGCTTTTCAGTGAATGAAAACACGGCAGCTTATTTCGGATATGCTGTTACTTTTGATGAGAATTTTTCCAGTGATTTGATCGAAGCAGGCATGGTTCACTTCTTAGACCCGTCTTTCCAACTTGATGCCGGATTTATTTATTCTGATGGTGATGTTCTTTATCTGACATTAGGTGTTGCAAAGAGGTTTTGATCTTTTGTCCCGTTCGAACGGGATATCAAGACAAAAGTAGGAGCCAATCCTTTTTCGTTTGTTAGCAGGACTAAAGTCCTTGCTTGTTTATGTACGAGTTTAAGACAAGAACATAAGCTAGAAGGGGATTTATCCCCGGGTTTCTATAATCCATCTAGTAATTAATACATGTTAAAGTACTTTTGTACCGCTACTGAGCTTCCTCAGCACAGGCTCCAGTACCAAAAGCTCCCGACAAGAATTATTGGCGCGAACTCCATTGCATCGACTAATCATTACAAAAGGTCTTCCTGCGTATGATACATATTCAAGAACCAGCCTGAGTGTAACGATTGCTCCTGAGGAGCCGTCGATTTCATTGCGTTCTTTGCTCGCCAACAATTCTAAAGGTCGATATAGCTGGAAGCTTTTTTCTAAAATTGTCAGGATTTAAAAAAGGACGATTTTGTCAACGAATTATATAACATCCACAAAGAAGATCAAATTGCTAAAATCAAAGGGATAAAGAGGTTCATTGAAACAAAAAAGGCTTCTCTCCATGAAGAAAGAAGCCTTTTAAATTTATAGATAAATTCAATTAATGAACGTTGCCCATCATGCGTTTAAGTATTGGGGATAAAATAAACACGATCACAGAAGCTCCAAGAGCGTACTTAGCGATCAGATCAAAACCACCCAGATACGTGTTTAATGTTTGAAGTCCACCCACATTGATATCTGTACTTTCGATAGCCAGCTGTTTTCCGATAAAACCTACAACCTGGAAGGCATAAGCTGATGACAAGAACCAAATTCCCATCATAAAAGCTACGATTCGTTTAGGAGACAGATCAGTGATCTTAGACAATCCGACCGGCGACATAAATAATTCACCAACCGAAAGTAAGAAGTACATGATCATTAAATATGAAAATGGAACCATTCCGGATTCATCAGCACTGTTTCCACTCAAAGCCAGTACATAAAAACTAATCCCTGCTAATGCTAAACCTGTAGCAAATTTATAAGGAGTAGGTGGGTTCTTCTTTTTCTTACTTAGATAACCCCACAAGAGAGAGATCGGAATTGAAAGAATAATGATCCACATCGAATTTAGAGCATTGGTCTGTGCAGCATCGATCCAAACCAGATTTACGTTTCTCGCAGCAAACAATGTAATAACACTACCTGAAAGCTCATGGAAACCCCAGAAAATTGTCATGAAAAGAGTAATGAAGACTGCAACAATCAGTTTCTTTCTTTCATCGGGAGTACATTGAGACATTATATATCCTAAATACAAGAGGATTCCAACGCCAACAATCTTAAAGATTACATTCACAATATTTTGATCACCTAAAAAGGTGTTTCCACCACCAATATCCTGGTAGGCTGACAATAAATAAGCTATTACAGGAGCAGATAGAAAAGCTAAGATAGGAACAAAGTATTTTTGAGGGATACCCAAAACTTTCTTCTCATATACTTCCTGACTTGGTGGCAATCCATTATCACCAAAAACATTTTTCTTAATCCCGCTCCAAAAGAAAGCCAAACCTGTAAGCATCCCTATGCCTGCGAGTCCAAAACCATAGTGCCATCCATATTCTCGACCGAGCCATCCACATAAGAGTGGAGCAACAAATCCACCAATATTAATACCCATGTAGAAAATAGTGAAACCGGAATCTTTTTTTGCATCGCCATCTTTATACAAAGAACCTACAAAAGTGGATATGTTTGGTTTGAAGAAGCCGTTTCCAACCACAATGAAAGCAAGTGCCAGAAAGAAGGTGAGGTTACCGGGAATAGCCAGCACAAAGTGCCCTAGTGCCATTAAAATTCCACCAAGAAAGATAGACTGCCTCATGCCTAAGATGGTATCAGAAACCCTGCCTCCAATAACAGTAGAAGCATAAACTAAAGACCCATATGAAGCATACACAGCGGCGGCGGCAATATCTCTTGAAGCTAATGCCTCAAAAACCTCATTAACCATGTACAGGGTTAACAGAGCTCTCATTCCATAGAAACTGAATCGTTCCCACAACTCAGCGAAGAATAAGTAAAAAAGCCCTTTAGGATGCCCGAACATCATTTCCTGATTTTGTTCTGCTACATTTGCCATAAATTCTTTATTTAAAGTTTTGTATAAAAAAGACCGATGATGATACCTAAAGAGTTACAATGGTGCAAGAACCGATTGTTCAGACATCTGCAACAAAGAACAATAAATAACGTGTACATTCCAGTTCATAAATTTGATAACTCATGGAAATATTATTTATTGGTCTTGGTGTGGTGTTAATCCTGATGGGTTTAGCAGGAGCTTTTCTTCCTGTGCTACCGGGACTTCCTTTCAGTTACGCTGCACTTTTAGTGCTTCACTTTAGCGGAGTCGCCCAGTTCAGCACATTCTTCTTAGTAGCCTGGGCAATTGTTGTTTTGACTATACTAATACTTGAGAACGCACTTCCTGCTTACACCACCAAGAAGTTTGGGGGCACGGTCTATGGGGTTACGGGAAGTACAATTGGAATGATATTAGGGATGTTATTCTTTCCTCCATTAGGATTTTTTCTGGGAACACTGATTGGAGCTTTTGTGGGAGAAATGATCTATAAACAAGATGTTAAAATAGCACTTAAATCAGCTTGGGGATCTTTTATAGGGTTTTTGACCGGAACCGCTATCAAAGTTACCGTTGCAGCAATGATTGCTTTCTCATTTTTTAAGGCTATTCTCTGAGCTATCTTTTTTGAGATATTGCAGTATCGTGTAGAAGGCAACAGCGAAACACAAAAGAGAACCACTTCCAAATAAGGTCCGGGCAATCCAAACATTTTGTGTATTACTTAAAAAAGGAGTTCCACCTGAAAAGTGAGCTGCTTCACCATAAAATGCGATCCAACCCCCGATGCAACCAAAGCTCAGAACCAATAAGCCGGATAACAGGTGATTAATTGGTGACTTTTCTCCAATAAGTATTATTACTCCGGCTAATGAAAATACAAATCCACATAAGCCAACCACCCATTTTGGAGCATTTAGTGTTGGATCATCAACAGGAATAATTCCTATGCCAATCAGAATAAAAAACAAGCCGGTCAAAATGAAAAGCCAGGAGAATAACTTTGTTTTTGCCGGACTTAATTTTGTACTCATTCAGATAATAGTTTTATAACAGGTAATTGCTTTAGCAATTGAATCTTAAAATAATCAATTCTCTTCAGCCCAATCTTCCTGCCATTCACCTTTTTCTTTTAAGAATTGGACTACATTTTCACGCATTATCCCAAGATCAGCATAAATCTTCTTTTCAAACGCTTCAAAATTTTGTGACTCTTTTATCCGGAAAAAAGGAATCTCGGATGTGATAATTAATGGATAATTTGCTTTGGAGTTTAATTCGAAATAGAATTTTTCCATCGCAGCTACAGCTTCGTCATATTGCTCTGTTGCGATCTGGCACCATAGTTTAACATCTAATTCGTTATAGATTTCTATGTGACCACTCTCTTCCATTTCGGTCAATCTTTTATCTTTATATTCACATAATCGATCAGCGATCATTTCAACTTCCTCCACTTTCCCTGCTTTATCAGCTAATGTGAGATAAAAGATCGAAGCAGTTTGTTGATCCTCATTAACTATTTCTTTCCCGGGTTCATCAAGAAAATCAGAAAATCTCATTTTCAATAAATCTAAGCCTTCCTGATATTCTTCTTTCTCATAATGATAAGCCAACAGATCAATCACAAAGAATTCCACTGTTCGTTCTCCGTATGTTTCAATTAGTTCATTGACTATCTTTTTCGTGGTCTCAAAGTCTCCTCTGGTCTGGCTGGTTTTCAAAAGGTTACGAGGACCTGCATGATTCTCAGGATACTTTTCAGAGATTTTCTCCCCAAAATATTCAGCCATATTCAGCATGTTAAGATCTCGAGCGATATCTGAGACCATCCACATAAAATCCATGTCATCCGGGTTTTGCAGATGTCCTTCATAAGCAAAGGTAAAAGCATTATCGAGTTCTCCATAGGGAACATCACGCAGTAACCATGCTTTGGCATAATAAGAGCCATTATAATCAGGAGTTCGTTTGATATTGCGATCAATGATATCCATTGCCTCATAATACCTGTTTTCCACATCTGCCAGATGACGTGCATAGGAATTGGATATATACGGACTCAACGGATCCAGTTCATAGGCTTTAAATAATTGAGCTCTGGATTCTTGAACTTTATTATTTCTTCCCAGTGCACTTCTGTAATCCATTCGTATAGAAGCATCATTGGGGGCAAGTTCAACAGCTTTTTTGAGCGTTTCTTCGCTTTTTTCGAATTGAAATTCAAAACCATAATAATCTGCCAGTGCCTGATGAGCTTTTCCAAGATCTTTGTCTAACGAGATTGCCATTTCCGCATTCTCTCTCATTAGCACTTTGGTTTCGTCCGCACCTATGTTTCCATTCTGATGAAGGTTATTGTATGCAAGAGCTAAACGAGCATAAGCTTCCGCAAAGGTAGGATCGAGTCGAATCGCTTCTTTATATTTTTGAATGGCATATTCAATATCATCCGGTTGGTAGGTGATCTCTCGCTGAGTAGCCTCCAGAAAGGCATTGTACGCTTCAATGTCCATGGTTGGACGACTGGCTAACTGAGCTTCATCTTTAGGAAGTAAGCGTACTTTTAGTTCTTCCATTACATGTAAGGAGATCTCTTCCTGTATATCAAAAATATTGTCGACCGTAAATTCACGATCATAGGTTTCGCTCCACATATGGAAGCCGTCAGAAACACGGATCAACTGAGCTGTAATTCGAAGTCGGTTTCCTGACTTGCGAACGCTGCCTTCCAGAATATTAGCAACTCCAAGTTCACTCCCGATCTCAGTCAGATTCTCGTTCTGCCCTTTGAATTTGAAAGAAGAAGTTCGTCCTGCTACCTGCATATCTTCTACTTTGGCGAGAGCATTGAGTAATTCTTCTGAAAGTCCGTCAGAGAAATACTCATTTTCTTTATCACTACTCATATTTACAAATGGAAGTACTGCAATAGATGCTGTTTCAATTTTAGCTACAGCACCTGCATCTTCTAAAATGGAAGCTTTGGCAAAGAAAACTCTTTCGATAACTACAAAAAATAAAGCAATGGATAACACTGAAATAATAACGCCATTCAGTTTTTTTCCGGTTCGGTCAGTAACGGATTCTGTAATCTCAACTTCTCTGGATTTTTTGATTCCTTCCGGTGTTAATTCAAATGCCCATGCAAAAATAAGTGTGAGTGGGAATCCTATTCCAACAAATACAATTACGACGGTATCAAACCAATCGGGGATGTTAAGAGGTGCTTCAATTACAGTAACGATCTGAATGATCAACCATCCGGCAATAGCATAAGCTACGGCTACTTTAAAGACGTTCCGACGTTTTAGTTCTTCTATAAAGTTCGAAATGTTCATAACGCTTCGCGGATTAAAAATTTTTGTATTGTCATGTCGAACAGATGTGAGATATCTAAAGAATACCTAAACCGGCATAAAACCTCTAGACTTCTCACATTCGATCGAAGTGACAGAGTGAAAGGGGAAGTAATTTTTAATTCTAAATCTTTCATTTTTAATTCTCTTCCCATTCTTTTTTCCAGTCGCCTTCTTCTTTGAGGTAGATAATCACTTCGCTCCGCATTTTATGAATGTCATCTAAAATGAGTTCTTT
This sequence comes from Balneola sp. EhC07, assembly GCF_001650905.1. Classification (GTDB taxonomy): domain Bacteria; phylum Bacteroidota; class Rhodothermia; order Balneolales; family Balneolaceae; genus Balneola. The sequence continues at coordinate 542,589 of NZ_LXYG01000017.1, forward strand.
GGTTTTTATCATTTCGGGATGGTCTTTATAAAGCAGAAATACATCGCTAAGAAAAGCAAAAGGATATGCTCTTTTTCCCTTTCGCTCGAAGTAATATTCTTTGAGTTGATCTATTCCTTCCTTTACATTTCCCTTAATAAGATTACAATTCATTGACATCCATAAATCGTTAGGATCTAAATCGGAATCAGTGGTTTCTTTGCCCTGATTTTTGGCGCTATAGTCTTCACAAATACTATTAATAAAGAATTGAGCTTCTTTTTCTTTGCCTTCATCAATTAACACGGTCGCATAAAGAAATACCAGGTCTAATGCATCTCTTTTTAACAAATCGTTGTTGTAAGAGTCAAAGTCAAACGTTTTGTTTGCAATCTCCGGCCAATGTTTATCTATCATTTCTAAAATTTCTTCGTTTCTCCCTAGTATGAATAGGTTGCTGGAATAAGAAGAAGTCATAAATTTTTCAACCTGAGGACCAAATTGAGTTTTCATAGCATCCATTGTACTAAGAGCCAGCTCGCTTTGCCCCATCAATGTTTGGGTTTCTAACATACCACCTATAGCTTCAAAGTTGCTGGGATAAAGCTCTAACATTTTATCTGAATAGTATTTTCTTACCGGAATCAGATCTAGGTCAGAAGAGAGACCAACGATTAAACTTAATATTTCCAGAGATTCAGGGTTTTCTTTTAAAGCCTTATGTGCGGCTATAAAAGCTTTATCTAGATCTCCATTAGGAATTAATGCCAGTGTAGAGATTTTTGCGCGGTGAGCAGAGGTATAGTCAGGGGCTCTGGCAATTACTTTGTCCAGCAATTCAATTCCCTTTTCATATTCTTTTCTTACCAGAAAAAGTGAAGCGTAATTTACTGCGATCGGATTGCTTAAAGGGTCTAGTTGATACGCTTTTTCTAAATATCTATATGCTTCTTCTTCACTTCGGCTTTTGATAGCTATATATAAACTGTTATAGGCATACGCATCGTTTGGGGTTAATTCAATTGCTTTTCGATATGCATTTTCAGCGGCTATTAGCGCATTTTCTTCAAGTCGCTGGTTCTGATAAAAACCAAGTGCCCGATATACAATTCCAAGGTTTGGGTTGATCAATAATGCTTTATTAATATTGGTATCCATTTTTTCAAGCATCTCAGCAAATGACAAGTTTCCATATTGGTTTAACAAGCCATAAGCAATTGCTAAACGAGCGTAGGCTTCTGTAAATGTTGGATCAATTTCTATTGCTTGTTCATAAAGCGTGATAGCTGTTTCCAGATCTTCCGGGCTACGACTTACTTCTAATTGCGTTGCTTTAAGGAAAGCGTTATAAGCTTCAATATCATCTGTAGGACGCTTTGCAATTTCTTCTTCATCAACAGGGAGTAGGCGTACTTTTAGTTCTTGCACAACTTTACGGGAAATTTCTTCCTGTATGGCAAAAATGCCCTCCAGTTCCCGGTCATAGGTTTCACTCCAAAGATGGAAACCGTTATCAGCCTGAACAAGCTGAGCAGTGATTCTAATCTGATCACCATCTTTACGGACACTACCTTCAAGAATGTGCTTTACTCCGAGTTGTTCAGCAATGACCCTTAAATCCGCATTTTTATTTTTAAAACTAAATGAAGAAGTACGTCCCGCAACCTGCATTCCTTCAATATTAGCAAGTCCATTTAATAACTCTTCTGAAAGTCCATCTGAGAAATATTCGTTGGATTGATCTGCACTCATATTTACGAAAGGGAGAACGGCAATGGATGCATTTTCAATCTTAGATACATCCGAATCAAAAATGGTAGATTGAGCAAAAAAGATCCGTTCCACTAAAAGAAATACTAATCCAAAAGATAGAGCACCTATGATGAGTCTATTCAATTTCTTTCCGGTTGATTCGGTAACTGACTCTGTTATTTCAATGTCTTTTGATTTCTCTATTCCTTCAGGGGTGAGTTCAAAAGCCCATGCAAAAATAAGCGCTAACGGGAAGCCAATAAGTACCAACGTAGTTACAAGAGGAGCAACCCATTCCGGGAATCCGAGTTGCGGTGCAATTGTATCAAATACCTGAATGATCAACCAACCGGCAATAGCGTAAGCAGTAGCTACTTTAAATACATTACGCCGCTTTAGTTCTTGTATGAAATTCGAGATGTTCATGTCGCTTGGCGAATTGAAAATTCGAGCTTTGTCTTGTTGTACGGATGTGAGACATCTAAAGAATCACTAAACAGGTATAAAACCTCTAGACTTCTCACGTTCGTTCGAAGTGACAGATTGGAAGAAGGGATGATCTTTAATTTTACATTCTTCATTTTTAATTCCCTTCATCCCATTCTTCTTTCCAGTCGCCTTCAGCTTTCAGGTAAGCAATAAGGTTTTCTTTTTGATCTCTCAGATCAGCAAATACAACGTCCATGATTTTCTTGAACTCAGGGTGCTCCATTGCAAGTTGGAATTTTTTGTCTTTTTTAAGTGACCTGTATTCATTTCCGCGATTATTTCTTTCCAGATAAAGTTTTGTAATGATTGGAATGACGGCGTCAATTTGCTCTCTTTCCAAAAGACAGGTTGCTTGATCGAATAAATACCAATTATCTTCTTCTTTTTGTGGATAGAGATCCACATTTGATGTGCTAAAAGCACAGAACTTATCTAATAATAAGTCTGCTTTTTCTTTTTCATCTGTGAATTTGTAAAGTTCACGAAGAGGCAATGTATGCCATAGATTTTGCATACTAATTGTCAGGTCTTTTGGGGTCAATAAAGTGGAATCAAATTTAGCGAACCACTGTAGTGCAAATTCAGGATCATCTTTATAAATAGCATAATCAGTCATTGTCCAATAAAACCCTGAAGAACCAGGTACAAGATCAGATTCTTCAATATGTGGTAACAGTCCATCCTCTACATACGAATAATCAGATGTATAAGAAGCAAATGTTCCTGCGCGGTTTATATAATCTAAACTTTCAGAATAGTTTCTTTTCAATATCTCCATATAATGTCTGGCAACTGGTTCCAGATCAAGTTCCAGAGCCCTCGTAGCCATAATATTTAAAGAGCGGGTAAAGTTATTGTCGAGTTGGTAGGCTTTATGTACGGCCATAAATGCCTCATCCAATCGCCCATAATGCGGGTCGGATTTCAGGAATGCCAATCCTAAGTATGTAGGAACAAATTCGGGATTGTTTTTTTTATTTATTTCATGAAACGAAAGTGCTTCTTCATATTTATCTTCAAATTGACTGGCTTGGGCCCGGTTGTAGATAGATAGAGGAGACAAAGGATCCACCTTATACATTTTCTTGTATTGATCATTTCCTTTCTGGAAATCATTTAGCTCATCCATGTACAGGTTTCCTAACCAATTGTACACATCTGATAGGTTAGGATTTAACTCCAGGCTTTTTAAAAAGGCTTTTTCTGATTCTTCAAAATCTGTTTTCATGTCATGTAACAAGCCTAAGGCAGCATAAGCTTCAGCTAAGTTTTCATCTATCGAGAAAGCTTGGTCAACATGAGGTGTCATGTTTTCAATTTGTTGTTCTCTGGGGACATTCCCATAATATCCCTGTAAATTATAGGCAATAGCTAACCGTGCATGTGCTTCAGCGAAAAAGGGATCAATACTGAGAGCTTGTTTGTAGAGATCTATCGCAACATTTATCTCATCTATATCCCGGTTTACCACAAGCTGGTTTGCTTTCAGATACATAGAGTATCCCTCAATATCAGATGTTGGAATGTTTTCCAACTCAGACTCATCTTCAGGCAACAGGTGTACTTTCAATTCACTTAATACCGTGCGCGAAATTTCTTCCTGTATCTCAAAAATGTTTGTTGCTGTAAGTTCCCGGTCAAAAGTCTCTGACCACATATGGAACCCATCATCCACTTTAATGAGCTGAGCAGTTATTCGAACTCTACCTCCAGCTTTTCTGACGCTACCTTCCAGAATATGACCAACCCCAAGTTGGTCCCCAACGATTTTTAAATCTTCGTTTTTCCCTTTGAATTTAAATGAAGAAGTACGTCCGGCTACTTTCATTTCTTTTACTTTAGCGAGAGCATTGAGCAGTTCCTCAGAAAGACCATCAGAAAAATATTCATTGTTTTCATCTCCACTCATATTCACAAAAGGGAGCACAGCAATGGAAGCTGTTTGAAAATCAGCAAGTTCTGATTGGTTTTCTATAAAAGAAGCCTCCGCAAAGAATACACGTTCTACCAAAAGAAAGATCACTGCCATGGAAAGAATAGTGATAATAATCCCATTAAGTTTTTTACCGGTACGGTTGGTTACGGATTCAGTGATGTCCACTTCCTGGGATTTTTTTAGTCCTTCAGGCGTTAATTCAAATGCCCAGGCAAAGATCAGGGCCAGAGGAAAACCAACTAAAACCAAAACGGTAAAAAAGGGTGCTACCCAGTCAGGGAAACCAAGTTGTGGAGATACGGTAGAAACAACCTGAATAATCAACCATCCTGCAATAGCATACGCAGTCGCAACTTTAAAGACATTACGCCTTTTTAGTTCTTCTATGAAATTTGAGATGTTCATAATGCTTCGCGGATTAAAAATTCTTCTATTGTCATGTCGAACGGATGTGAGACATCTAAAGAATCACTAAACCCGCATAAAACCGTTAGACTTCTCACATACGTTCGAAGTGACAGAAGGGAAGAGGGGATAATCTTTAATTTTAAATTCTTCATTTTTAATTCCCTTCTTCCCATTCTTCTTTCCAATCGCCTGTACTTTTCAGATAGTCGATAGCTTCTTTTTTCATGAGGTTAATATCAGCTAGAATTTCTTCTTTAAGCTTTTCGTATTCTGGAATACCATTTAGCGTATTCATGTTTCTGGAGTATTTGAAATAGGGAGGAAAGCCAAAAGCAATTTTATATTCGAAATATTGTTTTCGGATCAATTCTAAAAACCGGTCCACATTACCTTTATAAAATTCGCATTCAGCTACATCCCATTCTCTGTATTTTCTTGAAGCTTCAAACTCAGCTTCTTCAAGCGCTTTATACCGGTAATCGCAATAAATACGAGTAAGATTTTTAAACCTTTCTTCCTCTTTTAATCCTAATCCGTTGGAATATGATAGATATCCGGCAATATCCATAGCTTCATCATCGTCAGCTAATACAATTTCATCCTGAATAACAATGGGGTTGATCTCAACATACATTTCTAAGGCTTTTTCTTTTTCCCCCTTCATATAAATAAGTCTGGACTTAAAGGTGTCGATCTCTTTATTGAAGTTATCAGAGAATATTCCTCTTTGGGTATCTACAAGTTCAATCACTTCATCGATTTTGCCATGCTCTGAATAGTAATTGGCATACATGAAGTAATACTGCTGATTGTTAGGATAAAGCTCTCCCATTTTAATGATCATATACTCCTGAAATGTCTCAAAGCCTAAACTTTCTGCTAAATCATGGAGAGAAACGATCAAATCAACATTTTCAGGATCAGATTTATATAATTGATAAGTACTAATAAAAGATTTACCGATCTCACCAACACCTATGCCAGCATAAGCCTGCGCTTTTCTCAGTTTTACGCCTTTGTAATCCGGATACCGTTCCAGTACCTTGTCAAACAGTTCCAGTCCCTTTTCAGCTTCCCCCAAATTCACATAATGGCCGCCAAGATGAGCTGCGATATCAGGATTTAACGGATCAATTTGGTAAGCCTTTTCAAGTATCTTATGTGATTCATCGTGTCGTGAAAATTCATGGAGCACATCATGATACCCTACTAGCACCTCTGAATCGCCCGGCAATAATTCGATCGCACGTTCATAGGTTTCCAGTGCTTTTTGATTGTCTTCTATATTCAGATAGTAGTAGCCAAGTGCTTCATAAGCTTTACCTTCGTTGCCATCGATCAGTAAAGCGCGATCAATATTTTCCCGCATCAGATCTTTCATTTCTTCTAAAGAAAGATTTCCTTTCCAGTTCAGATCTCCATATACATAAGCAAGTCTGGCATAGGCTAATGAAAAGGAGGGATCAATACGTATAGCTTCTTTATACTTTTCTACAGCTTTTCTGAGATCATCTAATTCGTCGGTTACCTCCAGTTGGGTAGCCGCTAAATAAGCGTTATAAGCCTCAATATCATCAGTAGGATTTGTTTTCAGATCTTCTTCCAGCTGCGGTAGAAGGCGTACTTTAAGCTCCTCCATAACTTTTCGGGAGATCTCTTCCTGAATATCGAAGATGTTTTCAATTGTTAGTTCGCGATCAAAATTTTCTGACCATACATGGAACCCGTCTTCAACTTTGATAAGCTGAGCTGTGATTCGAATACGATTTCCGGCTTTACGAACACTTCCTTCTAAAATATGATCGACCTTTAGTTCTTGCCCAATTAAAGAAAGATTTTCATTTTGACCTTTAAACTTGAATGAGGAAGTACGTCCGGCTACTTTCAATTCTTCAACTTTAGCTAAGGCATTCAATAATTCTTCTGATAAACCATCGGCAAAGTATTCCTGATCGCCACCCAAACTAAAATCTTCAAATGGAAGTACAGCTATGGATGCGGTTTCAAAATTGGATTCAAAGGAAGCGTTTTCCAAAATAGAGGCTTTGGCAAAAAAGACCCTTTCCACTAATAGAAAAACTACAGCCATCGAAAGAACGGTGATTATTATCCCGTTAAGTTTTTTACCGGTACGGTTGGTTACGGATTCAGTAATATCCACTTCCTGAGATTTTTTAAGACCTTCAGGAGTTAGCTCAAATGCCCAGGCAAAAATAAGAGCAAGTGGAAACCCAATTCCAACGAGAATAATAACGAATTGAGTAGTCCAACCAGGAAATTCGAACGCGGGAAATACAGAAGTAGCAATTTGAATGATTAACCATCCCGCAATAGCATAGGCTGCCGCAACCTTAAAAACATTACGGCGCTTTAGTTCTTGTATGAAATTTGAAATGTTCATGACGTTTTACGAATTAAAAATTCTTGTATTGTCATGTAGAACGGATGTGAGACATCTAAAGGATCACTAAAAGGGAACAATACCTCTAGACTTCTCACATCCGTTCGAAGTGACAGATTGGAAGACGGGATAATCTTTAATTTTACATTCTTCATTTTTAATTCTCTTCCCATTCTTCTTTCCATTCGCCTTCTTCTTTCAAAAACTGAATTACATTACTTCTTTGCTGATCGAGTTCAGAATGTACTTCATCGATCACTTTTTGATAGCCTTCTATTTCATAGACCTCAGAAGGTAAGGTTTCAAATAAGTACCATGCAGCTAACTTCCGATTGAGTTCTAAAAACACCCGTTCAAAATAGGGTAGGGCTTCTTCGTACTTTTCCTGATTGATTAAACAGATATACTTTTCGACAAGGTATGCTTCACCATCTTCACCAAGGTCAAGCTCATTTTTATTAGCTTCAACCGCTTTGCAATGCGCGTTGTATAATTGTGTAGCCCTTTCTTTATTTCCCATGTTCTTATATACGTCGGCGAGTAATCGCGCTTGGGAAAAGTTCCGGATTTCAAGCGCAGGGATTTCTTCTTCAAAAAAACCGGGCTCAAATTTTCTGAATTCATTTAAAACACGATCATAATCACCTGTCTTATTTCCATAATGCAATAATGAGATATAGAAAGAGAATGAAGGAATCGTTAGATCATTTTCATCAATATACTCGAACATATCTTCCCGGAGATAGCTATAATCTTTTTTGAAAATAGAGTAATAGGGTATATAACTTATATACTCATAGCTGCTCCCGTATTGATTTTTTAACTGAGTAAAATAATAATCAGCCAAATCCTCTAACTGAAGATCTAATGCCCTTAATAAGAGGATGCCTAAAGCCCTTGAATCTCTTCCATACGCTCTTGCAGTTGTAGAATACTTAAAGGACTCGTCCAGTTGTCCATAAGGAGGGAGTGCTTTTAAGACGCTTAAACCGGCATATGTTAGTGCAAATTCAGGGTTGTCGTCTATATTCTTCTGGAATAAAGCTAATGCATCATCATATTCTCCTTCATAGAAATGAACACTGGCCCTGTTATATATTGATAGCGGAGACAGAGGATCAACAGCATACATTTTTTTATAAGCTTCATTGCTCTCTTTTAGATCTCCTTTCTCGTTATATGCTATTGATAACCAATTATAGACATCAGGATTATTAGGATTTAATCCAATGCTTTGTTCATATTTTCCTATTGCTTTATCAGTTTCAAAAGTGTTTGAATAGTACAAACCTAAAGCTGCGTGAGCGTTCGCTTCGTTCTTGTTGATTGATAACGCTTTTTCAGCATTTTCTTTTACCTGTTCCTGAACTTGATCAAACGGAACATTCCCATAATATCCCTGCAGATTATAAGCGATAGCTAATCTGGCATAAGCTTCAGAAAAGGTGGGGTCTAAATTGAGTGCGTTTTTATATAGGTCGATTGCCAAATTGATCTTATCGATATTTCTTTCTGCTATAAAGGAATTGGCCCTCAAATAAGCTTGATATGCCTCAATGTCCTGAGTGGGAACGTTATCCAATTCAGCTTCATCTTCATCGAGCAATCGTACCTTCAGTTCTTTTAGCACTGTTCGGGATATCTCTTCCTGAATATCAAAAATATTGGTAGTTGTAAGCTCTCTGTCAAAAGTTTCACTCCAGAGATGGAATCCATCGTCAGCTTTTATAAGCTGAGCCGTAATTCGAATTCGGTTTCCTGATTTTCGAACACTGCCTTCTAGTATATGTTGGACATTTAATTCATCACCAATGAGCTTCAGGTTTTCATTCTTTCCTTTGAATTTAAAGGAAGAAGTACGTCCGGCTACTTTCATGTCTTCTACTTTGGCAAGGGCATTGAGTAGTTCTTCAGAAAGTCCATCCGAAAAATATTCCTGATCTTGTCCGGCAGACATATCTACAAAAGGGAGTACGGCGATGGAGGCTGTTTCAAATTCAATTTCTGATTGGTTTTGAATAAAAGCAGCTTCAGCGAAAAACACGCGTTCCACCAAAAGAAAGATCACCGCCATTGAAAGCACAGTGATAATAATCCCATTCAGTTTTTTCCCCGTTCTGTTGGTTACAGATTCGGTAATTTCCACTTCTTTAGATTTTTTTAGCCCTTCGGGGGTTAATTCGAAAGCCCATGCAAATATTAATGAGAGAGGAAAGCCTATCAGAACAAAAATGATAACGGCAGTAATCAACCATTCCGGCAGATTTAAGAAAGGAAAGGTAGTAGCACAGATCTGAATGATAAGCCATCCTGCTATGGCGTAAGCAGTGGCGACGCGAATAACATTCCGTCGTTTCAGCTCAGCAATAAGATTGCGAAAATCCATATACCCCACCCAAATTTTAAATCATGTAAATAAACTAAAAAAATGGATGACTTGCTTGTTTAAAGCATTAAAAATGGAAATGGTTAGTTAGCTAACGAAGTTCGTAAATAAAAACGCTCTAACGCAGAGCATCGAAGCGAGGGTTGGGCAGGAAATTAGTAAATAGGTTTGAATCACGGATTAAACAGATTTTTGGATTAACACGGATTTTTAATATCTGCATAAAATCCGTGCCATCTTTTAATCCAACTAATCCGTGATTCAAAAACCATTTTAAGGATAGACTCCCATCAATTCTCAATATTCGTAGTTTCAATATCCAACTCAGTATCCGGTCGTTCTTTTTCGCCTTTCAAATATTGATTGAACCAACGCATCATTCTTAAATTGAAATCGAAACGAGCTGTCGCTTTACGGTTTCCGTGTCCTTCACCGGGATAAAGAACCAATCGAACAGGAGTTGATGTTCGGGTTTTTATATGTCTGTAAAGTTCATAAGACTGACCGGGATCAACGCGGGTATCTTCTTTTCCATGCATGATCAAAAGTGGAGTTTTGGCATTATCAACATGAAAGATCGGACTGCGTTCTAAATATCCCTGATAGTTATCCCAGATTCTTTTGCGGGCATGAACGTGATACAGTTCTTCAGGAATATCACTGGTTCCCCATTTGGAAATATTGTTGCTGATTCCAACCGACATTACTCCCGCGGCAAAACGATCACTGTATTTGGTGCTCATCCATGCAGTGGCATATCCACCGTAAGAACCTCCGGTTACTCCAACTTTGTCGCTGTCAACCAATCCAATTTCGATCAAATGATCAACACCTTCTACAATATCATCAAATTCAGCTCCTGCAAGATCGCCTTGACTGCTCATTGCGAACTCCAATCCACGTCCCGTACTTCCTCTGTAATTTGGGTAGAAAACTGCAAACCCCTGAGCGGTAGCTACTTGTCCAGCCATTGAATAAGTGGTTAACCAACCGTTGTCGTAATGAGATTCCGGTCCGCCATGAATTACATTGATCAACGGATAACGAGTTCCTTCTTCATATCCAACCGGATACATCAAGAGACCTTGAATTTCCGTTCCATCTTTGGTGGTGTAGGTAACTACTTTTTGTTGTCCCAGTTCAACTTCATCTAACCAAGGGTTGCTGTTGGTTACTCGTGAAGCGCTCTTCATGTTTTTGCTCATCAGGTACACTTCATCAGGATGAGAGGAGGTTTCTGCATCCAACAAAGTAGTTCCATTTCCGGCCATCGAAAATGCGTTGATGATAACATCTTCTGAATTATTGATGACATCCATTTTTCCGGATCCAACATTTACAGTACCAAACTCAGATTGTACACCTTTACTGGATAGGAAATATAATTCATTGTTATCCTTCCACATCAGTTGATGAAACATTCCGGGGTAATCTTTTTGGAGAAGAGTAGCTGCTCCGGTTTCAGTATCCGCAATTTTAATTCTTCCGGCAATCGGATCGTTGATGGTTGCTGCAGCAACTAATGCTAATTTGCTGCCATCAGGACTCCAGACATACGATCCCAGCTTTCCGGTGTGATCAACTTCAGCTAATATTTCCTTGGAATGGTGATCAACGACAAGGATCTTTTGTTCCATGAATGAATCATCCACCAAAGAAGAAGGTGCTACAGCCATTGCAATTTTGGAACGATCGGGACTCCAGAAAGCAGAGTATACATTTCCCTGTACCGGAATTCGATGAGGTGTGTGTCCCTCTTTAGCTACATTCTGAATATAAGCCCAAGTGTTACTGAGGTTTTCTTCATAGATCTCTGGAGCATAAGGAAGGGGAGATGTTTTTTCCGGTCTGGGTTCCGATGCTCTGAACACAATATGATCTCCATCAGAAGCCCACTCATATCCGGAAATGGATTGTTCAAAATCGAAGATTCTCATGAATGATTTTTCTTCGACTGAGTATTCAATCAGGTCTCCATTTACCAAATAGGTGAGTGTGTTCTTAACCGGCCTAAAAGAAATTCCTCTTACATTTTTATCGGTGATCAATGGAATCGATTTTTTTGTGGCGATATCCAACAGATATAAATGAGTACTTTCAGCAATATTTTCTTTGAAAGGATCAGCCGGGACTGATAATGTGTATGCTGCGAATTGTCCATCTTCAGAAATATAAACGTTGCCAACAGATTCAATTTTTGCTAATTGAGTAGGAGTTAATCCCGATTGAGCGAATAATACATCAGTAGAGAAAAGCAGAATAATTGATGCTGTAAACCATAAAGATCTTTTTAAGATATCCATCTGATCAAATTTTGTGTTATTTAGTTTTAGTATCATGAAGGAATATAATAAATAGATGTATTGCAGATGAACTCCGAAGAGAAATCAAAATTACTCAAGGTAATTGAAGACAGAATTGAATCTATAAAAATTGATATTGAAGAACTTCAGGAGTTGATCAAACCCATTCCTTTGGATGCTTCGATTGGTAGAATTTCCAGAATGGATGCCATCAACAACAAAACCATTAATGAGGCTTCTTTAAGAGAGAAGAAAAAGATCCTTCAAAGATTAGAAAAGGCATTAGAAAGATCAGGTGATAAAGACTTTGGAAATTGCCAAAAATGCGGGAATGAAATTCCATTTGGGAGGTTGGAATATATGCCACATGTAACCAGATGTGTGGATTGTGTTGGTTAGGTATTATTAACTGGAAAAAGTTAAATAGGTAGCAATGCTAAAACTCGAGCCAAATAAATACTATCACATTTATAACAGAGGAAACAATAAAGAACGATTGTTCTATTCTCCAGGTAATTTTGATGAGGAGTCATTTCTAAACAGAGAAAACGTCCTAGATCTTTTTGGAGGATTGGTAAATTTTGAAGCATCCCATTCAGAAAATATTTTTGATGTTGAAGTCTTTTAGGAGAAAAAGCGTATAATCAGAAAATGAAAAACGCTCTCCTGTTTATAACACCTGTCCTCATCTGGGGATCGACCTGGTATGTGATCAAATTTCAGGTTGGGAATGTGGATGCGATGCTGTCTGTTTCCTATCGCTTTGGTATTGCAGGTGTATTGATGCTGATCGTTTGTTCTCTGTGGAAAATGAAGATGAACTTCACCAGAAAAGAACACCAATTCATTTTATTGCAAGGGCTTCTCATTTTTGGGTTTAATTACTGGTTAGTCTATACCTCTGAGCTTTATTTAACCAGCGGCTTGGTAGGATTGATCTTTTCTCTATTGGTTTTCCTGAATATCCTGAATGGGCGGATTTTTCTGAAGACTCCTTTCGAAAACAAAGTAATTATCGGGGGATTCTTAGGACTGGTTGGAACAGGAATGGTATTCTGGAAAGATCTTTCTCACTTTTCATTTACTGATGGTAAGATCATCGGTTTATGCTTCGCAGTGGGAGGCACTTACCTGGCTTCATTGGGAAATATTACATCAGCGAGAAATCAAAAAGCCGGAATACCGGTCATTCAATCCAACGCTTTTGGAATGGTTTACGGTGCGATCGCTATGTTTGTAATCGCCGTTATTTTAGGGAAAGAGATCAGATTTGAAGTGTCACAAAGCTATGTGTTGTCACTGTTATATCTGGCAATATTTGGTTCAATAATCGCATTTGGCGCTTTCATGACATTGATCGGAAACATCGGAGCCAGTAAAGCTGCTTATGTTTCCTTAATTGCTCCGGTCATAGCACTTACAATTTCTACTTTTCTGGAAGATTATACATGGACAACAATCAGCTTAAGCGGAGCTGTAATGATCTTGGTTGGAAATGTAGTTGCTTTACGATCTTCAAAAAAGAAAGAAAAAGCATTCCCAAGAGTACAAGAGCTGGAAGTACCGGTCGAAGTTTTGGAAGAGAAGCTTCCGGATAAATTGACAAAATAAAGCTAAAGATCTCAGAAAAAGTTTCCAACTGCACCGACCTTTATGCTAGTTCCGTAGCTCCGCTGCGGAACTAAGAAAGCTGTGCTTTCATTGAGGCAGGACCTCAGATCCTCGTTCGGAACGAGAGCAAAAGTTTATGCAAGCAAGCCCTTTAGGGCTGCGGGAGCTGGTTGGTTTTAATCAACTCTTCCAAAGTTGTTAGTGCATATCTAAGAATATTTTTGCTCATTAAACTTTGGAAGAGTTTATAATAGCACTAAACAAACTTCCCGCTGTTTTTGCAGTTTGATTATTCAAATCATATTCAGGGTTTAGTTCACAAATATCAGACGAGAGCATTTTTCCGGAATCTTTCAAAACCTGAATAAGATTTAAAGCATGGTTCAACTTCAACCCATTCCATGCAGGAGCACTTACTGCAGGAGCTAATGAAGTTTCGAACACATCTAGGCAAATAGTCAGATAGATGAAATCCCGACTTTGAATGAAGTTTTGAACTTTTTCTAAACCCTTTTTCTCATTGTTGAAAATCTCAGTATTCAAACAGAACTTTGTACCAAGTTCATCAGCTTTATTGAACAGAGATCTTGTGTTGTTATCCTGATTGATTCCATAGACAAAATATTTCAGATCAAGATCGATCTTTTCTGCATGCTCATGAGCCTGAAGGAATGGAGAGCCTGAGTGCGGAATTCCGTTGTGTGGTCGTAAATCGAAGTGAGCATCAATATTTAAAATGCCGAGTTTAGCTTTTGGATTTTTCTGTTTCAGAAATAAGGCAACTCCCAAAAAATGACCGAAGGCGGTTTCGTGTCCACCTCCAATAACAAAAGGTTTGTTATTTGATTCTAAAATATGATGAACAGCTTTTCCTAATTCCTGATGAGCAGTTTCCAAGTCTTCATTTTCCGGAATAATATTTCCACCATCAATAAATCCGTCTTCATCCCCATGCCAACAAAGTGAGCCGATAGAATTTCTGAAATGACTTGGTCCTTTTGCAGCTCCAACTCTTCCACCATTTCTTTGGACGCCAATATCAGAAGCGAATCCCAAAAGAACGGTTTGATTTTCTGTCCTTATATCATTCAGATCTATACAATGTACAACTTGGTGATATCTGAACTGGTCAAAATCAGATATGGAATCAATCCGGCCATTCCAGATCTCAGGTTCTGTAGGTTGATATAACTTCGAACTAAAATTCAAAGCTTTGCTCATTCATTACAGTTGCTGATGGCTTAAGTTGTCCCTGCTGATAAAAGATATTTCTAAAGTCATCGGTTTCAAAAACGGTGAAACTGGCATCATCACCCTTTCTTAGAATTCCGCCTTCAATTCTTAATGCTCGAGCAGCGCGGAAAGTAATTCCTGCTAATGTTTCTGCAATCGTCAGTTTTTCTGATGCTCCAAGAATAGCTGCCTGAGTGGTCAGATCTCCCATTGGTGCAGAACCGGGGTTCCAGTCGGTGGCAATAGCTACACATGCGTTATTATCCAATAATTTTCGGCAAGGAGTAAATTGCATTCCCAAACCTAATGAAGCCCCGGGAAGAGCAACGGCAACCGTTTCGGATCGGCCAAATAGTTCACAAGATTCATCATCAGTAAACTCTAAGTGATCCGCTGAAACACATCCTTCTTCAATCGCCAGTTTTGATCCGCCCGGATGAAACTGATCAACATGCATAGTTATATCAAAACCTTTTAGCTTTAAATTCTTTGCGTAGATTCTCGCTACGTCAATATCGAATGCACCTTCTTCCACAAAGATATCTGCACGTGTGGCAAGCTTTTCTTCAACAATAATTGGTACGACTTCTTGCAGTAGAAAATCTAAGTATTCTCCATGACTTCCATCAAAATCCTTGGGCTTGATATGAGCTCCCAAAAAAGTGGAAATCAATCTAACGGGAGTTTTCTCATTCGCTTTCTTGATCGCCCAAAGCATTTTTAACTCGTCTTCCAGATTTAAACCATAACCGGATTTTACTTCAATAGTTGTAATTCCTCTCTGTAAATGTTGTTTGGCTCTATCAAGAATTAACTCAACTAGTTTATCTTCAGATGCTTTTCGGGTTTCAGTAACGGTATCAGAGATTCCTCCGCCGGAAGCTGCAATTTCTAAATACGATTTTCCTGCAACACGCATTGAATAATCATTTACACGATTTCCACCCCAGCAAATATGAGTGTGGCAATCAATAAAAGAAGGAAGTGCTATTTGTTCTGAGTTGTTGTTAAACTTTTTTTCAGAATCAGGATGAATATTTTTGAGATCAGAATAGCTTCCCAAATCCAGAATTTTTCCATCCTGAATAACAATTCCCGCATTCGTTATAATCTCCAATTGTTCGTCCTTCAACGGACCTTTTAACGGTAACCCGTTCATGGTTAAAAGCTGTTTAAAAGGACCGTATAGAGTTTTTGAGCTCATTAATTTAGAGTGATGTTTGGATTTTTAATTTAACTGATTCTACAACTCTATCTATATCATTTTCAATTTCACTGTTTTTAAACCTTAAGACATGTATACCATTTCTTTCAAGAAAAGCATCTCTGTTTAAGTCTTTTCTCTTTACTTCCTCCAGATTATGAATACCACCGTCTATTTCAATACAAAGATTCGCTTTTGGAACATAAAAGTCTAAGATATAAGGGCCTATTCCATATTGCCTTTTGAATCGTGTATCCAGAATCTGCTTATTTCTAACTCTTTCCCAAAACAAAGTCTCTGCATCAGTCATCGATCGCCGAAGAGTTCTTCTTTGTTCTAAGCTATTTCTTGGATTTTTGATACTCATGTTATTGACCTCCTCTGTCTCCTCCTTCATAAGGAGGAGAACTTTCTAAATATATCTTAATTTAAACAACGAGTCCTTCCCCTTAATAAGGGGAAGACAGAAGGGGTCTATATTATCATTTGATGTTCATTCCCAACTTCCGTTGCTTTTTCGTAACCGGCATCGTGGTGTCGAAATATTCCCATCGCAGGGTCATTATACAACACACGACGAATACATGCTTCTGCGCGGTCGGTTCCATCTGCAAGAACTACCATTCCGGCGTGTTGGCTGTATCCCATTCCAACGCCGCCGCCGTGATGGAAACTGATCCAGGTTGCTCCGCCGGTTGCGTTGCTCATCAGATTTAAAAGTGGCCAGTCGCTTACTGCATCGGTGCCGTCTTTCATTCCTTCCGTTTCTCTGTTTGGGGATGCAACCGATCCGCAATCCAAATGGTCACGACCAATTACGATAGGTGCTTTTACTTTTCCTGTTCTTACCAGATCGTTGAAGATCAAGCCTGCTTTTTCGCGTTCGCCCATTCCAAGCCAGCAAATTCTGCAAGGCAATCCCTGGAAAGCTACTTTTTCTTTAGCTTCATTCAGCCATTTTATCAGATTGTGATTTTCAGGAAAAGCTTCTTTTAAAGCCTGATCGGTTACATAAATATCTTCAGGATCTCCGGAAAGAGCGGCCCATCTGAAAGGACCTTTTCCTTCACAGAAAAGTGGACGAATGTACGCCGGTACAAATCCCGGAAAATCAAACGCATTTTCAACTCCACCTTTTTGAGCATAAGCACGTAGATTATTACCGTAATCAAAAGTGATGGCTCCACGATCTTGTAAAGTAAGCATATGACGAACGTGTCGTGCCATACTTTCAATTGATTTCTTTTCGTAGGATTTCGAATCAGATTTTCTGAGTTCCTGTGCTTCTTTCAAAGAAATTCCATGAGGCACATATCCATTGATCGGATCATGAGCAGAAGTTTGATCCGTTAAAATATCGGGTGTTATTCCATCTTCTATCAATCGCTCAAGTACATCTCCGATATCACCAACTAATCCGACCGAAAGGTTTTCTTTGTTGGATTTTGCTTCCGTAACCCATTTTATGGCTTCTTCATATGAATGAGTCATTTTATCGATGTAGCGGGTTTTGATGCGCTTCTCGATTCGGGCCGGATCAATATCTACACCTAAAAATGTAGCTCCTGCCATGGTAGCTGCCAGTGGCTGAGCTCCACCCATTCCTCCAAGTCCACCGGTAACTAAAAGTCTGCCACGTAGATCACCATTAAAATGTTTTTCTCCACAAGCAACAAAAGTCTCGTAGGTTCCCTGAAGAATTCCTTGTGTTCCGATGTAGATCCATGAACCTGCAGTCATCTGTCCGTACATCATCAAACCACGTTCTTTCAATTCGTTGAAATGATCCCAAGTTGCCCATTCAGGAACTAAATTACTATTAGCGATCAAAACTCTTGGAGCTTCAGGGTGCGTACGAACTATCCCAACGGGTTTTCCGGATTGAACCAACAAGCTGTGGTTTTCATCCAGATCAAGTAAACATTCCACGATCTTTTCCAGAGATTTGCGGTCTCGTGCAGCTTGACCGTTACCACCATAAACGATCAGGTTTGCAGGATCTTCAGCAACATCTTCATGCAAGTTATTAAGTAACATTCTAAGCGGAGCTTCTGTCTGCCAAGATTTAGCATTCAGGGTAGTTCCGGTTGGAATTGTATAGTTAGGATGTTGGACGTATTTTTTAAGAAACTCGGAATTGTTCATCGTATGATCCGTTTAAGTCTATATTTAATTTGTTTGCGATCTCATCCGCTTTATGTGAAATGATGTGAGATTGAATAAGATCCAGTGCTTTTCTGATATCATTAGCAAAAACCCGGTCTTCGTCGGCGTGATCGATATGATCCCGAACCAGCTCATGGCACGTATCCAGAATTGGACCGGATTTCATGGGTTTTCTGAAATCAAATGCCTGAGCCGCACTCACGAGTTCAACAGCGAGAATTTTTTCTACGTTATCAATAACCTGATTTAGTTTTCTGGAACTGATAGAGCCCATGCTTACATGATCTTCCTGTCCAAGAGATGTTGGAACACTATCGGCGGAAGCCGGGAAACAAAGCGCTTTATTTTCACTTACCAAAGCGGCTGAAGTATATTGAGGAATCATGAAGCCTGAATTTAGACCAATATCAGTCATCAGTAATTTTGGTAGTCCGGGATGTTCACCGTTCAATAATAGATAAGAACGACGATCAGAAATATTACCAACTTCATGAGCAGCCAAAGTCAGATAATCGCAGGGCATTGCAAGCGGTTGACCATGAAAATTTCCTCCACTGATAGATTCTTCTGCAGAAAGGATGATCGGATTATCGGTTACAGAATTGATCTCAATATCGACCATTTGTTTAACATGAAGCCAGGCATTTCTGCTGGAACCATGAACCTGAGGCATACAACGAATGGAATACGGATCCTGAACTCGACCACAATTTTCATGAGAAGCCACCATTTCTGAATTTTGAAGTAGAGCTCGAAGTCGGTGAGCAACTAAACGGGAGCCATCAAATGGACGAACTTCGTGAAGACGTTCATCAAATGGACTGTCACTTCCTAAAACTCCCTCCAAACTCATCGCTCCGATTATATCGGCAGCATTCAGGCAATGATGCAGATTGTACACTCCCCAAACAGCATGTGCTGCAATAAACTGTGTACCGTTGATCAGCGCTAATCCTTCTTTGGCTTTTAGGTTGATGGGATCTAATCCCAGTTCGCTATATACATCAGGAGTTTCTCTCCATTCGCCTTTATAATGTACTTTCCCCAATCCGATCAGCGGCAAAAACAGATGAGCGAGAGGAGCGAGGTCTCCGGAAGCACCAACCGAGCCTTGTTCAGGAACTTCAGGAATTATGTCATTTTGGATGAAGAAAATAATTCGATCTAAAGTAGCCTCCCGAATCCCGGAAAATCCTACGCTTAAATTATGAGCTTTCAGGATCATCATCGCTTTGGCGATTTTCAGGTCTATAGCATCACCAACGCCTACACTATGGCTTCTTAAAATATTATCCTGAAGCTTGGCTGTATTTTCTTTTGATATTATAGTGTTGCAAAGTGGACCAAATCCTGTATTTACACCATAAACGACATCGCCACTTTCAACAATTTGAGATACGTTCTCAGAGCTTTTTACAACTTTAGCTCGCGCTTCATTATTTAGCTGGAAGGGTAATTTCCCATCGCAAATATCGATTACGTTTTGGATGGATATGGTGTCAATTCCGAGATTAAACATGTGCTACTGATTTAAGATTATGAATGAAAATATATTTTTGAAATGATGTTTTAAAATACTTTATATGTATATATTGATGCTTATGAGTAATCAAATAGAATTCAGACATCTTAATTATTTTCAAACGGTTGCGAAAGAACTTCATTTCAGGAAAGCGGCAGAAAAACTGTTTATCACTCAGCCTGCATTAAGTAGGCAAATTCAGCAATTGGAAGAATATGTTGGGGTTGAGCTTTTTAAAAGGGATAAACGAAATGTGTCGCTGACAAAAGCCGGAGAATATCTACTCAAAGAATCTCAGTTTCTGTTTGATCATCTGGGATTTATAAAAGATAACATTCGTCACATTGCAAAAGGGGATGAAGGAGAAATAAGAATCGGATTTGTCGGATCAGCTATGCAGAGTGTGATTCCTTCGCTACTCAAAAAGATCAACAAAGATTCTCCGGGAATTCATTTTGTACTTACTGAACTGACCAATCAGGATCAGGTGGATAAGATCAGAAATGACCAATTGGATCTGGGTTTTATCAGAACAATGAGATTACCGGAAGGATTAAAGAAGCTGGATGTTTTTGAAGAAACCTTTTGCTTGGTATTGCCTAAGTCGCACTCGATATCTTCAGGAAACTTTAAAAATATTTCTGATCTGAAAGAAGAGAGTTTCATTTTGTTTTCCAGCCAATACAGTCATGGTTACTATGATAAGATCATGAGTATTTTTGAAGATCAAGGCTTTACTCCGAAAGTAGCGCACGAGTCAGTTCATGCAAATACCATTTTTCGTTTGGTGGAAAATGAGTTGGGAGTCGGAATTGTGCCGAGTTCCTTAAAACAAGGTTTTGATCTGAATATAAAATTCATCGACTTGAAGAAAATCCCTCAAAGAACAACGCTATCAGCCATTTGGAAGGAAGAGAGTAGAAATCCGATACTGGAAAAAGTGATCCGGACATTGGGTTGAGGATTAGTTTTATCTGGTTTCAAAACTAGCAAACCTAAATACCAATTTGTAGGGGCAATTCATGAATTGCCCCTACAAATTGGTATTGTTTAGACGTCTTTGCTAAATGCCACAGCCTTGTTTATAAATTCTTGTATCTGCTTTTCCTGATCATCCATATTCAAAATATCAGAAAGAGATAATCCGGCTCCTTTCAGTTTTTCGGGTAACCATTTTCCACATTCCAGTTCAGGAGTTTCCGAATAATCTATTTCTTCATCTTTTTTCCATTGGGTCACATAAAAATAGGGTTCCCCAATTACAGAATCAGCAACGGCATAACCTACACTGAAAGATTGATTCGCTTCACCATTATCATTAAACCGAAAAGGAACATACACTCCATGATCAAAATGATGAGGCCAGGTTCGTGCGGGTGAGGACTTAGCATGCTGAGAGAAAATGTCATTACAAAACTTATCAGCTATACTCCTATGGTTAGCCAATTCTTCAAGAACTATAGAATCTAATTCCGGAAAAGGTTTAGCCTCATCGGTTGGATTTTCAGGAATCTCATAATGCATTTTAAGCTCAAGATCAGAAGAATCAATTTGCTTTAGTTGAAGTGCTTGACGTAGCCACAATAATCCTTCTTGCTTCGTTTTATCCGACAAAGAAAGTGAAGCCAATTCGATTCCCGTTGGGCCGGTTACTTTTAAACTTAAAGTCGGGACATGGAGTCCAACTCTGGAGCGGTTGTTAATAGAGTCTCCGTAGAAGATCTTATTCCCCGAATCCCAACTCATATTGGTATGGCTGTCATCTTCCTTTTCTTCCAACAAATACTTCCCTGATGCAGCTATAAATTGAACTGCATGATGAAGTGCTAGCTGGGCAGTATTGATCTTATCAATAAGTATGTTCGTGGAGAATCTCATTAATTGTCCCTTTTTGATCTGATTTCAGATTGAGTTTTGATTTGTTTCAGAACCCTTAAATGGATGTCAGAAAGAATTTTGTCAGCGATAACCTTCCAGTACAATGCAGGATACATTTCATTTTTGTACCAAGTGGTACCAATAATAACAGTATTTCCGTTCGGAAGTGTTTCAAGTTTAAACTCTCCTTTTATTGAGCGAAAATAATTATCAAGATGGGGAGTAACTATTTTACCATATGGGCTCCACTCCTGAAGAGGTTGAGGTTGCTCTAATACATCAAACTGAATTAAATTCGGATAGTCCCACGTTGTAATGGGCTCTACAAAATCTCCGGTAGAAAACTCACAATATCTGATTGCTCCAACACCTTCACCTTCAATACGAGCACTAATGGGATAAGCCAATCCAAGTTTAAAAAAACCGCTGGGTTCATCTTCAATAGTTTTGAAGTCAATGAATTCATCCCAAACGATCTCTTTTGAAGCTTCAATCTCAATTTGAGTTGTGATGGACATGGTGCTATTATTCGTAAATAATTTATCTGCACTAAGGCCAAAAAGTAAAAGCAATGGAAATAACACCAAAAGTTGCTTTCTGTTGGCATGTAATCGAGCAACATGATATCCGAAAAAGCTTCCAATACCACCTACAGTTAATGCAATAGGAGCTGAAAGAAGAATGCATACAAAACCTTCCGCTGCGAATAAAATAGCAGTTCCGCTTGCTAAAGCTAAAGTGAACATTGTGTGTGAAAAAGACTTCCCTTGTCCAACCAATCCATCTTTATTTAAAAAATAAGATGCCGTTATACCTACAAAGAAAGGAGTGGATATAAATAAAGTAGTACTATAAATATCAAATAGATAGATACTGCAAACAAAAGCAATGGCAGCAATTACAATTCCTGCGAGTATCCCATACAATGCATTCGAAATTGAGTTTGTTAATTCTTTGGATTCCGATTGAATTTTTTTAGTAATTATTTGTGCAGACTCAGGCATTGTCAATGCGAGCATTACAAGATAGTTGAGTATGGGGGCAAAAAAGAATAATGCATACCAAGGAGATTTTCCGGCATCTAAAAGTCTTTTCATCATGAGGTTGACCCCGATCCAGATGAAAGGCAGAGTCCATATCAAAAAGAAAATATAAAAGGTCTGGGAAGGTCTAAGTGTGTAAATAAAACCTCTATCCATAGAGATAAAAGGCGATAAATAGTCAATAGGTGACCAATAGATATCGTAAAGGAAGAAAATGACCAGAGAATCAATTAAGTATTTACCAAACATCAATCCGAAGCCGGCAATTAAATAAGTCTTTCGATCAACTCGTCCTTCTAGTTTGAATAAGAGAGAGAGAATTTCTTTCATAAAACCCCCGCATATTCAACACCGGATAGATGATGCATTTCTTTTTTCCAGGTTACTAAGTCGTAAGGAGAAAAGTCTTTAAAACTGGTGTGACCACATGCCCTTGCCAGAATTTTCATAAGCTCTGTTGATCCATGAAAGAAGTTATCCAACATTGCAGCTGATTTTTCAATTTCAAAGCGTGCCCGTAAATCATCTTTTTGAGTTGCAATTCCTACCGGACAGTTATTGGTATGGCAAGCTCTCATTCCTAAACAGCCAATAGCTTGAATGGCTGCATTTGATACCGCAATTCCATCAGCTCCAAGAGCCAAAGCTTTGGCAAAATCAGGAGCGGTTCGTAATCCTCCGGTTACAATCAAAGTGATTTCATCCGGTCCGAGCCCTTTACCATCCAAATATTTTCTGGCTTTGGCTAGCGCGGGAATAGTTGGAATTGAAATATGATTTCTGAGCACGCTTGGTGCGGCTCCGGTTCCACCGCCACGACCATCCAGTATGATGTAATCAGCTCCGGCATCAAGTGCGAATTGAATATTTTCCTCAATGTGATTTGCTGAAAGTTTGAAGCCAATTGGAATTCCTCCTGTTACTTCCCGAACCTCATCACCCATTTTTTTGAAATCATCAGGAGTAACCAAATCATCAAATTTAGGTGGTGATATTGCGGATGTGCCTTCTTCGAGTTCACGTACCTCGGCGATCTTTCCTTTTACTTTTTCTCCGGGAAGATGTCCACCTACACCTGTCTTAGCTCCTTGCCCTCCTTTAAAATGAAAAGCCTGTACTTTTTTGAGTTTATCCATTGAAAAACCAAATTTGGCAGAAGCCAGCTCATAAAAATATCTGGAGTTTTCGGCTTGTTCCTCTGGGAGCATTCCTCCTTCGCCTGAACAGATTCCCGTTCCCGCCATTTCAGCTCCTTTTGCCAGTGCAATTTTTGCTTCTTCGGATAAAGCACCAAAACTCATGTCAGAAACAAAGAGTGGTATATCTAATTCGAGCGGTTTTTTAGCTTTTGGTCCAATGACCAGCTTAGTCTTCACTTCAACATCTTCAAATTGAGGAGCAGGAGAGAGTTGTGCGGTTTGAAACTGAATATCATCCCAAACAGGAAGTTCTTGTCGGCTAACACCCATGGCTTCTACGCTTCCATGAGCACCTTCTTTAATCCGGTTTTTTGCCAGTCCCTGAATTTCTCCATTGAATGGCTCATCGTCTGTTCCGTGAATATCCTGATAGGTTCCTAAATATTGGTCGCGTTGATAAGGTTGAGGATTGTCCTTTTCCCATTCTTCAATTTCTTCTTCATCCACCCAAACTTGTCCATCATCTACCCAGGATTTGAAACTATGAAGTGCTTCATCATTATTGTATTCGCTTATGCCGGTTTTGTAACGATAGTCCCAGCCATGTACTCCACAAATTAGGTTGTCTCCATCGATATGTCCATCAGCAAGTAAAGCTCCTCTGTGGTGACATCGCCCAAAAAGGACGGAAACTTCATCGCCATACCGAACAATAACAAGATCAACATTTGAAACAAGAGCATAGGCGGGAGTAAGTTCTTCAAGATCATCCCACTTCAGTATAGATTTAGGCAACATATAAATAGATTGGTTTATTTAAGTAGAGGAATAAACCAAAATTTGCTCAGGGATAAAAGGAACTAAGGTAAATGTTATAAAATTTAGAAGAGCCTTTATGGTTCATCCATCATTTCGCTGAAGGCGAGGTAATGGACTTGAGTAGAAACCAAGGAGTGGCTAGATCAGGTAACCATCAGCCGTGCAAAGCCCGACAGATGGTGGAATGGGTAATAGATTTAATTGCAGATTTAGCTTTTTTGAGTTTTATTTTTAGATGGAATTTTTGGCAGGCCACAACTATCACATTTACAACCAAGGCAATAATAGAGAACCAATCTTTTTTGAAGAAGACGACTACATTCTATTCCTAAAGAAAATGAAAATTACTTTATTACCTCACTGCAAAGTATTAGCCTGGTGTTTGATGCCTAATCATTTTCATTGGTTGATTAATATAAATAGTAATTATAAGGAGATTTATGAGTCGAATACCAGATCAAAAAAATTGAATGCTATAAATAAAGATATAGGTTCCTTATTAAGCTCTTATACACAGGATATAAATAGAAGAATTGGAAGAACAGGATCTTTGTTTCGAAAAAGAACAAAAGCAAAGCTTATGGATGAAGAAAGAGATAAGCATGATGATTACCTGTTAAACTGCTTTCTTTATATTCATCAAAATCCTTTAAGGGCAGGACTTGTAAAGAATCTAGAAGATTGGGCGTATTCTTCGTATAGAGATTATGGTGGCTTAAGAAATGGAAATTTATGTGACATAGGATTCACAAAAGAGCTACTTCATCTACCGAAGTCTCAAAAAGATTTTGAAAAGCTATCTTACAAAACTATACCTCCATACTATTCTCAAAAAATGTTCTAATAAATTGTTATCAATCCATCATTTCGTTGAAAGCGGGGAGATGGACTTGAGTAGAAACCAAGGAGTGGCTAGATCAACGAACCATCAGCCGTGCAAAGCCCAACAGATGGTGGAACAAAAAAAGCCCCTCGGAAATCAATCACGAGAGGCTTTAGGGGTACAAAGTGTTAACAGATAATTCTGTTTTAATTAAATAATTTTTTCACCCAACCGAATACGCCACCGGAGCGGTCGCCTTCGCGTCCACCCGAAAGTCCATCATAACTAGGTCTGGGTAATCCATAACTCTTATCGGCAGTTTCTTTCTTCTTTTTAGCTCTTTTGTTGTTTGAAGAACCGCGACGAGTTTTATTATGGGGTTTGCTCTGTTTATTATTTCTTTTCTTATTGTTGGAGCTCTTTCCTTTTTTCTTCTTTTTAACTTCTTCAGGAAGTTTTATTTCTTCAGGAGCGTATCCAACTTCATTAGTGATCTTCTCAATGTCGTCTCTGTCCATTTTTGAAACCAATGAAACCATTTGTCCGGCTTTTTTAGAACCTACCAGTTCAGCCCGGTAACGGTATTCTTCCACTTCATTTGGCACATCATAATTGATTACCTGAGTGACTTTATCAATTTCGATATCAGTTGCGGACATACCACCAACGATCAGGATCTTCATCTCATTTGAAGTGAACTTCTGGAAGCGTTCGTTAAAAGTTTCTTTGTTGATGCTTTCATCAACACTTACTACACCCCAGCTCTTTTTAAGAATAATTCTGAAAAGTCGGTCTGCAGTTCTTTTTGAAGCCGTAAAAACAACGATACGTTCAACCTTACTGTTTTCCAGATGTGCCATCAAGGTAGAAATTTTCATTCTTGGCGGCACATTGATATAACCTTGTTCCAGATTTTTTGGAACCGAAGGCTCATCTGTTTGATCTTTCTTCAAGACCACGGAAACAGATGCCTCTTTAAGTTTTTCGACAGGAGCTTTGTCAGAGTTAGAGTCAGAACCAGAATCAGTTTTATTTTCAGGCTCTTTTTTCTCAGGATTCAGAACGACCTTAACAGAAGCTTTTTTCAGTTTAGCTTCAACTTCTTTCTGATCAATTTCTACCGGTTCTGTTTTTTTATCTTCTGCTTTTTCCTGAGCTGAATCTTCGTTTTCAGAAGATTCTTCATTTGTATTTTTCTCTTCAGGATTCAGAACCACTTTTACAGAAGCTTGCTCTAATTTTTCCTTTACTTCTTCTTCGTTGATTTCAGCAGGCTCAACGGCTTTCTTTTCTTCAATATCAGTAGACTGAAATCCAATTAATTCAGGATTTTTAAGCGCATTTTCGGCTAGCTGCTTAGTAGCATTATTCATAGTTCCGGAAAAAATGAGTACCTGTGGCTGGTTCTCAATAAATTCAAAGATAGACTTTACCCTACCTACCAGGCTAAAGTTTTCCATATTATGCGCTTCATCGATCACAACACATTCGAGATCGGTAAAGGTTTTTTTGGTTTTTTCCAGTATGTCAACTAATCGACCGGGATTTGCTACAATCACGGGCGCTCCATCTAAAACAGCTTGTTCTTGTGCGACTTTGTCACCTTTCATGGATAATGAAGTACTGCTCACTTGTGCATGATACCCCATCGCCCAAATCATTTCATCAATCGCTTTCGCTCGCTCTATAGATGGTGTTAAAATTAATATTCGCGTGCCGCTTACCTCTCCGTTTGCTATCAACTTCTGCAGTGCAGGGATCAAAAATGCTCCGTTATCCTCACTTTCATTCTTAACAAGCAGGTGCTTGCCTTCTAAGGCCTGTGGAATAACTTCTTGCTGGAGAGGGGTTGGATTTTCAATTCGTGTATCAACCAGTCCGTTCAATAGATCAGGACTCAGGTCATATTGTTCAAAAGACAATGTTCCACCTCGTTCGTTTGGCGTTATAATTCAATTTTCAAAGATCAAATGCTTAGATCGTCCCTAAGCAAGCCCAAATATACAAAATGTGAAGGAGAGTTGATAAGCTTCGTTTCTAAAAAGCGGTTTTAGTTAAAAAGAGTGCATAAAATCAGATTTATCAATTTCTTTATTTGCCCTTACGGAACTTTTTTGGGAAACTAACATACCTAAAATTAGACCTATCTTTTTAAAACCTAAATTACTACTGCTATGCCACACCATCGCCGATGCTTACTATCCCTGTTTCTGCTAATTTCTTTATTCATCGCTTGTTCAGAACCGGAATCGCCAGAACAGATCTCAGATCCGGAACAATTTGCAGAATTTATTGAGGGATATACTTCCGGCGAAATTAGTTCGCATAGCGAGATCGCGGTTACATTTACTAAACCTGTTTCTGAGAAGATCAATATCCGCTCGTTGAGACTTTTTGATCTTTCCCCATCAGTAAATGGCTACTCAGAATTGGTGAACGATAGAACAATTGTGTTTAAACCTAACGACCCATTTAAGCAGGGACAGGAATATCAGGTTTCTTTTGAGTTGTCAAAGTTGTTTGAAGTACCCGATGACAAGAAAAAGTTTTCATTTGTTGTAAATACAATGAAACAGCAGATGGAAGTGGTTTTAGGCGAACTGGAAATAGTAACGGAAACGAGCATGAAGCTTTCAGGTACAATTTATACAGCAGATAAAGCCTGGAAAAAAAATATAGATCGTGTGCTATCCATATCTCAAAAAGGAAATAATGATCTCGAACTAAGTTGGACTCAAAACAATTCAGGAACGGTTCATGATTTTGAGATTTCGGGAATACGGAGAGACGACCAAAAAAGTGAATTGAAATTAAGTTGGGATGGCAAACCGATAGGAACAGACACAAAAGGAAATCAGGTCATAGAAATTACAGATAATTCTGTATTTGAACTTTTAGCTACACGGGTTTTTACGGATAACAATCCAAGGGTTGAACTTACTTTTTCTGATCGTTTAGATGCCACACAAAATTTACAGGGATTGATTCAGGTTCAGGACATGAATGAGATCAACACCATCATTAACGGGAATACGCTGGTGATCACTCCAAGACAACGAAGAACAGGAGTTAAAACACTTACCATTAATTCAGGAATCAAAAACGAAGCCGGAAGACGATTAGAAACTGAGATCACAAGAGAAATTCAATTCAATCAGCCTAAACCACAACTGGAATTACTTGGAAAAGGCACCATTATCCCAAGTTCTGATAATCTGTTATTTCCGTTTAAAGCGGTGAGCTTAGGAGCCGTAGATGTTCGAATCATCAGGATTTTCGAGAATAATATGGGCCAATACCTGCAGGAATATGGTATTTCAGCGAATGACCAATATAGAATTGAACGTGTTGGACGTCAGGTATTTGGCGGAGCAATTCCACTTTCAAGTTTAGGAACAGTGGAGGCCGGGAACTGGAATAACTATGCACTTGATCTGTCAAAAATCATTGAACCCGAACCCGGAGCGCTCTATCAGGTAGAAGTTGATTTCAGAAAACATCAGGCGGTTTATGAGTGTGGGGAAAATGATTCTGAAACAACTGCTCAAGTTACGGATAGAAGCTGGACGTATTCATCCACTGATGAAGAGCAATTCTGGAACAACTACAGAAGCAATTCTTATCCAAGAGGTTATAATTGGAGAGAACGTGACAATCCATGTGATGTCAGTTACTACTATAATCAAAGAAGTAAAGTCAGAAATATTCTCGCTTCTGATTTAGGGATAATTGCAAAAAGCGGAGATCAGGGAAGTCTTACAGCTTTTGTGACGGACCTCAAGACCACAGATCTGAAAGCAGGAGTAAAAGTTGAATTGTTTGATTATCAGCAACAAATGCTGGCGTCAGCTAATACAGATCAAAACGGAAAAGTTGAATTATCATCTCCAAGAAATCCATACTACTTAGTAGCTACTTCAGGAAATCAAAAAGGATATTTGAGACTAGATGATGGGACCTCTCTGTCAGTGAGTGATTTCGATGTTTCCGGAGCACAGGTACAGAAAGGTGTTAAAGGATTTTTATACGGAGAGCGAGGTGTTTGGCGACCGGGAGACACTTTGTTTGTTTCTTTTATTCTGGAAGATGAAAATGATGTGTTGCCTGAAGATCATCCGGTAAGTTTTGAGTTGAGAAATCCATCAGGGCAAGTAGTGAATCGCAAAACATTCACGACGTCACTAAATGGATTTTATGTTTATGAAACATCAACCGAGAAGCAGGCACCAACAGGTAACTGGAGAATTTCTGCAAAAGTTGGAGGGCTTACTTTCGCCAAAACCATCAAAATTGAAACTGTTAAACCAAATCGTTTAAAAGTAGAAGTTGATTTCGACAATGATGTTGTCACCGCTGATGATCCGGAATTGAACGCAACTTTGAATTCACGCTGGTTACACGGTGCAATAGCTAGAAATTTGAAAGCAGATGTTGAAATGAGTATGAGTCGATCTGAAGCTACTTTTTCAAAATATCCTCAATTCTCTTTTTCTGATGAATCCATTTCCTTCTCAGGTTCTCCAACCCAGATATTTAATGGAAATTTAGATCGGTCAGGCGAAGCACAATTGGATTATACTTTTAAAAAATTGAACGAAGGGCCGAGCCGAATCAGAGTAAATCTGAAAACAAGAGTATTTGAACCATCAGGTAATTTTAGCGTCGGGAGTTCTACTACTTATTATTATCCGTTTGAAACATTGATTGGTTTAAGAACACCCCGAACGAGCGAGGACAGGTATTCAAATTGGTTGGAAAGAAATCAGGATCACAGTTTTGAAGTTGTTTCTCTGGATAAGGATGGAAATACAATTCCAAATCAACAGCTCGAGTTTGAAGTTTATAATATAAGATGGAGATGGTGGTGGGAGCGTAGTCGGGAAGAATTGAGTAATTACTTTGAACGAAGAAATGTGAGAAAAGTAAGATCAGGAACGGTTGCAACTAACTCAGAGGGAAAAGGATCTTTTGATGTCAACATCTCCAATAATGATGGTGGCGGAAGATATTTAGTTCGTGTTAAGAATAAAGACGGAGGACATTCAGCCAGTCAGATCGTTTACTTCAGTTGGTACAGAGGAAGTGGTTCGGGTGTGAGTCCAGCGAGGTTGACCTTCAGTTCTGATAAAGAAATATATGATGTTGGAGATGAGGCAGTGCTTAATATTCCAAGCAGCGAAGGAAGTAAGATTCTAGTCAGCTTAGAAACCGGATCAAAGATCCTCAGCACAGAATGGATAGATGGGAGAAAGGGAAGTACCGAGTATCGTTTTGAAACCTCGGGAGATATGAGTCCCACGATTTATGCTCATGTTATGCATGTGCAATCTCACGGTCAAACAGAAAACGATCTTCCGATCAGAATGTATGGCGTAATTCCAATCAAAGTAGAAGATCCGACTACTAAACTGTCACCGGTAGTCAAGCTCCCTGAAGAATTGAAGCCTGAAACCAATGCAATAATTGAAGTTTCGGAATCGAACAAAAAAGCGATGACATACACCGTAGCCGTAGTGGATGAAGGCTTGCTGGATCTCACTAATTTCAGTACTCCTGAACCTCATGACTATTTCTATGCCAGAGAAGCATTGGGAATAAAAACCTGGGATATTTTTGGTTCGGTAAGTGATGTTTATGCAGGATCATTATCCAGAATTTTGGCTGTTGGAGGTGATGGAGAACTCAAAGCATCTGAAGATCCGCTTAACGAAGCAAATCGCTTTAAGCCCATGGTTCGATTTCTAGGTCCTTTTTATTTGGAGAAAGGGAAAACGAATCGACATCAAATTTCAGTTCCGAATTATGTTGGATCAGTAAGAACTATGGTCATCGCCGGACAAGACGGCGCATACGGAGAAACGGAAACCACAACTCCGGTTCGGAAACCGGTTATGGTTTTGGCAACGCTACCGAGAGTTTTAGGTCCCGGAGAAACGGTAGATCTTCCGGTAAATGTCTTTGCGATGAAGGAATCTGTTAAAGACGTTCAGGTAAAAGTTGAGACCAATGAACTTTTTGAAATTATTGAAAGCTCATCAACAACTTCAGTTCAATTTTCTGAACCGGGCGATGAATTGGTTACCTTTAAACTGAAAACAAAACCTGCTATTGGTGTTGGTAAAGTTCGGGTTGAAGTTATCAGCGGAAACGAAAGTGCTTATCATGAAATAGAGATCGCGGTAAGAAATCCCAATCAACCTTTCGTGGATATAAGATCCGAAACTGTGGAATCTGATTCTGACTGGGAAGTGATATTTGATCCGCAGGGAATGGCAGGAACGAATGAAGCGACACTGGAGATCTCCAGAATTCCGCCTGTGGATTTTGGGAAGAGATTGAATTATTTGATCCGTTATCCTCACGGTTGTATTGAGCAAACCACTTCTTCTGCATTTCCTCAGTTGTTTGTTGGTGATGTGATGGAACTGGACCAGGAGCGCAAAAAGAATATTCAAACCAATATTAATGGGGCGATAAAAAGAATTGAAAAGTTTATAACATCAAGTGGAGGTTTATCTTACTGGCCCGGACATGAAGATGCCAACTCTTGGGGAACAAATTACGGATATCACTTTCTTCTGGAAGCCCAAAAGAAAGGATATTATGTTTCTTCAAATGTGATGGATCGCATCAATCGGTTTCAAAGACAAAGAGCCAGAACCTGGACGGAGAACAATGAGTATTATCGTTCAGATCTGATTCAATCGTACAGATTATATACACTGGCTCTAGCTAATTCCGCGGATCTCGGAGCCATGAATCGTTTGAGAGAAAGAGAAAACCTATCTATTCAAGCAAAATGGCGATTGGCTGCAGCTTATGTTTTAGCCGGTCAGCCCGAAGCCGGGAATGATATTGTTGAAGGAGCATCCACTGAAGTGGAAGATTACAGAGAGCTTTCCAGAAGTTATGGTTCTTCACTCCGGGATCGTGCCATGATCCTTGAAGCATTGAGTTTGCTGAAGAGGAATCAGGATGCATCTCTGGTGGCGAGAAGTGTTTCTCAGGAATTAAGCTCACATAGATGGCTCAGCACTCAAACAACGGCTTACGGATTAATTGCGATATCTAAGTTTCTGGAAGAAAGCGGTTCGTCAGGAAATATAAATGCTTCATACACTTTAAACGGAAGGAGAGAAGGAAAGATCGGATCTCAGGCTTTCATCACTGAGATCAATTTGAAAATGAATGAGCTTTCAGAAAACAAATTGGTGTTTAAAAATGAATCTGAAGGAACTTTGTTTGCCCGATTGATTTTGAAAGGAACCCCGCTTTTGGGTGATGATATCACCAATTCAAATAGTTTGAATCAAAAGATCAGATATACAGATCTGGATAGGAATTCGATAGATACTGATAATATTGAACAAGGGAGCGATTTTATAGCTGAGGTTACGATCTCAAATCCGGGACTTCGTGGTAATTATGAAGAAATGGCGTTGAGTCAGATCTTTCCATCCGGTTGGGAGATCAGAAATACTCGAATGGACGACGCTTCTTTCAGTGAGCCTACTGCAAGTTTCGAATATCAGGATATCAGAGATGACCGCATCTACACTTATTTTGATCTGAGAGCAAAGCAATCCAAAACATTTCGTGTACAATTAAATGCGAGTTATGCCGGGAAGTTTTATTTGCCTTCGCTAACTACTTATGCAATGTATGATGAAACTATCAGTGCCCGTAATGCCGGAAAGTGGGTGAATGTAGTTCCTGTTGAAGAATAAACATGAAGAAAACTTTCAATCATATTGACACACCCCTAAATCCCCTCTCAAGAGGGGACTTAAATATTGAATGATGAAGTGGTTTAAGAATCTAATATCGATGAGAGCACCAACCCTCCCCTCAATCCCCTCCGATGGAGGGGAAGCTCGTTGCTCAGATACTGAACCGAGCCAACGAGTTTCTCCTCTTGGGAGGAGAACAAGAGGAGGGTTGGTCATGGCGATAATCCTAATTTTAGGAATCCTCTACTACAACTCCCTCCCAGATCCATTATTCAATCCTTCTTATTCTACGATATTGGAAGACAAAAACGGAACTCTGATTGGGGCAAAAATTGCAGATGATGAACAATGGCGATTTCCGGTTTCAGAAGAAGTGCCTGAAAAATTTAAAACGGCAATTATTGAATTTGAAGACAAGAATTTTGAATCTCATTTGGGAGTAGATCCCTTTGCGATAGCACGTGCGCTTAAACAGAATTATGAAGCCGGAGAAGTAGTAAGCGGAGCCAGTACGTTAAGCATGCAGGTCATCAGATTAGCAAAAGAAAATCCAGATCGCACTGTTTGGGAAAAGTTGAAAGAAATGGTTCAGGCTACCCGACTTGAGTTCAGTTACTCAAAAGACGAAATATTATCTCTTTATGCAGCCCATGCTCCATTCGGCGGTAATGTAGTTGGACTGGAAGTAGCCTCGTGGAGATACTTCGGAAGAATTCCTGCGGATCTTTCTTGGGCGGAATCAGTCACACTTGCCGTTCTTCCGAATAGTCCGGCGCTTATTCATCCGGGAAGAAACAGAGAAGCGCTTAAAGCCAAAAGAGATCGATTACTGAAAAGATTAATGGAAGAGGAGCAGATCGATTCTCTTACATATGAACTTTCAGTGTTAGAGCCATTACCCGAACAGCCACTTGATCTGCCAAATGTTGCTCCTCATTTGGTTTCGAAATTTTATACAGGCTCTGAAAAAGGGAGCAGAGTAAAGACATCGATAGAAAATAACCTGCAGATCAGGATCAACAAAATTGTAGACAGTCATCATGAGAAGCTGAGATCGAATGGCATTCAAAATGCAGCGGTATTGGTGCTGGATGTAAACTCGGGAAAGGTGATCTCTTATGTTGGTAATACAAAAGGTAACTCAGGAAAACACGGACAAAGCGTAGATGTGATCAGTTCTCCGAGAAGTACAGGGAGTATTCTCAAGCCATTATTATATATGTTGAAATTAAATGAAGGAGAGATGTTGCCGAATTCTTTAGTGCAGGATATTCCCTCAAAATTCACGGATTATTCTCCACAGAATTACAACAGGAGTTATGATGGAGCGGTGCCTGCATCAGAAGCTCTTTCAAGGTCTTTAAATGTGCCTGCTGTCTATATGTTGCTGGAGTTTGGGGTTCCAAAATTTCATCATTATCTGAATGAATTAGGGTTAAGTACTATCACCCATGATCCTGAACATTATGGTTTGTCCTTAATATTAGGGGGAGCAGAAGCTACTCTATGGGATATCACATCGGTGTATGGATCGT
Source organism: Balneola sp. EhC07 (assembly GCF_001650905.1). Lineage (GTDB taxonomy): Bacteria > Bacteroidota > Rhodothermia > Balneolales > Balneolaceae > Balneola. The sequence goes on from NZ_LXYG01000017.1 coordinate 576,946, forward strand.
TGGCCTATCAACTCAATAATTATAGTGCTTTAAAAAATGATTCTGATGGATATGAACGGGTAAACTTTTCTTCGAAGTTAGCTTCAGATAAACATTCTGAAAATCATTCACAAAGAACAGTAATAAATCCCGGCGCTTTGTACAGTACTTTTGAAGCAATGCTGGAAGTCACCCGTCCGGAAGAAGATTTGCATTGGAGACGTTTTCAAAATGCAAGAAAAGTAGCTTGGAAAACCGGAACCAGTTACGGCTACAGAGATGGCTGGGCGGTGGGAATCGCTCCTGAATTTGTAGTTGGGGTTTGGGTTGGTAATGCTGATGGAGAAGGTCGACCGGAATTGACCGGACTGAAAACCGCAGGACCTATTTTGTTTGATGTTTTTGACATACTGCCTGCCTCAAGTTGGTTCAACGAACCTATATATGAGATGGAAGAAATTTTGGTTTGCAAAAAGAGCGGACACAGAGCAGGTTCAGGTTGTCCCGAAACAGTAAAAGAAAGTGTTCCAAAATCAGGATTAAAAACCGAAGTGTGTCCTTATCATCAGATCATTCATATTGACAAAAAATCCGGACAAAGAAAAAATAGTAGCTGTGCTGATATTTCAGATTTGGAAACCAAGTCGTTGTTTGTGTTGCCTCCGGTTCAGGAATGGTACTACAAAAAAAATCATAGTGAGTACAGGTCGTTACCGGAACTAGCTGCGGGATGTGGGGAAGAAAACAAGCTGGCTATGAGGTTGATCTATCCGTTCAATTCATCAGTAATATATGTGCCAAAAGAACTGGATGGAGAAAAAGGAAAAGCTGTGTTTGAAATAGCCCATCGAAATAACGGGACTAAGATATTTTGGCATCTGAACGATGAATTTTTAGGAGAAACAGAGAGTTTTCATCAATTAGCATTATCTCCGAAACCCGGAAAACACACTTTGGTTTTAGTGGACGAAAAAGGGGAAAGATTGGAGCATGAATTTGAAGTTGTATCTCGATAATTAGGAATAAGTGAATAATGGAATTAGGAATATGGTATCTGTCAATTCAAAATTTAGAACTCCTAATTCTTTAAATAAGTGGAACCTGTTGCGATAACTTCAAACTCAAAATAGACGTCCTTAATAATTTTTGAAGAATCGATAGTAAAACCGGGAGTATTTGATTTGTCAATTAAGACATAAACAGAATCCAGTGTTTTCCATTCGATAGTAGGAGGAACTCGGTTAATCACGAGAATATTTCCGGTAAGAGGGTAAGAATCAGATGAAGCTGCAACCGACATTTGAATAGCAGTATAACCTAAAGCTCCGGAATCATATTTATAAAGGCCTATTTTCTTTGTTGAATCCGGAGAGAAGTATTCATTGAGTAAGACTTGGTTCTCGAGTTGCCAAGTTCTTTCGTTTATTATATCCCATCCTTTACCCATTTGATAAATAGCGATTCCAAACCATCCCAAAATGAAAAGAGGAACACATATGATAATGATGATTACAATCTTTTTGATGCGGTCATTCATAATTAAGAATCCAAATTCTACAATCCTTAATTTTTAATTCCAACATTCTTAATTCTCTCCACCGTATTGAAGTTTATGAGAAACCATTAAACTCAGCACTGCAAAGGCAGTGAATAAGAAAAACCCAATTTGTAAGCTGGAAGCGTTGGTAGTCATGATGTCCACATTCAAGGCGATATTTTCAAGACTAGTAAGTTGTTCAGATATGATTCCGGTAAAACCGATATAAGCCATAAAAATAGCAACGACCATCACGTCAGCCATCGACCATTTTGCTGTTTTAAAAACCAAAAACTTGATAACCGGATTGTTCTTTAACTTTTCAGAGTAGATATAAGCAATGGATCCCAGTAATTTGGAAACAGGGAATAATACACTGAAAGAAAAAACCAGAATTCCCACAGCCATTACGTCCACTTTTTTGTTGGTGATCATAACCCAAACTACTTCCAGAATACTTTTACTTTTGAAGTACAAAACCTGATCAATAAATATGATAGATTCGCCCATCAGCTCAAATTCCATCCTAGAGATCCGGGCATCAATATTGATCATGGGAATTAGAACACCTACTGATAGCAATATTCCACATATGATAGTAAGTACTGTGAACTCTGCTTTCATAAAATCTGAACTGAATGGGATGATTAAGGCTAATAAACCTATAATCCCAAATAAAGCTACAGAGTAAGGGGTTCTTCGATCATTTAAAGAATCAACTTTTCCCTTTATAATATTAATGGCTTCTCTTTTTTCGGTTGCGTCGTGTTTAGCCAGAATCCGGTCATACAAAGAATAATCAATTTCTGAGAAGGTGCTGTCAGAATATTCCTGCATTTTATCGATCAAAAAATCTTTAGCCAATTCTTTGTTTTCAGGATCTTTTATAAAGATGATAATACTCTCCGTTATTTCAGGAGTTTTTTCTCTCATTAAACCAAAGACATCCGTTACCGAAGCAACTCCCCTTTTTAGAAAACCTCCGACACTCCCTTTATTTTCTTCTTCAAATCCTTCTTCCAACTCTGCGATAGCTATTTCCAGAAACTCTTCTATTTTGATTCGCAGTTCATCCTCTCGGGATTCAGACATTTGGAACTCATTAACTCTTACAATAATAATTCTGGTGAGTTCTTCTGTCCAAACATCAACATTAAAAAGTCCGTATTTGACCTTAGATAATTCAATTAATTCTGTTTCAAGAACTCTTTTGTCAGATTCGATACGATAAATGAAGAAAGAACTGAATGCTACTCCGGCAAGCAAAACAGCAAGTATTGGCATCCTAAGTTGTTGCAATAATTCCCCGATTTATTTGAATTTTCAGATAGTAGGGAATACCAAGGTATTGAGCAAATTTCTCTGATTTACTTCAACGAACTTCCCCTCCGCAGGTGGGGGTTGGTTATAGGATTTAAATTGATTTGATGATTCGGCTCACACAAACAAACTCTCATCTCCTAAAACTTCCCGGAGCACTTCTTTACTATTTGCAGTATCAACCTGTGCTTTCAGTTTGATAAGTATGTTGTACAACCCAACATGAACTTTGGTGGTATAAATAAAGTGCTTGTTCCCTCTGGGTTCGTTCGACATCGGCGCTTCTTTAGTAAAGTGACGGATCATTTTATCATATTCAGGATCACCAAAATCGAAAACATCCTCTTTATAAGGTTTAGCGAAAACCATTCCATAGTTTTTGGCAAATTCGAAATACTCCTGATCTTTGTCTCCATGCTTAGAATTGGGCTTCAGGACTTCCAGTTTTTCAAATAACCGTCTGATCTTTTCTTCGTCTTCGCTAAGATGAGTTGGGAGGAGCTGTAAATAATCAGAGAAAAACTCTGTGGGAAATTTCTTTACACATCCAAAATCAACTACTCCAAGTTTGCTGTCTTTAGTAAATAAGAAATTTCCGGGATGTGTATCGGCGTGGATGTAGTCGTTGCCTTTTATCTGCTCGTGGAAGAAGTCCCATAATAGTTGTCCAAAATGATTTCTTTGTTCTTGTGATGGGTTTTCTTTTAAAAAATCACCCAGGTGTCTTCCCTCCAGAAAGGTCATGCACAAGACTTTATCTGATGAGAACTCCTGAACCCATTCAGGAATCTCGATATTCAAACCTGAAAAACGCTCATTAAAAAGATCGATTTGCTGCCCTTCATGTTTGTAATCTGTTTCCAGCAGAAGAGTATTCTTGATCTCATCGAAATATGGATCAATATCAGATCCTTTTTTAATAAATCGCTTGGCTATTGTTTTCCCCATGGCCAGATCCGATCCAATGGTTTCCCTCACATTGGGGTACTGAATTTTGATGGCTACTTTTCTGCCGTCTTTTAATTCTGCTTTGTGAACCTGACCAATAGAAGCTGCTGCAAATGCTTCTGATTCAAACTTCGCAAAAAGCTGTTCGGGATAGCTTCCAAGTTCTCTCTTAATAATAGAACGAACCAGAGCCTTATTAATAGGAGGAACGGAATACTGTGCCTGACTCATTACTTCAGCAAATTCTTCAGGTAAAAACCCTTGATCCATGCTCATTCCCTGAGCAATTTTTAAAGCAGTACCACGAAGTTTGGTAAACTCTTTGAAAACTTCCTTGGCATTATCGGAATGGAATTGACCGCCATCATCTTTTTTGCCTGAGATCTTATTTTTCAAATAACGCTGGGCGTAGTTTTTCCCAACCTTGATTCCGGTTTTAGCTATGATAGTTCCGCGCTCTAATTTTGAGGATGGGAAATCACTCATCTTTATTTTCTTCTTCGTTATCGTTAAACCAACTTGTTATCCATTCACCAAAAAGCGGAATATTTTTAGCCAATCCTGCATGACTGATTAAATACTTAGCAAGATCAAATCCTTTATCAATGACCTTATTATATACTACTTCTTCCACAAAGCCTGTGAGCTTATCGGTTAGCGCAAAACTTCTTTCTTTGCCGTCACTGTCATCGTTTAGCCAGAACTTTACAATATCGAGATACTCTCTTGCGATGAATTCATAGAAATAATCTTTCATCACAAAACCGGCGCTTACGGCAATCCTTCCATCAGTAGTAAAAAAGTGTTTGAACAAAGCAGTCATTTCCTGATGGAATTCGGAATTGCATCCTTTCTTAAAGACCATCTTTTCAAAAGTATCTTCTACAAACTCTCTTCGGTCTTCCATCATGTCGAAAGTCGTAAAAATAAAATTAGATAGTTTTTCGCTGATGGTGTAAGATTCGAAATCTTCAATTTCCCCGATCATGGCGGAATAACGAATAACCAGAGAAGGATAATAGTATTCGGTAATAGCTTTCTTATTTGGGAACAAGCTGTAGATCTGAGACGCGGTCTTACCTGTGGCTTCTGATAGTTGGGCAATGGTGAATGAACCTTCGGAAAGAATCAGATCCATTGCTGATTCACATAGTTCGATTTTGTCATTAATCTGTTCTGCAGTCATATTTACAAAAACTATTTAAGGATAGAAACAGTTCGCTTGGTTACGAAATATTTCAGCAAATGTTGGCTGTGTTTCTTTTATTAGTTTCTAAATCAAAAATCTATGAGTCATAGTCATCAACGAGACGTTCTGTTCCTGTCACTTGCAGGAATATTTCTTACTGCACTAGTACTTGGCAATGTAATTGGTACTACAAAGTTCGTTACAATCTTCACTCTTACTTTACCTGATTGGTTGCAATCTATTACTCCTTCATTGGTTCGCGATGGAAGTCTTTATACAATGAGTGTGCCAGCAGGAGTTATTGCTTATCCATTTACCTTTTTAGCTACGGATCTGATCTCTGAACTTTTCGGAAGAAAAAAAGCACAGTTAGTAGTTTGGGTGGGCTTCTTTATGAACTTCTTTATGCTCTTGTTGATGTGGATTAATCACTCTCTGCCTAATACTCTTGGTGTAAGTGGTGGTTTGGATTTATTTGAAGGGGTATATGAATTTATGGTAGGAAATACTATTGCCAGTATGATCGCTTATCTAATTGCACAATCAGTAGATGTCCGGTTATTTCATTTTTGGAAAAAGAAGACCAACGGAAAACACTTGTGGTTGAGGAACAATGCTTCTACCATGTTTAGTCAGCTGGTAGATTCAACTGCTATTCTAATGATTCTATATTTTGCCGGGAATCTGGGAGAGAATGTGAATAGTTTGGGGGCGGTTTTCATTCTGATTCTCAATTCTTATCTGTTCAAATTCTTTTTTGCTCTTTTTGATACCCCATTATTCTATTTTGGAGTAAAGTTATTCCAAAAATTTGATGAAGATCCGGAGAGAAATAGCCTCTATTGAGCTCTAATCAAGCTTGAGAAAAAGAGTAGAAAAAAAGAGAAAAAATATTGAAATAAAACTTGCCCTGAAGGGTAGAAATCCCGTACCTTTATAATCCTTTCGAGGAAATAAAAATGCTGATCCAACAACACGTTTAGGTCAGCTTTTTTTGTCTTCAAAAGGTAAGTTCTTTGGAAATTATTGAAGCATAAGACAGATTGTTTGTGCG